>LXQE01000177.1 GCA_003326195.1 Nostoc punctiforme NIES-2108
TTATGTCGCAACTAACGATTTATCTCAAAGTTCCACGGATGTTGTACTGTCTTGTGTGTAAACGATTTATCTCAAAGTTCCACGGATGTTGTACTGTCTTGTGTGTAAAATTCGTTGGAAAATCGAGGAGTTTCACAGAGAAATTAAACAATTAACTGGGATTGAATCTTGCCAATGTCGGAAAGCTAGGCTTCAAAGAAATCATATCGCTTGTGCAATGTTGGTTTGGGTTAGGTTAAAGAATTTAGCCTATACAACGGGTCAAACTATTTATCAAATCAAGCATAACTTGCTTTCTAATTATTTAATTCAGCAATTGAAACGCCCAAGTATTCTTATGTGCTTGGTTTGATTTAAATTGTCGTGAGGTAGAGCGCAGCCCTGCCCGCTATTTGTGCCAGTTGCGTAAGTCCTGTTGGAGACATCAAAGAGTAAGCCTAATATTTCAAAAATTGGTTTTTGTCGCAGATAAATTAGACATAAGCAGATCCCTTCTTTTGAAGATATTTCCGGTTTTCGTCCACCACCAGGAGCAATAATACGAGTTTTATTACTTTCGATTTCTGCACATTTTTCTAAATGGCGTTTTTCCGCCAAACTTACTAATGCTAAAAATTGCTCATAATCAATACCGATTAATTGCTTTGCTTCTTGCGGGTGTGATTCAATTCGTGGCTATTGGACTTGTCATTATTCAATATACGTATTGCTTAATTATTTTTTGATTATCCCACAAAGCTTATATTAAGGATAGGTCTAATGGGAGGTGCTGGTACGGAGGTAGGCAAAGAAGCCTCAGATATGATTTTGACTGATGATAACTTCGCTTCAATAAAAGCCGCCGTCGAGGAAGGGCGCACTGTTTATCGAAATTTTCTCAAAGCGATCGCCTTCATCCTACCCGTTAATGGTGGCGAATCGATGACGATTTTGATTAGTGTATTATTTGCCAGAGAATTGCCCATTTTATCTTTACAAGTTTTGTGGCTGAATATGGTGAATTCCATTGCCATGACTGTACCCTTAGCCTTTGAGCCAAAGTCTGAACGGGTAATGCAACAATCACCACGCAGCCCCCGCGAACCGTTACTTTCTAAAAGTTTAGTCAAGCGCATTCTGGCAATTTCTCTCTTTAACTGGATTTTGATTTTTGGTGTATTTGAATGGATACGACAAACTACAGGAAATATCGACTTAGCCCGAACAATGGCAATTCAGGCTTTAGTAGCCGGGAGAATTTTTTATCTTTTAAGTATTAGTCAATTAGGAATTGCTTTAATTAATAAAAATCGGGGCATTAGACAGACATTTAGCGATGCCTCCGCAATTGGAATTGGTATCGCTACTACGATAATTTTACAGATTATTTTTAGTCAGTGGAACTTAATGAATAACTTATTTTCTACTGCTCCACTGAATTTAAATCAATGGTTAATTTGCTTGCTCATAGGATTGCCAATGATTGGAGTATCAATTATTGTAAATCGTTTCGACCCCCTCAACTGATTTACTCTCCTCACCCAATCCCAAATTTACGGGCACATTCTCAGGCACTACTTATAGATAAATGGTTGTGCCGTTTACTCTGAGAAATGTGTATTTTAAAGACTTTCGACCTTTCGGGGAGAGGAATGAAAACGGGGGTTTTTAGTTTAAGAATTGATAAACATCCTCTAAGATTGGTATCTACGATATGGTAAATTTGTATTGATTGATTTTTAATTACTAATACCCATTCTGTATTAAGATGCAGATAACAAGACTCCCCTGTAGCCTGCCCAAGGTAACGGTAAGACTTCAGGGGGAAATACAACAGATTTCAAGGAAGGTAAAGAACACAACGATTTGTCTTAAAGCCTGATATGAAGTGTGTTTTACTCCTGAATTCTGCTGTATATGCAGCTTCACAAAGAAACAGTACAAGTCAAAAATATGTTTATGAGCAGCTTAATCTTCTTATTATTTGGTTTAGGAACTTTTTTCTTAGCTTTCAATACTAAAGACGAAATTAGTCGCCTTACTGCTATGATCAGCGGGACAATTCTTCTAATTTGGGGTTTGGCTCTAGCTCCCTTGCAATTTCAATTAATAATCGAGATTGCCTCAGTTTTAGCAGCTTTCTCTATTTGTATGCGTTGTTTAGGTTGTGGTTTTAAACGCGATTGATTTTTAACTTGATAACTTATAATTTGTCTGACATCTTCGACAGATAAATTAAGTAATTGAGCAATCATGACTTCTAACATATTAACTTCAGTTATTGGCAGCGCAAAATTCAACTTTTTTAGAGGACTATTAGCCGTTCTAACCTCGATAAAGCTAAATCCTTGCTTTTTTTCAATTTCAGCTTTGATTGCTGTCAAATTCAGGGGAATTTGTATCTGTATTTCTTGATGACGTTTTAGTTTTTTAATTTGAGGATACAATCCTAATTTTTGGGCGATTGCTACTTCTGGAAATTTTGAGTTGGGAATTTCTAGCTCTAACCTTTTAATTATGGAGTTTGCCGTTTTAATTTGAACTTGAGTAAAGTTCTGTTCTTCCTGTATCTTCAGATCAATTACTGTAAAATTCAGCTTGAGCAAAACCTGTAGTAGTTTATCAGCTTGCAATTTATCTGGCGTTCTGTAAGAGAAACTTAATAATTGCTTTGTTAGGTAATCACTACCAGCCCAAAAGGCAATTACTACTAATAGCAGAGGTAGAAACAATAGTAAAATTTTTGGGCGTAAATCAGGCATATTTTTTAATTTATAATTTTATAGATAACCTTAAATTTCAATAGTCACGAAGTATAGCAGGGTTTGTAACTACCTGTTGGCAGATATACCTTATTCCTGATGAAGAATAATCTAAAAGTTAAAATATAAAATTAGATAGACGACATAGAGGTAATTAACATATCTAATTTTAAAAGAGAGTTAATAATTATATGGCAAGGCTTCACGCTAAAAAGTTTTATGCGGATTTTACTAGTAGAAGATGACTTTGAACAATTAGAACCACTACAAGGTATTCTCTCCGAGGCAGGATATATTGTAGATGCAGCAGAAGATGGGGAAATTGCGCAATGGCTGATTTCGCAAAAAGATTACGATCTATTAATTGTGGACTGGATGTTACCAACAATTAGTGGATTGGCTTTGTGTCGCCAGTATCGTCTCTCTGGTAAAAATGCACCAGTATTGATGTTAACAGTCAGAGCTGCATAATGGTCAACGACAGCTAGAACACCGATTTAGTAATAAAAAATGAGACTGAGACATCTAATTTTTACGCCTTTAAAAACCAAATTTTCCTTGTTACAACCCAAATAAACCGAGCTTTTTCGTCATAATGAATACTGAATCGATGTTCTAGACTTGGAACACGTACCATTGTTGGGAAGTATGGTACAACCATTGCCAGATAGTCAACTTGTGTATGCAGGTTGGTACGACGATCAAAAGCAACTTGTACAATTTTTTGGTAGGATTCCTAGCGATCGCCTTTTAATCTCAGGTGGGTTTGATACTATCAAGACTGATAGTAAAGTCTGGCTACGTCAGGTAACGTTGCCTGTTTACCAAAATGGTTTATTAATTGGTTATTTGCAGGCAGCGATGCCGATGACAGCTACTGAAAGGGCTTTAGCTGAATTTCGTATGGTTTTGGCTATCTCAGCGCCTATAACTTTAGCTGTAGTTGCTCTCACAGGTTGGTGGTTGGGAGGGCTAGCAATGCAACCAATTCGCCACAATTACGATCATCTACAAAGGTTTACAGCTGATGCTTCCCACGAATTGCGATCGCCTCTGACAGCAATTATTAGTAATGCTCAGTACGGCTTTTTATCTAAATCTACCGATCTGGAGGTGCAACATCAGCGCTTCCAAAAGATTTTTGATATCGCTAAGTCAATGAGTATTCTAGTAAATAATCTGCTGTTTCTGGCACGTTATCAAGGTCAATTACCGACTGAATCATTACAAGTAATTGAATTAAATCATTTGCTTGTGCAGATAACAGATGATTATGCCACTCAACCAGATGCACAACATCTTAGTTTAGTTTGCAAACTACCAAATAATCGTATAACAGTTCTTGGTGATGCTAACTTGCTTCGTCAAATAGTTTTAAATTTACTTAATAATGCTTGTAAATATACTCCTGCCGGTGGTCAAGTTAAATTACAATTGTTTACCCAATCACATTGGGCTGTAATCGAAATTATAGACAATGGTATTGGTATTCCTAAAGCTGATTTACCATATATTTTTGAGCGATTTTATCGAGTTGATAAAAAGCGTTCTCGTCAAACTGGAGGATTTGGTTTAGGGTTAGCTATTGTCCAACAAATAGTTCAATCTCATGGTGGTAAAATTACTATTAAGAGTGTATTCCAAGAAGGTACAATTTTACAAATTGCTTTGCCTCTAAAGTAAGATTTATAAATTCTGCTTCTATTGTTAAAAGAGAATTCAGAAGTCCAATGCCCAATGCCCCATGCCCAATCATTACCGATATATTATTTTTTACAAACCCTATGGCGTTCTCAGCCAGTTTACAAAAGATGCCCCCACACATAGCACCCTAAAAGATTATATTGATGTGTCTGATGTGTATCCTGTGGGACGCTTAGACTGGGATAGTGAAGGATTGCTGCTGTTAACAAACGATGGACAATTGCAACATCGCCTCGCCCATCCACGTTTTGGTCATAAACGTACTTACTGGGTACAGGTAGAGCGAATTCCCGATGCAGATGCTATTAAGAAATTGCAAATAGGTGTGGAAATTCAAGATTATCGCACTCAACCAGCAGAAGTTAGGCTTTTACCAGAAGAACCACAGCTACCTGAACGCACCCCACCAATTAGATTTCGCAAAAATGTACCGACAGCTTGGCTGGAAATGACTTTGACAGAGGGAAAAAACCGCCAAGTACGCCGTATGACTGCGGCTGTCGGGTTTCCAACTTTGCGGCTGGTCAGGGTCAGCATAGCTCACCTACAGTTAGATGACCTACAATTGGGTCAATGGCGCGACCTCACCGCCTCTGAACTCCAATTTCTGCATAATTTTAATAAATCGAAAAGTTTTCCCTTAAAAACCACCCCATAATACTAATTCTATCGTGTTCGGTTAAAGACTTATCAAAACCCAACATTTTTATAGCTTTGTTGGGTTGCGCTTTGCTTCACTCGATCTACAATTTTTCTTAACCAAAGCGTATTGCAATCTACTAGTACAACACGGCGGAAATAAACCAATCATTCCAACTTAACCAAACCCTTATGCTGTATTCATTTTTAATTTTTAATTTTTAATTCCGCCTTGCGGTACTAGGGATTTCCAACATTACTAAATTTCTTTATACCATGAATTCCCAGCCAAGCTCCTCCAGAGGAGATTAACAACAACGGTGTTAACCAATCACCCCAACGCACATATAAAGTCTGTGTCTGTCGCCGATAAATTGTTTCAGCATGAGTTTCGTAGGTATTATATCCAGACATCCATAAGGTTTTGCCATGAGGATTTACAAAGGCTGAATATCCAGTATTAGTTGCCCGTGCTGACCAGCGATCGCTTTCAATAGCCCGCATGATATCCTGTGCATGATGCTGAAATGGCATGGACGCAGTGTAATGGGCATCGTTAGAAGAACTGAGAATAAATTGCCCACCCGCCGCCGCTTGACGGCGAAATTGTTCAGGAAAAGCAGATTCATAACATATACTAGCGATCGCGCGACCAAAAGGAGTGTCAAATAGCTGATTTGCTGAACCAGCAACTTGGTGTGCATCCAAAGGCGACAAGCGTTGAACTATCCCGCCTAAAATTCCTTCAAAGGGAATATATTCTCCCAAAGGTACTAGTTTGGACTTATCGTAGCGGCTGACAATTTCACCTTTAGCATTGAAAGTAAACAAGCTAATTGTATAACTGTCTCCTCGTTCGCCAAAAGCCCCAATCCAAGCAACTACGCCTTTGTCCTTCACTGCTGCGACTAAGGCAGTTTGCATCAAGTTGCGCTGGAAAATAGGTAAGGCTCCTTCTGGGGTGAGAACTGCATCTACACCTTGGTCTGCTAAAGTTAAATACCCATTAGTGTAATTTTCTTGGGCGCGACGAAACCCTTCGGAACTTCGTAAAAGTCGGTTCGGAATATTACCTTGAACAATCCCTACTTTTAACGCTGCTTCTGGAGGTTGGGCAATGGGACGACTGTATAAGAAAAAACCGATAAGGTGTAAGGTAATTAATAATCCTGTGGCGGCAACTAAGTATTTATTAACGAACCGCAGAGGCGCAGAGAACACGGAGGAAATTTTCTCTGTGCCCTCTGTGCCTCTGCGGTTCGTCCATCCTTCGGCAATTAACCCATTAACAGCAACAATCGCAGCTGTCACACTATTAGGCCCAGAGAGTTGACCCAAATGTACAATTACGAGATTGTGCGGACTTTGAGTGTAAGCAAGTGAACTCCACCACAGAGGGCCAGCACTCCACAGACTCTCTAAGCCGCACCAGACGGCTGTACCAATCAGGACACGTAACCACGGTTTTTTTCCACCCAGGCGAACCATTACAGCCGCCCAAATAGTAAGAAATACCCCACCCAAGACACTGATAAATCCCCAACAAAAAAGCGTGATTGCCAAGCTTGGCAACCAAGGAACGCCCAACCATGTCATCGGATGAATTCCGGTAATCCAGAATAGGGCGACACCGTGAAAACCAATACCCCAGAGGAAAGCTGGGGGGAATTGGTTTTTACCTTTGGCTGAAGTTACAACTAGCACCCATAAGGGAACTATGGCAATCCAAGCCAGGAACCATGCACCTACTGGGGCTACAGTTAGCCCCATTAAAATGCCGCTAGCTAAGGCGATTAAATAAGGGAGTAAGGTGGTTAACCTCTCTCCCTGCTTTTTATTCTGCTTCTTCTGCATCGGCAGCATCAGGTGGAACTATTGCTACTCCGGTAATAGCGTCATCTTCATCTAAACGCTGCACTCTGACTCCAGTTGCCGATCGCGATTGGATAGAAATCGCATTTACCGCTTGACGGATGATAATACCGCGATTTGTCACCATCATGATTTCATCATCATCATTGTTGACAATGCGTAGGGTTGCTAGCTTGTCTTTGGTTTTGCGGTTTTTGAACTTGGTTGCCATTAAACCCTGACCAGCACGATTTTGTAGTCGGAACTGGGCAACGGGTACGCGCTTACCATATCCTCCCATTGTAATTACCAACACCCAAGGGCCAACAATGCCACTGCTAGGCACTTCTGCGGATTCTTCAGTCGTTTCGGTAATTTCGATATCTTCTGTTTCGATTGTTTCGATTGCTTCGATTGCTTCGATATCTTCTGTTTCGGCTATTTCGGCTTCTGTAACATCCAAAGTTTCAAGAATTGCTGCGGGTAGAATATCCATACCCACGAGTTCATCTTTATTTTTGAGTTTCATGGCTTTTACCCCACGAGTCGCCCTACTTAAAGGACGCAGTTGTTCGTGGTTGCACCGGAAGTTAATCGCCATCCCGTTACGAGAACCAATGATTACACTGTCCTCGACTCTGGCACGTCGCACCCAGCGCAGTTGGTCGCCTTCTTCTAAGGAAATGGCAATCAAGCCATTGGCGCGAATATGACTAAAGGCTGCCAATTCGGTTTTCTTGATATTGCCGCCCTTAGTGAGCATGACCAGATATTCTTCGCTGCTAAACTCGTCAACGGGTACAATCGAGGTGATTTTTTCCTCTTTGGGAATCGGTAACATCTGGACGATTGGTGTCCCGCGACTGGTACGCGAACTCGCTGGAATTTGATAAGCTCTCAGGCAATAAACAACACCACGCTCACTAAAGAATAAAATACTGTCGTGATCGCAGCAAGTCAAAAAATGCTCAATGGTATCATCATCTTTCACCTTGGCTGCGGCTTTACCTCTGGTAGCACGGCTTTGCGCTTCAAAGGTGTTGACTGGCATCCGTTTGATGTAGCCTTGCTCTGTCACCAGAATTATCGCTTTTTCATTGGCAATGAGGTCGCGATCGTCTAATTCCCCTTCTCCTGGTAAAATTACTGTGCGGCGGGGTGTGGCAAAGTTAGTTTTCAGTTGTCCAACTTCGGTTTCGATAATTTCTAGCACTCTCTCCCGGCGTGCCAAAATATCCTGCAAGTCGGTAATCTTCGCTTGTAATTCGTCGTGTTCCAAACGAATTTTGTCTGCTTCTAAGGCAGTCAAGCGCCGCAATTGCATTTGCAAAATCGCATCTGCTTGCACTTCTGAAAGTCCGTAAGTTGTGATTAACTCACCTTTAGCTGTGGGCGCATCGGGCGCATGGCGAATCAAGACAATAATTGGATCTAATTGGGATAGGGCAATTAATAACCCTTGGAGGAGATGATCGCGTTCTTCGGCTTTCCGCAGTTCGTAACGGGTGCGTCTGGCAATGGATTCGATGCGGAAATCCAAGAAGACGGTTAAGAACTGCTTGAGGGTGAGTACTTGGGGTTCGCTATTCACCAACGCCAGCATATTTGCGCCGAAGTTGGCTTGCAGTGGTGTTTGCTTGTAGAGGTTGTTTAGAACGACGCGAGGATAAGCATCACGTTTGAGTTCGATCACAACTCGCATCCCGTCGCGATCGCTTTCATCCCGGATATCTGCAATCCCTTCTAGACGCTTCTCGTTCACCATTTCGGCGATTTTTTCAATCAGCGCCGCTTTGTTGGTTTGATAGGGCAATTCGGTGATGATAATTGCTTCTCTATCTGGGCGTCCCCGTTGTTCAACGGTTTCAATGTTAGCGACACCACGCATGGTTATGGAACCACGCCCGGTTGTGTAAGCTTCTCGAATGGCAGATGTTCCTAAAATCTGCGCCCCAGTTGGAAAATCTGGGCCGTGGACATACTGCATTAATTCGAGATCGGTGATTTCTGGATTGTGGATCACTGCCACCAAAGCATCGATCAATTCGCCCAAATTGTGGGGGGGAATGTTGGTGGCCATACCCACGGCAATCCCAGAGGAACCGTTGAGCAATAACTGGGGAATCCGTGCTGGTAAGACTGTGGGTTCTTGCTGGGAACCGTCGAAGTTATCGGCAAAGTCTACGGTTTCTAATTCGATGTCGTGGAGTAGACCAGCGCTAGTTAAAGCTTGCAACCGACATTCGGTGTACCTCATGGCGGCTGGCGGATCGTTGTCTACCGAACCAAAGTTACCATGCCCGTTAACTAGGGGCGATCGCATGGAAAAATCCTGTGCCATCCGCACCAAGGCATCATACACAGCCGTGTCACCGTGGGGGTGATATTTACCCAATACTTCCCCCACCACACGGGCGCATTTCTTAAACGGGCGATCGTGGAGCAGACCTAGCTCGTGCATTGCGTAGAGAATGCGGCGATGCACAGGTTTGAGTCCATCCCTGGCATCTGGCAACGCCCGACCCACTATCACGCTCATGGCGTATTCCAGATAAGACTGCGACATTTCGGTTCGCAAGTCTATCGGGATAATCCTCTCCTGTGAGGTTGTCATAACCTAAAAATCTCCAAAAATCGTAGATTTTAGCTTTTTTACTCAACAAAGCGCAAAATTATTCTAAATTGCTCTTGAATAATTGCTATAATTTGATACAATCTTAGCATATATTGCTTTTTTATGCCTGGGCAGCTAACTCAGCCGCTTATTTGATCCGTAGCTTCTCTCTGGGATTTGAGTTGAGATGCAATCAGAGGAACTTTAGGGGCAAGAAAAAATCCGATCAAACTGGCAAAAAGGATTGGCGTAAAGGGACTCAAATTAGTCAGTTTTGACAGCAGCAAAGTCGTACTTATCGGTGTGCGGGTTACGGCTGCGTTGACAGCAGCCATTGTACAAATCATCGCAAGGGCTGGATCTAGTCCCGGGATTAAGACTGCTACTGCTTTACCAATGCAAGCACCAGTGAAAAATAGGGGAATGATGAATCCACCGCGCCACCCACCTGTTACCGTAATGCTAATGGCAGCCATTTTCCCAAGAGCTAGAGTTAAGAGAAAAACAGCACTAAAGTTAGCAGTCAGGACTGAATCTAACTCTTCATGTCCAAAATAACGCGTCAGGGGTAATAAAATTGCTAAACTGCCAAGTCCCACTCCTGCTAGTGTTGTGCGTACATATATGGGAACAGGAGTTGGTGCGCCCAGACGTGAAACAGCTTGCCAAAAGGCATCGCAGCCGCGAAAAATGCCCATAAAAATCCATCCCGCCACAGCCCCGATAATTCCAAACGCGATCGCGATCGCAAAATCATCAATCCTTTCTAAGTGATACTGAGGAAAATGCCAAGTGGGGGCAATACCCAAATGTGTAATTGCTGCAAACACCAGATAGCTAGCGCAACTCGAAACAATGGCTGGCATTAAGGCTTCGTAATATTCCACAATATGCTCGTGGTGCAAAATCTCCAAAGCGAACATTGCACCGCCAAGAGGTGCGCCAAATAAGGCAGTGAAGCCAGCCGCCATTGCTGCTAAACTCATGGTTCTGAGGTCTTCACCTTGGAGTTTTAAGCGATCAGCAATCCAAGTACCAAAAGAACCTGTTACCTGTACGAGTGGTGCTTCTGGACCAGCACTACCGCCTGCTGAGATGCTGACTAGAGAAGCAAGAATCATTGAAGGATTTTTGCGAACATCTAGGCGTCCGCTACGAAAATGAATATTATCAACAATCACAGCGATTTCACCGGGATTTCCCAAAAAATGAATCACCAGACCGATAAGTAAACCGCTAAGTGGCATCACTATCAGGAGGCTAAAACCCTCAAATCGCTGGAGTCTGTGAGTTAAAAACTCTAGAACATTCCAGTACAAGGCTGCAAATAGACCACCAGCAGTCCCCACAACTACCCAGCGAATCGTCCACTGCGAAATCATTAGGGGATTACGCTTTACCAGTCCAAAAAGTTGAGCAAATGTCCAGCGTTGAGTTTGATTGTTGGAGGGAGGCTTGTTTGGTAACACTGCTTATTTCCTATTTGTGAAACCTAGAGTACTGAATATTTACGCTTTTTATGGTAAAGGCTATTTAGTTTAGTGAATCATTTTTGGTCTACAAAGAGCGATATTTTTGACGGCCCATAAAAAGGGGCGTACATCTGTACGCCCCTAAAATATTTATCTGCGTAGGTGTAGCCCAACCTAGGCATCGCACCCTCTTTAACGAGAGTAAGGATTATTGAAAGTTTCCCAAGCAGCAATAGCCGCCTTTTGCACACGAAAACTGAAGTCTACGACATCTTTCATCAATAAGTGCCAGTTTCTCTCGGCTTCATCCTGAATTACCGCCCAAGAGTTTTCTAAGCGATCGCGTTGCATCAGTTTCCTTCCTTCAATTAATTCCCGTGCTTGGCGCACAACTTTCAAATAGGTTTCACGGGTGAGAGTACCTGCTGAATCAGCCTCAGCTTGAGCGCGTCTTTTTAACGCCTCAATTAACGCTTTGGTTTCGCGCTTCACCTCATCAGTTTCACCAGCCATTTCGGTGTCCACTAATTTGTCGGTTTCAGAATTTATTTTTACAATTACTATGGATTCAGTAGATTCGATATTGTTAGAATTCATACTTAAAACATCCTTAATTGCAAAGTTTACTCTCCAATAAAAATTGCACCCCGTTCTAATAGTCATTAGTCATTATTTATTTCACAAAGAACAAATTACAAATGACTAATGACAAATTAATAAGCTTTTGTTGGCAATTTTTGCTCTAATTTTAGTAATGCAGCAACTCGCATTTCTGTAGCAGGGTGACTGGAGAATAAGTTACCCAGAAACTGTCCAGAAATAGAATTGATAATTAATAACGGCTCATAAGCTGGATTAGCATTTAAAGGCATTTGCTTTGCTGAAGCTTCTAAGCGTTGCAATGCCCTAGCTAAGGCGCGGGGATTACCAGTTAATCTCGCAGAACCTGCATCAGCAGAAAATTCTCGTGTGCGCGAAATTGCTAGCTGAATGATTGTTGCAGCCACCGGCGCAAGCATGACTGTTAATAAAACTCCTATTGGATTTCCACCTCTATTGTCATCTCGCGAACCACCACCAAACCATAGGCTGTAACTAACCATTTGGGCTAGGAATGAGATCGCACCAGCCACAGTTGCAGCAACGGCTTGTGTCAAGGTGTCACGATTAATAATATGGGTTAGCTCGTGGGCGATAACACCTTCAAGTTCATCGTCTGGCAATATATTTAGAATACCTTCAGTGACAGCCACAGCAGCGTGTTCTGGATCGCGACCTGTAGCGAAAGCGTTAGCACCTTGGCTGGGAACAATGTAAACTTTAGGCATAGGAATGTTAGCGCGATCGCTCAATCTCTGCACCATCCGATAAAGTCCTGGTGCTTCCCTTTCACTCACAGGTTGCGCCTGGTATACTGCTAAGGCAATTTTATCTGATTGATACCAGGAAAACAGGTTTGTAACTGCTGCCAAGCCAATCCCGATAATCAAGCCGCTAGAACCACCAATTACCCAGTAACTAATTGCAATCAAAAGACCACTTAGCGCAGCAAGCATTGCAGCCGTTTTCAATTGATTTGTCATATTTTGCTCTCCTGCTAATGCTGTGTAAATGTTTGAGAAAACAGCATTACTTCAGCTACATTTTGATTTTATCTAGCTCAATTTAGATATATGGTACAGAAAACCTATCAGATAAGTACGGTTTTCCTACTTAAGTTTTAGTCATAGAATTAATATCTATAAATACTAAAAACGCATCCATCTATAGGAATAAATTGTTTATTTAGATAGAAATTACAAGGGCGATACTGAGGTTTACCTATGCCTACGCCATTAGTTAATATCCAGTTACTTATACAGGTTCTGAGTCTATTCCTTGTGCTTGATATATTTGTTGGGAAAATAGCTGAAAATCTAATTCGCACGCCTTCAAAGCTTCAGTAGCTTGTGAGTATTTTGGGGTATCAAACAAATCGCGATCGCGGATTTTTGGCAACCAAGAACGCAGTTTAGTTAGTTCCGCCTCGTTCTCTTCCAGTTCTGCAAAAGTGAGGTTACTTATTTTCCGTTCCTCGCTCAATTCGCTATGGAAATCTCGACATTGCCCCAAAAACTCTTGATATTCTTGGTCTGCCTGCTGTTGAAAACGCTCTACCAGCATAACGTTTTGCTCAGGTTCGTCAATCCCAATAGTGAATAAATCTGCTTCACCGCCACCTGCTGTAATGTCTGCTTTCAATTCTTTTAAATGGCTCTGCAAGTCTTCTCGCTGTGGTAGCAAACACACCGACTGCTGTAAGTAAAGTGCGCCCAATCCCTTAAGTTTACGCCAAACATACACCCGTTGCGTTGAAGGTTGTGCAGGTACTTTGTACACCAATAGATTCCAAGATTTTCTATCCATAGAGTTTAGGATTTACGCACTGTACAAATGAATCATCTTGTATATTAACGTAAATAGGTTGTTTCAGGCTTTTACAAAGCATCCTTTGTTAATTGCGATCGCAAAAAGATAATTGAAAAATCTAGCTAAAAGCCTTGAAAGGCATATCTGTCATTTAGGCTTTTCTGTCAATGCGTAAGTCCTAGAGTTATTATAACAAGTGTTGCATTCGATTTAATATTGCTGTCTGAGTTTATGAAACATCTATTGCATTAAAAACATTATCAATCTGAACTATAAAGTTGGCAGCATTGACTGGAGTCCCATTATCCAAAGGATGCAACCTCAGGAGGATTGTCACTTACCTACATATTCAGGGGACTTGAAAACTGTTTTACTAAATCATGCTGGCTTGGCTCAACATCCTCAAAGCGAGAAAGCTTATCAGATGGTGAGGGAAATTGCCCGATTGACTACCTTCAGTGATGCAGAAATTACTTATTGGTTCTCAAGAATTATAGAACAGCTCAGTATACAGAATTAGTATAAGTACTATTGAATTACGAATTACGAGTTATTTTAATCTGTATCCTCAACAAATGATTTCAATCGGGCTGTAACTCTTAATTTACTAAGCCTTCGTACCAGTAACAAAGCTTGTTGTTTATATAATGCTACTGGTAGCTGTCCAGGCAAATTATGCATCAACTCTCTAGCAGTGCCGATGCTACATCCTGATATTATACTTATTTCATTTGCACCATCAAAAATAGCATCTTGAGCTAAAACTTTCTCAACCTGCACCTGCCAATTTCGAGGAAACATTTCACCTCGCTCAATCCGCTGAAGGCTATTGCTATTTGCCAGAACAATCAGGCGATCGCCAACAGCAAGTTGTGTATGATCAGAAGGCATTAACTTAACAGGCGATCGCTTGAGGTTTTGGTATAAAATTGGTACAACTCCATAACCATAAGCAACCTCAGCTAATAGTAATCCATTTAGTGTATCTCCAGCTTCAATCATGTACTCTACTACCAAAATAGTTTGAGTATCGAAGTTAAACAAGCTGAGAATATTTTCTCCAAAAGCCGCAGCAGCAAATACTTCTGCTGAAATTGCCGAGGTGCAAATAACTTGGGCATAAGGAAACAACCGTGCTACGTTATCGCGAAAGTATTGGTCGTAAGTCCGAATAATCACACGAGTTGTCGGACTCTTAGCGTATGCCATCAAGGCTATTTCTAGATTCTCCATATCATCGTCTGTAACGACAATGACACTTTTACTATTAGCGAGATTCACTTTGCCTAGAGCATCGGCAATATTATCAATAATCAGTGGTATTTTGTTGAGAAAATCGGCATTGAGTGCTGTGCTGCTAATACCTACCAAAGGTTGCTTAAACTCTTGCAACAAAGCCGCGACTCGCTGACCGACACGATTTAATCCAATCAGAACAACATGGTCTTTTTGGGGGATTGATGGCTGGTAACTATTGAAAAAATTAAATCTTGAACTTAACAAAGCATCAGTTAGCAACGCATATAAAACCCCAACAAAAGCTATACCTGTTAAAGTTAGTGCGAGGCTAAACAATCGCAACCACCCTGGCATATTCGCCGCTGGCTCTGGTGGCGTTTTAAAATTCACACCGCCAAATATATCTCCGTATCCTCCTAAAAGCAAGACAACAGTAGCATAAAAGGCTTCTATTATGTTACTTCCAGGATAATTTAAGATATAGATAATTGTTCCAAAACACCAAAGAAAAAGTACTGTAATTCCACAGATAATTGCTACTCGCAAACTCTGATAACGATAGAATGTTCGCGATAGATATGCCATTTTATATTTGAAATTATTCCAAGCTCTGCCTAATACAATCTCTTGCCATAACTGCTGCAAGTTGTACTTACGCACAGTCGCAATTTGTTTCAAACTTTGAAACTGCTCTGTAACTTCGATATAAATAATTGTATCACCTGGGTGTAATGTTGCTTCTGGCTCCCACTGATGAAATTCTTGAGGCAAAGAAGATGAATCATCAGCGTGATTTAACACCCGACGATATAAGGTATTTAGGTCATGTATACGCCATTTATTAGCCCAATTATCACTCATTTTAATCTGACGTTTGACTACCCTAAATTGGCGTTCCTCCAGTTGGAAATATCCGAGATTATCATCTCCAAGGGCTGCAACAGCAAAACCAGAAGCGGAAATTTGATTCGGTTCAAAGGCAATAAAGTTACCAAGGGTTTGACTTAAAAGTTCATTGAGATTTTGTTTGTCAGAACGTACAACCAGGCGAACTTGAGGATTTAAAAGCCGTGCTGCAAAGGCCGCTTCTATATTTACTCGTTCATTACCAGTGACTAAAAGTACAGTTCTGCACTCACTAATATTTGCTTGTTCTAAAACACTGCTTTGACGGCAATCTCCGATTAATAACTGTTCTAATAAACTTGAGAAATTTGATACCTGCAAATTTTTTGGTTGTTCTTGATCAATAGCATTGACAATAGCACCATACTCTTTCAGGACTGCAACACAATGCTGACCCAAACTTCCTAGCCCACAAACTAAAAATCGATCTAGTTTTGTTTGAGAATCTTTAATAGGCTGAGAATTAGTTTCTGATGATGGCAGCATATAATACCGCCAATGATACACATTATTTACTTATATCGTAGAATACCAAAGATATTGAGCCATAGCAAAAATGGTATTATTAATTTGATTAAACTATCAACGGCGATGGAGCTCGCCAAAACCGCCTTTCCAGTGCGATAAACTCTCTTCTGGAAGGCTGATGGCTCCTACTTTCCTTGCTAGCTGCGGGAGAGTAGGGCTTGGCTAAATGCATTACCTGACTCCCCTGTAGAAAGTATCTGTCTACAAATCGCACCTCAAGGAGTCATGGTATGAAACACCTTCGTCAGTTTGAACCATTTATTGCTTTACCCCACTTAATCAAGTGGTTGCCCATCTCCTTTGTGGTCGGCATTCTTGCTGGAACAGCTTCTGCGGCTCTTTTAGCATCATTGGAATGGGCAACTGATTGGCGGGAATCACATCGGTGGATTATCGCCTTGCTTCCCCTTGGTGGCTTCTTGAGTGGTTGGATTTATCATCAATTTGGGCGGACTGTAGAAGCTGGAAATAATCTTTTACTGGAAGAAATTCATAATCCTAAAAATATTATTCCCTTCCGTATGGCTCCTCTAGTTTTACTAGGAACAGACCTTACCCATTTTTTTGGTGGTTCAGCCGGTCGTGAAGGGACAGCATTACAAATGGGTGCTTCTCTAGCAGACCAGTTAACTAAAATATTGCGTTTTAAAGGGGCTAATCGCCGAATTTTGTTAACAGCAGGTATCAGTGGGGGATTCGCTTCAGTTTTCGGTACTCCCTTAGCTGGAACTGTATTTGGTTTGGAAGTTTTAGCGATTGGTAAAATTCATTATGATGCTCTTTTTCCTTCTTTAATTGCTGCGATCGTTGGAAATCAAGTCACCTTACTATTAGGTTTACATCATACAGCATATCGACACGCTCCCTCTATACCGACGCTCACAATTTGGGGATTAATTTCTGCCATTATCGCAGGTGCAATTTTTGGAATTGTCGCGAGATTTTTTGCGAAAGTAACTCACCAAATTAGTCACTTATTTAAAGCAAAAATATCTTATCCTCCAATGCGTCCTTTTATCGGCGGTGCAATGATAGCAGTAATTGTTGGGTTGAGTGGTACAACTAAATACATTGGGCTTGGTATCCCTACTATTGTTGATTCTTTTTTCACTCAGCTACCTCCTTGGGATTTTGCAGCCAAATTAGGTTTGACTGCTCTAACTTTAGGAGCCGGTTTTAAGGGTGGAGAAGTGACACCTTTGTTTTTTATTGGTGCGACTTTAGGTAATGCTTTGTCGTTGCTTTTAGCATTACCTGCACCACTCTTAGCAGGAATGGGATTTGTGGGTGTATTTGCGGGTGCAGCAAATACACCTTTGGCATCCACTTTAATGGGAATTGAACTATTTGGTCTGGAATCGGGGGTATTTATTGGTATTGGCTGTATAGTGAGCTATTTATTTTCAGGTCATTCAGGAATTTACTCTGCACAGCGTATTGGATTGAGTAAATACTCTGCTGTATTTTTAGAAGAAGGGGTGACTTTAGCTAATTATGGGCAACCGAAAATTGATTTACCTGATGATAGAGAAGAAGGAGGAGGTAATTCTCAGGAATAATTTATGGATACAATTAATGGATAATTGGAAAAGTGCGTAGTTTACCGCCGTAGGCATCGCTATTGTATCAAGTAAAGTAGCCACTCAATTAAAAAGAGAGGGAGAAATCGTACATAAATTTGCTGGGCAAAAGGTGTCTGAAATCCTCAAGTACAAGAAGGGTAGTATAAAACAGGCTCCACTCCCGGAGGAATCGCCCAGTTGGGATGAGTTTTGTGAAATGTTATGGGAGGAGATTGAAGCGGGAGCAGAGGTAAATCAACCGGGTTTTAAAGTTGTTCGCAAGTTATTAAGCGATAAGAGGTTTGACAAATGAAGAATCATGGATTTAGCAAACTAGTTACCTTTCTAAATCGATTAGAACAAGAGAAAATTAGTTACACCTTAGCCCATCATCGGGATGAAACTATTATGGTGAATGTAGCGGTGGCTGGTGAACGATGGGAAGTGGAATTTTTTGAGGATGGTTCGGTTGAGGTAGAACGATTTGTTAGTAGTGGAGAGATTAATGGGGAAGAAGTTTTTAGTGAGTTATTTGCTATGTATTCAGAGCCAGAAAGTCATTCTGCCAAACTTACCCAAAATGCTAAATTGGCAAGCACGACGTGAAGGCGATAGCTCAGACCAAAATTGTGGATAAGTTAATTCAAGGCTATACTATGCGATACTGGTATCCTCAGCAGTACTGCGGCAGCAGTTTTGTTTTTAATCTAACAGTGTTAGCCAGTTGGAGTTTAAAGCAGACAACTAAAAAAATATTTAGGGATAAAATTTATACATGAATAGGCTAAAGCAAATACTCAAAGAGCGAAACTTATCTCACGCTTCTTTAGCTGAAATGCTCAAAATAACACAAGAGACAATTCAGCTTTGGGAAAAAGGTAAAATGGAAATTCCCCCTGCGCCACTGAAAGACCTCGCAATTATTCTTAATTGCTCAATTGACGAAATTATAGGAGTCTCTAAACAAAAGCGTTCCGGTTATCCTGGCTCGTTTTTTGCTAAATCAGATATAAATATAATTTATCATTTCGGAGGTATAAAATTTAAACTCCAAGGGCTTCAAGAAAAACTTGATCATCCAATTGATAAGCAGGCAGCAAAGTCTGTTTATTGGTATTTACAAAAGCCAGAAGATGAGCCAGTCCATCAGTTTCAGTGGATGGATATTGAGACAATGAATAACTATATAATTTTTGTTAATTTAAAAGCTTTAAAAATATGTGATTTATATACTGATGCTAAAGAAGAATCTCCTATATTCTACCATCCTGAAATTTATCGAGTATTGACTGATTGGGATATTCTTGATGAGCCAAATGCAACTGTTAAAGATATTGCTGCAACATTTAATGTTTCTGAGACTTTAGCTAAGGTAATTCAGTCTATTGAAAAGGAGTTACAAGCAAAATATGATAATTGTGATTCATGGGAAGAATTTAGCTACCTTAAAGTCTACTGGCTCGATGGAACTCAAACATTTCATTATTTAGATGAAGACCTTTATTCAAACTTAGAAACTTTGCGAAATATTTCTGGAGATCCGAGTATATATCCTGAAGCACATCAAGGTACAAGATTTATACAAGAGTATGATGAGGAAGGTAGCACTATGTTTCTGAATCTTGAACATATAGCATTAATTGAAGTGCCTGCTATTAAATTTTGGCAGATAGCTTGCGCGTTAGAACCTGATCTTTTGAATTTGAGAGATATTTCTCCTTATCTTCCTGTCAAGGAGTGACATACTTCCACATAACCTGGTATTTATCTAATTTTTATCGAAATGTTATAGACGCAAAGCGGCTTGTTGTAGACATCACACTTTCTACCAAATCCAAGTTTAAGTCCCACTAAAGTACAATTTGTTTATATGCTTTGTCGTAAAGTAAGTTTGCACTGAATTACTTGATAATTTACTAAATCATCGCTTCCAATTCTTCCAAAGCTTGAAAACTTCCTACTTGCCAACTACGTTCCACAGCAGCAGGAATAATTTGAGTAATCGCTATATCTTCAAAATTAGGACTGGTGTTAGATTTTATATATTTCCCCTCTCTCAGCAAATAAATAGAAAGGTTTCCACTGTCGTAAACCCATAATTCTGGAACTCCAATAGCTTCATAAGCATCGAGAGTAGTTTTTGATGTAACATCAGTCTCAATCGCTAAATCTGGCGGCGGGTCATCAGCTTGTAAGCGGCGATGACCAATCATTTGTTGATAATTTTGAATATAAAAGCAAGCATCAGGTTCAACTCCTGCTACACCTTGTCGTTTAAAGGTGGTGGAACCAAAAGGTTGATATCTGATATCTTTAGCTTTCAGCAATATTTTGACAAGATCAGAAATTAAATCTTTGGGAATTTCATGTTCTGGTAAAGGAGCCATAATTTCTAAAGTACCCTGGCTGTAGGCAATTCGTGTAGTTCTTTTTTGTCCCAATTCTTCTAAAATAGATTCAAATTCTTCCCAGCTAACATCTGGAATAGTCACCGTGCTACCAGGTGCTAACTGCATCTGGCTAACAGCTTTGAAAACGGGGATAGCAGCAGTCATAACCAAAATATCAATAAGCTAAATCTCAATAATTATCTATCAGGTTGCGGTGGATAATACAGCCCACCGTAACCTTTAGACTAATAGATTGAGTTTAACAAAAGCGATCGCTCTACACCTTAAACTTCTCAGCAATCCGCTTCATCGCCTCTTCGACATTCTCCCGACTGTTAAACGCCGAAATGCGGAAGTAACCTTCACCCGCAGCACCAAAGCCAGAACCAGGGGTTCCGACAACGTTGACAGTTTGCAGCAGCTTATCAAAGAATTCCCAACTGGATAAACCATTAGGAGTTTTTACCCAAACGTAAGGTGCATTCACACCTCCATAAACTGATAATCCGGCGGCTGTGAGTTTTTCGCGGATAATTTTGGCGTTTTCTAGATAGAAACTCACCAATGCTTTGATTTGCGCTTGCCCTTCTTCAGAGTAAACCGCTTCGGCTCCTCGTTGGATGATGTAAGAAACGCCGTTAAATTTGGTAGACTGGCGGCGATTCCACAGTTTCCACAGTTCCACATCGGAACCATCGGCGGCTTTTGCTGTGAGTGTCTTTGGTACTACAGTTAACGCGCAACGGGTTCCTGTAAAACCTGCGTTCTTGGAAAAAGACCGAAATTCGATCGCAACATCTCTTGCACCTTCAATTTCATAAATTGAGTGAGGAAGCGACGGATCGGTAATGTAAGCTTCGTAGGCTGCATCAAAGAAAATAATCGAGTTATTAGCTTTGGCATAGTCTACCCATGCTTTGAGATATTCCTTAGTAGCAGTTGCGCCAGTGGGGTTATTGGGAAAGCAGAGATAAATTAAATCGACTTTCTTTGAGGGAATCTCTGCGGTAAAGTTGTTATCAGCCGTAATTGGTAGATAAACTAAACCTTCAAATTCGCCTTTATCGTTGGCATCTCCCGTATTTCCCACCATAACGTTAGTGTCTACATATACGGGATAAACGGGGTCAGTAACGGCAATTATATTGTCATGACCAAAGATTTCTAGAATGTTGCCTGTGTCGCACTTGGAACCATCGGAAATAAAGATTTCCGATGCATCTATGTCGGCTCCCCGCGCTTGGAAATCTTGAGTAGCAATTTTCTCCCTTAACCAAGCATAGCCTTGCTCAGGACCGTAGCCTTTGAAGGTATTGCGATCGCCCATTTCTTCCACAGCTTTAATCATCGCTGTGCGGCAAGCCTCCGGCAAAGGTTCGGTAACATCGCCAATGCCCAACCGGATGATTTTAGCATTACTGTTCGCTTCTGCAAAGACATTCACCCGCCGAGCAATTTCTGGAAACAGATAACCCGCTTTCAGTTTCAGGTAGTTGTCGTTAATAGTTGCCATTATGTAGATTATGAAAAACGCCCTCAAATAGCTTACTGCTAATTTATGAGGGCGGGGAGTAGGGAGTGGGGAAGAGGCAAGGGAGCAGGGGGCAGGGGGGAGAATAACTAATGACTAATGACTAATGCCCAATGCCCAATGCCCAATGCCTAATTAGACATTTACAGGCTGTTTATTATCGGCTGAAATTACAAACTCCGTGATTGATTCTTTACCTGTAATTAATCTTGCTCCACGATTACGGGTGAAATAGCTCCATGCCCACTGAATCATTACTACTAATTTGTTGTTAAATTCAATTAAGAAGTAGATGTGAATAAATAGCCAAAACAGCCATGCAACGAAACCTTTCAGCTTGGTAAAGCCCAAATCTACCACAGCAGAATTGTGCCCAATCATTGCTAAACTACCATGATCGGTATAAGCAAAGGGTGGCAAATTTTTACCTGCAAGCCTGTTTTGGACTAATGCTGCTACATATTCACCTTGCTGCTTGGCTACAGGTGCAACACCAGGTAGGGGTTTACCATTTTGATGAGAAAAATTTGCTAAGTCGCCAACGACAAAAATATTGGGATGTCCCTTAATACTCAAGTCAGGTTCAACGATAATCCGTCCAGCGCGATCGCACTCTGCACCTGTGTGTTCTGCTAACACTTTTCCCATTGCTGAAGCTTTCACACCTGCTGCCCATAATACCGTTTTTGAGGCAATTTCTTTAACTTCATCGCCTTGTTTGAGGGTAACAGTATCATTTTCAATATTCGTTACCAGTGTTTTTGTCTGGACAACCACCCCCAASCGCGTTARGGATGCTTCYGCTTCTTGTGATAACTCTGGTGCAAAGGGTGGGAGAATCCGATCCAGCCCTTCTAATAGCAAAATCTTGGCTTCTGAKGTGTCGATGTTGCGGAAGTCTTCTTTGAGGGTTTGATTTGCCAATTCTGCGATCGCACCAGCTAACTCTACACCTGTTGGCCCACCACCCACAATTACAAAAGTTAACCAAGCACGGCGTTTTTCTGGATCGGTTTCATTTTCTGCGGCTTCAAAAGCCGAAAAAATCCGGCTACGCATTTCTATCGCATCTTCTACAGTTTTCAAGCCTGGAGCGAATTCTTCCCAGTTATCTTTGCCAAAGTAGGAATGCTTCGCACCTGTGGCGACAATTAACGTATCGTAAGCTATTGCTTCGTCGCCCACAATCACTTTTTGCGCTTCTGGATCGATATTATTCACCTCTCCCAGCAGCACTTTCGTATTCTTRCTCTTGCTGAGGACAGAACGCAACGGTGAAGAGATATCAGCAGGAGATAGCGCACCTGTGGCGACTTGATATAAAAGGGGTTGAAATAGATGAAAGTTACGTTTATCAATCAGGGTAACGTTTACTGCCGCTTTGGCGAGTGTTTTTGCTGCATAAAGTCCACCAAAGCCACCGCCAACAATAACTACTTGATGGGGTGGATTATTGTCAAGTGAATTTACCATAAGAAATATTATCGTGTATGCCGACTATTGTAACTATTCTTAACAAATTTGTATCAAAATTGTCATCATATATTTTGTATTGCTCTTTACATTTGAAAAAGTATTAAAGTAATCAAGGCTACAGGATAAAGAAAATTTTTTAAGAGACAAGTTACAGACAATAGGAGTTTGGAATCTTTGAATGCCTCTTTATCTGTGTAGATTTATCAAAGGTAGATGTAGAATTTATGCAAGTTTAGTCAGAACGAGTTGACTCTGGTGTTTGTGTCAAACGTGGTGAATTAGTTCGCCGCCAACGGTTAAAGCCATAGATAAGAGCAACAAAAATTAACAAATAGGGACTGTAAACAATTAACCAAATACCCAGCTTGAGTAAGCCAACAGAAAATGCACTCAAAGAATGGGTAGAGTTGTTCCAAGTTTCCTGAACTTGCAAACCGAAAGCAGTTTGGGGACTGGTGCTAGAAACTGCTGCTTCAAGATTGAGCGTAATAGTGGAATAAGCAACTTGATTTTTGAGGTTTTTCAGTTGGGCATCAATTTGTTCTATGGTTTGACGGACATTACTCAATTCTTGGGAAACACTAAGCACATCTCTCACAGAACCTGCCCGATCCATAATTTTTTGCAAATTTGCTTCAGTTTTTTGTAAATTGGTTAATCTGGCTTGGAAATCCACCAGGCGATCACCCACATCTTCGGCGGTGATATTACGACTATCAACAGTGCCTAATTTAGCTAGTTGTTCTAGTGTAGGTTCTAGCCGATCCTCTGGTATCCGCAATTGGATTGTTGCTGTGTAACGTGGGTTGTCGTTTTTGGGTTGTTGTTGTTTCAACCCGATTAAATCCCCTTGCTGTTGATTGATAATTTGCGAAACAGCATCGACAGTCTTATCTACAGAGTTGACAGTTAAAGAGATTGCTGCCTTTTTGATGAGTTGGGGACGAGAACGCTCTATTGGTGAAGCTTCTGCCTTTTGAGAAATACTGTTTTCACGAGCAGGTAATTGATTTACCGCGCCATTAGCTGCAATTTGAGGTGCAGACTTATTTGCTGTCTGTTCGGAAGAGGCGCAACTGGTGAAAATTACCCCTCCCAATAACGCACTTATAAACAAAGCAGATGTACGCGGGAATTTAGTCGAAGTATACATAATCTACCCCCAGATGGATGAAGTTAACCCCAGTATTGCTGAAGAAAAACTAAAAGCCTGGATTGTTGCGATTTATGTAACAGATTTGTCATTTGTCCTCTGCTCTCCTGCCTTCTGCTCCCTTCAGTCCAAAGAGATAAATTGAATTATTTATAGTTCATCTGTGTTACTCAATTTGGGGTACAATCGTAAGCCTGCGAATTAATGACGATGCTTGCTGACAGGAGATGCTTCTATGGCCCGGATGTATTATGACGAAGATGCCAATTTAGACCTTTTGGCTGGAAAAACTATTGCTATCATCGGCTATGGTTCTCAAGGTCATGCCCACGCTCTCAATCTCAAAGATAGTGGTTTGAATGTGATTGTGGGACTATATCCGGGTAGTAAGTCAGTTGCAAAAGCTGAAGCAGCTGGGTTAACTGTGAAGAATGTCGCAGATGCTGCCAATGCTGCTGACTTCATCATGATTTTGTTACCTGATGAAGTCCAAAAAACGATTTACAAAAACGAGATTGAACCCAATCTCGAAGAAGGGAATGTGTTAGCTTTTGCCCACGGGTTCAATATTCACTTTGGACAAGTTGTACCACCAGATAACGTAGACGTGGTGATGGTAGCACCCAAAGGACCAGGGCATTTGGTACGCCGGACTTATGAAAGCGGTGAAGGTGTACCAGCGCTGTTTGCAGTTTATCAAGATGCCAGTGGTCAGGCACGCGATCGCGCCATGTCTTATGCTAAAGGTATTGGTGGTACTCGCGCTGGTGTTCTCGAAACTACTTTCCGCGAAGAAACCGAAACCGATTTATTTGGAGAACAAGCAGTATTGTGCGGTGGTTTGAGTGCTTTAATCAAAGCCGGATTTGAAACTTTGGTAGAAGCTGGTTATCAACCAGAATTGGCTTATTTTGAATGTCTGCATGAAGTCAAGCTGATTGTTGACTTGGTTGTAGAAGGTGGTTTAGCCAAAATGCGCGACAGCATTTCTAACACTGCTGAATATGGAGATTATACCCGTGGGCCGCGGATTGTCACCGAACAAACCAAAGCTGAAATGCAAAAGATTCTCAGCGAAATTCAATCTGGACAATTTGCACGAGAGTTCGTTCTTGAAAATCAAGCTGGTAAACCAGGATTTACCGCCATGCGTCGTAAAGAATCTGAACATAAAATTGAGGAAGTCGGTAAAGATTTACGCGCTATGTTTAGCTGGTTGAAAAAGGCTTAAACAAAAGTAGGGGCGCACATCTGTCATTGGTGTCAACTTAAGCTAAAAGCCTTTTCAAATCTTGTTTCCAGCCTCTGGGCTGGAAATGCTGCTCCTGGCGGCAGCCCCAAGGACGGCATTCCCAGTCTCTGACTGGGAACGAGATAATATGTAAAAGCTGGTTCTAGGATGGCTTTCACGTTAAGTTGATACCAATGCACATCTGTGCGCCCCTACAAGAATGTATGTTTATTTGTGGTTCAAATACATAAAAACTGCTGTAATTATTTCTTTCTTTACCTGACTCAATGCATCAGTAAACATCATTTGCTTTGAAAGGTAAAGTAACTTTGCATTAATTTAATCTAAGCTTTTTCAGTGTCATTATTAATAGATGACTTAATAAGTATAGACTCGATAAAACTCACAGGAAACATAATTCCCGGCTTCTTAGTAGGAGGATTTAGTGTGTTGAATACTCTGTCCCAAAATCCCTGAATGCCATAGTTTCCATTAAAACAAGTGTGATGAAGATCGTGGAAATCTGATGGAATAAAAAATATTGACAAAGTACTATGACCTTCTAAGTTGTAAGCATTACCTATAACGCTCCATGCACACAGTTGAGTGATGTCATATCCAAATATAAAAATAGGTAAAACATCAGCGATCACAACAATAATATATTCAACCAAACTCTTGTGTCCAGCAACAAAACTTGATGAGTCACGAAACTGATGATGTTTAAGATGGATTTTCTGCAAGAATCTTGTGTGCAAGAGGCGATGAGCAACATAAAAACAGAAATCAGCAGCAACTATTCTCATCAAGAACCATCCAAGGTTTAGAAGTAAGCTATTTCCTCTATGAACCTCTGGAGCTAGATATAGAATAATTAATGCTGACAGAAAAGCTTTAATTTCTCCTGTAATGATGCCTTGGACACTAAAAGAAGGAAATGGTTGATTTTTAACTGTCTTGCCTCTTGCAGTCAGCTTATCTCTTAAAACATCGTTGCTTTTGATTCCTTTTTCAATGAGGATGCCAATACTATAAAATGAGATAGAACCAAGGAGCCAGTACAATAGCACCTGCGTTATAAAGTTGATTTCAATATTGTTTAACAGCAAATAAAATACTTGCTGAACAATCGTACAACTAATAGCGATCTTTAGATAAAATTCGATCTCAAAACAGAAATTCAAAAAGTTTTGCATCTCTGTAACCTTATAGCCTTATAGCATGTGACCGAGGCATATTCTGTTAATCTTTAATATCTTGAACAATCCTAAAACCAGCGTGTTGATAAAAATTAGGACGGAACCAGTTGCGGTAATATTTTAAAGCTTCTGTACCATTAGTTATCCAACATCCTCCTAACATCATTTGATGCTTATCATCAAAAAATATCGCAGAATTATCCTCATAGAGAAAATGAGGTTGATATCCTGGAAGCGGGTTTAAGTTATTACTCAACCATTCCCAAACGTTACCCCGTAAGTCATACAATCCCGAAGAGCTTTTGGCTGTTTCTAACATCCCAACGGGACTAGGGGAGCCAAATTTTAAATTGAGATTATAATTTTCTACATCATTTAATAAACTATTACCATAAGTTGCTAAATGGTATTCTGCTTCACTCATTAAGCGAGTATCTTTCCCTTGCCAACGACAATAAGCCATTGCTTCATAATGATTGACTTCCACAGGCCAATCTAGGGGTAAGTCAATTTCATCAAACATAGCTCGATATTTATAGCTCCCATTTTCATGTAACCAAAATTTGGGAGATTGAATATTGTATTGAGTTTTCCAATTCCAGGATTCTTCATCCCAATAGTCTTGATTTTCGTAACCACCAGCTTTTACAAAATAAATAAAATTGGCATTGGTAATCAGATATTTACTGGCGAAAAAGGGTTCAACTTCAACAGTGCGATCGCCATAATCAATATCCCATCCATAAGTGGAGTCATCTAAGGCTTTACCAAGTTTTACTACCCCACCAGCAACTTCGATCATTTCGTTCTCAGGAGTGTAACCATTCAAAGGGGCATATTGCCAGTTTTGAGGACGTTTCACTCTCTCAATTGGTAATTGGCGAATTAACATTGAAGAAGTTTCAATGTGAATACGTTGGTGTTCAATACCCATCATTAAAGCCCAAAGAGGATGATTGGGATGAATTGGTAGAGTAATTGGGGTTGTCTTAATTAGTTCGGAAATTACGGAATATGCTTGTTCTCGATACTCCCAAGTTTGTGCAACTTGCGGCCATTGCAGATGAGCGATCGCTTCATTTAATTCTTCTGGTTTTTCTGGATCAACTCCAATTTCAAACAAAACTTCATACTCTGGATTGAGGCGTTTTTCTAATAATCCTACCTGAATTAATTTATTGATGTAGAAAATAGCCGAATGTCCCAGGTAAAAAATTAGAGGATTTCTCAAAGGGTCAGGATTGAGAAAAAATGTCTCTTCTCCAACTAGACTTTTCAATAATATATCTTCCAATTGCCAAGCATTCTCAAAGTAATCAAGGATGACTTGGTTGTTACAACTATCCAGTTTTGGAGGTTGAGCAGATTGCAGAATATTCATGGTTAATATTGCTATTAGAGAACAATGAAACAAATTAATTATCTAGAAATCCGATTTGATTCCTGAATTTACTTGTATGAGTAAGGAAAACGGAAGAAAAAAATAGATATGTACTAAGTTTTTGAAAAAAACAAATATGAATCCTATGGGATGTGTTAAACACAATAGGATTGAAGGAGGCATGAAATAAGATTCTTAAATATGACAGATTTATTATTTAATAGCAATACTTATTGCTCTATATTAGTTTTTTAAATAGCACTAAAAGTTTATCGATTTAGTGTAGTAATATGGCTGAGTTGTCCAAGCTAATTTAATATTTGTCGAATAATTAAACTATCAGCCAATAAGTAATTCAGTGGGAATAAAGATAACTGTATTATTAAAGGTAAAGACTCTTAAATCTATTATCAATGAAAAATTACAACCTTCTCAAGAGGATTTTATTTGTCTTAACTTCTAGCTTGCTTCTGTGTAGGTGGGTAAAGTAATGACTACAACTTTGCAAAAAACATCTCCAATTATCATTGCACACCGAGGTGCTAGTGGCTATCGTCCAGAACATACTTTAGCTGCTTATGAATTAGCGATCGCACTTGGGGCTGATTATATTGAACCTGATTTAGTTTCCACCAAAGATGGTATTTTAATTGCTCGTCACGAAAATGAGATATCTGAAACCACCGACGTTGCAAGCCATGCAGAATTTGCTCATCTTCAAACCACTAAAATAATTGATGGCGAATCAAAAACTGGCTGGTTTACTGAAGACTTTACCCTAAAAGAACTGAAAATACTACGAGCCAAAGAGCGAATTCCCCAAGTGCGATCGCAAAATACCATCTATGATGGACTTTTAGAAATCCCCACGCTGCAAGAAATAATCAATTTAGTCAAGGTTAAAAGTGGCGAAATTAATCGGACGATTGGCATTTACCCAGAAACTAAGCACCCAACTTACTTTCAATCTATTGGGTTAGCCCTAGAAGCACCCCTACTTGCAACTTTAACAGCCAACGGTTATCAGGGGGCTAACGCACCTGTTTTTATTCAGTCTTTTGAAGTAGGTAATTTACAAGATTTATCCACAAAGACTGATTTACCTCTAGTGCAATTGCTGAATAACAGTGGTAAACCTTATGATTTTGTCGTTAGTAGCTGCGGTCGCACTTATACAGATTTAGTCACAGCATCAGGCTTAAAAGAAATTGCTAAATATGCAAAAGCGATTGGAATTCATAAAAATTTACTGGTTCCTAGAGACAACAATGGTAAATTGCGTAGACGCGGAGCGGCTTGTCGCCAGACATCGCCTACATCTTTAGTCATAGATGCTCATGCAGCTGGTTTGCTGGTTCATGTCTGGACTTTCCGTAATGAAGACTGTTTTTTGCCACTGGATTTTCAAGGAAATCCCCAAGGTGAATATGAACTATTTTTCAGCTTAGGTGTTGATGGCGTATTTAGCGACTACCCAGATACAGCAGCTTGCCACTCTACTCTTCAGTGGTAATTTGGTAGAGTAATACAAAATCACGGCAAAGTAACATGGTTTTACTTAAGTGGAAATCCTGTATAACAGCAATTACCTTCACTGCAATCAGTCTTGCTGCCTCTAAGTCGGCATTGGCGGTATCTTTATACTCAGTTACTGACTTAGGCAATCTTACAGGAGAAGCCTACAGTTATGCTACAGACATTAATGACTCAGGTGAAGTAGCGATTAATTCTTTGGACAGTTCTTTTTTTTACAGTAATGGTTCGCTCCAAAAAATTAGTCCGTTGCCTGGCGATAATGTACTTGCAGTGAGTGGTATCAATAACTTGGGGCAAGTAGTTGGTAATTCCATCAGTAAGACCGACAGTGATAATAACGTCTTTATTTACAGTGGTGGAACAACCCGAAATACTGGTCTTAAAGGCATTCCTTATGCTATCAATGACTCAGGTGAGGTAGTTGGCGGTACAAATGGTGGCGGTATATTCCCAAAACTTACCTTTCCCTACGGAGCCGCTTTCCTATACAAAAATGGTACGACGACTATTATTAACAGTAACTTAAATGAAAATTATGTTGCCTATGGCATAAATAATCTAAGTCAGGTAGTTGGCATTTTCGGTTCTTCCGGCCGAGCCTTTTTATCCAACAACGGTATAATCACTAATCTCGGTACCCTCCCTGGTGACAGATACAGTCAAGCAAACGATATTAATGACTCAGGACAAGTAGTTGGTAGTTCGGGACTCACTGGCGTAAATGATACTCGTGCTTTTCTGTACAGTTCCAGCACGGGACTCCAAGACCTCGGTAGGTTAAGTCCTACAGATTTGTTTAGTACTGGTTTGGGGATCAATAATTTGGGTCAAGTAGTCGGGTTTTCTGGCACTAACAATAACTTTTTTGCCGCAGATGGCAATGGTTTACGGGCTTTTCTTTATAGTGATAACACTCTGTACGACTTAAATGACCTAATTGCTCCTAGTTCAGAGGGTGGCTTTACCTTGACAGCAGCATCTGCCATTAATAATAATGGACAAATTGTCGGTCGTGGTGCAGTTAATGGTGAATTACACGCCTTCCTCTTGACACCAATCTCGTCTGTCTCTGTAGCTGAACCAACTTCAGGCATTCCTATTTTGTCGTTTGGTGCTGGTGTAATTTTATTTGCTGCATTTAAGCGCAAACCTCACTCTAAGAGTGCAGCCATACAACAAAGAAGTTAATGCAATTACTTGAGGCAGACAAAATGATTACTTGGGAATATGGATTTATAAAAATGCTCGTTGAAAATCTTTGAGGATATGTCTCGAAGCGTGGCTTAGAGACACATCTATACTTTAGGCAAGGGATGACAGACATCACTTAAGTTGTTCTTGATTTTCACAAACTAGTCATTACCTGAGCTAATTGATTAGATAAATCAATTACAGACTCCTGGGATTTTTTAAATAAAACTCCAGCTAAAAAATAATAATCGCCAGAATAAAATGCCATCTGATTTTTTTGGAGTTTTTCGATGTGCTTCTTTACCTTGGGGTCAGAGCTATAGTAGCCAAACTGTAAAGGTAAAACCATGAAGTTTTGAACATAATAACCATTTTGTTTTGCTATGTTCAACGTATTGATTGGATTAGAAAAGCTAGATATTAAAATCAATACATTTTCATAATCTAGCGATAAAAGCTCATTGGTAACTGTGGCTCCATCTACACCCCCAAACAGAAGTGGCATATAAATATCGTTATCTGGTGCGGGAAGATAGGGCGGATTAGCTACAAGATACTCGGCATCGGGTTGAGAAGAATTAAACAAAGATGAATTGTGAATAATGTATTTATTAGTGAGATTGTATTCATCAATGGTCGAATTGGCGACTTTCCATGCAGAAGTATTTAATTCAAATCCCTGGATGACTCCATCAAACTTGTTTCTCAATAACGAATTAATTACAGGGCTGCCATCTCCTGAACCAAACTCCACAATAGATTCAGAATTTTGACAATTTCTGATCACAAAGCTTTCTAAGCAGTTGGAGTAGAAATTAGATTCTTCAGGACAAAAAAAGATATCTTTCATTTGACTGCAATTAAAGGTGTAAGGTATAATCAATGTACTAAGAGGTTCTTTATTACCTTGTATTGAGGCAATAAAAAACTGTTCCTTTAACAAAGGGTTGCTAAAGAAATATGTTTGTAGGTCAATTAGCAATAAAATGACTTAGAAATGTCAAATTAAAAGGCTAAGAATAACCTGCTATTGATAATTTTTGGGATTGATCGCATAAGTAAGCGGCTTATTCTGCTTCGCGTATCGATCGCACAACAGCACTAGCGGCGCGATCGCCCATTCGTTTCTCCTGGTCATAGCCAAGCAGCAGTTCCCAGGCATCATTGGGATACCGTTCTGCCAAAGACAAAGCTACATCATCTAACATCCAACGACCGTGGCGTTCATCTTCCTTAATGTGTAGTTCCCAATAACCCATCGCCGCATCTGATAGCTCCAATCGTTGCGCCGCCGCCAGATAGTTTTTATAAGTCGCAGGGCCAGCCACTTCAAAATATGTCAACGCGCCACTGTAACGTAGGAAATAGCGTTTGCGATCGGTAGTTAGAAAGTTATGATTATCGCAAGCTAAGACTTCCCAAGGCACTAAATCGAAGTATCCTTCTGGTTCAGTGTTCATTCCAAACTCAGCCAGCATTTGAGCAAAAAATGTCGAGTGCTTGCGGGCTAAACGACCATTGCCGTACTCTTCTAGTAGTACTCGCACCAGCGTACACTGGATTTCATTAGCAGCACCACCCAATACGTAACAAAGACGACTACCTTCAACTAAGCCATCAAAAGAGCCGATCGCTAGCAAATGACGATAGCCTGCTTCAGTCATTTCTTCACGAATGTAGCGGCTACTCTCCGACAGAGGCGGATTTAAATCGGCAGATGCACGCTCAATTAAAGCTTGTTTTACATCTAATTGTTGCAGTGCAGCCACATCGATTTGTGCTAGTTCCCACTGTTGCCAAGCAGCTTCAATTTGGTCACGACAAGAGTGCAAATACAGCGATCGCTCATTAGTATAATGCCGCAAATCATCGTACCAAAACAGCTTTAGCCGATTAATTCGATAAAGTATCCGTTGGAGAAAACGGTGAGCCTGTTCATCAGAGCGATCGTTTCCATAAGCAGCACCAATTGCTATAGAGAGTGACTGTTCAAACTCACTAGCTATTGAAGGTTTTGCATCCAGCTTATTATCCAAATCCTCCATTGCGAGCAGTTCTATAAATTGCTCCTCAGCACGGTCGTACTTAGTAATTGTTCTTTCTTTAGTTTGCGTGCTATTTTTCGCAGCCTCAGTCTTAGGAAATATAACTAAATTGCTTTGCATGGAATCTTCGGTAGCTTTGGAAAAGTGAGAAATTACTTTCACCTCTAATATCTAAGTTTCCACACCAGTAGCTTTCTGTACCTCTTTCCCTGGTTATAAAGAAAAATTAAGTTTTGGGGCATTGGGCATGGGGATTAGGGTAGAGGTGACAGGTGATAGGTGATAGTGAATCATCTGTACCCTGTAACCTGTATCCTATTCCCTTCTTGAACTCCCCCTGCTCCCCTGCCCCCACTCCCTACGGCACTCCCTTCTGCTGCTCAATCGGCTTACTGGGCGGAATCTGCTCAAGAGGAATCAGTGCTTCGATCACCGACTTCACAATTGGCGCGGCGACAGTAGAACCATAGGCACTTTCTCCTTTTGGCTCATCCACCAGTGCAAACACTACATAGCGAGGAGATTCCACGGGTAAAATAGCCACGAAACTGGTCATTCTCGCACCCTTGATGTATCCGCCATTGGGACTAGCTTTTTGGGCTGTACCAGTTTTACCAGCAATGCGATATCCCGGAATTTGTGATGCCTTGCCGCTACCTTCAGTAACAACAGTTTCCATCATTTCCACAACCTTTTGAGTTGTTGCGGCTGAGAAAATTTGGCGGGGGATGGTGTGAGTGGGTGAATCATGCATCTGCCCTTTGCTATCAATCAACCCGCGAACTACATGGGGTGTAACTAACTTACCGCCATTAGCTAAAGCACCGTGCATTTGCACTAGCTGCAAGGGTGTCATGGAAAAACCTTGACCAAAGGAAGTAGTAGCTGCTTCAATTGGCGAAGCGATAAATTCTTCTTGACTTTTGAGCCGTCCGCCGACTTCAAAAGGTAAATCTGTATCAACTTTTTGTCCTAGCCCTAAGCGTTCTAACCAGTTGTAGTAGATTGAAGGCTTTAGACGTTGGATAATTTGCACCATGCCAATATTGCTAGAATATTGCAAAATCTGAGCAATGCTGATTCGCCCGTTACCATTATTCATGGCATTTTTGATGGTGTAATTAGCGACTCGAATCGAACCGGAGTCATTAAACATATCATCTGGTTTGATGATGCCATTTTCCAGAGCGATCGCCACATTCAAAGGCTTAAAAGTCGATCCCGGTTCATAAAGATCCGCTACTGTCCAATTTTTAAATAGTGAAATATCAGATTTAGCATATTCATTAGGATTATAAGTAGGCTGAGAAACGAGGGCGAGTAAGGAACCATCCAATGCATCCATGACAATTACCGCCCCACGTTTAGCGGCAAACTTCTCCATCTGTTGTTTGAGCGCAATCCGAGCAATTCGTTGCAGACGGCTATCGATAGTGAGTTGTAATCGCAAATCGTCAAAATGCAAAAAACCTTCGGGCGCAAGATCCGGCATCAAGATCCCATTACCCGACCGACTGAGGCGTACCGTTTGCACAGGACGTTCTAACAACTTCTCTTGAGAGTATTCCACACCAGCTTGACCACGGCGGTCAACATTCACATAGCCCACCACATCAGCAACCAAATCGTCTGGCGGGTAATATCGGAAGTATTTTTGAGTCCACTCCAGGCCATTTAAGCGTAAAGAGATGACGCGATCAATAATTTCTTCTGGTAAGGCTGGCGCAAGGATAATTCCGCTTCTTTTGCTTTGAAAAGTTTTCACCAATTCAGCAGTATCTTTTGCCAAAATTGGCGCAAGTCGCTCTGCCATACTTTCATTAGACTTATCAAACAGCTTGGGATGAGCGTACAAAGTATATACAGGACGGTCAATAGCCAACAGCTCGCTATTGCGATCTACCACTGGGCGACGGGGCATAAAAGGTCGCACATTCACCATTTGCTGGTTGCGTGCATACTCGGTTAACTTTGGTCCCTTGACAATTTGTAGATTATACAAGTTAATAGCCAACCCCAACCCTGATACCATTAATACGCCCCAGACGATGAACAGCCGGGACTTAGTGTTGGATGTTTGGTTTTGTATATTAGAGGCTAATTGTCCCAAAAGCCCTCGTTTATCACCCTTGTGTCGCCCTGTAAATTTTGAATTCCGAAACTTTCTGAATTTTGTTTTGCTTGGTGACTTCTGCATTGGGTTCTGACGAATTACGATTAGTATCCCAGTGGCGAGAGTGTTTGCGGTTGCGTTTCAGAATTTGGCGTTGTGTTAGGCGATGCTGGCTTAGGACTCTGAGATGCTGGAGGCAAGAAAATCATTCCTTCAGGAGTTGGCGATACCAGCCCTGCTGTTGGTTGTTCTGCTTCATTAGCCATTTTATTTTTCAGCGTCGCGTTGGTTGTCGTTAGCAGCCGTTCATGACGTTGGAGGTTTTGCAGTCTGCGATATGACTGACCCCAAAGCTCTTGAGAATAGACTGTCCAAGCATAAACAGCAAGTGTCGATGCTACTAACAAGAACGCCACAACTGACGAATAACGATGAAAGGTATACAAGCGCAGCAACCACAAAGGTAAGGCTCCAGAATTAGGCATTGTGGGAAGTCCAAGAAAACCTACCCCCAGAGTCTTTTGGTTCGCATTCAACTGCTCATTGAGATTTGGTAATTGTTGTCTACCCAACTGTTTCCCTGATTTGGCTATAACTGCCTCATTTGTGGGAGAAACCGCTAATTTTTTTAAGGAACGCTGTTGCTTTTGAGAGGATACTGGTGTAGAAGCGCTCCGTGCTGCTGACTCCATACGCGCAGAGCGTCGCCTTTTTAAAGAAAGGATAGAATCTCGCCGGAACCAATTACCTCTTGTAGAAACAGTAGATTTTCGAGCAACTACCATAAATTTTTAAATTTTTTTAGATGGGAAATACTGCACTTTAGATTGATTGTCTGTTTTGCTAAGGTTTAAATCACCTTTTGTGCAACTAGCACACATAACAGACTATACCCTTTTAACTTTTCTGATAGGTAGCTGTATCAATGTTTGCATCCCATAGATATGCAATGTTTGCAATCAGTGATTAGAAACTGGACAGCTTACCCTTTAGGTATCGCACCTAAAGTATGGCAACGTCAGGTAGCCAGATGCAATACTCTGTGAAAAAAATAAAATTTTTTGCTATCATAGCTTCGTTTGCGAAATAAGTTGGTATTTTTCGTTTTGCTCCTGAGTTAAGAGAAACTAATCAGGATACGTAATTCCAAAAACAATACCCCAAAGGATTGGTTTTTTTAATTATGTAATCTCACAGAATTTAAAAAAAGCAATAAATACGGTATCGTATTCAACAGGCGAAAAATTGTTCTAGCCACAATTGGTGAAAGAGGAGTTATGAAAACAAAAATCTTTGGTTTTGCTCTAATGTTAAGTCTGGCTGCAATTCTTGGGGCCTGTGAAGGTGGTGGTGGTGATGGTGCTGGTACTGCTACTCCAGCTGCTACAGGTGAACCAACTGACGCACCTGTTAAGACTACTCCTGCCGCTACCCCCGCAGCGACCACTCCTGCTACTCCTAAATAAGGCATCTTAAACTTTAGTTTAAATCGCCCCCAAAACTACTTAGTGACAGCATTCCTCACTACATAGCTCGAAATATCGCTCGAATTAATTGGGTTCACGAAAAGCCTCATTTTTATGCCGGTTTATCAGAGCCTAGAGTTTGCTCAAATATCAACTAAGTAGGGCAGTAAGTAGAGGCCACTGGTAAAGAGGGTTATGTCCTCTACCAAGTGTCCTCCTGAAATTCCCACCCGCTCAAACCTTGTTACCAGTCCAAGAGAGTTGAGTCAATCTAAGCTATTTTTTTGGCAGATACTTCCCTCGTTTGGCATTTTAAATTGTTTATACTACTGAGTTTTGAGAGGGTAAAATAATTTATTGCGATCGCTGGCAATTGCTCTTGAGCATTCCTGTAGTCTATTCCGTATCGGGAAAGACCTGGTAATCGCCCTTGATGTTGCCAGATTTTTTTTTGGGAAAATTTGGTCATGGGAAAAACAGATTTTCATCCTGCGTTGTGAACGTAGTTCAGGAGATGAGGAGAGTTAAAACGAGAAAGTCTATAAAATTACTGAGCTTAATTGTAATTAGTGTAACTTCGATTACCTTAAGTAGCTATTGGAGATCGGCAGCAATAGCATTACCGCCGCCAGAGGATACCCCAGAAGAAATATTACGGACAAAGATTATTATAGAAGCGCGATCGCCTATTGATGGAAGATTCCTAACAGCTGCCGAGTATCTCCAATTACAAGCGCAGCTCCAACTTGCCCCGCCCCCAAAACTAGACCCCAAAATTCGGGAACAGATTTTCTTGCTTCGTATACGTAAAACCTTATTGCAGTTTTTCCCATTTTTAAATTTTTGATAAATTCGTCATTTATCATTAGTCATTCATCCTCTGCCCAATGCCCCATGCCTTATGCCCAATGCCTCATGTCCAATACCCCATTCTGATGTAGGATAACGGTGGCGACAAAATTGCAAATAAATGTAAAGAATATATATAGATATTAAAAAAGTAGATTTAGTCAATCACGTTATTTCACTTAGGTAGCTTCATGTCCATGACCACGATCGCCCCTGAACAGGTTAACAGCATCGTTTGGAATCAGCATAACGATCCCTTTGAAATACTAGGCTCTCATCCCATAGAACAAGACGGTAAAACTGTCTGGGCTGTACGGGCCTATTTACCAAATGCAAGTGCAGCATGGGTCGTTCTTCCTGAACAACGCAAGGAATACCCAATGCAAACGGTGCACGATCCTCACTTTTTTGAATGCACCATTGAAACTACCGAACTGGCAAACTACCAGTTACGGATTAAAGAAGGAGAACATGAGCGTGTCATTTATGACCCTTACGCTTTCCGTTCTCCCCGCTTGACAGACTTTGATTTGCATCTGTTTAGTGAAGGCAACCATCACCGGATATATGAAAAACTAGGAGCGCACCCCACGGAAATAGACGGCGTTAAAGGCGTTTATTTTGCCGTTTGGGCACCCAACGCTCGTAATGTTTCATTGTTGGGAGATTTTAATCTCTGGGATGGACGTAAAAACCAGATGCGTAAAGGCCCTACCGGAGTTTGGGAATTGTTTATTCCTGAAATTGGTGTGGGAGAGCATTATAAATATGAAATCAAAAATTTTGAAGGACACATTTACGAAAAATCTGATCCCTACGGTTTCCAGCAGGAACCCCGGCCGAAAACGGCATCCATTGTCACTGATTTAGATGCTTATAGTTGGAGTGATGAAGACTGGATGGAAAGGCGGCGTCGTAGTGACCCCCTGAATCAGCCTGTTTCAGTCTATGAAGTGCATTTAGGCTCTTGGTTACACGCTTCGAGTGCAGAACCCGCTAAACTCCCCAATGGTGAAACGGAACCTGTAGTTGTGGTTTCTGAACTGAAACCGGGCGCACGCTTCCTTACCTACCGGGAACTAGCTGACCGACTCATTCCTTATGTCAAAGAATTAGGATACACCCATCTTGAATTGCTACCCATTGCGGAGCATCCCTTTGATGGTTCTTGGGGTTATCAAGTAACTGGGTACTATGCCCCCACCTCCCGTTTTGGCAGCGCCGAAGATTTCATGTATTTTGTTGACAAATGTCACCAAAATGATATGGGAGTAATTGTGGATTGGGTTCCTGGTCACTTCCCCAAAGATGGACATGGTTTAGCTTTCTTTGATGGTAGCCACCTGTACGAACACGCTGACCCCCGCAAAGGCGAACACAAAGAATGGGGTACTTTGGTGTTCAACTACGGTCGCCGTGAAGTTAGTAATTTCCTCGCAGCAAATGCCCTCTTCTGGTTTGATAAGTACCACATTGATGGGATTCGTGTCGATGCTGTTGCCTCAATGCTCTATAACGATTATTGCCGCGAACCAGGAGAATGGTTGCCCAACCAGTACGGTGGCAGAGAAAACCTAGAAGCAGCAGATTTTCTGCGTCAGGTAAATCACATTATCTTTAGCTATTTTCCCGGTATTCTCTCAATTGCGGAAGAATCTACTTCCTGGCCAATGGTATCTTGGCCCACCTACACAGGCGGACTGGGCTTTAACTTGAAGTGGGATATGGGCTGGATGCACGATATGCTGGATTACTTCAGCATGGACCCTTGGTTCCGCCAGTTCCACCAGAACAATATTACCTTTAGTATGTGGTACAACCACAGTGAGAACTTCATGCTGGCTCTGTCTCACGATGAAGTGGTACATGGCAAGAGCAATATCATCGGCAAAATGCCGGGAGACACATGGCAGAAGTTAGCTAATGTGCGTTGTTTATTTAGCTATATGTTTGCTCACCCAGGCAAGAAAACCATGTTTATGAGCATGGAGTTTGGGCAATGGAGTGAGTGGAATGCTTGGGCAGATTTGGAGTGGCATTTATTACAGCATGAAGCCCACCAACAGTTAAAAACATTTTTCCGGGAATTGAACCATCTCTATCGTTCTGAACCAGTTTTGTACACCCAGGATTTTGCTGAACCTGGGTTTGAGTGGATTGACTGTAGCGACAATCGCCATAGTGTAGTTTCCTTTATGCGCCGTGACAAGGATTCTGATGATTTTGCGATCATAGTTTGCAATTTTACACCGCAGCCCCATTCCCACTACCGCATTGGTGTACCGCAAAAGGGATTTTATACCGAGTTGTTCAATAGTGATGCGCGTCAGTATGGCGGCAGCAATATGGGCAACTTAGGCGGTAAGTGGGCGGATGATTGGTCTTTGCACAGTCGCCCTTATTCCCTGGATTTATGTTTGCCACCTTTGGGTGTGTTGATTCTCAAGTTGGATAAGAAGAAGACTGCTGAGGTAATTGGATAACAATTTGGGATGGGGCGATGCCCCATCTTACACATAATTTCGACTATTCACAGCTACTCAACCCAGTTCTCTAATAGACTGTGGAATAGACTGTAGTGAAATTAAATATGTCGTTATTACCCTTGTAGAGACGTAGCAGTGCTACGTCTCTACATTCTTTAAAGGGTAAGGGAGGATTCCATACTTTTACCCTTTACCCCTTACCCTTTTGCCCACTTCTACAAGAAGTCTATTACTCATACCAATTTGAAAAATGATTGCGACAGATGGAAAACTGAAACACTTATCCAATGGATGTTTCACAATCCAAAATCTAAAATCCAAAATGGTATCAGCACTCTTAAGGGGCATTGGGCATTAGTATTAAAAATTAGGTATTTACTAGATTGAAAACTGTTCTCTAGTCCCAATCCCTACTGCCAATCCCCAATCTCTAGTCAAAATGCCTAATCAAATTTGGTTATCACAGTTGGAAAAACACCGAGCGATCGCAGTCATCCGTGCTCCTCATATCGAAGTGGGACAACAAATGGCAATGGCTGTAGCATCTGGGGGAATGCAGCTAATTGAGATTACCTGGAATAGCGATCGCGCTGGGGAATTAATCAGTCAACTACGTTCGAAATTACCAGCCTGTATAGTTGGCACTGGTACGTTATTTAATGTGCAGCAGTTACAAGATGCGATCGCATCTGGGGCGCAATTCCTCTTCACACCCCACGTTGATTCGGCAATGATTCAAGCAGCACAAGAAAAAAATGTGCCTATTATACCAGGAGCGCTAACTCCTACAGAAATTGTTACCGCTTGGAGCCAAGGCGCTAGCTGTGTAAAAGTGTTTCCCGTGCAAGCAGTGGGAGGGACTAACTATATCAAAAGTTTGCAAGGGCCGCTGGGTGAGATTCCCTTAATTCCTACTGGCGGCGTGACTCTAGAAAATGCCAAAGAATTTTTGCAAGCTGGAGCGATCGCTGTCGGTTTGAGCGGGGAATTATTTCCCCAAAAGCTTGTCATAGAGGGAAATTGGTCAGCGATCGCAACTCAGGCAAAAAACCTAATGCAACAGTTAGGTTAATTTAGAATCAAATCATCAAACATTCACGTCTATTAAAGCAATAGATATGGAAATAAAGGTGAAACCTGATAAGTTTCTCAATACCCCATGATTTGAGTGTGAGTGTATCTAAAATGAAAAGACAAATTTCTCCTGACTGGGTGCGTCGCTTACAAATAATTCTCACTGGTACAGCACTGTCCTTAAGTGTTTTTACTACTACTGGAACTAGTCAAGTTTGGGCGAATTCCAAAAATCAAGTGATTGCACAAAAAATCCAGACATTACAACAATCAAATCAGCGCTGGATTCAAATCGATCTTTCAAAACAACGATTAATAGCTTGGCAAGGTGACAGAGTGGTTTATGGAAGTGCTATTTCCTCTGGCAAAAAAGCTACTCCCACTCTTGTTGGCACTTTTAAAGTTCAATCTAAGTTCAAAACTACGCGAATGCAGGGAGAAAACTATAATGTTCCTAACGTTCCTTATGCGATGTTTTACGAAGGTAATTACGCTATTCACGGAGCTTATTGGCATAAGAGATTTGGTACTCCGGTAAGCCACGGATGTGTGAATATCGCACCTAAACATGCAAAATGGCTATTCGAGTGGGCATCTGTAGGGACACCAATAGTTATTCATAAATAGTAGGTGAAGCAGCCAAAAGGCAATTTAGGTAAAATTATAAATAACAACAAATCAAGACAATTAAGTGATTCCCAGCAATATTTTATGCTGGGAATCTTCGGAGTCGGAATTACTGAATTTGAAATAAAATCTAGAAAAGGGCATTTAACGATTTGCCCAACAAATAAGCGGAAATCCTGACAATTCCTGTATGAAATTAAAAATGCAAATATAAATTTGGGGAAAGTTTGTATTTAAGCATTTAAATGACAGATTTTTGTAAAGATTGTCTTTTGTAATTAGTCATTGGTCATTATTCAACCAAGAACAAATGACAAATACAAGATGAACTGCGTAAATCCTGCACAGAAAGCAAGTAGTCGATCTGGAAATTTGTAGTTTTCCAGAAAATTACTTCACTTCATGATTTTTGCGTAGTTTAGAAGGTGAGGCATAATGCAATCCTGGATTCGCAGTGGTGGAATTCGTTCTTCAGGAACTTTTTGTACAGGCGTGGCGCTGATGGTGGTGACTTTATTCTCTTGGTCATCGCCGTTAACAGGTACACCCAACTCGACTACAGCAACAGCTACGTCAGTCGATGAAAACAGCATCACTGTATCTAATAATATTAGCCAACCTCGCTGGATTGAAATTGATTTGTCAGAGCAACGTTTACGTGCATGGGAAGGTAATAAACTTATTCATTCATATCGCATTTCTGGAGGTAAGCGAGCAACTCCTACACCCATAGGTAGATTTCGGATTAATTCTAAGTATCGTACTCATCGAATGCGAGGCAGAGGCTATAACATTCCTGACGTTCCTTACACAATGTATTTCTACAGAGGGTATGCCATTCACGGCGCTTATTGGCATAATCGTTTTGGGACTCCAATCAGTCACGGTTGCGTAAATTTACCTGTTAAGCAAGCTCGCAAGCTTTACAACTGGACTTCAACGGGAACATTAGTAGTTGTACGGAAATAATTGCTAATTCGTAATAAATATCTGCAATTTTTCCTTTGATGTATAGACGGGTGCGTTCATGGAGTTAAGCACCTGTCTATACATAATTGCTAGACTAAAAACAATCTTCAAGGGATTCAGGAGCTATGAGCGTCATAATTACTCAACCTCTCACATTGGAAGAGTTTCTGAAGCTCCCAGAAACAAAGCCTGCGAGTGAATATATTAACGGAGAGATTATTCAAAAGCCAATGCCAAAAGGGAGACACAGCCGCTTACAAGGCAAGCTTTGTGCTGTTATCAATGAAGTCACGGAGAATCAAAAGATTGCCTATGCGTTTCCCGAATTACGGTGTAGTTTTGGCGGACGCTCAATTGTACCTGATGTAGCTGTATTTCAGTGGGGACGCATACCGTTCCCTGTTGATAATCAAGTACCTGATAATTTTGAACTTCCACCAGACTGGACGATTGAGATTCTTTCGCCAGAACAAAAACCCAACAAAGTAATTGGTAACATTCTTCACTGTCTGAAGTATGGCAGTCGTCTAGGATGGTTTCTTGACCCTGATGACCTCAGTATTTTGGTATTTCTACCGGAGCAACAGCCAGTGCTACTCCAGGGAGAAGATTTTTTGCCTGTATTACCAGAAATTGAACTGACACTAAGCGTTAACCAAGTTTTTGGATGGTTAAAAATGGGCAAATAGAAATAAGGCGTAGCCCGTCGTAGACATCGCTTAATTCTGAAACAAACTAGTATCAACGTGAAAAAAGTTCCCTAAGACCTTAGCCATCTCCTGAGTAATTTCTTGTTTTCCACTCATAACTTCAGAAACAACCTCTCTTGAACCAAGAATTGCTACTAACTCAGCTTCCTTAACACTCTGAGCATCGATTAGATGGAGGAACATTGAGTGTGCTGTTGATTCTCCCATTGGATAATGCTCATCCTCATATTTTTCTATCAGAGCGATCAACAGGTCTAATAATGCCGATTCTTCCAAAGTTCGGTTAACTCGATGAGACAGTTCCTCAGCTAGCGTAGTAGCTTGCTCGTTTTCCTCATCTGTTTTAATAACCTTGGGTTGATATTTAGCAAGCAAACTAGCATAAGTTTCACGGTTAAAAGTAAGGGTCATTTTTCCATTTATCCTTATCGTATTCTGCGTGGGTCAAAATGTATTTAAGATAAATTATTTGGTCACTATAAACCAAATCAACTATCAGACGGTATTTGTTGCCTTTGATATTAAAAACAGTAAAATTACCAACAGCTTCTGTTTGAGGATAAACTGCTTGCACCTGGGCAAGATTATTCCATGTAGCTTTATTGGCAGCCTTGTACCAGTTTTTAAGTGCATCACAGGAATCAGCATAATTTTGGCAAAATTCGCGCAGCTTTTTCCGACTAATGATATGCATTATATCTAACTCAACTGTGCCACAAGTTGATTCTCTAACAGCGTATCATTTGTCAACAAGTCTTCAACGGTGATTCGCAAAAAGCGTTGTTCATCAACTTGAAAGAGAATTTTAATGCGATCGCTTCCAGGATATCCGGCTGGTGTCAATTGGGCAATTGTCCTCGCACCTTCTTGATCGTTGAGGGGTTTAACGCTGATTTCACTATTGTCCATACGGCGAGTAATTAAGCGATCGCCATCAAAATAAACTTCGGTACTACCCGTATCTGCTCCCAATTCTCCCATAATTAATTCAATGCTGGGCTGATTTTCCACAGAAGCACCTAAGACTAATTCCACTGGCTGACTCATTGGATATGCCTGTCCAGCTTTAATTAAAGAATGCCATTTGTGACGCTGGTTGCGACGATCCCAGTAGCGGATACCATAACTATGGTACAGAAAGTCTTTGATTTGTATCCCTTGTGCTAACTGTAATGCACCTTGAGCGATCGCTTCAAAGGGACGTTCGCAACGGATTTTTTCTGGCTCAAAGTACTGTTTGATCCATGTCTGCACTGCCGGCAATTGCACGGTGCCACCAACTAACAAAACTGCATTAATATCTGGAAGTTCTATCCCTTGCCGTTTTGCTTGCTGCAACAGTGTCGTCATCGACTCATCTAGTAACTCAAAAAATGCGTGTTCTTTGAGGATATTTTCAAAAGTATCGCGGTTTAGTTCCAGTTCATAGCTTTCAAATGTCTCATCATCAAAATAAACTTCACTAGCTTGGTTTTGAGTTGATAGCTGAATTTTTACCCGTTCTGCCAATCTTGTTGTCAACGGACTTACTGCCAATTCTTGAGTTTTGGCAAAGTAATCTACTAACCAATTATCAATATCAGTACCGCCCAAATTTTGCCCAGCTTTCGCCAATACACGGGCAGTTTTAACTTTTTGTTTTGAATCTTCAGCCAAGGACTTATTACCCCACTTGAGGATAAATCCCAGCGGTTTACTTGTTGCTTGCACACCTTGATCCAACCGGACAAGGGACAAATCTAAAGTACCGCCACCAAAGTCAATCACCAAGAGAATTTCTCGATCTGCCAAGCCATAACCCAAGGCGGCGGCTGTGGGTTCATCCAGCATTCGCACTTGTTCGACAGGAAGGGATTGACAAACTTTCCCTAACCAGTGACGATAGGCTTCAAAACTGTCTACAGGTACGGTTAACACGAGAGAATCTAAGCCACCTTCCAGGGGTGCTAGTTGTTCAATTACTTGGGTGAGGAACCATTGCCCTACTTGTTCAAAGGTGACAATTTGCCCATCTAGTTCGGGTAAGAAACCTTGAATATTTGCACCGATACCGCGTTTGAAACTGCGGAAAAATCGCGTTTCGCCTTTGAGGTCAAAACCGCGATCGCGTACTTGTTGCCCGACTAAGACTTTATTTTGGGCTGCGTCTTCAACATAAACCAAGCTGGGAATCAGTGGCGGATTGAGACTTTGTTTAATTGATAAACCTGGTAGAGTCAGGGTTTCTGGCTGCTGGGTTACAGGGTTCCAACGAGCAATGACTGTGTTGCTAGTACCAAAATCGATTGCGATCGCCATATTTTATATTTATTCTCTCGCACGAAGAGGCCAAAGCTGCTTTATCTGTGATTATTCTCTATAAGCTACCAAGAATGCAAATACGCCCATAGGCATAGTTCTTTGCATCCCAACCCAGATATCGATTCAGTCTGTTGCAGCTAAGTGTTAGCACAGTTAGACAATTGGCTTGTATTAGTTTTAACACTGTATTTATCTCTAAAAACTTTTTAATTGTGTACTCACAAAATCAGCTAAATTAATTACTTTACTTCTCATGAAATTTATTCATGATTAAAATGCTTTTCGGTATTTATAAAATACACGTAATTTATTGATTATTTTTTCTCTCTTCTGCATTTAGCTGATGACATTTTTTGCACACAGCTTGTAATTTTACAGTTTTGTGAGCTTCCAAGGTATATATTAGAGCCGGATTGTTGTCTGGTAGTCGAAACTCTTCCTTAATCAAAAAATTGAAAGAATCAATCATAATTGACTCCCAATCTTTATCTGAAAGCGTTTTCAGTGCCTGTTGAGCAATAACATCAAATTCAGGCTCTATATGGTCTATCTCTTTTGATAATTTACCGCATCGCTCACATTTAGGGTGTTGACGTTTATATTCAGAGATATCAGGTTCTATAGCTTTTCGTAATGCGTCCTTAACAATATTTTCCTTACTCTTAGGATAAATACACTGGTTCCATGAGATTGGATGCCATCCTAAACTTAGGAAAAAGCCAAAGAAGTTGTAGCAACGACCAGGATAACGTTCTTTTCTAAAACGTAAGGGTCTAAGCCCGTGACAAGCACAATAATAATGCTTTTCAGTAATCAAATCACTAATCAACTCTGACTCAAATTCCTGATTGAACTCATAGTTTTTTAGTAATTCCTGAATGTGTTTTTCTAGTTTATTTTTATTAAAATCTTTAAAAAAATAATCTAGTTTTGCCATTTCATTCACCAATAATATAAACGTCTAATAAATGTGGCATTTAAAATATCAAAAAAACATCAGTATAAACCGCTTCCCAACGCCCTAACCCGCTCTCCGTGGCTAGCTCAAAAGAGAGCGCGGCAACGCCCAATGCCAAGCTACAGTCACCACGCTACCAAAACCAGTTTAGGTGCGATCACTTTTAACTAAAAACCCTACTAGAATCCTTCCACAGCAAGCTTTAATCCCAACAATGACTTGCAATTAACCAAAATTCCTATTAGGGATTGAAACTTCTAGGCTCACAGTTCTTCTGGTATAATCACAGAAATTAATTGATTCCGATTCTTCCTATAAATCCTAAAATCACTATCAAATGTGAGCAATTCACGAGTAGGATACAGTTCTGCCATCCTCACCAAACAGACATCCGCTAACGACATCGGTACAGACTGATAACGCAGCATCAACTCATAAACCGCCCCAGCTTCTTCACTCAAGCTCAACGGGAGATGAATAATTCCCTTTTGTACAAAAGAAATTACTGCTGCTTCTCCTCCATAAACATTCTGTAAAAGAAAACAAGCCTCTGTAATCACCGCTTCACAAGTTAACAGAGGGGGTTCAATTTGTCTGAACTGATTTGTCACCCACTGATGAAACTGCTCTCTCCGGTTGACTAAAGCTACTAATGGCCCTGTATCTAGCAGTACCGCTTGCTTCATTCTGTTAATGGTCTTTTAAGGTACTCCTTGTTTGTCGAGAGATCCCCAGGCCCAGAATCTACACAGCCTACTAAGTCTCCCGCTGCTTCTAAAGCAGACATTGGCCTGCCATCATCGTGCTTAAACTCCACTGTTAGTGATTTCAATTGCAGAAATTCTATAAAGTCAAGTACTTGCTGCTGTTGTTCCTTTGATAAGGTAAGAACCTTTTGGGCAATAATTTGCTCTAGACGAATTGCTCTCGTCACCAGTCTTTCCTCCAGTCCCATCACTTCAAGTCTAAATCCAACTGCCTCAGTCACACAGAAACCAGCAGAACGTTAAAAATTTTCAGATGACTAGCTTTTGTCAATAAGACCGCGTAAGCGCCCCAAAACCTGAATTTGACGTGAGGCTGCACAACGGCTCTAACCCCCATGATGGGGTTTTTTGTACAAACCCTCGAAAAGGGGGATTAAGGAATTTAATCTTGAATGGTGCTTTACCTTTTAATTAGCGCAAACCTTCATAGAGCTATGGTTTGGGAGAGTATCATTAGTCCGATTAGGATCTCAGAATTGCATTTTGAGACATAAAAAGAGACATAATTCAGGCGTGTCTCTCTAAGTATAGTTTTTGAGGCACGTTGGGGGGGGGGGAGAAAGCTTTGCTGACAAGGATTTGAAGGGAATAATGCCAAACCTTGTTTTTACTATTCCCCCTTTTCGAGGGGACATACAAAAAAACCCTGATACTTTTTCTCATAAAGGGGTTATCGTATTAGATCAGTTATATAGTTGAGATTGGGATACTAGAAAATGTAAACCTGTTTATCAGTTTCCTTTTGAAATGACTAAGGTTCTTTTATATAGAATAAATGAAATAATATCTTCCTCTCTACTTTAAAATTTATCTTTATTAATTCCAACTTTAAACCTGTCAAAAAGTTATTTGACAATTAAAAAGTCCCCATCCCATCTGAAGCCCATTCGATGTTCAAGCTTTCAAAAGTTACTTCAGTGATAGGGTACTTATTCTAATCAATGCGATCGCATCAAGGCTCGGCATGATTTATGGTTCAACTGATTAGCACAATGGAATCCCGTAATACCCAGCTTGCTAAATGCCAAACTGGAATTAAAGGGCTGGATGAGATCACAGAAGGCGGATTACCTCAAGGGCGACCGACATTAATTTGTGGGTCTGCTGGCTGCGGTAAGACCTTGTTAAGCATGGAGTTTTTGGTACGGGGCGCAACCCAATATGGGGAACCAGGGGTATTTATTGCCTTTGAAGAAGGGGTCGAAGAATTGACCCAAAATGTTACTTCTCTGGGATGGGATCTGGCTCAACTGGTCGCCGAAAAAAAACTTGAGATTGACTCTATCTATATTGACCCGTCTGAAATTCAGGAAACTGGTGACTATGACCTAGAAGGGCTTTTTATTCGTCTCGGTATGGCTATCGATAGCATCGGAGCAAAACGAATTGTCCTAGACACCATTGAGGTGCTGTTTTCTGGATTATCCAATGCTGCGATTATTCGGGCAGAATTGCGTCGTCTGTTTCGCTGGCTCAAAGAAAAGGGCGTGACGGCGATCGTCACAGGCGAACGGGGAGAAAGCAGTCTGACCCGCCAGGGTTTAGAGGAATATGTCTCCGATTGCGTGATTCGCCTGGATCAGCGAACCCATGATGAACTGTCTACACGACGACTGCAAATTGTCAAGTATCGGGGATCGCAGCATGGCAGCAACGAATATCCGTTCTTAATTGACAAAGATGGGATTTCAGTTTTACCGCTTTCCTCCATCGGACTAAACCATGATGTTTCTACGGAACGGATATCCAGTGGCATTCCCCGCCTCGATGCCATGCTGGGAGGGCAGGGTTATTTTCGTGGCAGCAGCATTCTGATTACGGGCATGGCAGGGATGGGCAAGAGTACGATCGCGGCTCATTTTGCAGCAGCAACTTGCCAGAGGGGAGAACGGTGTCTCTATGTGGCATTTGAAGAAGCACCCCAACAAATTCTTCGCAATATGCGATCGGTCAATTTGGATTTAGAGCCATATCTGCAAGGGGGACTGCTGAAAATTCAAGCGTTGCGCCCCACGGCTCATAGTCTAGAACTCCATCTGGTGCAGATCCATAGCTGGCTCAATGCCTTTAAGCCGACGACGATAGTGTTTGACCCCATCAGCAACCTAACCTTCATCGGCACGCTTTTGCAAACCCGCTCATTTTTCATGCGTTTGATTGACTATCTGAAAGCTCAACAAATCACCGTACTCATGACCAATCTAATTGCATCAGGAATGCCAATGAAACACACCGAGATTGGCATTTCATCATTGATGGACAGTTGGCTGGAAGTGCGAGCGGTAGAGAACAATGGGGAGCGCAATCGCCTGCTACAATTGCTCAAATCTCGTGGGATGGGACATTCTAACCAAGTGCGAGAATTTCGGTTGACCGATCTGGGCATTGACTTGGTTGATGTTTACCTGGGACAAAACCAGGTATTGGCCGGAACGGCTCGTGCAGCCCAAGAGTCAGCCGATAGGCAGGCTCATCTTGAGCGGCAGCAGCAGCTTGTCAGGCGACGACGAGAAATTGAAAAACAGCGGAAAATCACTCAAGATCAGATTGCCACCTTGCAAATGCAAATGGAGGCAGAAAGTGCCGAACTCGACTATCTGCTCCAGGAAAAGAACCTGTATGAAGCAGATTTTTTTCAGGATCAGCAAGCAATGGCACGGCTGCGGCAAGCGGATTAAGGCTACTGCCAACCTTGCGGTTGAAGTTATCGTATGCAATTTAGGAACCTCCCCCTATGAATCAAAACAACGAACCGAGCCAGATTACATCCGAGCAGTGGCAGCTACGGCTGTATGTTGCCGGACAAACCCCCAAATCGGTAACCGCCTTTGCTAACCTCAAGAAGTTATGTGAGGAATACCTCCAGGGACAATATCGCATTGAAATCATTGATTTGTTACAGTACCCAGAGTTAGCCAAACGAGATCAAATCCTGGCCATTCCCACCCTGGTACGACAACTGCCTCAACCGATTCGGCAAATCATTGGCGACCTATCTAATGAAGAAAAAGTTTTACTGGGACTTGACCTCAAAAAAGTTGAGAAGTGACTTATAAGATGAATAATATGCTGCCGGAGGAAAACAAGGTATCGCTGGAAGAGAGCGATGAAATGACTGCCAGTTTTGAGCAAGCGATCACCTTGGGCGATCTGCAACACTACTACCTTCGGTTATATATTGCTGGCACGACACCGCGATCAATGCAATCCCTAAAAAATCTGAAATTGCTCTGTGAGACCTATCTACAGGGACGGTATGAGCTAGAGGTGATTGATGTTTATCAATCCTCTCCAGAACTACAGGTTGATAATGTTGTTGCCATTCCTACCCTAGTTAAGCATTTGCCTCTGCCTCTGCGTCAGATTATTGGAGATTTATCGGATACCGAAAAAGTATTGTTAGGGTTAAATATTGTGCCTAGATGAGCGAATTTCGGCGTCACATAATAGAGGGATGATTTATTTTTCTGTTTAGTAAACGAAGATATGGAAGACCTTCAGAAAACTAAAGCCAACCTGTTGGCAGAAAATCAGGCATTGCGCGATCGCCTCGCTATTAGTGAAGGAACTCTACAAGCAATTATGCAAGGTGAAGTTGACGCGCTAGTTGTTTCAACTGACAAAGGTCCACAGGTTTTTACCCTCAAAAGTGCCGATCAATCTTACCGCTTGTTAGTGGAGGAGATGCAACAAAGCGCAGTGATTCTCTCGGACGAAGAATTAATCTTATATTGCAACAAAAGCTTTTCAAAGCTATTACATCAACCCCTAGAAAAACTAATCGGCTCTTCCTTTAAAAGGTTTTTGTCACCTCAAGATACTCTGCTGTTTCAGTCGCAAGTAAAACTTGCAGAGAAGGCTAATCAGAATGCGATCGAACTATTTCTAATTCCTCAAACTGGGGTTGAAGTTCCGGTTTATTTATCCATAAACTACCTCAAACCTGATGACGTTTCCATGAATTGTGTAGTTATTACAGACTTAACCGAACAAAAGCGACATGAAAGAACGTTGGCTTCAGAAAGATTGGCACGTCTGATGTTGGAGCAGGCAGGAGAAGCAATTTTAGTCTGTGACTATACTGGAAATATCATTCGTGCCAGTCAGGTTGCCTGCCAACTATGGGAAAAAAACCTCCTCTCCCAACCCTTTGATACGTTATCTATTTTCTTATCCCAATCAACCCCTGCTTCCGCTACACATCAGCAAGGGATGCTTAACAGCACTCATCTGGAAACTGCTCCTGGGTGTAAAGTTCCTTTTGCGATCGCATCTGTTTTAAATGGAACCAGCTTTCAAGGGCAAGAGGTAGAAATTACAACTCAGAATGGACAAGTTATAAATCTTCTTCTAAATGCGCGTCCTCTGGCAGACGAAGATAACTACTTTCGTGGCGCAGTCGTTATTTTGACGGATATTACTCGCCGCAAACAGGTAGAAACAGCCCTGCAACAACTGAATGCCGAACTTGAGCAACGGGTAGCCCAGCGTACTACCCAACTGATGCAAACCAACGATGACCTTTTAGAAACGGTGAGCCAGCAGCACCAAACCCAACTCATTCTTTTAGAACAGGCGCAACTACTAGATTTAGCACATGACACCATCATTACCTGCGACTTAAATGGGGCGATCTGCTTCTGGAATCAGGGAGCGGAGTCTATGTATGGCTGGACGAAAGCCGAGGCTTTGGGACAAATCTCACATATTTTATTGAAAACCCAATTTCCTCAATCATTATCAGAAATTGAAACAGAACTTTTTGAAAAAGGCTACTGGGAAGGAGAACTGATACATTTCAGATGGGATGAACGACCTATTAATGTCGCTAGCCGTTGGGTTTTACAAAAAGACAATGCTGATAAACCGATTAAAATCCTAGAAATCAACAATGATATTACCGAGCGGAAACTGGCACAAATTGCCCTGCAACAGCAGACAGAACGGGAACGCATGGTCGTAGCGATCACTCAACAGATCCGCAAGTCTTTGGACTTGGATGAAATCTTGAACACAACTGTTGCTGAAGTTAGACAATTTCTGCAAACCGATCGCGTGATTATTTATCGCATAAATGCCGATTGGAGTGGTACCGTTATCACGGAGTCTGTGGCATTCGGGTGGAAGGCAATCCTAAATATGGAAATTACAGACACCTACTTTGTCGAGACCCAGGGGCGACAGTCCTATCAACAGGGTATGATCAAAGTTAATCCAGATATCTACACCGCCGGATTAACTGCTTGTCATCTAGAATTATTGGAACAGTTGCAAATCAGAGCCAAGGTAATTGTACCAATTTTTCAACAGGAGCGCCTTTGGGGTTTGTTAATTGCTCATCATTGCAGCGCCCCGCGTCAGTGGCAACCTTGGGAGAGCGAACTGCTTCAGCAATTGGCAACACAGGTAGCGATCGCCATTCAGCAATCAGAACTTTATCAACAGTTACAGCTTGCCAATCAGCGGTTAGAAAATCTAGCGATGGTTGATAAATTAACTCAGATTGCCAATCGCCGATCTTTTGATAGTAGGCTTGATTATCTTTGGCAATATCTTTTACGAGAAAAAGATTTTATTTCATTACTCCTATGTGACATTGATTATTTCAAACAATATAACGATACTTATGGTCATGCCGTTGGGGATACTTGTTTAACACTCATTGCCCAAGCTTTAAAACAAACTATTAAGCGTTCTAGGGATTTAGTTGCTCGTTATGGGGGAGAAGAGTTCGTTGTCATTTTACCCAACACTGCTAGTGATGGGGCTGTTCAGGTTGCTCAAGGAATTCATCAAGCTATCCAACAGCTAAATATTCCCCATACTGCATCGGCTGTGAAGCAGCACGTTACTCTGACTATCGGAATTGCTACAGTGATTCCTACCTCTGATATGCTTCCTTTGGATTTGATTAAGGCAGCAGATCAAGCCCTTTATCAAGCCAAAGCACAGGGGCGTAATCGTTCTTGTATGTGGAACCCAAATGATCCTTAATGAAATCAAATAAGCTTACTCAACATTTGTGAGCATTTCCAATTGTGTAAGTAGTTTTTCTAGAAGCTTGCGCTTCTTAGCCCTCTCCTAAGAAACCGTATTTGCTTCGGGCTGGGGAACAAGCTCAAAACCTAAAGCTAGAGCTTTTTTCTGGAGGTTATTGACGACTCGTTCTTGGTAACGTTGTTCATAATAATCCATGCCAGGATCTTGATAGTCACCTCCAGATGTCCAAAGTCGGTAGAAAATCCGTGCTAACTTATGAGCAGTAGCAGTGATAGCTTTGGGTGTACCCAGGCGAGAACGTAAACGACGGTAAAAAGCACCCAAGG
>LXQE01000178.1:0-667 GCA_003326195.1 Nostoc punctiforme NIES-2108
AGTGGGAGACTAGTGGGAGACTTCAACGGCGACGGCAAGCTGGACTTGGCTACTGCTAACATCAGCAGCGGCACCGTCTCCGTGCTGTTCAATGCTAACCCCAGTGCCACTTTAACAATTGCCGAACCTATTGCCCCAGTCGCCACCGCCACCGAGACTCCCCTCACCTACACCGAAAACAACCCCGCGACAGCCATCGACTCTGGCATCACCGTCACCGATGTCGACTCACAAAACCTCAACGGCGCCACCGTCACCATTACCASCGGTTTCGTCGCCACAGAAGACTCCCTCGCTTTCACCGACCCAAACAACATTATTACTGGCAGTTATAACAACGGCGTCTTAACCTTAACTGGCCCTGCCACCGTCGCCGACTATCAAACTGCACTACAATCTGTTACCTATCAAAACAGTAGCRATAACCCCAGTGCCACTACCCGCACCATCAGCTTTGTCGTCAATGATGGCGAATTAGATAGCAATACTACGACCCGCGACATTAATTTCACTGCCGTTAATGATGCCCCAGTCGCCACCGCCACCGAGACTCCCCTCACCTACACCGAAAACAACCCCGCGACAGCCATCGACTCTGGCATCACCGTCACCGATGTCGACTCACAAAACCTCAACGGCGCCACCGTCACCATTACCACCGGTTTCG
>LXQE01000178.1:721-52587 GCA_003326195.1 Nostoc punctiforme NIES-2108
ATAACCCCAGTATAACCCCAGTGCCACTACCCGCACCATCAGCTTTGTCGTCAATGATGGCGAATTAGATAGCAATACTACGACCCGCGACATTAATTTCACTGCCGTTAATGATGCCCCAGTCGCCACCGCCACCGAGACTCCCCTCACCTACACCGAAAACAACCCCGCGACAGCCATCGACTCTGGCATCACCGTCACCGATGTCGACTCACAAAACCTCAACGGCGCCACCGTCACCATTACCASCGGTTTCGYCGCCACAGAAGACTCCCTCGCTTTCACCGACCCAAACAACATTATTACTGGCAGTTATAACAACGGCGTCTTAACCTTAACTGGCACTGCCACCGTCGCCCAATATCAAACTGCACTACAATCTGTTACCTATCAAAACAGTAGCGATAACCCCAGTGCCACTACCCGCACCATCAGCTTTGTCGTCAATGATGGCGAATTAGATAGCAATACTACGACCCGCGACATTAATTTCACTGCCGTTAATGATGCCCCAGTCGCCACCGCCACCGAGACTCCCCTCACCTACACCGAAAACAACCCCGCGACAATCATCGACTCTGGCATCACCGTCACCGATGTCGACTCACAAAACCTCAACGGCGCCACCGTCACCATTACCAGCGGTTTCGYCGCCACAGAAGACTCCCTCGCTTTCACCGACCCAAACAACATTATTACTGGCAGTTATAACAACGGCGTCTTAACCTTAACTGGCMCTGCCACCGTCGCCCAATATCAAACTGCACTACAATCTGTTACCTATCAAAACAGTAGCGACAACCCCAGYACCACTACCCGCACCATCAGCTTTGTTGTCAATGATGGCAGCTTAAATAGTAGTCCTGCTACCCGCAACATTAATCTGACTGCCGTTAATGATGCCCCAGTCACCACCCCCACCGCTACCCCCCTCGCCTACACCGAAAACGCCGCCGCCACAATCATCGACTCTGGCATCACTGTCACCGATGCCGACTCCACCAACCTCAGCAGTTCCACCGTCACCATTACCAGCGGTTTCACCGCCACAGAAGACACCCTCGCCTTCATCACCCAAAACGGCATTACTGGCAGTTATACCAACGGTGTCTTAACCTTAACTGGCACTGCCACCGTCGCCCAATATCAAACTGCACTACAATCTGTTACCTATCAAAACAGTAGCGACAACCCCAGCACCACTACCCGCACCATCAGCTTTGTTGTCAATGATGGCAGCTTAAATAGTAGTCCTGCTACCCGCAACATTAATCTCACTGCCGTTAATGATGCACCCACAGATTTGGCGTTGAGTGCCAACACCGTCAGCGATGAAGCAGCAGCCAACACCGTCATCGGTACATTCAGCAGCATCGACCCAGATCAAAACGATAATTTCACCTACAGCTTAGTTTCGGGAATTGACGATACTGATAATAATGCCTTCACCATTGATGGCAATACCCTCAAAATCAACAATTCTCCAGACTTTCAAACTAAGCCTACTTACAAAATCCGCGTCCGCACTACTGATAATGGTAGTCTCAATTTTGAGAAGGAGTTGACTATTAATGTTAATGACGAAATACCCAGCCGTCTGACTAACCCCAATGATGATATCTTCAATATCACAGGTCAGGATGACAAAGCCACGCTGGAAATCCAACTGACTGGACACAATTCTCCGGTAGTGAATGAACTGGGTTTATTTACTGTTGATGATCTTCAAGGTACGATTAACGGGATTGCTCCTGGTGCTGAAGGTTATGCCCAAGCTGCAATACTTCGCTCAGAGGTAATTTTATCTGCGATCGCTAATACTCCCAATGGGTTTGATACTAATAATCTCACCAGGCTGCTGCAATTGGATTCTGGTCAGAATTTTAGATTTTTGTTAGTTCAAGACGGTACGCTTGATGCTGTACGCAACGATCCTAATTCCATTGGAAAGTTACTATTTTCTAATGTCTCAACCCAAAAAATTACCGACTTGGATGATAATAGTTTCTCTTTGGGTTGGAAGGATGCTTCTGGTAAGAGTTCTACAGATTTTAATGATCTGGTGGTGAAAATTAACCAGACTGATCAAGCTTTACCTTTGGGTACAAATCTCCAAGGTCAATTTCAAGGTGAATTGATTGATTTGCGAGATGTCCAACAATCAGTTCAAGCGGAATTTAATGTTTACAGAGAGGCGTCTTATAACAATTATGTCGGCTTTTATCAGGTGACTGATCAAAATGGCGGAATTGATACCAATGGCGATGGGAATGCTGATGTTCTCACGGGACAGGCTGGTTATACTCAAGCTGCTGTCCGTGGCAAAATTGCGGGTATTGATTTGTCTGTGAGTAACCAAGGTTCTGCTACTTACAATGGTGTGTTCCAACCTGGTGCGATTTTTGCTCCCTTCATTATTGTGAATGCTACTCCTGATGCCCTTTTAGATGACAATTCTAGTAATGATCCGGCGGTTTATTTCCCGTTCTTGGGTGCTAATTCTGATCATACGGATCACATTAGTTTGTTAGCTAGTAATACTTTTGGCTTTGAGGATTTGTCTGGTGGTGGCGACAAGGATTTCAATGATCTGATTATCAAAGTTAATTTGACTACTGCTATGGCGGGTCTCGCTTGAGTCTAATACAGACCTAACCCCCAGCCCCTTCCCTACAAGGGAAGGGGAGCAAGATTCAAAGCCTCTCTCCTTTTAGGAGCTACCGTGATATACACAAGTCAAATTACCCCCTTAATCCACCCGATGCATTGGTAGGAAACAAGAAATCCAGTTCCCACCCCAAAGCATCGGCTACGGTGTACACACAAGTCCTAAAAACCTAGCTTGATAAGACTTTCCTGGTTTTTCTTTGTTCCCAGTCGGAGGCTGGGAATGCATTCATAGATATGCAAATGCTTTTGCATAAGTTTTTAACTTTGTAGTGAGAAGTACTTAAAGTTACTTAATGCATCAAACGCTACCCACTTTTACGGTTAGCGCTAGGATAGCTATGTATTTTATGAAAGTATAAATATGGCTCAAAGTTTTTACGTAAATCCAGTATCCGGCAGCAATACCAATCCTGGTAGCCCACAAGCCCCCTTCAAAACTATTACGCAAGCTCTCAAGGTAGCTACTGTTGATACCAAGATTCAACTGGCAGATGGTAATTACAATGCTGCTAGTGGTGAAGTCTTTCCGTTAACGATTCCATCTGGCGTAACAGTGGTGGGTAATGAAGCCAATAAAGGCAATGGTATTTTAATTGAAGGAAGTGGTAGTTATCTGAGCCGTACTTTTGCTGGTCAGAATGTCACTTTTGTGCTGCTGGATAAAGCGCAACTCAGGGGCGTGACTGTAACAAATTTGGCTAGCCGTGGTAGTGGTGTCTGGATTGAATCAACTGCCCCTACTGTTGCCAATAGCACCTTCATCAACAATAAGCGGGAGGGAATATTTGCTACAGGCGATGCTAACCCAGTGATTCTAGGTAATGTGTTCAGTGAGAATGCAGCTAATGGAATTGCGATCGCTAAAAATTCTAAGGGTCAAATTGAAAATAATACCTACTTCAAAACAGGTTTTGGTATTGCCATTAGTGATACTGCATCACCCATCCTTCGAGATAACAGAATTTATGAAAACCGTTCTGGGATTGTCATCTCTGGTAGTGCCCGTCCCGTATTACGTAATAATGTCAGCGAAAATAATACTGATGATGGGCTTACAGTAATTGGAACTGCTCTACCGGATATCGGCAGTACCAATAATCCAGGGGGCAATACTCTACGCAATAACGGTAAATTTGATTTGCAAAATGTCAGTTCCAACAAGCTGATTTCTCTAGGAAATAAAATAGATGCGTCTAAAGTCGCCGGAAACATAGAGTTTGCAGATAGTTCGGTTCCAACACCCACGCCAACACCAACTCCAACACCCACACCAACACCAACTCCAACCCCAACTCCAACTCCAACCCCAACACCAACACCCACGCCAACTCCAACTCCAACCCCAACTCCAACACCCACGCCAACGCCAACGCCAACTCCAACTCCAACAATCGAATTAACTGATATTGCGAATCATTGGGCAGGTGGGTTTATTCGGGAATTAGTCAAATTGGGGATAGTTAATGGTTTTCCCGATCGCACATTTAAGCCCGATGCAACGATGACACGGGCACAATACGCGGCATTATTGGTAAAAGCTTTCAACCCATCACCAAATCGTGCAGCAAGCAAATTCAAAGATGTAGCAGCAGACTTCTGGGCATCCAAGGTAATTCAGCAGGCATATCAAGGTTTATTTCTCTCTGGTTTTCCCGATAATACCTTTGGCCCCAACAAAAACATCCAGCGCGTGCAAGTGATTGTCTCCCTGGTGAATGGATTGGGGCTATCTAGCGATGGTACGGCAACTATCAAAGTTTTCGATGACCAAGCCAAGATTCCTGAATATGCCAAGGATGAGGTAGCAAAAGCTATAAACAAAGAAATTATCGTCAATTACCCAAACCTGAAACAACTTAATCCTACCCGCGATGCTACACGCGGTGAGGTAGCGGCGATCGTGTATCAAGCATTGGTAGATGCTGGGCGTGTAGCAGCGATCAACTCGCCTTATATAGTAACTGCTTGAGGGAGGCAGGGGGCAGGGGAGCAGGGGAGAGTTCAAATACCAAGTTCTTTCCCCTCTGCCCCTCTGCACCTCTGACCTCAAGCTTGTGAGAAATGCGGGGTATGCATTCTTTGCGTTAGCCTACGGTAGTTTTGCGTCTACGTTAAAAAAATTGACTTTGATAAAAAGTTAAGCTTTAATGCAAGTGTATTTAGCGATCGCTACCAATATTTACTACTGACTGCTTTTAACAGTGTTTTCACCTGCCCCACTTTCCTGGAAACCAGATTAAATCAGGCTTTCTTAATTTTGAATTTTGAATTGGTATTATTACCATGTTCCAGTAATAGAATTGATAACGAAGGCTTGGTAAAGTCTTCAACTATCAAAAGATAGAAGCTTTAGTAGCAGATTTTACGAATTGTAGAAAATCGAAAATCTGTATTCAAAGTAAGCTTGTAGCATATCAAACGCTTGTAAGATTTTTATGACTTCCCGGATTCGCTTTTTAATGTGCCCTCCTGACCACTATGACGTGGACTATGTGATTAATCCTTGGATGGAAGGGAATATTCACAAGTCATCGCGCGATCGCGCCGTGGAACAGTGGCAGGGACTACATCAAATCCTCAAACAACACGCCATTGTAGATTTAGTACCACCTGAAAAAGGCTGGCCTGATTTGGTTTTTACCGCCAACGCTGGCTTAGTTCTAGGCGATAATGTCGTCCTCAGTCGCTTTTTGCACAAAGAACGTCAGGGAGAGGAACCTTTCTTCAAGCAATGGTTTGAGGCAAATGGTTATACAGTCAATGAACTTCCTAAAGATTTGCCCTTTGAGGGAGCAGGAGACGCACTACTAGATCGGGAAGGACGCTGGTTATGGGCGGGATACGGTTTCCGCTCGGAATTAGATTCTCACCCTTATCTAGCTAAATGGCTGGATATTGAGGTGCTATCCCTACGACTCATTGACGAACGTTTCTATCACCTGGATACCTGCTTTTGTCCCTTAACAAATGGCTATTTGCTGTACTATCCCGGTGCTTTTGATTCTTACTCCAACCGCTTAATTGAAATGCGAGTCGCACCAGAAAAGCTAATCGCAATTGAAGAAGCCGATGCAGTCAACTTCGCTTGTAATACAGTGAATGTGGATAACATCGTCATCATGAACAAGGCGAGTGATGCTTTGAAAACCCGTCTTGCAGATGTAGGTTTCCAAGTGCTGGAAACACCGCTGACGGAATTTCTCAAAGCTGGTGGCGCGGCTAAATGCTTAACTCTGCGGGTTACAGAACCAGTTAGAGATGAAATTCATGCCAATGTCTCGGTAGAAAGCCGCGTCATTCGCATGGAAGGGCATTTGCTCGATGCTGGCTTAATTAACCGCGCTTTGGATTTGATTATAGATGCCGGGGGAAGTTTCCAAGTCCTGAATTTCAACTTGGGAGAACAGCGCCAAAGTACCTCAGCCGCAGAGGTGAAGGTATCAGCACCATCTCATGAGGTGATGGAAGAAATCATCTCAATGTTGATTGATTTGGGTGCTGTAGATTTACCCCATGATGAACGAGATGCTATCTTGGAACCGGTAATCCAAGATGGTGTTGCACCTGATGATTTCTACGTCAGTACAATTTATCCCACTGAAGTGCGGATTAGTGGTCAGTGGGTGAAGGTAGAAAATCAACGGATGGATGGCGCGATCGCTATTACTCAAACTCCTACAGGTTTAGTTGCTCGGTGTAAAATACTACGCGATTTAAAAGTTGGCGAACAAGTAATTGTAGACGTTTTAGGTATCCGCACCATCCGCAAAACTGAATCGCGGGAACTCCGTAGCACCCAAGAATTCAGCTTTATGTCGGCGGGAGTTTCCAGCGAACGGCGCGTGGAATTGGTCGTTGAGCAAGTGGCTTGGGAATTGCGTAAAATCCGCGATGCTGGTGGTAAAGTAGTTGTCACGGCTGGTCCGGTGGTGATTCACACTGGTGGCGGCGAACACTTGGCGCAATTGGTTCGGGAAGGATATGTACAGGCGTTGCTGGGTGGTAATGCGATCGCAGTTCACGACATCGAGCAAAATATCATGGGCACTTCCTTGGGTGTGGATATGAAGCGGGGTGTCGCCGTTCGTGGTGGACACCGCCATCACCTGAAGGTAATTAATAGTATCCGTCGTTATGGCAGCATTCCGAAAGCTGTGGAGGCGGGGGCAATTAAAAGTGGCGTGATGTATGAGTGCGTCCACAATAATGTACCTTTTGTGCTTGCGGGATCGATTCGGGATGACGGGCCTTTACCTGATACCGTAATGGATTTGATTCAAGCACAGGAGGAATATGCTAAACACCTAGAAGGTGCAGAGATGATTTTAATGCTGTCATCGATGCTGCACTCCATTGGCGTGGGGAATATGACTCCGGCTGGTGTGAAAATGGTGTGTGTCGATATTAATCCAGCCGTGGTGACTAAGTTAAGCGATCGCGGTTCTGTAGAATCGGTGGGTGTGGTGACGGATGTGGGATTATTCTTGAGTCTGTTGATTCAGCAGTTGGATAAGTTGACAAGTCCTTATGTGAATAAGGTAGGTTAAGAGAACGAACCGCAGAGGCGCAGAGGGTGCAGAGAAAGGGAGATGACAAGAGTAGCTTTCAGTGAAGATTTGCAGGTTAATTGGGTCAGTTTGATTGCTGATTTCTTGTTGGTAGGGATGGTTTTTGGCCCGCCTATCGCTCCCTTTTTGGCTGCGTCTGGAGTGTCTTTGCTTCCTGGGATTGCGGACATCATTTATTTCATGGGTAATCATGTCTGTCCGCAACCAGAGATGGGGTTAGATTTAGCACCACCGTTTATTATGGCTGTGTGTATGCGCTGCTACGGCACTGTCACGGGTTTGCTGATTACTCGTCTGCTGTATGGCGTAACTGGTGGTAAGGGATTTTACTGGTTGAGTCAGTATGGCTGGAGTGGTGTGGCTTTAGCTAGTGTGCTAATGATGGCTTATCCTTTGGAATTGGCAGCACAGATTTTCGGTTTGTGGAGTTTTAATAACTATCTGGTTACGCCTTTTGGGTTAATTACAGGTTTGGCGTGGGGATTGTTTACCATGCCGATTTTGCATGGCTGGCAGGGTACTAAAACTAGGTTGCATTAATTGTAGAAAAAGTTTTTCGGCATTTAGCCTTTGACATAGCGATCGCTACCAGTCAAGAACTGCTAATGTTGATACTTTCGCAAATTCCCGATCCGCCGTTACTAGGTTCGCAGCTGCCTGAAGCGTCATCGCTGCGATGATTGCGTCGGGTAGTTTCAACCTATATTGCTGACGAAGTTGGATAATTTGCTCAATTAACACCGTATCATCAGCCATTAAACTAACAACTTCAACTCGTTGGATAAATTGCTCAAAAAGTTGGCGATCTCCCTGACTCAACTGAGAAAATGCTAGAAATTCAATTTTACTAATAATTGAAATCCCGATCCAATCAGCATTTTGTAACAGTTGCAGCAGTTTTGAATTACCTTGTAGCAGTGCGACGATCGCATTTGTATCCAACAAGTAGCGACTACCACTCATCCCGTAGAACCTTTTGCATTGCTAATGCATCTCCCTCCCAGACCAATTTCCCTGCAAGATCGGAAAAATCATAATCAGATTTTTGTGTTTTGTCTGATGCAACTGGATTCAGAACAACCACAATATTGACCTGTCCAGGCGCTAGCTGTGTTGGGATATCAAGATGCAAATGTCCCGACGCATCAACAATTGTCGTAAGTTGAAAAACTTCCATTATTATCCCAGCTATTAAACTCTGGTTTCATTTTAATGCGATCGCACCTTTTAACTAACAGCCTTAGTCAAAGTCACTAATTAGCGATCGCTAGTACCATAAATACTAGCGATCTCTATGTGATTGTTATTGTCTTATACTGCCTGTACCTACCTCCACCTTCTGTGATCCTTCAACAATCTGGTAAAGTTTGTCTTCCAATTTCTGCATACATGCCGACCAATCAAATTCGAGTATAGAGGGGCGAGCATGTCTAGTCATATCTGCTTTCAAATCAGGATTTTCCAGAATCGCAATTACCTTTTGAGCGAAATCTGTAGGGTTGTTAGGTTGGGCAAGGAAGCCGTTACGACCAGGAGATACTTGTTCCGAAGTTGATGGTGCAACAACAGCAACTAGAGGGGTTCCAGACGCTAACGCTTCGTTATTTGTAGTGCAGAAGTTCTCGGTGACGGAGGGGTTAACAAAAACATCCGCTCTGGCAAACCAACCTAGAAGTTCTGTACCGTGAGACTCACCCCATACGGTAATACCCGATCCAAACTTTTTAGCACGCTCGCGAATCTCTTCATCCAAGGGGCCACTACCAACAATCACTAGATGAACATCAGGAATTTTGGCTGCTATGACTGGAAATATATCAAGCAGTTGGTTGACATTCTTTTCGGGTGTGATGCGTCCGACAAACAACAGAGTTGGTCGGTTATCGTTGGGAATTGGGTCGTAACAAATGTTTCGCGGGTGAAATTTTTCGCAATCGATGCCTTGATAAGCGACGTATTCAGCACGTTGGCATTTCAGTTCTTCGTATTTAGTCAGTTGCTCTTTAGAAGAGAAGTAATTGAAGTCATAAGACTCACTAAATTGCTTAACTAAAACGGGAACGATGGGACGAACCAAATTGAAGAATCGGTCTCCAAAGTAATATTTGATATACGCAACGATATCTGTATGGAAGAGTGATATTATTGGCGTGCCTGTTCGTTTTGCGTATTGAGTACCGATTGGACGACCATAACCTTGCAAGAAAAATGAGTACAAACCTCTCATTTGCGCTGCTTCTTCAACCACGATAATATCGGGTTTGAATTTCTCCAGCAACTTGGTATCGCTCCAATGTCGATAGTTCAATGGTTGAGGAAGAGACTTGTAGAATAGCAGCGGTTCTGTGGGGAATGCGTAAGCAGAGAAGTTGGGGAAAGACTGAATTTCCTCTAAACCTGGCATGGGGCGATCGCCGACATTTTTGGGGTAGCGATCGTTAATTTGCGGATGGATTAGAAAAACCTCATGTCCCTGCTCTAGCAACCAACGAACTCGTTGGTGAACTGCAACGGAAACACCAGTTAAGAAAGGAGCATACAATCCTGTAAACAGTGCAATGCGAAGTTTTTGCTTAGTCATAATAAAGGGGAATATTTCACAAAATTGCTGGTTTTTAACTTAGGATTTACGCAGCTTATGTTTCATGAACATCCTGATTATCTGGCTCAGAAATTCCCACTAATACAGTTAGACTAAGGATTTACGCATTGTCAAATAGCTGAAGTTTTCGATTTTGAAGTGGATGTTTATAGTGCTTCTAGTTTGTGTGTAATAGAGTCTGATCTCTCCTTATAGAAGAAATGCTTTGAGGTTTAGTTCCCTGACAGTGACAAAAGTTTTTCCATTTTTCTCTCCTAATAAGAGATGGTTAGAGAGAGGTAGAGAAAAAGTTGGAGATTAGGTAGACTCAATTGCAAACCCTTATATAAAACTGGATTGTAAGCTCTAAAAACATCCAAAATGCTAAGTCAAAATTCCCCTTAATATATTTGTCTATAACCCTTGCAAAAAATGTAAATGCGTTTTGTTAATCAACAAGTAAAAACGTATTTTCTCAAGAGTTATAGCTAATATAGTTCTACTAAATATAAGATAATATAATTTGAAGACTAGGGAATGTTTAGTGTAATAACTTTCATGCCCTAGTTGATATTTAGCAATTTAATTCAAAGAGAAACCTTGCTATTAATAGGCTGATCCAACCATTGATAAGGGCGATATTCCACTAAGCGGACATTCCAAGGCCCTTGAACACGATAACTGACACCGCGCCAGGTAACTGTTGATGTCCACAGGGATGATAGCATCGCTAACCCATAAACCCACTGTGTCAGCGGAATTCCAATCAACATTTTTATGATTGTAGCAGCTGATAATTTGGCGTAGACGTGGAACGGCTTGCCGGTAGGCATCGCCTGCTCATTAGAGCGAACCACTCGCTGTATCTCTAATTCCAACACCAGCATTATCAAGAGTAATCCGACAGTGTAAACTCCATAGCAGCCTAACAACACAGCCGCAGCTTCCCATTTTGCCTCTAACAGCGACTCTAGAACTAACACGCTCAGTAGAGTCGGAAACAAAATGCTAGAAACAGCTTCACTAACAAGAGCTAACCAACGGGGATGATACAGTCGAGAAAAAAGGATAAGGCGCTTGAGATAGTCTATTAAGTTGAATAAATCAGTCTCTTCACGATTGACTATTAGCAGCGAAGGCACAAACTTTACCTGAAAACCATGTTTTTTCAGGATGTCGTGCATCATAAAATCTTCACCTAAAGCTTGTCCCCACTTATCTAGCAGTTCTGTTTGGCGAAGTACTTCTGTTTTCACAGCTAAAGTTCCACCCCAAGGAATCTGGAAGATAAACATTTGCACTACTGTGGACACATTCCCGACGTACCGCACTAAAGAACCCCAATATCTGCCTGTTGGTACGTACCAACGATTGCCGGTTGTTGCGCCGACTTTTGCATCGCTTAGAGGACTGACTAATTCTCGCAGCCAATTCAGATGAACTATAGTATCAGCATCTACTAAAGCAACCACCTTATAAGAATCGTCCAACTCTCGGATAGCTTGGATTAAAGAACTGCATTTGAGACTACAATTGTTGCGTACTATTCTTAAAGCGCTAATTTGAACATTAGTCGCTTCTTGCTCAGTGATGGTTTCACTAGCAATTTTCCAAGCGGGATCTTCGTGACTATCAACGATCAACTTTAAATCATACTGTGGATAGTTTTGATTTAAGAGCGATCGCAAACATCTAGGCAAAAACGGATCGGCTCCGCGTAAGCAAAGAATTACTGCGGTTTTGGGTAACTGATCGTCTGGTAATAAGTTTTTTTTAGACGAGCGCAGATACCATATAAAGACAAGCGTAAAACACACCTGAATAACCAGCCAACCCGTCAAAGACTTAGACAGAAATATTGCCAAATCTTCCATTAAATTTTTAGTCTCCGACAGAATGAAGGACTGGGGATTGGGGATTAGGAACACAAGAGGCAAAGGGGAAAAACTTACTGCAACTTCTCCCCTGCTCCCCTGCCTCTTTCACCACTCGCCTTTAGGAATCGAGCGAATATTTCATGATGATGTTGACTGTTGTGTTTTTGTTGACAACAAAACTGGCATCACGAAACTTTGGTGTACCTGTTTGTATAGACACAGTTGGATTTTTGGAAATCCCAAAACCTTCTTTGGGAATACCGAAAAAGTCTTTATTGAGTTTGCGATCGCCATTTTGATCGTCAACCACAGCGACAGCATAAGTTCCAGGTTTCAAACCTGAGAATTCTTTTTTTACAGAAGTGCCATTAATCTTAGCGCAGCCACTTTGAGCTTCACTAGTACTACTCATTGGAAATCCTTTTTCATTTGCATAAACTCGGAAGCAAATCTCACCTTTTTGGTGATGTATTCCATTTACTACAACATTAAGTGTTGCAGTTGGCTCTGCGTTCACTGTTTTAGCAAAGCTGATGCTTACTAAAGTAGCAAGCAAAACATGAGATAATTGAGATAGTTTCAACATAATTGTATAGTCAGAATAGATGATTTTGATTGGTTACAAGTGTGGCTTGTTGTTTTTTTATTGATGCTTTTAGCCAACCTTTCCAAAGTCTTGGCAGCACTATTAGCAAATCTTTCAGCAACAGATATTCTGTCCCTTTTAACTGCTGATGTAGACTTATATGACAGCACAGCCGCTCATTCAAACTCAGGGAACTACGCCATATAGAGAGTATGTACTCCCAGGTTATTCTCCAATGAGGCAATAAAATTCGTCCTTTATTTGCTGAATCAAACCATACTGCATACCCATAAAAATCGGGGAGCATACTCAATAATGGTTTTTTGGTTTTGTCAGCAAACAGCAAGTAATTTGGAAAGAACAGACTCATTGATTGTTGCGGATGACTTCTGATGAAAAACAGGGATTCAGGAATTTCATAAAACCTACCGAGAATACCAAGTCTTAACAAGAGAATTCCATCTGCATTACCGTAACCACCCATAGGTGGTATCTTTTTCAAAACACTAGCGCGAATTACCCCGTAACATTGATAACATAAATGCTTGGTTAGCAATTCGTGAAAACGCTCCTGTGGCTTTAGTGCATCGGCCTTGACTTTGATATCGTAATTTTGGATAAAATTCCCCTGTTCATCAATGAAATATGCCTGGGAATGACACAAGATTATAGTAGGATCTTGGTCAAGTACCTCAACACACTTCTTGATAAAATCTGGAGAATGTAGATCGTCATGGGCTACCCATTTAAAATACTCACCCGATGACAGTTGCAAGACGCGATTAAAGTTACCAGCACAACCGATATTCTTGTCATTGCGGTAGTAGCAAATACGTTGGTCTTGCTCGACATAAGCTCTACAGATTTCTTCAGTTTTATCTGTAGATGCATTATCTGAAATAATTAGCTCAAAATCTTCAAAGGTTTGTGCCAACAGTGAATCTATGGCTTCTTTGAGAAATTTTTCACCATTGTATACAGGTAATCCGATGCTCAATCGTGGCTGATTGCTACTCATAGAAAACAAGTATTCGGAAAATCTGTGGATTAGTTTACGCTTAATCGTAGTTAGGTAGATGCAACGTAAGAATTCAGAATTCAGGAGTCAGAATCCAGGAGTCAGAATTAAGGATACTTTGATACTAAGCTGAATTATTTCAAGTAAATCAAGAGTCTCCTAGATTTTTCATTTTCCAATCATTCTGTTAGCGGATAGCTAAGGTTTAGCCCATTCTGACTCCTGACTCCTGAATTCTCAAAAATCTGTGAACTATTTCATCAAGCTTTGAATATCTGTTTTTCGCAGCCATTCATGTGTTTGCAGCATTCCTAATTCTAGGTCAACTGCTGGTTTGTAATTTAACAGATTTTGGGCTTTGGCAATGGAACAAGCATAAGGACGAGTCATAAAATCTATGGACTCTGGTAAGATATCTACTTTTTTCCGAAAGAGTTTTTGTCCTTGAACACGTAGCTTTAGAAACAACTTGATTTCATCTTTCGATAATGAAAGGGGTGCTTGCAAATCTTCCATTGCTGCTAAACGCATAAAATACTCTTTCCACGAAGTTTCTTGTCCGTCGGTAAGATTAAATATTTCACCGTAAATTTCTTTTTCTATCGCGAGAAAGATGCCATAAATTAAGTTATCTATATATACATGATTGATTACTCCTTTAGCATCATTGGCGCAAGCAAATAATTTTTGGCGCATCATCAGAATTGGTCTGACTATCCAGGGAATACTTCCTGGCCCATAAACATCTCCGGCTCGAATAATGATGATGCCAAAATCTGGAGGATTATTCAGTTCTAAAACTGCTGTTTCAGCTTCTATTTTCGTCTGACAGTAGGGATTATTTTCGCCAGAAAGTGGGCCGGATTCTGTAACACCATCAGGATAATTGAAACCATAAACCATTACACTGGAGAGATGCACAAATGTTTTGACACCAGCTTGTTTAGCGGCTTTAGCCATGTTGACAGTACCGCCAACATTGATATCACGAAAATGCTTAATTGCACCAGCTTCTTCGGCAATTTGCTCTGTATGTAAAACGATATCTACTCCCTGACAAGCCTTTTGAGCAATAGTAGAATCGGTAATACTACCAATAATTACCTCTACACCTAAATTCTGCAATTGTTTGTTCTGTTCTGTAGAACTTTGTAGTCCACGAACCTTCATCCCTTGCGCTATGGCTAACTCGGCTGTACGCAAACCGACAAATTCATTAATCCCAGTAATTAGGAGAGTTTTGTCTTTGAGGTTCATAAAATCGTAATTATTGTTAAATAAGTGAATTTGAGTTGTTAGATAAAAGACCTTAAGTAATACCAAGTTTGAATATTGGTAAATACTTTTAATCTAAAATCTAAAATTGATATAAGAAAAAAATTTCTGTGGAGAGGCTGCACGAATACTTAGCTATCAGTCTATCTCGCGGCAAAACAATCGAGTAATTTTGCTGCTAGGCATCAGCTAGAAAATATCTCCTGGATCTGCGGAGCGAAGTTTATTGATAGCAAGTGCTCCTGATGTTATACACATTAAAACTGTTGAAGTTAAGACAATCACTGCATTATTAGTGGTCATAACTATTGGCAGTTTAGTTGCTTCTGCCGCAAAACTATATAACAAAACAGAAGTAATAAATCCTGGAATATAACCTAAGATTGCCAAAATCAAAGCTTGCTGAAATACTACATTTAGTAAATAGCTATTGGCATAACCTATGGCTTTTAAAGTGGCGTAAGCAACGAACTGTGTAGCAATATTGCTGTAAAGAATTTGATAAACAATAACCACACCAACCACCGCAGCCATTGTCAACATCAAGTTAAGAATAAAACCAATGGGTGTTCTAACAGCCCAATATTTTTTTTCAAAATCAATGAAGCCTTGGCGGGTAAAAACTTGGACATCATTAGGCAAACTTGCTTGCAAATTTTTCAGTACTGTTTCTGGATTAGTACCAGGTTTGAGGGAAATTAAACCAATATCGATCATATCTGCCGGACGAGTATTGGGATTTATCCTCAAGAAAGTGGAGTCACTAACAAGTAAATTTCCGTCTACACCAAAGGAAGGGCCTAATGTGAATAAGCCACCAATTCTCACTCGATAACCAATTAATGAATTGAAGGGAAATATTTCAATTGTCTGTGCAGTCTCTCCCGCATTAAATTTTTCAGCTATTGGGCCAAACTCTGGGCGAGAACCCCGGTCAAAAAGCATGACATCAGGAGTTTTGAGTTTATCTAAATTTCTCTCAACTTCCGGGAGATTTATCACAGGTCTACCCGGATCGAAACCAATAACATATATTGAATATTTCTCACCAGTCGCCGGATTTTTAAGTTTGGCAAATTGCAAATACATGGGGCTAACTGACTCTACGCCATCAAACCCCAAAGATTGATATAAACGAGTCCGCGAAAAGCTTTGATTTGAGGTCAAAGATTTATATTGCGAACTAACTAAAAATAAATCTCCTTTGAGATTCTGATGGACTGCGGTTGCACTGGAATAGAGGGCATCTTGAAAACCAAGTTGCACAAACATTAGCAACACAATAAAACCAATCCCGGCTACAGCTACTAATAAACGAACTTTTTGCTGGGCTAGCTGTAGCCATGCTAAAGGAATTTTGAAAATCATAGATTTATTTATTATTTGTCATTTGTCATTTGTCATTGGTCATTTGTGAATGACCTATGCCCTATGACTAAATATGAATGGCGACATCGACTTGTAAGTTAGTTAAACGAGCGACCTTTTCACTATCGGCGGGATTATCGATGGAGATTTTCACTTCCACTATTCTGCGGTCTGTATCTGAACCAGGGTTGAGGCTAAAGATACTTTGTTTGTCAACTTGCCAACCAATCTCTTTTACAGTTCCTTTTATTGTTCCAGTAAATGCAGTGCTGGTAATTGTGGCTTTTTGTCCTACACGCACTTTTTGAACATCGGTTTGATACACCTCTGCAATCACATACATTTGAGATGTCTTACCTATCTCAGCAAATCCTTTGCTGGTGCTGATGACTTCTCCGGTTTTGGCGTGAATTTTCAAAATTTTGCCATTTATGGGAGATTTGATGTAACTTAAATCCAAGTCGGCTTTTGCTTGTTGAACAGAAGTTGTGGCACTATTGACTTCGGTTTGTGCAACTTGAACGTCTACGCTACGCACTTCGCTAATACTGGTGAGTTGCGCTTGCGCTTGTTTGCGTTGTTCTTGGTATGTATCTTGAGTGCGCTTGAGGGTAGCTTGAGCTTCTGTTAGCTGCTGTTGTGTAGTCTTTAGTTGCAAAGCTTTGGTATCTGCTACAGAAGCCGCGATCGCACCTTGTTTATATAATTGCTGATAGCGATTGTTCTCAGCTTGAGCATTATCTACCTCAGCCTGGATGCGGGCAATTGTCGCCTCTTGTGTCGCAACATCCCCTTTATATTGTGGCTCTAAACGGGCAATTACAGCCTTTTGAGCATCGACATCTCCGGTTTTACCTCCAGATTTAACCTGCGCTAATTTGGCTTTGGCAACTTGCAGTTGGTCTAAAGTCTGTTGTAATGCGGTTCTAGAACGACCATAATTTTCGAGATAGGCTAATAATTGCCCTGCTTTAACCGTATCTCCTTCTTTCACCAACAGTCTGTCTACTCGCACCCCATTATTAGAAGCCGGAGCCGTCAAAGTAGTAATTTCACCTTCTGGCTCCAAACGTCCCAAGGCTGTCACAGCAACTTTTGCAGGCGTGGCAGCTTTTGGAGGGTTGGCTGGCGCTGTCACAACTTTCGGTTTAGACCAATAGGGTGTCAAACTATAGAAAGCGATTAATCCAGCCGCTAAAGTTAGAGAAGCTGCTAAAATTACTTGCGATCGACCTACGGGTTTTGTGAATAATCGGCTTTCTTTATTTACTGCCATATTTTCATTCCAATTCTGCTTTTTTAGGGGATAACCTGGTTATATTTAGTCGATTAAAATGACTCATCCGCAAATTACCAAAAGGACTTTTCCTCTAGGTTTTTTACCTTAAGCAAGTGGATGGGTCTAAATTGGTTTTATATGAATTGTTGTACGCTTTTACCGCCCAAACTTACTATTGTGGCGTGAAAATTAATGGCGTGTTACTTCAAAGCTTCCTAAGTTATATCCTATTTTTTCATCTAATCCCGTAGCGTAAAATACAATAGCGCTAGTCAGAAAACTGAACTTTTAAAAACAACGAAGCGCTAAAAAAAATGGAATCAAAATCTGGACAAACTTGTTATTAAGTATGGACTAAAAGTTGATTATTGTCAACTAATTGAAGTGGCATAAGTCCTGATTCTCTCACTAAAATATTTTATCACAGTAAGATTATGTGCTGAAAAATGTACCGACTGCTAATCTATTGTCTAGCAATTGAATACCTACAAATTGTTCGTTATTAAGCAGATTTGATATTACTAACAGATTACTACTATCAAGGTTGTGTAATTTAAGACATTATTCTAGCGATTTATAGTACTGGCAATTCATGAATTCCCCTTACTTAGGCTATTAGCCCTCTAATTGATTGCGATCGGGTCAGTTGGTAGATGAGATACCAAATCTGAACTTTGCTTCGGTTTATTTTTTACTTAAGATTCATTTAACCCATATTATGTTTATCAAGCAACATACTTAAAATTAATATTTGCTTTATAAATAACCAATTTGCTTCTTAACTTGACTTATATTAAAAAATAACCAACAACTTTGACTCAGTTATGATTTTTTTTGGAAAAACAATACTTATATTTATTGGTTTTATCTATGTATTCAGTGAATTGTTACTTACTAGACAACAAATTTTTAGTATTAACTTAATCAAGAGAATATTTATGTTTAACCCGTAGATAACAAAATTCCTAACATATTTTTGTAGTTATAAATTATACTTTTGTGCTGAATTTTATTCAAAATTTATATCAGTAAGAGTATATGGCTATTTATAAAATAACTTTAAAGGAATGATTTAGTTTCTGTAAAGTATGTTAGTGTTTTTAGTAATTCAATGCTTTAAAGTGGTTATACAAACTAGTTATTTAATTGATATTTTTAAATTAAAAATAACTAAAGATAACTACGTTGTCATTACCTAACGATCGTTTAATTACTTTTTCAACTTGCATAAACTCGGATTAAAGGTGGTGTCTTTTCTGTAACGAACTTGTCAACTTTACTGGGTCAAATACCATAAAATATATTATCCCGGACGTTGAAACTAGCTATGACATTGATTGAGATACAAAACGTTGTTATTAACACCAGCTATGTTGCTGTGTTTAGGCTAGATAATCAAACGGTTTCGGATGAAAAAAACATTTCTGTTTCCTTAGCTACTCCTCAGTTTTCCTCGCTCCAGTAGGATACCATTGCTCAAAATCTCTACTATTACAAATGAATTGAATTCACTGGTCAAGCAGCTATTACACTCCAAGAGTATTTTACCAGTTTTAACAACGTCATCGACCGTACCAACTTTAGATTTTAGATTTTGGATTTTTTTGGTTCTTTCTCCACTGATTGTGGGTGAAACAAATCTAAAAGACGCTCGTAACTACGCTATCTACGAGACGCTGCGCGAAGGATTACTCACTAACGCAAATCTAAAATCCAAAATTGGTTGAACTATTGCCACAATATCAAGAGTCTAGCGTTGGATAACATTTTTCGCGATGTCTACGACGGGCTACGCCTACGCAGTGTGCCAAAATCGCCTATAAATCTAAGGCTTTGTCAGGGCAGTATGTGTCGTGTGGTGTCAATTTGGAGAAAAGCATTTAGCACAGATAGGATAGCTAGCTGCTTTACAAGACGAGAGATTTTCATTATTTAGTAGGCAACAGAAATTACTGTAGCTACACAATCCACAGTACTAACTATGCCCTATGTCTGCTTATTCAATTGATACTGCCTTAGCGGAGTTAGAGAGCCTTATCAATAATTGTGAAAAGGCTGTAATGAGGTCTATAGAGGAAAAAAACATGAAGTCAGACAAATCAGATAAATCAGTGTCAATCAACAAAATTAACAGACAATTACAACACAATCCTATCGCCATTGTTGGGATGGCTTCTCTATTGCCTAAAGCCAGAAATTTGCGAGAATACTGGCAAAATATTGTAAACAAAATTGACTGTATTACTGATGTTCCTTCCACTCACTGGAGCGTCGAAGATTATTACGATCCTAATCCTAGAACGACTGAAGATAAAACCTACTGTAAAAGAGGTGGATTTCTTCCAGAAGTAGATTTTAACCCGATGGAATTCGGTATCCCACCCAGCATTTTGGAAGTCACAGATGTATCGCAACTATTAAGTTTAGTGGTTGCGAAAGAGGCGATGGAAGATGCAGGTTATGGCGAAAAACGTGAGTTTAGCCGCGAGACTGTTGGCGTAATCTTAGGCGTGGCAATGGCCAAGCAATTAGGAATGCCACTTTCTGCCAGGTTGGAATATCCGATTTGGGAAAAAGCGCTTAAAAGCAGTGGTTTATCTGATGAAGATACGCAAAAAATCGTTGATAAAATCAAAAGCGCTTACGTGAAATGGGATGAGAACGCTTTCCCTGGAATGTTAGCTAACGTAGTCGCGGGTAGAATTGCCAATCGCCTGAACTTTGGCGGAATGAATTGTGTAGTTGATGCGGCTTGTGCTAGTTCCTTTGGTGCTTTGAAAATGGCAATCAGCGAACTAGTTGAGCATCGCTCTGACATGATGCTGACTGGTGGTGTTGATACCGATAACACCATCATGGCTTACATCTCCTTCAGCAAAACACCGGCGGTTTCTCCTAGTGAAAATGTTAAACCTTTCGATGCTAAATCTGATGGGATGATGCTGGGTGAAGGTATCGGGATGATTGTCCTGAAACGGTTAGAAGATGCTGAACGGGACAACGATAAAATCTATGCCGTAATTAAAGGTATTGGTACTTCCAGCGATGGACGCTACAAGAGCATTTATGCTCCCCGCAAAGAAGGTCAAGTTAAAGCCTTAGAACGTGCTTATGAAGATGCCGGCTTCTCTCCCGCTACTGTTGGTTTGATGGAAGCACATGGCACCGGCACAATGGCTGGAGATCCGACAGAATTCGGTTCTTTAAAAGACTTCTTTGATCTACATGATGACAAAAAGCAGCACATCGCTTTGGGTAGTGTAAAATCACAAATTGGACACACAAAAGCGGCTGCGGGTGCGGCGAGTTTGATTAAAACTGCTTTGGCTTTACATCACAAAGTATTACCGCCCACAATTAACATCACCGAGCCAAATCCCAAGCTCAACATTAAAAATTCATCCTTTTATTTGAATACCCAAACCAGACCTTGGATTCGTCCAGAGGGCGAAGCGCCAAGACGTGCGGGTGTAAGTTCTTTTGGATTTGGTGGAACCAACTATCACGTTGTTTTGGAAGAATATGAAGCTGACCAGAACGCCGCTTACCGCTTACACAGTGATGCTAGTGAAGTGCTGTTGTTTGCTCCTACAGTAGAGCAATTGTTGAGCAAATCGGAAGAGATTTTAGGTAAATTGCGATCGCCTGAAGCACCCAGACACTACTCACAATTAGTCAATGAGTGCAAATCGCCACAAATTCCCCTCTCTGCTCCCAGATTTGGATTTGTCGCTGAAAATCTCGAAGAAGCTTGCAAGTTCCTGCAAACTAGCATTGACTGGCTGAAACTCAAAGGGTCAGCAGCATCTTGGGAGCATCCCCAAGGGATTTATTACCGCGCCTCTGGTATGGAGTTGGGTGGAAAAGTTGTCTCTCTATTTTCTGGTCAAGGTTCGCAATACCTGGAGATGGGACGCGAACTGGTGATGAATTTTCCTTTGATGCGCCGTCTTCATGGCTATATGGATAGCTTGTTAATCAAAGATAATTTGCAGCCGTTGTCAGAAATCGTTTTCCCTCATCCTGTGTTTGGAGAGGCAGAAAAAAATGTCCAAATTGCTGCCTTACAACGCACAGAATATGCTCAACCAGCCATCGGTGTGTTGAGTGCAGGGATGTACAGCATATTGCAACAAGCTGGATTTAAGTCAGATTTTGTTGCTGGTCACAGCTTTGGTGAACTCACAGCACTATGGGCTGCGGGGGTTTTGAGTACCGAAGATTACTTGTTTCTAGTGAAAGCTAGGGGTCAAGCAATGGCTGCACCCGAAGACCCAGATCATGATGCGGGAAGTATGCTGGCTGTCAAAGAAGACATCAGCAAAGTGGAAGCAGTAATCAGACATTTTCCGCAAGTTGCGATCGCTAATCAAAATTCTCCCACTCAATTTGTCTTGGCTGGGCCGACCGCAGAAATCGCAAAAGTCAGAGAGATTTTGCACGAGAAAGGATATACAGCTGTATTGCTACCTGTTTCAGCAGCGTTCCATACACCGCTAATCGCCTTTGCTCAAAAATCCTTTGCGATCGCCACCAAGTCTGTCAAATTCCAAACTCCCAAAATCCCTGTTTACAGTAACGTTACCAGTAAGCAGTATCCCAAGGAAGCCCAAGGTATTCAAAAGATTCTGGAAACGCACCTTTCCAACTCAGTGCTGTTTAAGCAGGAAATTGAAAATATCTATGCGGCGGGTGGTACTTGCTTCGTGGAATTTGGGCCGAGGAGAATTCTCAGCAACTTGGTAAAAGAGATACTTGGCGATCGCCCACACATCACCGTATCTTTGAACCCCAGTACTCAAAAGAATAGCGATCGCTCTTTGCGGGAAGCAGTTGTGCAATTGCGTGTGATTGGTTTGGCTTTGAATAACCTTGATCCTTACCAACTTCCCCAAACCATCCCCCCAATTGAGACGAAGAAGACATTAAATGTCCGTCTAAACGGCATCAACTACAGATCCGAAAAAACGAAAAATGCCTTCGCTCTAGCTTTGCAGGATGGGCATAAAGTCACATTACCCACTCCCGAAGCTTCTGAAACTGCGGCTCCTTTATTTAGCAGCCCCGGTGTAACTCCACCTGTAGCAGTGATAGAGACTAACGGACATAAAAAACTTACCCCAGCAATGAACGGTGTGACTGCCACTATCATCACCCAGCCAGAGCAACAGATGAATCCTGTTACCCTGTCACAACCAGTCCAGGAATCTAAGATGCAACCAACACCAGAAAAACTTACAAATTACGAACAACTTTTAGCAAGTTTAGAATATCTCCTGACACAGTTCCAGGAAAATCAAGCCGAGAATTTACAAGTTCACGGTACTTATCTCAACCATCAAATGGAATACGCTAAAGCGTTTTTCCAACTGATGCAGCAGCAGAATTCTTTGTTGAGTGAAAGTAAATCAACAGCCGAAACTGCCAAAATGAAGCTCGTTGTCATGGAAAGCCTAGAGCGTAGCATGATGCAGTTTCATTCCCAACAAGGTGAAACTCTACGCATCCATGAGCAATATCTTCAAGAGCAACTGGAATATACTAAGAGCTTTTTCCAACTCATCCAGCAAGAGTATTCTCAAATCATCTCAGGTGAGGGAGCAACTCAACTAACAGAGAAACTCAGCAATTTCACTCCGTTCACCACAGAAACAATTGTTACTGATGCACCCGTACCTGCTACTACCAAGATAGTAGAAAGCCAGCCTTTGCCTGTAATTGAGCCTGTAGCTAAAAATGGCTTAAATGTTACCCAAGCACCTCTCCCGGCTGCTGTAGAGCCTGTAGTTGAAACTCCTGTATCCCCAGCAATCGAGACGCGATCAATCGCGTCTCTACTACCCACACCGCATTTTGCAACTGTCGAGACGGTAGAGCCTGTAGTCGCGCCACCTGCCCCAGTTGTAGAACCTCAAGCCGAGGTTGTAGTCAAAATTAGCTCACCTCCAGCCAACGAAGTTGTTGCCTTCACTCCAGAACCAGCACCCACAACTGCTGCACCTGTATCTGGCGCAACCATCGATATTGTTGACTTGGATAAAAACCTGTTAGCCATCACTAGCGACAAGACCGGCTACCCAGTCGAAATGCTGGAAATGGATATGGACATGGAGGCGGATTTAGGAATTGACTCCATCAAACGGGTGGAAATCTTRGGGGCGCTACAAGAAATGTACCCCAACCTACCCAAGCCCAATTTAGAAGAACTGTCAGAAAAACGTACCATCGGTGAAGTTGTAGAGTATCTGCAATCTCACGCTTCTAAAAGTGTTTCGGTAGAAATTGCAATTCACGAAGTACAACCAGCTGCCGAGATTCCAGTAGAAGCTGCACCAGTCGTTGAGGTAGTCATTGCACCGGAACCAAGCATAGTTGTCGCATTCACCCCAGAACCAGAAGCTGCTCCCGCTACAAGCGATGAATTTGCAAACTTAGGTGAAACCCTGTTAGCCATCACCAGCGATAAAACTGGTTATCCAGTCGAGATGCTGGAACTGGAAATGGACATGGAGGCTGATTTAGGGATTGACTCCATCAAACGGGTGGAAATCTTAGGGGCGATGCAAGAAATGTACCCCAACTTACCCAAACCGAATATTGAAGAACTCGGAGACCTCCGCACCATCGGTCAAATAGTCGATTACCTACAGCAGTTGGCTGGAGGTGAAAAAAAAAAGTCTGAACCTGAGTTTGTCCAACAGCAGCCACCGGAATTAGAGCATAATATCCAGCGCCATCTCGTCAAACTCAGAAGTCTACCACAGCCCGATTACTTGGATTTCACGTTACCAGAGGGACACATCGGTTTAATCACCGATGATGGTTCCCTCACCACCTATAAATTAGCTGAATCCCTAATCGAGAAAGGTTGGAAAGTAGTAGTTGTCAGCTTCCCCCAATCGCTCATCGCCCAACAAGCACCCTTACCCACAGGAGTAACTCGCGTCACTTTAGCAAACTTGAGTGAAGAACATCTCCAACAACAATTGCAAGCGATCGCATCTCACTGCGGAACGATTGGGGCCTTCATCCACTTACATCCAATGTTTGTAGGAAATCACACCGGAAGTATTTCTTATAACGAATCAGAAAAGGCGATCGTCAAGCACGTATTTTTAATGGCGAAACACCTCAAACCTTCCCTCAACGAAGCCGCAAAGAATGGACGTAGTTGTTTCTGCACAGTTGCTCATCTCGATGGAGCCTTCGGCTTAGAGTACAAAATCAACTTCGGTGCGATCGGCGCTGGTTTATTTGGATTAACCAAAACTCTCAGATGGGAATGGCCAAAAGTATTTACTCGTGCGATCGACTTAAGTCCCAGACTTGATGCTAAACAGTCAGTACAAAACATCATCGCCGAACTTCACGACCCCAACCTTTATATAAGTGAAGTTGGCTACGGCTCACAAGGACGAGTCACCATTATTGCCGATTAATCTCCTCTCTCTGCGTTCTTTGCGTCTCTGTGGTTCGTTTAAAAAAAACCGCAGAGGCGCAGAGGACACAGAGAAAGAGATAAGAAACAACTTCTCTTAATTACGAATTACTAATTAATATCAGAGGATTTATGACACAAACAGCCCAGCTTAGTCCATCATCTGTCTTTGTCGTGAGCGGCGGTGCAAAAGGGATTACGGCTGAGTGTACTATCAGATTAGCCCAACAGCAACCCTGCAAATTCATCCTCCTTGGTCGCTCCGAAGTATTAGAAACCGAGCCAGATTATGCTCAAAATTCTGATGAATCCGCATTGAAAAAATGCATCATGGAAAATCTTCTTTCTCAAGGAGAGAAGCCTACACCCATGAACGTGCAAAAAATATATAACAAAATTACCTCCAGCCGCGAGATTAAAAAGACACTAGCAGCAATTGAAAAAACCGGAGCTAAAGCCGAATATATCAGCGTCGATGTCACAGATACGCCAGCTTTACAAGAAAAACTTGCCACTGCTGTGCAACATCTTGGCCCAATTACCGGAATCATCCACGGCGCTGGAAACTTAGCTGATAAGTTAATTGAAAAGAAAACAGAACAAGATTTTGAAAAAGTTTACACCGCCAAAGTTCAAGGCTTAGAAAACCTTCTAAGTTGCGTTAACCCTAATCAACTTCAGCATTTAGTTTTGTTTTCTTCCGTAACAGGCTTTTACGGAAATCCCGGACAATCTGATTATGCGATCGCAAATGAAATTCTGAACAAATCGGCCCATATATTTAAGCAAAGTTATCCTTCATGTCATGTAGTCGCTATCAACTGGGGCGCTTGGGATAGTGGAATGGTGACAGCAGAATTAAAGAAAGTGTTTCAAGAGCGAAAAATCGAAATAATTCCCGTTGCAGTTGGGGCACAAATGCTCGTGAAAGAAATGGATAATACCAATCACGCAACCGCACAAGTTGTTATTGGTAGTCCACTAGTTCCACAGGCTACAGAGTTAGATTCAGAACTACGAACCTATCGTATCCGTCGCCAAATGACATTGGAGGCTAATCCCTTTTTACACGATCATACTATTGCTGGTTATCCAGTTTTACCAGCAACTTGTGCAATGACATGGATGATCAATACCTGTGAACAACTTTATCCAGGTTACAAATTGTTCCATCACCAAAATTTTAAAATTTTGAAGGGGATTACTTTCAATGAATCCTTAGCAAAGGAACATATTTTAGAAATAGAAGAAATTTCCAAGGTTAGCTTTGAAAACGTCGAAGTTAAAGCAACAATCTTGAGTAAAAACCCAGAAGGAAAAATTCATTATCATTTTAGCGCTCAACTCAATCTCCAGCAAAAAATCCCCATTGCTCTTCCTTATGAATCAATTAATCTTGAAGAAGATAACATCATCACCACTACAGGAAAAGCTTTTTACCAAAATGGTGGAGCTACATTATTTCATGGCCCTGCTTTTCAGGAAGTCACAAAAGTCTTAAACATCAGCCCTGAAAAAATCACTACAGAATGTCTTTGGCAAGAAATTAGCGACAAGCAACAAGGACAATTTCCAGTGCAATGGATCAATCCTTATACAATTGACTTGAGTATGCACGCATTATGGATTTGGACACAGCACTTTCATCAAGAAGCTTGTTTACCTGGTAGGGTAGAAAAATATGAACAGTTTGTAGCTACACCACATAACAAACCTTTTTACGTTTCGTGTGAAGTGAAAGCGAAAACAGCAACTAGTGTAATTGCTGATTTTATCATACATGACCGTCAAGGACAAATATATTCGCGGATGCTCGGTGCCCACGCAATTATTTGGTCGATGAAATTACTCAGAAGCTAATAGTTTTCCAGAAATTGTCATTTCTATTTTGCGTTTTGGCGTGAGCTTTTTATTTACCACTCAACAGCTAAATTGCCTCTTTTAAAGTTTGGGGAACAGCGTAAATCCTGCCTTTTAATTATCTCTTGCCTAATACCCAAACATTGAGGATATAAGTAGTGGAAAAAATAGCCATTATCGGATTATCATGTCTATTTCCAGATGCAAAAAACCCTGAAGAATTTTGGCAAAATATTGTTGCTCAAAAAGATTCAAGATCGTCTGCAACTGTCGAGGAAATCGGAGTAGACCCAACAATTTTTCACAATTCAGTTAAAGGTACACTAGATAAAACCTATTCTCTCAAAGGCGGATACATCCGTAACTTTCAGTTTAACCCTGCTGAATACAATCTCCCATTAGAAATTGTTGGTGGTTTAGATAATACCTTTAAATGGTCGTTGTATGCTGCTAAACAAGCAATTGTGCATAGTGGTTATTGGGGTAATCAAACTGTTCTCTCAAAATGTGGTGTAATTTTAGGTAATCTTTCGCTTCCGACGAAATTATCTAATCAATTATTCTCTCCAATTTACCAGCAAGCTATTAATCCTGCTGTCAGAGAACTTTTGCAGGATGAAGACTTTGATTTAGCTACTCTCTCAACTGCAACTAAAGCGTCTTTGTACAATGCCCTGATATCTGGTTTACCAGCATCTATCATTGCTCAAGCTCTATCTTTATCCCAGATTAATTTATGTCTGGATGCTGCTTGTGCGTCATCATTTTATGCGATTAAACTAGCATCTCATTACTTATGGTCACACAAAGCTGATGTCATGTTAGCTGGAGCCATCAGTTGTGCAGATTCCCTCTTCGTGCGGATGTTATTTTCCGGTGTTCAAGGGTATCCAGAAAACGGTATCAGCCTTCCCTTAGATAAATCCTCTAGAGGGCTAATTCCCGCCGATGGTGTTGGGATGGTAATGCTGAAGAGATATTCTGATGCCGTTAGAGATGGCGATAATATTCTTGCCACTATCTGCGGTAACGGACTCTCGAATGATGGGAAAGGTAAACATTTATTGAGTCCGAATCCTAAAGGGCAAATTTTAGCTTTTGAGCGAGCCTATAATGAGGCAAAGTTTAGTCCCAAAACCATTGATTATTTAGAGTGTCACGCCACTGGCACATTGCTAGGAGATACAACCGAATTCACTTCCATAGAAACATTCTTTGGTCAAAATAAAGCTGTGCCTCTGGTGGGTTCTGCTAAGGCAAATACAGGTCACTTGTTAACTGCTGCCGGCATGGTTGGCTTGACTAAAGTGATTTTGAGTATGTCTCATGGTGTAATCCCAGCAACCATGAATGTTTCGGAACCTTTAATTTCAGAAAATGGTACGATTTCTGCCGATAAAATTGTTAGAACAGCTACAGCATGGCCTAATAATAATGCATCAATTAAACGGGCAGCTATTAGCGCTTTTGGTTTTGGCGGCACTAATTCTCATCTGATTTTAGAACAAGGAACTATAGCAGAATCAGTTGAATCAACTCCACCTGTTCCACCTACCAAAGTCGCCATCGTCGGCATGGATGCCTTTTTTGGTAACTGCAATGGTTTAGATGCTTTTGAACGCAGCATTTATGATGGAACACAGCATTTTACTTCTCTACCGCCTCAAAGATGGCACGGTATAGAAAATCAAGAAAATGTCCTGAAAGAGTACGGTTTAACAGATGGAAAAGCGCCAGTTGGGGCATATATCAAAGATTTTGAAATCGATACTTTATCCTGCAAAATTCCACCGAATGAAATCGAAAAGTTAAACCCACAACAATTATTGCTCCTGAAGGTTAGCGATCGCGCCGTGAAAGATGCGAAACTAAAGGAGGGTGGCAATGTGGCTGTGATTGTCGCCGCCGAGACAGAATTCTCTGTGCATCAGCTACAGCAAAGATGGAATTTATCTTGGCAAGTTAAAGACGGCTTACTCAACCAAGGAATTTCTCTACCTGCCCAACAGCTTTCCCAACTGGAAACTATTGTTAAAGATAGCATTCACCAACCAGTAGAAATCGGCGAATATGTAAGTCACATCGCCAACATCATGGCGAGTCGGATTTCTGCTTTATGGAATTTCACTGGCCCTGCATTCACCGTCAGCGCTGGCGAAAATTCTGCCCTCAAAGCCTTGGAAGTTGCCCAAATGCTACTCGCTACTGGAGAAGTAGACGCGGTGGTTGTGGGTGCAGTAGATTTAGCCGGCGGTGTGGAAAATGTTTTATTCCGCAGCCAATTTGCCCCGATTAATACGGGTGTCAATACGTTAGGTTATGATCAACAAGCCAATGGTTGGACGGTTGGCGAAGGTGCGGGTGCTGTCGTCCTCAAGCGCTACGAAGCTGCTAAAGAAGATAATGAACGCATCTATGCAGTAATTGATGCCATGAGTTTCGCACAAGGTAATTCTACTTTGAGTGACGCTTTGGTAAAACCTGATGCTTCAGCTATCAGCAATGTCTGCAAACAAGCTTTCGAGATGGCGGAGATTCAACCCACAGAAGTTAACTATGTGGAAGTCTTCGGTAGTGGTGTTCCCCAGGAGGATGAAGCCGAAATCACAGGTTTACTGCAAGCTTATCCGAAAGTGGGCAATGGTTTGCATTGTGCATTAGGCAGCGTCAAAGCCAATATCGGCCACACCTATACAGCATCGGGAATTGCTAGCTTAATTAAAACCGCTCTCTGTCTTTATTACAGGTATATTCCCGCCACTCCTAAATGGTCTGGTGTCAAAACACCGCAAGTATGGGAAGGTAGTCCTTTCTATGTGGCAATGGAATCAAGACCTTGGTTTGTCGATAAAGGCGGTACACGCAGAATAGCAGCAATTAATAGCATGGGTATAGATGGCAGTTACGCCCATCTAATCTTATCGGAGGAACCCAGCCAAGAGGAACGCGACAACAGATATTTGCAGCAAATGCCTTTTCATCTGTTTCCCATCGCAGTTAGCGATCGCACCACCATCTCCGATCTTCTCAACAATCTCCAACATACCATAGAAGCAAGTTCTTCTTTATCAGCTACCGCCAGCGAAACATTTGCCACTTTTCAACAGCATTGTGATGCAAAATACGTCTTATCAATCACAGGACGTAACACAAAAGATTTACTCAAAGAAATTGAATCTGCCCGCAAAGGTGTAAATAATGCTTTTGAAAACGGCACAGATTGGCAAACACCACTCGGCAGTTATTTCACAGCGAAACCATTGGGTAAAACTGGAGCGGTTGCTTATGTTTATCCCGCAGCAGTCAATTCTTATATCGGCATTGGTCGCAGTGTCTTCCGTTTATTTCCGAAAGTCTTCGAGGATTTAAAAAGTAACAATCTCTACAATCGGGCTGCTGATGTTGAAAAGCTGGTTTATCCCAGAAGTTTACCTAAATTGACAACTAGACAACTAGAAACACTCGAAAAACAATTGTTAGATGATTCCCTGGCAATGTTTGAAAGTGAAATCGCCTTTGCTAGATACATGACGGCAATTTTCCGAGATGATTTTAAAGTCAAGCCACAATCTGTATTTGGGTATAGTTTGGGTGAAACTAGTATGATGGTTGCCCAAGGAGTTTGGAGTGATTTTGAGGGCGGAAGCAACACCTTAAACTCATCACCTCTATTTGGCGATAAATTATCTGGGCCAAAAAATGCTGTGCGTGAATATTGGGGATTAACCGATTCACCAAACAACAATTTTTGGAATACCTATGTTCTCATGGCTACTCCATCTCAAGTGAGAGAATGCCTGAAACATGAGAATCACGTCTACTTAACTCAAATCAACACACCAGAAGAAGTATTAATTGCTGGTGAAGATGCCGCCTGTAAGCGAGTAATTACAACTTTAGGTTGCAATTCTTTCCCCGCTCCCTTCGACCATGTGATACATTGTGAAGCGATGCGATCGCAGTACGAGGAAATCAAGAAGGTAAACACCTTACCATCTCAAAATCTTCCCGGTATTGTTTTTTATTCTGCCGCCGATTATCAACCAATTACACTTGATAGTGATACCATTGCCCACAATATTGCCAAAGGATTGTGCCAAGAACTTGATTTTCCGCAATTAGTTAATCGTGTCTACGGTGATGGAGTCAGAATATTTTTAGAAGCGGGCGCTGGTAGTGTCTGTTCACGATGGATTGACAAAATTCTCGGCAACAAAGAACATATCACAGTCTCTCTAAATCGTAGAGGGATGGATGATCATGCTTCGATGGTCAAAGCATTAGCAAAACTACTCAGTCATCAGGTGAACGTAGATTTATCACCACTGTATAGCAAAGCCCAAGACACTGCTAATTCAAATAAAGCAACATTGAGAACAGTTATCTTGGGTGGGAAAGCGATCGCAGCTACAATTTTGAGCGAAGAAAATCGCAAACTTGTTGAAGATTTCGCTGGGGATCTTAGAAGCGATCGCTTCAAAATACAGCATCCAGATATACCTAATGTCCAACAATCTGAAATCACAGATTCTCTTAACACTTCCAACCAAATAACCCAACAAGAAAATTACTCCCCTAACATCTTGCCTCAGCTAGAAGAAGTAAAACCGAAAAATATCATTGATAACGTTTTTGAACCGAGAGAACAATTACAATCTTCTGAGTCAAGCGCAATTAGACAGCCAATTCCTGTTTCTTTCCCACCCGTCAGAACTCAAAAAATTAGTAGCATCATCAGCATGTTCGATTTAAATAAGACCCAGTATCAAAAGCTCAATGCTAATAATTCAAAGATAACTAAAGCACACACTGCCTTCTTACAAGCTAGACAAGATTACAGTCAGCAAATGAGCGAAATCATTCAATTGCAACTAGCTTGCGCCCAAAACTTGCTTAACGAAGAAGCTTAATATCTCATACCAATTCTCTCTCAACTTGCACCGACTAATTCTTAACTTATCTCTTCCTTTGCGCCCTTCGCGGTTCGTTTAAAAATTATTACGTGCATCTCCCAGAGAATTGGTATTACTCTCTTACTCTGTGCCCTCTGCGCCTCTGCGGTTCGTTAACAGAGTCCACACCCTTCATATCATCCATTGTTTGTAATCCGAGGGATAACTACCGTGACAACCGTAGATACGGTACTAAGTAAACACGATAATGGTCTTAACTTCTCCACCTGGTCTTATAACAAAAACCAAGTTTGGAAAGGTTCTTTAGAAACTGTATCTTTCGAGAAACAAACCATCAAAGATAAATTGATGGTATTAAATAAACCCTGCTACATCGTGAAAGTTGCCGGAAAAATCGGTGTCACTAATGAGGGTTATTTATCCCCTGGTGATAATGGCACAACAGCACAAGTAGAACTGCTAACATTTGCAGCACCAATCCGCATTCAACAATTTGGAGATCCCAATTTTCTCTCCTCTCATGGAGTGAAATATGCCTATGTTACCGGTGCAATGGCTGGCGGAATCGCTTCCGAAGAAATGGTTATTGCACTCGGAAAAGAGCAAATTTTGAGTTCCTTTGGTGCAGGTGGTTTAACTCCAGAACGTTTGGAAGCAGCCATAAATCGCATTCAACAAGCTTTACCCCAAGGGCCTTACGCATTTAATCTAATCCACAGCCCCAACGAACCTGCGATTGAACGCCGCGCAGTGGATTTATATCTCAAATATCAAGTGAGAACAGTAGAAGCATCTGCATTTCTCGACTTGACTCCCAACATTGTTTATTACCGTGTTGCTGGATTGGCATTAAATAACGCCAATCAAATTGAAATCAAAAATAAAATCATTGCCAAAATTTCTCGTCGAGAAGTTGCGACTAAATTTCTACAACCAGCACCAGCCAGAATAATCAAAGAACTTCTTGAGCAAGGGTTAATTACTGAGTTACAAGCAACCCTTGCAGCCAAAGTTCCGATGGCTGATGATATTACCGTCGAGGCTGATTCTGGAGGTCATACAGATAACCGTCCTCTGGTTTGTGTGTTACCTTCTATTATTGCCTTGCGGGATGAAATTCAAGCCCAATATAATTACCAAACACCAATTAGAATCGGCGTTGCAGGGGGAATTGGGACACCACAATCAGCATTAGCAGCTTTTATGATGGGTGCTGCTTATATAATGACCGGTTCCATTAATCAGTCATGTGTTGAATCTGGGGCTTGTGAACATACCAAAAAGTTACTAGCCCAAGCAGAGATGGCTGATATGATAATGGCCCCAGCAGCCGATATGTTTGAAATGGGAGTCAAATTGCAAGTTCTCAAACGGGGTACAATGTTCCCCATGCGAGCGCAGAAATTATTTGAACTATATCGCGCTTATGATTCCATTGAAAGCATCCCCCTTGCGGAAAGAGAGAAATTAGAAAAGCAAGTTTTTCGCAAAACTATTGCCGAAGTATGGGAAGGAACTGCGGCTTATTTGTCCCAAAAGAATCCTGAAAAACTTGGGAAAGCAGTCAATAATCCTAAACTGAAAATGGCGTTGATTTTCCGTTGGTATCTAGGATTATCTTCTCGTTGGTCTAGTTCTGGTGAAAAAGGTAGAGAAGTCGATTATCAAATTTGGTGTGGCCCGGCAATGGGCGGTTTCAATGACTGGGTACGCGGTTCTTACCTGTCTGAACCAAATAATCGTGGTGTAGTTGATGTAGCCAATCAAATTATGACTGGTGCAGCCTTTTTGTACCGTGTCCAAAATTTGAAAATTCAAGGGCTGCAAACTTCCGATTATTACAGTCAGTATCACCCTGTTCGTTCTACATCATTGTTGGAGATTTAAAAATGACTATAAAACAGTCTTTTACAGCAGACGATATTCAAGTATTTTTGGTATCTAACTTAGCTAAGTTGCTAGGAGTACCAACTGATGAAATAGATGTCACAGAACATTTAGAAAACTATGGGTTGGATTCAGCCCAAGCAATGATTCTAGTCAGTAACTTAGAAAAGTTGCTCGGATTTCAACCCTCTCCGTTGCTGTTGTGGCATTATCCAAATATTGAAGCTCTTTCACAGCGTTTAGCTGAAGAAGTACAAGAAGGTTCACCAGTTCAAGATACAAAGATAGTAGCCTCTAATGCCAACGCTGCACCCTCTGTTCTAGATTTAGGAGCCGAGGCTGTTCTTGACCCCACCATCCATCCCGGTGCTGCATCGAATGTACTTGTGGGTGAACCCAAAAACATCTTTTTAACTGGAGGAACAGGCTTTTTAGGAGCTTTTATCATCCGGGAATTGCTACAAGAAACTAATGCGGATATTTATTGCTTAGTACGTGCTGCTAATGCCGAAGAAGGCAAAAGCAAACTCCAAAAGAATCTGGAACAGTATGCAATTTGGCAGGAAGAATTTACCTCCAGAATTATTCCGATTGTCGGCGATTTATCTCAACCATTGTTAGGTATTGGTTCGGAACAGTTTCAAGTCTTAGCTGCAAATATTGATACCATTTATCATAGTGCTGCTTTGTTGAATTATGTTTTTCCATACTCTGCACTGAAAGCAGCCAATGTTTTAGGAACACAGGAAGTTTTGAGATTGGCTTGTCAAATTAAAGTCAAGCCTGTACATTATGTTTCCAGTGTGGCTGTTTTTGAATCCACTGCTTATGCTGGCAAGGTTGTCAAAGAACAGGATGAATTCAATCATTGGGAAGGTATTTTTCTTGGTTACTCACAAACTAAATGGGTAGCTGAAAAGTTAGTTAAAATTGCTCGTGACCGTGGACTTCCTGTAACTATCCATAGACCACCACTGATTTCAGGTGATAGCAAAACAGGCATTTGTAACACACATGACTTTATCAATCTGATGACCAAGGGCTGTCTACAAATGGGATATTTCCCTGATGTAGATTATATGTTGGATATGTCACCTGTAGACTATGTAAGTAAAGCCATTGTTTATCTATCAAGGCAAAAAGAATCCATCGGTAAGGCTTTCAATTTACAACATCCCCAACCTGCTGCTTTGAAAATGCTAGTTGAGTGGATACGCTCTTTTGGTTATTCAGTTGAGATGATTCCTTACGAAAAATGGCAATCAGAGTTAATCAATAATGTGACTTCTGCTGACAATCCTTTGTATACTCTGCGACCATTTTTACTGGAACGTTGGTCTGATGAACAACTGACTATTCCTGATTTGTATTTACAAGCTAGAAGACCTCATATTAGCTGCCAAGACACTCTTCATGCACTAGCAGGTAGTTCTATTGCTTGTCCTCCCATTGACTCTCAATTGTTTATGACTTATACTGCCTACTTGATTCAAAGCGGCTTCTTGAATATCGCTTAGTAATTTACAACTTACGTAGGATATGTTAGGAACGTAACGCACCATCTTGGATACTTTCGGTGCGTTACGAACCTAAAAAATAAGTTTATTTAGTCCAAGCTTTTTAAAACTCAGTACTACTAAATAGCCAATATTTCAGATGCCAGCAACAACTCATACACTAACAGCGGCAATTATATTGCCCTGTTTTTTTATGCTCAATCATGTAAATTTTTAGTATTCACCCCTTGACAGAAGCAATTGAGGATAGAATGGTTAATGTCGGGCATAAAAGTTTGATTTTACCTGCTGGCTTTTGTGAGCGATCAAAAGCCAAATGCTAGCAGTCTGAAATAAGCGAACTCCTTTAAGTCCTAACTTCTTCGATGCATAAGTCCTAAATTTGCGTTTGGACTGCTACACTATCCAATGCATCACATAAGCATTTGAAAGGGTAATAACTCAAGATATTTCTTGTAGGTTCAGATATTACGCGTACTTAATTGTAGAGCGAGAATCACTGTAAATGCAACGCAGCTTCATCAAATTGAATTCACCAACATTCTTAAATGAACACAACACATCAAAGACAGAGCAAACAAACTGCTCTTATTACTGGGGCAGCCGGTGGAATTGGCTACGAATTAGCATGTATTTTTGCTGCTCATGATTACAATTTGGTATTAGTAGACAGGAACGGGCCAAAGCTTGTAGAAATTGCAGTTCAATTCCAAAAAAAGTTTGGAATTTTTGTAAAAGCTATTGTTAAGGATTTATCTATATCAACGGCTCCTGAAGAAATTTTTACAGAGTTACAACTCGCCGATATTAATGTTGATGTGCTGGTCAATAATGCCGGATTTGGTATCTATGGATTATTTCACGAAACAGACCTAGCTACTGAATTGGAAATGCTACAAGTAAATTTGGTGTGCCTCACCCATTTAACTAAGCTATTCCTGAAGCACATGGTCAAGCAAGGTGAAGGTAAGATATTAAATGTCGCTTCGGCTGCTGCCTTTCAACCTGGGCCTTTGATGGCGGTTTATTTTGCAACTAAAGCTTATATCTTATCGTTTTCAGAAGCGATCGCTAATGAATTAGAAGGTACAGGTGTTACTGTGACAGTTCTTTGCCCAGGCTCAACCGCATCTGCCTTTCATGAAAGAACCGGAATGGCTGACTCTAAGTTGCTCAAGGGTAAGAGGATGATGGATGCACGAACAGTAGCTGAAGTTGGTTTTCGTGCCTTAATGAAGGGTCAAACCATTGTCATTCCTGGTTTACTCAATGCAATACTTGCAAAAAGCGTCAGATTTGTACCTAGAAACCTGGTGACAAAAATTGTGCGAAATATGCAGGAGGATAAGTAAGCTGGTTGTCATTTGTCATTAGTCATTGGTCATTTATCCGCAATATCTCTCTTGTTTCACCCAGGAGATGAGCTTAGTCAACATCAGTATTGCCAACACTTCAAGTTCCAGCCAAAATTCTCTACCGCAACAGCAGCAACATAATTGTTAGCAGGTACTAGTTCAAAAAGGCTCCAGTCTTCAGTTATCTCTAACTTGGCTGGTTCTGTAGGAGTCAACGACACTTCAATTTGCTCTAACTGAGATAGTCCGTCTCCAGTTGCTTTTAAATAAGCTTCCTTACAAGTCCAGTAACGGAAAAATACTTCTTGCTGTTGGTTGGGAGATAGCGATCGCAACATCTCATATTCTCTCGGTAAAAAGAACCGTTTGGCAAGAGCTTCAATATCAGACATCGGGCGAATATATTCTAGGTCTACACCAATTGGGCGAGTACAATTCACCGCACACAAACCCAAACCTTGGGAGTGAGACAAGTTAAACGCCAGTCCACTATCGGCAAATGTATCTGCTAATACTGGTTTGCCACGCTGCTGATAATTAAACTGCACTTGTAAAGGCTGGATACCCAAATAGCGACCTAATATAGTTCGGAGAATCCCACGACCAGCAATGAAACGCTGTCGATGTTCCTGAAAATAGAACCGTTCAGCACGAGATGTTTCGTCACTGGAAAGAGTTGCTGCTAAATTTTGTAGTTGTGTTTCCGGTTGCTCAAGGTCTATGCGCCAGACATGAATCTCATCCGGTAGCAAAGTTAAATCCGTCGGTGCAGGTTGCCAAATATCATTAGAAACGGTCATTGAGTCAAAAAGTCAAGGGAGTTGTACTCTAAAAGTTGGTTTAATTACGACGATTATTATGAGTGGATCTGGTTTGACGCTTTAGCACTACTATATACAACTGCGCCTGTTTTTCCTAGAATCTGCCAAAGGTGTTATTAGATATTAAGTCTAGCTGTAAACCTAAATACAGGTAGCCGCGATTGCTTTTGCCAGCTAAATATTATAATTTATTACTCTAGATGTATGCTCCTCAACTCCACGTTAAATCCCCTAAGAGAGAATACTTTAAAACTCTTGACAGAGAATCGCAAATTTTATTTTGGCTACAACATTAGCTATTACAGTATTGCTCAAAGGGACTACAACCAATGTCTGCAAGTGTTCTGAAGTAGATATCTCTTCAGTAGTAAATAGTTTTTTTCAGAAAGTGTTAAATCTGGAACAAAAAATCCTTGCCAAAGCTTGTTAAAAACCTATTACAACCACTTTTTTTTAGAACATAGTGAGGATGAATGATTCTTAATTTGGAGTACTTTGCCTTCTTTATAGTGCTACTAGCAGCGCTGCTATTAGCAATTAGGCAAATGAGCGTTGCTTTGGATGAGTTAGATATTGCGCGTTTTACTCTCTGGACAGGTATTGCTTCTGTTCTTGCTGGTTTACCAATGATATTGTGGTAGCTTCTAGGTCAATGCCATCCTCTCTATTTTGGGCTTCCAAGCAATACGACTCCATCCGTTGAGTATCCTACAACTAGAATATCGTCTCGCTTATTACTCTGTTCGCTGTTGCTCTAACCATTGTAAAACCCGATTCCATGCCCACCAAAGATCGGGGTCTTGTACTTGACGCTGACACTCTTTACTACTCAAATAGCCAACATGACCGCCGTATTGAGTGAGTAACAAATCTATTGCGGAATTGCGATCGCACGCTTCTTCTAATTCCGGTATGATACTTGGGTCAAAAAGTGGGTCATCGGCAGCATATAAAATCAAAGTCGGTTTTGAGATTTGCGGCAATATTTGTAAAGCACTACTAGCTTGGTAATATGCTTCCACACAAGGAAAACCTAGTTGCTTAATTACCAGTTCATTGTCAAAACCCCAAATACTATTCGCCCGTTCAATCGCTTCTGGGTCAAGGCTTCCAGGATGGGCATCATGTATCCGCCATGCCAGTTTTTTTAAATTTTGGGCAATCCCTGCTTCCAAATATCTGCCGAAGGGCTTTGTAACTAGATAAGATAGCGATCGCTGTGAATCCAAACTTGGACAAATCACCATACCACCACCAATATCGCTATCTTCTAGTCCTAAATCTCCATACTCCCTAATCACCTCACCAGCCACCTTCAGCGCCCATAGCGCCAATTGTCCTCCTAAAGAAAACCCTGTAAACCAAAATTTCCCCGGACATCCCATTGCCTTAGCAGCAGCAGCGATGCGAACAAAATCTTCCCCCTCATACAAACCATCAGAAGTGAGAGTTGGCGACAATTCGGCAGTTTTCCCGTGGGCCCGCCAATCAAACAACACTACAGCGTATCCTTGAGCGTAGGCTTTACGCCCTAGCACCCTCAAAAACCATTCTGTTTTTAACTCTCCAGTAATGCCATAAGTCCCAATAATCGTACTGTGAGCATTTTTCGGAATGGCAACCAAGCCAAAAATTGGCACACCTTGCCCACCAACAAAGATTTTCTCGTGATAAGACGGTTCTGGGTCTTTAGTAGTACTTTGCCAGTTACGTTTTCCCCACAAAGCGGTGTATACAGTCATCATTACACCGTTTTGTAAAAACCAAGACGGATTGTAGGGGGGAGTATAACACATCATAGACTATAAGATTTCATGTAATTGAGTCTTGATTTCACAGTCATTTAATCTTAATATTTATGTAAGATTTAAAAACTTTTTTAGAATCGATTCCAAAATCTTTGTATCTATCAAAGGTTGTTAATTATCCTTAATAAGTAGTAATAATTTTTTAAGAATGCCGAGGATTCTTGTCATAGACGATGACCCAGCGATTTCAGAACTAGTTGCCGTCAACTTGGAAATGGCTGGCTACGATGTTAGTCAAGCTGAAGACGGCATCAAAGGTCAAGCGCTGGCTCTCCAGCTACAACCAGACTTGATCATGCTCGATTTAATGTTGCCCAGGGTAGATGGGTTTACCGTTTGTCAACGCCTGCGCCGCGACGATCGCACCTCTGAGATTCCCGTGTTAATGTTGACGGCTTTGAGCCAAACTCAGGACAAGGTGGAAGGCTTCAATGCTGGCGCAGATGACTACCTCACCAAACCTTTTGAAGTTGAAGAACTGCTGGCACGGGTGCGGGCACTTTTGCGGCGGACTGACCGGATTCCCCAAGCCGCAAAGCATAGTGAGATTCTCAACTATGGCTCATTAACCCTCGTTCCCGAAAGATTTGAGGCAATATGGTTCAATGAGACGGTGAAATTGACTCACTTGGAATTTGAGTTACTTCACTGCTTACTGCAACGCCACGGTCAAACAGTTTCTCCCAGCGAAATCCTCAGAGAAGTTTGGGGCTACGATCCTGATGATGACATAGAAACGATTCGAGTGCATATTCGCCACCTGAGAACCAAGCTAGAACCAGATCCTCGCCATCCCCGCTATATCAAGACAGTTTATGGTGCTGGATACTGTCTTGAATTACCCGGTATACCTCCATCTTCTAATGAAGGGGCTTCGGTAACAGTTGTTGAATAAAATCACGCTAAATTCCCTTATCTAAGCTATCACTTAGGCAAGAACTCCCTGTAACTCTTATTCCTTACCGCTTAGTTAAGGTTATTGGTAGGATTTAGTAGTATGTAGAGATGTTGCAATACAACGTCTCTACAAGCGCATCCGTAAGATTTTAATAAAAGCATTTTTTGTCAATGAGTTAAAATACTCAAATTAAGCTTAGTGAAAATGATAATCGTGTGATGGAGAGGAAGAGGATGTGATTTTCAGTCACACTCCTCTGGCTCTTTTTGATTATCATTATTTTCAAAGTCTTTGACAGCTTAAATATTATATGAAAAAGTTCTGAAAAAGTATTGTAACGACAGAATAACTTTGTCAAAAATAAGCTTCATTCTCCGGTAAATTCAATTATCAAACTGAAACACGTGAAAAATTGGAGTTAATAAGAATGCGCTTTTTTATAAAAGGTTATTTGGTGAGTATGTTGGCTGGAGTCATAAGCTTAGTGGCGAACCAAGCTTTGGCAGTAACGGGGCCAGGAGCTACTATGAAGAATTCTTTTCCTAAAGACAATTCATGTTTAAGCACTTCGAGTTATGGGGGAATTATTAATAACTGTAGTTACAGTGTTCAAGCCGTAGGAACTCTGCAACTGTCAACAGGTTCTCACCCAACGTCAATCTCTATTTATGGGAATAATAGCTCGTGTCAAACACTTTCGATTAATGGTGTTGGAAACGCAGCCTTCGTTGGTCCTATAATTTATACTACTTCTGGGCCAAAAGTTTGGCAAACCCTGAACCTTGGCAACCTTTATGTCTATGAGGGCACAGGTCCAATCTTTTCGTGTTCGCTCGAAGCTGGTGGGATTATAGGCAATTTTACAGCACAGTAAGGTTCGCGAAAGCATTTGAAGTTTTTGCCTACATAATATACGCATGATTGAAAGCTGTTGGGCAGTGGCAGTCATTGATGAGGGGTAATTGGACTTTAATTTCTTAAATTGTAGTGCGATCGCGCTGTGGTAAAACAGCGCGGTCTTGTTTCTACTTATTTCCGCACAATAAACCAAACCGAACTAACCCGCGTTCATAACCGCGACGCATCAACCCCAGTGATAACGCCCCTTGAATGGTAGTCCACCCGGCATTGAGTAAGCCCCAAAGTGCTTGGGGAGTAAATGCCGAATCAATGACTACATTCCAAAAGGGGGCGACAGCGGTTGACCAATCGGCGGTGCGAATATTGTTTAATGGAAGTTGACGTGCGATCGCTTCATACTCTGGTAAAGAAATTACATAAGGCAAACAATACACCCGATAAATATCCTGCAAATGCTTTTCCTCATCCGCCGTCAGTGGTAACTTATCAGTCGGTCGATGACACCAAGTCACCATAATTAACTTGCCACCAGGTTTCAACACCCGATAGCACTCTTGGAGAAACTTAGTTTTATCTGGCATGTGTTCGCCGCTTTCCAGCGACCAAACCAAGTCAAAAGAATTATCAGCAAAGGGCATTGCTTGAGCATTGGCGACTTGAAATTGAGTTTTTAGACTCAAATTTGCTTTCGTTGCGCGTTCCGTTGCTCTCGCCGCTTGCACAGGACTCAAAGTAATTCCTGTAGCCTTAGCATTAAACTTTTCTGCCAGGTATAAAGAACTGCCACCAATGCCACAACCCACATCGAGGATATTTTCTGCTGCTTGTACCCCTGCCCAATTGAGCAGTTCCTCGATTAAATCAATTTGAGCTTGACGGCGGTCTTTTTTCTGACTGCCATCGACACCGTAGTAGCCGTGGTGCATATGTTCGCCCCAAATCTGTTCCCACAGACCAGAGGAAGCATCGTAGAACTGCTGAATTTGCTGGTAAAGTGTTGCACTCATGAAAAAAGTAGTATTGAGACGAAGTAAAGTTCAAAAAAAACATACAGGTAGGCTACCATGTATGTTTTTAATTAAATAAGGGTATTTTTACTTCCAGAGAAGGTAAGCCGAGATTTATCCTCCTGGGAAAAATTTCTCACTTTTACCTTAATAAACTTTACTGAGTCGAATTTATGTAAATTTTCCCAAATCGGGCTACAGCTTAAAGCATCTAGCAACCCATTTTAAATCTGACTTTTTGAATTTTAAATTTTGAATTAATTATGACTGTCGCTCGCACAATTTGTTTGGGGTTTCTGGCTGTCATTGCTGTTGGTACTATCTTGTTGATGATGCCTTTCTCAACTAGCGATGGTACATGGAATAACCTGATTGTGGCACTATTTACCTCCACATCCGCAGTTTGTGTCACAGGTTTATCAGTAGTCGATCCTGGTACTTATTTTTCCTTTTGGGGTCAGTTATTTATTGCCCTATTAGCTCAGATTGGCGGCTTGGGCTACATGACAACCACCACATTTCTGATTTTGCTCATTGGTCGTAAGTTTGATATGCGGCAAAAAATCGCCATTCAACAAGCTTTAGACCGACCAGGGATGAGTGGTAGCTCCCAAGTTATCCGTTCAATTATTGCCACAACTTTAATTTTTGAAATTACCGGAGTCTTCTTACTTCTACCAGCTTTTGTTCCAGAGTATGGGTGGAGTCAAGGACTTTGGTTAGCGATTTTCCATAGCATCAATGCTTGGAACAATGCTGGTTTTAGTTTATTTAAAGATAACTTAATTGGCTATCAGTCATCCTTCTTAGTAGTCTTCACAATTACTATGTTGATTATCTTTGGGGGAATCGGCTATCAGGTAATTTTGGAAATGTATCTTTGGTTGCGCGATCGCATTTCCCGAAAATCTCTTAAAAAGCAATTGTTATCACTCGATTTTAAAGTTGCAACCAGCACAACCATTATATTATTAGCAATAGGGACAATAGCCTTTTTCTGTATAGAAATTAGAAACCCTGAAACATTTGGTTCTCTAAATTTACGCGACCAGATATTAGTAGCTTGGTTTCAATCAGTTACTCCCAGAACTGCTGGTTTTAACACCATAGATATTAGCAAAATGACCACTGCTGGTCTATTTATTACAATTGCGCTGATGTTTATTGGTGCAAGTCCAGGCGGTACAGGGGGAGGTTTGAAAACAACAACTTTGAGAGTTCTAACCAGTTGTACAAAAACGATTCTTCGGGGGAAAGAAGAAGTTTTGTTATACGATCGCAAGATAGCAATAACTTTAATTTTAAAAGCTGTAGGTGTGTTAGTAGGATCGGTAGCTGCCGTGATTTTAGCCACGATTTTAATTAGCCTCACAGATCCAGAATTAGATTTTATTCAAATTTTGTTTGAAGTAGTATCAGCCTTCGCTACCGTGGGTCTTTCTACAGGCATTACAGGAACTATCTCTACAGCAGCAAAGCTGATCTTAATCATCACTATGTACGTTGGAAGAGTAGGCGTTTTACTACTGATGTCTGCCGTACTAGGAGATCCCCGCCCTACCAGAATTCACTATCCTGAAGAAAATTTACTCGTGGGATAATTAGGGACAGGGAATAAAAATGAAGGAAAAATAATAACTAATGCCCAAACTGATAAAATATACATTGTCAGGCAATAATAAAATTTTAATTCAAGCGGTATAACCGTTATTTGCCCTAAATACAGGGAGCCATTATAAGGATAAAAAGGGTGAATCTGTCATCATTAAGTTTTTTTCGCAGTTTACGTAAAGATAACCACCAATTTGCTGTAATTGGGTTAGGTCGTTTTGGTAGGTCTGTCTGTTCGACACTGCATAATTTTGGTTATCAAGTGCTGGCAACAGATATTGATGAAAAACGAGTTTCAGAAGCATTAACTGAGGGAATAGTTGGTCATGCTTTGCAACTAGACTCTACAGAACCAGCCGCACTCAAAGAAGCTGGAATTTTTGAATTTGATACTGTAATTGTCGCGATTGGCAACTACGTTCAAGAAAGTATCATAACCACTCTAAATGTGAAAGAGGCTGGTGTACCTCACGTAGTTGCTAAAGCTTCTAGTGAAGTCCACCGTAAACTGTTGCGGCGAGTAGGAGCAGATCATGTTGTTTTTCCTGAGTATGAAGCGGGTTGTGCCCTAGCGCGTACTCTTACCAAACCAGCAATTCTAGATCGGTTTGACCTCGACCCAGATAACAGTATTGTAGAGTTGATTGTGCCTGATGAATTTCACGGCAAAACCATCACCGAACTTCAACTTCGTAACCGCTACGGTTTAAATTTGCTAGCAGTAAGCCAGGATGGGAAATTTCAAATTAATCCTGACGCTACCAAGCGTTTAGAGCGTGGTTCAGCAATGGTTGTTATTGGTTGCAATAAAGATATTAATCGTTTGCCGATTTAAAAAAGTTAGGAGTTAGGAGTTATGCCGTGTGCAACTTTTACTCAAACCTAATCTCCAAAACTTTTTAATAGAGAATAGACTTATTGCATAAATCAATGAGCTTTCACCCTAAATCCCTCTCCCAAGCTTGGGAGAGGGACTTTGAAATTCGTTCCCCTTTTCCCAAAATTGAGAGAAGGGGTTGGGAGATGAGGGCAAATCGCCTTAACTCTGAGTTTTTTATTGTCAGGGACTTGTTGAAGTGGATTGTGGTTCAACTGAGACAGGCACATCGCCAGGGTTCGCGGGCGTTTCTGGTTGATTTTGCGTCTGTGGCTCAGGTGTTTGTACTGTAGAATCTGAACTCTGAGAAGGAGTAGCTGTTTGATTGGCTTGAGGTTGCTGCTGCCCACTTTTCTGAGCAATTTGCTGCATTAACTGCTCAATTTTCTGGACTTGTTCAATGTTGCCTTGCTCACGATATTCATTGTGAGCGCGTTTCAAGACTCCACTGGCTTTTTTGAACTCGCCCTGATTATATAAAGTTACTCCCAAGTTATAGTAAGTTGAGGCGCTTTTCGGATTTAGGCGAATAGCTTGTCGATAAACAGAAATAGCCTCAGAAGCTTGACCATGCATTGCTAGCAAATTTGCCATATTGCTGTAGGCTGTGGCATTTTTAGGATCTAGCTTCAAAGCTTGGCGATAATTGGCGATCGCAGGCTCTATTTGACCTTGTTGTTGCAAGGCGATCGCTAAGTTAAGATAAGCATTGGCATTGCTGCCATCTAGATTAATTGCTTTTTGGTATGCAGCGATCGCTTCCTCTAACTTTCCTTGTTCATACAGCAACAAACCCAGATTATACAGTGCTGCCACCCTTGTGGAATCTATCACCAAGCTCTGGCGATAAGCCGTAATTGCTGCATCTTTTTCTCCTTGTCGATGCAACACTAACCCTAAGTTGTAATAAGCTTCGCTAAAATTGGGATTAACTTTTATCGCCTCTGTAAATTCTTGTAAAGCTACATCCAGGCGATTTTGCTCCATAAATATATTACCGAGAAAATTCCGTGCTACCCCAAGGTTAGGATCTCGCTGCAACGCTTGACGAAAGGCATATTCTGCACCTTGTAAGTCTTGGCGGTTATAGCGCGTGACTCCCTGCTGGAAAAAGCTAGCTGCTTCGAGATCCTGAGAAATTGCAGTTTCTGCCAGCAGCTTGCTGACTGGGAAATTAGTAATTGTTGGTGCAGCCAAAATCAAAAATGCAGAACAGCTACCGAGTGTCACCTGACAAAATAAATTTAACCAATGAGAAAATAGGTATTTTTCAGACATTAATAGCAGACCTGTACTTATTTTTAACTCCTCATAAGTCAGAGTACCCACCACGAAAGAAAAAATTCTCAATTTCCAACTTTTAACTCTTAACTCTTGTACAGACGCGATTAATCGCGTCTGTACTCCTAACTTCCCACTCCCACAGCTGACGGCAAAATTAGCATGGCATCACCGAATGAATAAAAGCGATATCCAAAAGCGATCGCTTCGTTGTATATATTCAATAATCGTTGTCTGCCAATTAGGGCACTTACCAACATCAACAAACTGGAACGCGGTAAGTGAAAATTCGTAATCAAACCATCTACCACCCGCCATTGGTAGCCGGGATAAATAAACAAGTCTGTTTTTCCGCAAAAAGGTTGTAAATTACCCGATTGAGCCGCCCCTTCTAAAGCCCGTACTGCCGTTGTTCCTACAGCAATAATTCGACCACCAGCAGCTTTCGTGGCGCGGATTTGCTCTACTGTAGCGGCGGGAACTTCAATCCATTCTTCATGCATCTGATGGGTAGTTACGTCTTCTACTTCCACAGGGCGAAATGTGCCGACACCAACGTGCAGCGTCACAAAAGCTTGATTGATTTGGCGATCGCGCAACTTTTGTAATAATTCTGGGGTAAAGTGTAATCCTGCCGTCGGAGCTGCGATCGCTCCTGGTTGTTTAGCATAAACTGTCTGATACTGCTCATCAGCAGCTTCTGAGGTAGTGATGTACGGTGGTAACGGTACTTCACCAAATACCTCTAACAGTTCCACCAAAGTCTTTCCCTCTGGTACATCAAATTGCAACAAACGCCCCCCGGTTGCTGCGTCTGTTTCTAGAACCGTAGCCGTTAGCTGAGGGCTAGGAGCAAGAAGTAAGGGAGAATTTTCCCCTCTGCCCCCCGCACCCCGCCCCTCTGCCTCTTTTGAATGCCCAATCCCCGCTTCCCTTGGTTCAAAAATAATCTTAGCTCCCCGTTTAAAGCTTTTTCCTGGCTTAACTAAAGCTAACCAACAGTTATGCTGCCGTTCTTCCAATAGCAACACCTGGATTTTCGCACCAGTGGATTTATAACCATAAAGCCGCGCTGGAATGACTCTTGTATTGTTCATAACCAACAAATCACCAGAGCGCAGCAGTGCAGGCAAATCATGGAAAATATGGTGTAGAGGTGCTGCTTCGATGCCTGTAGTCGGAGAATTAATCACCAGTAACCGTGAGCTATCTCTAGGAACTGCTGGGTTTTGGGCAATGAGTTCTGGAGGTAGTTTGTAGTCATAGCCAGCTACCGAGCAATCTAATTCCAAATCTTTTTCTTGTGGGCTAGAAGTATCTTTCAAATTGGCTTGTACTAGTTTTTGCTTTATTTAGTATTTATACTCTCTTAAAAAGGCTAGGTTAAGTTTTCCCTTATAAAGGAACTTTAAGGCATCTTCGCTCAGTTTTGTCGCTAGGCTATAAGATTGTTACTATTAAGTAACACGGAAAAATTAACATAAAAATTGGGTAAACCTCCCCATCTAAAAACGGGGGCTTTTACCCTACCGGGAACAGGGACTTATTGACGAATATAGATATGTAGGATTGGCTTTGATCCCAAGCACCAACAAACATGGAATACTTGTACTATCTGGCAAATGCCAGTCTAACCCTGAGGGTCGTTCAACACCTCCACGCTAGACCCCAGACACCAGTTTCGTTCGTCACCGTAATTCATCAAATTGATGGCTGGGTGGTTAGGATCAAACTCAAAGGTCAAGTCTCGGCCCAAGAAGATGGCGACTTTCGGGCTTTTCTAAATGAATTAGGAATTAGCTACGAACCGCCAATGAGGGTGCAAATGGCACTTTGGAGTTTGGAAGCGGGACAGTGCCCTGTGGATGTGATGCGTCGCTATCAGGTAGCGATCGTTTCTCATGGTAGCCCAGAAAGAGACGAAATTGAAGCGTTCAGGCAACAGTTTGTCCGGGGCTTAGGTTACTGTCCAGAAACTTTGGCGTGACACTTTTGGTTGTAACGCCACTACAAAATTATTGGTCATTGGTAATTAAGATATTTTATCAATTACCAATTAACCATTATCAATTGAAGAGTCAAAAGCTGCCAGAATGTATTCTTGCAGCTTAAACTTGTATCCGGGTACTGATGAAGTAGCTAGAGCTTCCTGGTTTGCTGTAACTCCAGTCAGATTTTTTGACATCCTTTGACAGTAGACAATAGCAACATCAAATCGACAAGAATAATCTGCCTTCTCAGGATACTGGGCTAAGAATATTTCAGCTGTACGCCAGATTTTTGCTTGCTTTTGTGGAGTGATTGCGCTTCTTCCCCCGGCATCCCAACTACCTGAACTACGGGTTTTGACTTCAACAAATGCCAATAATGAGTGCTGAGTCCTGAGTTTTTCTACTGCTCCCCTGCTCCCTTGCTCCCCTGCTTCCTCTGCTTTTCTATCATATTCAGCGATGATATCAATTTCCCCCCAGCGGCTAGAAAAGCGACGATGGAGAATTATCCAACCAGTAGATTGCAACCATTGGGCTACTAGGTCTTCTCCTAATGAACCAATATCTGGATAATGAGATGGAGGAAGGTTAGCCATTGACTAATAAATATCATGAATTCTGTGAATTCTAGGTTAAGCGATGCCTGCGGCGGACTACGCCTACGCACAACGGGTTCTACACTCAACTTATCCAGCACTGAGTTGGAATTGAAGCGTAAAACAAACCATCACATTTGGGTAAGCATACTCAGCTTATTCCTGTGGGGAATGGTTAGCATCACCGCAACGGTCGGTTTTGCTCCAACAGCTTTGGCACTCGAATATAATAAGGAAATTTTGGTTGAGGCTGATTTTTCAGGACGTGATTTAACAGACTCTAGCTTTACTAAAGCTAATCTTCGCCAGAGCAACTTCAGCCGAGCTAATTTGAACGGTGTCAGTTTCTTTGCAGCAAATTTGGAGTCTGCGAATTTAGAGGGTTCTGATTTGAGAAATGCCACTTTAGACTCAGCTCGTTTAGTCAGAGCAAATTTGACAAATGCACTGTTGGAGGGTGCCTTTGCTGCTAACGCCAGATTTGATGGTGCAATCATTGATGGGGCAGATTTTACCGATACGCTGCTGCGTCCCGATGAGCAAAAAAAATTGTGCAAACTTGCCAAAGGGACTAATCCAACTACAGGAAGAGATACGCGTGACACGTTGTTTTGTCCTTAGTTAAGTAGGAGGCAGGAGGCAAGAGAAAGGGAAGTCACCGACGAAGGGAGAGATTTAAACTTTCTGTAATGAAAATTTGCTTTAATTTACTTAATTAAATCTTCTTCAGTCCCTACCTAATCTACAGGTAGAAATAAATGGGCTGGACATCATGAAATGTACAAATGCCAGCCCCTGAAATCATCTTCCTGAGCAGTTTTTATCTCCTGCCTCCTGTCTTTTTAATGATTACCTACCAACCATTTGCACCAATCTTTTGACAAACAATTTGCATTCTTTTACCTGGTGAAGAATTAGCTACAAAAGGTATTTCTCCTTTTTCTCGATCTTCTTGAAGTAGCTGTCCTTTCGATCCATAAATGGCAATGCGATTCCGAAAAAGCCGCGATTCTTTGCACGAAGCATCGAATGTAGTCTCGAAAATGCCATCACCATACATTCCGTAAAGCTTGTATGTAGTGCCTTTTATAGTTTCCGTATCCAGAGCTACGCTGTTTCCTAATTTATCATGCCCTACAGTGATATATCTTTGTGCATCTTGGGCGATTGCACTGCCATTACTCAATAAAATAGCGATCGCTCCCACCATGCCGCCTATTTTAAAATACATACAGTTTCAAAATATCAGATTTCATATATTTCTACCCGCAATTAAAGGGGTTCTGGCAGGGTAAAAGCACTGAAATCAAGACAGAGCAAGGTGTTATACTAGTTAGTAACACTTTATGGGAAGCGTCAAGCACTAAATAAATAGCTGCAATACTTTTCAAAGTATGAGTGAAACACTTGCCGATATTGGCATACCGCCTCAGTTTCCCGATCACACTCAACTACCAGAGTCGGATGGTACGTTTGTGAAAAACTTTCAAGAGCATCCCCAAACCGTCATTTTGACAGACTCAATTGCTCAAGTTTTGCAACGCCTACATCCAGATGGACAGTATTGCATTGGTCAAGATTGTGGTATTTATTGGCGAGAGACTGAACCACCAGAAAAAGGAGCAGCAGCACCGGATTGGTTTTATGTCCCTGGTGTACCACCAAGGCTAGATGGCAAAAACCGTCGCTCCTATGTTTTGTGGCGGGAATACATACCGCCATTGATTGCTATAGAACTAGCTAGTGGTAATGGTGATGAAGAACGAGATGTCACTCCTTTACCCCTAGCTGGTAGTCGGGAAGGTGCAAAACCGGGTAAATTCTGGGTATATGAGCGAATAATCCGAATTCCCTACTATGCGATTTATGAAATTAGTAATGACAAACTGGAAGTTTATCACCTGGTAGATTTTTGTTACCATAAAATGCAGCCTAATGAGCGAGGTCACTACCCGATTCCTCCTTTAGGAGTAGAACTAGGGTTATGGCAAGGAAGCTACTTGAATAATCCTGAGCAATTTTGGTTGCGCTGGTGGGATTTAGAAGGAAATCTGTTACTGATTGGTCAAGAAGAAGCTGGGTTGCAAAGGCAAAGAGCAGAGCAGGCTGAACGAAAAGCTGCACAATTAGCAGAACGGCTCAGGGCAATGGGTATCGACCCAGAAGTAGAGTAATTTTAGCTATGGTAAGCCGAAAAACTTAGTAATCACAGGTAAAAGCTTACCACAGACTTCAACTAGCTTCACCGTAGTAGGCAAATCAGCAATGTCTACGACGGGCTACGCCAACGCACCTTTCAATAAATTGAGGGCTGTTTTTGCTATGTTCTGCATGGCTCCATCTTTTGGTTTTGGAAGTGGAGCGATCGCATCTGTGTTCAAATGGGAACCATAAGAAAGTAAGCTAATCCTTCAAACTTTGTAGCGATCGCCTCAAAGCAGCAAATGGTAAAAAAGCTTGAACAATGACTAAAGTAAGAAACTTTAGCGCTGCATTTCTTATCAATGGTTGGCACAGCCCAGCAATATCAAAGGTTTTGAGAGCATATTCCTCGCATTTTTCTTGCGCGGTATTGGATCCTGGGTAATCGCAAATCAGGGAAAGATTAAACCGATAGCATTGCAGCTTGATCTCAGCTTTGGGGTCTATTGCTACTCACGCTCCAATTAAAAGCGTAAGTAGCTGCCAAACATATACGTGTATTTTGGTTAATTTGCTACAATGAAGCGAATCAAAACTCAATTCATATAGTAGGTATAGCAATATAGAACATGCATCTTGAGCAAACGCAACAGAGAATAAGAAATTTAATGTCATTTTTTGTGACAGAGATCAAGGCTGCTACAGCGATGGAGAAAACAGATATAAACAAAGTATCTGAGAATGTATTAATACCTCTCTTTGCAGAAATTTACGGTTTTGAAAATATTAAAAACTTGAATTTTACAGAAGGTAGCAACTTTCCTGGTATTGATTTAGGTGATGAAACAGCAAAAGTTGCTTTTCAGATTACAGCTACGCCTAATATTAGCAAGATAAAGCACACATTAAATAAATTTATCGAATATGAATTATATAAGAAATATGATAGATTAATTATTTATGTTTTGCTAGAAAAGCAAAATTCTTATTCAAATAAAGAAATTAATAAAATCATCCAAGGTAAGCTTAATTTCAATCCCAAGCAAGATATTTTGGATTATCGCGACGTACTCAAAGCTATTAATCAATTTCAAATTGAGAAAGCATTAATCATAAAAACCCTTTTGGAAGCAAATTTTGGCACTGGTAAAATGCAAGTTGAGAGTGAAGAATTAGTAGATGGTTCTCATAAAAAATTAAACTCAGAACTTGAGGAAACTTTAAAACTGTATTTTACGAAATGTTTTGAGGATGATGAATTTGCAGAATTAGACCAAGCAGGCGAAACTGATCCAGAAAGCCGTACATTGCTAGAACAGATATTTATTGATCTTGATATTAAAATTAGAGGTGAAAAACCTATTAAGTTAAGGTTAGAGGATTTGCCTGAATCAACCAGAAGAAAATTTTTTTACTTAGAAGAAGCAGATGACATCCCTTTTTGAAACAGATCAATCTACTAATCTCACGGTCATGGATTGCCTTTTGGAAGAGTATTAGACCTCTTGCAAAATTATTTTATGGTAAAGTAAAAGGTTTTGTACTTTGACTCCATCTACCCATGCGATACGAGCAAACAAAGAAGTTATCGAACCGAGAGTTCAAGCGCTTAGTTGGGGTGCAACGGCGTACATTTGATGAGATGGTCAAGATGTTGCGAGATGCTGCTAGTCTCAAACAAACACGAGGCTGTCCTCAAAAGGTGGCTTGGGAAGACCAAGTTCTAATTTGCCTACAATATTGGCGCGAATATCGAACTTACTTTCATATAGCTCAAGATT
>LXQE01000179.1 GCA_003326195.1 Nostoc punctiforme NIES-2108
GTTTTCACGAGAAAATTCGGGAAGATGGTTAGTGTTTTGATGAGAGATGCCCTGCAATACTTTTGTTTTCAAAGGGACAATATTTTGATTCCGGTTGTTGCAATGCCGACCAGTGAGTCCGACCCATATTACTTGTTTTGTCTTTGAAAAGTTGAAGAGTAAAAGCTAACAAAAACTTTTACTCTGACTGACTCTTTAATCTTTCATCTGCTTAAAAGCTTTAACGGCGGCACAGATTCAAGTGCCGCTCCATCTTCATGCGTCAAAAAAGAGAGGAAATACAGTCATGTTTCGTATAAATGAAACCGATTCTCAAGCCAAGCACTTACAAGAGTGGCTCAGTAGCGGGGTTGACGAAGAAATCATTGCTCTGAATGTGCGTTCGCTCTACAGCACAACACCTTACGAATATCTGCTCTACAGTCCTAAAATCTCCCGTCGCAATGATGGACGATTGCGCGATCGCGATTTGAAGAAGTACCAGCACATTGAACTTGGCGGCTGGTGGTGTAGTGGCGTTGACCCTCTCAACAACTACGCCGTAATGATGTGGGGCTGTTTCAAACCCGACCATCCCCGACGTGACCGCCAAAAGATCCACAAATTCATCAAATACGAACACCCATTTAGAGAAGAAACACGCGCCTTCTTCCTCCTAGTCCCGAATCGCATTTGGGTGAAAGTTTCAAATCGTAGCGGCATCCCCATCACCGAAGAAGATTTGCAACACCCTGGTGGCTTCTGGCACTGGGTTTGGAGGCATAATGTACCAGTCACAATCGTGGAAGGTGTCAAGAAAGCGGGGGCATTACTGACTGCTGGTTATGCTGCGATCGCAATTCCCGGTGTTAACGCTGGATACCGCACACCTACTGATGAGTACGGTACTGGCATCGGTAAGCCAAACCTCATTCCAGATTTGAAACATTTCGCAACACTGGGGAGACTTGTTAATATTTGCTTTGACCAGGACAACAAACCTGAGACAGTTCAACGGGTGAGAACCGCTATCAGTCGCATGGGACGGTTGCTGGTAAACGAGGGCTGTTCCTTGCGAGTGATTGATTTACCGTCAGGTGCAGAGAAAGGTGTTGATGATTTTATCTATGCCTTGGGTCAGCCGGCATTTGATGCACTCTATAACACTGCCGTTGCACTGGAGTTGTGGGAGATTAAGCTGTTTACTCTACTGACTTATCCTCCAGCGATCGCACTCAACCAAAGATTCCTGGGTCAGTTGCTCGTCCCCGAAGGCGAAAAACTGATTATCCTCAAGGCTCCAAAGGGAACCGGTAAAACCGAATGGCTGGCAACTGAGGTGGCAAAAGCACACGACCAAGAGAGACGGGTATTAATTATCACCCACCGTATTCAACTGGGTGAGGCGCTGTGTAATCGCTTCGGTGTTAACTATGTTACTGAAGTCCGCACGAATGAAACAGGCACATTGTTGGGATATGGGGTGTGCGTTGATTCGCTGCATCAGGAAAGTCAGGCGCGATTCAACCCTAACGATTGGTCAAATGATGTCATTATTATTGATGAATGTGACCAAGTGTTCTGGCATTTACTCAACTCTGGTACTGAAGTGCAGAAGCGGCGTGTGTCTGTTCTCAAAAACCTCAAGCAATTAGTACAGAATGTTTTGGGCAGTAGTCAAGGAAAGATTTACCTATCTTCTGCCGATGTGTCAGATACAGATGTAAAGTATGTTTTATCACTTGCTGGTGAATATCGGGTTAACCCATTCGTCATCGTCAACAATTATCGGCACGTAGCTGGCAACTGTTACAACTATTCTGGCACTAACCCGAAAAATCTCATCGCAGCGCTAGACAAGGCGATAGCTTTTGGTGGGCATCATTTACTATGTTGCTCTGCTCAAAAGGCTAAGTCTAAGTGGGGAACCCAAGCATTGGAGGAACGGTTTCGCCGTAAATACTCTCACTTGCGAATCCTGAGAATTGACAGTGAATCTGTTGCTGATCCATCTCATGCGGCCTTCGGTTGTATCGCTCACTTGAACGAAATTCTTACTCAGTATGATTTGGTTATCGCCTCTCCAAGTCTTGAAACTGGGGTATCCATCGACATTCGAGGGCATTTCAGTGCTGTCTGGGGGATTTTTCAAGGAGTACAGCCTGTTAACTCTGTGCGGCAGATGTTGGCAAGGGTTAGGGAAACTGTTGACCGCCATATCTGGGTGAGAGAGTGGGGGATGTCGGTTGTAGGGAATGGCTCTACAACGATAGGAGGATTGTTGAGAAGCCAACACGTCGCAACACAAGCGAACATTGCTCTGTTGTCGGCGGCGGATAATGCGGATTTGAGCTATGTTGACCAGAATTTTCAGCCCGAATCTTTGCAGACTTGGGGTAAACGTGGTTCTGTGATTAACGTGGAGATGCGGCGCTATCGAGAATCTGTGCTTACGGGATTGGTCGAGGATGGTTACACCGTTATTGATGCCGACGATGCATCGGATGATGAGAGTGGGGCTGTAATCGAGTCGGTTAAAGCGGCAAGTGAGCAACTGTATACTGCGGAGTGCAAAGCGATCGCGGATTCTCTTAGCATTTCTGATGCTGAACTCAAGAAGCTCCTTGACACAAGGGCGAAAACCAAAACTGAACGACATCAGCAGCGCAAGGCTGAATTATCTCGTCGCTATGAAATTGACGTAACCCCTGATTTGGTCGAGAAGGATGACGACGGTTGGTATCCTCAACTGCGGATGCACTATTATTTGACGCTGGGGCGAGAGTTTCTGACAAACCGTGATGCGAAAAGGGCAGCAGCGCAGTTAGAGGCTGGGGAGAATTCGGTTTGGAAACCGGATTTTAACAAGGGGCAGATGTTACCTGCTGTACTGTTGTTAGAAGAACTGAATCTATTGCAGTTGCTCACGCCTGGGGAGCAGTTGCGTTCTTCTGACGAGGCAATGCAGGAATTTAAAGCACTGGCAGTAACGCATCGGCACGTTATCAAGAATTACTTGAATGTTAGTATCTCGGAAAAACTTACTCCCGTGGCGATCGCACAGAAATTACTTGCCAAGATTGATTTGAAATTGGATTATGTTGGTCGATTGGGTAAGCGTGAAAATCGGGAGTGCGTTTACCAGTTTGTTGCACCTGATGATCAGCGTGATTCGATTTTTAAGCAGTGGTTAAATCGGGATGAAGCATTTTTAAGGGATTCGGTGTCAGTCACGAACAATATAGAATTACAAACACCAGGTATTGACACCCAATCCCAAGACAATTCCCAAACATTTACCCAAGTGGAAGATCCTCTTGTCCTTGGATGGAAGGGGTTAAGCCTGAAATTACGCCAAGGACTCGACAGTGTTGGCAAGTTCTACCAACAGCTAGTCTCCACAATCGGGGAGGCTGTCGGTGTTGCTGATGGTGAGCCTTATTGGAACGCATACTTGGGGCAGTGGCAGGTATGGGTTAACTTTGGGAGCGAGTGTAGGTCTGTGGTGTGCGATTGGTTGGTGGGGGTTTAGGTCAAAGTAGTTCACTGTTTCATCAAAAGCGTTACTGTGAGTCGGTAATTGTGCAAGTTCTGAGTTTGGGGCAAACAATCTCTATCGCCTTGCCCTTGAAAAAAACAATTGTGTGTTCGTTATCTTCTGAGTCGCTTAAACGGACTTGTTTATGGATGCTCATGTTTTTCATCTCCCTAACGGTATTCTCAAAGAAATATGAGTCATGTCCACAGTCGCAACGAAAGGATGATGGATGGACTTCTATTGCCATTTAAATGCCTTGATTTACACCCCCAGATACTACCATGCTCTATGGAATTGATATCTGGGTTATGTTGTTATCTGGCTTGCTGGTTTCTGCCTCTTGAATACCCTACTTAAAAAGTGTTATCTCGTCGTTGATATTCACATTTACGACCTCATCCATAATTGGAGCGCTCATGTGCGTAACAGCTAAAACTGATTCTGACTGGATACTAATTAAGCGAACGTATGCGATAGATTCTTTTGGGTTAAGTCCAGCCACAACAATTCTATCCATTGGCAGTAAATCATTACTAGTCGGTAATGCGTAGGTTGCTACTTTGAACAAATCACCTGTTGCTGGGTGAGCTAAATAATTAATCACAACGCAACCAACCCCATATTTTTGGGACATTAAGCGATAAAATTCCCCAATCCTTAATTGTTGAAATTGGCTGTCAAATCCATTTGATTTTTGTTTTTTAGCTGATTTATTTTTGGACATTGCCACACTACAAGTGTTTTTTCTCAAGCGAACGATTCAGTCACTTCTACTACTTTTTATTTTAGTCCTTTACCTGGAGGTTAGTATCTCCAAAGAACTCACACCAATTGCCTGAAACTAAATGACCCTTAGTGGTGCAGATCAAACAACTGGATTGCGTGTCTATTGTGTGCTACTGGTAAATTTGACGCAATTGTGAGACAGTACTCGCTGTATCTATCCCCTCCAAGATGGCTTCTAGCAAGCTTACATCTTGGATAGATTCGATTTCAGGGAATAAATCTTGACCCGATTTTCCAAATTTGAGCTTTAATCCCAAGGCTATACCTTTTAACAAAGCTTCAAGCTTACCTTTTTCAATACCAAATCGTTCAACAGAAGTAACATACTGCATACTTAAAGACTCCTCGAAATCACGATATTCTTGCCAAAACTCTTCCTCTAGTTGCGCTGGTAGAGTCATCATCCAGTCAATAAAACCGAATAAGTTAATAACATCTTCCCGTCTTAAGCCTTGTTCGTACAATCTACGCACTAAAACCAATTTCTGTTGCTTGCGCTCTATTCTATCATTACGTGTCTCCATCGCCTTTAGATGTGCCATCACCACAGTCGCCAAAGGGTTTCGGCTGGCTTCTAATTCTGATTGACGTTGTTGATAGTCTAACAATTTGACAATTGGAAATGTGAACTCAACCGTACAGCCAAAAAGATTGTAACCAAATTGATTCGGTCGCCAGTTTGAACGCTCATCACCTAAAACTGCCAAGGATGCAACAGATCGCTTGTATCTGTCATATATGCGGTAGTTGTAGGTAAACATCCTAGCTGCAAAGTTGCTTTCTTCTTGACTCTGAATTTCCAGATGCACAAGTATCCAGGATTCTTCGCCATCAGTTCGGTATATTTTCACCAATTTATCTGCCAGCCGCTCTCCAAGTTCCGCATCACGCACTACCTGTTGTAACTCCTGATCCAAAAACTCAGGCTTTTGAGTCCAATCTATTTCGCTATGAGCTTGGGGAAAGAAGAACAGCATGAACTCTTCAAAATACAGTTGGAGTATCTGTTTCCACGGGCTATCAAATTCTGTCTGCGGATTTTCATTAACCATGTTGTCAAGCTGGAACTAAAACATTAATATAGTACATTATTACTAGAAAGCTGGAGCCAATTAATTATCATGTTGCAAATAGTTAGACAAATTAAACAGCGCAGTAAAGTTAAGCTTAAACGGAAAGATATTACATACGAGCTTTGGCGTTTGGATGATGCTGAATTTAGAAAACTTCGGCAAAAAAGTCTTCCTATTAAAGATGATTATATGTTTTATATGCACTTGTATCTTTCCGAACGCGAGAACAAAAATAAACTCAATTTAGCTGAATTATATGTCTGCTTAAGGCACTTGTTTGGTGATAGCAGTGATTGGATTGACGATTGGAAAGGTACTTTCTCTTTTCCAGTATTATTGGTTTTAGAAAAAGCACAAGGCAGATTCTTCTATTTAATTAATATTTATGATGATCGGGGTACACTGTATATTAGCTTTTACAGGGTTCTGGAAGCTGAAGTAGAAGGTTATGATACTCAAATACTTCGTGAACCTTTTGAAATAGAATTTTCTCGCCAAGAAATCAACTATTTTATCAGTTATTTTTATGGTTATCTTGAGGGCTGTTTTCAAAGTAAAAGGTTCTTGATACCATCTGAGCAGTTTTTCAAGAAGATTGGTTCTGAGTCTATCCTTTATGGCTATAAAGATGAGCATTATTTTGAGGAGAAATACCAATCTCAATCAGAATATCTAGCAGCTATTGAAAGTTTAGAGTCAATTGGTATTAGTTCCATAACTTCGCAGAATGTCAATAATATTTTGCAAACCATAACTAGCGAAATAATCTAAAATTGATTCATTCCATTACAACAATACTACGCTTTTAATAAATTAGAGTAAAATATATGAAACAAGTAGTTAGACAAATTCGAGAACGTATTAAAGTTGAACTGGAATTAAACAATATTAAATATGAACTTTGGAGACTAGACGATGCTGAATACAGACTACTCAAAGTAAATAGTATTGATATTAAACATAATTTTACCCTTTATCAGGAGCTTTATTTCTCAGAACCTGATAACAAAGCTAATCTTAATTTGGCACAATTATTTATTACTTTAACTCGGCTGTTTGGCAATAGTAGTACTTTATTTGATGGCGAGAAAGGCTCATTTATTTTCCCCCTATTACTAATAGTTAAAAAGTCAGCAGGTAATTTTTTTTATTTAATACAAATTTTTGATTCTCGTGGATGGTTTGAATATAATACCTATAAATTATTTGAGAACGAAGCAGATACTTACAATAATCAAATGCGAGTTCAAGCATTTGAGTCAGAATTTTCTCGGCAAGAAATTAAGGATTTTTTAACTTACTTTTATATCTATCTAATTCAGCTATTTAATAATGCAAAATCTCTTGCTCAACCGGAACCTTTTATCAGAATGATTGATTCTAGTTTTATTCTTTATGGATATTATAATAATCAATACTTCGAGGAAGGCTACGATGATAAAAAACCATATCAACAAGCAATTCAAAGATTTAGTTCGGTTGGACTTAATGCTTTTCAGCCACAAAATATAAATTCTCTGTTACAAACGATTATTAGTGAAGTCGCTCAAAATTAGGAACAAGAATATATTGTAAAGTACGTTAAAGTACAGAAGTTATAATTACCGTTCTTGTTCAGTTGGGCGGATCAAGATTTCGTTGACGTTAACGTGTGACGGCTGTGTGACGGCATAAACGATCGCATTGGCAATATCTTCACTCTCCAGATTTTTGACCGAACCGTAGAAGTTTTTTGCCTGCTCTTTTGCAGAGGAATCCGTAATGTGCTGCGGTAACTCTGTTGCCACTAACCCTGGCTCGATAATCGTGACGCGGATGTTATTTTGATAGACCTCTTTGCGAAGTGCTTCGCTAAACGCACCAACCGCCCATTTGCTGGCGTTATAAACACCGCTTCCGGCGTTTGCAACTCGACCTGCTACCGATGAAATATTGACGATGTGCCCAGCACCTTGTGCCTTCATCAAAGGTAAAACTTTGTGAGTAGCATACATCAATCCCAATACATTGAGATTGATCATGCGTCGCCAGTCTTCTGTATCTGCACCGTCAATCAGACCTAACAGCATCACCCCTGCATTATTGATGAGAATATCAACTCTGCCAAATTTTGCATGAGTTTGGTTCACCAAGGCTTCTACCTGCGCCTCATCTGAAACATCAGCAGTAATCGATAAGGCTTTCCCACCAGTACCAGTAATCCGGGCTTCTAGGTCTTGCAAGCGATCGCTCCGACGGGCAGCAATTACTACTGTAGCGCCTTCGACTGCCAGCGCCAACGCTGTAGCCTCACCAATACCAGACGATGCCCCTGTTACAATTGCTACTTTGTCAATCAACTTACCAGCCATTGTTAATTTCTCCGTTGTTGTTTTTTCGTTTTTTATTTCTTCTTCAACTAAAAGTTAATTGACGGTTTGAGGGCTTTAGGCGCTCCGATGTATACTAAACAGCCAAACACCTCTATGCATTGAATTGCTTGCTCCTGGCTATTACAACTCAAAAAAAATAAGGACACTTGCCCCTCTTCCCTTGAGTCAAGCGTTGTCGCCTTGCCTGAAAGGGAGTTATCACACTCTCCTATTTTGTTTGACATTAGCATGAGAAAAGGTTAAGCGATATGAATCAGAAGATGGATTTGCAAGTCCCTGCCCTAATTCTCGAAAAAATCCTCGCTCTGATCGCCACCCATCTCAACAAACAACTCAGAGCGATCGCTAAACAATTCAATTGCGCTGTCTTGGGTTTAGCACAGTTAAAAAGAGAAGTTGATTCACGTTCCGAAAAGCGTCCAACTAAAGCAGATTTTCGGGAATCAGGAGGATTTGAACAGGAGGCTGCTGTAATGTTGGGTTTGTATCGAGAAGATTACTACGACAAGCAGACTACCCAAAAAGGCATTTTTGAAGTTTCAGTTTTGAAAAACCGGTTTAGTAGTGAAACGACTGTTAATCTCTTGTTTGATGAAAGATTTGGACAGTTTAAAAATTTGGCTAAATCTCAGTATTGAACATATAGCTGAACAATAAAAAATCTTGAACTAATTAACTGCAAGATTTAACAAAGTACCGTTTTTTTGAGTAAAATCTGTTACATAAAAGAATTCATTTTTGGAGATAAGTACATTGAAACCAGTAACAATTATTAATTTTGGCTGGAGCAAAAGTAAGCATCGGGAAGGATTATCTTTAGATCAGATGCAAGCGTTTGATTTAATCCATGACTGGTATGGTTCTAACCCTGATATGCCATTTGTATTGCGCGGTTATGCAGGTACAGGAAAAACGTTTTTAGTACAGCGAGTAATTCAATCGTTTCAGGATTGCTTCAAAACACGAGACTTAGATAAAAATAAAAATGTTGGTTTAAGAGTTGCTTTGTGCGCTCCAACGCATAAAGCAAGACATGTATTGGACGCAATGGCTCAAGAGGCAGGTCTTACTGTACATATCTCAACTCTCCACAGCTTACTTCATGTTATGCCTGGAGGAGAATATGATGAAAATGGAAAGCAACGACTCAAACCAAATACTTACTCTAGAGAGCCTTATTATCACGAATTTGACTTAGTAATAGTTGATGAAGCTTCCATGTTAGGGCAAGAACTTTTTAAGTTAATTCCCTCGCGGACTCCTACTATTTTTATGGGAGATCCAGCACAATTGCCACCGATTGAAGATAATGTTGATTCTTCGCCAATCTTCCAGTTGCCTTTGGGAATGGAATTAACACAAGTCATGAGGTACGAGGGGGCAATCGCTACTTATGTAACTGCACTCCGCCAAAATTTAAATTCTCAATTTCCACCACGATTACAGAGCGAGGGTAATATTGAGAAAATGCAATTTGATACTTGGATAGCAGCAGCTATCGACGCTTATAAGTTTTCTCGCTCCTCAGCCAAGATTTTGGCATGGACTAATAATCAAGTTAACAATCTGAATCAACAAATTCGAGCTGCACTTTATCCGGGTGCTGAACCAATAGAGATTGGAGAAATTCTCTTTGCGAAAGAACCTATTTTCTTAAATGCCGACTCTGGGGAGCAAAAAGAAATTTTTATGCATTCTTGTGCTGAATGCGAAGTAAGAGATTTTAAAGAATTCTCTGGTAGTAGGCATCATCTAGTGCATAGTCCATTTAAAACTTATCGGATTGAAATCAAGAATGATCTGGGTAAAGAAGCATCCCTCTCAATAATTCACCCTGATTCTTGGGATTTAATTAAATATGCAGTAAATAATGCCAAGAAAGAAATATTTAAGTTAGCTACAAATCAAAGAAGCTCTGCTTGGCGAGAATATTACGAGTTCTTAGAGACTTACAATTTATTAGTTAAAGGTAGCTTGATGAATCGATTGCAATACGGTTATGCAATTACTGTACATCAATCTCAAGGGGGAACATTTACTAATTGCTTTGTTGATACATCAAATATTTTTGGCTGCCGAGATAACGTGATGCGTAATAAGTTATTGTATGTTGCTTATAGTCGGGCTTCGCAACAACTTTACTGCTATAGTAAGTGGTAAGATTAAAAATTTTATCCAAATCCTGAATTAGCATACATTCTCATGTCTAAACACCTCATTAGGAACATGAGAATGAGAATGCCTTTATTTCTAAAAAGCACTTTCCTTTCATTTTCAGGTTAATAGTAATCAAATTAACTATTACATTACTACGAAAATATCAGAATTCCAATTTAAATAATTAGATTTATTTTTTGGAGCATCCACATGAAAGCGCTATCCGTCCGTCAGCCTTGGGCATGGGCAATAATTTATGCTCTTAAAGACATCGAAAACCGAGGCTGGCCTATTCATTATCGCGGCGACATTCTGATTCACGCCGCAAAAACCTGTACCAGAAAAGAGTACCAGCTAGCCAGAGAATTTTGCCAAGGGATGGGGGTAGAAATTCCAGAATTAATCTCTCTCCGTCGCGGTCAAGTTATTGGCATTGTCACAATAGTTGATTGCAAGTTTTCACAAGTTGCGTCTGGTTGGGGGATGCCTCTTCAGTACCATTGGCAGTTGGAGAATCCACGCGAGATTATACCGATTCCTTACATTGGGCAACTGGGGATTTTTGAAGTACCGGATGATTTGGTCATGGAGGTGGCTGCATGACTAAAACAGTCCCCATGATTCGCACACTACAACACCTTGGGGCAACCAGGGAAGATATTACCGCCTTTATCAAAAAAGCGAAATCCAAAAAGACATCACCAAAAATTTTAGATGTCTGCAAAAATTTTGATAACACAAAATTAAAACCAGTTCTTCCAGATGATGCACCGATCGCAGGTACTTTAATTGTAAGGATTCAGGTCTAAAGTTGAGGAATTAAAGAAGGGGTATGGATAGCAGGGCTAACCATCGCTTTGATAGCTTGCACAAAAGGTTGATTTAGCCATAGAAATCATCCAATGTCTTTATTGTCAGCGAGCGCACATTTGAGAACCTGCTTGGGTACCAACCAAGGGCGTTGCTCCCAATACGACATGAATCAGTAATTTTTTACCTGCTACATTCACCACGTCTGTCTTAAAAACCATAGTTTTTTGGAATCAGGGTAAAGTTCACAACTCTAGCTACGACCAAATAATACACTCTCCGTGAGAAATCCAGGATTCTCCCTCAATCAATTCTAGAACTTCGCTTGACACGTTTTTGCTGGTACATCAACTCATCTGCCTGCAATATGAGTTTTTCCAATGAAACATCTTCATTTATAACGCACTCTTGAACTCCAATACTCATCGATAGATGATAACTTCTACCTCGATTCTGATTAAAGAAATCAACGTTAGTTTGCAGGCGAACAGTAATTGCATTGGTATGAGGTGAACATTTAGGAATGAATACGACAAACTCATCACCCCCCCATCGGGCAATGATGTCAGAATCTCGATAGGTTTGACTTAGTAGCTCTGCTACGTCAGCTATTACACGATCTCCAACTTCATGTCCAAACGTATCATTGATTTGCTTCAATCCATCTATATCTATAAATAAGAGACAACAGGACTTTTGTAGCCGATGGACTAGCTTTAATTGCTGCTCTGCAAATAGAAAAAAGCCTCGTCGATTGTACAGTCCAGTTAATTGATCCGTTAGAGATAAGCGCTTAACTTCTGCCTCAACTTTTTGATGCTCCTCTATTTCTTTTTCTAGTGCAGCAGTTCGATTGCGGACTCTTTGTTCTAATTCATTATAGACCTGCACATTTTCCATTGCGACAGCCGTTGTGTCTGCCAAGGCCTGTAATAGCTTTACTTTTTCTCCCGTTGGCTGATGTAACGTTGCCCAATATGTTCCAATTGCACCGATGGGGTTACACATTCGTATTGGCACCATTGCCAAGCTTTTTACAAAAGTCGGTTGGTAAGCTGCAAATGGAACCCGTTCATCTTTATAAATATCGCTAATCACAACAGACTGACGGTTTTGCATCGTATACCCACTAATGCAAATACTCATCGGGAAGCGTTGCCCTTTCCATAAGGGAGCGATCGCATCTTCATCCAATAACATTGATCTCCATCTCGTAGCACAAAAGTAGCCCCATCTGCCCCAGTCAGCTCACGCGCAGACTTTCGCACAATCTCCATTATTTGCTCTAGCGTCTGTGCTAGTGACAATGCTTGAACAACCTCAATTAAATGCTCTATCCCCTGAACATAGGATATTTCAGCTTTGACACCATTAGAATCAGAAATGATCACATCTGAAGCAGAGCTTTGAAAATTCATACGCTGACACCGATAAAAAACGATCAAAAATTAGTTGACACTGCGCTCAGGAGCACAATGTCCTCATTCTCAAAAACAGGGCAAACGCATTTTATTTTTATAATACTTATTGGAGAAAGGTTTCAAGGATTGTTGATTTTTAGCACTGGAATTTTAAACCCTTGCTGGGCATGGATTACACCCGGATTTCTCACCACATCTCTCAAAACCTTGTGCAGGGGAGCAGAGAAGAGTTCAATGTGCCTTGTTCAATCCCCTCTGCCCCTCTGCCCCTCTGCCTCTTCCCTCGATCTTGTGAGAAATCCGGGTACAGTATTTCGATGCGTTTGCCCTAATTATAAAAAATTCCCTATTTTATTGTATTAGAGATATTACGGATCTAATTTTTGAAAAAATCTCAGTATGTGTAGGGTGGGCTTTGAATTAACAGATGCGATATTCCTGACCCGTAACGTTTATTCCTTAGCAGATTTATCCTTATCACCAGTATTCAGACGCAAGTGTCCAAGTATTTATCGCTACAAGATAGCAGACCGCAGCGACAGAAATTGATGCAGTTATACATCAAACAGATACCAGTAGAGGGACGACCCTTGTTAGCAGGCGACCACACAAACTGGCCTCGCCCAGATGCAGTAACGCTACTTCAAGAGGACTTATGAGCATAGTGGGACATCCATAGCGGGAGATAAACCTATTACCATTGGTCAAGGATACAGTACAATTGCTTGGATACCAGAGGATTCAGGTAGTTGGGCATTACCCTTGAGACATGAGCGGATCACCAGTTGGGAAAATCCGATTGAAAAAGCAGTTTGGCAATTAAAACAGGTATGTGAACATCTGCCCAGCAGACCAATTTCAGTTTGGGACAGTGAATATGGCTGCGCTCCTTTCATTTTGAAGACGGCCAACATTCCATGTGACATTCTTGTACGGTTGCGTTCAAATCTTTGCTTATGGGGAGAACCAGGAGCTTATGCAGGCATTGGCTGTCCGAGAAAACATGGCAATCAATTCAAGTTGAATGAACCAACAACATGGGGTGAACCGGCATCTGTTTTTGAGGTAGATGATCCGAAACTAAAACGGGTACGGGTTAGCGTGTGGAAAAAACTGCATTTCCGTAAAGCGGCGACACGTTCGATGTTAATGATTAGAGTTGAACGTCTTGATGCACAAGGTAACCTGAGTTCGATGTAAGAAAATAAGCTATAAATAGCTGCTCATAATAGTTAAAGGTTTTTTTTAGGCTTGAGTGATTGTCAATAATTTTAAGCTATTGATAAATAATTGCTAGTTAACAACTTCAATAAATAATTTTTTTAACAAAATACTAAGTAATATTACCAGCAATCATCAATATTGTCGCAAAGCTCTGAAAATAAAGTAATTATTTCAGAGAGAGAAATAGATAATGGAATTAGAAAAGTTGTTTTGTGAAATAGATGATTTTTGTGTGATTTTTGAAGAGAATTTTAAGTCTAAAGTTATTGCCTCTCAAAATCAAAAAAGAGAAAGAAAAAGTCAACTCTGTTTAAGTGAAGTCATGACAATAATAATTTACTTTCATCATTCTAATTATCGAAATTTTAAGAGTTATTATCAAGACAATCTGCTGAAACATTACCAAAAAGAATTTCCGTGCTTGGTAAGCTATAACAGATTTGTTGAATTAATGGAGCAGGCTTTAATGCCTTTAATCTTATACTTAAATTCTCGCAAAGTAAATATTACTGGCATCAGTTTTATTGACAGTACATCTATTCCAATTTGTCATCCAAAGAGAGCAAAAAAAAATAAGGTTTTTAGAGGCTTATCAGGTTGGGGAAAGAGTTCTGTCGCTTGGTATTTTGGTTTTAAGCTCCATTTAATCATTAATGATCAAGGGGAATTACTAGCTTTTCAAGTAACTCCTGGAAATACAGATGACCGAGTACCAGTTCCGACCTTAACTCAAAATTTATGGGGTAATCTTTTTGGAGACAAAGGGTATATTTCTAAAAAGCTATGGGGAGAACTTTGGTCAAATAATATCAAGCTAATTACTCCCTTTAAGAAAAACATGAACAATAAGTTGGTTGGGTTGTGGGAAAAACTGATGTTACGTAAAAGGTCGTTGATTGAAACTGTTAATGACGAGTTAAAAAATATTTCTCAAATTGTTCATTCTCGCCATAGGAGTGTTAAGAATTTTATGGTTAATCTACTTGCAGGTTTAATTGCTTATACTTTTCAAGAGAAAAAACCCTCTTTAAAGCTAGATAAAAATGAAGCCGAAAATTTACCTGCTTTGTTAGTTTAATTACTCTTTTTATTGAACTAAATTATTTAACTTAAATTTTCCAAAATAGCAGTTTTTGGATTAGTTTATTTTGACTACTTATTGTCATTAATAATCACTAATTGATAGAACATTGACTAAGACTCATTTTTAAGCGTTTATGTTATGTCGAACTCAGGTATTTAGCATAACGAAGCTGCAAACAGACTTGATCGGCTTAGAGAAAATGCTGAGGCTCTTCTACAAGAAGTAATTCATCCTAACTCCAGATAGATATTAGGGGGTAAGAAAAAGTGTTATCTCTAACCAAAGTGTTTATTTAATTTGGTGAGACTTCAATAGCCAGTAGAAGAACTATGACTACAGAACAGCCGTTAATACTTGACGCTGCTAGCGACGAATTCATTTCAAAAATTGGTTCAAGTACGCCTGTTCTTGCTAGTCAAAAAGGATTCTGGAATGGAGTCAGAGTCAGCTATTACCAATACCACGAGCCCCTTGAGACCCCTGAGCATTGTTTCTCGCAGCATCTGATCACAATTCATCTCAATCACGCCGACGCGATTAAAGAGCAATTGCTCAATGGTCATCTAAGATGCGATCGCTTTCGAAACGGCGATATTTGTTTAACCCCTGCAACTGCTCCTGTATCAGTCCGTTTACAGAATTCAAGCGAGTGGATTGCTCTACACCTTGAACCCAAGTTTTTCGAGCAGATTGCGGCGGAAGTGGTCGATCCAGATCGACTTGAGATTGTACCCCAATTCAAGTTAAATGACCCGTTAATTTATCAAATTGGGATTGCTCTAAAAGTAAATCTTGAATCTGAGAATGCCTGCGATCGCCTCTACACCGAGTCAATGGCTACCGCACTTTCTGCTCATTTACTACGGCACTACTCGACCCAAAAACCCAAAATTGCAAGCTATTGTGATGGATTATCACAGGCTCGATTAGGACAAGTGACTGAATATATTCACCAGCATTCAGCGCAGAATCCTAGCCTGACAAGCATGGCTGAAATGGTGCAGATAAGTCCTTATTACTTTAGCCGTTTGTTTAAACAATCGACCGGCTTAACACCACATCAGTATTTACTCAAATGCCGCACAAAAGAGGCGAAACGTCTAATCAAGACTACAAATCTCTCGATTGCTAACATTGCAGTTCAAGTAGGCTTTGTCGATCAAAGCCACCTTAACCGCCACTTCAAGCGCCATTTTGGTGTTTCACCCAGCCAGTTCCGCACTTAGAGCAATAATGTACTGTCAAAAAGCAAGATCGTCCAAGACAGTCAAGCTTCATTTCTTTTACGATTTCTAGAGATAGGTCAATCAAGGGATGAAAATTAAGCTTTTGCCACCATAAATTACAACTAATAGAAATAAAGGATTTATACATGAACGCACAAAACAAGCTACAAGCTTTTCAAGTTAATAGTGCCGAAGGTCGGGCTTACTGGGGTATGGGCATTCTCTGGATTATGCTGGCAACTGCTGAAGATACCGATGGACAGTATTCTTGTATAGAAGAACTGTTGCCGCACGGCCCAGCAGCACCACCTCACATTCATGAAGCGGCAGATGAAACCTTCTACATGATCGAAGGCGAAGCCACCTTCTTTGTCGAAGACCAGCCGATTAAAGCAATTGCTGGATCGTTTGTGTCAATTCCACGAGGCACAAAACACGCTTTTCAAATCGATTCTGAAACGGCTCGATTACTCAACACTTATGTCCCCGCAGGTTTTGAGTACACGATTATAGCCACGACAGTGCCCGCAGAGGAGCGCACATTGCCTCCTGCTTCGCTACCTTTTCCCGATCGAGAACAAGCTAATCAAGTGCTTGAGCAAGTCACCCAGCAGTATCCTGCGGCTAAAACCAAATTCTTACAAGGTTTTGCAAGCTAAATTACCCGACACCAGATTATTCGAGTTTGGCTCTGGCAGCTCGAGCGGTACAGCCGACTATAACCCGCATGGGCCTTGGCAGTTGGAGTAAAACCTACTATTTGGAAATAGACATGAAATACCGAGATGAAACAGTCCTCGTTTTCGGTGCTACAGGCCAGCAAGGTGGCTCTGTGGCAAATGCCTATTACCTATCATCCCTTTCCCGACAGCCTGCTTGACCAAAATACTTTCCTTAGCGGTCTAGCTAGGCTGGTCGATCTGGGGCGATTAGCTGGCAATGCCGATATCGCGTTGCTGCGATCGCAATTTCCTGGGTTACTGACGATGGATGAGTGGTTCGCGGGAGCTGGCAAACCCGCACTGCTGTCTGCTGCGGTGAAATTGGTAGGTGATCGCTGATGTGCAGTTGCTTTTTAGGTAGCAAGTCCACCTCGTTAAGAAACAGATTCTGTAAACTTCACAAAACAAATCATGACAACACAATTGACGGTTCTAGTTGCTGGTTCTACTGGAATGCTGGGTTTTAAGATTGTTTCGGCTCTACTCGACAAAGGCAACCTTGATATTCGAGCAATGGTGCGGTCAATCAACGACAGCAATCCAGAAAATCGTAAAAAGATCGATGTAATGAAAGCCTTGGGCGCAACGATAGTCGAAGGCGACGTGATGCAGCCTGAAACCCTACTGCCAGCGTGTGCAGGAGTTGATGTAGTCGTCTCTGCGATCGGTAACAATAACGTGACTGTGCCAGGGCAGAAACACCTGATTGATGCGGCGAGACAACAGGGCGTGAAGCGGTTCATTCCCTCCGATTACTCGGTAGACTATCGCAAGCTGGACTATGGCGACAATGATAACCTGGATATGCGGAAGGAAGTGTTTGAGTATCTCCAGCAAAGTGGTTTGGAATATACCTTAGTTCTCAACGGGGTATTTATGGAATTCATCACCTATATGCCACTGTTTGACCTAGAACATCAGATATTTCAATACTGGGGCGATGGTGAAACGCCCCTCGATCTTACCACTACTGATGATACCGCCAAGTATGTGGCGGAAGCAGTGAGCGACCCAAGCTTGGCAAACACGGCATTGTCAGTCGCAGGTGACACTCTAAGCTCGAAGCAGTTAAAAGCCACTTATGAACAGGCGACGGGCACCAAATTAACCGAAAAATCATTGGGCAGTATCGCCGAGATGAAAGCTTGGATTGCTAACAAAAAAGCGTCAGCCAGTTCACTCGAAGAGTACGTTTACGACCAGTATATGTACGCGATGGTATCGGGTAAAGGCAAACTCGATCGGATTGAGAGCGATCGCTATCCTCACATTAAACCTAAGACGGTCAAGCAATTTCTCAGCGCATGAGATTCTTGACATCAGTGCGACCGAGAGGGAGCAGGGATTTGAGTTTTCGCTGAATCGAATATTCAGCAGCACTTATTTGGGTAGGGTCTCAATCCCCATACTCATTTATCCTTCTTTCTCCTAACTCCGAACCTGAGCTTGTCTCTAGAGTTGGTGAGGCTGTTGGAAATGCTGATGGGGAGCCTTACGGGAATGGGTGTCTGAACCAGTGGCAAGTTTGGATTAAGTTTGCAGACGGGTGTAGGTCTGTGGTGTGCGATTGGCTAGTGGGGGTTAACTGAAATCACACTTTCGACCAAGTTAACTTTGAGCCTGAGCCAGAATCGGTAAGGTAATCACAAATTCTGTTCCAACACCCAAGGTAGAATTCACATCCAAAGTTCCGCCATGTTTTTCTATAACAATAGACCCAGCGATCGCTAATCCTAATCCCGTTCCTTTACCAACACCTTTGGTGGTAAACAAATGGTCAAATACTTTTTGTTTGACTGATTCACTCATCCCCACCCCATTATCAGCAATTTTCACCTCAACCTGTTTTTCTTTTAATGAGGTGGTAATTGTAATCCGATTAGGATTGGCTTTAATCTCCTCAAAACTCCGACCTGTATTTGATTCATCCAAGGCATCAATAGCATTGGCTATTAAATTCATAAATACTTGATTTAATTGTCCTGGAGAGCATTCAATTTCAGGTAAGTTACTGTAGTTCGTCACTATTTCAATTGCTGGACGGCTGTTATTGGCTTTGAGACGATGTTTTAAAATTATAATCGTACCATCAATGCCATCATAAATGTTAAATGGTACTTTGTAATCTCTATCGGCACGGGAGAAAGTGCGGAGGCTGGTACTGATATTTTTCAGCCTGTCACAGGCTATCGTCATCGAATCAATCATTTCGGGTAAATCTGATAAGCTATATTCCAAGTCAATTTCTTCAGCATGGATGAGAATTTCATCTCCGGGAGTGGGGAACTTTTGTTGATAAAGCTTTAAGTGTTCAACAATATCATCAAAGGTGGGTTTAGCTTGTTTGATACTGGCAGCAATAAAGCCCAAAGGATTATTCATTTCGTGAGCCACTCCCGCAACCAATTGACCAATAGAGGACATTTTTTCGCTTTGGAGCAAATGAGCTTGGGTGTTTTGTAGTTCTTTAAGAGTTTGCTCTAAATCTTTCGCTTTTTGCCGTAAAGTTTCTTCCGCTGCTTTGAGTTCGCTGATATCCCTTGCGATCGTCGAGAAATATTCAACTTCCCCCTCAGGTGATTTGTGAGCAATAATCAGCTGGGATATGGGAATTTCTCGTCCATCTGCTTTTAAAACAGCCGTTTCCCCAACCCAATCACCGACTCTAACTGATTCTGGTAATCCTTGATTCTGGATAATCTCATTTGCCCATTTCGGATGATTTTGGGACAAATTTCTCTCATGAAGTGATTCTTCTTCCCCTAGCTCCAACATTCTACGAGCTGCTTTATTAAAGTAAAGAACCTGCCCAGTTAAGTCAGCAGTGCTGATAAAGTCTGATGCGGCTTCTAGAATTGCCAACAACTTCGCCTGTTCCTTCTGGGCTTGTTTATGCTCACTAATATCACGAGATACGCCAACAGTCATTATCACTTGATCTAGTTCGTTACGGATTGCAGATTTGATTGTATGGAATAGGCGTACTTCGCCATCGTACCGATTTACTGGCTCTTGGGGAATTTCTAGGGTCTGTCCACTTTCAAATACATAAGCATCATCTTTGATATATTGCAGGGTGTGATCTGGTTCGCTGAAAGGTGCATCAATCATATTTTGAAGCTGTGACTCGCTCATCCCGTAATAATCACGAAATGCCTTATTTGCCCAAATAATTCGAGATTTAGCACCTTTAACCAGTACCATATCTGTAATTGCATCAAGAATTTGCTGATAGGTCTTTTCGTTTTCGCGCAGAGCGCTTTCAAAAGACTTTACTTTTGTAATATCCTGTACTATTGAGACAATACTAGTTACCTTGCCATCAACGTTAGTTATCGGAGTGTGGCACCAATCACAAATAATCACTATTCCATGTTTTGTCAGGTTCTTACTGAGATTATTACCTCCCACTTTCTCTTCAATTAATAACTCCATTATTTTGATGGCTTGTACTCTCTCAATTTCTGGCACAATTATTTCTGATATCTGACAACCAAGTACTTCGCTTTTACTGTATCCGAATAGTTGTTCAGCAGCCCGATTCCATTCTATTACTTGAAACGCTGTATTCCACTCAATTAAAGGCAAAGGATTTCGTTCTATAAGTAATAAAAGTTTATCTTGCAACTGTTTCAAATCTGGCTCTGCTAATTGATTTTCAATTTCCTGACCATTTCTACTGACTTCATCAACTTTTAGCACTTGGTTTACAGAAAAATTGTTACCGGATTGAATGCCTTGCTGTTGAAAGTTCATCCTGTCTAACTGACTAATAGATTTGCTTGCTACTTAAATCTAGGATTCCCTATTCTTTAGAGAATGTAACATTCCTCTTTCGTAATAATATTCATCTGTTGAAATGCCAAGATGTTGGGGAAAGGTAAAGGGGAAATTCCATGCCTATTCCCCTTTACCTCACAAATGCCAAGAAGTCATTCGTATGTGCAAACTAAAAGCAAACGCTTCCACCACAGTAGCGAACGCTCATCTAAAGATGCGAGTTCTTAGCAAAGCATCAAATATCACCAATACTTAACATCAAAAGTTTTCTTTTCACGTAGTCAAGCAACTAGCAATATTTTAAGATCCTTTGTGACAAAAATAACTTATCTAGTGAGTACTAAACACATGACAAAAGTATTGTAAATTCAAGGTTTTTGACAATCAAAGTAAAAAGCGACTGCCGCTTAATAAGTAACAATCGCCACACTAAAGCACTCTTGCATTTCTAGGATAACAAGAATGAAAGTGATAGTTACAGTAGCCCTTAAAAATCACATCATCAGTTTACATTCACCTGACTACTGGATTATCAAAACCAGCAATTAAACAGCATATAACTGACCGCTATAACAGTGGAAAAATGCAAGCAGATATGAACATTTTTCAAGTGGATTTTGAATCAATCAGCGCTCTTGTTGTCAAACAAGCGATTGATAACCCTATAATCACATTGGCCGGTTGGGGATTTTTGAAGTGCCAGATGAATTTATCAGGAGTGCGATCGCAAGAGTGAAATCAGTCCTCTCACTTTTCTCCGGCATCGGCGGACTCTGCCACCACGGAATATCAGCTGCTCGTCTATCCCACAAATTCCGAGTCCAGCAATTTGTCGAAATATCCCCTTATTCTCAATCAAAATTGCGCCATGAACAACCAGGAATTCCAATCCACGCAGATATTACCAACTACCACTGCCAAGAATCAATTCGCAATTCGCAATTCGCAATTCGCAATTATGAATTAGGAGTAAAAAATATGAATCAACAACGAATCAACAACTTAGTATTGCTGATAGAACCAAAGCTTTGGCAATAAGAATAGTTAAAGCTTGTACTTTCCTAGATGAAAAGCCTGGAGTTTGTCGAACATTATCAAAACAGTTACTCCGAAGTGGTACTTCTATAGGTGCCAATGTTAAAGAAGCTCAATCTGCCCAATCTGATAAAGACTTTCTAAGCAAATTAGAAATTGCGCTTAAGGAAGAAAGAGAGACTGAATACTGGTTAGAAATATTAATCGAGGCAGAATTGGTTGATAAAAATAAGTTTGAGTCCTTGCTTCAAGAAACTAGAGAAATTGGAAAGATTCTGGTTTCATCTACTCGAAAGGTGAAAGAGAAAATCAACAAGCTCAATTAATTGCGAATTGCGAATTGCGAATTGCGAATTGGTTTGACCCCCTGGACAGACCAAATTGTCAATCAGATTGCGGAAATACAGGAGTCTCACGAAACAAGAAGCTATAAACCCGGAGTTCTTACGGTGGCTTTTGGGGTTCCCATTGGAGTGAGCAAGGGAATCAAGGGCAATTACGATGCTCGTCGTGCTTATGGCTTGAGTTGTTCTCCAAGGCAAGCTGCGATCGCTTGGAAACGGATTGATTACTTGTGGAGTCTAAAGTCCTGTCAGGAGGTGCATTATGGTTAACTTAATCAACTCATTGGAATGCTGCTGGTTTATTTCCCCACGGTGGGTTCAACAGCTCGGCCCTTGGTCATCAGCCTACTAGAGAGTTTGTATGTCACTAGCAACAAATCATTTGGCTATTCGCTGCTTTTGGCAATTGTTTAAGAAGCGAATTGCCAGTACCCACCTTTGGTATTATCGCTGATCAAACAGTGCCACTCGTCGGGTTATCCTGTGGTATGCAAGAATGCCTTGTCTATTGGGAATAATAAGTAAGAAAAACAGGTCAATAATCTTTAAAGTTTATTTAAGCGGAGTTAGTAATTCACTTTATGCTTCATGGTATTTACGACATTCGCCTAAGCTTACTTTCTGTAGCTATTGCTATGCTAACCGCATACACCACACTTGATTTAGCAGGACAAGTCGTAAAATCTAAATCAAAAGAACGTTTTAGCTGGGTGGTTGGTGGAGCGGTTACGATGGGAACTGGCATTTGGGCTATGCACTTTATTGCCATGCTGGCATTAAGTCTGCCAATTCCGATTCATTATCATTGGTTAACAGTTGCGATATCGCTAGTGCCAGCAATTTTTGCCTCTGGGTTAGCCCTTGCTTTAGTTAGCTTACCAGAGATTAATATTTTGTCACTGTTAGGCGGTAGCCTACTAATGGGTATAGCAATCAGTGCCATGCACTACATCGGTATGGCTGCTGTTCGCTTACCAGCAAAGATATCTTATGACTTTAATATAGTTGTATTGTCGATTGCAATCGCTATAGTCATTTCCCTGGTTGCACTTTGGGTTGGATTCAAACTCAGAGCTGATACTACCTTAAAAGGAAGGTGGCTCAGGTTTGGGAGTGCAATTATATTGGGTAGTGCCATACCCTTAATGCACTACACAGGCATGATGGCAACCCATTTTTCCAATCCTCAAATCATCAATCTAGCCACAGTTGATACTAATAGATCAGTTTGGATGGCTGTAATTGTTGGTTTAATCACAGTACTGCTTTTGGGCTGGACGTTGCTCACCTCATTTTTTAATCAACAATTAAGTGTTCAACTAGTTAAAACAGATGTTCTCAATTCTAATCAAGGACTTTTACAACAAGCACTACAAAAACAAGCAGAGCTAGCAACCTTAGCTCAAACAAGAACTGAGGAATTAGAAGCAGTAATGTTAGCACTTCAGAAAGCTCAATTACAATTCATTCAAGCCGAAAAAATGTCCTCAATAGGGCAAATGGTTGCTGGAGTAGCGCATGAAATTAATAATCCTGTCAACTTTATTTACGGGAACTTATTTCATATAGAAGCTTATATCCGAGATATTCTAGAATTGATTAACATTTATGAGAAATACTATCCAGAGCCTTTACAGACAATTCAAATTTTCAGAGAAACTATTGATTTCCAATTTCTGACAAAGGATTTACCGAAAACGCTGGAATCTATGCAAGTAGGAGCTAAAAGAATTAAGCAGATTGTTGACTCCTTACGTAACTTTTCACGCCTGGATGAAGCCGAGTTTAAGACTGTAGATATTCATGAAGGGTTAGATTCTACACTACTCATCCTCAAAAATCGACTGATGAATACAGGGGGTAATAGGACTGAAGTTACGCTAATTAAAGAATACGGAGATTTACCATTAGTAAATTGCTATCCTGGGCAATTAAATCAAGTGTTTTTTAATATTTTTATGAATGCTATTGATGCGTTAGATAAAAAGTATATTAATAACATGAACAGAAATTCTGATTCTATACCAATAATTAGAATTACAACCAGTACTCATCAGCAAAACTGGATTAATATTCAAATTTTTGATAACGGTTTTGGAATTACTGAAGAACTACAACGCAAAATTTATGATCCATTTTTTACAACTAAGGCAGTTGGGAAAGGTGTCGGGTTAGGTTTATCGGTCAGCTACCAAATTATTGTAGAAAAACATGGAGGGAAGCTCAGTTGTATATCTGCTTCTAGTCGAGGAACTACTTTTGAAATTGAAATACCAATAGATGCTTCAGCCAATTTTAAGAAAGCCAGTTAAGAAACAGCTATCTTGTAGGGAGCAACGCGAAAAAGTTAAATCATCGTCCAATAAGCAGGGGGAGTAAAGAAAAAATACTAATAATTTTTACTACTAAAAATAGTCCAAAATGCACTTAATTTCTTTCTTTCCCCCTGCCTACCCACCTCACAAAACCGCATTGCTCCCTTGCAAGTTTTCACAAGTTGCGTCTGGCTGGGGAATGCCTGAGCAATACCATTGGAAGCTGGAGAATCCGCGAGAGATTACACCGATTCCTTACATTGGGCGGTTGGGAATTTTTGAAGTACCTGATGATTTGGTCATGGAGGCAATTGCCTTATGAAATCAGTCCTCTCACTTTTCTCTGGCATCGGCGGACTCTGCCACCACGGAATATCAGCTGCTCGTCTATCTCACAAATTCCGAGTCCAGCAATTTGTCGAAATATCCCCTTATTCTCAATCAAAATTGCGCCATGAACAACCAGGAATTCCAATCCACGCAGATATTACCAACTACCACTGCCAAGAATCAATTCGCAATTCGCAATTCGCAATTCGCAATTATGAATTAGGAGTAAAAAATATGAATCAAAATATTACTATTGCTAACAGTACTAAAGCTTTGGCAATAAGAATAGTTAAAGCTTGCACTTTCCTAGATGAAAAATCTGGTGTTTGCCGTACTTTATCAAAGCAGTTGTTACGAAGTGGTACTGCGATTGGGGCTAATGTAAGAGTTGCTCAATCGGCACAATCTAATAAAGATTTTCTTAGCAAGCTAGAAATTGCACTAAAAGAAGAAAGAGAAACTTAATACTGGCTGGAAATATTAATAGAGTCAGAACTGATTGATAAAAGTAAGTTTGACTCATTGCTGCAAGAAACTAGAGAAATTGGAAAGATTCTGGTTTCATCTACTCGAAAGGTGAAAGAGAAAATCAACAAGCTCAATTAATTGCGAATTGCGAATTGTGAATTGCGAATTGGTTTGACCCCCTGGGCAGACCAAATTGGAAATCAGATTACGCAAGTACGGCTCTCTCATGAAGACCGAAGCTTTAAACCCGGTATTCGTGAGGTGGCTTCTGGGGTTCCCGTTGGAGTAGCCAAGGGAATTAAGGGCAATTACGATGCCCGTCGTGCTTATGGCTTGAGTTGCTCTCCCCGGCAAGCTGCGATCGCTTGGAAACGAATTGACTATTTGTGCAGTCTTCTCGCTCATAATGAGGCATAAACATGATTAACCTTATCCACACTTTAGAATCATGTAGGTATCTTTCGCCACCTTGGGGTAAAGAGATTCCTCCCTTAGAAGTTTCCCTGTTGGAGAAAGTCTACGTCACTACCACCAAATCTTTCGGTTACTGTTGCGGTGTAGAGTGGTCAGCTAAAGGCTGGAGTTATGAGATTGTCTCTGGCAACGATAATTTGACTGTTTTGGGACGTGAAATCATTGCTACAGGAAATTTACAATTAGTTACCAAAGAAAAACCTGTGTTCCGCCTGGGCGAATTAGTCGAGTTTCGGTTTTATGGCAATGGGTCTCCAATTCGTATTGTCCAGGGTATTCAACAAGCAAAAGGCTGTCGTAGAGAGACTTTTGAAATCTAAGCCTAGAGAAGGGTCTAGCAAATCTGAAATCAGAAATTGGACTGCATAAATTAATCGAGTAGCGATTGATACTGGTTCAATCATTTGCTGTCGAGTGCAATAATATCAATTGCACTGCCAAAGAATTGCGATACACTGTTTTCTCAAGTATATTGTATTGATGTTTAAGGGTACTAATAGTATGATAGGACACATCAATTTGAAGCTAGAGAAAAATGTTGTTTAGCATTTTGACTAGAAAGATTATCCTTGGTTGCGAGAAATATTCGCAGATTTATCCAAAGACAGGAAACTACTAAAATCATAATCTCTAACCATCAAATATATGGTGGAAAAAAAATTATAGGTTATATGGAAGTAGAAAATGATGCCTCAGCTATTAGAAGAGGTAAAAATAACATAAAGCATGTTTTATATTACATGATCGTGATTATAAAGCTTGCAAAGACGATTGTTTAATTTTTCAACTTTTTGTTATTCTATAGTTATGGAAGGTCTTAGATTATTTAAATTTTCTTGGGCTTCGTACCCAGGCCAACGTTCAACTGTTGGTTTGTACCACCAATACTCTAAAATTTTTGAATCAACGAATCCTGTTAGTTCTTGATCGGGCCAAATATGTAGACGTTCCAATTTGCAATTAAGTGACACAATATCCAATATTTCTAATTTAAGGTTGAATTAGAGGCTGTTGGGATTGCTGAGTATTACATTCAGCTACGAATGGCACTAAGAAAAGGTGAAACCTCGTGAGGGCAGGGTGTTGGGGGTAGGGGGTAGTGTTCCAGACAATTGAATGCGAGTGCGTCAAGTAGTTCAACATCTTCTTAATTCCCTACACCCGAACCTGCAACCCCACACCCAAAAGCCAGGAATACCAAGGATTTACGCTTTTCTTAGTGCTATTCCATTCAGCTACCTTATTGCGAACAAGTACATAACTCGTACCTACCAGTGAAAGACTAACTACAGCAGCAGCAACAATATTCCAACAAACAAAGTTATCAGCAACTGTTAACAGAAATGTCACAACAAAAACAGAAAGCTGGTACACTGAATACCGCAATCGATAACTTTACCTGTTCTCTTTGTTCGCTACTTAAGTAACTTTTTTTGCCTTTGTGATTTAAGCGCAGTCCATCTATTCCGTACTGTTCATAGGCTTGCTTCCAGCCTGTTATCGAACCCAGTGACACATCTAAAATTGTTTGAATTTCTTCATACAAATAACCTTGATAAACCAACTTTACTGCCAGCGCTTTCCTTACCTCACGGGCATTTGGACGAAGAGCTATAAATTCCTGTAGTTCTGCGATCGCATTACTATGTGCCTCTTCAGATGGGAATACCGTCGCTGTCAGTTCCGGTGCCGGGGGGAGTATTGCAGTTTGTAGATGTTGGTTTATCATTTGTATGCTCTTACACTTTTACACCCAACCGTATTTTCTCGTAATCTTTTTCAAAAATCAAATAGGATTCCTATAGTTGTAGCCAGTTACTGAGTTATTCATCTCAATAGAATATATAAATTTATTGGCACTGCTCAATGGCAGCGATCGCAACCCAAGAGACAATCAACTTCTCATTTTCGCCTTTGTATACAGAGAAGAAAAAATAGTCATTTTGAACAACTATTACCTGAATAAGTGATTGGGGAGGCACAGCGGTCAAGTTGTATCACTACCAAATCAAGCTGGCTCTTGTCTTTGAAAAGCAATCCGCACCATACAAGTTTCTGGCAAAATGCCTCTGATTCGCTGATAAGTTCTTGTATTCTGGGATATCCGTTCTTTGTGGAAAGCCGAATGATTCCTATAGATATGAAACGACTCATCAAAAAAACCTCTAATCCAGTTCGCAAGAAAACAGAAGTAACCCCACCACCGATTGAACCCATTGAGATGCCTGAGAGCCTAAATATTCCTGAACCAGTGATTGAACCAAATCCACCTGTGTACATTGAAGTATCAAAATCGGACTACATTTCTGAACACTATCGTCCCCTACGCTCTGTGGGTAACTCCGGGTGGCAACCGTCTGATGTTTGGCGCGAGTTGAGAGTTGATAATTTCTGTGAGTAAATTAAGCTCTGACTGAATAAAAATTAATATATCTATCATGCTAAATTACCTTCAAAAAAGCCATGAAANAAGAAAACAGAAGTAACCCCACCACCGATTGAACCCATTGAGATGCCTGAGAGCCTAAATATTCCTGAACCAGTGATTGAACCAAATCCACCTGTGTACATTGAAGTATCAAAATCGGACTACATTTCTGAACACTATCGTCCCCTACGCTCTGTGGGTAACTCCGGGTGGCAACCGTCTGATGTTTGGCGCGAGTTGAGAGTTGATAATTTCTGTGAGTAAATTAAGCTCTGACTGAATAAAAATTAATATATCTATCATGCTAAATTACCTTCAAAAAAGCCATGAAACGCTTACTAGGCAACAAAAAATAAACATTATTTACTAGTTTTTTATGGGGTTTAGCACTGATTCGGGCTTTTGAGCTTTATTGTCGGCCTAGTTTTAATATCTAACTAATAATTTGGCATAACAGATACTGAAGAACCAAAATTATTAAACCTTAAGCAAGCTAGAAAATTTTCTAGCTTGCTTAAGTTAAGGTTTCGTTAAGTTATAGAGTTAAATATAGTGCTTGAATCAAAGTCAATATCCAGAGTAAGTAGAACGAGGTGAAAAAACCAAACTATGTAAAGATAAGTAAATACATAGAATTTTTCTATAAAGGTAACAGGATATGGGCAGCCGTTTAAGGGTATTTTTGACTAGAGAGCAAGATAAAACTCTTTTTAACCTGAGAACAGCAGATGTACCCCAGAAGGTAAAAGACAGAGCAGAGGTAATTAGTTAGTCAACTTTACCTTTGGGTAAAGAGCAAATGAATATTAGATGCAATTGTATGAAGATAAGGTTTACTAAATTTAATTGGCAATACTTGCTGATTATACGCCTCTTGCAAGGCTCACTCCAATTATGCTTTGCTTAACAATATTTACCAAAAATACAAGCTCATTTCAAATGTTCTAAAGTTCATATAAATGATTTATCAGTGAAGTTTTGGGATACAAGTAAATACTCTGGGGAGGGATGTGCTAATAATAGTTTTACGGCAAGTATGCTGTGGTTAACATCTATATAGTTGTTAACTATTCTACTTAGCATTTAAAGTTTAGATAATTCATTAAATTTGAGCAATAGAGCAAGTCATGAACAAAAAATGGGCTGTCAAACGAATCACAATAAATCTTGCATCTGCTGAAAGCGAAAAACTTGAAAAATATTGTGCAAGTACAGGTAGACCTTCAACTGATGTGATTCGAGAGTTGATTCGCTCTCTCTCCATAACCGAGTTATCAGCGTCTGAAAAGACTACACCTACCCTAAAATATGATGTTCCCATTCTGAAATAATGGCAGTTGAATTACTTGGGTTTGTTTGGCGTTATCCAAATTAGACAAGGAAATGCCCAGCAACCTAATACTGCGGTTTTCCAGATCAATCGACTCAAACAGCGCTTTGGCTATCTCAAAAATCGTAGAGAGTTCACTGATGGGAGCAAGCATTGTTTTACTGCGGGTTATCTGATGATAGTCAGAAAACTTGACTTTTAACGTTAATGTGCGACCTCGCGTTTCGTGTTGCTCTAACCGTTGCTCGACGATTTGGGCAATCTGTTCGAGTTCTTGCAACATCTGACCGACATCGCTTAAGTCCTGTGCAAATGAGGTTTCTGCACCAATCGATTTGCGAACTCGATTCGCTTCAACTGGTCGGTCATCTTCTGCCCTGGCAATCTTGTAGTAATAATGACCTGCTTTACCAAAGTGGTGTATTAACTCAGTCAGCGATCGCCCCTTCAAGTCTGCACCAGTATGAATGCCGAGCGAGTGCATTTTCGCTGCTGTCACCTCTCCAATGCCGTGGAACTTCTCAATTGGTAGCTGTTCTACGAAGGCGAACGCTTGCTCCGGTAAAATCACTGTCAATCCATTCGGCTTATTCTGCCCTGATGCCATTTTTGCAAGAAACTTGTTAATCGACACGCCTGCGGTTGCCGTCAACTGGGTTTCTTGGAAAATCGCAGTTTTAATATGTCTTGCGATAGTAGAAGCGTAGGGGATGTTTTGCCGGTTCTCAGTAACGTCAAGGTATGCTTCATCTAGCGCAACCCCTTCCACTAAATCACTGTAGCGTTTAAAGATAGCGTGGATTGAAGTGGAAATCTCTCGGTAAACGTCGAATCTTGGTCTGACAAAGATAAGCCCAGGGCATTTTGCAAAAGCTGTTACTGACGGCATCGCGGAATAAATGCCAAACTTCCTCGCTTCATAACTGGCGGCTGCAACTACGCCTCGCTGATTCGGGCTACCACCGACGACTAACGGTTTACCTCGGTAGCTAGGGTTGTCCCTCTGTTCCACCGATGCGTAAAAGGCATCCATGTCTACGTGAATTATCTTCCTCGTCTGCATTGTTGTTGAAGTATTACCATTTCTAGCAAGCGGCGGGAACGACTATTCTCTGGTAAATTTATGATTCAATCTGGATATTTGAGAAATTCTCACCACAATAGTACATTAGCACTAGCGCTTTTAGGCTTTCATAAGCTTTTTCATTGAGAAAGTTTTTGTAACAATGACGTTACACTTGATTGAATAGAATTTTGTCATCACGTTGCCAACGCACGGATTAAGAGGAAGCAAGGGCATGACTATTGGTGTTTGGGTTCTCGGAGATCAACTTTGGGCTGGGCAGTCAGCGTTAGAGAGTTGCCTACAACAACACCAACAGACTCCTGTGATTTTTATCGAATCTCTTGCCCATGCAGGGCAACTTCCTTATCACTTGCAAAAACTGGTATTGGTCTGGTCAGCCATGCGTCACTTTGCTGCCGAATTGCGATCGCTTGGCTTCCCAGTAACATACACTCAAAGCCAAGATTTCAAAACACCTTTAATTGAATGGATAAATTCATACCAAATTAGCGAACTGCGGGTGATGACTCCAACGGATCGCCCTTTTGCTACATTAATTCAAAAGTTAAACTTGACAATTCAAGTCACTTTTACACCAAATAACCGTTTTATCTGGAGTGATCAGGAGTTCATTGACTGGGCCAGTGGACGCAAACGCCTAATCATGGAGGACTTTTACCGCCAGGGACGAAAGCGGTTCAACATTCTTATGTCCGGCAACCAACCTGTTGGTGGTCGATGGAACTTTGACAAACAAAATCGCAAACCACCAAAAGGCAAACTGACCTTACCCGAAGCTTTATGGTTTGAACCAGACTCAATTACACAAAATGTAATTGACTTCATTAAGCAATCTGAGGCATTCCAGGACAATCAAAGTTACTGGCTCCTTGAACCATTTCGCTGGGGTGTAACGCGACAGCAAGCACTACAAGTAATGAAGTTTTTTATCGAAACACGTTTGTCTTCATTCGGGCCATACCAGGACGCGATGGTGACTGACGAACAGACAATGTGGCACGCGATGCTTTCTCCCTATCTCAATATTGGATTGCTTCATCCCTTGGAAGTTGTTCAGGCGGCACAACTTGCATATTTAGACAACAGCAGCGACTGGGAGCTAAACAGCATTGAAGGCTTTATCCGTCAGGTGCTTGGCTGGCGAGAGTATATGCACGGTGTTTATGTTTACCTAGATGATGACTATTCAGAACGTAACTGGTTTAACCACACTCATCCACTGCCTGCTTTTTATTGGACTGGCGATACACAGATGAATTGTCTGCACCAGATTCTAACTCAGGTCAAACAAATCGGTTATGCTCATCATATTCAACGGTTGATGGTGTTGAACAACTTTGCAATGATAGCAGGTATCTCCCCCCAAGAACTTAAGGACTGGTTTCATGCCGCCTTTATTGATGGTTACGATTGGGTAATGCAGACTAATGTTATTGGCATGGGGCAGTTTGCTGATGGTGGGATGATTGCATCTAAGCCTTATGCTGCTTCTGCTAACTACATCAACAATATGAGCGACTATTGTAAAAATTGTGCTTACAACCCTCGTGAGCGCACCACTGAAAATGCTTGTCCTTTCAACTTTTTTTATTGGGACTTCCTGGCTCGTCATTACGACTTGTTAAAAGACCAGCCACGTATGACTCAAATACTGCGTAACTTGGAGCGCCTCTCTCCATCGGAACTTCAAAAAATCCGCTCTCTGGCTTCAGATTGGCACACCACACAAGCAGCAACCGTTGGACAAGGAAATGCCCAGTAGCTTGATGCTGCGGTTCTCCAGCGAGCGTGGACTCAAACTGTGCTTTGGCTATCTCAACTCAAAAATCGTAGAGAGTTGACTATTGATAACTTTTTAACTGTCTGTTTATCTCATCTCCTCAATATCCACAATATGAATATCGACCGATTGCAAGAACTTAAGCAAAAACTCACTAATGACGCAGACTTGTCCGATATCTGGCTATTTTACATGGATCATTTTGCGGATCTACCGGAATTCACTGACCTGGGTGAGCCTGCGTATAATGAATATCTAGATGCCGTCCTCCAAAAAACTTGTCAGCAGATGTTTGATAGGGCAATAAAGATTAGTGACTTTTTGCTAATCTACATCGCTCCATATCATTTATTTCATGGAGCTTTCTTTCTTGAAGGGCGTATTGGGGGTGTGATTTATTTCGAGGATATCAAAATTGGGTTAATTGCAGTGTCGGCAGATTATCCCCCTACCGATGCGGTTAAGTATTCACGTTTTACTGAGATGATTCAACTGTCGGCTCCTAATGGCAATGACCGCAATTGAGAGAAGCACAACTTATAGATGTTTCAAAAAGTACGATTACATTTCTTGAGACGGCAGCCGCAGTTTTCAATTTATGGTTGTTAGAAAGAGGTTTTGTTGGGTTGCAACAAGACAAGACAATTTCTTAAAGGCAGTGACTATCAAAAAAATACTCTACTGAGTTATTCATCTCAACAGAGTATATAAAGTTATATTTATTACCTTTTCATTAAGATTTATTTTATACAATATTAGGTGTTCACACCTCTGTATAAGTACTGGAAATATTAATTGTAGCGATCGCCAACTTTTCTTTTCCATTAATTCACCTCCACATAGTTAGTGGAGCGACAAATTAAAAAATCGCTATACAATTTCAAGCAATTCACCTTGACTAAAAACGATTGTCTCTTGCCATTAATGCTGACCTTGGATCGTCGTGCCCTCTAGAAAGTGGGCGCTTTACTAAGGATTTGGGGCTTCACTGAACTGTATTGACCTATAGATAACCTCAGCCTATCATCATTGCATCCTCAATTTTTGGATCTTATTAAATCCACGTTCCTTAGACATCTAATTAGCGACAATCTCGCCAAATGGACTTAAGACGTGTTGCTGTTCGACTTGTGGCAGATTCTCCAATGGCAGATAGGAAAATAGTAGTTCGGCGACTCGATAAGCTTCTTCTAGGTGAGGATAACCGGAGAGAATAAAGGACTCAATACCTAAAGAAGCATATTCCAAAATTCTGTTAGCAACAGTTTGGGGATCGCCTACTAGGGCAGTTCCTGCACCACCCCGCACCAAACCCACCCCAGCCCCGAGATTTGGGCTAATCTCTAATGCTTCACGATCGCCATGATGGAGTTGAGTCATTCGGCGTTGTCCAACTGAATCCATCCGGGCATAAGCTTTTTGAGCAATGGATATCGCTTCATCATCGACATACCGAATCAATTGATTGGCTGCGTCCCAAGCTTCACTTTCAGTTTCCCGCACAATTACATGTAAGCGAATGCCAAACTGCAAAGTCCTACCTTGTGCTTGTGCCAATCTCCGAACGGTTGCAATCTTCTCTGCTACTTGCGCGGGTGGTTCGCCCCAAGTTAAGTATACATCTATGTGTTTAGCGGCAATATTTTGGGCAATGGGCGATGAACCACCAAACCACAATGGTGGATGGGGCTTTTGTACAGAGGGAAACAGTAGCTTCCCATCTTGAATATTCAGATAGTCGCCTTGGAAATTGGCTAATTCACCACTAGCGATCGCTCGCCATACTGCCAGAAATTCATCTGTCAATTCATAACGCTGGTCGTGATCCAAATGCAACCCATCTCCTGCCAACTCCACTGGATCGCCACCTGTCACCACATTAATCAGTAAGCGTCCGCCAGAGAGGCGATCAAAAGTCGCCGCCATCCGTGCTGCCACTCCCGGCGATACTAATCCCGGACGAATTGCCACCAAAAAACGCATTTGTCGCGTTAGTGACACTAATGTTGATGCTACAATCCAAGCATCTTCACAAGAGCGACCTGTAGGTAGTAATGCCCCTGTAAAACCAAGATCATCTACGGCTTGAGCTATTTGCCGCAGATAGGCAAAATTTACTGCCCGCCCGCCTGTAGCGGTTCCCAAGTAGCGTCCGTCGCCGTGGGTTGGGATAAACCATAATAGCTGCATCAGTCTTGTCCTTCTAAGAGTAAAAGTTGGGTTTTGGCAGTTGATCGTTTAACGCCCAATTTCCTATATCTTGGATTTTGTAATCCACTGGATCGTGGAGAGTGAACGTGCGGAGATTACGCCAATAGCGGTCAAAACCATATTTGGCATTAGTAGCACGTGCGCCCATAACTTCAAAGATGCGGTTGGTGATGTCTAAGCCGACTCTAGTTGCGACGACTTTGGCTGTAGCGATAAACAGCGCACATTCTCCCCGTTGTTCTGCGGTGAGTGACCATTCCTGCTCCCAAGCTGTTTGTAGTAATTCTCCTGCCTTGTCAACTAGACAAGTGGTTGCCTGAATATCAACCCATATATTGCCGTAATGCTGGATAATATATGGATCTTGGGTTGCACTTTCTACACCTGATGTCAGCCAAGGTTTTGTGTTAGTGCCAGTATACGTTTTAGCAGCTTCAAATGCTCCTTGTGCAATTCCCAGGTAGATATTAGCAAGATTCAATTGAGTTAAGCAGGCGCGAATAGTACTGAAGGGATGACTGAGTTTATCTCTACTACCAAGAATTTCATCAGGGTATACCAGCACATTTTCAAATGTCACACTACCACTGTCTGTTTGGCGTTGCCCCATATTATCCCAATCATGATGAACAGTAACGCCTTGCCTTTGGGTGGGAATTACCAAAATACTCAATTCACCAGTTTGTTGATCAGTGGCAGTGATCGGTAATATATCCGAATCGTGGGAGCCAGAGCAAAAGCTTTTGATGCCGTTGAGACGGAAATAATTATTTTCCGGTGTCAAAGTAGTTCTTTTATCTAAAGGGTTGAGGGCATTGCACCAAAACCAATTGTTGTGAATAGTTTCTGAATAATATCGCTGTTTCTGCTCTACCGAACCAAAGATGTGAGGAACTACTACACCTAGATGATGGTAAGAAAAGACGTGAGCAATAGAACTATCAACCTTGGCAAACTCGCGGGTAATTTGCAGAACGGTAATCCAGCTTTCTCCTAAACCGCCGTACTCTGTGGGTACGATCAGTTTCAGCAAGTTGCTTTGGCGCAAGCGATCGCGTTCATGCTTTGGTGTTCCCCCTTTTGCATCCCGTGCTACAGCAGTAGCAGCAAATTCCTTTGCTAAAGACTTAGCTATATCAAGATAATTTTGAGACTCTTTAGTTTTGATTAATTGCATATTTTGCAACTTCTCCTACGAATACTTTTTTGAGTATTAAATATATTTTTTTTAAATAAATAGATTCAGAATAATTTTTTAGAACTATCTTTTTACTACCAAATTAGTATTGCATATATTACCAAATGAATCAAGTGTAAATAAAAATATTTTTCTAATTTTATAGCCCGTTAGTACAGCATAAAAACATATTTTTTTGAGAGCAAAGTAAAAATTTATTTTTTGATGATTTTTTTAATTTGCTTGTTTTTATAAACCATATATGCAATATTATTAAACTAAACTCACTAATCAACTTTAACCCGATAGTTAAATAGTAGTTTCTAGCTAATCGGCGAAAAATTAAGACTATTCTGTAAAAGTGCAATATTATTTTTACAGATAGATAGACATTATCTAAGCAAATAGAGCAGCTTCTGGAAGGCTTTCATTTTTGTGAAAACAAGTCTTGTCTACACTGAAATATGCAGATTAAAACGCTAGAAACTCACTGATATATCTGGAAGTTTAGCGATATTGGTGAAAACTTTCGCGCGTTAGAGTAATTCAACATTTATCTTGGCTAGTCATGAACTTTCAGCTTGACAAATCACGGAAATGCTGATTGCTTACACTAAATTTTTGCAACCAAAAATATGAGGAGTGATAGAAATGTTCAATCGTTCATTTCATAATTTATTTATGGAATCGATGATTTTGGGGACTACTTTGCTAGTCAGCACATCAGCTTATGCTGAGGACAGGAATTTCGTTACTGTGACTGGGACTAATTCTTCCGAAACAAGCATCGCACAAACCCCTAAAATTCCTCCAATAAATAGTAATGTAAGTGTCCAAGAGACAAACAGTATGTCTCAGGTAACATCTGTATCTCAGTTTTCAGATGTACAGCCAACAGATTGGGCATTTGGCGCACTCCAGTCTTTAGTTGAGCGTTATGGATGTATTGCAGGCTATCCAAATAGCACTTATCGGGGAAACCGCGCCATCACTCGCTATGAATTTGCAGCAGGTTTAAATGCTTGTTTATCTCGTATTAACGAGTTAATTGCAACAGCTACATCTGACTTAGTTACCAAACGAGACTTAACTACCCTACAAAGACTGCAAGAAGAATTTAGTGTTGAACTAGCAACTTTACGGGGTCGCGTTGATAATTTAGAAGCTAGGACTGCGGAACTAGAAGCAAATCAGTTTTCCACAACTACAAAGCTTTCTGCAGAAGCAATTTTTGTGATTACCAATGCCTTTCAAGGCTCAGTTAATGGTGATAACACAGTTTTTCAAGATAGAGTTCGCCTCGTTTTCAAAACTAGTTTTACAGGTAAAGACACTCTCAATACTCGTCTAAGTACCGGAAACACTACTATTTTGCAGCTTCCTGGTGGTTCAGCCGAAGGTTTGCAAACCTTCAATCTTGCTCCTAGTAACAACAGCCTGTCCCTAGATTGGCTCTCTTACTATTTCCCAGTTGGCAACAAAATCGATGCTTATATAGGAGCCGTGAACGGAGTACTTTATGATTTTATTCCTACTCTGATACCAATTCACGAAATTACTGATACAAATCACTTCCTCTGCTTCCTCTGCTCCTCTGCTCCCTCTGCTTGCCCGTCTGTATCATTTTTAAAGTGAAATGGTATGAGTCCTTATCTCGAAAGTGCCTCAGGAGGTGGTCGTGCTTTGACAGAATTTGCCTCTTCTAGTCCTATCTATAGAATTGGTGGTGGTGCTGGTGGAGGAATCAATTATAAACTCAGTGACCAATTGGTATTGAGCTTGGGTTACTTAGCAGGAGATCATGCCAGTCCTCAACCAGATAGCGGTTTTTTTAATGGTCAATACAGCGCATTTGGACAAATAGCATGGAACCCAAATAAGAACTCTGGTATTGGTTTGACTTATGTAAATGCTTACCAAAATCGGGGAGCAATATTTGACCTGGGTAGCGGTTTTACACTTGTCGGAACAGAACAAGCAAATACTCCATTTCAGAGGATGATTACCAACTCCTACGGGGTAGAAGCTTTTTATAAATTTAGTCCTCGATTTGCAGTCAATGGGTTCTTTGGCTACACTAACGCCAAAAATCTGGCAAGTAGTGGTAGTGCAGATATTTGGTACTATGCTCTGGGATTAGCATTCCCAGATTTAGGTAAGCAAGGAAACCTTGGTGGTATTGTTGTGGGTGCAGAGCCTTATCGGGGTGGGAATCCTGTACCTGCGAACGATTTATCTTTGCATATTGAAGGCTTTTACAAGTATCAGCTTACAGATAACATTGCCATCACCCCTGGCGTAATTTGGCTCACGGCTCCTGCTCAAAACAATGAGAATCAGGATGCTGTAATTGGCACTGTGAGAACAACTTTCACCTTTTAGATAATCTCAGCAACGTTACAAGTTTTGGCGTTGCTGATTCAAATAATTCGTAATTCTTAACTACGAATTACGTTAGCGAGTCCGCGTACCCTTACTCTTAAGCAAGCTACGCTTTTAACGTCTGTCTGCGACACGCTGCGCGAAGGTAGAAAGCGTCATTACGAATTACGATTCAAGCTCAGGGGTTGTTGTTCCTCAACTAGTGGCGGTACATCCTGCCAAAGGCTAATTCCGTCGTATAGTCCCGGAGCCATTAAGAATACTTGAACCCAAAGGATATTAAACCACCAGTAAAGCCCTTGGATAATATTTTCCTGACCTACCAGAGATACTGTCACCAGGTACAACAAGACCGAAATTATTAAACTAGCAACAGATGCAACTATGCCTTTTGTGGGCTGTGACAACTCCGTAAAAGGCCACATATTAAATTGCCAAACAAATCCTAAACCTACAGTTGTCCAAATAGCTGCAAAGGTTGGGCCTGTCGTTGTGGTAAACAAATCCAGCCCTAGCTGTTTGAGGAACAATTCTGTAATCAGAGTGAGTAACAAAATAATACCTGTATGGAGTAACCCCAAACGTGGCATTCCTAGTTCCAATTTGTTTAAAGGCCAACGTTCAAAGAAACTCCCGAACACTGTCGAGCAAGGATACCAATACCAAGGGATGTAAAAAGGTTGAAGTCCCCACATTTGTGGCAAAAAGGTGAGGGCAGGGGCAATAAAGAAGATGGCAAAAAAGATATTGAGAAGGCCGCTCACTGGATGCCAGTTGCGTACTTCGTCAGTGGTGACAATCGTGTTGTCAAAGAAGAATAAACTGGCGGCAGCGGCAATAATTGCTGTTTGTCCCCACAAACCAACAGGTGTATCAGTGAGAATTGCTTTTGCAGAAATGAACTTCCAAGCTTCTCCAGTTATATAAACTAGTGCTAACAGCACTACTAAATTCACTGTTCCTCGTCCAAATCGGGTAGAAGAAAAGCGGGAACCTGGATAGCCGTTGAGGGAAAAACCTAAATGCCACCACCAGACGAAACATATAGTGATGTAAGTTAATTTTGTCCCCACATTTAGCTGAATAATTTGACCAAAGATGAGTTCAAAAATATAGCTAATGACTGCAATAACAGCAATAAAAAGCAACCCCTTAAATGGCTGGCTTTTCCAAATGCTCCGCCTCTGGGTTGAGTTCGTAACGCTCATAGGATCAACTTAAGTGATGTTGGATTTCTGACAGGGCAAAACATTCTGGTACATTTTAGATTTTAAATTTTGGATAATGGAATTGAAGAATTCAAAATCCAAAACTTCAAAAAATCTTTCAATTTTAGATTTGCGATCGCTAGCTACCGCCGAATCTATGAGCGTCTTTTAGATTGAAAAAATTTCCTAATCCAAAATCTAAAATCCAAAATCCAAAATTGACTCACCCCAATAGAGAATGGAGCAATTACAGCCAAGGATGGCGTGGGGGATAAACACCATTGAGGAAGTAGTTACCAACAGCGTAGTATTTCCAACGCACGGGATCGTGGAGTGTGTGAGCGCGGGCATTTCGCCAGTGGCGATTGTAGTTGAATTCCTCCAATGTGGACTTAGTACCTGCTAATTCAAACAATTTGTTGGTAGCTAGTAATGCTGCTTCCGTGGCTAAGGCTTTGGCTTCAGCAACTGCGATCGATGCTTCAACTACTTTGGGTTCTTCTAAACCTGACTCGTTGGCGATATCAAGAAATTCGCCTGCACGACGCAGCAATGCTTCTGAAGCGTGAACTTGAATTTGGACATTGCCTAAGTTGTACAGTGTCAGGGGGTCTTCATAACCTTTTTCTAAATTGCTGTCAACCCAAGGGCGAGTATGCTTGCGAACAAAGTGGATGGTGTCACGGACTGCGGCTTTAGCAATTCCCACGTCTACGGCGGCTTGGATGATTTGTGCGATCGCACCCATTGGTGTTGCCCTTTCAAAAGCCAAGTAGTGCGGAATCACGTGTTCTGCCTTAACTTTGACATTTTCAATGATGGTAGTGCCGCTAGCTGTGGTACGCTGTCCGAAGCTCGTCCAGTCATCGAGTAGGGTTAGTCCTTCGGCATCTCTTTCGACAAATGCCACCACTGTTTTACCATCTGAATTGCTGGCAATGACGGGAACCCAATGTGCCAGTAATGCCCCAGCAGAGTAGTATTTGCGTCCGTTGAGTACGAAGTCAGAACCATCTGGTGTTAACTTTGTCTGCACATCGGTGACAGACTTAGTGCCAATTTCCGAGAAGGCATTACCGAACCGCTTGCCTTGTAGAACCAAATCAAAGAAGAACTTCTTCTGCTCATCTGTACCATCTAGGCGGACTGCTTCCACCATGTAGAGGTGGTTTTGGGGAATTTGACCGAGGCTAGAGTCAGCTTCGGAGATGATTTTAATGACTTCTGCGAGGGTGGCGTTCGATACAAAAGCGCCACCATACTCTTTCGGGACTGTAATTCCCCACAATCCGCTTTGGGAGAACTTTTCCACTTCTTCAGCAGGTAAACGCCGAGTTTGATCGCGTTCTGAGTCTCCCTTGGCAAACTCAGCTGCTAGTTCGTGGGCGATCGCGATCGCTTCTTTGTCATCCCGAATAATATGCGCCTTCTGGTCAGTATTAATTACTGATGTCATGATAAAACTCCTTGATTGTGATTGAGTGACTCATAATCGCCACTACTATGAAGCAACGCAAAATATTTGTATTTGATCAGCACATCCCATTTGAGGAATGGACATCTTGCCCATCTAATGTTGTTGATGGACAAAATGGCCATCCTTCAAATTCAATTTGACCCAATTCCCAGTCCTCAGTCCCCAGTCCCTAACTATACCCACCCTACAGCTCATTAAAAGCCTGACTTATCTGTTCTCGAATTGCCTGCTGGGCTGCTTTAGATGCCAGAGTTTTTTTGTACCGTTTTAGATCGAGTTCCATTGCGACAATCGGAACTATTGGGCCGAATAAACAAATAATTGGGCCAAGGTACAAGAATCCCCAACCAAAACCGTAGGCAGCAATAATAAATCCAGAAACAACAACTAATAAAAATGCACCCAATCCCAATAGATTGTCATTCGTTGATTCTTGATCGTCGTCTTCATCATCAAGACCATAGGTCTTAGAAGCATAGGTTAAAACGAAATACATTGCCCTGAGATAAAAGATGGTGATAATAGCACCAATCACTGCGGTAATAATTGTTTCCAGAGAATATGGGCTATTGGTAGGGCTACTAGAATTAGCAGAACTCTGAGCATGGCAAAGCTGTGCATAGAGAACTGTTAACAGCGTACCCAGGATGAAAAACCCAATCCGTTTAGTAATACTATTCAACCTGAAAGGCACAATTTTTAACACATTGTCCATGATATTAACTATTACCTATTATTTGTTTCTCTTTCTAATGAGAGAATGAAATTGCCTGATCCCAATTGAAAATTTAAAATTCAAAATCAAGACAGCATAAGCATTTCATTGATTTAGAATGGTTAATTTATTTACGCCGTGATGTACTAGCCTTTTATATGACAAGACGGTTCAGTTAGCGTTGAAAACCTTAAACTGTGTAGGTTGGGTTGAGGAACGTAGACCCTTACCCCTACGGGGAAGCAAGCTACGTGGAGCGTCTGTCTGCGACACGCTGCGCGAACGTAGAGAAGGGGCTTCTCGTACCACTTCGTGGAAGCAAGCTACGCGTAGCGTCTCCGACAGGAGAAGAGTAACCCAACATTATTGTTTTGGATGAATAATGATTTGAGTTGGGCGAATCGATTTTGGTTACGTAAAAATCGATTCATTAAACGTTGATATTTGCGTAGCGTTTTACTGTTGCTGTAGAAGTGGGTTTAGCTGTGATTATCAACAGCTTGGCTCAAAAAAACCGCCCCTACAGATTATGTTGCTGTTAATCTACACCCCAACCAATTCATCAGATGTCCGACGATTAGTTTTAAGTTCACGCACAATTGGTATTACTGTCTTACCAAATGCAGGCAAATCATCTGTGTAGTGTAAGAAGCCACCAAGAATTAAATCAACTCCCGCTTCATGGAACTGACGAATCTTTTCAGCTACTTGTTCAGCTGTACCAATCAAGCCTGATCGGAAGCCATCGTTATACTGCACCAAGTCTTCAAAATTGGAATTTGCCCACATTCCCTGATGTTCACGAGTCGAAGCTCCCGCCTGTTTCACGGCTTCGCCAAATCCTTTCACGGCTTCCACATCAGCTTGGGCAATAATATCGCGCAATACTCCATGCGCTTCTGCTTCCGTATCTCGCACGATGATAAAGGAATTCAAACCAAACTTAATTGTGCGCCCTTCATGACGAGCTAATTCAGACACCTCTGCAATCTGCTCTTTCACCCCTTCTATGGTATTGCCATTCATGAAATACCAATCAGACACCCGGCCAGCCATGCGCCGCGCGGCTTTGGAGTTACCACCTTGGAATATCTCTGGGTGTGGATTTTGATTAATTGGTTTAGGCTTCACCCAACCGCCGTTAATACGGTAAAAGTCGCCCTTAAAGTGAAACTCATCCTCAGTCCACAAACCTTTGAGAACGCGGATAAATTCCTCTGAACGACGATAACGTTCATCATGGTCTAACCAATGTTCACCATATATAGTGAATTCATCTTTGAACCAGCCGCTAACTACATTTAGAGCAAACCGTCCGTTAGAGAGAAAATCAATGCTRGMRCCSATTTTRGCMACTACTCCCGGATGCCACAATCCAGGGTGAACTGCYGCAATTAGCTTYAATTTCTTGGTRACTGGAGCCARGGCTGAYACGGTTGTTAATGCYTCTAACTGRTAYTCAGCRCCRTAGCTGGCGATAAATCTRGCTTGTGCTAGWGCATATTCAAAYCCAACTTCTTCAGCWGTTTGAGCTAGTTGAGCATTATATTCGTAAGTCCAATCTGTGCGTTGAGGAATTTTACTAACAACTAACCCACCGCTGACGTTAGGAATCCAGTATGCGAACTTAATATCTACCATAATTGTGCGTTTGTAATTGATACTGCTTGGTTATTTGTCTAAGTTTGCAAGTGAAGCAACAAAGCCTAATTTTTCATCATTAACAAATCAGCTAAAACTTGATACGGCAAAATCTTAGTCAAAATCGAAAGCTGGAGAGCGGCTGTAAACTACTCTGAGTTTACGAATGGACAATTTTAGGATCTGATTGTGACAATATACCATAGCCCGACTGTGCTACCGTAGTTTTTAATGAATCAGACTTTATCACGATAAATTTTCTAATGTCGTGATTCGATATACTTAAATTCCATTTCCATATTCCATTTTGGAATACAGCCCAATTTTGCTGGGTGTTGAATTATGATTTGATATTTGCTGGCTATTAACCTGATACAGTCGGATCAACCACAAATCAGGACTCGATAAAGTATCGAGACTATTCCATATCGTGATAAGTAAATGCTTATCATGTATCATCTGCAACTATACACAGGAGAAATAAATATGGTAGTGTGAACCAATAAAGCACGGTAAACAGATATAAATACCGTAGTTAATTTAATGTCTCGTAAAAAAAGTTACAGGAGAAGATTTATGCCACTTCAGTTTGGAATTTGGTCGCCCGTCTGTGGTGGATGGTTGCGAGTTGTCAACCATGAGGCTAATTTATCCACTCAAGATTTGGTAAAACTGGCTGTCCAGGCAGACGAGTTAGGTTATGACTTGTATTACATTCCTGAACATTACTTAAATGCAGTTCATGGGCCTAACTATAATGTCGCTGATGCTTGGATTACAGCAGCTTTAGCAAGTTTGAACACCAAGAATATCAAGATTGTTGCGGCTGTACAACCTGGTTTTAAACTGCCTGCGGTAGTTGCAAATTTGAGTGCAAACATTCAAAATCAACTTAGTAACGGCAGATTTGCTCTCAGTGGTATTGCAGGTTGGTGGAAATTAGAAGTAGAAAGCTATGGAGATATCTGGCTACCTCACAGCGATCGCTACGCACGATTAGAAGAGTATATTGAGGTAATCAAGGGGCTGTGGACAGTAGAAGACTTTAATTATGTTGGCAAATACTACACTATTAAAGGTGGTATTCTTGCAGATCAGCCGACACCAACACCACCTATTTTCATTGCTGGTGAATCAGACAGGGCTATTAACCTAGCGGCTCGTCTGGGAGATTATTTATTTATCAATGCTGATGATCCTGAAAAAACGGCAGCATTAGTGCAGAAAGTGAAAACATTGGCTAGCGATCGCTATGGTCGTCAGATTAAAGTGGCAATGAGTGCGTTTGCAATCGTTCGTGAACATACAGCCCAAGCCGAAGCCAGATTAGAAGCGATTTATCGTTCTGCCGATCAAGAGCAGATTAAGTACTTTCAAGAGCAAATCGATCCTAACGTAGTTGCCCACAACAAACTAGATATAAGTCAAACCATTGAAGCCAATCTCGGTTTATCTGCTCAACTCGTTGGCGATCGCTATACTATTATTCAACGTCTGAAAGAATACGAAGCCGTTGGCGTTGACTTAATCGTACTCAAATTTGAATCTATGTTAGAAGACACTATTCGCTTCAATCAACTAGTGATTTCCGAATATACACAGCAAAATAGCTTAATTTCGTTGTAATTGAAAATCTTGCTCTACTCAGCATGAATAAGATTAAACTCGAAGATATTACCCTAAATCACCTCAAAATTTTAAAAGCAGTAGATGACTGTGGTAGCTTCTCCAAAGCAGCACAAAAACTAGGGTATAGTCAGGCATTAATTAGCAAAAAAGTAAAGCAAACAGAGGATTATTTCGGAGTAATTTTGCTAAATCGCTCTCCTGGCTCTATATGCTTGACTAATAAAGGCAGGAAATTGATTTCCCAGACACTTAATCTAGTAGAAACTGTAGAAAATCTGCAAGAAGAATTTCAGGCAACATTTAGCGCTGAGGGCGAAGATTTGATATTGGGGGCTACTAGTTTAATTTTAGAAGTCTGGCTCAAACAATATTTGCAGCGATTTCAGCTTTGTTTTCCAGGTAGAAATATCAAAGAGATTGTGGTGCAAAATAGCAGTTTTTCTTCAACGTCTCAACTCTTAGATATGGATCTATTGCTCAACAGTTCCTCTGGATATAAGGAAGAACACCACTGCACTAGATTAACAACTCATCAGATGCTGTTGTTCTCATTTGGGACAAATAAATATCTCAATGGGTATAGCTTGATTAAAATAAATGATATTGATTTAGCTGATATTGTACTTTTAGATGAAGTTCATCAAGAACTATCTAAAAATGGATTTTTGATGAATAAATTAAGGGGTGTCAAGATACTATACAGTTATCAAGATGTACTCAAATATGCTTCAGAAAATCAAAAACTAACTATTTTACCTGACTTTTGCCAAGCTGATATCATATCTCAATACCAAGTACTAACCCTGATTATTCAAGATGTTAATGAATATGGTATTTATATTCATGTTCCCCACTTCAGTGAGTTGTTAATATCCGCAGAGGGTTTGGTGAGAAGTTTTAGACTCGATCAGGATAACTTAGAAAATTTGCCTAATGTGAATCTAATTTTAGGTAGCTATTCTCCCAAAGAGGACAATGTTCTGAGGATAGGTATTCAGAGTGATTCCATAGGACAATTTATTGCAGGTTATGGAACTAAGTATATTTTTGATTTACAAAGATCATCTTCATCACTTGAACAGCCTATTTTCAAAAATATTGAAATTAATCGAGATTTTGAGTTGCAAATTCTGCCGTTTTCTTCTGGAGAAGAAATGAACCGACAGATGAAAAGGGGAGAACTAGATATTTGTATTTTAGATGATATTTCTCTATTGAATAATGGTAGTCAATTTTTCAATGATTTAAGTTTCGGTTCTAAATTAATTGGGATTGCTTCATATAATCTTTTAGGTCAGGATGTTAACATTGTTCTTCATAAAGATTCTGCTATAAACAATGTTCAGGATCTGAAAGGGAAACGGATTTCTACTTTATTTGGTTCAAATGCTCATAGGTTCATCATTACTCTTTTTGACCTCTATAATATGGATGTCAGTAAAGATTGCAGATTAGTAAATGAAGATCCTCGGAGAGCTAGCAGGAGTCTGGCTAACAAAACTATAGATGCCTACGTGTGTTGTCACACTTTTGCATCAATTTTAGAAGCTTATGCTTTTGTGAAAAAGCTGCCTCTATCTCAAACAGATAGTTTAAGGATTCCATCAATTAGAGGAATTGTTTGTCGTTCGCAGTTTATTAAAGAAAACCCTAAAATTGTTGTTGCTTATTTACATGATTTACTAGTTGCTAACTATTGGTTTAATTCATCCCCAATTAAGGCGACAGACTTATTAACTAAAGTGATTGATGTGAGAAAATCTCAAGTCAATCAGTTCTTTAATCCTGTATTTGGTAATCGCATCGACCCGACCCTCAAACCGCAATGGTCTTGGTTATTGAAAACTCTAAATCGCAGGTTGGAAGGAAAATATGGTATTTCACTGTTTGATGTAGATTTCTGGATAGATGATTATTTATTGAGATTAGTATACAATCTGCTCAATTTAGATTATCATTTTCATCAAGTTTCTTTTGCAAGTGAATTTTCTAGCAGTTATTTTGTAGAGGAACAGTTTAGCCGACACATGAAAGTTCTCTATGATAATTATGATTTACCACTACAACATGAAGATATCACTCATACGGCAATATCCAGTGTCAGTAAGTAGGCGGGATTAAACCTTCTCATTATGCTATCTTTTTAACCTTTTCCAACCCCGACTGAGCAAAGAAATTTCACGGTTGAGGATGCTGAAAATAGTTATGAATGTTACAATACTTTCGCGTTTTATGATTAATGCTCTAGTTGAGGAATTCGTTGAAAAAAGTAACCACTTCCTCTTGCAGTGAGTATATATTCTGGATTTTCCAGATCATCTTCTAACTTCGAGCGCAAACGTGAGATATGCACATCCACCACACGAGTATCTGCATGTTGTTCTGCACTATAACCCCACACTTGCTGCAATATTTCTCCACGGGTAAAAGATTTGCCCGGATAGCTCATCAATAACTCTACTAAGCTGTACTCTACACCCGTTAATGGAATCCGCTCACCCGCTTTGTAGACTTGTCGCTTATTGGTATCAATTTTGAGATTGTCTACAACCATTACTCCCAAATTAGAAATAGCAGCAGTAGTTGTTCTATCGTTTCTTCGTCGCAGCAACGAGCGAATTCTTGACTCTAATTCCTTGGGAGTATTGGTTTCGTCATGTAGTCATCAGCACCGAGTTCCAGCCCAGTGATTCGGTCTGCTACATCTGCCAAGGGTGTTAGCATAATAATTGGTACGTCTGATTGTTTCCGTAATTCTTGACAAACACCATAACCATCTAGTTTTGGCATCATTACATCCAAACGTATTTTCTATCGATTTGGTGTACCTTGTTAATTCTGTGCAATTATTAATACCTATCTTCTCCCAACTTTACCCAGACAACTTTTAAGTCAATGCCTTCGAGGAAACAGCCAATGAATACTTCTAATGAAATACATACAAAGAAAATTATCAAAAAATCTGACAAGCTCACCCTGAAACAGATGAAATTAATCGAAGAAGCAGAAGAGCAACTTCTTGAAGCTAATACTGACAATTCTCCAGCCCCTGTGGTTGAGGTTGAGGAAAAACCAGTAGCGATTTCAGAGCCTAGAGTTCCTGACTATATTCCATTTCTTGATAATCCTTCAGTACAATCGGTGGGCAATTCCGGCTGGCAGGTTTCTGATGTCTGGCGGGATATTCGGGTGGATGATTTTTGTGGGTAGACTCTCTATGATTACAATGCGTTCATATATCTATATCCCCTACGCCCCTTTCAATCGTATTGGTTGAATCTAAGATAATCTACAATTAGCTTTGATGCTTGAAGATACAATAATTACTCTGCTAATTTGCAGTACAGAAGAAAAGAAGCTTTACTTTGAGGTGTCCCTCTCACTTTTTAAAAAAGTTTCCACCTGGAATCCTGAAGTGTCAGCAGTGCCTTTATCAATGAGCGACGCTATTCAAATTGCTCGGTCTGAAGCTTATCGAAAGCGACCTCAATTCAACTCTTATGTATGTATAGCTGCCTCGATTAAATCTTTGCAACCTCATCCAAAGCCATTTCTATGGTATTGGCATATTGTGTTTGTCCCAGTAATTGATAAGCATATTTGTTATTTAGATCGTAGTGAGATCGTTTTGCTTCTGGACGGTACAGTAATTGAGCCAAAAGTTATTAATATTTCAAAGTAGCTAAAGATGGGCTACTCTCACCGCAGGCGATTACACTTTGTGGGTTAATCTGGAATGGTAGCAAATATTGGTGTCAGAGAAACTTTAATGCTTTCAGGAACAATTCAACCTTACAGTCAAAGACAGACCGTTTTACGAACCGATGACGGTGATTTCCTGATTCCTGGGCAAGAAATTCACCGCTTGGGGTTATGGCGAATGCGACGGTTAGGGCTATTGTGGGGACAAAAGGCAACTGCCCAAGCCGACCAATCATTTATGAATGATACTCAATTTCTTGGAATTATTGGAATTATCAAGTTGAATACGCTGCAACTTGAAAACTTCTCAACACTCATTGAAGCAAGCAAGCAATTACAGCACTAGACATAATTATCAATAAGTTTATGCCCCTGGCTGCTAGCCATTATCGCGCAAGGAAGTTGTTCCCATTGTGGCTCTTAAGTTTCTTTGTCTATAAGGTGCAACTATGAACATTAATCCTGATGAAGAATTTGAACAGTATTTAAAAGACCCTGTAGATCCAGAACTCAAGGCACTATTTGAAGAGGCTGAGGCTTGTTTGCAAAGATATGATGCAAAGTCAAAGCAAGTAAAGCAACTCAGTCAACAGATGCAAGATATGGCATTTTCCCTTGATCTAGAGTGTGCTGAATGGAAATATGAAATATATTTAGGTAATCGCAACGACTTAAAGGACAACTCAAACTAGCGATGCCTACGGCAACCCCAAAGGGGAACGCAAGTAAGTTATAATTTGGGTAGACAAAGCTACCCAAGTCTAGCCATGAGCCGACCACAATTAAACATCAAGTTTGATGGTGAAGGGGAGAAAGAATTACTTGAGACTGTCAAGACACGGGCACAGGATGAACGTATTTCTCTCAAAGAGTTTGTTTTGGATGCCTTGAAAAATCGCCTGACAGTTCACCAATCTACCCAATCTACCCAATCTACCCAACCTAAACCGACTGTCACTAAGCTAGAGGTAGACGAACTGAAGCGGCGAATAGTTGATATTCAGATAAGTTTGATGGGTGAGGTTAGAAAGGATAGAAAACAAATTGCCGCACTAGCACAAGCCATCGCTCTGATTGAGTCACGCTTGGATGTCCTCGATCCTCCCAACATAGTGACAGTTGAAGATAGTCAGGCTAGACAGTCTAGACAAGGAGAAACCTGGGAGAATAATGCTGTTGAGTTTTTAGAGGCAATCAGCTGGGGTGATGATAATGGGTGAGATTAACGATTTACGATTCACTGCGCCACCATCCGACTTGGAGCGATGGGAATGGTTTTTTAAGGAGATGGAGAAACGCGGACTAATAACTATTTTTGAAAGCTCTAAACAGTACCCCAACCGGGGCGACTCGAAACTAAAACGGCAGTATTTCAAGGTCAAGTTAAATGCACAAAACTCTGATTAGTTTCTTTGACTAGTCTAGGGTATTGGCTGCCTCAAGTAACAGTTCCACAGTTGTTGCCAAGAGCGTTCGTACACGAGTTAACTGATTTCGGCGCTCAATCCCCAGCCGTGCTTCAGTGTTTCGCGGATCGTCATCATGGCTTAAATGAACAACTTTCACTTTCTGCTGTTTTTCGGATGGTTCAAATATTGACTCCGATGCAGTGAGCTTGTTGTAACCATATACACCACTGGGACGCTTGACATTATAATGATGTACTTCACAGCCGAGAGGGGCAACGTAGTGTCCTTCTAAATTATTCAATTGCTCACGCAACTGTTCCACAAGTTCAGCGATCGCTTCCATTTGTGCAGCAACGCCCAGCGATTCAGAACTTTGAGGACAACCTCTCGACATCAGCATTATCACTGCCGCTTCGCGGCGTGTGGTTCTAAAGGTTTCCTCTCTGCGTTCCCACTCCTGTTGCCGTTGGCAAGACGCAATCTCCCGCACGCGAATTAGTTCGATCTCTTCATCTGGAGTCAACTTAATAGCTGCTCCACAGGTTGGATAATTGAAGCATTCTCCAGGGTCAATACCCGGTTGCAACATCATTGAGGCACAGTCAAAGCCAAGTCCACATATCTTACGTGGCATAATTTCAACTTAGTTCTAGCTTAATAAATTTATTTTAATAGCTAGAACACAAGGCTATGTGAAGGTAAGTGGTATTAATCGTAGTTTATATCGGATAAAAGATAAGGGTATCTTATTTTGTGTTAAACGTGGTATTATCGAGCAGGGAAGTCGCAAGTCGCAGGTCGCAAGTCGCAAGTAAGAATAAAGAGAGTAAAGTACAGTACAGCAGGTGCAAGTATGGATAAAGAGATTAGTATTACTGACAGGACTAAAGTGTTTGCGGTTAGAATTATCAAGGCTTGTAGCTTTCTTGATGAGAAACCGGGTGTTTGCCGCACGCTATCAAAGCAACTGTTACGTTCTGGTACTAGCATTGGTGCTAATGTACACAACAAAGTCGCAAGTTAGAAGTCGCAAGTCGCAAGTGTACCGACAACTGTTGTCGATGCCTTGACATAATTCTTTATTCAAAGTGGACTTGTAACCCGCAACTGAAGTTTTTTCGTTCCTTACGACTTGCGACTTGCGACTTGCAACTTGCAACTTGTTTTTAGTCTCGTTCGGCTCAGTCTGATAAAGACTTCTTGCACAAAATGGAAATTGCTTTGAAAGAGGCACGTGAAACTGAGTATTGGTTAGAAATTTTAATTGAATCTGAGGTTGTTGAAAAAGATAAGTTCGCTCAATTGCTAAAAGAAGCCAATGAAATAGCGAAAATACTCATTGCTTCTACTCGCAAAGTTAAAGAGAGATTAAATGGCAGCAAATCCAACGGCAGGAGGATAGAGGCGGCAAGCGAGAATTAATCATTTAACTCTGAATAGAGAATAAAAAATGAAGTTGCAAGTCGCAAGTGGCAACTATTAAATCAAGCCAGACACTCCGGGGTGGGGTTTTTACCTACCAACAGAATACAAGGACTGCTTCTCTGACGAGACGCTACCGCGAACGCGCCACTTGCGGGCGAGGTTTTGAACCTTCACTTTTTTGATCAATATATTTTCATACTTTTAATAACAAGACAATTACTTGCGACCTGCGACTTGCAACTTCTAATTGGTATTACTTGCGACTTGCGACTTGCGACTTGCGACTTGAAGAAGACTTTTAAAGAAAAGAATGAACTATAACGCAGATTCGTTGCCTCCGATTAAACTTATTCCTCTGAACGCTGAAACAGCATCACTCTCTGGGCGCACGGCTAGTACAAGACCACCAACCGATATCCGGTGGGTAAAGGTGCTAGAGTTTTTACGCAGCAACAATCTCGCACCAAACAGCCGCAAGCTTTACGAACGAGAACTGAAGCGATTTTTGGCTTGGAGTGAGCTGCACTATCATGAACTGCGTCCACGTCATCTTGCGCTATATAAAGAATATCTCCGTGATGAAATACGGACTGATGTTGGTAAACCGCTTTCAAAAAGCAGCATTAATGCGGGAATTGCGGCACTCAAAAGCTTTTTCAAATGGATGTCTTACACATATCCTGAAATTATTGCTACTAATCCCACACTGGGGATAAAACTGGAAAAAGTGCCGTTGCCACCAGCCCAGAGTTTAACTCCAGAACAGATGGAACAGGTTTGGTCAGCGTTAGAGTTATTGGGAGAAACAAAGCAACGAGATACAGCACTCGTTCACATTCTCAGTCATGGACTCCGGGCTGGGGAAGTTGTACAGCTAAATGTTGGCTCATTTGATGGCAAGCTGCTATTTTTACCAGACACCAAAACCAATGAACCACGCTTAGTTCCACTGCGAAAAGAGAGCCGGGAAGTTTTAGCAGAGTATTTGCTTACGCGCTCACACCAAAGAGAGGTGTTAAACAGCGACTTCCCACTGATGATTTCACACCATGCTTC
>LXQE01000180.1 GCA_003326195.1 Nostoc punctiforme NIES-2108
CAACCTTTTATGGCTAAAAATTAGCCTGAAGAGGAAGGGCGGAAGATTAATTTATCGCCAATTATTTAGTCTCAGACAGATGTTAGCCTTCCTGCGTCAAGCTGTTGACAAAATACATGAAGTTGTTGAAGGTATTTATCTTCCATCAGGTTAATTGTTAGAAACTCAGTTGCTACCCCTTTATAAGGGATTCTTATCAATGTCCCACCTACTTGCTTAAACAGCAACTGATAAAAAGTATCATTGACTACAAAACTTTCAAGCCATCGCCCTTTGGGAAAAAGTTTGTGATCTACTGAGACTCAGCAAACAAACAATTACAGGATCAATATCATGTCCGACGGAAAAATTAGACAAATTGCTTTCTACGGTAAAGGCGGTATCGGTAAATCTACTACCTCCCAAAATACCCTCGCTTCTATGGCAGAAAAGGGTCAACGCATCTTGATTGTGGGTTGCGACCCCAAAGCTGACTCTACCCGATTGATTCTGCACTGTAAAGCTCAAACTACCGTGCTGCACTTGGCTGCTGAACGGGGTGCTGTGGAAGATATCGAACTTGAAGAAGTGGTAATCACTGGCTTCCGAGATATCAGATGCGTAGAATCAGGTGGGCCAGAACCTGGTGTAGGTTGCGCCGGTCGCGGTATTATCACCGCCATTAACTTCCTTGAAGAAAACGGCGCTTACTCAGACGTAGATTTCGTATCCTACGACGTATTGGGCGACGTTGTGTGCGGTGGTTTCGCCATGCCAATTCGTGAAGGTAAAGCCCAAGAAATCTACATCGTTACCTCCGGTGAAATGATGGCGATGTTTGCAGCTAACAACATTGCTCGTGGTGTTCTCAAATATGCTCATACTGGTGGTGTACGTTTGGGTGGGCTGATTTGTAACAGCCGTCAAACTGACCGGGAAGACGAACTGATTAGCACCCTGGCAGCCAGATTGAATACCCACATGATTCACTTCGTCCCGCGTGACAATATCGTGCAACACGCCGAATTGCGCCGGATGACGGTGAACGAGTATGCGCCTGACAGCAAACAAGCTAATGAATACCGCACATTAGCGGACAAGATTATCAACAATACAAATCTTACTGTTCCCACACCCATCGAAATGGATGAGCTAGAAGATTTGTTGATTGAGTTCGGCATCCTTGAAAGTGAAGAAAATGCTGCAAAAATGATTAGCCAAGCAGATGCTGCGAAAAAGCTAGAAGACGCTCAAGGCGAAGCACTAGAAGCAGTGAAAAAAGGAAACGTAGAAATAGTTTCTGGTAGCTAAGATTCAAGTGCTAAATACAAAGTAAATATTAGGTGGGCTATTATCGCCCACTTTCTCAACAATCTTTTAAAATGGAGGTACTCGAATAGCTAATCTTAACCTCTGAGTATTTTATCAGTACCGTGTTAACACTAATCCAATAAAGTATACACAGCAAAATTAATACTTTATTATTTTAGTTAGTATTTTTCTTTTCTCCTTCTCTAACCTAGTTGATGTTTATATTTTAGGGAATGACAAATTCTCTTGTTCATTCCCTTTTCTTCCATGTTTTAGATAGATTAATAAATGAAAGTCCTATAAAAGCCTTGGGGAATTCAGTTAATATCTAACAAATTCTACCTATTGTCACCAAACAAATGAATCCCACTTCAGGAAAAATCAACGATTCACTCAGTGACTCCAATTCCGAAGATGCTCGTCAGCAGCAGAAACTGCATAAAAAAAAGTCCTCCACACAATTACCCCAACCTGGAACTACTCAAGGGAGTTGCGCTTTTGATAGTGCGATGATTACCCTAGTACCAATCACCGATGCTGCTCATGTAGTTCACGGGCCAAGTGGCTGTGCTGCCAGTATTTGGGGAAGTTACAGCAGTCTTTCTTCTGATTCGATGTTGTACAAAATACGTTTTAGCAGCGACATMGATGAGAACGATATCATCTTCGGTGGAGCCAAAAAGCTGTACAAAGGCATTTTAGAATTAGCAAGACGCTACAAACCGACGGCGGTATTTGTTTACTCCACTTGCATCACCGCCCTGATTGGAGATGATATCGAAGGAGTTTGCAAAGATGCTACCGAAAAAACAGGAATACCCACTATCCCTGTACATTGTCCTGGCTTTATTGGGAACCAAAATTTGGGCAACCGTGTTGCTGGTGAAGCGTTGCTAGAACACGTTATTGGAACAGCTGAACCAGATACTAGTACACCCTATGACATCAACCTAATTGGTGAACATAACATTGCAGGTGCAATATGGAATGTTCTACCGTTATTGGAGAAATTAGGTATTAGAGTTTTGGCGAAAATTACAGGCGATGCTATCTACAAAGAAGTTTGCTATGCCCATCGTGCCAAACTTAACGTCATACTCTCCTCCAAAGCACTAATTAACATGGCAAAAGGGATGGAGAAAAAATATGGCATTCCCTATATTGAAGAGTCTATTTATGGCATAGAGCAAATTAATCAGTGTTTAAGGAATATTGCTGCAAAGTTAGATAATTCTGATTTGCAGGAACGTACAGAAAAGCTAATTGCAGAAGAAACTGCTGCAATAGATGAAAAACTCGCTCTGTATATTACCCGATTGCAAGGTAAACGCGTTATCCTTTCTACTGGAAGTTTCAAGAGTTGGTTGATTATCTTTGCCGCTAAAAAATTGGGGATGGAAGTTATTGCTATTCTTACTAAGAATAATACTGATGAGGATAAAATTAGAGTCAAAAGTTTGCTCGGTCAAGATGGCATAATCTTAGAACAAAATAGTCCTGAAGAAATTTTACAGCTAATTAACGAAAATCTTGCTGATATGTTAATTGCTGATAAACGCCATCAAGACACCTCTCTCACAGCTAGAATTCCATTCCTAGATATTAATACTGAACGCAACCATCCTTATGCAGGGTATGTAGGAATTTTAGAAGTAGCACGAGAATTGTATGCCGCTTTTTACAATCCTGTGTGGGAACAAATATACCAGCCAGCCCCGTGGTCAGTAGGAAATTCTTCTGAGGAGGATATTTGATGGCGATTATTAGCGTTACGAGTACATCTGTTGCAGTTAATCCCCTGAAGCAAAGCCAAACTGTGGGTGCAGTTTTAGCCTTTTTGGGGTTGAAGGGAATCATGCCTTTATTACACGGTTCTCAAGGTTGTACTGCTTTGACTAAAGCGGTATTAGTACAACATTTCCGTCAAACGATTCCCCTTTCCAGTACGGCGATGACCGAAGTTGCAACCATTTTGGGTGGCGAGGAAAGAGTTGAACAAGCAATCTTGACTTTGGTGCANGTCAGTAGGAAATTCTTCTGAGGAGGATATTTGATGGCGATTATTAGCGTTACGAGTACATCTGTTGCAGTTAATCCCCTGAAGCAAAGCCAAACTGTGGGTGCAGTTTTAGCCTTTTTGGGGTTGAAGGGAATCATGCCTTTATTACACGGTTCTCAAGGTTGTACTGCTTTGACKAAAGCGGTATTAGTACAACATTTCCGTCAAACGATTCCCCTTTCCAGTACGGCGATGACCGAAGTTGCAACCATTTTGGGTGGCGAGGAAAGAGTTGAACAAGCAATCTTGACTTTGGTGCAGAGATCCAAACCAGAAATTATCGGTCTGTGTAGTACTGGACTGGTGGAAACCAGAGGTGATGACATGGGACGCTTTGTTAAGGAGATTCGTCACCGTCACCCAGAACTGGATTATTTACCAATTGTGCTTGTCTCTACACCAGATTTCAAAGGTACATTACAGGATGGCTTTGCTGGCGCAGTTGAGAGTATTGTCAGGGAAATCCCTCAAAAAATTGATAAGCAAGATGCTTGTGCCACACAAATCACTATTTTGGCGAGTTCTGCCTTCACACCAGGGGATGTCCAAGAAATCAAAGAAATTGTTACCTCTTTTGGACTTGTACCTATCGTTGTACCTGACCTTTCTGGCTCACTAGATGGTCATATAGAAGATTCTTCTAGTGCCATTACAGCTAATGGCACAAATGCAGCACAGTTGCGCTCAATAGCCAGTTCTGTATTTACTTTGGCACTAGGTGATAGTATGCGCGGTGCAGCACAAATTTTGGAGCAGAGATTCAATATCCCCTATGAGGTATTTGGTGAACTGACGGGACTAGCAGCAGTAGATAAATTCCTGCAAGCATTGGCAGATATCAGTGGTGTCAGCGTACCAGAGAAATACCGCCGTCAACGCCGGCAGTTGCAATATATGATGTTGGAGAATCACTTTTACTTTGGGTGCAAGCGAGTTTCTTTGGCGCTGGAACCAGATTTACTTTGGTCAACAGTTGCTTTTTTGCGATCGCTAGGAGTTGAGATTCACGCAGCAGTGACAACAACACGCTTTCCTCTGTTAGAAAAACTCCCAATTAAGAGCGTTACTATCGGCGATTTGGAAGACTTTGAGCAATTGGCGGTTGGGTCTGATTTATTAATTACCAACTCTCATGGAGTAGCGATCGCTCAACGCTTAAAAATTCCTTTCTACCGTCAAGGGATTCCCATTTTTGACCGCTTAGATTATGGTCAGTTCACCAAGGTTGGCTATCGAGGTACTATGCAACTTTTATTTGATATTGGCAACCTGTTTTTAGAGCAGGAAATAAAGGTTAAGCATTAAACAGAACTAACTCTAACTGTTCAGTACAATATTACCAATAATATTGGTAATATGTAGCACAAGATACAATCTTGCCGATCAAGTTCAGCTTTGATAGTTAGTATCAAGTCCTATACTCCATCGAAAATATACCAACCAATGCCAATAAACTAGGCACAAGTTNAGATTATGGTCAGTTCACCAAGGTTGGCTATCGAGGTACTATGCAACTTTTATTTGATATTGGCAACCTGTTTTTAGAGCAGGAAATAAAGGTTAAGCATTAAACAGAACTAACTCTAACTGTTCAGTACAATATTACCAATAATATTGGTAATATGTAGCACAAGATACAATCTTGCCGATCAAGTTCAGCTTTGATAGTTAGTATCAAGTCCTATACTCCATCGAAAATATACCAACCAATGCCAATAAACTAGGCACAAGTTTTTTCATGAATCGAACACAGCTAAAAAAAACAACTGTCAAAGCGAGTCGTGTTACAAAAAAACTTCGTCGCCGTTTTGACCTTACACAATCTGCAATACCCCTACTCAAAAGCGAGCAACACAAACGTAGAGAAGCGATGCCTGCGGCGGACAAAGCCATCGCACCATATGCGCTCACTTGGTTTGAGGTTATTGGCTACACAGTTTTATTAGAGTCAGATATTGCTTTGGGTAAGCATCAGATAGGGCGGAGTAGTTATAGTGAGGTGGTTTTGTATCAGCGCCTCTATAGCGCTTTGCAGAAAATTAACCCGACAAAACCGGATGAAGCGATCGCCGCAGCTATCCATCAGGTTACTTGCACTCATGGTTCCGACTTGCTGGAAAATAACCGTCGCTTTCACAAATTCTTGATCAATGGTGTGGAAGTTGAATACCTGTATAACGAAGAAATAGTTCATGACTTTGTGTCGCTGATTGATACGTCTAATCTACTGAACAATGATTGGTTAGCTATTCATCCCTTGACTGTAGTTGAGGGGAGTTATACTCAGTGTCCTGATGTCGTTGTCTTTATCAACGGTTTACCCTTGGCAGTTATTGTCTCAATTCAGCCAAGTGATGAACAGGCCACTTTCAAAGAAGGTCATCAGCGAATTCAAACCTACATTGAACAAATACCAAAGCTCTTTGACTACAATACATTCCTAGTTGTTACTTATGGAAATCGGGCACGAATCGGTACATTAACCTCAGACTGGCAGGAGTTTTTACCCTGGCGCACCATTGATGGAGAAGATTTTCCTGCCAAGGGCGCAACTGAACTAGAAGTGCTGATTCAAGGCATTTTTGACAAACGGCGTTTGCTAGAGCAAGTATTGCACTTGATAGTGTTTGAGGAGAACGGAAGCAGCATTAGTAAAAAATTGCTTCGCCGACCTTTTTGTACTACACAGTACCCCAAAAAATCTTTGCACCAAGGCTAGTAAATGCTTAGTTATCAGTGATTAGTAGAAAAACTAACTCACAATTCAAAATTCCCAATTGCTACTTTCAGCATGAAAGTTATAACTATGAACACAAGTTGGTATGAACAAGAGCTAGTCAAAGAATTCAAAACGGTTATTGCTCATTCTTTCCCACAAGTTGAGGAATTGCTAAAACACTGTCATGTTAAACTCATCGAGTCTTATTGGGGAAGACCTCGTGTTCACTTTCTGCCATACTTCACTATTTATTGCCCTGACAATCTGATTGCTGATGTCAAAGCCAAAATATCTATACTCAGAGAAGTAGCAGAATATACAGGATTAGTTGAAGTTGTCTGCCTAAATGCTACACATCTGCTGCGAGATCCGATGTCGAAGGTAAAGCAGACAGATCCGCGTTTGTGGTTAGAACTGCAATGGCTTGCAACACAAAAACAAGAACATTTACTATGATTTCCCGACTTTGGGTGCAACTACAAAAGTGCTTATTGCGCCATCTTTGAATAGATGGTGTGATGAAAACACGCATGAGCATTGTATTTTTTTGACTAATAATTCCCAATCCCTAGTTATTTACTATGAATAAATCCCCCCTTCCCGCAGATGATTTGCCTCCAACTGGAGCACCTATACTTAACGAGTTATTCTACAGGCAATTAGAAGAAGCTACTTGCAGGCGATTTTATCAAGCCTGCGGCCCAATTATGCGAGTTTTACTATCAAATTGTCACTGGTATTTCAAGATAAATACTAGTCCTCTGATGTTACTCATTATCTGCTATGACATAGAAAGTTATCTGCATATAGTCGATGCTATTCCCCAGTTCATCAAAAAGTTGAAGCAGTTTTCCAATAAAGGCAAAATTCACCTTTTTTCACCAGATTATAAAGGAGAACCTTGGGAAATCGAGATTGAAGAAACATCAGATGATGAAGCCTAGTCAAACAGGTGAATAGGCGAAAATTTGGTATTAACCAAGGCAGTAGTATTTCACTTTTTTTAGTGCTTACCCATCACGACAAGAGCGAGCAGCACCACATTTGCGACACCGAATAGCCCGTCGTAGACATCGCTATATTTGCACATAGCTCTCTTAATAGTACCTGGAATAAATACCAACTTTACAGGTACTAAATTAGAAAAATGTATAGACAAGTACAATACTTGCTACCAACTAGGTGGTAGATTTTACGACTGATAAAGAATTAAAAAGCGATGAACTTAACACCCAGTGAGTTAGAACGCTATCACCGCCAAATGATGCTTCCCAATTTTGGAGAAGCAGGACAAAAGCGCTTGAAGTCTGCAACGGTTTTGGTTACAGGTGTAGGGGGATTAGGCGGTACATCAGCGCTATATTTGGCAGTAGCAGGTGTTGGGCGGCTAATCCTAGTTCGGGGTGGTGACTTACGGCTGGATGATATGAATCGTCAGGTTTTGATGACAAATGATTGGGTAGGTAAGCCAAGAGTATTCAAAGCCAGNATTTTACGACTGATAAAGAATTAAAAAGCGATGAACTTAACACCCAGTGAGTTAGAACGCTATCACCGCCAAATGATGCTTCCCAATTTTGGAGAAGCAGGACAAAAGCGCTTGAAGTCTGCAACGGTTTTGGTTACAGGTGTAGGGGGATTAGGCGGTACATCAGCGCTATATTTGGCAGTAGCAGGTGTTGGGCGGCTAATCCTAGTTCGGGGTGGTGACTTACGGCTGGATGATATGAATCGTCAGGTTTTGATGACAAATGATTGGGTAGGTAAGCCAAGAGTATTCAAAGCCAGAGAAACTCTGCAAGCTATTAATCCTGATATTCGGGTGGAAGCAGTTCATGATTACGTTACAAAAGAGAATGTAGACTCTTTAGTGCAATCTGCTGATATAGCTGTTGATTGCGCCCACAATTTCACAGAGAGGAACTTGCTCAATGAGGCTTGCGTGCGCTGGCAAAAACCAATGGTGGAAGCTGCAATGGATGGAATGGAAGCTTACCTGACAACGATTATTCCTGGTGTCACTCCTTGTCTATCATGTTTGTTTCCAGAAAAGCCAGATTGGGATCAGCGTGGGTTCGCGGTTCTCGGTGCTGTTTCTGGGACACTAGCTTGTCTTAGTGCATTAGAGGTAATAAAGCTGATTACTAAGTTTAGTGAACCCCTATTGTCACAACTGCTGACAATCGACTTGATGCGAATGGAATTTGCCAAACGACATTCTTATCACGATCCTTCATGTCTGGTGTGTGGTAGCCGTTCTTGCTCGGAAAATTCGTAAATAGTTGGATAATAGTAGCGATCGCTTTATAAGCGGATCGCCACAACTTATCTACTCATTTCGAGCTATTCTGTAGCAATTATGACATCCGATGCTTTAATCACAGCGATCGCCTGTTTTCCTTCTTGAAGTTGGAGATGCTCTACTGATTCCTTGGTAATAATTGCAGTTACTTCCACCCCAGGCACAATTTCTAATATCACCTCAGAGTTGACTGCTCCTGGGTGAATTTTCTTAATAGTTCCTTTTAAGGAATTACGAGCGCTAACTTCCATATTTTGATCCTACCTAGTTATAAGATAATTCTGAACTGAGTAATACTAACAACAATCAGATTGTTGGATTATCCTCTTTTAGTGAGATATCTTCAGCCTTACAAAAGAACTTAGATATCAGACTGGTATTAGAAGATGAACTCTCCGTTGTAGGCGTCTTTAATCAGACGGTTTTTCAGAAATATTTTGGTTTCAAAGGAGAAGGAGGAGCAGATAATATGACGATATTTCTCACATTACTAACGTAACGACCTCCAGCTTTGTCACCTGGAACTACTAAACGAGCAAATCCTTCATCTGTTAAAGGCACGACTTTACCATCACTACCTTTTTTTGCAAATGCAACTAGCACTGTTTTCCCTTCAAAGTTAGGTTGAATTTCACCAATAGCTACGACTGCACCATAGCAATCTGTGGCATCAACTAGAACATATTGCCTCAGAAAAGAGTTTTTACTATTCACCCCAGAATTCCCAGGTTTTAGACCACCTCCGGCTTTCGGATTATTAATTAATTCCCATAGGGGGATTCCATAGTATATTTCTGTTCGTGGCCCTGAGCCTGTTTGAAAGCTCACAGTGATTTCAGTAACTAATGCTGGATTTTGTTTTTTTAAAGCATCTTGTAAATTTTGCAGTTTTTGCAAGTTATAAGTGGTTGGATTATTGAGTTCTCCACCCAAGCGAAAACTTTGTGAAGAACCTCCAAGACACTTATTTTTATCCCAGACAGAAGGTGTTTTTTCTTCTTTTTCTGAGAGAAGACTACTTCTTGAGTCAGCTAAAGTAGGCTGCCATAAAACCAGTATCGATAGCATTAAAGACGCAATAGGTATCGTGCGGGTAAAACGCATAAAACATTTCTCCGTTTACTATTGAATATTGAAAAAACTAGATTGTTTTGCTGAAAGCTGTTTGCTCAACAAAAATTAGTATCGTTATCGCCAAAATTGAGCAATTTGACAATAGATTCTGTTAGATAAAAATGAAAAGGGTTCTATCGTTAAACTTTCAACTCCTTACCAAACGCTACTAAATAGCTAGTTTTTAATATGAGTTATTAAAAACTAATAAATCCTGATGCCAAAGTTAGTCGCAAATCTCTTGTTAGATTTGCGTTTTTCCAATTGGATAAGTGTATCTGTGTAATCTAATGAAGATAATACCAACTTATTGAGTAAAATACCAACTAATATAGTAATCAAACACAAACAAAATTAATTTTTATTTCTTTTTAAAATAGTTCAGCTTAATATTGTAGAGAAACTAAGCTGTCGTTATTTGCCTTATAAATAGGTAACTATCAAGCTAATAAACTTTTTATAAGTGAGACTCACCTGTAAATTGGAAAACTGTCTGAGTTATGGGGAAAGGTTGTAGTTGTCCCGACACTATAGTTGAAGCAAAACCATAGAGCGACTAGACTATTCCGTGTATACAACCAGTGTATACAACCAATAGACCAAATAAATGCTACAATTCATGGTGCAGTGAATAGAGCGATAGATGGCTATATCGCTCTATTTCATCAACTGCTTAACAGCTTCGTAAAACGCCCACTTACTTCCGTTCTAAGTCTTGCCTAAGCGCTGTTCTTTCTGGCTCAACTCCTGCGTTTTAACAACTGCAATCTTAAGTATCAAGCTAAGTTAAAAATGCCTACTATGCCATTGTAATTTTGACTGCAATATCGCATGGTTTACCAAAGTACGGTGAACTTGTCACTAAAATATTTACACCAGTACTAGCATAATCCTTTATATTTTCAGAGGTAATACCACCAGCTGCTGCTAGTTTTAAGTTTGGATACTGCTGCTTCAATTTCAAAACTAGAGGCTCAAGGTCTGGTAGGGGAATTTTATCAAACTGAATTAAATCTACACCTGCTTGAGCAGCCATCCAAGCATCTTTTGGTGTATCTACTTCAACGCAAATATATTGTTCTGGAAACTGTCGTCGCAGTTCATTCATGCGCTCAATTAGCCCAACCATACCTCCCAGGAATATCAGGTGTTGGTTAAAGATCAGAACTGTTTCAGATAATCCTAAGCGATGAAAAAAACCCCCGCCAGCTAGAACTGCTTTGATGGAAAGTGCTCTAGTACCTGGAAAACATTTACGAGTAGTCACAATAGAAACTGACTGATTTACTGTTTTAGCAGTATCTACTAATACTCTTGTACGCGAAGCAATACCGGAGGCGTATTCCATCAAATTTAAAGCAACTCTCCAGCCACTGTGCAAAGCTTGAGCAGTGCCACTAGCTTGAAGAATTAATTGCTTCTCTTGGCAGACTGTACCACTTTCGACTTGATAATGAACTTCAGCACCACAATATTTTAATACTCTGGCTGCTTCTTCAGTAGCGCAAATGGTCATCGGATGACGGGTAGAAAACTCGATTTCACCAGGTTGCTTGCCAATGCCAAGTCCGTAGGTTGTCAAATCTAGGTAGGGAACATCTTCCTGAATTAACCTAGCGATCGCCTCATCTGAGAAGAAAACACTCATTTTAGTTTTATGATCGGCTGACAGATAAATAGCTCAATCAAGATTCACACTCAACCTAATCTCATTCAGTTGTAGGAATTGTCATAATTACTACTATTCTCCCAAATAGTTGGTAACAAAATAACTTTGTTAAGAAAGAATATATACCTCAGTCGCCAGAATTAGTTAAATGCTGAAATTGACACAAATGTGATGCAAGTTTATCTCTTCGTTTACCATTTTTTCTTATCCCCGTAGACTTGCAGTATGGACAATGCACAGTAGTGAATCCTAATTCATCCCTCTATTATGCAACGCCACCTTTTTTCACCATGACACTCAAAGTCTCTCTCTTTTTAGCAGAGAGATTTTCCAGATACTGTGAAAAGTCAGATTGTAGACATCGCTCCTGAAATAACCAAACATCTACCTGAAATTCCCAACCGCAAATACATATTGGTTAGTTGCAGATTTACACAGATACTTATAAAACTTTCGCAAAAACCATATTACGAATTACTTGTTGTACCAAGCTTTTCGCCACTGTTGCATGTCTTTAATTTCTATCTCTTGGGCTTTAACAATTTCTTGGGCTAATTTCTGGATTTCAGGGCGCTTAGACTTACTCAAAGCATCTTGCCCCATTGTTACTGCCCCTTCGTGGTGAGGAATCATCGCATTGATAAAGCGCAAATCAAACTCAGCATCAGCTGCACCTAAGTCTTGACTCATCATCATAGTTTTCATTTGGTCAGATGACATTTCCATCATGTGGCCCATTTGAGTGTTGTAAGCCATTGGTTTATCTCCCGCCTTGGGATACCAAGCTTGTCGCCACTGCTTCATCTGAGTGATTTCTTGGTTTTGCGATTTGATGATATTGTCTGCTAGTTTTTTGATTTCAGGACGTTTTGATTTCWSCTGCGCWWCWTTMGCCATTTYCACAGCCCCTTGATGGTGSGGTATCATAGCGTCGATAAATCGTAAATCAAAATTAGCATCGGCTGGGCCTAAATCCATTCCCATGCTGTGATTCATCATGCCACYACCGTGATTCATCATCTGCTTGTCATTAGCATTRGTGGYGGTTTCCTTTGTTGCTTGCCTTTGGTTCTGGGAAGCAGTACTAGTACAGCCTGTAATTAACCCACCGGCTGAAGCGATCGCAGTAAAAGTTAACGCCAAAAAGCAATTCCTTAAAAATAGCAGTTGCATAAATATTACCTAAGAGTTTTCTAATTCTAATGATGTAATGAACTAATGAAATTTAGATGAAATCTAAAGATCCCCGACAACTTTTACGAAGTCGGGGATCTGGTTTCTCATTTCTATGTTGTCACTAATACCTACATTGTCAAAAGCTGTAGGAATAGCTTTAAATTTTTTTACTTTGGCAAAACCTCGACCAAATAAGCTGATGCGTGTCTAAATTGTACATTGGAATTGTTAATACTGTCCTAAATCAATTGGTCATCTGTCCTTTGAAATACAAATGACTAAATATACAACTTAAATACGTAACAGCTTAGGGTTATTGCAACCTGCTCAATAGCACGGCGGCTAAAAACAGACAAGTTGGAAATAACCAGATACTAGACCCACGCAAAGACAAACGGAAAGCCTTTGAGGACAGGGGTTTAGATAATTTATTAAGTTTTGAAAATTCTTTAGTCATTACTTATTCATAGCTATATAGTTATGAATGTTGATGTTTACCTTTACTCAAAGTTTCAGAGGTTTTAACATGGGTCGTCATTCCGATAATTCTCTGCAAGAATCTAGAAATAACACAATATTGCTGGCATCGCCTACCAACACAATACCCAAGGATTCACGGCAGCGATCGCAGCAATTCATGCAGAACTTACAGGATGAGATTTGCGCAGCCTTAGAGCAACTTGATGGAAAAGCACGCTTTCAAGAAGACTACTGGGAGCGAGCAGAAGGCGGAGAAGGACGTACCCGCGTGATTCGGGAAGGGCGGGTATTTGAACAGGGTGGTGTGAACTTTTCGGCAGTTTGGGGAAATAGCCTACCGCCTGCAATTTTGGCTCAACGTCCAGAAGCCGCAGGACATGAGTTTTTTGCCACAGGAACCTCAATGGTGTTGCATCCTCGTAATCCTTACGTCCCAACAGTACATCTCAACTATCGCTACTTTGAGGCAGGCCCAATTTGGTGGTTTGGTGGTGGGGCTGATTTAACGCCATACTACCCTTTTGCAGAGGATGCAGTTTACTTTCATCAGACTCTCAAAAATGCCTGTGATGCCCACCATCCAGAGTATTATCCAACCTTTAAACGCTGGTGTGATGAATATTTCTACTTGAAGCATCGCCAAGAACAAAGGGGTATTGGTGGTATCTTCTTTGACTATCAGGATGGTAGTGGCAAGCTTTATGTTGGTTCTCAAACAGATACTCCAGCAGCACTCTACAGTCAGCAAGTAGAAACGGTATCTCGGAACTGGGAAGATATCTTTGCCTTTGTCCAGTCTTGCGGTCAAGCATTTCTACCCGCTTATTTGCCGATTGTAGAACGGCGACAGGAAATAGAATATGGCGATCGCCAACGTCAGTTTCAACTGTACCGTCGGGGTCGTTACGCAGAGTTTAATCTGTTGTATGACCGGGGAACGGTTTTCGGTCTGCAAACCAATGGGAGAACAGAATCCATATTGATGTCTCTACCACCACTGGCACGCTGGGAATATTGTTACGAAGCGGAGCCAGGTACACCCGAAGCACGGCTTACCGAAATCTTTCTCCAGCCTCACGATTGGACGAATAGGACTTTTGACCAAAAATAACCAGATTTTTAGCAATAAGGATTTCACAATGAGCAGCCATTTAGATGTTCGCTTGCGAGAAGGCACTAAACATTCCCACACAATGGCGGAAAACACAGCGTTTATGAAATGCTTTCTCAAAGGTGTAGTCGAAAGGAGCTTTTTTCGCAAATTGTTGGCGGATCTTTACTTTGTCTACAGTGCTTTGGAAGAAGAGTTACAGCAGTATCAGTATCACCCGATCGTTGGGATGATGCACTTTCCCGAACTGTATCGTCAGGCAAATTTGGAGAAAGATTTAGCTTTCTATTACGGTGAAAACTGGCGATCGCAGATTGTTCCTTCTAAAGCCGGTCAGGTATATGTTAAGCGGATTCGTGAGGTTAGCAACACACAACCGGAGTTACTGATTGCTCATGCCTATACTCGCTACATGGGAGATTTATCGGGTGGGCAAGCATTGAGAAATATTGCGCGATCGGCAATGAATTTACCAAGCGATCGCGGTACTGCAATGCATGAATTTGAACAGATTCCTACCCCGGAAGCTAGACGAGAATTTAAAGAGCAGTACCGTCAAGCATTGAATTTTCTACCTCTAGATGAGGCAATGATTCAGAAGATTGTGGACGAGGCCAACTATGTCTTTACTCTGAATAGAAATGTGATTCATGAACTGGAAGCAGATGTGAAGGCAGTGATTGGTGAGCATATCTTTGATTTAATTACTCGCCAAGATCAAGTTGGTAGTACAGAGAGTACTTCTAAAAGTACTGCGGTAGAGATGATGGGAATGGATTACAGCATTTAGTTATGTAACTAGGTCGGTGCAATTAAAGCTAACTAGTGGGCGCTGTCATTTGTCCTTTGTCATTGGTAAGAGTTTTAAGCCTGTTTACGTTTCGTGACATAGTTGGATTTATTTCCGCCGACTTACTTATACCAATTTGAAAAATGATTGCGACAGATGGAAAACTGAAAAACTTATCCAATAGATGTTTCACAATCCAAAATCTAAAATCTAAAATCCAAAATGGTATTAGATGCATAGTCATATTTTCATAGATTCTTCGCCTCACCGCTTCATTATATCTCTGCGTTTTTGCATCTTCTGCAAATGCCCAATTTGATTACATTTGTGGTTATTGAGGAAGTATTTAGTGAGATTTAATTCATTACAAACTTTGCCAGGGAAGCCTCTGCGTCTCGATTGGGTGGGAGTGGTATTTTTTACTACTGTTCATGCAGTAGCATTGCTGTCTCCTTGGTTTTTCTCCTGGAGCGCATTGGGTATAGCTGTGTTTCTACACTGGCTATTTGGCAGCATCGGAGTTTGTTTAGGCTACCATCGTCTGTTGAGTCATCGTAGCTTTAAAGTACCTCGGTGGTTAGAGTATGCGATCGCTATTTTGGGGGCGCTATCTTTACAGGGAGGGCCGATCTTCTGGGTGGCTGGACATCGTTTGCATCATGCTCACACCGAAGACGAATACAAAGATCCTTACTCTGCGCGCCGAGGTTTTTGGTGGAGTCATATCCTCTGGATTTTGTATCCCCGTGCAGAATTCTTTGAATATGAACGCTATCAGCGATTTGCTCCTGATTTAGCGCGAGATCCCTTTTACCGTTGGCTCAATCGCTACTTTCTCGCACTACAAATTCCAGTTGGATTGTTGCTTTATGCACTTGGCGGTTGGTCATTCGTTATCTATGGTATGTTTTTGAGATGTGTGATTCTCTGGCATACGACTTGGTTCATCAACTCAGTCACTCATCTGTGGGGATACCGCAGCTTTGACAGCAATGATAATTCTCGTAATCTTTGGTGGGCAGCTATTCTCACCTATGGCGAGGGGTGGCACAATAATCATCATGCCTATCCTCACGTAGCCAAATGTGGTTGGCGCTGGTGGGAAATCGATATGACTTGGTGGGCAATTAGATTGCTGAAAACAGTCGGTTTGGCAAAAGATGTCAACCTGCCCCCTGCGGTGTAAACGATCGGTTTTGAGCCGGACAGGATATTACCCCTTTCCTCAACCTCAAGCATCTATTTTCAGTAATGATGCCAGCTTAGAGCCAGAATTATTGCTCTGGCTGCTTCTACTGTTGCTAGCTAATGCTTTGTTTTTGTTCTTCAACTCTACAATATCAGCGCTCTCTTATCTAGAGAGCGCTTTTCTGGTTTTACAAGTTAGAGACAGAGTTTCACATGGAAATTCAATACAGTTCAGAATGAGCAACAAAACCCTGATACACGATTTATCGCGTCTTAAAAGACCAATAATCTACACCAATAACCCTTAACCCAAGCGTATTGTCTAGAAATCCGCAAATAGTGGTTGATGAGAGGATAAATATAACTATATAGTAATATAAGATAGATGATAAATAAATTGAATCCTTATGTCAAAGATCCCTTCTGCAAAGAATACTTCTGAACTCCTTGCTCCTGTTGCTGAGTATTTCAAGGTACTCTCTGAAACTAGTCGCTTGCAGATTTTGAGTTGTCTCAGAACCGGGGCGATGAACGTTACCGAAATAGGCGAAGCTACGGGTTTAGGGCAAGCGAATCTCTCAAAACATTTAAAAGTATTGACTCAAGCAGGCTTGGTGTCCCGTCAGCAGAAGGGAGTTAGCGTCTACTATGCGATCAGCGATCCTGTGATTTTTGATTTATGTGAATTAGTTTGCGATCGCATTGGCAATCAAATACAAAAACGGGCTAAAGAATTTGAACAGATCAAAGCCTTTAGCACCCTATGAAAATAATCCAGAAGCCTTGATCTGGAGTTTGTCGCAGACTTCTGAGTTCTAAGTTGAGAAATCAAATTTATCATTCATCTCTTGATTCCTCACAAGTTCCTCAAGTTTTTTTCCTAATTTAAGAGTAGAGCCAAATTTTTCATAGATGTAACCATATTGTTTGATGAATAGAATTCGCTACTACTTGAAGAAGTCAGAATAAAGACGCGACGCTCGTGACGCTCGTTCGCGTAGCGTGTCGCAGACAAGACTCGCTAACGCCCTTGGCGTCTCTCCTTGGGAGAATACTCGCTACCACTACGCTATCCGCTCTTTCGTTCAAAATACCCAACTGAATTCTGTCTCCTGACTCCTGAATTCTGTTTTGATAAATTAGACTTTTCAAACAACCTCTTAGCAAGGCTCAATAACTACAAAAAACGTAACGGGATGTTAACTCAATTATGACTAAAACAATTGTTAATTTAACATTGCAAGTGCTTGTTGGAGAAATTGAGAAGATTTTAGAAACTTATCCCCATTATCCCTATCAGCAAGCTTTCGCAATTACTGAATTACGTCAAGAACTCATTGCTTACGTTCTCAATAGAACTTCAAGTTGCTATGCCGTTGTTGATGAGCAGAAACAACAATCTATTGGCTTTAATTGTTTACCTTATTCCAAAGAGGAAAGGTTATGTATACAAACTTTAATTAGAGAAGGAATCAAGCAAATTATTCAACAAAATTCTGAAGAAGTTAGTCACCAAATCCCACCAGAAATTGAGTCAGCTTACGCTCCTTCTCATTGGTTTGGCTGAAATATTATAGTCTGGGTAAAGGGTAAATTTCAGCCTTTTCCCTTTTTTTTTGGGTAAGGTTATATCAACCAAAGCAAGTATCCGTTACGTTCTGACTGGTTCCCAGCCTCTAGGCTGGGAACCCATTCTAGGAGGCTCCGCCTCCAGTAGCTTGACAAGAGGCAGAAGCCCACTTTAAATACATTCCCAGCTCTAGGCTGGGAACAAGACGAAACAAGCCTTTGGGCTTTTCTTAGTGCCAATATAAAATTTATTAATACGTATCTATCTTAGGTTATAGTTTATCTAGTTTATGAAGATGTGATAGTTGATGGTTTTCAACAGCATGAGAACTACACTCATACTGGCCATGTTTTACAAAAAAATAAATCTATATGCTATGCATAGACGAGCGCCTTTATCTTTATTTTTAGGAATATTAACGAGTTCTAGCTGTTTTATCTTCAGTGTAGTAGCCCAAGTCCCATCTAATTCGCAGCACTCCTCGACTCGGAGTGAAGCTGAAGCTGCTAGTTGGCTTGAAGCCCATCGCTCGCAGCCAGGCGCTTTACGAGCATTTGTACAGCGAATGCCGAAGGGAGGAGATATCCACAGTCATCTCAGCGGGGCTGTGTACGCAGAACACTATCTGGAGTGGGCTGCCACCGATGGGTATTGTGTGAATCCAAAGATGGGAACTTTAGTTGAACCTAAAGCTTGCGGTCAGGACAGTAACTATTTTCCAGCCTCAGAATTATTAAACCGAATATCTGTTTATGATTCCCTAATAAATCGTTGGTCTACTCGTAACCTCCAATTTGCTGGAAAATCTGGACACGACCAATTTTTTGAGGCTTTTAGTGGTTTTGGGTCAATATCAGACTCTATGAGCCGTCGGGATGATATGGTTGCGTCAGTAGCAAATCGGGCAGCTTCGCAGCATATTACCTATCTAGAGTTAATGCTTACCGTTCAGGGCAGTGAGGTTCGACAGCTAGGGCGTGAAGTTGGTTGGAATAAAGATTTGCAAGAGATGCACCGTCAATTGCTCAAACGAGGATTAACCAAGCTAGTGACACTTGGCAGCCAGCAATTTGCACAGTTGGAGGGCGAAGTCTCGAAAACACTCGGTTGCGGCACTCCATCGGCACAGGCTGGATGTGCAGTGACGGTGCGCTATGTGCAGCAAACGACCAGAACAAAGTCGCCTGTTGAAGTGTTTGCTCAGTTAGCTTATGCCTTTGCACTAGCTTCATCGGATTCGCGGGTAGTTGGCATCAATCTCGTCGCCCCGGAAGATAACCCGATTGCACTGCGTGACTACACCCTGCAAATGCAAATGCTGCAATTTTTAAAACGCCAATATCCCAATGTCAAGGTTACGCTCCATGCTGGAGAGTTAACTCTGGGGTTGGTTCCAACCGAGGATTTACGTTTCCACATTCGGCAAGCTGTAGAAATGGCACAGGCATCTCGCATCGGACATGGTGTAGATATTCTTTTTGAGGAGCGTCCCTTCGAGTTGATGGAGCAAATGCGGCGACTCGGCGTGTTGGTCGAAATCTGCCTGACCAGTAATGAGGTAATTTTGAATGTCCAGGGAGATCAGCATCCTTTTAGGGAGTATTGGAAGGCTGGAGTACCAATGACCCTTGCTTCTGATGATGAAGGCATTTCCCGCATCGATTTGAGTCATGAGTATCTGTTAGCAACAACGAGATATGGGCTGGGATATAAAGACCTCAAGCGACTGGCTCGCAATAGCTTAGAATATAGTTTCGCTCCGGGAAATAGCCTCTGGAAGTCGCCTGAGTTTAAGGCAATGGTTGCAGCTTGTGCAAGCGATACCCCTGGTAAAACTTCTATTTCTCAAGGGTGCAGTGCTTTTTTGCAAAAGAGCGATCGCGCGCGGATTCAATGGCAGCTAGAGTCGGAATTTGCTCGGTTTGAGTCATTGCAGAACTGGCTTTGATTGACTTTCACGAAAAATGTAGAGCAATAAATTAGAAGTCAAGTTTTTCATACCTGCAAGCTTTACTGCATGATTATTCTGAAAACTGAAAATCATCGCCTACATAAATGCCCAAAGAGCGAGCAGTAAGAACTAAATACCCGTTAGCATCCACAGGCGAAGGACTTTGAAGCATTACTTCTGGTAAAGGGACAGCAACAACTTGTCCATTTTGCCAAGCTACCATCTGGTCATATTTGCCTTGTGCTACCAAATCAACTGCGGCTTTACCAAAAGCTGTAGCTACTAAACGGTCTAAAGCAGAGGGAATACCGCCTCGTTGAATATGTCCTAAAACAGAAACTCGTGTTTCTATCTTCTGAGTACTACAACGGCTAATTTGGTCGGCTATATATTGACCCATTCCGCACCTAGATGTTGGCTGACACAGCCCGTTAAAATCAGATTTAGTTACTGAGCAAATACAAGGATGGCTCAAACATGGATCTAACTGAACTACAAGAAATAGCTCAGAAAGAACGCGCCAACTCTAAGCCAACACGCATTCGTTGCTGCATGGCGGCTGGTTGTCTGTCATCTGGTGGTGTCACCGTTAAAGAAAGTTTGGAAAAATCTATCACCGCAGCAGCATTAACAAATCAAATAGAAGTTCGCAGTGTGGGTTGTATGGGTTTGTGTTGTCAAGCTCCTTTGGTGCAAAAGGAATGGCGATCGCAGCATACTCTGTAGGTGCTAACCAAGGTTACATTTATATTCGTGCTGAATATCCCGTCGCAATCAATCGGCTGCAAATTGCCATTCGCCAAGCCCAACGCCTCGGTTTATTAGGAAGTAATATTTTTGACTCTCCTTTTGACTTTAAAATTGATATTCGCATTGGTGTAGGAGCTTATGTTTGTGGTGAAGAAACCGCTTTAATGGCATCAATTGAAGGCCAACGCGGTACATCTAGTCCTCGTCCGCCTTACCCAGCAGAGAGCGGTTTATGGGGATTTCCAACTTTAATTAACAACGTTGAAACATACGCTAATGTGCCTTGGATTATTCGCAAAGGTGCAAATGTATTCGCCAGCATTGGTACAGAAAAAAGTAAAGGTACGAAGGTTTTCGCCCTAGCTGGAAAAATTCAAAATACAGGGATTATAGAAGTGCCAATGGGAACAACCCTGCGGCAAATTGTTGAAGAAATGGGTGGTGGTGTGCCAGATGGCGGTACGGCTAAAGCAGTGCAAACAGGCGGCCCCTCTGGCGGCTGTATTCCTGCTTCCGCGTTTGATACGCCTGTAGATTACGAATCTCTAAGTCAACTAGGTTCGATGATGGGTTCCGGCGGCATGATTGTCATGGACGAAAGCACCAACATGGTAGATGTCGCCCGCTTTTTCATGGAATTCTGCATGGATGAGTCTTGTGGTAAGTGCATCCCCTGTCGCGTTGGTACAGTGCAGTTGTATAAATTGTTGACAAAGATTAGTGAAGGTAAAGCATCCTTTGCTGACTTGAAATTGTTAGAAGAACTGTGCGATATGGTGAAAGATACCAGTTTGTGCGGCTTGGGACAGTCAGCACAAACTGGTATTTAGTACATTGCGTTATTTCCGGGATGAGTATTTGGCTTTGATTAAACAAACCGCCATATCTTCTTAAAAATACAAAAGGTACAACTTCACAACTTCCTCAACATTTTTGTTTACTCTTGAAGTATAACCAGCGATGGAGGGTGAGAAAATGAACGCACCTATTGCTCATACCGAAGAAAATATCGAAAAGATTCAAGCTGAGATCGTGGCTACAGAGTCGGAAGCGAAAACTGAGGAAAAGATTGCTGTGGAAGAATTTAGCATCCGTGGTGATGCCTTAGTTACCAAATTTAAGGAACTCATTCATCAAGGAAATATTCGCCGGATTATTATCAAAAATGAAGAAGGAAGGATATTGATTGAAATCCCGTTAACAGTTGGAGTGGTTGGTGGTGCGATCGGTGCGGCTCTATTTCCAGTCATCGCTGCTGTTAGCGTCATTGGCGCAATGGTAGCTCATCTCACTATTGTGGTTGAGAAACGAGAATAACCTGGGGATTGAATGGCATACTTGTAGCATGTATCGCCTCATTACAGCTATTTTCAGGTAAATAGACCATGTTCTAGGGGCGCATATCTGTGCGTCCCTAATAAGTTAGGCAAATGTTTACCAAAGTTTTTTTAAGCATTGCTGCATTGGTGGCGATCGCATTCATAATTCTAGTTATCATCGGCGTAAAGAACGAACAGGAAGTTAATAGAATTTGGCGATCGCTCGAAGGATTGCCAACAGAAAATCGTTTTACTAAAGATATGGTTGCAGGATTACCTGCTCCTGTACAACGCTATTTTTTACATAGCATTGCACCAGGAACTCCTCTTGCTTCCTCTGTCAGCTTGAAAATGAGTGGCAGTTTTAGGATGGCGCAGGATAAACCGTGGATACCAATGCAAGCTACAGAAATTCTCTCAACAAAAGGATTTGTCTGGAAAGCAAGGATTGGTAGTGGTTTGTTTCAAATGATCGGCAGCGATCGCTATACCAACAAATCTGGTCGAATGCGGTTCTCTCTTTGGGGACTGATTCCGCTCGTCAATGCCCACAGTCCTGATATTACTCGCTCTAGTATTGGACGATTCGCAGGAGAATTTTTCTGGCTACCTTCTGTTTTACTACCTCAGTGCGGCGTAAGTTGGAAAGTAATAGATGAGAAGACTATCCAAGCTAGTCTAAAAGTTGATGATGAACCTGTAACGCTGACACTGTTTATAGATGCTAACGGCAAACTCCTAAAGCTTTCTCTGCCACGTTGGGGAGATCAAACAGAAGATGGTAGCTATACTTACATTCCATTTGGCGGAGAGTACCAAGAAGAAAAGACATTTGGAGGATTTACAATTCCTTCCCAGATGAGTGCAAGCTGGTGGTTTGGGACAGAGCGTTACTCTGAATTTTTCCGTGCCACGATTGAGCAAGCTGAGTTTCGTTAAAGAATATAGCTATTTAAAAATGCTGAGGTCATAAATGTCAATAAAAACTTTAACAATCAACGATCAATTAATCAGCGCCCGTGAGGAAGAAACTATTCTCCAAGCAGCCCAGGATGCAGGAATTCACATTTCAACTTTGTGTCACCTGCAAGGGGTTGGGGATGTTGGGGCTTGTCGGCTATGTTTAATAGAAATTGCTGGCAGTAATAAACTTCAACCTGCTTGTGTGACAAAAGTTACTGAAGGAATGGAAGTTCAAACAAATAGCGATCGCTTACAAAAATATCGTCGCACAATTATCGAAATGCTATTTGCTGAAGGCAATCACATTTGTTCGGTTTGTGTAGCTAATGGTAATTGCGAATTGCAAGACTTAGCCATTGAAATGGGTATGGATCATGTGCGTTTGGATTACCATTTCCCCGATCGCAAAGTTGATATTTCTCACGATCGCTTCGGCGTCGATCACAACCGTTGTGTTCTTTGCACTCGTTGCGTCCGTGTTTGCGACGAAATCGAAGGAGCGCACACTTGGGATATGGCGGGTAGGGGGACAAATTCTCATGTAATCACTGATTTAAATCAGCCTTGGGGAACCTCAGACACTTATACTTCTTGCGGCAAATGCGTTAATGCTTGCCCAACAGGCGCGCTTTTTTACCAAGGTTGCAGCGTCGGTGAAATGAAACGCAATCGCGCCAAACTTGATTTTTTAGTTACAGCACGAGAGAAGCAACAATGGAACCTTCAGAGATGAAATAAAAAATAATTATTCATTAATCTAATTACGAATTACGTTAGCGCAGCGGTAGCGAGTCCGCGAGCGTCATTACAAATTACGAATTATTATGGCTCGTTTAAAATTAGCAACAGTTTGGCTAGGTGGTTGTTCTGGCTGTCACATGTCTTTTGTCGATTTGGACGAATGGCTGATTGATTTAGTAGCACAAGTAGATTTAGTTTTTAGTCCTTTTGTTGATACCAAAGAATATCCCCAAAGAGTGGATGTGGTATTAGTTGAAGGTGCAATCGCCAATGAAGAACACCTGCAAATGATTCAGACAGTCAGAGAGCGATCGCAAATTCTTAATAACAACTCACCACCGAAAAGAGAGGCTTATGTCTCAAAAAATGGCGGGAGTAATTTATTTAGAATTCTGGATTATTAATTCTTACTTAAAAACAACACCTTCATAAAAGTTTTTTCGTAACATTTCACCTTCATGTTTCTGTAATTTGCATTCCAAAATGCGAATCTACCAAAGGCGATAATGCCTAATGGTAGAATAATAGAAGCATGAAAGCGTGAATAGAAAACTCCTCATTTCTCCTCAAGAAATCATGTCACTGCTAGCAGAAAAATCATCACAAACTGTCATTATCGATACGCGAAGTCAAGAAGATTATGCTATTTCTCATATTTCTCAAGCCATAAATATTAGAGATTTTTTCACATATCTTTTAGAGAATTCCTCCCCAACAGGATTAAAGGAATTGCAAGAGTACTTTGCAGAAATCATAAGCAGCGTAGGAATATCTGGTACAGAACAGTTAGTTGTTTATGAAGATGCTTTAAATAAAGGTTATGGTCAATCTTGTCGAGCAGCTTTCTTACTGAAATATTTGGGTTGCACTCACGTATCTATTTTACACGGAGGATATAGAGCATGGCTCAAGGCAGGATTACCTACTACCGATGAAGTACCGAAGCGTGAAAGCAGCATATTTAGATTGCATCCCAATGCTGACATAATGGTGACTACCACGGAGATGTTGCAAGCAATTGACAATCCAGCAATTATTAAATTAGATGTGCGCGATCGCAACGAATGGCTTGGGTTGAGTTCTTCTCCTTACCATCCTGATTTTTGTCCTCGCAAAGGCAGAATCCCTAACGCTGTATGGTTAGAATGGCATCATCTGATGAATTCTGAATCGGAAATTCCCACGTTTCGATCGCCAGATGAAATCCGAGAAATTTGTCAGTCAGTAGGTATTACTTCAGAGTCTATTGTGTATATTTACTGCTTTAAGGGTTCAAGGGCTGCTAATACATTAATAGCCCTTGAAGAGGCGGGAATTTCTGCTAGAAATTATTTTGGCTCTTGGAATGAATGGTCTCGTGATTTTTCACTACCAATTGATAGCAGAGTCATGCAATGAGCGTATCAAGCATTGCCTTCCCAAGATCGCCATTCTTGAATTCTGCGAGACTGATGGACTTGGGCGTGAGCGCTTAATCGAACGCTGAATAAACCTTACAACACCACACCAAATCTATGATTTAGGGGTGCAATAATTACGTGGCGGCTCTGAATCATCTACTCATTGATTCTGACTCCTGAATTATTCTTCAATTAAACATCAACATTTATCTGTTCTATCTGTCTAGCGGCTTTATCCCAAAGCTTTGCTGAAGTCTCATCTTGCCAATGAGTTCTCAGATTTTCTGCTTTTTTGTGACATATTCGCTCTAACATTTCTAATATTGCAGATAATGTCAATTTATTAATTAATGATTCTAAAATCTCCATATATTCTTTTTGCATGATACTCACCTCTTGAACTTCATCTAATATATGCTGACAAAACCCACTTCTTCTTAATCTATGCATTAAGATTTGTTGCAGATCGTACTAATATTCTGCCAGCTTCTACATACAGTTTAACCTATTTTGAATAGTCAATTTTGAGAAATTATTTTTAATAGATGAAAAAACTGTTTAATTAAAACATTTCCTCACAAGTTCCTCAAATTTTTTATCTAACCTAAAAATAGGGTTGGATAAGTAAAAAGTACGAATTGTAATGCGATGGGCTATATTCTACCGGAGGCAGTCGCAATTGGTTACGGTAATGAGTTGCGTAGTGATGATGGCATTGGTCAACGAGTAGCTAAGATGTTGCAGCTATCAAATGTGAAATCTATTGCTGTCCACCAACTCACCCCCGAACTTACCCAAGCGTTGGCAAATACTGATTTGGCAGTATTTATTGATGCTTGTTTAGCGTCCGAAAGTTCCCAGGTGCAAGTACAATCACTCTTACCTAACTCTTCCAATATTATCGCTGGACATACAGCCGATCCGCGATCGCTCTTAGCTTTGACTCTAGCCCTGTACGGTCATTGTCCGCCAGCTTGGTGGGTGACGGTACCAGGAGTGAACTTTGAATTGGGTGAGAATCTATCGCCTCTTGCTGAACAAGGAATAGAGATAGCAATTGATAAAATCAACCACTTAATCAAAACTGCGAGGAAAGAATTATGCATGAAGTTGGCATGATGCAAAATATTCTTGATGCTGCTGTCAAACGAGCTAAAGACGAAGGCGCTCAACACATTCGTTTAGTACAAATGCGTGTGGGTGAGGCATCTGATGTAGTGCCAGATTCTTTGGAGGTTGCCTTTGATGTTGCCAAAAAAGGAACAATAGCGGAAGATGCCAAACTGCAAGTAGAGAATGTTCCTGTTGTTTGTTATTGCTCGAATTGCAACATTGAATTTCACCCAATTAGCGAACTGAATGAATGTCCAGAGTGTCAGCAAGCTTATTGTGAAGTGCGTCAAGGCAACGAGTTTGAACTGGCTTTTTTAGAAGTGTCTTGATTCATCGCCTGAATATTATTGAAGTTATCAATCAACTTGCAATGTATCAGGCAGATAAAATCCACTGTATAATAAATGTTTGAATAACAAAGCGCTCAACTATAACAGTACGGCGTAAATAAACCACCCATTAAAAACCAATGAAATACTTACGCTGTATTAATTTTGAATTTTGAATTTTGAATTTTGAATTTTGAATTCCGCCTTGCGGTACTAGTCCCCAATAAATTTTATTTCTTCACAAGTTTCTCAGTTTCTTGTCCTAATGTGGATTGAGCTTAATGATGGCTAGCTCTAACGGGACTTTCGCAGGTGCAAGAAGATGAAGAACAGAACATTTGCAACCATAGACGGCAATGAGGCTGTTGCCCAGGTTGTCTATCGAATCAATGAAGTCATTGCGATTTATCCCATTACTCCTTCTTCGCCGATGGCTGAGTGGGCAGATGCTTGGGCTAGTGAAGGAAAACGCAATATTTGGGGTACTGTTCCCTCGGTGGTACAGATGCAGAGTGAGGGAGGTGTGGTTGGTGCCGTACATGGTGCTTTGCAAACTGGTTCACTGACAACCACATTTACAGCATCGCAGGGATTATTGTTGATGATCCCCAATATGTACAAAATTGCTGGAGAATTAACACCTACAGTTTTTCATATTGCCGCGCGATCGCTAGCCGCGCAAGCCCTCTCTATTTTTGGCGATCATAGTGATGTCATGGCGGCGCGTAGTACTGGTTTTGCTATGTTGTGTGCCGCATCAGTGCAAGAAGCACAAGACTTTGCTTTGATCGCAACACGAGCGACTTTAGAATCACGAATACCCTTTCTGCACTTTTTTGATGGTTTTCGTACCTCTCACGAAATTAACAAAATTGAACTGTTAGCAGAAGATGACTTACGAAAATTTATTCCCGATGAATTAGTATTGGCCCATCGCTCACGCGCCCTCACCCCCGATAAACCTGTTTTGCGCGGTACAACCCAAAACCCTGATGTCTACTTTCAAGCTAGAGAAACTGTCAATCCTTACTATCTAGCTTGTGCAGACATCACCCAGAAAGTTATGGATGAATTTGCGGCGATGACTGGGCGACAATATCAACTATTTGAATACCACGGCGATCCAGCAGCCAAACGAGTTATTGTGCTCATGGGTTCTGGTTCTGAGGCTGTACATGAAATAGTCGATTACCTCAACACCTGTGGTGAGCAAGTGGGCGTTTTGAAAGTCCGACTATATCGCCCATTTTATGCCAAGTGCTTTGTCGCCGCCTTGCCAGCAACTACCTGCACCATCGCCGTTCTCGATCGCATCAAAGAACCAGGCGCATCTGGTGAACCATTATATTTGGATGTAGTTGCTGCTATCCATGAGGAATGGGGAGATAAGAGAGCAGGGGAGAAATTAGAGTTAGATTCCCCTCTGCCTAAAGTCGTTGGTGGTCGTTACGGTTTATCTTCTAAAGAATTTACACCAGCGATGATTAAAGCGGTCTTCGATAACCTTGCTGCATCTGAACAAAAAAAAAATCATTTTACTGTGGGAATCAATGATGATGTCAACAGCCATTGCATCGCCCACGGTATCAACATGAGTACAGCAATGCATAATCAAAAAGCTGCTGTCGATTCCGGTCAATGGTTATTGTATCGATTTAATCCAGACCGTATCAAACACGGAGAAAACCCACTACAACTAGATTCGCGTACACCAAAGTTACCGCTAGAGCAATATATGTATCTAGAAAACCGCTTCAAAATGTTAACTAAAAGTAATCAAGAAGCGGCACAACAGTTACTTAAAGAAGCTCAAGCCGATGTCAAAACCCGTTGGCAAATGTATCAATATTTGGCTGCCAGAAATTATGAAATCGAGCAATAGACTTCTTGCAGAAGTGGGAGAAAGGGATGGAATTTCTTTTAGCCTTTCCCCGACATCTTGCACCAATATTTTACATAACATTCAAAATAGGAGTAATCATGATGGACTTGACTACAACTTATTTAGGGATGAAATTGTGATCGCCTCTTGTTCCTTCTGCATCCCCTCTCTCTGAGGACATTGACAATATCCAGCGCATGGAAGATGCAGGTGCAGCAGCAGTGGTAATGCATTCATTATTTGAAGAACAGTTGCGCCTAGAACGTTATGAACTTCACCACCATCTGACTCAGGGTACTGACAGTTTTCCTGAAGCCTTAACTTACTTCCCTGATTCAATCAGCTTTCGGGTGGGGCCAGAAACTTATCTCGAACATATCCACAAAGCTAAGGAGAAAGTGAGCATTCCGATTATTGCCAGTCTCAATGGCTCATCTGTTGGCGGATGGACAAACTATGCCAAACAAATTCAGCAAGCGGGAGCAGATGCACTGGAGTTGAATATTTACTATCTTCCTACCGACATGGAACTGACGAGTAATGAAATTGAGCAGACTTATATTGACATTCTTCGTGCAGTCAAAGTAGTAGTAACTATCCCCGTAGCAGTCAAACTCAGCCCATACTTTACCAATACGGCAAATATGGCAAAACGTTCTAGAATTTTCTGATTAGCAAGAGGAAAAAGTTTTTGTGTGTCGAATTCAATATATTTGTGGCGACGCTTTAACCCACTTTCGGCAAAAGCTTATCTATGCCAAATCTTTATTAAGAAGCGTTTGAGCTATTTTAAAGTAAAAATCTTTTCTAATATCTGAAAACTTTGCAACAGTTTGTCAAATGAGAGAATGGGCATTGGATGAGGCAGAGGTGGAGAGGGGAAAGGCTTACTGCAACTTCTCCCCTACTTCCCTCAGTCCCTATTTACTCGAATGCGACTTTTCCGGCATGACTATATTAGTGTGGCTTGCCTTGCCATTTTTGCCGTTAGTATGTCCGTTACCATTGCGGGGATGGATAACACCATAACCACCGTGGTTACGTTCGTAAATTACATTAATCTCTCCAGTTTCAGAATTGTGGAACATATAAAAGTCGTGTCCCACGAGTTGCAGTTGTTCTAGGGCTTCTGCAACGGTCATCGGCGGCATAGAAAAGTATTTGGTGCGGACGACTTCGTTGGGCAATTCGGCGGTGCGATCGCCAATTAAATCTGTTACTATCGACTCTGGAATAACTACTTCTGTTGCTAGAGCTTGAGTTTTGTGGTCTTGACGCCGTTCTTTATATTTCCGCAGTTGACGGGCAATTTTATCTGCAACTAAGTCAATGCTGGCATATAAGCTTTCGCTGCTTTCCTCGGCACGAATAACGCTACCATTAGCATAAATAGTTACTTCAGCCGCTTGTCTTGGATTAATTCGGGGATTCCGGGCGACGCTAAGATGCACATCCACTTCATTTGTAATACTTTGAAAGTGACTAACTGCTTTTTCAATTTTTTGATGTACATACTCGCGAATCGCATCGGTGATTTCAATGTTTTTGCCGTGGATGACAAGCTTCATGTAATACTCTCCCGCTGAATATTTTGGATGTGTGAATTTGCTTTGTATGAAAAGAAATTGCGGTAAGGTTTATTACCCCCGCCAAAACAAATTGTGAACTATATTGTATCTACTGCTGTTAAGCTGTCTCTCAGCTTACTGCATCTGAGGAATTGTCAACTATACCCTTGATTTACCTCCGCATCTCTGCGCTGATGTCTAATTGTATATCCAATTAGCACTCAAGAGTTGAGGAAATCTAATTGTCGCTTCTATGACTACCTTTTCCTTTAAAGGAATGCTTACAGAACTGTTGATAGTTGCTCCTTCTGTGTTCGATTGAGGTTTGCTTGCTGTTGTTCAAGAATACAAGGCTTTGTGGAAGTTTGATTCTGTTTAAAATGCAAACAATGATATTAAAGTCATCAGCCAGTACATTCTTCCTTATTGTCTTGGCATAATGTTTATTGCAGAGAATTCCTCCTAAAACCTATTGAGGTTATATATTCAAGCTAGCACTTTGTATTTTCTAATGCATGTTCCCTTGACTTTCCTTTAAAATCCTTTGCAAAGCTTGACAATTGTTTATTCTAATCCTGTAACTTGAAATATATTTCGTTCTTTATACGGTTGAATTTTGGCATGATCCATAGTAAAGATCCACAAAAAAACATTTGTTTGCTGTATAATCAAGGATTAATGCCTTACTTGGAAGCTCATAGATGGCAGCGATCGCTTCTGACTGAGCGCATTCATGACCCAAGTCTAGATGATGTGTTAATTTTGCTAGAACATCCTCCTGTCTACACTTTGGGACAAGGAAGCAACTCAGACTTTCTCAAATTTGATATTGACAAAAGCCAGTATGATGTGCATCGAGTTGAACGGGGTGGCGAGGTTACTTACCATTGTCCCGGTCAACTGGTAGGCTATCCAATTTTAAATCTGCAATGTTATCGTAAAGACCTCCATTGGTACTTACGCCAACTCGAAGAAGTAATAATTCGCGTATTGGCAATTTATGGATTGCAAGGAGAAAGAATTCCGGCTTTTACTGGCGTTTGGTTGCAAGGGCGGAAAGTTGCAGCTATTGGTATTAAAGTCAGTCGTTGGATTACTATGCACGGCTTTGCGTTAAATGTTTGTCCAGACATGACAGGCTTTGAGCGCATTGTACCCTGCGGTATTTCTGACAAGCCTGTAGGCAGTTTAGCCGAATGGATTCCAGGTATCACCTGCCAAGAAGTGCGTTTTTACATAGCACAATCTTTTGCGGAAGTCTTTGGCGTGGAATTAGTTGAATCTCAGCCTCAAGGATTTTTACGGTCTGAGTAAATTCAGCTTGTAATATGTAATAAATACTATAGCAGTCCTATTTAAATTGTGAGACACTAATGAGAGTAGTCCATATTTAATAGTATTAAAATTTTATTTAATACCCATTTGAAAAAACAATGTGATAGATACAAACCTGAAAAGCCAGATTAAATCAAACTTTTTGAATATTGAATTGGTATAACTGCGGTTGTCAAAGCTAGAATCTGATTATTTCTAGACTTATATACTAACTTTTTACGGCTGTCAAGCACAACTTTGCGCGTGAATTACTCAAATAATCTCCAGGTATATGCCCCATCGATAACATCTCTCAGAGAACGTGATTGGACAGCTTTGACAGAACTATTTGATAGAGAAGACGGTGATGAAATTGAGGCCGACATCAGTGGTAGTTTATTTTGGCTAATACCTGAACCTTGTTGGGAAGATGATCCCTTTGATTTTTTGCGTGAGTATCTTTAAGTAGTGCTGAGTGATGAGTGCTGAGTTCAAAAGAAGCCTTTAATTTATAACTCCTAACTCCTAACTTCTAACTATCTAACGTTGAGGCGACTTAGGAAAATACGTAGGCGATCGCTTTGGGGATTGGTCAGCACTTCATAGGCTGGGCCTTGTTCTGTCACAATACCTTTGTCTAAAAATATCACTTGATGGGCTACTTCTTTTGCAAATTGCATTTCATGGGTGACAACCACCATTGTCATCCCTTCTGTGGCTAATTGCTGCATCACTTGCAAAACTTCGCCGACGAGTTCGGGATCTAGGGCGCTGGTGGGTTCGTCAAATAGCATGATTTGGGGATTCATACATAAACTACGAGCGATCGCTACTCGTTGCTTTTGTCCGCCAGAAAGTTGTTCGGGATAAGCAGAGGCTTTGTCAGATAAGCCAACTTTTTCTAAATATAATCTCGCTATTTGGGCACTTTCTTTCTGTGTTTTACCTAAGACTTTACGCGGTGCGAGTGTCATATTTTCTAGAACGCTGAGATGGGGAAACAGGTTGAACTGTTGAAAAACCATGCCTACTTGTGTTCGTAGTTGCCGCAGTTGACTATAGTTGACAGTAGGCCTAGATAAGTTAATTCCGTTGATAATTAAACGCCCTTTGTCAATGGTTTCTAAGCGGTTGAAGCAGCGTAGTAGGGTACTTTTACCGCAGCCGGAGGAACCAATAACTGCAACCACTTCTCCGCGATTGATTTCGCCGGTGATTCCTTTGAGAACTTTGAGGGAACCAAAGTTTTTTTCGATATTGTCAAAAATAATGGCGGGGATGGTATTGTTCATTACTTATGCCAAGCTGCTCTAAATTTGATTGTAAGATTTTTAACGAACCGCCAAGACGCCAAGAGCGCAGAGGGAAGAGAATATAATATGGTTAAATTTAGTTTTGTGCGCTGGTGTGTGGTTGTAGGTTTTTGCTGTTTGTTACTGGCTGGCTGTAGGGTGAATCCTAGTGCGGGGAAAACTCTGCGGGTTGCTACTGAACCGGCATTTCCACCTTTTGAGTTTCAAGGAAAAGGTGGCGAGTTGCAGGGATTTTCGATTGATTTAATGAATGCGTTGGCGAAGCCCGCCGCAGGCATCGCTTCCTCTGCTAACTTTAAAGTGAATTTTCAAAGTCTGCCTTTTGATGGCATTATCCCAGCTTTGCAAGCCAAAACGGTAGATGCGGCCATTAGTTCGATCACGATTACAGAGGAGAGGGCGAAGACTATTTCTTTTTCCCGTCCTTATTTTAAGGCTGGGTTAGCGATCGCAATTCGTGCAGACAATCAAGATATTACTGGTTTTGACAGTCTCAAAAATAAAAAAATTGCTGTACAAATTGGCACAACTGGGGCTGCAAAGGCTAAGAGTATTGCTGGGGTGCAAATCCGCAGTTTTGATTCTGCACCCATAGCCCTGCAAGAATTGCTCAACGGTAATGTAGATGCAGTAATTAATGATGCACCTGTGACTTTATATGCAATTAATACAGGCAATCTTCAGGGAATTAAAGTTGTACAGCAATTGTTAACGGAGGAGTTTTATGGAATTGCCACAGCTAAAAACTCGCCGAATTTGACATTGATAAATGATGGCTTGGATAGAGTGCTGAAAAATGGCACTTATACCCAAATTTATCAGAAATGGTTTAAAGTTGAACCACCATTACTACCGACTAAATCGCCATTTGAGAATCAAACTAACGCTGGCGCACCTAAAATATTAACTTCAATTAGCGTGGTATTGCAGGCTTTTCCAAGTCTCTTGCAGGGTGCATTGATAACGTTGCAATTGACAATACTTTCTGTAGTATTTGGTTTAATTGGCGGTTCCTTAATTGGTATTGTTCGCCTTTCTCATATTGCACCTGTACGTTGGTTGGCGAGGGCGTATGTAGATTTTTTTCGAGGAACGCCTTTGCTATTGCAAATTTTTATGATTTACTTTGGTTTACCAGCAATTTTACAAGAACTTGGTTTGACATTTTCTTTTGATCGTCTCAGTGCTGGGGTAATTGCCTTAAGTTTGAATAGTGCTGCATACATTGCCGAAGTTGTTCGTGCTGGAGTTCAATCAATTGAACCAGGACAAGCAGAAGCAGCAAAATCATTAGGTTTAAGTTCTCTACAAACTATGAGTTATGTAATTTTTCCCCAAGCTTTCCGGCGGATGATTCCACCTTTAGGTAATGAGTTTATCAGTTTGTTGAAAGATACTAGCTTAGTTTCTGTAATTGGGTTTGAAGAATTAGTACGTAAAGGACAGTTAATTGTTGCTGATAACTATCGTGCCTTTGAAATTTACGCAGGTGTAGCGGTGATTTATTTATGTTTGACGCTACTTTCTTCCCAAGCATTTAGCCAATTAGAAGCTTGGATGAATCCCATCAAGCGCTAAGAGACTTTCAAAAATAATTTCTCAAAATCCAGAGAATGATAATAAATATATTTAATTAAATAACAAGGATAGAATTAAATACCATTTACAAAGCTTTCTTCCCTATTGATGGTAGCGTTCATCATGTTGCAGCACTGATAGGTCTAATAACTATTATCAGTCTTGTGCTGTGGGAAAAATTTAAACCCAATAGCTTGAAGTTGATACCTGGTGCGCTTGTCGGCGTTGTAATTGCCACCGTCATAGCTACAGTGTATCGATTACCGATTCAATTCAGTATGTTTATTTCCGCGCCCGCTGTACTAGATTGAATTTTGCTTGTGTTACGGTTACACAGGGGTGCATTGGTGTCAACTTAAGCTAAAAGCCTTTTCAAATCTCGTTTCCAGCCTCTGGGCTGGAAATGTTGCTCCTGGCGGCTCTGCCACCAGCAAGGGAGGCGGAGCCTCTAGGATGGCATTCCCAGTCTCCGATTGGGAACGAGACAATATCTAAAAGCTGGTTCTAGGCTGGCTTTCACGTTAAGTTGACACCAATGACCGCTGTGTTACCCTACGAATTGTTTGTATTTCATGTAATCAGTCAGGAGTTAAAATAGATTTTATATAGAGAATTTGAATTGAGTTGCGCCTGAATCAACCAAAAAAATATGACAATTCTCAACGCTCGTAATTTATCTTTAGAAGAAGTTCAGCGTCTGTTTAGCTTTGAAGAACAGTACAGTGACTCATTTTCTAATTACTTATCTTTGGAACCTCTCCTCGAAGTTGAACAACAAGAACTTCTGCAAATTAGAAATGACTTTCGACGCTACCAGACAGCAGGTAAAGTTTCTGAAGGTCAGGTAAAGTTTCTTGCAGTTGCGCCTTTACTAAGATTAGCTGGTTTTTATCGCTATCCTATCGAGATTGTTTTGGAAGAGAATATTGCTGATATTGAAGTTGAAGATGAAGATATCAGAATTAAAGGCAGATTTGATATTTTAGCTATTAGTAAAGCCAAACATACAAAACTTCAAAAATATTTTTGGGTACTGTTAATTGAATCTAAAAATAGTCAAATTGATATATCAACAGGTTTACCTCAGTTACTCACTTATGCTTATAAAAATTTAGATAATCAAAAATCAGTTTGGGGATTAGCGACTAATGGCAGAAGTTATCAGTTTGTCTATATTGAACAAGGAAATCCCCCTATTTATTATCTGTTGCCAGAATTAAATTTAATGGAAAGAGAGCGTTCAAGTCAGTTACTACAAGTTTTAAAAGCAATTTCTCAACTTTAAAAGTATTGATGATTAAGGCAACATACAAGCCAAGGTAACAATTTATGACTCAAGCCATACCCAAACTAGTAAGCTTTGAAGATTTTACAGCTTGGCGGCCCGAAGGCGGGAGATACGAATTACATAATGGTACAATTGTTGAAATACCTCAACCAACTGGTGAACATGAAGATGTTGTTGGCTTTATCGCTAGAAAACTAACAGTAGAATTTGACCGATTAAATTTACCTTATACAATCCCTAAAACTGCGCTGATAAAACCTTCTAATTCGGTATCTGCCTATTACCCAGATGTGTTGATATTAAATCGTCTTAATTTAGTGAATGAGCCGCTATGGAAAAAAGAATCAACTGTATCATATCCGGCATCAATTCCCTTGGTAGTTGAGGTAGTTAGTACTAATTGGGATGATGACTACTACACAAAACAAGGTAAGTATGAAGGTATTGGAATTCCTGAATATTGGATTGTAGATTATCTCGGTTTAGGCGCTAAAAAGTTCACTGGCAACCCTAAACAGCCTACTATATCTATTTATCAATTAATCGATAGTGAATACCAAGTTACTCAATTTAGAGGCACAGATCGCATCGTCTCGCCTACTTTCCCAGAATTGAATTTAACTGCCGAACAGATTGTTCAAGCTGGAGGTTTCCCAAGTAGTTAAAATTACCGATAGAACTTTTTATAACTTGTCTAATTACGAATTACGAATTAGCATGAGACTGCTTTGGGATGAATAGGAAGCAATAAAGTCTGAACTGATGAGCAACAGAAGGATGTCGACAGTGTTTAGATTATGTTTCTAGCTGATTTGCTTGAGAAGTAACGCCCTCAGTGCGATCGCAATACACTTGACCAAAGCTACGATCGGGATGAATCTCAATCACCATATCAACCACTGTTGTATCTTTTACCAACGGCTTGATGAATAATTCCGGGTGAAGCGATCGCCAAAAATAATTGACAAATTGCTCTATATCTGCATTAGTCATTCCCGACTTACCCGCAGCAATCATCTGCTGTTCTGCCTGTTTACGCCACTCTAAAGAACATCGGTAATCGGTGGGATAAAGCACAATTAAACTGTCTAATCGCTCCCACAGCGGTAGATAATCGTTGAGGCGAAGATTCATCTCACGGGCAAATGCTCTATCTTCATCTGTGACAATTGGCGGCGGTGCAGTATCAAATAAATCTGGGTCGATTGGTCGCACACCGACAAACCAACCTTCAAATAGTACAATATCTACATCCGTCACCATTTCGGAAGTAGTGCGATCGCCAGCACCTCCATAAGCTGATTTATCAAAGCGGGGAAGCATCACTGGGCTTTGTAACTCACGGATTTGATCTAGTACATTTAAGCCTAAGTCTATATCATGGGTTCCTGGTGGGCCGCGCCAAATTAAGCGGGGATCTTGCTGTGTTAGGAGTAAGCGATCGCTGTAAGTTTTATATAAGTCATCCAAAGATAAACTCACAGTCCTGTATCCCAAATGATCGAGAATCAAAATGAGAATTTTGGACATTGTGGTTTTACCAGTGCCTTGTCCTCCCAATATTCCTTGAATCAGTGGGCGTCCCGACTGTTGGCGCTGCGATGCTAGTTTGATCCCCAAAGGCAGCCACAAGCCCCACAATCCCTGTAACATTTCCTGGGGTTGTACTTGGAGAGTAGCTTGGCAGAATTCGCTAAAAGCTGGGAAGACAGATTTTAGTAAATGCGATCGCTTTTCGATCATTTCATCAACATTTTCCGGCGCGATCCCAAAAGCTTTTGCCCTTAACTTATCTACCAGTGCTGCTTCTCTTGCTTTCTGTTTCCAAGTTTCCCCCACCTCATTGGTTGCTAAAATTTCACCCAGCCACAAATTCATAATTTCCCCCTCTGCTCCTCAGCCCCTGTGCCTCTTCTCACGATCCCAGCTTAAAAGCTTCGAGAAACAGGCTGTAGATGAAACCAACTTTGAGGAGATTTAGTGAGTCTACCAAGAGCGATCGCCTATCCAAAAAGCTGCGACTATAAAATATCCGGCTGGTAATTTCCGTTAACAGTACTAAAAAAGCCGCTACCACAATATCCAATACACCTTCTTGCCCAGCGGTTGTGGAAACTGCGTTTCCCAGAAAAAAACCGAACAAAAAACTAATTATTAGCAACGATAGCCGTCGCCAAGGATTTAAAAACCATTGCCCAAAGCGTGTAGCAATGGCATCGAACAAGTTGTTGAGACGAGTGTTTTGCATCAAAAGGACTTCTGGGAAAAGTCAAGATATCTTGAAATATATCTATATTATTAATGTAAGAAGGATATTGGTTTTAACATCAGCTTGTTTGTTACTATTGTATATATCTACTGGAATTCCAGTGTTTATTCAAATTTGACCATTCTATCATCTTTAGAGAAATACAGTTTCTTAGAGGATGTTTGGAAACAAGAAATATTTAGTTTGATCCCCACGAGCAAGCCTTAAAAAATGGGAAAATGATTCAAAATTCTCCTTTTTAAAGGAAGTTAGTCCGTTAAGCGGGTTTCCTGAGTTGTATTCATGTATTGGAAGTAAGCTACTCGTAGCGTCTCCCAACAGAATAAGGGACTTGCGTAGATTTAGGAAAGAGGATCTCTAAGCACTTGCTACATCACCAGACACTTTCCCAACATCCTCTTAAGGTGCTTTTTATAGCATAAGATAAAATACACCACTTAGATTTATCTGACGTTTAGCAAAGGACGCCTTATTGAGGCTGCTAGCGGTTTCAGGAAACTTTTATTTTTTGTACACAAATCAATGGGCTAAATAGGTATCAAATTATATTGTATTTATCCATACTTACGGTCAAAGCCCAAAGTCATGGGTGTCTCGATTTCTTGTTTGTCAAACATCAAATGAATTATTCACTTCAAATGTTTTCTAATCAAAATGATATTTATAATACATTCGTTTTCCTCATTTTAGGCAAGTCTATATTCGGCTATTTTGTGTGATTACCTTTTGGGATAATAGGCTACTATTTGGTCAAGCCTAGACAAAATATTTATTTCTAATAACTATCAATATGAAATCATCAGTGTATCGTAATGTCGGTATTACAGCTTCTTGCTTGGGACTGCTTGTTGCTCTGGTGGGATGCTTTGGAGTGAGCGTATCTTTTGAGCCTACAAACCCAGATACATCTTCAGAACTACCAACAGAAACTCAAGAGTGGCAGACAACTTCGGTTGTACCTGAAAAAGGTATTTCCGCTAGTTTATCTACTCCAGCACCTACCCCAACTAATCAAGTAGAACATAGCAGTAAACAGAAGACTTATCCTGTCTTGGCAGATCGTGATAAATCAGCAAGCATTGCCAAGGATCAAGGGACTTTGCGAATGAGCAATCAAACAAATCAGCCTGTGCGGCTGGTTCTACTGGCACGACAGTCAGTAGCAAAAGGGTCTAGTAAAAAACAGACTCACTATGATGTACCGGCACATTGGGATTTTGCTCCCCAAGAAGGTAGTGAGAAGGGACTGGTTCTATCCCTACCTCAGAATAATTTAAAGCTGGAGAAGGGAGATGTTTTAGTTGCTTTTGCCCAAGATGGTTCCCGCCGCTACTGGGGCCCTTATATTATTGGCGAAACTCAATTACCTAAGTGGAATTCCCAAAACAGAGAATGGCAACTTGTGCTGAGTCAATAAATATTGCTAAGTGGTAAATATTGAGTACAGAAGCAATTTTTGTAGAGTGGGCATTGTTTACCGTTTGCCCAAACCTTTATTTTTACATCCTTACCCTACAGTTGGTAAAGTGTTAGGTAATGGATAGAGGAAAATTGTTGAATTAAAAACTCTAAAGAACAAGAAGAACAAAAGATAGATAACCAACGACTATTGATTAGTGATTGTTGACTATTGACTAAATGAGAATGAAATTGAGTGTTAAGCACACTGTTGATCGGTGGTTCAACAAAATAGCAAAAAATCCAGCCCTGAGTGTAACTGTGTCGATTTTGTGGTTGATGGTGGTTGGCTGGGTGGCTTTTGGGTGGAATTTGGGCAACATTGGCTTAATTGATGAGACAGAGCCGCTCTTTGCCGAAGCTTCCCGCCAGATGTTCGTGACAGGTGATTGGATTACCCCATTTTTCAATGGTGACACTCGTTTCGATAAACCTGCTTTAATTTATTGGTGTCAGGCGATCGCATATCATCTGATTGGCGTGAACGAATGGGCAGTACGCCTTCCTTCCGCGATCGCAGCATTCGGCTTAGTTTGTTTAGCTTTTTACACCATCCAGTGGTATTTGGCTAAACAAGACGAATTAGAGCAAGTTTCACGTCCTACTCGTCGCTACTTAACATCTTTTATAGCAGCCGCGCTTATGGCACTCAATCCCGAAACTATTATTTGGGCGAGAACGGGTGTCTCTGATATGTTGCTCACCGGATGCATGGCATCGGCTTTGTTATGTTTCTTTCTAGGGTACGCAGGGAAGGAAGGGAGCAGGGGAGCAGAATTAATAACCAATGCCCAATCCCCAATGCCCCATGCCCTATTCCCTAATAAGTGGTACTTAGCTTTTTATGTGCTGATTGCTGGCGCAATTTTGACTAAAGGGCCAGTGGGAATTGTTTTGCCGGGGCTAATTGTTGCCGCCTTTTTGCTTTACGTGGGTAAAGTGCGAGAGGTGTTGCGGGAAATGCACCTTCTCGTAGGTATATTGATAATTCTCGCTTTGTCAGTGCCCTGGTATGCTTTAGTAATTTGGCGCAATGGCTGGAATTACATTAACTCCTTTTTTGGTTATCACAACCTGGAACGCTTTACAGAAGTAGTTAATGGTCACTCAGCACCTTGGTATTTTTACTTTTTAGTTGTGCTGTTGGGTTTTGCACCATACTCAGTTTATTTACCAGCTTCTATAATCAGACTAAAGTTTTGGCAGCGATCGCATTGGCGATCCGTTGAACGTTTTCAGCAATTTGGTTTATTTGCCTGGTTCTGGTTTGCTAGCATCTTTGCCTTTTTTAGCATTGCTGTCACTAAACTCCCTAGCTACGTATTGCCTTTAATGCCAGCAGCAGCAATCCTGGTAGCCTTGTTGTGGAGCGACCTTTTTTCAGATACAGAGACACGGCAAACAATTCCTGTTTCCCCCTCTCCCACTCCCCCCATCTCTACGTCTTTGCTGCGAATTAGTGGTTGGGTGAATGTAGTATTTTTATCAGTTCTRGCAACAGCACTGYTYAACATMACCCACATATTAGGTACCGATCCTGCGATCAGTAACTTCCACGAATTAATTCAACAATCTGGTTTACCAGTAATCGCGGGTATAATTTGGCTAGTTTCTGCTGTTTTGGTTGCGGCTTTATTATTGAGTCGCCGCTGGAACTACATTATTAGTATTAATTTCATTGGGTTTGTGGCGTTTGTAATTTTTGTCTTAACGCCTGCTTCGTTCTTTATCGATCGAGAACGTCAATTACCCTTAAGGGAATTGTCTGCGGTCATTTTAGAAGCAAAACAACCAAACGAAGAATTGATCATGCTTGGCTTCAAAAAGCCTAGTGTGGTATTTTACAGCCACATCCACGTAAATTATTTAAAATTTCCCCAAGAGGCTGTAGAGCATATTAAAAACCAGGCTGCTAAAGGACTAAAACCTTCCTCTGTGCTGCTGTTGGCCGAACAGAAAAAGTTTTTACAAATGGACTTACAGCCAGATGATTACAAGAATTTATCAACCAAGGGTGCTTATAACTTGGTTCGAGTTCCTTTTAAGAAAATGAAAAAGGAAAAAATAGACATATCATAAATTGTCATTAGTCATTAGTCCTTTGAGAATAAGTAATGACCGATGACTAATGACCCCATTAACATTTATCTTTGTAACCGTTGACAGCTAAAGCTTGATTGATCTGGCTTAATAGGTCTTCCATTGATATCGATCGCGGTAATATTTGGGTAGCGATCGCACCAACAACAGTTTCTATCGATTCCAAACCATTCTTTTTGTGCTTGGTAATTTCCTGATAAGCTACTCCATTCTGAAAACTGGTTTCTGAGCGATTTAATCGCTGATTTAGTACCAAAATTGGTGGCAACTTTAACGGCGAATCTCCCAATGTTTTCAGTGCTTTGAGTACATCTTTGTGGATAGAGGTTTCCCCTAAGCAAATTAGCAGTAAGTCAACGCTTTCGTGGCGAATTTGTTGCAACACTTCTGCCCAACAAGGACTCATCGCTGCTTTGAAGCCTGCTGTTTGCAGGTATTGAATTAAAGCTTGAAACCACTCAGAACCCCGTTCAGCAGTTTCACTACTAATTGAGCAATTTTTTTCTGTCCGATAACCCTTAGCTGGCTTACGTCTTACCTGGGGGAAATCCCGCAGCATTGTTAAATCCACTACTAAGATGTTGGGAGGGCAGCAAATGCCTGAAGCAATTTCTAGTACTGATAATAAAGCATCTGTTTTCTCGGTGCGACTGCTGTTATCTTTCGCAAATGGTGTTAAGTAAGGAAATACAGATAGCCCCGGTATTTTAGAAGCGATTAAGGTCGTTGCAACATCGCAAGTAACCAGTGGTATAGCTGCTAAACGGGGATGTCCAATTAGTTGTTGCAAATAAATTTGGGCGGTGGTACTTTCTACATCTAGCAAAATGACATCAAACTGCCATACCCGCGCCAAAAGTTCTGCCTGATTTAAGTCATCTACTTCAATCACCCGATGTTCTCGAAGTGAAGGGTGGGGATTGACCGATTCTAACTGGGGATTCACCAAGCGGAGAATTCGCAGTGGAGTTTTAGTTGGGATAATTGCACTATTATTTAACCCTATCTGCCCAATTGCTTGTGCAGTACATAATTTTTCTAGAACTGGTGTTAAGACCTGATGCTCTACTGGCAAACTTAAGAAACCATCGGCTCGGTTAGCAAATGCTTGCTCCTTTTCGGCTCCCGTCGCGGTGACAATTACAGATATATGACGGGTTGCGGTGTCAGATTTTAGTAAAGTCAGTACATCCCAGCCTGATAGCAGGGGTAGCAACGGATTTAAAAATATCGCTATTGGTTGCAAGCGCCGCGCTTTTTCGACTGCTTCTGTGCCCGATCGCGCAATCACTACCCGATATCCTAAACCTTTGAGTTGTTCGGTCAAGTCTTCAATATATCGAGCTACAGCCTCGACTACCAAGACCAACCGTTGCGAACTCGCGAGATGATGCTGTATGGGCGTACTAACTTGCTGACGAGCAGCGGTGAGATTTTCTCGTGTCGGTTGGTATCGTGTCTCTTCGTCTTCTCTGATTCCCATATCTGGTTCCGAAAAGCCTGTTTTCGGGGGACTGGGCGGCAGAAGTAGTGTAAACTGGCTACCTTTACCTTCACGCGATAAGAAGCTGACATCTCCTCCGTGGAGGCGAGCCAAGGCGCGAGTTAATACTAGCCCCAAACCAGTACCTTCAAATTGGCGGGTGAGGGGATTTTCTAGTTGTTGGAATTTTTGAAAGATTAAGTGTTGCTGGTGTTCGGGAATGCCAATGCCTGTATCCCAAATTGTAAAGGCAATCCATCCTTCCCAACGACTCACCCGCAGCCCAATTTCGCCCGATATTTCAGTGAATTTAAAGGCGTTGGAAAGTAGGTGTACTAGCATCTGGCGTAAGCGCAATTCGTCTGCCACCATCTGATCTAAACCTAGTTCAATGGAAAGACAGAATTGAGGAGCAGATGAACGAGCATTTGGAGGTGGTGAGGCAGATGTCGCTTTGGTAGTTTGAGTGTGGATAGCTTTGGCTTCCGATAGGGCGCGATCGCACACAGCCTGAATTTTCACCGGAGTCAGCGTCAACTCCATTTGTCCCGTCTCCATCCGGGTCAAATCTAAAATGTCATTCACCACACTCATCAGGTGGCGTCCGCTTTGATGAATCAGTCCCGCATAACGGGCTTGACGCTCGTTAAGTTCTCCTAACTGCTGATCTACGAGCAAGCGCGATAATCCCAAAACGGCAGTTAGAGGAGTTTTGAGTTCATGACTAATACAAGCTAAAAATTCGTCTTTTAACCGATTTAGTTGAATTAAATCGGCATTCTTGGCTGCTAGTTCTTTACAAAGCTGCTGCTGTTCAGTGACATCAGTAGCTAAAACCAACCACAAATCAGTGCTGAGTGCAATCTCCTCTTGGGCACTCATAACTTTAAACTCAGGACTATCTAAGGGAATTTTGGCAAACTGCCAGATTCGCTCTTGACCATTTTGTACTTCAACAACGCAGGTACAAGTACCCACCTGACTATCCAAATAGCATCGGCTGTATACAGCATCACCTGATGCTTCTGGTTGAGTCAGTTCTTCTTCACCACCATGCTTATTCTCCCGACTATTGGGATGAACGTTGATTGCAGGTTGGCTGACATATTCTGCTATTTCGGAGCGGTTAGGGACAAGTATTGCCTCCACCTGTTGCCTAACTCCTTCGGGATCTTTCAAGGTTCCTAGTTGCTGCCACCAGGCGGGATTTCGCGCTACCACCTCGCCAGTACCGGTTTGCAACATCAAAGGCCAAGGCAGTCTTTCTAGCAAGTGTACTAATGGCTGATGTCCTAGCGACTTGGGTTCATTTGACCCACCATCATACTCATGACGATGTTCACTAGACGAGCTGGAAATGCCTGAACTTTCTAACCCACCCAGACGTTCTTTAGCCAGCGATCGCAACAGGCGCGAACTATCTAGCAGCCCCAAATATCGACCATCAGAGTCAATCAGTGCCCAATCTAAGTTTTGGGGTTTTTCAACTTGTGAATCGCACCAGCGCAAGCTTAATCGCTCTACACGCTCCGAAGCTGATATTGTCTGTATTGGCTCAATTAGACCTTGACCCCAGGTAGAGAGCGATTGTTGTAAATTTAGATTTTTATCGTCACTATGTGCTAATAATTTTGGGATTAAACGGGCAGAATACAGCAATCCGATGGGGCATTGCTGTTGATTTACTACTACCAAGCGATCGCACTGCTCTTGCTCAAAAATCTCCAACACCACTGCCAGAGAACTTGTTTGGGGGCAGCTAGGTACGGTTGCCTGAAAGTCATAAAGCGGGTAATCTAGCATTAACATAGGGATTTTGGGGTCATTCTTCCTGTGGAACCCTCCGGCATTTCCATCTGCCAGTTGATGGTCTTTTCGCCTGAAGTCATATCCTTTAAGAAGACTCATATAAGCAACTCTGGTTATTTCAACGCCATTAAAACAACGGGATTTTCCCTAACGGACACGGGAATTGCAAACGAGTGCATTTTTCCAAGAGGCGACGTTTTTCATTTCTAGCAATCTAGCCTCTCCAGTGTCTTACTGGTATTTAAACTCCTCATCGATAGCGACGGCTAAAACAATTATGGCCCCAAAGATTCGCTTTAGAACCTTGAGGAATTATAATGATTTGGAATGCGACAATCCTTTAAGTTCGTTTAAGTATCTTATCAAGGAGCAAAATCAAAAAATCTATCTATTTATATACATAGATATGAAAATTATGAGTTAACTACTGTGTCTTGCTATGCCGACAGATACTTCATCATCAAAGACCTACTAAGTTCTACCAGTTAGTTGCTGCACTAGATTGTTAAGTGCATAGCACTATCTGCTCCCATAGAGCGTTATTTTGGGGTATCACCAGTTTACTACATACGCAGTATTCCCCTAGAAGCGTTAGCCAAACTTATCAGCCCGTGTTTCTTGGACAGGGCGATCGAGGAGATATATTCAAGAATAGATGTTATTACCGATATTGATTCTGCAATCTAATGTTAATAAATGCTTAAATAATCCAGTTGACTTAGGCAACCTAAAAGGTTTGAGTGCGTGGGTGGGGAAATTAATGGACGCAATTATTGCCCAATTTTTTTCCTTACCTGTTGCTGCAACAACCTCTGGAACAATCAACTATTTACCAAATTGGCCGCCACTAAATCCCAGTAAGGCATACACTAGCAAGTACGTTTATGTATTTGCCAGTCAGATGCAAAAAAGCCAACAGCATTTTCGGGAGATGACTCCAGCAGAAAAACAAGGATTATTAAGACAGCTTAAATTAGATTATAGCCTGATTCTTATAGATTATTTTACCACAGACAAAACACTCAAAGATAAAATTGATAAATTTATCAATACTATATTTTATGCTAATATTCCTGTGCCCCAAATAATCGAAATTCACATGGAGGTAATTGAAGAATTTTCTAACCAGCTGAAATTAGAAGGCAGGAGCAATGAAACGTTACTTGATTATCGCCTAACATTAATCGATATCTTGGCTCACTTGTGCGAAGTTTATAGGAGTTCAATTTCTAAATAAATTAAGTTTATCGCTGTATATTTCACTTTGAACACACTATTGCTTGTTAGTTACTCTCTATGCGCGAATGCATCTTGCTATTTTTATGCTCATGACTAGCTATTAACTATATGATTAAAGCCAGAAAAACCTACGTTCTCAAGCTTTACGTAGCAGGAAATACCCCGAACTCAGTCCGGGCATTAAAAACACTTAAAGATATTTTAGAGCAGGAGTTTGAAGGTGTTTATGCTTTAAAAGTGATCGATGTATTGAAAAGTCCCCAACTGGCGGAAGAAGATAAAATATTGGCAACGCCAACACTATCTAAAATTTTACCTCCACCCGTTCGCAAAATTATTGGGGATCTTTCAGATAGAGAAAGAGTGTTGATTGGATTGGATTTACTCTATGAAGAACTGAGTGAAGAAGATTTTGAAGAGTAAATTTTTAATCATCAAAAATTGATTCTAAAGTTTAGTAATAAAAAAACAGGTTTTAATATCCTTTTGTTATCAAGCAATGAGTGAAAACGAGCTAGTAGAACCAAAACAACCACCGATAATTAGGGGTGTAGAAAAAATTCGGACGATGATCGAAGGGTTTGATGATATTAGTCATGGTGGTTTACCAATTGGTAGAACTACTTTGATTAGTGGTACATCTGGCACAGGCAAAACCTTATTCTCTCTTCAATTTCTCTATAATGGGATTACCTACTTTGATGAACCAGGAGTATTTGTAACCTTTGAGGAATCACCGAGCGATATTATTAAAAATGCCAATATTTTTGGTTGGAACTTGCCCCGCTTAATCGAAGAAGGCAAGTTGTTTATTCTTGATGCATCTCCCGATCCAGAAGGTCAAGATATAGTTGGAAATTTTGACCTTTCTGCACTCATTGAGCGCTTGCAATATGCCATCCGCAAATACAAAGCTAAACGAGTTTCAATCGACTCAATAACAGCAGTATTTCAGCAGTATGAAGCGATGGGAGTAGTGCGGCGCGAAATTTTCCGCCTGGTAGCACGTCTCAAACTACTGAGTGTCACCACTGTAATTACCACTGAACGTAGTGAAGAATATGGGCCCGTTGCCTCTTTCGGAGTGGAAGAATTTGTTTCCGATAATGTAGTAATTGTTCGCAACGTTTTAGAAGGAGAACGCCGCCGCCGCACCATTGAAATTCTCAAATTGCGCGGCACAACTCACATGAAAGGCGAGTATCCTTTCACAATTACTAATGAAGGAGTTAACATCTTCCCACTCGGAGCAATGCGCTTGACTCAACGTTCTTCTAATGTCAGGGTATCCTCTGGTGTCAAAACCTTAGATGAAATGTGCGGTGGTGGTTTCTTTAAAGATTCAATTATTTTAGCAACAGGAGCTACAGGTACTGGCAAAACTCTATTAGTAAGTAAATTTATTCAAGATGGCTGCCTCAATGGAGAACAGGCGATATTATTTGCTTACGAAGAATCACGCGCTCAACTATCTCGTAATGCTTCCTCTTGGGGAATTGATTTTGAAGAATTAGAAGATCAAGGTTTACTCAAAATCATCTGTACCTATCCTGAATCAACTGGTTTAGAAGACCACTTACAAATTATTAAATCAGAAATTGCTATTTTCAAACCCGCTCGGATTGCTATTGACTCTCTATCAGCATTAGCGAGAGGAGTTACGAATAATGCATTTCGGCAATTTGTAATTGGGGTGACAGGTTATGCTAAACAAGAAGAAATTACTGGTTTCTTTACCAACACAACCGACCAATTTCTGGGAGCGCATTCGATTACTGACTCTCATATTTCCACGATTACCGATACAATTCTGATGTTACAGTACGTAGAAATTCGTGGAGAAATGTCGCGGGCAATTAACGTATTCAAAATGCGCGGGTCTTGGCATGATAAGGGCATTCGTGAGTATAATATTACTGCTGACGGGCCCGAAATTAAAGATTCTTTCCGAAACTACGAACGGATTATCAGCGGTGCTCCTACTCGCGTTAGTATCGATGAAAAGGCGGAACTTTCTCGCATTGTTAGACGTTTTGAAGACAAACAGAGTTCCGAACCCTAAATTTAGTATCGTAGTATATTCTTTCCTAAGTTTAGTATCGTGCTATATTCTGTGGTGAAGAAAGGTTTTCTGCCGCTAGATTGATTTTCGTGTGAGGGATGCGGTGAAAGGACAGCAATTATTTTATAGCTTCTTACCTGGTGTAACGGCAGCAGTTTTAACAACTCAGCCTGCTTGGGCTGGTACTGCGAAACTAACTGGGATACAACTGGCATCTTCTCCTAGTGTTTTGACTTCTACTTCTGGTCAAGGCTTGGTTGTGGATACCATGAATAGGCAACTGTCTAACAGCGCAAATGTTAGTGTTCCAACCCTAGTACCTGCTTTGGGTTTTACTAAACTGAGTGTGAAACCTTTAAGTAATAGCAGTATTCCCGTATTTACGGCTGAAAATACTGTTGTGCCAATAAAACAACTACTTAAGAAAGATAAAGGTAGATTTTTCAGTTTGACACCTACCTCTAATTCTTCCCAAGCTCAAAAGAACCAAAAACAGAGTAATTCAAGTGCTTCTGGGCAGAAATTAAAGAAGATAGTAGTTCCCAACTACACTTTAAAACCCCTTTCTGTCCAAAAAGGAATTTTGTCCCTGTCTTCTGCACAGCAGCCAGTGGTTCAAAAGAAAAATACTGTTACTCAGTTGCAAACATTTTTACAAACTTCAGCTACAGGTGCAGGAGCAGCAAAACTGTTGTCAGCGCAGAGGTATCCACAGGAGTTGAGCAAAAGCAAAACTAACTGCTTGGCTGTGCTACTAACCTCAAGCACCTGTTTACGACAAAATGCTATTGGTCGCTTGGCTCAGAGTAATACCACGATTCCGACAGATTCGACGCCAATCACTGCGCCAGGAACTGTAACTCCTGCACCAGAGGGTTCGACGCCAACTTTCACTGCTCCAGAGGGTTCGACGCCAACTCTAATTACGCCAGGAACCGTAACTCCTGCACCAGGGAGTTCGGTGCAACCTGCTACTGTGCCAGGAACCGTAACTCCTGTGCCGTCAGGCTCGGTGCAAATTCCAGAGAACCTGATTCCTAACTCAAATCCCCTACAATTTCCCACCAAAGCAGAGGAAGTGAGACTTCAGGAAAATCAGCCGATTACTTTGGCACAAGCTCTGGAGTTAGCACGGCGTAACAATCACGATCTACAGGTGTCTTTATTGGAGCTAGAACGCAATCGAGCGGCTCTACGCGAGGCGCAAGCTGCTTTATTGCCCACTCTGGGAGTTAGCACGGATCTTACTCGTAGTCAGTCTGCTAGCAGTCAGCTTCAGGATGAAGTAAACGGGCGAAATGGCTTACTGTCTAACCAAGATCAACCCAGTACATCTTTTTCTGGTCAAGCACAACTGTCGTATAATATCTACACTTCTGGGAGAGTGCAATCTAGCATCAAAGCGGCTGAAGAACAAGTACGTTTCAACGAGTTGGCTGTAGAAACTCAGTCTGAGACAATCCGTTTGAATGTTGCCACAGACTACTACAATTTGCAACAAGCAGATGAACAAGTACGGATTGCCCAATCGGCTGTGCAGAACTCTGAAGCTAGTTTACGTGATGCAGAAGCTTTAGAGCGAGCTGGGGTTGGTACGCGGTTCGATGTGTTGCGATCACAGGTGAATTTAGCAAATGCCCAACAAAATTTAACTAATGCTAGATCCCAGCAGTCAATTTCCCGTCGTCAATTAGCAACTCGGATCAGTTTGCCGCAAGCAATAAATATCAGTGCCGCTGACCCTGTACAATTAGCTGGTCTTTGGAACCCAACCCTAGAACAAAGTATTGTGTTGGCTTATCAAAATCGTCCAGAATTGCAACAGCAGTTGGCACAACGTAATATTAGCGAGCAACAGCGTAGGCAAGCTCTTGCGGAACTGGGGCCTCAAGTTAGTTTGGTCGCTAGCTATGACCTGCTAGACCAGTTCGATGATAATGTCAGCGTTACTGATGGTTATTCATTCGGAGTTAGGGCAACCCTAAATTTGTATGATGGGGGAGCCGCTAGAGCAAGAGCAGATCAGTCCAAAGCTAATATTGCGATCGCAGAAACTCAATTTGCTGAACAGCGCAACCAAATTCGCTTTCAGGTAGAACAAGCCTATTCTACCCAGCAATCTAGTTTGGAGAATGTTCAAACCGCTAATACCGCTTTAGAACAAGCCAGGGAAGCTCTACGTTTAGCGCGTTTGCGATTCCAAGCTGGTGTAGGTACTCAAACTGATGTCATTAACTCTGAAAATGACCTCACCCAAGCTGAAGGTAATCGAGTCACAGCAATTTTGGATTACAACCGCGCTTTAGCTCAGTTACAACGATCTGTTACTCTCAGAGCATTCCGCTAATTAGCTGAAACTCAACTGAATCAATACTTTTGACTGCTGTTGTGTTTTGTAATGCACTTTGCACCTGCTATTAGGGCATTACACAGTTCAGTAGGTTTATGATAAAAAGCTAGCTAAAAGCCTTATTTATCCAGTAAAAACACTGAATAAATGAGGCTTTTTAGTCCAAAAGGCAGTATTTTAAATTGTTATTTTTTAGAAATCCTTTCGCGATCGCTAAAGGATAAGAGTCTACTATATCTAGTCCGAGAATTTTACTCCCCTTCTTCCAGTAACAAAAGTTTTTCCGCTCCTCTTAAAAGCTGTTTACAGACGCGCTCGCTTCCGTTATGGATGGAAGAAACAAGTCAAATCCTCTTTCCTTCTGCCTTCTGCCTCCTGCCTTGTTTCTTTAAAGAGGGTTAGGGAGAGGTAGTAGAGAAGGAGTTATTTTTGTGAGGTTTGTATTAGACCTCTTGCAAAATTATTTTATGGTAAAGTAAAAGGTTTTGTACTTTGACTCCATCTACCCATGCGATACGAGCAAACAAAGAAGTTATCGAACCGAGAGTTCAAGCGCTTAGTTGGGGTGCAACGGCGTACATTTGATGAGATGGTCAAGATGTTGCGAGATGCTGCTAGTCTCAAACAAACACGAGGCTGTCCTCAAAAGGTGGCTTGGGAAGACCAAGTTCTAATTTGCCTACAATATTGGCGCGAATATCGAACTTACTTTCATATAGCTCAAGATTGGCTCTTATCC
>LXQE01000181.1 GCA_003326195.1 Nostoc punctiforme NIES-2108
TGATTTGAAAAGCGGCGATCGCCAATTCCACTTATATTCCACTTATACCCAACTGGTTGTACCTTTTAACTAATGCGTATATCCATGTCCTGCTGTAGCCTGTTACTTCCTCTACTTCTTCCGTCTTTTTTCCTTGTGCTAGTAACCATATAATCTGGTATTGACGACTTTCTACCCTGTCTTTCGTCTCACGGTAAAGCTGTTCTAACTCAGCAATATCTAAATGCTTGGCTATACTGATTCTTTTCGGCATACTTCATCGTTTTCATCCCTGCTTTTATCATAAGTAATTATCCGAACATAATATAACTTATACCTTCTAACTTAAACCCTCACTCTGGATTTTGCAAAAATATGACGATCTCTCAACTATTTAATGTTGCCAATCTTTTCGTATTGCCATTTTGGGCGTTGATGATTTTATTGCCGAACTGGAAAGTCACACGGTGGATAATGTCATCATATTTACCCTTTGTGCTGTTAGCAGGAACATATTTATATTTGTTTATTAGCAGCATTACTCCAGAAAATGCCCAAGCTTTATCGAATCCTCAATTAGCTGATATTGCACGCTTTTTTACAGACGAAACAGCTGCGGCAACAGGTTGGATTCATTTTTTAGTGATGGATTTATTCGTCGGTCGCTGGATTTATTGGGAAGGACAGAAAACAGGTGTTTGGACAATTCACTCTCTGGCTTTATCTTTGTTCGCTGGACCGTTGGGATTATTCTCTCACATTTTAACTGACTGGATTACTAAGAGATTTTTCCCAAAGTTTCAGCAGAATGAAAAGGCGACATTAGCAGAACAAGAAGTAGCATCAACTGGCACATAGCAATAGGGGCACACATCTGTGCGCCCCTACTAATGATAATTGCTAATAGTTTACTTCCATTACCAATTATCTCATTTTAAAATCATTAACCGTTGCCGTGTCTATAGTCAGCATCTATCCAGCAGCGTGGTAGAACTTCACCTGAAGGAAAAACAAGATTTTGTTTTTTGAAAGTTTCAGGTTGCTGTTCTTCTTGACCTTCTTGATCTTTTGCCTGAACAACATCAGTATTCGGGTCAATTAATTCCTGAATTTCAACAATTTTTACCAATTCGCCAGAATCTTTGACTTGTAAAAGCATAGAAATTGCCTCAATAATTTGCATGAAAGTTAAGAGCAAGTTTAAGATAAACTCATTCTCGTCTCAACCAATTTAGAAGGTCGAGATTCCTTAATTGTTAAAGGAAATTTTTACCAGATATGCATAAATAAATTACAAAAAATTTATCTATGTGTCTCTGTGGTTTTTATCTTTATAAAATTGGCACCACAAATTTATCCTCAATACAGCATTTCAAATCAAATCAGGAAATACTGACCGAGAAAATTGTCTAATTCAAATAATCTTGGTTGTAGATATTAGATTTCGCGTTGATATTTTTCTAAAATATCAACTAATGTTACTTGGCATTGCAGTGGCAGTAAATCACTTAAAGGAAGTTCGCTTCTACCGCCGCCAATTTTTACTGTAATTGATTTCAAGACTTTTGAAACTTGATCTTCACTTACATTGTTGGAAGTAATTAAGGGATACAACTGTTCAGCAACAAGTGTGTGCAGTTTGGCATTAGATAAATAAAGATGCCATTTGGCAATGTCTATGTAGACATTTTCGCCAATTTCAGCTGCTAGGGCTTCCAGTAGTTCTGTGGTGTTAGTCTTTGCCATAAAAATAACCCTACGTTAAGAAAGAGTGCGAAATCTCAGGCTTTTTTACATTATCGCTCAATTAATAGGCTGATTCTACTACCACAGGTTACAATCGCCCCAGCATCAGCAGTCCGTCTTCAGGTGGATTTAGGTGGAGTTTCGCTGTAATTAGCGATCGCACTAATATAAATCAGATGCACTAATACGATTCCTGTCCAACTTGCAGTAAACAACGGCAGCCAGTCCCAGGTAGTGCTTTTCAAGATGTGAAAAAACCATAAGCCAGAATTAATCGTAGCAGCGATCGCTACATGGACGGCAAAATTCATCCGGTCATCAATCTTGCGGTAATCAGGGTCTTTGCGATCGGGTTTGCGAGGCCAACGAGGAGGCATAAATATTTGTTACAGATTTAAATACACCCTACTCATTCTAAGGTTTTTAGTGCAGTCGTTGCGATTAGACTTCTAGAACCAGTCATAATTGAATTGGAAGTCAAGAGCCGCTGGGTTAAATCCGATGACGATCTTTGAGCAAATAGACCCCGATCTCCTCTATCCAGATAGCGACGGCAAACCAATGGCAGACAATACAGAGCAATATCGTTGGATTGTTCTGATTAAGGAGAATTTAGAGATTCTGTTTGCTAATAACGATCGTGTTTTGATTGCGGGAGATTTGCTCTGGTATCCCGTCCGTTCTCGGTTGATTGCACCGACTGCACCAGATGTGATGGTTGTCTTCGGTAGACCAAAGGGAAAACGTCGTTCCTATCGTCAGTGGCAAGAAGACAATATCCCGCCGCAAGTAGTCTTTGAGATTCTTTCTTATAGTAATGATACCAAGGAGATGGAGCGCAAGCTGGAGTTTTACGATACCTATGGTGTTGAAGAATACTATTTATACGATCCTGAAAGTTTTCAACTAGATGGCTGGTTGCGGCAAAACAACCATTTGAATAAGTTATGGCAAATGGATAGTTGGATCAGTCCCCGTTTGGGAATTAGATTTCAAACGGGGCTTGGAGAGTTAGTAATTTACCGTCCAGATGGACAGAGATTTTTGAATTCCCTGGAACTCAATCAACGGGCTGAACAGGCTGAGTTATTGTTAGAACAAGAACGCCAACGCGCTGAACAGTTAGCAGCATATTTGCGTAATCTCGGCATTGATCCTGACAATCTCCCATAACTAGGGAGATGAAGAAGGAAATAGGGTACAGGTTAAAGGGTACAGATTATTCCCTATCACCTGTCACCTAATATGCCCAATAGCTAACTTATTACTTTGTCGACGAATAATCTTCTGATTTCCCGCCACTCTTACTTATTAAACGAATTGATTCGATTTGAATCGATTTTTCTAAGGCTTTTGCCATATCGTATAAAGTCAGGGCAGCGACAGAAACCGCAGTTAAGGCTTCCATCTCTACACCAGTTTCAGCTTTGGTTTTGACTGTAGCTTGAATTTGATAACCCGGTAGTTCGGGATCGGGTGTGATTTCGACTGCGATTTTTTGCAAAGGCAACGGATGACACAGAGGAATTAAAGTAGCTGTTTGCTTGGCTGCCATAATTCCAGCCAATCTTGCAGTTGCCAATACATCGCCTTTTGGGACATTTCCGGCTTGAATGGCAGCGAAGGTGGCTGGCAGCATTCGCACCTGAGCAGCTGCTATTGCTTGGCGAATTGTAGGTGCTTTATCAGACACATCAACCATCTGTGCCTGTCCTTGAGGATCTAGATGGGTTAAGTTGGCAAAATTAGCTGGAAAATTATCTTGCGCCATTTGGTTAGAACGTGTTAATATAGATTGTCGGTGAGGGCGTGTAGCTCAGTGGACTAGAGCACGTGGCTACGGACCACGGTGTCGGGGGTTCGAATCCCTCCTCGCCCGTTTTAAAAAGTTAAGAGTTGAAAGTTAGGAGTGATGAGTTAAATTTCATCGCTCCTAACTTTTAATTTTTCAAGGCGTAGGCATCTGGAGCTAGACCTAGTGCAAAGCGCAGTGAGTTGGATAAGTTTTTGCTCGAATGGGTGAGGAAGAGGACAAGTGCTAGAGAAGTAATCGCAGCACCGTAACCAAACATATCGCGGTAGCCTACAAGTTCTGCGATGATACCCAAAAGAGGAGCAGCGATCGCAATTCCCAGATCGAGTCCAGCTATACATATAGCAAAAATTTTCCCCCGTTCTTGCGGCAGTGAACGGTCTGCCATCATGGTAATCATCATCGAGATTAGTGTACCACCACCAGCACCTTCAGCGATCGCAGCCAGTAAGAAAACGATCGGGCTGTAAGCCTGCCACAGCAGTATTAATGCCAAAACGTAACAAAAAATCCCAAAGGTAATAAACAAACCCCGCCCGAAGCGATCGCTTGCTTTACCAGCAAATACCCTGATACTAAAACTAGAAATTGCCGCAGCTGTAAAAAATAGTCCGCCATTGAAGTCCACCTGAGTGGATTTGAGGAACAACGACACAAAGGTATGTACAGCACCAAGGGACAAACCAACTAGCAACATAACTATAGTTGGAACTCTCACCCGTGGGCTGGCCAAAATTTGCCAAAATTTGCGTAGGCGTAGCCCGTCGTAGACATCTTCTCCCTCTGTCTGCTGCTGCGTTTGCACTGGCGGATTCGTAACTTGTACAATTCCCAAGAGAGCGACAAAACCCAATTCGGCAGATAACAGAAATAATATGCCGTAACCACTTGTAGCTTCTAAATAACCACCCAAGGCAGGGCCAATTGCTAAACCAATGGGAGTTGCTAGGGTCATGTAACTAATGATTTCACCACGAGTTTCAGCGGGCGCCAAATCTGCGACTAAGGCACTGTAGCCAGTGGTAAAAGCGGCAACACTAATGCCGTGAAAAATCCGCACTAGGATTAATAGCCCAAGAGATTGGGTTGCAAAGTAACCAAAGGGTGCGATCGCAGCTACGATCGTACCAATCACTAAGACAATTTTCCGACCGCGTTCATCGGCTAACCGTCCCAGCATTGGGCGAGATAGCAATAACCCAATGGCAAAACTGCCCATGACAAGGCCAATTTCTTGCTTGCTTGCGCCCACATCATCGATGTAAAGCGGTAGAGTTGGCAAGAGCGAAGACAGGCTCGACCAGAATAATAAACCCGCTGTAAACAAAATCAGCATAGAAGAATGCAAAAGCAATACCTCCGCTTATAAACTCTAAAAAATGCTCACTCAATGCTCAAATACTATACTTTAATTACTTAAGTATTTGGGTAGTGCTACTAAGTATTAATTAATGCTTTGTATCACTACTCAATATATGCTCACACACTTCTAACCTCAAAAAAACTTCAAGTAATATTCTGACTCTAACCCACACCTTGCCACACAAGGATTACAGCCATTTTTGCCACTAGGGTATCTCATCTATGTATTAACTCCCGTTACAGTCCATCATTCTCTTGCTAGTTATCGGTTGTAGACGATTTTTGGCACAAATCAAAGTATCGCGAGAGTCATTATCACACACTATTGAGAATAAAGATAAAAATAGTACAAAAATATTGCCTGTCTATCCTTTGTCTTCTAAAAACTCCAAGTATTTTGAACATATCCACAAAAAAAGACCCTATCTAGGGTCTTGACTATTAACTAAACTTTTGAGTTATCTATTCCCCCAACAAATACATCACCTCTTCTAGCTTTTGTTTAGCTATGTGGAGATTGAGAAACTTTTGTTTTTCCGATGACAATGGAGAATGAAAACGTCTACCTTCAGATGTTTCAAACGCGCCCATTTTAGTTAAAACTTGTCTCTCAGCTAACAAAATCTTTGTGAGCAGCGACAAGCATTTGAGCTTGTCTTAAAACGTTTCCAAATAAATAAAAAGGAATCTGCCAAGCTGCAACGGTAACTTCTTTGACTATATCTTGTACACTAACTGCAATTAATTCATGCTCTGGTGGCTCTCCTTCAACTACACCAGACCAAGTAAAAGCTAATAAAAAATCATCGTCTCCAGGCAAGGATGCAATCAAACATTCTTCTGGTGTTGGTTCGCAAATAATTCCATAATCATTTGCAAGTTCTACTAATTTTTGAAAGTTGTTTGCGTTTGTCATTTGTCCTTTGGGTGTAATTGAATCTCAGTTTTAGAAGAAATCATATTTTTAACTCCAGAACTCAAGTGAGTTGCTACGTAGCATAAATTACGAATTATTAATTATTCGTTTAAAATTATGAGTTATTGGAGTTGGATTGGGCTTAAGTCCAAAATCTTACCGCGATCGCCTGCTTGTATCAGCAACAATTGCTACTGTTTTAAAAAAATCTAGACTACCTACTTTTTCGGTTTACCGTATTTACATATACCTCCCTTTGTTAACATTTCAAGATTGATGTCCTAATATCACTCAGGCTGACGCAGTGCACTGAGAATTGCGTCAGCTTTTGGGGGAACTGCTGTAAACCGAAGCAGAAAAAGATGCTCGTCAATATTAGACTGTTGGATCACCTTGGCATACATATATTCTTCTTCTATAGCGATTTCTGCTTCAATCAATAACTTGAGTTTGAGATTACTCAAGAGTTCTAAAGAATGTGGCGATCGCAGCTGCGCCCCTTTTTCTGAGAGGCTAATAAAGTCTCCCAGAAATACTGTTCCCACTGCATGTTTTCCCTGCAAAATACTGTATTCTACAGGTATTATGGGAGTAATAACGCTCATTTTTTGATCATATTTAGGCAAGAATAAATTATATTTACCGCCAATGCCACGAATTTCACAAATTGTCACAGGGTATTTTATTCCTTTAGGTTCTATTTGTAGTTCTCCAGCAATTTGGAGGTCAATATTGGCATCCTTACAGGTATTTTCAGAAATTAAAATCTGTCCTCCCACTGTATAAGATTCAATTCGAGCAGCCAAATTAACATGACTGCCAATAACTGTATATTGGGCGCGTTTTTGAGAACCAACATTTCCTGCTACAGCCTCGCCTGTATTAATCCCGATTCCCATTTCCAGGATTGGGAAATTCATTTGCTGATTTTGTTCATTCACTTGCTCCATTGCCAATTGCATCGCAATAGCACAAGCGATCGCTCGTTCAGAATCATCTTTGCGACTAATTGGCGCACCAAAAATCACAAAAATACCATCACCCATAAACTCATTAATCGTGCCTTTATACTGGTTAATCACATCAGTCATTGTTCCCAAATAAAGATTCAAAATCTTTACTACTTCTTCTGGGGGCAATTGTTCGGAAATAGCCGAGAATCCTCTTAAATCCGATACAAGAACCGTAACTTTTCGGCGCTCTCCCCCCAGCTTTAACCCAGAAGGAGTTTCGAGGATATTGGCGACGATTTCATCAGTTAGATAGCGACCGAGGGTTTTTCGCATCTCGGTAGCGCTTTGAGCAATATACTGAGTGAGTGCGATCGCAGAACCGACAAAAGCCAGCAATGAAGGGATAACGGGAATCCACCAACCAGCCAAAAATGCCAAAAAGCTGCCGCCAATTAAACCGCCACCTACCAACAAAACACTAACAGCCATGAGGTTTTTCTGGTTGCTACTGTGGCGTTGCAGCCAACACAAGCTAGCACCAATAATTGACCAAATCAAAATTGATAGCCATTCTAACGGCTCAGGTAAACACTTAATCAGTGGACGACCTTCCATTGCCGCACTTAAAATTTGACTAATCAAATTAGCATGAATTGTCACACCCGCCATTCGTTCTGGGTCGGTCAAGACATTACTGCTGTAAGGTGTATAGAATAGATCCTTCAAACTCTCAGCGGTAGCACCAACTAATACCACCTTATCTCGCATTAAATCGCGTGGTATGAGATTCTCTTGCACTTCGGTAAGAGAGACTTTAGTAAACTGCTGTATCCGTCCTCGGTAGTTCAACAGTACTTGATAACTCCCGGCATCGGCTCGGACATAACCTCCATCATTAGCTTCAAAAATCGGAAAAATACCCCGATTTAACTGCAAGTAATTAGAGTTAATAGCTGATGGCTTGGCAGTAATCCCTTCAGGTTTCAAGTACAACAATGCCAGTTTTAACCCAAAACTTTCCAGAATCTCGTCATTATTTAAATTTACGTACAATAACGATCGCCGAATTTTGCCATCTCCATCTATGGGTAAATCATTCGACCCAATTTGATTAAGTTTTTTCAGTTCTGGAGATGAATCAACCGCCGAACTATCAATAGTATCAGAGACTTTTTGGACTCCAATTAAATTAGGAGTAGACTTAAAAACCTTAAGTAAATCTTGATAACCGGGATTGACGGGTAAATCACGATAAATATCTAAACCAATCGCTCTAGGTTTTTGCTGTTTGATTTTCTCTAACAAACTAGCAAGTTTTCCATCAGGCATAGGCCACTGTCCCTGCTTGCGGACATCTGCCTCATTAATCTCAACTATGACAATGCGGGTATCAGCCGACTCTCGTGGACGCAGGAGAAAAAATTGATCTAGTGCTGCCAATTCCAACAATTGCAGTAATCCAGTCAAGCGGATTGCAATCACCAAGGCTGTAATATTGGGAACAGCAAGTAAAACACCCCGCCATTGCCAGATGTGCGGTTTCAGCTTTGCCCACATAATATTTAGTGCTGAGTGCTGAGTGCTGAGTTAGGAGTTAGGAGTTAGGAGTAGAGACGCGATTAATCGCGTCTGTAGAAGAGTTGGGAGTTGGGAATTCTCCCTCAGTCCAATGCCCCGTGCCCAATGCCCCATGCTCTTCTTTCGTAGATGTGCAACAATCAATCAATGGTTCAGAAGCGATCGCACTCAAACCTACAGACTTGAAAAATTGTCTCCAATCCAGCCTTGCTTTGAAATTATTTGGCTCAGTCCGACGTAGCTGCACTAAACTAGTCAGCGCTTCATGCCAAATCCCAGCTTCTGCATAGATGGTGGGCAACTTGTACAAATTTGCCTTTGCTAACGCCTCCGATAAGGTTGCTCCTGGCTGAGTGCGTTCTACCCAACCATCTACAGTCGGATTTTCACTAGAGTCTTGAGTATCACAAACAATTGTTAGATACCAATGATAAGTTTTACCTACAGCAAGTGCAGGGGCACTGTCAGGAAGTTTAAAGCTAATAATTCCCGGCTGATTTGGAAGTATAAAAGATGTTTCATAAAATACGTTTTGGTCTTCAGTCAGGAGCAGAAACTTGGCTGTTTTGAGTTTAGATTGAGGTATATACCAGAAAAATGTTGGATGTTGAGCAAATGTCAGCCCTAATTTATCTGGAGGTATTAAGGGGGTTATTAGTTTTTTGCCTGTTAGACAAGAGCTACCACGGGTAGAACCACCAGCGCTTGCGGGGGGTTTTCCCCGCTGTGGTGGCTTAAATGTTTGACTAATTTGCCAAGTTTTATTGGGATGGTACAACTGAGCTTGTACCTCTGCTGTTAAAGCAGAAAGCAAATACAAAGGTAAGGAAAAGGGTACAAAATATAAAGATGGTTTCATCCATTTCATATTGATAATGCCTGAGTTCTAGATTAGTCAGGTGAATAAATCAAGTATTCCCAAAAGCAGAGTCAGATTTTTCACTCAACTACAGAACTATTTATTGGGCATTGGGCATTGGGCATTGGGCATGGAGAAGAGACAAGGTAGACAAGGAAGAAGGGGGAGACAAGGGAGAGACTTGTTCAATAATTCTCCCTTGTCCCCCTTGTCCCCCTTGTCCCCCTTGTCCCCCTTGTCCCCCTTGTCTCCCCTGCTCCCTACTCAAATATATGGTGATACATCTTCACCGCATTTATCTGCTAAATAGGAGAGGGCGCGGAAACGTAAGCCTACCAGTTGCTCATACAACGGGTTAATTTTACACATCGGTGGGATGTGGACAATTTTGCGTCCAAATAAGGTGATATCCCGCTCAAAGGGACACTGGGCGGGAATCATTTTACACAAAAAGCGGGCTACTCTTGGGTCTTGGATATCTAGCCCATCGAGCCAGTCTTGCAGGGGATGTAGAGCATTTATTTGACGCTTTGTCAGCCCAGTGCTGGCAATAGTGGGGGTAAGTTGCTGGGGGTGTTCTAGGGTGTGGCGAAGGGCTTCCAGCAAATTCTCTGGCTGTTCCAAGGCTTGGCAGAACTGTTGCAGAACCTCATCTTCGCTGGGAGAATAAGTACCATCTGCGATCGCTACCATTATCGCTGTCCTTAAGAAATTTTCTGCGGCTGGTGTAGCTTTACCCAACGCTGCGGCTAATTCCTCTGGGGTAATTACCTCTAGTGAATCGAATTTAATCTTAGGAGCTAATTCATTTTCGGTGATGCTGGCAATTAATTCCTGTTCTTGCTGATCAAAATTACCATCAGCCCAAGCAATAGTAAGCATTCCACGCAACCAAGCGGCAATCTGTTCGCTGCTATAGGGGGATTGAACGGTACTTGTCATAAACTCACGTCTCAAGCTTTCCTCAGTCACTACTACGCTACCCTAACCAGTGACTATGAAGATAGTGGAAGCAGCACAGAAAAATAAATCAGAGAAGTTTTCAAATCGCAATAGTCGGTCTTAAGGTAAAATCCATTTGTACAGTTATTGAGAATTTTTCTACTTAAAGTGAATTCGATTGGAGTCTCTCAAATATTCATAAAGTTCAAGACTGTAATTTGCGCTACAAAGTGATGGAGTTTTCTAAGTATGCGAAGCTGCCAGCTAAATATCGCTGACGTTTTTCTCTAATGAATCGTTTACTGATGTTACTTCCTTCTCTAGGGGATTGCGATCGCTTGGCATTAGTTAAATTAGGTTAACTCCCAAAAATTAAGGTATATATAATGTTTTTTTTTGGCATTGAACATGAAGTCGCTTTCTTGAACAATGAGGGAAAGTTTGCTGATTTTTCCCACACAAAATTTGCTGATTTCAATCAAATTATTGAAAGGCTACCTACATACTCCAGTGACTATCCTCAACTACGGGTTGGCGATGCGGGTATTAAGATGAAGAGATGGTACATTGAGGGATTTGAAAGATTTGCAGATTCTGATGAAGTGATAGACTGTCATGTTAAAGGTATTGAAATTAGAACAACTATACATTCTAATATTCAAGGCGCTATTACTGAATTATCAGAAAGTTTTGACTTGCTACGTAAGGTTGCCGCTGATTTTGGCTTATCACCAGTGTTGGTTAGTTTTAATCCCTACAATCCAGCCTTTGAGCCTCAACCCCCATTAAACAATTATGAAATCAAACAGCTAGAAACTTATCCTGACGAACAGACTGCTAATATTCACATGGTATCTTATGGGCCAGATTTAAATATTTCAGTTGCAGATTTGTCACCTGAAGATGTAATTGATATTGGCAAAAAGTTAACTTATTACAGTCCCTATATCGTTCCTTTTAGTTATAGCTCTCCCTTTTATAATGGAGGTTTATGGGATGGATTATCGGTACGAACATTTATCAGAACTGGAAAAAGACCAGCTACTCTGGTTTTTGTTCAAAAAGAAGAACAACTGATTAATAGCATACCTGCCTTAACAAAAATCGCCCGCATTCCGGCTGAAGTGGGACGCATCGAATTTAAGGCTTGTGATAGCTGTGATGATTTTTTTATCTACGCAGCTTTGCTGACATTATTAAAAGGTTTGGTATTAGATAAAACCTTGGCAGGTAGAGCAGCTGTACCCGATGCAGCCTTACACCAACTTTCCGCAAAAGCAGCATTTGACAACGAAGATATTTTTGAGAATGCCACAAAAGTCTTGCAAGCAGCCGAAGTTGCTTTGGGAGATGATCCAGATGTTCATTATTTGACATCACTAAAAGGGCTACTGGCGAAGCGAAAAACAAGATCCCATGAATTAATAGAAATGTTCCATAGGGTAAGTTCAATAGAAGAGGTAATAAGGCAGACTTATCAAGTTTAAAGAAAAGATTTATTTTTCTCCTTTTATGAAAGGAGATTAAGGAGAATCTTTATATAAATTGATACTTTACAAATTTCTTCTCAGGTGCATGCTCATTAAAATCATTTGAATTGGATAAAGTCGAGCTAACTGAACATAAATAGTAGAGCCATTACTCTGCCAAAACTAGATTAAGTCGATATACCTAGAGGCTGATTTTATTGCAACTAAAGATGCAGTAAAGTTCATTCTAGAGATTGATGCAGACGTTAGCTTTTTCAAAGTAAAAGTGTAAACAGGGAACCTGAAACGAAGAATTTCAATTATAAAATCTAATGATTTTGTGAAATCTAATGATTTTGCTAAAGAATTAAGGTGATATTTGCTTCTTATCCCTTACTAATCCAATGCAGAAAGACAAAAGAAATTTCTTCGTCAGGTTGGTTTTTCAAGAACTTCTAAATTGAAGCGGAGCTTGACAGTTTTATTATTGCTTAAAATTGTTAAGTAAAGGTATATGCTTCGCTGTTTCAGTGTAAAGTTATGCGTTGTTAAAGCTGTTATCGAGGATTTCAAATGAAGACAATTGCTTCTGTTTTATCTACTTTCCGTCCAGTACGTTTTCTAGTAGTGGCTTTTACTTGCGCCCTAGTATTATTCTCTAATGCTTTTCCTGCTTTTGCGATCGATAGCTACCAAAGTGACTCGACCGAAGGTACAACACAATTGCTTGATATTCAGGCTAAAACTGACGAAGCCGCTAAAGAACCACCACTAGGATTGAGAAAGACTCAAAAGGAAACTAGCGAAGGGCTTAATGAGGTTCAAGGATCTGCTGATATTGACAAGCAGAAGCGTCCTGAAAATTCACAAGGTGCAACCTCTGTGGAAGAAAATATAAAGAATGTGTTGGAGAAAGTTACAGGTAAGAACTAAATTAATAGTTCTGGTAGTTTTTTGGTAGTAATGGGTGATTGCTTTTACGCAATCACCCATTAACAATTAGTAATGTTAAGTCAGAAGCTTAAATTAATTAAGTATAAAAGTATGTTCACCTGCAAATTGTTGGGAAACTGCATTTAGATAACTTTGATTAACTATTATTATATTTAATCTATTTTTTATGTTTGTTAGCTTCAAAGGCAATAAAGTTCGCTAATTACAAAATTCTTAGCTTAATACTACCTATTAAGGCATAGGTATAATTATAAATTCGTGAATTAATTTAAGCTCATAATGTTTCCTTTGGTTGATGTGGAATCTGTCTGAAATTTGAGAAATTAATGAATAAGTTTGCTTAGGGATGGAAAACAATGCGTTCGATAAACATTGGTTTGACTGAAGAACAGCGTCAAGGTGTAATTAATCTGTTAAATCAAGATTTGGCAGATGCCTATTTACTGTTGGTGAAAACCAAAAAGTACCACTGGGATGTCGTTGGCCCTCAGTTCCGCTCTTTGCACCAGCTTTGGGAAGAACACTACCAAAAGCTGACTCTAAATATTGATGCTTTGGCAGAGCGGGTTCGTGCTTTAGGTGGTTATCCAGTTGGCACATTGGAGGGATTTCTCAAGCTTGCTACCCTCAAGGAACATGCTGGTAATGTTCCCACTGCAACAGGAATGGTAGCTAATTTAGTGGATGATCACGAGCAGGTTATTCGTAACTTGAGAGATCATGTGGATCAGTCTGGTGAAAAGTTCCACGATCAGGGAACTGCTGACTTTTTAACTGGATTACTCGAACAGCATGAAGAGATAGCTTGGATGCTCCGTTCATTTATTGAAGGCGAGGCAATAGACTCAGATGGTAGACAGCCAGCAGAAGGGGCTAAGACTCCTGTAGGTGTATAGCTCATAATGTCTGAGTTGAGGATGACTATCTGTGAAACTAGTTAAAAGCAGGGTTGATTCCTGCTTTTAAGTGGTGCAAAAGAATTAATCTGCCTGCATCTACCTCTTCACGATGCCAATTTTGGATTTTGGAATTGAAAATTGGTTTGTGCGTCTCCCAACTTGAGGCGACTGGCGTCAAGTTGGGAGACGCATCCAGAGGACTAGCTCCTTGATGTTGGGGAACCTATCCACCGCGTCGTTCCCCGTTATAAGTGCAGTCATTTTAAAATCCAAAATTGATTGGTCATCTTGATTGCAAAAACAACATAATACAAGGAGTTTTGAAGTGGCAGAAGTATATAAAGCAGAACGTACCATTTCTGCTGTATTCAAAGAGCAGAAGCAAATTGATGATGTGATTCGACGTTTATTAGACAGGGGTGTGCCTAGGGATCATATTTCGGTCATGGGCAGAAATTTCCAGTCGGAAACGAGAATCGCTGGCTTCATTACTAAAAAAGATGTGATTCTGGGAGGTTTGAGAACAGGAGCAGTTTTTGGTTCCTTGTTTGGTTCCTTTCTCAGCTTACTTACGGGTGTAGGCGTATTGTTTATTCCCTTTGTTGGGCCAATTGTGGCAGCAGGGCCTATTGGTGCAGTGTTGTTGGGGGCTGCTAGTGGAGCGATCGCAGGTAGTGCAGGTGCTGGTCTAGTGTCGGTTCTAACCACTTTGGGGATGCCAGAAGATAAAGCGGCTATCTACCAAACTCGCTTACAAGCTGGGGAATTTTTCGTGATGGCAGAAGTTCCGAGCGATCGCACTGGCGAGTTTCAATTACTGCTCGAAAGTGCTGGTGGCGAAGAAATTAATACGATTGAGAAAACTCTGGCTCGTTCTTGTTCTGGACAGTGCAACAGTCCAGCAGACTTGTCTCCTGAAGTTCGCGCTCATCTTTCTGAGGAAGCTCAGAGTACATTTATTGAGCGCTATAATGCTGTACTCAATGAAAGAAGTGACGAGTTCACAGCCGAACAAGCTGCTTGGGAGACTGTTCACCAACAATATGATGAAGATGAAAATGGTGTCTGGTCTAAAGCTAAGGTTAAAGCTTAAACTACTGTGTGAGACTCAATATTAGGGATTCATCACAAATAAATTATCCAATCTTGTGAGGTGGGCCAAAAAGCCCGCCTTTAGCTGTGGCTGTGCGTTTCATCCAGCCGACAAGAAGTAAATGTATTGGCTATCATCTGGTAAAATATCTGATTATTTTGTACATATTTATACGTATAAAGGCAAGCGATCGCACTTAGATATAAATTACCTACTTTGGTCCTAGTTTACATAACTTTGGGTATATTACCGCAAATGCGCTGATACTCTAATTTCCCCTCTTCATAAATTCCGCAAAAACACCGTTACGCTATTTGTGCTTGTGATCAAAACTTAGAGCATCCAGTTTATTAGGGCGGATTTATGAGCAACCCTGTAAAGACGGTTATCCAAGTCAATCTGGAGATGGCTCTAGAAGTAGCTCAAGAATTGGAGCAAGCTCCATACACTCAACTCGGTGCTTATTGTTTGGAAATTTTACGGGAAATCGGATGTCCTGGTACTGAACTTCCTGTGAACTTACAAACTCGCGATCAGCAGCTAAACTTCATTACAGGCTTTGCATCTTATGCTTTTGGGGAGGTACAAAGTGTATAAAGCATTAATCGATGATATATTTTCTGATTCAGAAGATATAGAAGAAACTACTTTTCCTGCCACAGATGAAGATTTATTAATCTTAACAGACAAATTTTTAGGGTTTGAAATTCCCTCAAAGGTTTTCTTACAAGCTATAGCCATTGCTGATTACGATGGTGCAGCTGCTTTTCGCTACGTTGATACTTATTTGACTACTCTCAAGAATAAGAATAAGCGTAAGCAGAAGAAATTACTTGTGTTAGGTTGTTCGACTAGATTTGACAATAATTGACGTGCTTATTTACCAGCTAACTAAAAACCAATACGATTTAGATAAGATAATTTGCACAACCGATGTAGAGACGTTGCAATGCAACGTCTCTACACATATTTATCCCACAGAGACAAGAAAGAACAATTATAAATTATCTAGAAGCTAGTGGTGAGAGATTTTTGAAGACAAGCATTTTTAATGTGTGCTAATTACGAACTACGTTAGCGTAGCGGTAGCGAGTCCGCGTACTCTGTAAGAGTTACAAGCTACGCTTTTAGCGTCTCGTAGAGAGCGTCATTACGAATTACAAATTAGTATTACTCTCTCCCAAGACAAACTTGTTCATAGCTTTTACCAGCCATATCCCAAGTGAATTCTGTTTCTACCAGTTGTCTGCCGTTGTGAGACAATTCTGAACGCAGATGTGGACTATTGAATAGTTGACTAATAGCGGTGACGTACTCTGCTGGTTGATTGGCTCGTAATGCCCGTAATGGATGACTAGCAACATCTACAGCTAATCCCTCTAAGCCGCGATCGCTGGCTACTACAGGTATACCAGCTGCCATTGCTTCTAAAGTTTTATTTTTAATACCAAACCCAGTCCGCATCGGTACAACGCAGATGGTGGCTTGATGTAAATATTCTGCCATCGAAGGTACACGCCCCAACACATTAATTCCTGGTTTTTTATCAAGTGCTAAAACTTCTGCCACTGGGTGAGAACCGACAATATCAAAAGTTGTATCGGGATACAATTTTTGGATTTCTGGCAAAACTTCATTGCTGAAAAAGCAGACAGCATCAATATTTGCTAAATTATCCATTGCACCAATAAAAATTAGGCGATGTCCTTCGGGATCGGTGGTACGGTAAGGGAAAGAAACTAAATCTACACCATTGGGAATAACTGTAATTTCACTATTGGGGTTAAATTCTTGTAGTTGAATTTTATCTTCTTCTGTTGTCGCCACAATTGCCGAAAATTTAGCGCAGTAGTTTTGCTCATAACGGCGCAAAAGTGGCAGATTAATTTTGTCTCTGAGTGAATTTTCGGAAATGCCTGTTGCTAATTGGTTCTGACAGCTAGCATAAACAGAACTATGAATATTAACGATGGTTTTTAGCTGTTTCTGAAAATGCGTAGGCGTAGCCCGTCGTAGACATCGCACATAAATTTCATTGACGCTATGTTCGCAGGTAATGACATCGCATTTTCCCGCTTCCACCCAGTTATCAACCCATGTTTGCATCTCAACTGAGTAGCGGTTAAGTACACTTGGCGGCGTTCCCTGCTGCAAAAATCTGCCAAATCGCTGTATTTTTTTCAATATTCCGGTGGTTCGAGAATCTGGCGGGCGTTCAAAAATAGCGAGATGATCCACATAATCACGTAATCCTGCTACTTCTGCATCTGTAACATCGCCCTCGCGTTGAGTTGCGAGGGTGACAGTATGACGTTGACTCAGATACTTAAGTAAATTAAATGTCCTGACTTGGGTTCCCCCGCGTGTTGGTGGGTAGGGAAAGGTGGAAGATAGCATTAAAATGTTCATACAAACGATCGCTCAAATGTGATACATACACCATGACCTGATTGAAGGCTGTATGTCATCATTAGATCGATCAAAGCATAATCAAACCTAGTCGCACACCCACAGCAACAGCCTCGGTACGGCTGGAGACACTGAGCTTTTGAAAAATGGATGAGAGATGAAATTTGACGGTATGCTCAGAAATATGCAGGTGTTTTGCGATCGCTTTATTTCCCAACCCTGACCCAAGCATTCCTAAAACCTCTATCTCCCGTGGTGTTAAGCTTTGTACGGGATTCGTTACCACTTTTTCGCGGATAGAGAGTAATTCTACAGCATCCGGGTGCAGCACCAGCAAACCAGAAGCGATCGCTTCCACAGCCGCAACAATTTCTGACTCTGTACTAGTACTGGGCAATATTCCCCGGATACCAGAACGTAACGCCGTCTCTAAGTCGATGCTGTCGAGTTCTTCAACAATGACGATTATTCCTAATGGGTATTGCTGTTCTTGAATAACCAGCAATTTTTCCCATACCGCTTGTTGAAAATTCCCGCTCAAATCTACCAGCACCACATCCGGTTGTAATTGCCCAACTTCTTTTGCTAATACATCCAAATCGGATGCACTCCCCACAACCGTCAGCCGAGGATTGGTAGTCACCACAGTTGATAACCCTGCCCGCACCACAGGGGAAGTAGCAACCACCATTACCCGGATCATGTCGCCTCCACAGCAGTTTTATCGGACTGCACGCCAACATAAATCACGAATTGCTGTCTACCGCGTAGGAGTTGTAACGGCACAGATCCTTCACTGTCATGGAGATATTTGGTTAAATCATTCATGCTAGTGAATAATCGCCCCGAAACTCCAATTAAAACATCGCCAATTTGCACACCAGCAGTTTCCGCCGCACTGTTAGGTAAAATTGACAACACCAATAAACCCAAGCTACGCCTACCTAAAAGCACAGGTTGCAGTGTAACTCCCAGTTGCGGACGACTATTTTGCCGTAAAAAATGCTCAACGGCGTTGCTAGGAACTGCCACAGCCAAACCATTAGCAATCATCGTGTTAATTCCCACGACTCTACCGAGACAATCGGCAAGTGGCCCTCCAGAATTACCAGGATACAGCCGCAAATCGGCCATAACTGCTCGTGGATTATTTGCATGGATAATTCCAGTTGTCACAGCACCACTATCAGCAAAGGGATTACCCACCGCCAAGACTAATTCACCCACGCGTAGCGCCTCGGAATTGCCAATAGTTGCAACAGTTAAATCAGTGGCGACAATTTTCAGGGCTGCTAAATCTTGCTGTGGATCGAATTGGGTACGCACCGCATCAAATACTCTTCCGTCTGCCAATTCCACAGTTGCGCGGTTGCTGGTTGCGACATGGGCATTAGTGATAATTAGTCCGTCAGGTTGCCAAATTACGCCAGAACCGACTCCCAGAGAGCCGCTTTTCACTTTGACAGTGCCATTGCGTAGTTTAGCAGCTACCTCTGTCAATTCAGCAGCGATGTTAGTTAATGTTGTGTTTGCCATGTTATACAATTTATCCGCACGTCAAAATAGAATCAGTAAAACATTCAAGCAAAAAGGTGCAACTTCCGAGTTCAAAGGCTCAACGTTCAAGCAAAAAGGCTCAACGTTCGAGTAAAAAGGTGCAACTTCCGAGTTCAGAGGTTCAACGTTCGAGCAAAAAGGTGCAACTTCCGAGTTCAGAGGCTCAACGTTCGAGCAAAAAGGTGCAACTTCCGAGTTCAGAGGCTCAACGTCCGAGTAAAAAGGTACAAATTCCGAGTTCAGAAGCTTAACGTTCGAGTAAAAAGGTGGAATGAATCAAAACATTTAGATAAATCTTGACAAAGCTAGTAGTCTGTCAATAAATAATTGATGGATAAATTACCTGTAGAGACGGTGATTTATCGCGTCTCTCTAACTCATTCCCAATTGGTATTATTCCTCCTTAGTAGGTCGTTCGCCAACTGCGATCGCTAACTCAATTAACACTCCACCCCGCACGACTTGCACGTTGACAGTTTTACCAATGCGATCGCTACTATTGAGCAACGCCAGCACATCACCTGTATCGCCCACAGTTACGCCATCGAACGTTACCAAAACATCGCCAAGCAGTATACCTGCATTGTCAGCAGGCCCCGCAGCCTCAACATTGACAACAATTACCCCAGTTGCCGAACTTAAATTGAGAGCAGTTTTTAGATTCTTTGGTAAACGTACAGGTTGCATTCCCACACCCAAGTAGCCCTTAGAAATGCGTCCTTTTGCTACYAATTGRTCAACCACRCGATCGACTGTTGCAGTGGGAATTGTCAGAGCAGTACCACGCCGCCCCGATGTATTCATGCCTACCACAAAACCACCCGCATCTACAAGCGGCCCACCCGCAAAGCCAGAGTAGAGGGTGATATCCGGGCGGATAAATTGGTCAATATTCCCGCCACTCATACTTCGCCAAGCACCGCTAACCACACTCACTGCACCCATCGCCGCCCTTAAGTCACCTTCGCTACCTCTTGCCAGTCCTAGTACCAAATGCCCAACTTTGAGTGTTTTGGCATCGCCAACTTTTGCCACAGGTATTTCTACATTTTCTAGCTTAAAAACAGCTATATCGGTGCTAGAGTCATGACCGATGAGTGTTACTGGTGCAGTGCTACCATTTGATAAAGTAATGGTGATATCGTCATAGCGCTGAAGGCACTCATCAGAGGTAACAATGATGCCATTACGCCAGTGAATGCCACTTGGGGAAACACGAGTACCACCATTTACTGCAACCACAGCACTTCCAGCTTGTTCTACGGTGTCAGCTAAACTGTTCGACAAAGCCAGTAATGAAGACATAAGATTTTTCCGCAAATGTTTTTAGATATTCAGATCGTGCCGTTTTCTCAGCACAGATGACATCGGAAAAATGGGGAGTAATTCATCCTAGAAAAATGGCTAGGATTTATATCAGCTTTTTGGCGTTGCTGAATCAAGATATAAATAATTTTGTGCAATGCAAATGGTAGGGTCACACAGATGTGATTGGTGTCAACTTAAATAACCTCTTTAATATCAAGTCTGGATGATTACTTTAAATGTGTTGGTTAATGCGGAGGTGTATAGATGAGGATAACTGCTGAGGAGTTGTTGCAACGATATGCTTCCGGGGAAAGGATTTTCGGGTCGGCTCAACTCGAAGGCGCTGACCTTAGACAAATTAACCTTGAATGCATTAATTTCTGGCGTGCTAACCTCAGAGGGGCTAATTTTAGTAGCACTAACCTTAGGCTTGCCGTTTTCTACGACGCTGATTTGAGAAACGCCGACTTGAGGAATGCCCATTTGGAAGATGCCCAGTTGAGCGATGCTAACTTGGGAGGAGCTAACTTGGAAGGCGCTAACTTCAGTGGCGCTTCGTTGTGTAGCGTTAACTTGGAAGGCGCTAACTTCAGTGGTTCCAACCTTTATGGAGTTGACTTCTACGCCGCAGACCTCACGGGTGCTAACTTCAGGGGTGCTAACCTCGTAGGAGCCAATTTGGAAGATGCCACTTTTGAAGGAGCTAACATGCATGGAGCTAACTTGATTGGAGCTATCAATGTCAGTATCGATGATGCTATTCTCCAGAACACCATAATGCCCGATGGCAGTATTGTTGGTAGTCTCGGTAGCGATGAAGGAGGAATTAGTATTTCTGAGTGTAAATATCCCAGAACTTTTTACCTCTGTGACATCTTCACTCATGAGCGGTAAAGATAATCCAAGGTTGGGAATAAAATTATCAGGTATTATACCATTCCAAAATATTTCTCTATTTTCCTCAATACTTTCTTGGATATTTAAAGGAAAATTTGATAAAAAGTCATAGCCTGTATCTCGCTCAATATCATCAACGCTCTTAATGAAAACCGCTATAAATTCAGCAACGCCCATTCTAAGGTAGCATAGCAATGAAATGGAAGACGAACAAATCTACACCCCATCAACAGAAATCAACCCGCTCACTCCATCGAGAAATTTACCTCTCTATGGCAAGAGAATTTTAGTAACAGCACCGAGAAATTATGCTTATAGGTTATCCGAACAAATCATTAAAAAAGGTGCTTTACCTGTTTTCATGCCTACCATCGAAACCTGCTATTTATCAAACTACGCTCAGTTAGATGCCGCTTTAGCCCACATAGACGAATTTGATTGGATTGTCTTTACAAGTAGAAATGGCATCACTGCATTTTTTCACCGCATGAATGATTTAAATATTCCTATATCTGTGGTACAAAAATGTCACTTATGTGCTTTAGGAAAAGATGCAGAAAGCTTATTGTCTTTTTGCGGCAAGGTGGATTTAATTCCAACAGAATCTAGCCCAGCCGGAATTGTGGCTGAATTAGCGAAACTTCCGCAAATTCACGAGAAAAAAGTGCTGATCCCGGCTCCAGAAGTTGTTGGTTTGCCTGAGCCTGATGTTGTACCCAATTTAATTACAGATTTGCAACAATTGGGCATAGAAGTAACTCGCGTACCCACATATATTACGCAAGGCTTAGATAAAACTATCTACGGTATGGAATTAAACCTAATGCGTGAAGGAGTTATTGATGTAATTGCCTTTAGTAGCACGGCGGAAGTAGAAAGCTTTTTGACAATGGTCAAGTTACAAAGCGATTACGAACATTGTGTAATTGCATGTTTTGGCCCTTATACAACAGCTAACGCCCAAAAGTTGGGTATGAATGTCTCTATAGTGGCTAGAAATTATAGTTCATTTGAGGGATTTGCTGAAGCGATCGCAGCATTTTTTACTCTTACTTCCGATTAAAACTAAGCGTCTCAAGATGTAAAATAATCAACTAGATTTCACTCTAGACTAGCTGCACATAAACCCGTAGTATCGAAAATGGAGTTTATATTGAGTTAGGAATTTTTACATGGCAACTTACAAAGTTACATTGCGTACCCCAGACGGCGAACAAGTAATTGACGTTCCTGATGATGAGTATATCCTAGAGATCGCTAACGAAGAATATCATCTGGACTTGCCTTATTCCTGTAACGCTGGTTCTTGCTCTACCTGCACCGGCAAACTGATTTCAGGTACAGTTAACCAAGACGATCAAAATTTCCTAGACAACGATCAAATTGATGCAGGATGGGTTCTCACCTGCGTTGCCTACGCTACTTCTGATTGCACTATCCAAACTCATCAAGAGGAAGAGCTTAACGCTTAAGAGCGGGTGAGGGTTGAGGGCATTGGTGTCATACTTCAGCCCCAACCCTTTTGAAATCTCGTTTCTCTGGCTGAAAATAAATGCTGCTCATTGGGCTGCTCTACCTCCCTTGCTGGCGGTAGCAGCCCAGTATTGTATACGTTACCCTAAAAAGTGTGGAAATTAAGCTGCGATCGCAAGTGGATGCAGATGTGCAACAAATTTTTGATAATTTGCATTCTTTGAAAGATCAACCAAAACTTACAACCGCTCTAAGTCTGGATAAAAAAGGGGAAATATAAGGGGACAAATGAGTTTATTGTAGGTGCAAAATTATGGAATATAAGCCCTCACCCCAACCATTTCCCCAAGGGAGAGGGAGTCAAGAAAAAGAGGAAGAACGAGAATAAATATCAGCAAGATAAATCTTGTTCCCCTCTCCTAGAGGGAGAGGGGCTAGGGGTGAGGGCGGAAATTGCTAAATTAGCTGGTAGTAACCGGCAAATTCCCAAAGTATTATTAGAACGCGCCCGCAAATTAAGAAAAAAACAAACACCAGCGGAAGAAATATTATGGGAATGTTTAAGAAATAGATGTTTTTTAAATACAAAATTTCGCAGACAACATAATATTGGTAGATATATTACTGATTTAATTGTCACGAAAAATTACTAATTATTGAATTAGATGGTAGTATTCATGCAAATCAACAAGCTCAAGATTTTATCAGAGGAAATTGGTTACAATCTAATCACTTCACTGTGATTCGCTTTAGTAATGAGCAAATATTTAATGATATCGAGTTAGTTTTACATACAATTGCTCAAGCCCTCATCCCCTAACCCTTTCTGTCTTAAGGAGAAGGGAGACTAAAATCGCTCAAACTTTATCTCAGCATTCTTTGCCAACCCCGCAGTGCTTGGACTTATGAAATCGAACTACGTCCGTGGGTAGAGAACTTCTAGCCTAGACAATTGTTACAAAAATAGTTTTGCAGGTATGAAAATTGATTTTGGTGCAACTGCTGCTGATTATGCAAAACACCGCGCTGGGTTTCCTAGTTCATTATTTAACAAACTGTCCGAATATGGTATAGGTTTACCAGGACAGAATATTGTTGACCTCGGCACAGGAACAGGAACACTAGCGCGGGGCTTTACCGATAGAGGTGCTGATGTAATTGGCATAGACCCATCAGCCTCACTTTTAGAACAAGCGAGACTGTTAAGCGAAGCTGTCCAACTAAAAGTAGATTATCGAGTCGCAACTGCCGAGAATACCGAATTACCAGATACCAGTGCGGATGTGGTGACAGCAGGGCAGTGTTGGCATTGGTTTGACCGTCCGCGTGCTGTCGAAGAAATTACTCGTATATTGAGAGTAAATGGCTTGCTCGCGATCGCACATTTTGATTGGATACCCTTAAAAGGTAATGTAGTTCACGCAACGGAACAACTAATCAAAGCTCATAATCCTACATGGAATCTGGGCGGCGGTAACGGATTGTATCCCCAGTGGTTACAAGATATTGGCGAAGGAGGTTTTCGAGAAATCCGCACATTTTCTTACGATGTATTTGTCACTTATACACACGAAGACTGGCGGGGACGAATTCGGGCGAGTGCTGGTGTAGGAGCCAGCTTGACACCAGAAAAAGTAGAAGTATTTGACCAAGAATTGGCAACATTGCTCGAAACCAAATATCCGACACCAATTCTTCCGGTTCACCATCGAGTTTGGGCTGCGATCGCCAAATCACCGCCATCTAATTCGTAATTCTTAATTCGTAATTAAGAGATGTCTGGAACGCACTATTAACCTATAAAACAATCGCGCAATTTTAGGAAAATAACCATGATTGAACTTTACTATTGGGCAACTCCAAACGGTCATAAAATCACAATTTTCTTGGAAGAAGTTGGCTTACCATACACTATAATTCCTGTGAATATTGCGGCTGGAGATCAATTTAAGCCAGAATTTCTGAAGATATCTCCTAACAATCGTATGCCTGCGATCGTTGACCACGAACCAGCAGATGGAGGTTCGCCAATTTCGATATTTGAGTCTGGGGCAATCTTGCTCTATTTAGCAGAAAAAACCGGGAAATTAATTCCCCAAGATTTACGCGAGCGCACTCAAGTTTTAGAATGGTTGTTCTGGCAAATGGCAGGACTGGGGCCAATGGCGGGACAAAATCATCACTTTAGTACTTATGCTCCCGAAAAGATTGAATATGCCATTAACCGCTACGTGAATGAAACGGGACGCTTATATGCAGTGCTGAATAAGCAACTAGCAGATAAAGAATTTGTGGCTGGCGATTATTCCATCGCCGATATTGCTGCTTATCCCTGGATAGTACCCCATGAACTCCAAAGTCAAAACCTAGAGGATTTTCCTCACCTCAAGCGCTGGTTTGAGACAATTAAAGCGCGTCCGGCAACAATTCGCGCCTACGAAAAAGCAGAAGCATTCAAAACTGAAGCGCTCGATCCAGATAAGTTACGAGAATTGTTATTTAACCAATCGGCGAAGACTATTCAGCCTTAAACATTTTGAATTGTCTTGTCAGTGTGGCGATCGCTAAGTTAGTTTTCACCCCAGATCATCAGTCGCAACTATGAGCAACGATTTCTCACTATCTTCCTTTCCTCAATTAGAAACAGAAAGGCTGCTTCTTCGTGAGACAAGCTTGCAGGATGCTGAGGCTACCTTTGCTGTCCTCTCCAATCCAAGCGTGACTCAGTTTCACGATCTCGATACCTTCACTTCTATTAAAGAAGCGATCGCTCTGATTGAACGTAGAGCCAAGCGGTTTGAGGTAGGAAATGGAATTCGCTGGGGAATTGTCCATAAGCAAGATAACATTTTGATTGGTTCTTGTGGGTTTACCTGGAACCCACAAGAACACGCAGCTGAGGTAGGTTATGAGCTTGCTAGTACTTTTTGGAGACAAGGCATCATGACTGAGGCGGTGGATACTATCTTGCAATTTGGGTTTCAGAAAATGGGTTTGCGTTTCGTTGCTGCCCAAGTCATGCTAGAAAATATCGCTTCTAAAAAGTTGCTAGAAAAGTTAGGTTTTCACAGTCAGGGTGTAAAGAAACAGTATGGATTTTTCAAAGGGCAATATCACGATCTGGAGCAATTTTTGCTGAAAAATAAAAAACTGAGTGAGTAAGTTAGCAACAGATACAGGCTGATGTTTAGTTTCTCAATTGGAGGTAAAGATGAGGAATCCTGGGCACAAGCAGTTAAAATACGGTAATCCTCAAAAATTACCGTTGATTCATCCAAAACAAGGCTCAATTAGTATTACTTGTTTGTATAATTGGAAACTCCAATAACTGCTTATGTCAGAACAATATCGTTTTGAAACCCTGCAAGTTCATGCTGGACAAGAGCCAGCTCCTGGAACTAATGCTCGTGCTGTACCGATTTACCAAACGACTTCCTACGTTTTTGACGACGCTGACCACGGAGCGCGGTTATTTGCTCTCCAGGAATTTGGCAACATTTACACCCGCATCATGAACCCGACGACGGATGTATTTGAAAAGCGGATTGCTGCCTTAGAAGGGGGTGTAGCAGCATTAGCAACCGCTAGTGGGCAAGCGGCGCAATTTTTGGCAATAGCTACGATTGCTCAGGCTGGGGATAATATTGTTTCCACTAGTTTTCTCTATGGGGGAACATATAACCAGTTCAAAGTTTCATTACCACGTTTAGGGATTAACGTCAAGTTTGTTGAAGGAGATGACCCAGAAAGTTTCCGTCAAGCGATCGACGATCGCACCAAAGCGTTATACGTTGAAACCATTGGCAATCCTCAATTTAACATTCCCGATTTTGCCGCTTTAGCTCACATAGCCCACGAAAACGGCATTCCTTTAATTGTGGATAATACCTTTGGTGCTGGTGGGTATCTAGCTCGACCCATTGAGCATGGTGCAGATATTGTAGTAGAATCTGCAACTAAATGGATTGGTGGGCATGGTACTTCCATTGGTGGCGTAATCGTCGATTCGGGTAAATTTGACTGGGGTAACGGCAAATTTCCTCTATTTACTGAGCCAGCACCCGGCTATCATGGGCTGAATTTCCAAGAAGTGTTTGGCCCTAGTGGTTCCTTTGGTAACATTGCCTTTATTATTCGCGCCAGAGTTGAAGGGTTACGAGATTTTGGCCCGTCCTTGAGTCCATTTAACGCCTTTCTGTTACTGCAAGGATTAGAAACTCTCTCTCTACGTGTAGATCGTCATGTGAGCAATGCCCTAGAATTGGCTCGGTGGTTAGAGCAGCAAGAGCAAGTATCATGGGTTAATTATCCGGGGCTTCCTAATCACCCACATCATGAACGAGCGAAAAAATATCTTCGGCATGGCTTTGGGGGAGTTTTAAACTTTGGCATCAAAGGTGGACTAGAGGCGGGGAGAGCTTTTATTAATCATGTGAAATTAGCCAGTCATTTAGCAAATGTTGGTGACGCGAAAACCCTCGTTATTCATCCTGCTTCTACAACCCATCAACAACTAAGTGATGACGAACAGCTTTCGGCAGGTGTAACACCCGATTTAGTGCGAGTATCAGTGGGAATCGAACATATCGACGACATCAAAGAAGATTTTGGGCAAGCATTCCAGCAAGTTAGGATTTAGTTTTTAATTGGGCATTCGGCATTGGGCATTGGGCATGGAGAAGAGACAAGGTAGACAAGGAAGAGGGGGAAGACAAAGGAGAGACTTGTTCAATAATTCCCCCTTGTCTCCTCTGTTCCCCTGCTCCTCTGCCCCTCTGCCCCTCTGCTCCCCTGCTCCCCTGCTCCCCACTCCTAAATATGATCTACTCAGACTTCATCTCGCCGCAAACCCAGTTTTACCAGCTTACAGTACCATTTCAACTAGAAGGGGGCGAAACATTAACTGGCGTTCAGATTGCCTATCGCACCTGGGGACAGTTAAATGCTCAAGGCGATAATGGGGTACTAATTTGTCATGCCTTAACTGGTTCCGCTGACGCTGATGATTGGTGGGAACCTTTGTTTGGTTCAGAAAAAGCCTTCAATCCAGAACGCGACTTTATTGTATGCAGCAACATTTTGGGAAGTTGTTACGGCACAACTGGACCAACTACTATCAACCCCATAACGGGAAACCCTTATGGCGTATCCTTCCCTAAGATTACAATCCGAGATATGGTTCACCTACAAGCTGTACTACTAGAATACCTGGGTGTTCGATCTCTGCGGTTAGTAATTGGTGGCTCACTCGGTGGGATGCAAGCACTGGAGTGGGCGTTGTTATATCCAGAAAAAGTGAAAGCGATCGCACCCATTGCTGTTTCTGGCAGACATTCAGCTTGGTGTATTGGATTGAGTGAAGCCCAAAGACAGGCAATTTATGCCGATCCCAACTGGCAAGAAGGGAACTATACTCTGGATGCGCCGCCAAACCAAGGACTAGCAGTAGCGCGAATGATGGCGATGTCTACTTACCGTTCTTGGGATAGTCTTACAAGCCGCTTTGGACGCGAGTATGATACATCTGAGCAGTTTACTATAGTCAGTTACTTACAGCATCAGGGTCAAAAGCTGACAGAACGCTTTGATGCCAATACTTACATTACCCTCACCCACGCAATGGATCGCCATAATGTTGCACGCGATCGCACCAGTCCTGATTTGTCAGATTATGAATCTATTCTGCAAAGCATCCAGCAACCAACTTTAGTTGTCGCAATTGATTCTGACATCCTCTATCCTCCAGTAGAACAACAAGAATTGGCGAATTTAATCCCTAATGCTCAACTGGGGTGGCTAAAGTCAACCCACGGACACGACGCATTTTTAATTGACATGCCTGCATTGAATGAAATACTGATCTCTTTTCAGCAAAGTTTAGATTTCACAGCCTCCTAACTCGATGTATTGAGAAAAAAGCTTGGCGTTTCGAGTTCTGAGAGGAATGATGAAGTTAAAAAGGCGATCGCACCTTACGCTATCGAGTGTCACAGCCCATCGTAGACATCGCTACAGCTGGGTAAATTTTATATATGGAAAAAATTTATAGAGTGGCGACAGTCGCGGGAGTTGAGATTTTGCGACAGCGCCAACTAAAAGATAGTGTACCAGATTTGCGGTGGGTATCTGCGGAAAGCCTCCTGCCTTTCTTTGTAAAAATTCTTTTAATCAGCCCCAGCCAATAGAAGTGGCAAAATGTAGGTATTAAGATTAAAACAATTATCGGAAAGCGTCACCCAATCTACAGGTTTTTTAGATGATGAAACAGAGATGGGCAAGCATATACAAATGCACTCAGCTACTTTGGGGTGTTTTGTTAGTGTTGGTAATTTGGCATCTACCCCAATACGCTCTGGCAGATGTCAACCCACAGGAGATAAATGCAATTATTCGCACACGGGATATTGCCCTGCAAGCCCTAAACACTCGCGATTTTGCCAAAATACAGCCTTACTTGCACCCAAACTTCACAATCACAACAGTTGATAACCAGATTTTTCACAAAGTTCCTGAGTTTGAAAAGTACTGGAATCAGCAATTTTCCAATTCCATCAAAGATATCAAAATGCAACTGAAGGGAGATATTCTCAGAACATTTCTTACTCCAGATATAGATGTTGCCTCTGGAGAAGCGATCACATCTTTTTCTTTCAAAGATGGCAAAACGGCTGATATGGCGTTGCGATGGACAGCAGTGCTGCAAAAACTCCAAGATAAATGGACGATTCAATCGCTGCATTTCTCCTCAAATCTGCTGAATAACCCAGTGCTAAATGCTGCTCAACAATTGGGGCGGATTCTAGCAGTTGCAGCAGGTGTAGGCGGTTTCCTTCTGGGAGCAGTGACGATGTTATTATTACGTCGCAGGACTAAGCCACGAACTGAAAGGATATAGCAAATAAAGTGGGAAGAAGCACCTATCAGCCCGATAAAAATATTAGCTTTCATGGTCGCCTCAAAGCAACACTAGTAGTTTTATTGGTTTGGAGTAGCGTGAGTTTGCTGCACTGGCTACCAGAAACACAATGGTTGATGCTGGGATTAACGGCAATCCTGACTGTGCAAACATTACGGATGCTGTTAGCAAAACCAGTGGCGGCGGTGATGGAGAGTAAGGTTAATTTACCGTCAGTCTCGATTTTAGTTCCGGCTAAAAATGAGAGTTTAGTCTTGGCTAATCTAGTTTACAGCTTATGCCAATTGAATTATCCCAGCGATTCTCTAGATATCTGGGTTGTTGATGACGGTAGTACCGATGAAACTCCCCAGGTTTTAAAAGAATTACAAACTCAATTTCCAGCTTTACAAGTTCATCGACGAGAATCAAAAGGTGGTAAATCAGGGGCATTGAATGCAGGGTTTCCTTTTACCCAAGGGGAGATTATTCTAGTTTGTGATGCAGATGCTCAGTTAAGAGCCAATTTTCTCCAGCAAACAGTACCTATGTTTCAGAAGCAAGCGATCGGTGCAGTGCAAGTACGAAAAGCGATTTCTAATGCTAATACCAATTTCTTAACCCATTGTCAGCAGATGGAAATGTGCTGTGATAGCTTTCTACAAACCCATCGCATTGCTATTGGTGGAATGTCTGAACTGCGGGGTAATGGGATGTTAGTTCGTCGGGAATTGTTAGAAAAGTGTCAAGGTTGGAATGAGAACACCGTCACCGATGATTTGGATCTTTGTTTCAAACTCTATTTAGCAGGTGCAGAGATTGAGTTTGTTACAGTTCCATCAATTCAGGAAGAAGGTGTAACTACTTGGGAAAAACTTTGGAATCAACGCTGTCGTTGGTCTGAAGGTGGCTATCAGCGTTACCTAGATTATTTTCCGCAAATTCTTACTTTAGGTTGGGAGAAAGAAATTGATTTACTATTGTTTTTTCTATTGCAATTTATTCTACCAATTGGATTAATCCCCGATTTACTTTGGACAATATTTTATAGCCATCATCCAGTTCTATTTCCCCTCCAGACACTACTCAGCATCATTGTGACAATTGCCTTTATTGCTGGACTTTACCAATTTCAAAATTTAAGAGGATGGTCTTTGGTTTGGGCAACAACTCAAGGGTCATTATACATGGTGCATTGGATTCCTGTGATGATTGTGACAACTTTAAAGATGTGTGTGCAAAGGGAGCGATCGCGCTGGGTTAAAACTGAACATCGTGGACGAACAGTTTAAGCAAGTAGTATATTTGACATTTGTAAACGTAGATAACCTGCCAAGTTGAGCTAATGTGTCACAAATAGTTTCTAAGACAGAGAAAGATGAGACAGTTATCTTTGGTTATGACCATGCATTAGGTTTTTTCTTTGACAAGTATGATAAGGATGATTATCTTTTCCCGGTTCTTGAACTTTCTACCATTCAAAATGATTTAGATCAAAAGCTATTACTTGAGCAAATTGAGAAATGGCTGACTCCATCTGAAAAGTTACGTTTGAGAAACGATATTGAGAAAGTAATTTATGAAGGACAATTCATTGATAATTTCATTCCAAAACTAAATATTGTATATAATATAGCAGAGCTTTTACTGCTTGGTAATAAAAAAGAAATTATTCGTTTATCACCAAGCTTTAGTATTCTAGAGAAATTAATAGACGGTGGAATAAGACTTGATTCTCTTCATTGGCGAGAGTTTGAAGAGTTAATAGCAGAGTTATTAGAAAAAGATGGATACTCAGTAGAGTTATGTTCAGGACGCAATGATGGAGGAAAAGATTTAATTGCAACCAAAGATTTAGGTGAAAATGGATTATTTAGGGCTGTTTGGCAAGCGAAGCATAAAAAAGCTAGTAACAAAGTTGGGATAGAAGTAATTCGAGAATTAGCAGATACTCGTAGCGAACATAAAGCAAGTAAGGGGATTTTAGTAACTTCAACCTATCTTACACAGGGCGCTCTTGAACGAGTGCAGAGGGATAAGTACATCTTGGGTAAAGTCGATAAGGATGATTTAATGAGGTGGGTAGATCGAGTAATACGAAATAGAAGTAATTAAAGCTTAATTGTGCTAAGTACCTAGAACTTCATCTCCAGCCTATAATGACACTAAATTTATATTTGAGAGTAGCAGTATGCCTCTAAATGAACTGCTTCCTGCTGTTTAGCTTTTGAACTACATCCAAGATAAATCATAGCGGTGAGAAAAACATACATGATGTTGGATTTGCTAATTCAAAACGGATTAATTTTTGATGGCTTAGGCTCTCAACCTGTTCGCGGAGATATTGGTATTCAAAACGGCCGCATTGTCACCCTTGCACCCTCCTTAACTACCCCAGCGCGTGAAGTTGTTGATGCTTCTGGGTTATGGGTAACACCTGGATTCATCGACATTCATACCCACTACGATTTAGAGTTAGAAATTGCACCAGGATTGAGCGAATCAGTGCGTCATGGTGTTACCAGCGTGGTTATTGGTAACTGTAGCTTGTCTGTTGCGATCGCAGAACCCCAAATCCTCGCTGATATTTTTCAGAGAGTAGAGACACTTTCCCATCGGCTGATTGCAAAATGGTTGAAAAAGTCGGTTTCCTGGCAGACACCAGCAGAATATTTACAGCATTTGCAACAGTTACCCCTTGGCCCCAATGTTGCCCCAATGTTTGGACACAGTGCCTTACGCGCTCATGTGATGGGATTAGAACGCAGTTTAACTGTTCAGCCAACAAAATTTGAACTAAATCTTATGCAGCGTATAGCCAGAGATGCTTTAGACGCTGGCTTTATTGGCATTTCTATTGATATGTTTCCCTGGCATCGGATGAGTGGAGAATGGCAAGGCTGTACAATTCCCTCTCAACACGCCAAATTTAAAGAATATGCAATGTTGGCGGATTTATGTCGGCGGTGCGATCGCGTTTTTCAAGTCACACCCAATTTACAACGACTTGTTTCCTTTGTAGATATTCTGCGTATGGGTTCAGGAATTGGACAAAAACCACTGCGGCTAACAGTCCTCTCAGCCTTAGATGCCGTACACGATCGCAAACTATGGCGAATATTTTCTCCCCTACTTTTTATTTGGAATCGGCTTCTAAATGGGAATGTGCGTTTTCAAACCCTAACTGAACCCTTCACCATTTACTCTGATGGATCTGTGACTCCCTTATTTGAAGAATTCTCCACAGGCGCACAACTCAATGGCTGTCAGTCACGAGAAGAAAGGCAACAATTATGGGCATCGGAAATTTTTCGTCGTCAGTTTCGCCAAGAATGGCTCAGTAAACGGCGTAAATCATTCCATCGTCAGTTAGATTTGATGGAAGTTATTCACTGTCCCGAAGCAAGTTGGCAAGGGTTAAGTTTTGCAGAGATTGCTCGTCAAAAGCAACAAGAACCACTAGATTTATTTATCCACGCATTACAAAAATACGATACAGATTTACGTTGGGTGGCGACAGGGGCAAACGATCGCCTAAAACCCCGTTTAGCGATGATGCAGCATCCCCATATTTTGCCTGGTTTTACTGATGCTGGCGCTCACGTCCGTAATTTGGGCTACTATGATGGAGCTTTATCTTTACTCAAACAAGCAGTTGCAACGAAGTTTCTTTCACCTGAAGCTGCGATTTGCCGCGTTACCGGAGAACCTGCTGGTTGGTTTCGTCTTGATACGGGAGTTCTAAAAGTTGGTGCGAAAGCAGATATAGTTTTACTCGATCCCAATGCTTTAAATCAGCCAATTAGCCCGCAAGTGCAGATATCTGATCCCGTTTTAGATGGTGAACCTCGGATGGTTAAGCGTGGCTCGGATGAGATTGTACAAGGGGTTTATATTAATGGGGTTCAGGTTGTTTGTCGGGGTAAGGTGAGCGATCGCTTGGGGCGTGAAAAGTTGGGAAGTGTTTTGTCTCCTTGTTGAATTATCTTATGCGGAGGCTTGAGAGGGGAGCATTGAATTGCTTTTACCCCACACCAGCAATCACCTGCCCAATATCTTGAGGAGTTGCACCTGTTGCTAACATTGCCCGAATCAACAATTCAATTGATACTGAAGCATCACCATTTTCAGCTTTAGCAATCCGAGGTTGGCTGGAACTAATTTTAGCAGCGAGTTCACTTTGAGTCATCAGTTCTTGCCGACGCCTTCTCTACGAGAGGCTTCGCCAACGCGAAGCGTTTCGAAGAGAAGAAATAAGAAATTAAGAGATTTGGCGCAGCTTCACAAAGAAACGGTATTAACTCCAAAAAATCTGAAACTGTGCCAATTTTCCAGCCTTTAGATTCCAAACGTTCTCTCTTTGCTTGCTTCATCACATTACTCCTGTTGATCGGTATCATATTTGCTCAGACGCTTTTTGCAAATCTCAATTATCTTCTTGGATGTTGTTCTTGTTGTTTTATTAAAAACTTCAACAATCAAAATTGCATCGTCATCTTTAATAACAAATACAAGACCCATTTTTTTCTAATAGTATAGGTTGCATTGATTGCCTCATAAGGCTTCTAGCGATCGCCTTCTCGGAGAGTGACAGAAGAGGGCTATCTTGCCCCTGATATCAGCTATGCTATATTTACGCTAATTGATACCTGCTTAGACAATCAATTTCAGGGTAAATAGGTAGAAAAAACTTAGAAAGTTTGTTGATAACTTTAAAGAAATCCTGCAAGACTATAACTAATTCATGATTTTTTTATAAATATTGTTTATATATATAAACACATGAAAAATATTGCATATTGAAAAGCTTGATAAATCTAGTAATAAAGACTATATACCGAATGAAATTCCATAGATTTACTTACTAAGCTTAGATCGGAAAAATAATCCAAATAAATACTGAATCAAGAGCAAAAAAATTGTTATGTTGGCTGCTATCTTTCATAAGTTGGATTGTCAAGTCTGTGTATATAGATTCTTTTGGATTAATCTAATTAATAGTTCGAGCCAGAAACAGTATAATTTTCTAGCTCAAGAATTAACAAGTTAACTTTCGTATTTATTTTGGAGAATAACGATTATGTCTATTAACAAAAATGAAAGCCTGAAAATTGAAAACCAAGAAGAATTGTTTGAAGTCTTATCAGATGAATGTTGCGAACAATTGACAGGAGGTAAAAGTTGGTGGAAGAAAGCTGTAAAAGTAGTCTCACATGCCACAGTAAAAACTTTGAATAATGCAGGCAACGGAGTGACTCAGGCTGGAGGCATGACAGCACTTGGACTCTACACAGCCGGTGAGCTAGCTTTAGAATCAACTGGAATAGTGGGAGAGGGCCAATTAGACGGAAATTAGACTAGCAAAACTCAAACAACTTATCTACCTGATTTCTCAACTCTAGCCGAGAAATAAAGTTACTCAAGCTCTGCCTCCTTCAAAGAACTAAAGGCAGAGCTTTTTGCTTACTAATTCTCAAGTACAACTAGAAATTTTATAACTTCTTAAACTTGTCTTCTTCTACTTAACTATGACTAATGTCGATATCTCTTTCGTCCCAAATTCTCATTCCTTCCCCAAGGTAGAAAAAGCAATACCTCAGCCAGAAGAAATTAATCTTAACTCTCTAGCTGCTGCTAGTCCAGAAGACTTTTTACCTCCGATCGGTAAATGGACAACTATTGGCGGTTTGGTACTTATAGCTACCTTTGTTGCAGGCGTTACCCTTGCAAGTATCCTCAAATATAAAACCACAGTTAAAGTAGCTGCTACCATTCGTCCAACCGGAGAACTCCGTCTAGTACAAGCTGCTACGGAAGGGATAATAAAAGATATTTTAGTAAAAGGAAATCAGCAAGTTAAACAAGGAGATATCATCGCTATACTTGATGGCTCTCGCCTACAAACGAAGAAAAGCCAACTTCTTGGCAATATTCAACAAACTACCGTTCAATCAACTCAAATAACTGCTCAAATTTCTGCTTTAGATAAACAGACTCAAGCAGAAAGCGAACTAACAAAGCGTGCCACATCTGCTGCTCAAGCTGAACTGCAACGCACTCAAACGGAATATCACAATAGTCAAATTAGCACCACTACGGAAGTAGAAGAATCAGTAGCTAACTTAAAATTAGTTCAAAATGATTTAGAAACAGCCAAAGCAGAATTAAAGTCGGCTCAAGCGAATTCACTTGCAACCCAAGCTTCATTCAAAGCAGCGATAGTCAAAAGCGATCGCTATAAACCGATAGTCAAATCTGGTGCGCTTTCTCAAGACGCATACGAAGAAGTAACTCTCGCAGTTCAACAACAACAACAAGCACTTTTATCCCAATTAGCAATAGTAGAAGCTCACAAGCAAACAGTAGAAAAGCAACAAAGAGCTGTTGAAGCAGCCCAAGCAAGGCTAAAAAAAGCCAAAACTACCCTTAACTCTATAGGAGGAGTGGCGATCGCTCGTGAAAGAATCGCTCAAGAAAAAGCTAGAGGGGGAGCAACTTTATCTAGACTTCAGCAAGAAAGAGAACAGCTTATTCAACGACAAACAGAATTAGAAAACCAATTAAACAGCTTCAAAAAAGAACTCAAACAAATAGAAATTGAACTTCAAAATATCATAATTCGTGCTTCTGCCTCTGGCACAATAGCACAACTCAATCTACGAAATATCTCTCAAGTCATTGCTTCTGGAGAGATGATTGCCCAAATTGCTCCTAGTGAAGCACCACTGGAAATCAAAGCCGATATTCCTTCTGAGGAAATCAGTAAAATTCGGCTGGGACAAAAAGTGTATATGCGCGTATCTGCTTGTCCCTATCCCGACTATGGCTCTTTACAAGGTACAGTGAACAGCATTTCTCCAGATGCAATAGAACCTCAATCTAATTTGAATTCTTCTAACTCTTCTTTAGGGATGGGGGGAATTTCACAAACAGGTAGTTACAAGGTGAATATTAAACCAAAAAACTATATATTGAAGATTGCAGGAAAAGAATGTGCTATCCAATTAGGAATGGAAGGAAGCGCTGATATTATCTCTAAAGAGGAAACTGTATTGCAATTTATTTTGAGAAAAGCAAGATTAATAACCAATGTATGATAAGTATATAGCGTTTCCTAGTCTGCTGAGGTACAAATATCTGCGTACCTCTGCGCTTTACTTTGCGTCCCTTTGCGTTTCAAAATATTATCTCTACCTCACATAACTGGGAATCGCTATAAAAACTTTTACTTCAGAATATTAGGGAGTTAAAAATTTCAAGTGCTGACCCGGTAGCTGACGTAACTCATTGGGAGTACCAGTCAGCTTTAACTCTCCTGTTTCTAACAAAACAATGAAATCAGCCCGCTCAATTACTCTAGGGCGGTGACTAATCATAATAGTTGTTTGACCTTGACGTTCTGCTAATAAATTATCTAAAACTTTAGTTTCTAATGCTGGGTCTAAAGCACCTGTAGATTCATCTAAGATTAATACTGGTGGATTAGTAACAATTGCCCTAGCTATTGCTAATCTTTGCTTCTGTCCTCCAGAAATATTTGCACCAAATTCCCCTAATATAGTTTGATACTTATCAGGTAAATTGCTAATAAATTCGTCTGCACCAGCTATTTGACAGGCTCTCACGATTTGTTCAAAATTAACTGAAGGATAGGCAAAATGGAAATTCTCAATAATTGAACGACTCCAAAAGTGCGGTTCTTGAGGAATCAATATTATTTGTTGACGGCGACAGTCTAAAGATATATCTTGCTGATTATAATTTCCATAACGAATATTACCAGATTGCAAGTCATATAATCCCGCTATTAACTTAACTAAAGTACTTTTTCCACAACCGGATTGTCCGATTAAGGCTGTTACTTTTCCCCCAGGAATGATAAGAGAGAAATCTTTTAATAAATTAACTCTACCTTGATGATGAAAATTCAGGTTAGTACAAACAATATCTGTATTAACAGTGATTTCCGCCCAAGGTTTTTTACACTCTTTCTCATCCTCTGTTGTAGCATCTAGGACTTCTGTGAGGCGTTGAATTACTACTTGAGCAATAATAAATTCATTAACTAAGCCTACCACCGAACTCAAAAACCCTAAGAAATTTCCACTCATGCCGTTAAAAGCAAGTAATTGACCTATACTTAGAGTGCGATTAATTACAAAGTAGCTGCCTAACCAAAGTAAACCAATATTTGTCAAACTATTGAATAGAGTTGTAACGGTGGTACTGTAAAACCCTAGCTTCATGGTACTCCACTTAAAATTAGCCAGGCGACCGTAATTAGCTTGATACTCTTCCCAAGCTTGAGGAGTACCTTGGGTAGTCTTAAGTATTTGGATACCGCGAAAAGTTTCTACAAGAAAACCTTGAATTTCTGTATTTAAAATAATAGAAGCACGGGTTTTTTGTCGTAAAGCTGGTAAAAATAGCCAATTAATACCCATAACTATGATAAAGACAAATAAGGAAGCTAAAGAAAGCTGCCAACTATAAAAAATCATGATTCCCAAAGAGATGACAGCGATAAAAAATTGACTGGGTAAACCCAAAACTATTTGAGAAACTAGATTATGAACTCTTTCTATATCATCAATGCGACTAACAACTTCCCCACTGCGACGGGCTTCAAAATAAGATAAAGGTAAGCGGAGGAGTTTATACCCGTAATCTAGAATTAATCCCAACTCTAGCCTTTGAGCATATTGTCCGACTAAGTGAGATTGAACAATCCCAATAGCAGCTTGAAAAATATTTAAGGTAATAACCGCAATGGCTACGGTAGTTAATAGCTGTATATCTCCCCTCACCAAAACATCATCTGTAAGGAGCTGCATCATTAAAGGAGCAGCCAGAGAAAGAAGTCCAACGACAATATTGATTGCGATCGCTTCTGCAAGGATTTTGCTATAGGGTAAAACTCTTTTGAGGAAACGTCCAAAGCCATCTATTTTATCCGACTCCTGTTGATAAAAACGAGTTTCATCTGGAGTTAATAACAGCATGACACCATTCGCCCATCCCTCTAATAACTCTTGATGGTTGAGCTTGCGAATACCTACTGCTGGGTCGGCGATAACATATTTCCGATCTTGTTGTGCGTACAAAACAACCCAGTGATATCCTTTCCAGTGAATAATGGCAGGCAGAGAAATTCTATCCAAGCGTTCTATTAATTCAGGAGTTGCTCTCACTGGACGGGCATTAAAACCCAAGTTTTCTGCCCCTCGTCTTAAACTAAGGAGAGTAGTACCTTGCTTACCTGTACCTACTAATTCCCGCATTTTGTTGATGCCGAAAGTTCTACCATAGTGTTGTGCTATGGTTGCAAGGCAAGCAGCACCACAATCTTCTTCACTATGTTGTAAAACCGCTTTCATGACAGAAAAATACCCAATTTTTTACTTTATGTTTCCCAATTGGGTTCTGAAATTAACACAACGCTTCCCCTAATTACCACTGCTATACGCTACTCTCAATGCCTCTTTTCCCTCTCCCCCACACAATTATCATTTTCAATAAGGTTATTTTGAGTATTTTAACTGATTGACAAAAGGCACTTTATCTTAACCTGTCACGGATGATAGAGCAGTCACAAATGCAAAATTCTTCATCAGAAAGTCAATCAAACTCAGAATCCTTCAAAAATGACCTTCATGGAGCAAACGTGGGCAATTTTGCAAACCAAGTTTCCGGTAACGCACGACAGCAAGCAAATCAGCATATCCATTTATCCGAATCGAAGAAGACTCTTGCGGAAGCATCTGAGGAGATTCAGCAACTCTTGAACCAGTTAGAACAAACGAACCCGACTGCAACTGAGCTAGAAAAAGTGGCTTATGTTAACGATGAAACTACTCCAAGTTTCAAGCGTCGTGTCGCTGGTACGCTCCAAGCTAGTGGGAAACAGCAATTGACGAGTTTATATTAGAGAATAAGTATTTTAAAGTTGTCAAAGCGGCTATCAAGGATTGGTTGCAGCCATATAGTTGAGTGCGATCGCTTTTCCTGTACGCTACCTTAACGAAACATAACGCACTATTTTTATAAGAGTAATACCTACGGCGGGTGGAGCGATCGCTGATTAGGAATGTTAGGCTTAATTCGGGATAAAAGTTAGTATCTCTTCAAGTGACTCTTGATCCCAAAGTGGGATCAAATTATCATAAATGCTATGCGTATTTTATCCCGCAGCGCCCTGCGAAATTTCTGGGAATCTCATCCAGATGCTGAAGAAGCACTAAAAACTTGGTACTATGTAAGCCTCTCACGCCGATTGGCAGAGTCCAGTTGATGTTAAAGCCGCTCATGGTAATGCCAGTATTATTGCTAACAACCGTGTCGTATTCAACATCAAAGGCACTAACTATCGGCTCATTGTCGCAATTCGTTATGATATCGGTATTGTTTTTATCCGGTTTATTGGCACTCATATCGAGTATGACAAGATAGATGCAGAAACTATCTAAATAGATAGAGGTTGATGTATGGAATTACGTCCAATTAGAACCCAAGCTGACTATCAGGAAGCTCTTCGAGAAATTGAGTTGCTGTTTGATGCCGTCCCTAATACACCTGAATGCGATCGATTAGATGTGTTGAGTACCTTAGTAGAAGCTTACGAAAAGGCACATTTTCCCATTGAAAAACCCGATCCTATCGAAGCAATTCAATACTACATGGATACCCGTGGCTGGTCTCGTCGTGATTTGGAGTTATGTCTTGGCAGTCGAGCGAGGGTATCTGAGATACTATCTCGTAAACGCTCCTTGACCTTGGAGATGATTCGGAAGTTAAATCAAGAGTTAGGTATTCCGGCTGAGATTTTGATCCAGCCTTATGATTCAGTGCAAATCTCTGCTTAATAACGGTCAGAAAAAAGCGACAAAATATTAAACCGTGAAAAATTCCTCTATTTTTATGAATGTCAAACTTCAGACTGACAAAGACAAGCTACAGGAAAGCACTAGTATAAACATAAATAAAGAAACAGAAAAAGAGAAGGTTCTATGTTCTCATTGTCAGCGCACTACTACGAATGGTATTAAATGTAAAGGTATTTGTGTAGCTGATAATGACTATTAAAGTATATTTGAGTAAAATTTTTGATGCAGCGAGGCGAAAATTGGTAAGGTTTTGATATGAATTATAATCCTCGACAAAGTTTGAGAAATAGGATTAATAATCAAATTATAGATCATCCTTTTATAGACTATTGGGATATTTTTATTCTTAAACACCAGCATCCAATTAATATTACTCTACACATTCTGGGAATATTCTTTTTTTACAGTTTACTCTTTTATACTTGGAAGTTGCAAAACTTTTGGTTGCTCTTGGGCTTACCGTTAACTCAATTCTTGGGATTAACCGGACATTTTTTATTTGAGCGTAGCCATATTGATTTACAAGATGCTGTATTTTCTTGGCGGGCTTCTTATTGTTTAGGTAAAATGTTATTTAGAATTTTGACAGGTAAATATCGAGATGATATTCGCCAACGGCAAGAAATATTAAATAATTATCTATCAAACAATTATGCAAATATTCAATAATTGGAATGTAATTGCTCAGGGTTGGTATATTGCCTGTCCTAGTCATGAAATCCCTAAAAAAACAGCAAAATCTGTAGAAGTATGCGGTCATAAAATTACCATTTTTAGAGGTGAAGATGGGCAAGTACGGGCTTTGGATGCTTACTGCCCTCATTTGGGAACAGATTTAGGAATTGGGAAAGTTGACGGTAATTGGATTCGTTGTGCATTTCATCATTGGGCATTTGATGAAACAGGGCTTTGTCAAAATATTCCCTGTCAATCAGAAATTCCTACTCAAGCCAAATTGCAAGCTTATGCAACAGAGGAAAAGTATGGATTTATCTGGATTTATCCAGATGCTAAAGCACCAGAGGGAGTAGTTGATTTTGATGAATTGAAAGGTAAAAAAATTGTTGCACAAGCTGATATTGCATTTGAAAGAAGTTGCCATCATCATATTTGTATGATGAATGGGATTGATGCTCAACATTTAAAAACAATTCATCATTTAGACATCAAAATGGATCTGTCGCTACTTCGTAGCGAATTAGGGACGCAAATTGACTTTACAATGCGGGGACAATTCCCTCAAACTACTTGGAGAGAAAAGCTAGGTCAAATATTTCTGGGTTCTACATATCAGTATTCAATGCGTTATGCTCATGGTTGCATTGGCTTGTTAACAATGATGAAAGATGTTAGGCTTTTTCCGCCACTGTATATAATATATGCTTATAGTCCAATTGCGCCTGAAAGAACGATAATTCAACCGATTTATGTAACTGAAAAACGTCAAGGTATTCTAGGGTATCTGCTTAGTCAGTTTTTGCTATTCTGTACTCGCTTGGCTTACTACATGCTTAGAGATGAAGATGGCAAAATTTACGATAATATTCGCTTTAATCCGAATTTACTCCTTAGTATCGATCGGCCATTAGCTGAATATATGAAGTATGTGAATCAGCTAAAACCGTCTCGATGGTCAAAAAATAGGGGTGTAGAATAGTAGGTTGGATTAGCGATCGCGTAATCCAACAAAAGCTTTGGTAATGTTGCGTTTTGTTTCTCAATCTAAATACATCTTAATTATTTTGTAGAGTGCGTGATTGACATCAACCCTTATTGAAAAGGTGCAAGATGTGAATACGGAATTGTAGCGTAAATAACCATTCTGGAATCTGTCACATTACACCGTAAATTTACCATAATGGTCGATAAAGTTTTAATTAAATATAATACAAATCGAGTTTAGGTAATTTCCGTGCAATGAAGAGTTTGCTGATTCCTGTTGAAAATTTGCAACAAAGCGATCGCACCGCCATGTATGCGCTACTGCAAAATCACTTTGAAGGTATAACCTGGGATGGTTTTGAAATCGATCTAGAGCGCAAAAACTGGGTTTTGTTGTTGAGAGATGAAACATCCAATGCACTCAAAGGATTTTCAACTTTGATGTTATGCCAAAAGACTTTTTTGGGAGAAAAAATTAGTGTGGTATATTCCGGCGACACTATCGTTGATCCTAGTGCTTGGTCGAGTACAACATTACCACGTAGTTGGATTGCTGCCATCAATTTTCTGCGTCAACACTATGCAGAAAATAAACTTTACTGGCTGCTAATTTGCTCTGGTTTTCGCACTTATCGTTTTCTCCCTACCTTTTGGCAAGATTTCTATCCGCGTTATGATGTTACAACACCTGCCGATGTTACAAATCTGATGGTGAGTTTAGCACGCGAATACTATGGTAGTTTATACCAAGAATTAACTGGTATCGTCAATTTTCCGCATCCCCAAATTCTCTGTGAGGGGTTAATTGAAATCCCCACAGGAAGACAGACTAATCCCCATATCCAATTTTTTGAAGAAAAAAACCCCGGCTATCGATTAGGGGATGAATTAGTTTGTTTAACTGAAATTAACTATGACAATCTCACTCGTGCTGGAAAACGGATGTGGGAGTCAGAATCATCGTTACAATTTGTGCAAGATTGTGTTCTTATTTAATTTTTATGGTATCTACAAACCCACAATCAAACTTTAATAATCCGACGCAATTTATAGAGGGATGGTACTGGACATTACCATCAAAAAAATTAAAGCTTGGCCAGGTAAAAGCTATAACTTTGCTAGGTAGAAATCTGGCAATTTATCGGGGAGTTAGTGGTCAAGTAGTAGCTATAGATGCTTATTGTCCACACATGGGCGCTCATTTAGCAGAAGGTAAGGTAGAAGGTGATGAAATTCGCTGCTTTTTTCATAATTGGAAGTATGACAGTCGCGGAATTTGTGTAGATGTTCCTTCTCTCGGAAAACCGCTACCTGTGTGTATTAAAACTTGGCACACGGCAGAAAAATACGGCATGATTTGGGTTTGGGTGGGAGAAGAAAAGCCAAGTTCGTTGCCTTTTGTACCAGAATTAGAACAGGCAGATTGTGATTATATATTGGGGACTCGATTTGTCAAAAACTGCCATCCCAATGTCTTACTAATTAATGCGATTGATGCTCACCACTTCAATACAGTACACAATTTGCCTTTAGAGATTGTATTTGATTCTCAAAACCTCAACCCCAATGCTATTACCTTCAGCAACACTACACGCGGAGGGGATGATTCGTGGTTAATTCGCCTGATTCGTCCTCTATATCGTAACGAAGTTACTTATAGTATGTGTTACTGGTATGGCAGCACTGGCACTGTGACGCTAGGCCCGGATTTTCTGCACTTATACATTGTATTTACACTGCGAATGATCGAAGGTGGTAAAACTGAAGGGCAAACAATTCTTGTGACTCCCAAACGTCCGGGATTTTGGGGATGGGTTTTAAATCGTAGTTTGTTATGGTTAACTCAGCAGGTTGGTAATTACTTCGCCAAAGGGGATACACAGGTATTTCAAACAATTCAGTTTGATTTAAAAACTCCTACTAAAGCAGATCAATCTATTCTGGAATTTATTCAGCACGTTAATCAACAAAAAGCCTTAAGCTGGGGAAAGTGGGAAACTGTTAATTATCCAAATATTCAAACTTTATCAACACCTAATAGTAATTCGCTATGAAGATGCAGTTAATTATTAAACGAACCGCCAAGTACGCCAAGTACGCCAAGAGAGAAGGAGTAATCATTAAGTACAAACTCACGGAGAATTGGTATAACCCTGAATTCACATTAATTGAACAGGAAAAAAATGGATTTAAAATATAAAATTGTCGGTTTTAACCTACCGCATACAGATAATGATGACCGTTTGCGACGGATATTAACAGCAGCGTTACCTAATCAGAATAATTATGATAGTTCCCCGCAATTAAATTATTGGGATGCTGATTTTTTTAAGTTACATCAAGTCAAAATTTTTCAGCAATCTAATATTAATGAACAATCTGCTATTTTGGAACTTGCTAACCGCAGTCTGTTAGAAGAATCATATTTTATTGAGAAAGCAGGTGTTGGCTACATGGCAAAAATGGTACTTTTAGCAGAAACAGTTGAAGAGCAAATGCTTTATGCATTGTTTACGGCTGATGAAGCTACCCATCTTCACCAAATTAGCCATTTTTTGCCAGAAATGGAAGTAACTAGCACGGACGATCCGTTTTTGCGCTTACTATCAGAAGTGGTTGAAAGTCCAGATAAAACAGTTTTGTTGTTTGTGCTGCAAGTGGTTTTAGAAGGATGGGGTTTAAGCCATTATCGGCGTTTAGCGAAGGAATGCCGCTATCCAGTTTTAGCAGAACTTTTTTCTAATTTTTTACAATCTGAATCCCGTCATCACGCTACGGGAACCACCTTGTTTAATCAAATTACTGTTTCAGCATTTAGTCAAACAACAATTCTTGATGTATTGGCACAGTTTTTGTTTATGGTTCAGGTGGGGCCACAAAGCGTACTTGCAGCAATCGAACAAGTGAAAGGACATCTGACGCGATCGCAAAAAATCAAAATTTTAGAAGAACTAGATACAGAGACTCATAGCGGAACACGATTACAAATATTGCGATCGCTCATGGGGGGAAAATCAGCCCAGTCTATCCTGCAAAATTTAGAAGAACGCGGAGCCTTTGAACCACTCCCCGCCCATCAATGTGTGTAATAAATATCAATCTTATCTCTGCGTTAAATAAAAACGGATATGGAAAAAACTATTCATCGCAAATTACAAATCAACCACACCCGCAACAAACAGCAAGATCATACTGCTTTAATGGATGAAGAAGTTAGCAATTTTCGCTATGAGGATTGCCAAAACGAGTATTGGAACCCAGAGGAATTTTCGCTGCTATATGGTACACCTTTATGGGAACAGTCTAGCCAACATCAGCGTATAATTTTGAACCAACTTTACTGGGTAGCTTACTACTCACAAATTGTTTCTGCTGAAATTGCAACTATCTTTTTCAATCAAACCAGTGCAGCCGGACTTTACGCCCAAGAAGATTTTCGCTTAATCTGCGATACCTTAGATTTGGAATCCTCCCAAGAGCGATCGCACATTCACGCCTTCCGCACAATTGCTAAACAGGTTGAACAAGCGTTGTTTGGGGAACTTATCTTTACCTACCCCATGCGCGGCCCCTTTACAGAAACGATGGTTTATGCTGACACCAATGCCCTAAAAACTTGGTGGAAAAAAATTCAACTTCAATACTTTGGGCTAATTTCTGCGAATAATACTTTTTTAGCTTGTCAGTATTTCACGGTACGGGGAGTGCGGACACTAAACGGCAAGTTAGTACAGCACAAACTCAGCAATTATTATCAAAAACATCCATATCCTGAAGCTGCCCCAATTCCTGCTAAAGTCTCGTATTATCACTTCATGGATGAAAGTTTTCACTTCAATAGTTCGACAATTATATCTCACGATGTTATCACTTGCCTTAAACCACCGACTGCTTTTGAGAGACTCGTTGCTAATTTAGGATTGCTGGGATGTCAACGCGATCATTTTCATTTTTCGGCGGCGATTAACGGGATTTTCTGGTACGATCCGGCGCTGTATAGCAAGATTTATCGGGTGTTGCGATCGCCAATTTTTGAGATGAGTGACAGGGACGCTAAAGAAATGATGCGGCATTGTTTTACGGAGGAGTCGGAAGGATTACAGCGCAGTTTTTCAACTCATCAGGAGGCGATGAAATCTTATCAAGTGTATGTTGAAAAACTCGATTATCTTTGGCAACGTAATCGGAATATGTCACTGATGGCTACTAATTCAATTTCTCGATATTTGGCAACTCAAAAAAGAGCTTTTCAAGGTTTTGAACACCAAGAGGATTTATTTTTATCTCATCCACAGACGCAGAGGCGCAGAGAGGAATGGAAGAGTGTTGTTTAGGTAAGATTGTTGCGTATTATGGCTGACTTCTGTAAGATATCGTTTCCAGGAAGTGATTTTGTTCCAATCGCTCTGAAATGTCATCAAAGTTTGTCTGAACATCTCACGATTCAAAATTCACCTGTTTTGTTTGGTTGTCGGACTGGTATTTGTGGCACTTGTTTGGTTGAGGTTATCGGTGATATCTCTCCTCCCCAACGTGATGAACAGGAAATGTTAGAGACGTTAGCAGCTAATCATCCTCATGCGCGGTTAGCGTGTCAGCTTGATGTTACAGGTAATGTTGAAATTCGTAGGATTTAGATAGTGATTTAAACACAACTAAAAGAGCAAGTATGGATTGGTTAGAGCGCGTCACATAAATTCGTAAAACTTGTAACGTGCCAGCACCAGCCCGAAACATTGCTATTGCTAGAGTATAGGTAGATGATCAAGTACGGAACAGTGTCAGCGCCCCATCTGTCCTATCCTGGAGATGGATAAATCAATAGTGTTGTGGGTGAGACTGTGTTTTTCAGCGTTGTGATACCGACTTATAATCGCCAACCGATTTTAGAAAAGTGCCTCCGCGCCTTGGAGTTGCAGGAGTTAAGTCAGCCAAGTTCAGTTACTGATTACGAGATTGTCTTGGTAGATGATGGTTCTACTGATGGCACATTGGAGTGGTTAGCAGCACACAAAGAAGAGTTTACCCATGTGCGCTGGTTTCAGCAAGATCATGCTGGCCCTGCTGCGGCTCGGAATTTGGGGGTAGAAAAGGCGCAGGGAGACACAATTATCTTTATTGATAGTGATTTAGTAGTGCTGAATAATTTCCTGCAAGCTCATGCTAACGCCCTAGTAGAGGGGAAAAAGAAATTGGGGAGCGATCGCTTTTTCACTTACGGTGCAGTTATTAATACTTGTAATTTCAACAATCCAACAGCTGAACCCTACAAAGTCACAGATTTTTCAGCAGCTTTTTTTGCTACGGGAAATGTAGCAATTCCTAAACATTGGTTAGATAAAGCGGGACTTTTTGATACTAGTTTTCAACTCTATGGCTGGGAAGATTTAGAATTAGGAGTGCGGCTGAAAAAACTAGGTTTGACACTAATTAAATGTCCAGAAGCTGTAGGATATCACTGGCATCCAGCATTTAAATTAGAACAAATTCCCCGATTGATTGACCAAGAAATTCAACGCGGACGTATGGGAGTTTTGTTTTATCAAAAGCATCCCACATGGGAAGTGCGAATGATGATTCAAATGACTTGGCTGCATCGCTTACTTTGGGGGATTTTGTCACTTAATGGCACATTGAATGAACGGACAATGGCTCCGTTATTGCAATGGTTAATTAACTTAGGTAAACCGCAATTAGCTTTAGAAATTGCTCGAATTTTCCTCAACTGGTACAACGTGAAGGGTGTTTATGAAGCCTATGCTCAAATGCAGCAAGTATTGTGATTTAAACACCTTTGGAAACTACCATCATGTAATCAACCGTGTAAAGATGCAGGATGTCGGGTAATGGGGGAAAGCCGATATGGGGTTAAAAGCGCCTACAGTAGAGTATTCAGCCCCAAATCAGCCCAATCATTGTCACTGTGTTACGCTGTTTTACTTTTGCCCTTGCTGTATTTTTTATGTATCTTCTCAATTGCAAATTCATGCTCATGCTCATTTAAGCTTTGTTCTCGAATCTCAACCCAAGCAAGTAACATATTTGTCAAACTCGGCCACTCAATTTTCAGGATAAAATCACTATCGTAGAAGCTGATTACAGGTGAAGTAACTTGCTGTTCTTCACTACCAATTACAGCTAATATTAAATCCTCAAAACAATCAATCGGGAACCACCGTGGATCAATCTTGTCGCTGTGCATAGCTTGACGTACTAAACCTTTGTACATACTCATAGCTTTTTCTAACGAAAAAAAAGAATCATCAGTAATAAAGGGAAAGTTAAAGTAATTATCAAAGGAGTTCCAATCTTTTGATGTGTCAGCCAAACCAATAGGTAAACAACCATTACCTTTTTGATATAAATCAATTATTTCTAAAGGCAACTGGAATGGATAATCTCTTGTAATTTCTTGTATTTGCTCAAGAGTTAATTTCGGAGTAGAGTAATTAGATACTACTTTTTGCAATGTTTCAGGACTGAGAGACTTTCGCAGTTCCCGTACATCTTTTCCTACTGCATCATATCCATTATTCAGCATCCAATAAAACACTTTCATGTCTAGACTTGTTGGAGCATCGAAACTTGAATAGTAAGCTGCAATCCGCTCAATAGCTTCTATCATCGCCGACATATCAATTAATCTTCTTATCTCTAATACCAATTTTATATGAAGCTGCATATAATAGAGAAAACAAACTTGATAAATTAAAATAACCATGAGCCGCCCTTTTAAGATTGAAATCGCAGAGAGCGAAGAAGAACTTAAAAAACGTCTACAAACAGTGAATTTAGGAAACCAGAAAGAAAAGCTTATTATGCTGTGGTGGATAAAAAGCGGGCAGGTTAAGGAGCAGCAAGAAATCGGAAAACGCTTGGCAAAAGATACTTCAACGGTCACGAGATGGTTGCAGAAGTACAGAACTGATGGTATATCAGGC
>LXQE01000182.1 GCA_003326195.1 Nostoc punctiforme NIES-2108
CGGCGATGGATAACAAATATTTACTAAACATTTTAGCGCTAGCTTAAAAATAGTAGATCAAAACTTCAGTTGAATGTTTTACATAAAAGTTTGATTTATTCTCTAAATATGTTTTTACGTAGCTCATAATTGAATTATTTTAGTATTGATGATTAGTCATTCAGTTGAAGATAAGCTAATTCAGATTTTTAAAAATATTTTATTTATTTTATTTATCATCCCATCAATTTTTAGAATTATCTATGTCATTTTGGAATCTCCCTTAGTTTTTATTAGTAAATAAGATGCGTTTGCCCTGATAATTCTACCAATGTTAGGGAGAAAGTTTTTTGCTCCTGTCCATGAAATTTGACAAATTGAAAAGACGGAGGTGCTAAGGTAACATAGATTGAAATCACCATCACACCGTAGGTGAAAATTAATCCAATCAGCGTCAAACGGGCCTTGAGTTGAAGAGAAAGTTTGAGTCCACAAATTCCACCAACCACACTGCCAATAATCGAGCCTATTGGTGCTACGACAATGAAGTGCAAAAATATCGAAAGTCCACCGAAAGGCCCACCTATGTAAGTAGCTGGACTTGCAAAAATAGGTATCATTGCTAGCAGCATCATCCCGAGAAAAGAACCCAACATCGCAGGTATAAGGACATCTTTCATACGGCGGCTAATTTTACCCATAATTAGCCCAATGATCCCACCAACCACAGCCCCGATAATTAAACTAATTAAAGTTGCGTATATTAGTTTTGGCAGAATGAAAGTCACAATAAACTCAAAGTTAATCAAATTCAAATTCATATAGATGCAGTAAATCTGGCTGGATAGGTGAACGCGGATTTCTCACCAAATCTGAAAAAAAGGGAACAAAAACTGCGAAAATGTATATATAGCAAGCATTTCAGCATTGATAGAGCATGACCCCACCTTCGACAGATCGTATACCAAAACAGTTCAGATTTGAACAGCCAAAATCAGTTCCAGTCGTAGTTAATTTCCAGGGTGGACAAGTAACATCTGATGCAGGTTTAAGCTTAATTGCTGAAATAGACAGAAAACTGCAAATCACATCACAGTTTGCACAGTGTTTCCAAGATTACCGAAAGCCAAATCGAATTGACCATTCAATAGAAGACTTAATTAGACAACGAATCTACGGGTTGGTCATGGGATACGAAGACTTAAATGACCATGAAGAATTACGTCATGAGCCGATGTTTGCTCTATCATTAGGAAAAAGAATTGGAGTACAAGATAAGCCTGCAACATTAGCAGCTTATTTGTACATTAAATAGGCTAGAACATTGTCCCGAAGATGTAGAACAAGGATCTGACAGTCATTATCATAAAATTGGACATTCCTCAGAAGAAATTGAAGGTCTATTTGTAAGTATATTTCTAAAATCTTACTCAAAAGAACCACAAAAAATTATTTTGGACTTAGATGTAACTGATGATTTAGTACACGGCAATCAGGAGCAAGTTTTCTTTAATACCTATTATGGAGGATATTGCTATGCTCCACTTTATATTTTTTGTGGTAAACACTTATTAGCAGCCAAACTTCGTCCTTCTAATGTAGACCCAGCATTTGGGGCGTTATAAGAGTTGCAGAGAGTCATTAAACAAATACGTAAACAGTGGCAGAATGTTGAGATATTAGTACGAGGCGATAGTGCCTATTCCAGAGACGATATAATGATATGGTGTGAGTCGCAGGCTGGAGTTGACTATGTTTTTGGATTGGCGCGAAACAGTCGTTTAATTCAAATGGCTACAACAACTCAAGATAGAGCAAAGCTTGATTTTGAGCAAAAATTATCAACAGTAGTTTCATTCCTAGAAACTGTATTTAAACCAGATGAACAACTTTCCGAACTTGCTTTTGATTTGATTGATAACTCAATTTGGCATAAGTCCTTAGACTATCAGACCCGTGAATCTTGGAGTCGTAGTCGTCGTGTTGTTTGTAAGGTTGAGTATGGAGCAAAGGGAACTAATATTCGTTTTGTTGTTACTTCTTTCACTACCAATAAAGTACCTCCTGGTCAACTATACAGACAAAAATATTGTCAGCGAAGGGAGATGGAAAATCGCTTTAAGGAACAACAACTTGAGCTTTTTAGTGATAGAACAAGTACCCACACATTTGCGGGAAATCAGTTGCGTTTGTGGTTCTCTTCTTTTGCTTATGTTTTGATGAATGCATTGCGGTCACAATGTTTAGCCAAAACCGAATTACAAAATTCTCAAGTTGGGACTATTCGGACAAAATTATTAAAGTTAGGAGCCTTAATTACTATAAGCTCACGGCGAATTTTAATTGCGATTACTAGCTCAAGTCCTTCCAAACATATCTTTGCTGCTGCTTACAGATGCTTAAAAATTCTCCCGAACACCGCTTAATCTCAAGTCAAGCAGCATTTCACCTTCTCTCTAATAATATTTTGGGCTTGGTCTGATTCAAGCCTTATTTTGGATGCTTAATTTTATGAACAGAGTGTTTCAATTTCAGTATTAAAAAAAATACAGTAACTGTTTTAGCTTGATAATTGCTAATTTATACTTAGTTTATTTAACCTCATAAATTTCAATTGATGATGTATAAAAAAATGTCTTAAATCAAGTGAGGTGAATTGATTTTTTATTGTTTGTGAGAAATTCGCGGTGAAGTATGCCAGATTCTAGCTAAAAACAATCCTGATTGACCAGTTAAAGGTGGATACTGGGTGATTGTCCTGCAATCCACGAGTTTAATAACACCGTAAGAACTTAGGATGGCAAATGTAAGTCAAAAATCTGTTGCAGTCGTTGTAGAAGCCCAAGCGTCCTTATCTTAGTGCTGTGGAAGAGAAATTGCTGAATGTAGTAGAGAAAGAATACGAGATTATAAATTAAATGCTATGCAGTTCTTATATAAACGTGAAATAAGTGGCTTGAGCCATTGGTGATGGGGGTACTTGAAGTTTGTCCGTTGGAATTATTAGACTTGAGAAGCTGAGTAAGCTTATCCTCAAATACTGTTGAAACTATGGCATTTGAATTCGATCATCTGTTCATATGTACTGATATTAATGCTTGGGAAGCTGAAGCTTTAGTATCATTTGGTCTAGTAGAAGGTTCATCTAACCCCCATCCTGGGCAAGGCACAGCTAATCGTCGTTTCTTTTTCCACAACGCCATGCTGGAATTTTTGTGGGTACATAATCCCCAAGAAGCAAAGTCTGAGCTAATCTACCTGACTCGTCTTTGGGAGCGATGGACGAATCGAAAAAATGGCGCGTGTCCGTTTGGGATATGTTTACGCCCTGCGGTAGGTTCTGGTGACACAATTGCATTTTCTAGTTGGGCATATCGCCCACCTTATTTGCCCCAAACAATCAGTATTGCGGTAGGCACGAATAGCGATGTATTAACTGAGCCAATGCTATTTCAAATTCCATTTGGTCAACGTCCAGATCGATATCCTACGGAGAAATTACAACCTTTAGACATATCCTTAATATAAGTATGTATGAGATAATTAAATAATTGAATATAAATTCAAGTGCGTATAATATGACAACACCTTTAGAAAGAATAGAGTCACATCCTCATGAATCAAAAAGATTAATAGGTATTGAATACGAACATTTTTTAGGATTAGTAGAGTTAGCCGAGAAAAGACATTTAGAGAAACAGGCGTTTATTGAAAAAAATAAAATTCGGATTGTGGCGAAAGGTGGTGGAAGGAAACCAGATATGTCAGTCAAACAAGGAATATGTTTGTGCCTAATCTATCTGAGACAAAAACCCATTTTTGAAATACTCGGTTTATTATTTGATGTTTCTAAAACTAAGGCAATGATACATTTAATTATTGGATAAAAATATTAAGAGAAATCCTGCCAGCATCTCAAATAGAAGAAGTCAGTGAATCCGAAGAAAAATATCAAAAGCTACGCCAATCATTACTAGAATACGAATTAATTGTAGATAGTGCAGAACAGCCTATAGAAAGACCTGTGGACTATCAAGAGCAGAAAAAATACTACTCAGGTAAGAAAAAAATGCATACTCTGAAAAATCAATTTATTGTTTTAACGTGAGTTCGACGGATCAGAAAACGGCAGGAGGTAGTGCAGGCAAATCTTTTGGGTAAATATCAATCGACGGTTTTTTGGGTAAATAGGTGTAAGCAGTCAAACCAGCCATCAGATTGACCAAAAAGTTAAACACACTGCGATGCCGAGAGTGTTCTATTTGACACATATTTTTGAGATGGTCATTGACAGACTCAATTACTGCCCGTTTGCGTAAAAGAATTTTATCAATCAGTTTTACCAAACGGTTTTTCATCTTCTTTTTAGATTTGGTGACTAACTCTAAACCTCGCTCATATAACTCCTCAAATAATTTTTGTGAGATATATCCCCGGTCTCCAAAAAGTTTACCAATTAAGTCCTTGGTCATATCTGGTACTGGCTTCCGGTCGTCTACATTGGCTGGAGTTAGCTTGAATGCCAGTAATTCTCCACAATCATTAATAATCAAATGAAGTTTAAAACCAAAGTGCCAACCTACAGAATTATTCCCCCATTTCACCAACCCTTTAAAAACTTTATGGGCGTGAGAGCGACAATTATGACAAACATTTATCGGGGTAGAATCAATAAAACTAATCCCTGTAATCTGTCCCGTGCGTGTATGCAAAAAACAACACAACAACATTAAACACCTTCGCGTAGCGTCTCGAAGAGAAGGCATCAGTTCCACAAATCTGGTATAGCCCACCAAGTTGGGAAACGCTCCACGCCAGCTTTGTAGCACATGCAATGTGTAGAACTCCTTGAAAGTCTTATAACCACTGCCATGAAATGCGATCGCTATTGTCATTACTTCTGATAAGTGCATCCGGGAAGTGCTGCGGCGTTCTCCCGTTGTTGATGGTAACTGTGGTACTTGCTGCCACAGGCTTTCCCATTGATTGCAGAAATCATCTACGTCACAGAAAATTTGTGTGATGTCGAGGCGAGATACAATGGTAGACATAGCCGAGACCCTCATTTTTCTTTGATATTTTTAGTCTCGGCGTTTTTTTGTGACTTTTTTGCCAATTCTCAATCAATCTTAGCGTTCGCCAAAACCTACCTAGTTTCTCGCGCTTTATATCTAGCAAGCTTTTCGCCTTTTTCTAACCGTCGAACTCACGTTGTTTTACCAAATGGAGAAGATATCGTTGATGTAATAGTTGGAAAACTAGGGAAAACAAGTGATATTAATTTATTTAGAGCCAGCCGCGATAAATTTGATCCTAAACAAAAATTTTTAGGAGATAAAGCCTATAAGGGGGATGATGCAATAGCAACACCTCATAAAAAGACTAAAAATAACGAAATTACTGAGCTACAGAAACAAGAAAATAAAGAATTATCTTCCAGAAGAATAGGTGTTGAACATCTCATAGGTCGAATTAAAATATTTAAAGTTGCTAGTGACAGATTCCGCCTTGCACATAATAAATATAATCGGGTAATTATGAGTGTTTGCGGATTAGTTAGATTGCGAATGAATCAGGTGTTTTTATTAGGTCTTAATAGTTAAAAATAACTATTTAAAATTAAACATATTTAATTCTATTTTGGATAAAACTTTTGACAAAAATGTGACTATTAGCCTTAAAACCCTGATTCTATCGTCAGACTATTGTCAGCGATCGCCAGCCCCCAATAATGGCTCAAATCTATTTCTAGCATACATTTGCTAATTTGCGGATATGTCTTTTAAAGCATAGCGTTGGTTTGCGCGAGATTACTCGTGTAGAGTTGATCAGCCCTTATGCGAACCGTTTGTCACCCGAACTTCAAGCAGTGATTGATACAAATCAAATCAGGGTGCTAGTAGGAATGGACTATTGTGTAGAGCTTGGTTTTGATGGAGAGGAGCAGGGGAAACAGGTAGATTTTCGACCTCAACTGCCGCTTATTATGAGTTGGTAACTTAAATGTACCACCTTATCTTTGTCTTATACAGTAACAGCACACTTTCAGATAAACTTCCCCAATCAGAAAATCCAGCTACAGTTACAATCAACATTACTGCTGTTGAAGTACCTGAATTGACCGAAAAGTGGGGCAATACTTTTTCGGTAACTGTCACTCCTAAATAATAGTTGTCAAAAGTCTGAGATAGTCTATCCTAATCATAGGGGAAAGTTAAGCCAAATAGCTGGTAACTATCATCTTCTCACTTTTCTCGCCTGTTTCTAATTGATATTAGGCGTAATTTCTCAAATGGCTATAAGCGATCGCAGTTGCAGATGGAAATGTTGTTTGGCGATGGGTGGAGCGATGATCTTTTGTGATTCTGCAATTGCCCAAATCGCTCCTGATCGCACTTTGGGATCTGAAAGTTCTGTAGTTACACCTCAAACTCCTGATTCTCCCGTTGATGTGATTTCGGGTGGAGCAACACGTGGCGCAAATTTGTTTCATAGCTTTGAGCAATTTTCCCTCCAAACCGGACGTACAGCTTTCTTTAAGAATGCAGCAAATATTCAGCACATAATTAGCCGAGTCACAGGTTCATCTATCTCTAATATTGATGGATTGATTCGAGCCAACGGTGCAGCTAATCTATTTTTGATCAATCCGAATGGAATTATTTTTGGGCAAAACGCCCGTTTAGATATTGGTGGTTCATTTATGGCAAGTACAGCAAGTAGCTTGAAATTTGCCGACGGCTTAGAATTTAGTGCTATTACTCCACAAACTAAGCCTTTATTAAGCGTAAATGTTCCTCTTGGATTGCAATATGGAGAAAAAACTGGAGATATTCGCGTACAGGGAATAGGTGGTTCATCTGCTAGCCAACAGATGCTTGGACTAATACTACCATCAAATAAAACCTTGGCTTTAGTAGGCAAAAATGTAATCCTAGAAGGTGCTTTTCTGAATGTACCAGGCGGGCGAATTGAACTGGGTAGTGTTACGGGAGTTGGTCAAGTTAATCTCAGCCAAACAAACCAAGGCTGGGCTTTAAACTATCAAAACGCTAGAACATTAGGAAATATTCAATTGTCTAGAAGTTTTGTAGACATTGCCATTGAGGAAGGCAGCAGCATTTTCAATCAAGCAGAAAGTGGTGTAGTTGCTATCAGAGGTTCGCAGTTAAACTTGGAAAGCTCCTCGATTGTTAGAGCCAGCACCTTTACTTCAGCAGCAGCAGGAAATGTCAGTATTGATGTCCAACGATTGATTATGCGAGGGGGAGCACAAGTCATAACTAGTACTCTAGGTACGGGGACGGGAGGAAATTTGAGTGTGAATGCTTCCGAATCAGTGGAATTGGCTGGAGAATTGATTGGCGCTAGCTTTACATCTGCTAGCGGATTATATTCTGCAACTGACGGAGCAGGGCAAGCAGGTTCGGTGACAATTACCACTCCTATATTACTTATCCAAGCAGGAGCACAAGTAAATGCCAGTACACGTAGTAGTGGCAAAGGAGGAAATGTAACTGTCACTGCTAACAAAGTGCATCTAATTGGTCGCACGGCTAACGATCTAAGTGCTAGTGGCTTGGCTAGCCTGACTCAAGGCGTAGGAGATGCAGGTTCAGTAACAATTAATACTCAGGAATTGCTGCTTGAAGATGGGGCTGCGGTAAGTACTGCCACATTTACTCCTGGCAAGGGAGGTAATTTGACTGTTCTTGCTGACTCTGTACAACTGATTGGTCGCTCCGTCGGTGGTCGTCCTAGTAACTTGTCTGCTCAAGCAAGAAGCGCAGGAGATGGGGGAACCTTAAGGATTAATACCCAGCAACTATTAATTCGCGATGGGGCTGGAGTTTTTGTGGAAAGTCGGGAAACAAGCAATGCAGGTAATTTAACTATCGATGCTGATTCTATAGGTTTGGACAATGGCACTTTGAGGGCTGATACTCGCAGTGCTAACAGCAACCCCGCTCAACCTCAAGCAACAATTACTCTACGTGCAAAAGATTTAATATTTCTGCGTCGTAACAGTAACATCAGCACTAACGCCATTGGCAACAATGTTATCGGCGGTGATATCAACATTGATACTGATTTTTTAGTAGCTGCGGAAAACAGTGACATCAGTGCTAACTCTACTGATTTTCGGGGAGGTCGGGTGACAATAGCAGCAGTCAGCATCTTGGGCACAGAGTTTCGGAATGCATCTACCCTAGAAAGTGACATTACGGCTACAGGAGCAAGTCCTGACTTAAGTGGCATTGTAAAAATTAATACGCTCGATATTGACCCAAGCAAAGGATTGGTGGAACTGCCGATCGATATAGTTGACGCTCAAGAGCAAATTGCTCAAGGCTGTAGTCCCAGAAGTGAACAAATTAGTAGTTTTGTGGTCACAGGACGCGGTGGGTTGTCAGACAGTCCCAACGAGATACTGAATGATGATGCTATTGAGGTAAATTTGGTTACTCTCGACCCTAAAGCCAATCGCTCTAGTGCAAATGTTTCTGCTTCTGCACCAGTTCCTATAGTAGAAGCTCAGGGGTTAGTAATGAGTAAAAACGGTGAAGTGCTGCTCACCGCCTCTGCGCCTACTGTCACACCCAATCATCCTGGGTTGACTCAAGAATCGTGCAATGTGAGGCAACAGGACAAGTAGATGCATTGTCAGCACCAGGCGATCGCATTCCTGTGACTAAGACGCAAAGCGCATTGAGGGCAAGGACGTGAAAAGAAAATCATCATTTTTACATAGAATACGCAAACTTTGGAGGTATTATAGAATACTTATAATTTTGACTATGTTCTTAGCTACAGCCATATTATCGCCCACCTTCGCCTTCATAGCTGGGGAAACCTCCATTGTTCAAGCTGTATCTAATGCCCAAGAGTTATTTGAACAGGGCGAAAAGTTATATGCAGCAGAACAGTTTCATCAAGCGTGTTTAGTTTTTGAACAGGCATTGATTGCTTATAAAGCTCAAGGGAATAAACTAAGGCAAGGCATGACCTTGAGCAATCTCTCCTTGACTTACCAGCAATTAGGACAGTGGTCAAAAGCCAGCCAAGCGATTACCCAAAGTCTAAAATTATTACAAAGTGGGCAAGCCTCTCAAGAAACAGGTTCGCCAACGCAAATCCTAGCCCAAGCTCTAGATATTCAAGGTCGGCTACAGTTAGCACAGGGAAAAGCTGAATTAGCTCTCAATACCTGGCAACAGGCGGCTGCAATTTATGCAAAAATAGGTGATCGCGCTGGGTCAATCCGTAGCCAAATTAATTCTACTCAAGCTTTGCAAACTTTAGGAAATTATCGTCAAGCCCAAAAGACATTAACTGAGATTAATCAAAACCTACAAAATCAACCAGACTCAACTCTCAAAGCTACAGGATTGCGTAGTCTGGGTAATGTACTACGAGTTGTTGGGGATGTAGAACAATCCCGAAAAATTTTACAGCAGAGTTTAGAAGTGGCAAAGCGAATGCTATCCCCATCTCCTCAAGCTATGAGTGAAATTTGGCTCAGTTTAGGTAACACCGCTACAGTTCAGCAGGATACTCCAGCAGCTATAAATTACTATCAACAAGCTGCTGGTACGTCTGCTTCGCCAACTACACGCATCCAAGCAGATTTAAATCAACTTCGCCTATTGTTGGATGACAATCAATTAAATGCTGCTCAAGGGTTAGTGTCTAAAATTCAAGCTCAAATCCCTAAGTTGCCTGCTAATCGCAAGGCGGTTTACGCTCGGATTAACTTTGCCCAGAGTTTAATGAGACTAAAAGCAGGGCAAGAAGTAAAGGAGATTGCCCAACTTTTAGCTACAGCAATTCAACAAGCAAGAGATTTACAAGACCAACGCTCAGTTGCTTATGCTCTGGGAAATCTGGGAGGATTATACGAACAGACTCAACAATTTAATAATGCCCAAGACCTCACCCAGCAAGCCTTAGTGATATCACAAGGTATCAACGTGCCAGATATTACTTATCGTTGGCAATGGCAGTTAGGACGCTTGCTCAAAGCCAAGGGAGATATTAAAGGTGCGATCGCCGCTTACACTGAATCAGTTAAAATCCTCCAATCCCTCCGCAACGATTTAGTTGCGACTAATCCAGAGGTGCAGTTTTCTTTCCGAGATGAAGTAGAGCCAATCTATCGTCAGTTGGTCAATTTGCTGTTGCAATCAGAAGAAAACTCTCAACCTAATCAAGATAACTTAGTTCAAGCCCGTGCTGTCATTGAATCCCTACAACTAGCTGAACTAGACAACTTCTTTCGGGTAGCTTGCTTAGAAGGAAAACCCATACAAATTGACTCTGTTATCGATCGACAAGATCCGAATGCAGCAGTGATCTATCCCATTATCTTGGCAGATAAATTAGAAGTTATTCTCAAGTTACCTCAACAACCCTTACACCATTACAAAACCAGCATCTCTGCAACAGAGGTGGAAAAAATTGTAGACCAATTCCGTCAAGAACTGATCAAACCTTATACACTGCAACAGACTCAGGCATTATCTAGACAAATATATAATTGGCTAGTGCAACCTGCAAAGCAATACTTAGCCAAATCCCAAATCAAAACTTTGGTATTTGTTTTGGATGGTTCCTTACGAAATATTCCTATGGCTGCACTTTACGACGGTCAACAGTATCTTATTCAAAAATATGCGATCGCTTTGGCTCCAGGGTTACAGTTATTAGCTCCCAAGTCTTTGTCACAGCAAAAAATCAAAGCATTGACTGCGGGAATTACTGAAGCCCGTCAAGGCTTTTCTGCCCTCAGCAATGTGGCACAAGAGCTGAATGAAATTAAGTCTGAAGTACCTACTACAGTGCTGCTCAATCAAAAATTTACCAACGAGACTTTGCAAAAAGAAATTAACTCTGTTCTTTTCCCTGTAGTACACCTTGCAACTCACGGTCAGTTTAGTTCCAAAGCTGACGAGACATTTATTCTCACCTGGGATGGTCGGATTAACGTCAATCAACTCGATACTTTACTTCGGATTAGAGAGGCAGAAAGTCCGAATGCGATTGAATTACTTGTACTTAGCGCTTGCCAAACTGCTGCTGGAGATAAGCGGGCTGCTTTGGGACTTGCGGGGATAGCTGTGCGGGCGGGCGCACGCAGTACCCTTGCTTCTCTATGGAATGTGGATGATAAATCTACAGCAGAACTTATGAGTCAATTCTACCGAGAATTAACTTCTCAAAAGCTGACTAAAGCTGAAGCACTCCGCCAAGCCCAACTAGCTTTGTTAAACAACCCTAAATACCAACATCCATTATTTTGGTCAGCTTACATCCTAGTGGGCAATTGGTTATAACTATCGGCAGCAATCTACTATCGGTTCTGAAGCAATGTCATTCAAACCAATAGATTGCAACATGTTAGCCCAATTATTATCTTTCGGGTCTAAGCGACGAAGTTCGGCTGAAGCAGCCACTAAATCGTACCAAATACCATGAGTAGCATAGAGAGCAACGCGCTGGTTTGGTGTTGCTTTCTCTAACTGAGTTTTCAAAACTGTGTTCGGTTCAACCCTTTTTATCCAACCATCAACAAAAACAGGTGGTTGTTGGGGATTGCAGTAAATATTAAAGTACCAATGATAGCGATCGCCTATTTTTAACGAAGCAGCTGTTGATGGCAGAGAGAGGCTGACAACCCCTGGTGTCCCAGACAATGAAACAGGGCTTTGGTATACAGTTTGCCCCTCCTGATTCTGTAGCACGAACTCTGCGGCATCTGTGGCTTTATAAGGAATGTAAAACCAGAAAGTTGGACGAGAGATAGTCGTTAATCCAAAGACTAGTTCCGCATTGGGAGATTGATAAACTGGGACTAAGGCTGTAAGAAGCTTTTCTTGAGATGCAGCAAGCTGCTTTTGCATATTCTCGCAACCGCGCTTTCCTCCGGCTGTGCGATTACCGGGTGCGTTAATATCAGGTGGCGGAGGAGGTGCGTTAAAAATCTCCGTTCCGGGAATCTGAGATTTTACGGGTTGTGTTAAGCAAAGCGATATTAAAGCGAACGCGCCAGCAATTTTGATACTAATTCGTGATTTGTAATTCATAATTCCTAATGAATAAAGTTATATTTAATCTAAGTTTTTTAGTTAGCGAACTTATGAAGGTTATTTAAATCATCAAAAGTATGAAATATGCTTCCGTAATCATCTCTTTTTATGTAGGTTACGAATTACTACTACACTAGTGCCTGTAACTGCCAACGTTACTACGGCAGGAATTAGCGGTATCCAAATGCCTTTCAGCAACATAACAAAGCTCAGTGTAGATATAACCATAATGACAGTAATTCCTACTAATCCTAAAAGCAATAAATTACGAATGCGCCATGCTACGATCCCTCCAAAAATAGACCAGTAAAATATCCACAAAACCTCACTCCAAACCGGCCAAACCCACAACAGAATTCGCCCATCTAAAACTGCACTGAGAATTTGACTTACCATTTGAGCATGAACAATAACTCCTGGGATTTCTTGCTTTTGGTTAGTAGTGTAAGGTGTGGGAAAATAATCACCAGCACTTTGGTTAGTAATGCCGATGAGTACGATTCTATTCTTGACTTTATCGGGAGCGATCGCACCCTTAAGTACATCTTTGAGTGTGATTTGTTCTATAGCCTTTAAGGGAGAGTTAAAGGAACGGTAATTCAGCAATACTTGATAGCCCCAGTCATCCAGTTGTTGATAACCACCCATGTGCGATCGCAAGCGCTTAAATACAACTTTGCCAATTTGCAACTCCTGGTTTTTGGTGTACTTGGCAGATATACCCTCTGCCTCTAAGTAACGAAATGCCAATTGAGCGCTCAAGGCGTAAGGCGTAGTGCAAGGGGAAGAATCATCTGGTTTCATCGCAATCAGATGGCGGCGGAGAATACCATCGCTGTCTTTGACAAAATCGCTAAAGCCTTGACGTTTTAGAGGGATTTCCGGGGGAGGTAAAACGCCTGGTTCATTAATCTGAGGTTCACTGACTTTACAAATAGCAATGAAGCGATCGCTGCGCCGCATCCAAGTAGCTAAAGATGCTTCCTTGGAATCTACAGGAAAATCGCGATAAATATCTAAGCCAATGGCTCGTGGTTGGAACTTTTCGAGTTGCTGCACAAGTAACGCGAGTGCGCGATCCGATAGCGAGCCTTTTCTCTGCTGCTGTTCTGGTAGCTTAAAATCATCTTCAGCAATCGCAACTACTAAAAGCCGAGTGTCTGGTTGTTCGTTAGGGCGCAGTCGCAGCAGTTGGTCGAAAGCCCTTAACTCCGCAGCTTGTAACAGTCCCAAATGCCGTACTCCCATTACCAAGGCTGTTACAACGACAGCTAAAATCAGCACAGTTTGAAAACGGCGCTTGCTAGGGAGAGGCGATATTTCAACGGATTGTAAACCTAATAATGCTTTATCAAGCCAATTTTGATTAAAAACAGCAGCATATATGCGGTTATAAACTTTTAATAAGCCCTGTTGCTTAACTACCAATCCTGATAACCGCAATTCCATTTGCTCAGGACTGTTATTTGCTGTTATTTGACCTATTTGTAAAATTTGCTGATAAAGCTCCAATAACTTCTTAATGCACTGTTCGTTTCTCAAAATGCCATTGCCATCGGCACATCGGCAAAAAAGGCGATCGCGAATCGTCCTCAGATGTTCTGGTTCATCTTGGGATTCCCAGTTATCAATTATTTGCGATCGCACCAATTTTTCAATATACTCTGCTTCACCACCTGGGGGAATGATACCGGAAGATGCGTTCGCCGTTAGCGTAGCGTCTCGCAGAGAAGGTGTTGGCGTAGCCATCGCTAACTGACAAAGCTTCTGAGTCAGAAAAGGTTGACCACCACTCCAAGCTAATATTTCTTGCAAAACTATCTGAGGATTAACAAATTTACCCACTAATCCCTCAGCTAATGGTTGAGCTTCCGACAATTGAAAACCGTTGAGTTCAATTGCTCGACCAATGTTAAAAGGTGTCCGGTGTTTATCTTGAATCAAATCGTACGGAGTAGTTACCCCTAAAAGCGCAAAAGTTAGACGCTGGTAAGCGGGATTATCGGCTCGTTTGTTATAGCAAACTCGAATTAAAGCTAAAAAATCATCCTTGAAATTTAATTTGAGAATGCTATCTATTTCATCTACAAAAATCACAATGTTTTGAGAGACTTCTACCAGGAGCACTGACTCGATAAACTCACTCAAACACTGTAGTGGTGAAAGTCCAGTGCGATCACTCCACCAATTTAATACTTTGAATTTAGGAATGAAACTACGCGCCAGTCTCCGCAATACGCCCAAATACCATTCAGATTGGGTAATATCCTGACTTCCAATTGCTGTAATGTCAATAACACTACAGATAATATCTTCGGCTTGTAGTTTACGCATTGTTTGCACTCGCAGACTGGACTTGCCCATCTGCCGCGAGTTGAAGACATAACAAAATTCCCCAGCCTTGAGCGCATCATAAAAATCTTTATCAGCTTGGCGCTGCACATAGCTGGGAGCATCAATTTGTAGACTTCCTCCGACTTGATATTTATAAGCCGAGTTTTCTGCTTTGCTCATTTGCAAGAGTCAGTAGTAGAGACGCGATTAATCGCGTCTGTCATTTGTCATTATTTATTCCCCTCATTCCCTCATCCCCTCCTGATAACTAGCTAAGGCGATTTTGAAAATATTGGCGGTATAAATCGCAGCGTGGCATCACCTTATTTTCATTACAATATACTACTAACCCCATACTGTGTAATTTAAACGCTGACTTTGAGTCTAGTTCTATCGGTACTAAACTGTTTACAACTTGGCTAAAAGCTGTTGCTAAATTGGGATGATGTTCGAGATTACACAAATGTCCTCGGAGATGAGCGCTGTAAATTCCCCCTTCAGTTGGGGCTGTTTGCAATAGCTGCTCAAGTGTGATGTCCTGGTGTTGAACCTGATAAAGAGCTAGCCGTACTAAATATGGATGTCCTCCTACCATGTCCATCAGTTTTTTCACCTGAGCATCAGTCCAATTTAGCCCCTGATGACGGTCAACTAAAATTTGGACTTGTTCGGGACTAAACTCTTGTAATTCAACGCTCAAGCCCACATTAAAGGGAGATTGATTGATATTTAGAGGAATATAAACTTCTTTAGAATGTACCAAAACTAGCCGGAGTTTTTTCCAGAGTTCGCTACTGCGATCGCCATATTTGGCATATTCATACCAAGCACGCAACAGGCTAAAAAAGTCTTCGGCAATGTCACAATATGGAAAAATGCGATCGACACCATCTAAGCTAACTACTAATGGGCTATCGATTTCTTCTAATAAACACTCTTCAAAGTAAGCGGTGGTTTTATCCTTACTACCGTAAATACTCCAATAATCATCTAACTGATGAAGCTGCTTCAGTTTCCTACCAACACTTTCACAGAACCAGCGTAAAAATGTATCCAAGCTAGTGAAAACTGCTTTATCTGCTGAATGAAAGCTTAAGGATACTGTTTGACAGTCATGTTTTCTGGCTTCATCAAGAATCCTAGCCATGAGCGAAGTTTTGCCCATCTGTCCGGGTGCTTTGATGCGAATTAAAGAACCTGGCTGCAAAATTTCTTGATAACAGCGCTCTTCAATTGGAAGGCGTTCAATATAAAAATTAGAAGTCAGAGGGACTTGTCCCACCGGAAATTCTGGTTCTGCATTTAGTTGAGTTCGTTCATTTGTGTTTACACTTAGTAATAGTTCCTCATTTTCTAGAGAAACTGAGTCATTTGATGCCATTTTCTCCATTTTAAATTGTGAAGATGACATTAGCTTATGGGAGTAGAAAACTGCCTCTAACTGCTTAGGTGTAGCCGCAGTGCCCGAAAGCCTTTGACGCTCTAGTGCTGCCTGAAAATTTTTTTTACTAACCTTTTCCCCAATTGCTTCTGACAACATCTGCCATAGCTTAGGACCAACATCATGTTGTAGGTATTCGGTAGTGTAGCCATGAGTTTGGGCAATCTCATTATATTTTTTTCCTTGCCAAGAACAGCGAAGTATTGCCACTTCAATATCTTTGAGATGTCTTTTTGTCTGGGCAACAACTGCTGTATCTAATATTTTGAATGCTGTTTCAAAGTCCATTGCTCAGTTAGGAATCACAACTATTTATATATTGAGCTACAGCCCGAATTTTTAACTTTCCAGATTTTTTCACAAAACAATATTCAAATCGCTGAAATCTAGACCTTGCCTAGTTGAGCAAAGATGACTCTCCTGACATTTTCTTACTTAACCTTACTTAACATACTTTGTCCTTTAATTTTTGGGAATCAAACTCCTTAAATTATCCATATTTACCTTTTTGAGTGCAAAAGGCAACCTAGTAATAACAGCGATCGCAATAATTTGGCTTTGGACAAATTTAGCTCGCTTGAAACTCATAAGCAAATCAAAGGAAACACAAAATTATGGCGATTATTAATGGAACAATCACCCAAGCCGACGACAAAATCGTAGCTGATGGGGCAAACGATATAATCGATGCTTTGGCGGGTAACGATGCAGTTAATGGTGGTGCCGGAAACGACACTTTAATAGGCAATTTCGGCAACGATTCTCTATTAGGAGGACTTGGTAACGATTCCCTTGATGGTGGATCTAACAGAGACACCCTTGATGGTGGTGCGGGTAACGACACTCTCAACGGCGGCGATGACAATGATACCCTTTCTGGTGGAACTGGAAACAATCTTGTTAATGGTGGCACAGCTAACGATATTCTCATCGCTCAAAACGGTAACTTTTCTAGTGTAGGTGATGTTGGCGATACCTTGATTGGCGGTGCAGGTAATGACGAGCTACGTGTTGAGGGAGCCTCAAATTATTTCTTGACTAATAATCAGCTCCTTGTAGGTAATTTAGCTCACAAGTTTTCTGAGATTGAGGATGTCAGGCTCACTGGTACTACGGGTAATGACATAATTAATGCCTCTCAAGCTTTGTTGTCAGGTCGAACCTTTCTCTTTGGTGGTGATGGCAATGACACTATCACAGGTAGCGGTGGTCTTGACCAGATTAACGGTGGTCGGGGTGATGACAGCATAGTAGGAGGAGCAGGATTTAACTTCCTACGTGGTAATGATGGCAATGACACCCTCATCGGTGGAAATGACAACAATAATTTGAATGGTGGCGCGGGGAATGACTTTGTCCAAGGTGGAACAGGAAACGATAGTTTTTCCGATAGTAGCTCTGATGGAGCAGGGAATGACCTATACATTGGGGGAGCAGGTAATGATTCCTTATTTATCCAAGGCGATACTAACTTTGAGTTGCTCTCATTTGTCAATGACCCAAACACAAGCATACTCAGAGGTGGTAAATCTGTAGCAGGCATACCGGATGGAACAGTCACAGGCATTGATACCCTCAAAGGTATTGAAAGCGTCACAATTCAAGGAGGCGATAGCTTAAATATCATAGATGCTAGTAAAGCCAACCAAAACGTTATTCTGATTGCTGGCGGTGGTGGTGGCTCTATGAAAGGTGGTAGTGGTAACGATAGCCTATCAGGTTCATTTTCTGGCAATGACAATCTTTCAGGAGGTGTGGGTAATGATACCCTCAACGGGAATGGCGGCTTTAATACCGGAGAGGTAGATATCTTAATAGGAGGAAAAGCCTCCGTAGGAATTCAATCTGCTGATACTTTTCAAATATTGGATGGTTATCGGCAAGCTGGTCATGCTGTAATCAGCGACTTTTCCATACAAGACGGGGATAAAATCCGTCTCCGTTTTCCTTTCCAAGGATCTGCTAGCGATTTCACCTTTGTAGAGCAAAACTTTCCTAATACGGGTACAGGTACAAATTCTTCATCTATCAAAGATACAGTCATCTTCTTTGGCTCGCCTGCTTCTGGCGACATTATTACTGTGGTTGAGGATGTCACTCTTACTGCAACAAGTCCTGGTATCGAAATTTTTGGTTAAAAGATTACTCAACTTAAATTTACTTACTTATCCTTAATTGAGCTTTTTTGTAGTTCAATTGAATTGAATAAAACTCCTTACATTATCCACATTTACGTTTTTGAGTTTTCAGGAGAATCTAGTATTAACTACTTGAGCATGAGCAATGTAAAGCAAATGCTTCATTGAATTGGCACAAGTAGTTAGTTACTTCAAGTAAGTAAATTATTTTTCAGTATGCAAACAAGAACCGCTATAACCTATAGCTGCATAAGTACAAAAACCAAACGTTTAATTCTAATAGCAAGTTTATTTACCAATCTTGAGGTAGGCAATCGCTCTTCCATGAATTGACACATAGGTGATTGCTTTTCAACAGGTAAATTTTTACGAAAAAGCAACTTGATCCTTCTTTCAGGAGACAAAACATGAAAGCTACGTTACGTCACATTTTAAACCTCAAAAAAGATTACAACGATCTGCCATTTTTTGATTTTTTACGGGATGAGACTTTATCAGCTCGTCAGCGCCTAGAATTTTACCCCTGCATGGCTCCTTTTATCATGAGCTTTGGCGATCTAAATCGCTACGTCATACGCCTAGAACCAACCTCAGATCCGTATCAGACTATGGTAAACGAACACTCCTATGAGGACGATCATCATTGGCCGTGGTATTTGGAAGACTTTAGCAAATTAGGCTTTGATCGCCAAAAAATATCATCCACTAAGTATTTACAGTTTTTCTACAGCGATCGTACCGCAGTCAATCGCTTGTTGTCACACAACCTGGCTCATTTGATTTATAGCTCATCGAGTATCGTGCGTCTATCCATTATCGAAGCTATTGAAGAAACAGGCAACGTATTGTTTGAACTAATTGGAAAACTGGCACAACGAATTGAAGAGGAAATGGGTATCGAATTGCGTTACTGTGGGGAATTCCATTTTAGTAAAGAATCGGGTCATGCTATGACAAACAACCATGCCATCATAGCAAAAATAGAAATGGATGAACAAATGCGTGCCGAAGCTATTGAAAAAGTCAATTTGGTGTTTGCTTGGTTTGCAGAATGGACAGAAGAATTGCTAGCGTATGCCAAGTCAAATCTGAATCATTCTTATGAATTTGTTTCTAATCACGGTAGATAAAGTCAGTAGACCGAAAACTTTTGTGATGCCTGCGGCGGGCATAGCCATCCTTTCACTTTCACCTAATAATCCCCCTAAATAGTGTCTAAACTCTCTTTTTTGAGCCTTATGAGTAAACACATCATCAAATCGTTGACACCATCTTTCAAAGCATGGAGGCATGGCTGCGGGGGTGGTTTCTTTCATGAACTTTTTTTCAATGTGAAAGCTATGCTAGTTATGCATTATACTCTTTTTTACTCTCCTGTTTTGTTTAAGTCCCGCTAGTTCGTCTCATTTTAGGCAATGTTTTTCAATTTCGAGACGAAGCGATAATACTTTGAGACACAAACTTACAGGTACTCCAAGCTCCGTTTTAGGCAAAGTTCTTTTACTGTCTATGAGCTAGAAAAATCATTTGTGCAACTTATCTTTTAATGAGCGTGGTTAAATCTCGTATCAATCTCTGTAACGGTTGCTGTATAAGGTTTTTAGCTACAGGTTGCCCCTGGTTGCATGAACCTTCTATTTACGCCGAGCCGTGTGAATTTAACAATTCATGCACGGTTCTGTAGCCGAGTCAGGGGGGTGACTTCCTGGCTTAGGCATCCACCTAATTAAGATTCGGTTGAAGCCGTGCGTAAATTGATGGCCGGAGCAGGGTTAATCAAATAAGCATAGTGTGGCTCGCCTTTTATGACACGCTCTCTAACAACGCGATAGATGAAGGACTCGCCAAACTGTTCGATAGGATATCTCTGCTGAATAAACCGAGCATACGTCATAAAGATTCGCCCATGCGGCTGTAGAACTTCCAGAGCATTTTTAAACAAGATTTTACGCATGTGAAATTCAGGATCGTACATAGATAATTCAACAACGTCCTCAGCATGAGCACAATCCCAAGGAAGTTCGGCAACAATAATGTCAAATTTTTCATCAGAGCGAAGTGGTGAGAATCCATCCCCTTCACGAATTGTAATTCTAGAAGATACCGAGTGAAGGTGTGCATTCTCTTCCGCACATTTCACAGCATAAGGATTGATGTCGGTAGCTACGACAGTTGCTCCCCTAAGCGCAGCCTGAACCGCCAAAAATCCTGTACCAGTTCCATAATCAAGCACTCGATCTCCTTTACGAATGCCAAAATTTGGATCGTCCATGCATTCGCAAATAAGCTCAGATAGTTCAGATGTTGGATAAACTTTTGGGAATACAACAATAGAAATGCCCCCCATATAGATGCCGTATGGTTGTCTAACCTGTCGTATTTTATTAAGCTTATTGTCAACTTTCTCGTTTCTCATACTTTACCTCTAAAAGTGCGTAGTACCATTCAAATGCTTTTAGTCCATGATGCTCTGTTGCAGAAGAAACGAACTCTGGAAGAAGATCACTTCCTAAATGGGGCAATACTAGAGATGCTGACATGAAGTGCCATATCCCATCAATAAGTTCCTTTGGGAGTTTTGGAATTGGAACTTTACCCATTTTAGTGCTATTTTTAATGCCTGAAATTCTAAAATCCAGCACTGAATTTATGAAAATGTTCCGACACTATTGAAAGCCGGAACTGCGTAAACTTCTGTATATTTTGAGAATCAAAAGCTACAAGCAAGTTGTAACAATGCTTTCAAGCACTTGGCATAAGGTGTCAGCTTCTCTGGTTTTAGGCCGTGTAGTAGGGCGGCACATAACCGTTGTCTAGAAGCAGAGAATGGCCATTCATGGTCATACGTAACTTCCACTACTCTCAAGTTTGTAAAAGACGTTGAACTAGCCGAAACCAAAAAGCGTAATGCCAGAACTGCCACCTTAGAAGGTAGGATTTACGCGAACCGCTTCTCCTTTTCCACATCCCGTGAAAAGTCAGCTCATGAAGGCACTTATTCCGCCGCGCCCGTGTCATTAAATCAAAGTGAGATATTTGAATGGTTGGATAGAGCAAACGTTGGAGAATGCCCTCCATTGTGGGTAATTCAATATCTGCTAGACAGCAAGTATTACGCCAGCATGAGAGCAACAATTAGCAAGTTTGAGAAGCAGTGGAATCTATCCGTAGTCAATTATCAGGTGCAAAAATCTAGTGAGGCGTTGTTTACCGCAGAAGACATCGCCATGAGATCCCAAGCTAGACTATTACGAATGGAGAAACTGAAGAAGGCTTCTCTGGTTGGGGAGAATCCGGGGTTTGACTTTTTGCTCTCGTGTTGGAATGATGACCCTGCCTTACAGATCGTGATCAAGAAATTGGTGGCGAAGTTTCCGCAGTGGGGGGTTGCGATCGTGGATGGGGTGCTGATGAAGTGGGAGAGGTAGCAATAAATCAATAATTGTATATTTATTTACAATAATACTTGTTTAGTTAAGTAGGAAAAGTGGGTTTAGTAGGATCTTTTGTACTAAGCCTTGATTATGCTGTTGATAGGCTGTAAGTTGATAAATGATAGATAACTTAAGCTCCTTTAAAATCAGCATTCACCTGAAGCTAATTATTTATTTAACTGTAATAGATTGGTATTAATAACGGCAAAAGAGTAATTTATATACTAAATAGTATTTGGTGAATAATCCTAAAAATAATTTGTTCCGCAAAGAAGCTTTAGAACGCGCTTCTTCTCCAGAAGAATTAGACCAAATCATGCAGGTAGTCAGTCCCCAAAAGTGGCTACCTTTATTTGCTGTTGGTTTATTAGTGACAGCAGGGCTTTTTTGGAGTATTTTAGGAAAAATCCCAATCACAGTCACGGGTACTGGAATAATAGTTTACCCCAGCAAGGTTGCATCCTTCCAGTCGCCAATTGCAGGTAGGTTGCGAACAGTAAATGTGAAAGTTGGCGACTTTGTGAGACGAGGAGATGTACTGGCAACGTTAGACCAAAGCGAACTGCTTAAGCAGCTACAATTAGTAAGAGACAAACTGACACAACTGCAACAACAGGGACGTGATGTTAACTCCTTACAACAACGGCGGCAAGATGTAGATAAGCAGGCAATTGAACAGCAACGCCAAAGCTTGCAGCAAAACTTGCTCTCGACAAAGAAGCTAACATCAATTTTAAAGGAGAAAGGACTAGACTCAATTCGACAAGATCGGATTAGTCAAATACAAAGCTTGGAAGCTGCAAAACAATTGCTACCGACTTTCAAACAAAGATTAGATAAACGCCAGCAACTATTGCAACAAGGAGCAATTTCTGGTGATACAGTACTCCAAGCACAGCAAGACTATTTAAACGCAGCCAAACAAATTAATGAAGCACGCTCACAACTTAAGCAATTGGATGTCAAAGAAGCAGATGCCGAAAAACAATATCTAGAAAACCTGAACTTAATTAAAGATTTGCAAGCGCAGTTAAAGCAACTAGATAGCAAACAGGTGACATCAGAACAACAGGACTTAGAAGCGGACACTAACCGCAAAAAAGAAATCCAGGAAGTCCAACGAAATATTTCTCAATTAACAGTGCAATTAGTAGAGAACAGCCAGATTAAAAGCAGTTACACTGGAAGAATTTTAGAAATATCTGCAACACAAGGGCAGATTTTACTACAAGGTACACCAATTGGAGCGATCGCTGCTCAACAAGCATCGGAGCAACCCGTAAGCATAGCATTTTTCCCGGTTGGTGATGGTAAGAAAATTCAACCAGAAATGAAGATACAAATCACGCCTAGCACAGTGCAACGAGAACGTTTTGGAGGTATTATCGGTTCTGTTAGCAATGTCTCAGCTTACCCAGTGACTAAAGAGAGTGCATTAAGCATTGTAGGCAATTCCGAAATCGTCCAAGAGTTTATGTCACAGGGGCCACAAATTCAAGTTACTGCCCGACTAGAATCAGATGCTAACACCTTCAGTCGCTACAAATGGTCTTCTTCTCAAGGGCCGGAGTTGAAAGTAACTCCTGGAACTACTACTACTGTACAAGTCACCGTAGAAGAACGCGCCCCAATTACTTTTGTCCTACCGCTTTTAAAATCCTGGACTGGCATTAACTAAATATGATGTGGTGGCAGAATCTCCAGAGGATAATAGGGCGTAAAAGCAAGCGGTGTCATACTCCGACTATACTCCAAATGGAGGTAGTAGAATGTGGGGCGGCTGCCTTGGGAATTATTTTGGCGTACTACGGTCGCATTGTCCCGCTAACGGAACTTAGGCAAGCTTGTGGAGTATCACGGGATGGTGTTAATGCTTTTAACCTTGTCAAGGCAGCCAAAACCTATGGACTCTGTACTAAGGGCTACAAGAAAGACGTAAATGCACTGTGGCATCTCAAACTTCCTTGCATTGTATTTTGGAACTTTAACCACTTCTTAGTCGTAGAAGGTTTAAGCAAGGAACGAATTTATCTAAACGATCCGGCTACTGGACGGCGTAGTGTCTCTTGTCAAGAATTTAGTGGCTCCTACACAGGTGTTGTGCTTGTTTTAGAGCCTGGTTCAGGTTTCCAAACAGGGGGACGCAAACCCAGCACGATTTTGAGTTTATGGTCACGTCTGCAAGAATCTGTTGGTGCGATGATTTACTGTGTACTAGCAGGTTTTTTGCAAGTAATTCCGGGATTAGCCATACCTGCATTTTCTCAAGTTTTTATAGATAATGTGTTAATTGAGAGTAAAAATGAGTGGTTGCGTCCGCTAATTTTAGGGATGATTTTCACAGCCGCCCTCAATGGATTTTTAACACTGTTACAGTTGCAATTTCTGCGTCAGTTAAAAGTCAAGCTATCTGCGAGCATGAAAAGTAAATTCCTATGGCATATTTTACGCCTAAGCATCAGTTTTTACGATCAGCGATTTGCAGGAGAAATCAGTAGTCGCATACAACTTAACGATAGTGTAGCAAACTTGCTTTCCGGGAAGTTAGCTACTAGTGCGATCGCCGCAGCTTCGATATTTCTCTATGTAATAGTCATGCTGCAATACGACGTATTACTAACTTCAATTGCGATCGCCTTTGTCGTTATAAACTTAGTTACTTTGCAATGGGTAAGCAGACAGCGCACAGATACTAATACTAAAATGATGCAAGAGTATGGGAAAGTCCAGGGCATAGCGATTTCTGGTCTTCAAAGTATAGAAACGCTTAAAGCATCTGGATTAGAATCAGATTTTTTCTCGCGCTGGGCAGGTCACTACACAAAAGCGATCAATATACATCAAGAATTGGACATAACAAACCAAACACTAGGAATTTTACCAACATTTCTATCAGCTAGTGCATCTCTGCTCATGTTAGCGATCGGCGGTTTGCGAGTCATGGATGGAGCAATGAGCATCGGCATGTTAGTTGCTTTCCAAGGCATGATGCATAAGTTACTTGAACCTATAAATAATTTAATGAGTCTAGGACGTGATCTGCAAGACATGGAAGGCAATCTTAATCGCCTTGATGATGTTTTACAGAACCCCATTGACCCACAGTTAGAACCGAAAACAGGCAAGGGATTAGGGGAAGCAGGGGAGGAAGGGAGCAAGGGAGCAGGGGGGAAGTCCTCTCCTGTGACCCTCCGCTCCTCTGCCCCTCTGCCCCAGACTTCTGTCTGCAAGCTGAAATTACAAGGAGATATTGAATTACGCAATGTTACCTTTGGCTATAGCAAAATAGCTTCACCGATAATAGAGAATTTTAATCTCTGTGTCAAAAAAGGACAAAGAGTTGCTCTAGTAGGTGCTAGTGGTTGTGGGAAGTCTACTATTGCTAAACTTTTGTGTGGACTTTACGAACTCTGGCAAGGAGAAATTTACTTCGATGGCGAACTCAGAGAACAAATTGACCGCCAAGTATTGGTCAATTCTATCTCTGCCGTAGACCAAGAAATTTTTTTCTTTGCTGGCAGTGTCAAAGATAACTTAACACTTTGGGACAGTACTATACCCAATGAAGATTTAGTTCAGGCTTGTCAAGATGCTCAGATTCATGATGCGATCGCTTCTCTACCAAAAGGATACAATGCAGAACTGTTAGAGGGTGCTGCTAATCTTAGCGGTGGTCAGCGACAACGCTTAGAAATTGCCCGTGCCTTGGTTAATCATCCTAGCATCCTGATTTTAGATGAAGCTACCAGTGCCTTAGATGCCAAGATTGAAAACCAAGTCAGTCAGAATCTCAAAGCGCGTGGTTGCACTTGCATCATTGTGGCACATCGACTTTCGACTATACAAGATTGCGATGAAATTATTGTTATCGAACGCGGAAAAATAGTTCAACAAGGAACTCATGAGCAATTACAGCAAATTGAAGGGACATACTTGCAATTGATTCGTAGCGAACAAAATCTTAAGTTTGAATCTACTATTGTCCCAACAACAGAAACTAATTTTGCTGATGATTCCTCTATTTCTCCTACTTCTTTAACCAAGATAGATGCTATCAAAAATCCTATTCAAAAGATAGATGCCCAATTACACAGATTAGAGTCAAAAGAACGCCTTGAGCGCGAGTTAATGACACAAACATTAGCAGAATTGGCATCTGTGCTGCAACCAAGGTCAGATAAAGTAAATAATCGCTCAACGTTGAATAAAAATCTCGATTTAGGTGACAGCCAGCAAGCTTTATTAGTTGCGGCTGGTGCTGTAGGCAAAGCTTTAGGAATTGAAATTCGCCCCCCAGCAATTTCGGAAGATTCTCAGGAAATCAAAGACTCTGTAGAAGCTCTAGCTCGCGCTTCCTGTATCCGAGTGCGGCAAATTAAGTTGCCAGATAACTGGTGGCGACAGGATCTCGGCCCGATATTGGCATATACCGAAAAGACCAAGTTGCCAGTGGCATTGTTACCAACGTCTGATATCCGTTATCAACTCTATGCGCCTGGCGAACAAACTCCTGTCCCTGTAGATGCTCGCACAGCAGCAACACTAATTCCAAATGCTTACATATTTTATCGACCTTTCAGCCAGAAACATCCCAAAGCTATTGATTTACTTCAGTTTGCTTTCCAACGACATTATAGAGAGTTGATTGTAATTTCAGGGGCGGGAATTACAGCTAGTTTACTCGGAATGCTCACGCCTTTTGCTACAGCTATCTTAATTGACAAAGCTATCCCCGATGCAAATCGCACTCTACTAGGTCAAGTTGCTTTTGGATTAGTGGCTGCTAATGTAGGCGCAACGTTGTTTCAATTAACTCAAGGGCTGGCTACGATTAGGCTAGAAACTTTTGCCACCTCCTCTATTCAAGCAGCAGTTTGGGATCGATTACTTAATCTCAAGCTTTCTTTTTTCCGCTCTTTTTCATTTGGCGATTTAAATTCTAGAGTCACTGCTGTTAGTCAAATTCACCAAAGATTGGGGAATACAATCTTAAAATCAACCCTTTCTAGCTTGTTTTCGTTACTCAATCTCGGATTATTGTTATACTACAATGTTTACTTAGCTTTATTAGCTTGTGCAGTCGCACTGTTAAATATGGCTGTGACTATCATCTTTGGGATTGCGATCGTCCGTAAAGCTCGTTCGGGATTAAATTATGAAGGTAAAATCTATGGTGTAGTTGTACAGTTGATTAATGGAGTAGCTAAACTCAGAGTCGCTAAAGCTGAAACTCGTGCTTTTGCTTACTGGGGTCAACAGTATACCCAACAACTAAAACTAATGCTTGGTAGGCAAAGTATTGAAGATAATCTTGCTGTAATTAATCAAATACTACCTACCTTAACGACTGCGGCTCTATTTTGGTTTGCTGCTAGTTTAATTGAACAATCGTATGTCTCGAGACAAGCTAGTTTATCCACTGGTACTTTCTTAGCATTTAATGTTGCTTTTAGTACTTTTATTCATGGAGTAACCAGTCTCAGCAATACAGCCTTAGAAATTTTGCAAGTCTTGCCTTTGTGGCAACGAGCTAAACCAATTCTCCTTGCAGAACCAGAAATTACCTTCAATCAAGCAGATCCTGGAAAACTTTCAGGTAGATTAGCTCTCAAGCGTGTCAGTTTTCGCTACGGTAATGATTATCCTTTAGTATTAGATAATGTTAGTATTCAGGCTAAAGCTGGGGAATTCGTTGCGATTGTTGGTTCTTCCGGTAGTGGGAAATCAACTTTATTAAGACTACTTTTAGGGTTTGAATCTCCTAAATCAGGCAAAGTTTATTACGACGGACAAGATTTAGCCTCTGTAGATATTCATGCTGTACGCCGTCAATTAGGTGTTGTATTGCAAAATAGTCGGCTGATGTCAGCTTCTATTTTTAATAATATTACTAATGGTGCAACCCTGACGATGGATCAAGCTTGGGAAGCATCTCAAATGGCAGGTTTATCGGATGATATTGCTGCCATGCCGATGGGAATGCACACAGTTGTCAGTGAAGGCGGTAGTAATCTTTCCGGTGGACAACGGCAACGGCTATTGATTGCACGAGCTTTAGCACTCAAACCGAAAATTTTACTATTTGATGAAGCAACTAGTGCGCTCGATAACACAACCCAAGCGATAGTCAGTCAAAGCTTGGATAAATTGCAAGTCACTAGAATCATTATTGCTCATCGCCTTAGTACCATCCGCAATGCTCACCGTATTTATGTACTTAAAGCAGGCAGAGTTGTGCAACAAGGAACTTTTCAAGAATTAGCAACTACTGAAGGATTGTTTGCTCAGTTGATAGCTCGGCAGGGGATTGTTAACTTAATTGAACAATAATCTAATAAAGAAGGCAAAATACAACCAAACTTTAAGCTGATGATTTTATTGGCAAAGCGATGATAAGTGTAGATTATGGTCAATGAACAGAGCAGAGGCAGTATCCATATTTTACTATTTACCATCCCCCTCATTAACTTGACAATGCTAGGAAATTAAATCAGGTTTTGTCCGCTCGGATTGCTTCAAGGTAAATGTTTTTGAGTCTAGAAGCATAGTCTTCGATGGAATGATGCTCGATAATTCTAGAAATCGATCTGTTTGATTTTTCTAGAATTACTTTGCGATCGCCAAATATCTCATGTATTGCTTGCTCAACTCCCTTACGGATCAATTTACTAATGACGAATCTACCTACTTTTGTCCTGTAAATTGCTTCCCCTAAACTATCTTTAGGAATTTTTATTATCCATCCTACATTATTATCGTTGATTTCTGTTAAAGCTCTAACATTAGTTGTAATCACAGGGCATCCTGCTGCTTGAAATTCTAAAACAGAATAGCCATAAGTATCAGCATAGGTTGGTAATAAACCAATATGAGACTTTTTCATTAACTCAAGAACCTCCTGATTGGGCAGACGTGGAAAATAGTTAATCCATTCAGAGTTTTGTTGAATTAAATGCTTTGCCCTTTCAACATCAGCGAGTGTTGTTTTAGTAGCATAATTATCAGTAGAAAGAGAACTAACAATTGTTAATTCAAAATTGTATTTAAATTCATCTTTCAAATATTTGAACGTCTCAATTATTTCTTGCCCTCCTTTGCGAAAGAAACCAGAGCCTACAAAGATAAATTTTATCTTTTCATCTAGATTAAGCTCTTTTTCTTTATATTTATGGTAAAGCAGTCTTTGCGGTGGATGCATAACTATCAGTTTGCTTTCTATACTTTCTTGATATTCTGGAAATTCTTTTAGAAGCATTCTTTGCATATTAGCATTGCAATCAGACATAGCAATAATGCGGTGGCAAGCATCACCAGACAGTGCTTTAAAAGCCTTGTGTATTTTAGCTTCAGTTTTCAGAGCAGAAAAATCTGATTTTAGCTTGCGAACGTGCGGATATGAAATCAGGCAAGTAAATCTTGGGAGGTACGTTTCAAATGTTGTAATCCAGGGAATAGAGCCATAACTGATAGTATTGAAAAAATGAAGCAGACTAACTTGATTAAGATTAAAATCATAAAATTGATAGCAAGAGTCAAATCTAGGATTTTTAGTGTTAAATCTGGACAAAACTTTGCGTTTAGCAAGTCGATTTTGGTTATTCGCAATTATTTCTTGTAAGCTGAAAATATCGTGAACTTTTTTGTATTTAGCGTCAGGCACTATGCCGATAATGTTTCTTTCCTCTGCATATGAATTGAACTGATAACCAATAAGCACAATTGGCTTCTCCTGTTTACAATAGTGGTGTAACTAGAACAAAGTATTTAACGAAACAGCAAGAGTAACGGTTGTGTTGCCATCTTTTTGAGTTATCTCATTAAGATTATTTATCATAATTTTTACCCAGTCTTACGTTAAAAATATAACTTTGTATTTCGTTATATATTTTGGCGTTCGTCTTACTCCTTCTCCTAACGGAGACACTAACGCGAACAGAAAAGCAAGCTAGCAAGAGCGTCTCGTTCGCTCTCAAGCATTCTCGAAAGATAGAGAAGACGTTTGTTTGTGCAGCCATCGCTCAATGAATATCCGACTTCAGAAAATCACGTTGCTCCCGCTTCAACTTTAGAGGTTTTTTGCCTAATGTATTTTTTCTTTCTTTATTTCTTGCATAAGTCCTGATTCAATTAAGTAGAAAAGTGGGAAAAGTGGGAAAAGTGGGATGTTTTACATAAAGTGTTGTTTATCATCTTAATAAGCTGTTAAGTTAATATATGGAGTACACAATAAGGGAAAATAAACATGAATCCTTCACAAGAACCCACCAACGAAGAATTACTAGATGGTGAGCTATCACTAGATAGTGAGCTATCAGAAGAATTACTAAATAGTGAACTATCAGAGGAAGAATTGATCGCAATAGCAGCCGGATCAACGCTGTTGGGTGTATCGGGATCGGTTGGATCGCTCGGAATAAAGGTAAAGGTTGGTAAGTAAGTATTAAATAATATTTAATACCAATTCTCTATGAAGCTGCACATTGTATGTATTTTGACTCCTTCTAACCTCCCTATGCATTGTCCAGATTTTTTTACAATCTTGCAAGGCTTGCTATACAAAGTTGATTAAGATTAAGTTTTAGTAAGTCTTGAGAATTAACTGCTCATGGTTATAAAGATCAGAGAATAGATCGCAACCATAAAGAAAGTGCCGTAGGTGGTACTTTTTTCCATATAACTAGTAAACCTTTATTTTTATTAGCGATCACTAATTATCTAGGCGAGCATGAGCAGCTTAAAACTCCTATTTTAAGAGGAAATTTTAGAATTATTGTTTGAAAAGTGTGAAAGAATCGAGAGGGGCTTGCGAACACTAGTGTATGCACTTTACACCTACTGCATCCCAACTCCCAGCCAAGCTAAATTTATCTGTCGAGTGCTAAAAGCCCAGGGGGAGGACTGTCTTGCACACAGCCTTCGGAAATACCGAGCATTTCAAAACACTACATGAATAGCTTGTTTTTTTGCCCCTAGCAGAATTTATCGTCAACTGTATGTCCGCATAATTCATTTAAACCCAATCTCTTTCACTACTACTTATACATGAGTACTATAGTCATCACAACTCACGGTACATTAGGAGACAACTTGCCTTATATTGCACTTGGAAAAGCCCTGAAAACTAGAGGGCATGAAATACGCATGGTGGTAAATGAGGCGGTGCATTCCTATGTTTTAAAAGCTGGACTGGAAGCTTTTACTAGCGCTCACTCTAGGGTTGGTCCTGAAGAGGTGCGAGATAATGCACAACTATGGAATCAATTGCCTTTTTTGAGGGCTAAGTCAAAAGACAAAACAAAATCTGTGAAAAAAAAGGATGACATAATAGAGGGTGCAACACCTCTGTTAAAGGTATGTCATGGTGCAGATATGTTAATTTCTGATTCGGAGCAGGATATATTTGCCGCAGTAATAGTGGATGTTTATGATATTTGCTGGGCTCGAACTCGTGTGACTCCATTTCATCAGGGATTTTCTGACACAACAATTCTATATCATCCTTATTACAAAAGTTGGCTAAATACCGAAAATTCAAAGCGCTTTATTTTGGCTGCCAGTCCCCATTTTTGCCAATTATCTCCAGAATATTCTCATGTACATCAAACAGGTTTCTGGTTTTATGAAGATTCAGATTGGAGCGGCGGTGAACCCAGTAAAGAGATTAAGGAATTTGTTGAGCAGGAACCTAAACCTTTAGTACTTTCATATAGTAGTCAGCCTCTGGAAAATCCTCAAGAAATTGTGGAAGTTCACGTCCACGCTGCGGCTAAATTAGGTCGGCGAATTTTAATTCACCAAGGCTGGGCAGACTTTAATCAAAGTCATTTACCATCAGACATTGACCGCGATAACGTCATGTTTGCCAATGGTTTTATAGCGCACGATTGGTTGTTTTCCCATGCAGATGCCGCGATCATTCATGGCGGAATTGGGACAATCGCACGGTCGTTGCGTAATGGATGTCCTGTGTTGGTGGAACCTTTTGCCTTCGATCAATTTTTTAACGCCTTACAGGTGCAAAAATTAAAAGTCGGAACTGCTATGGATACAGAGAAGCTGACAGCAGATAGAGTTGCTAATGTTTTAGATAAAAAAGTATTGACACCTGACTATAAAAAACGGGCTGTTGAAGTTGGTGAGAAAATTAATGCTGAACAGGGTTTAATGGCAGCCTGCGACTTAATTGAAAGCTGGTTGTCAAGCTGATGCTCATAAGGACAGTAGACCGAAAACTTGTGCAATGTCTTCTGGTGCATCGGCTTCTGTTTCAGAGAACATAAGATTAAGCATTCTAAACCATGATAACTGGAGATATGGAGTTCTGTAGAGAAGGATATTTCGTCGCCTTCAACACAAGAGCATTTAGCGTAAAGCCCAACAATTTGTAAACTTGAATAAGCTATTTTATCTCAAGATTAGTAATTAATAAATAGTTAGTTAACACTCGTTTGATATCTTATTACATAGAAGTTTACGAGATTTAAAACCGTGATAATCTGAAATAATTTATACTCCTTTTATTACATTAAATAAATTGATTTTATGATTGAAGTATCACCATCAAGTTATTATAGCTATGTTGAAGATTTGTGGATTATCACAACATATTTTAATTCGTGTGACTACCAGACAAAGCTCAAGAATATGACTACCTTTAGACAAAGAATAGAGGTAGCCGGACTAAACTTAATAATTGTTGAATGTGCCTTTAACGAGCAAGCATTCACATTAAGCAATTCCAGCAAAAATACTATTATTATCAAAGTTAAAGCAACAGATGTAATGTGGCAAAAAGAAAGACTATTAAACATAGCACTATCTCAACNAGACAAAGCTCAAGAATATGACTACCTTTAGACAAAGAATAGAGGTAGCCGGACTAAACTTAATAATTGTTGAATGTGCCTTTAACGAGCAAGCATTCACATTAAGCAATTCCAGCAAAAATACTATTATTATCAAAGTTAAAGCAACAGATGTAATGTGGCAAAAAGAAAGACTATTAAACATAGCACTATCTCAACTGCCGACAGCGTGTAAAAAAGTTGCTTGGATAGATTGTGATATTTTATTTAATAACTCGGAATGGGCTGTGGAAGCATCGAAGCTTCTAGATGTATTTCCTGCCGTACAGCTTTTTGAAATCGGCATTAGGCTACCAAAAGACCAAGAAATTTATAGAGGAGAAGGAGAAATATGGCAAAGTTTTGCTTCTATTTATCAAGATAAACCTAACCATATATACAAAGGATATATCAATCATGGACATAGTGGTTTTGCTTGGGCAGCTACGAAAGATTTGTTGTTAAAGCATAAATTCTATGACGCAGCTATAGTTGGAGGAGGAGACGAATATATGGTACATGCTATGTGTGGAGCTTGGTATTCAATATGTGTTGCTAGAAACTTAGGAAAAAGCAAATATCATTTTAATTACTTCATAAATTGGGCAGAAAAGTTTTATGGAGATGTTTCTGGTCAAGTCGGTTGTGTATCCGGTTCTGTTCTTCATTTATGGCATGGAGATAGTAAAGACAGACAACATCTTGAAAGAAATATTCAACTCCATATCTCTAATTTCGATCCAGAAAATGATATATCTATTGACGAAAATGGTTGTTGGAAGTGGAATTCTGATAAAACATATATGCATCAATGGATAAAGGAATATTTTTTACAAAGAAAAGAAGATGGTGATTGAATATTGGAAATTATCGACGTTTTCTATCTGCGCTCAATACATAAATAATTACTGGGGTTGGTGAAATCATACCTTACCCTAGAGTTATATAAATTGAGGGTAAAACATCTTATGTGAAATAAGCTATCCCCTTTTTATTACACTAAATAAATTGATTTTATGATTGAAGTATCACCATCAAGTTATTATAGCTATGTTGAAGATTTGTGGATTATCACAACATATTTTAATTCGTGTGACTACCAGACAAAGCTCAAGAATATGACTACCTTTAGACAAAGAATAGAGGTAGCCGGACTAAACTTAATAATTGTTGAATGTGCCTTTAACGAGCAAGCATTCACATTAAGCAATTCCAGCAAAAATACTATTATTATCAAAGTTAAAGCAACAGATGTAATGTGGCAAAAAGAAAGACTATTAAACATAGCACTATCTCAACCAGACAAAGCTCAAGAATATGACTACCTTTAGACAAAGAATAGAGGTAGCCGGACTAAACTTAATAATTGTTGAATGTGCCTTTAACGAGCAAGCATTCACATTAAGCAATTCCAGCAAAAATACTATTATTATCAAAGTTAAAGCAACAGATGTAATGTGGCAAAAAGAAAGACTATTAAACATAGCACTATCTCAACTGCCGACAGCGTGTAAAAAAGTTGCTTGGATAGATTGTGATATTTTATTTAATAACTCGGAATGGGCTGTGGAAGCATCGAAGCTTCTAGATGTATTTCCTACCGTACAGCTTTTTGATTTCGGTATTGAGCTTCCAAAAGATCACGAAATCTATAGAGGAGAAGGAAAAATATGGCAAAGTTTTGCTTCTATTCATCAAGATAAACCTAACGAAATATACAAAAAATATAGTCGGCACGGACATACTGGTTTTGCCTGGGCAGCTACGAAGGATTTGTTGTTAAAGCATAAATTCTATGACGCAGATATAGCTGGAGCAGGAGACGAATTAATGGTACATGCTATGTGTGGGGCTTGGTATTCAATATGTGTTGCAAAAAAGTTAGGAAAAACCAAATATCATTTTAATCACTTCATAAATTGGGCAGAAAAGTTTTATGAAGATGTTTCTGGTCAAGTCGGTTGTGTACCCAGTTCTGTTCTTCATTTATGGCACGGAGATAGTAAAGACAGACAACATTTAGAAAGAAGGGTTCCACTCCATATCTCTAATTTCGATCCAGAAAATGATATATCTATTGACGAAAATGGTTGTTGGAAGTGGAATTCCGATAAAACATATATGCATCAATGGATAAAGGAATATTTTTTACAAAGAAAAGAAGATGGTAATTGAATAATTGTATAAGACAATTCAATTTAGCAAGTCAAATTAAATAACAAATATCAAATTAGCATGACAGTTATATAGCCGAGAAACCGTTACCTGGATGGTGAAAAATTTGCATGGCAGTCGAATGAAGGAATTTTGGGAGAAAGCTAATTCTGCATCACCAAAACCAGATGCTGAAAAACGAGAACCAAATGCTGGGGATTCAGACAAAGATGCTGGCTGTGAAGAAATGCGTGCTTTGTATGAAGCATCTATTTTAGATAGAACTCAACCAGAGCAAGGATTCCAGGAAACCTCACGAACTACTCAGGAACAGCTAACGAACTCTTCAAAAGAGTTCGTTAGCTGTATCTCTGACACGCTTACAGAAAATTCGCAAGTGGAGGAGACGGCGATCGCTCCCTTGGGGGTCGCGTCGCCTCAGTTTCTTGAAAGCGTGTCAGAGAAAGAGAAAGACTTGCCTGTGGCAATAGATAGACTGCACGACGCTGGTGCTTGTGGAAGCTGTACAGGGGGAATCTGCTTCGTTGTTGGCTGAAAACCAGAATTGTGGTGTTGAAGCGGCAGTCTCTCATGAAGGTGCTTGTTCCGCCGCGCCCGTTACCCAAAATGAAAAATCTTTAAATTCAGCGATCGCAGATCAGAAAATAGAACCGAGTCGCCCCTCTGCTGAGTTGATGGTTGAAAATTCAGTTTCGGGTGTAGAAATCAAAGCAGATCATGAGGGTGAAGATTCCGCCGCGCTTATCCCCAGTGCTGAAAAATGGTCACAGGAGGCAATTGTAGCTAGATCAAATGTGCGACCAGAGCGTATGCAGAAACTGAAAGTTGCGGGAAATTCGGGGCAGAATCCGGGGTTTGAATTCTTGCAAGAGTGCTGGAATGATGACCCTGTTTTGCAGATTGTGATTAAGAAATTGCTGGCGAAGTTTCCGCAGTGGGGGGGGGTGCGATTGTGGATGGTATGCTGATTGAGTGGAATGACTTTAATTGAATGGAAACCATCAACGTTCCGCATTAAAGACAACGCTTACTTTTGGGCAGTAAAGTCATATCTTTTTAGAAAACAAACTAGCCAGTCTACTCATGGATGCACAGGCAATGAATTATCTCCAGCAAACACATACTGCTGTCTGGAATGAAAAAGACCGTACAACGCGTGACGCATTGATGCAAACCATCTATGCAGACGATATAAAAATGTATGACAAGGATTTTATCCTTACCGACATTAGCGCCGTTTCTGACTTTATCGACAAGCTATTTGTGGACGATGCTAATTTCAATTTTGTGGCAACAAAACCGATGGAAAGTACGCAAAATGGGGCTCGGCTATTCTGGGATATTCGCACCGCTCCCCAGGCAAATGTCTTAACCGGCATGGATTTTTTTGTCATAGAAAATGGAAAAGTAGCCCATCTGTTTGTTTTTATGGATGCTCAATAAAGGGTTGCAGCTAGTATAATTCCCACTTGCCGGGGATATTAATTGAATAGAAACTTATGTAAGAGTTCCCGCGAATGCAAACAATACTGGGTTGCCTGTGTTGATGGGGTATTGATGAATTAGGGGGAGTAGTGAATCTGTACAATCGAGAAGAGTTTGGGCTTGCTTTTTAATACCAAAATACCGTTGTCTAAAGCATTACCCTGCATCATCAGTTAACTTGTTGACACCTCAACGACATTTTGGGCAAAGCTTCTATAAGCATCGCCCATTTGTTTAGCTATCGAGTCAGGAAAGACGTGAAAATCCCCAGCTTTGAGAGCTTTTATTATCCCGTCTGCCACAAGTGTTGGTGGCTGTGCAACCTCACTCATTCCTGCCGCATCGCCCATATCCGTGGCAATCGGGCCAGGGTGAACACTTAGCACAAGCGTGCCCTGCTCACTCAATAGTTCTCGTAATGCCTGGGTGATTGAATAGGCCGCAGCTTTTGAGGCACAGTAAGTAGCAGAGTCGGGGAAACCTTTGAGCGAAGCAACAGAATTGATTTGGGCAGGCCAGGGTGAACACTTAGCACAAGCGTGCCCTGCTCACTCAATAGTTCTCGTAATGCCTGGGTGATTGAATAGGCCGCAGCTTTTGAGGCACAGTAAGTAGCAGAGTCGGGGAAACCTTTGAGCGAAGCAACAGAATTGATTTGGGCAAAGACACCACCTCCATTGGCTTTGAGTACCGGGGCAAACGCCTGAGCCATGTAGATCAATCCATATACATTGATCTTCATCTGAAATTCAAGAGCGGCGATCGCATTCTCAGCTAAGGGAGTTCCAGCTTGAAAGACTCCTGCATTATTGACAACTATTTGCACATCTGGGGCAGTTTGAGCAGCAGCAGCAATAGATTGAGGATCAGCTAAATCAACCTGAATTGGTACTACCCGTAAGCCGTATTGTTCAACCAATGAGGAGACACTGTTGATCTGACGAACAGCCGCATAGACTTTGGTGGCTCCGTGTTCAATAAACGACTCAACTATCGCCTTGCCGATGCCGCGATTTGCGCCCGTAACCAAAATGGTTTTGTCTTTGATGTCGTAGTTCATTGGGATTTCTCATTATGGTTTTCCATGATCTGAAAAACCTTGGACAATCGCTCTAAGTTAGGGCAAAGAAATTTAGCTGCTCTCTAGAAGAAAGACTGCGGCTTCCACCGCTCCTCCTAGCATGGTATCATCATCCCTCATGCGAATCTAGCAGCACCAATTTTTTAGCCACCTTTGAAGTTTGTGCTTTTGGACACCTCTTTTATATCTCTGCACAATGAGGATTTAAGGAATTAGTCTGAATTGGGCGTGCTGAGTGTTCTGTCCCTTTTGCAGCAGGAGTTCTATCATGCGCGGTTGGTTCAGTTGTTGGCAAATGCTGCGATGCCTGCGGCGAGCGTAGCCATCGCTAATCAAACACAGGGGCAGGTACAACAGGGAAATTCAGCTTCCTTGCCAGGAGAAAACCAAGTTCTAGTGTTGAGCCGAGGAACTGTCATGTTCGCGTAGCATCTCGTAGAGAAGGCACTGGTTCCGCCACGTTCATGCCAAATCCTGAAAAATGGTCGTATGAGGCGATTGTAGCTTTTGTCAAATATGCGACCGGAGTGTATGCAGAAACTTAAGGTTGCGGCGAATTCGAGGGAGAATCTGAAGTTGGACTTTTTGCAGGAGTGTTGGAGTGATGATCCGGCGAAAGCAAATTTTGATCAAAATAATTATTGACGAAGTTTTCGCAGTGGAATAATCGCTTGCGTGGATGGGGTGCTAGTGAAGTGGGATGAATAGCGTTCATCGTAATTTGAGAGATATGTTTGTAAAGGTTTGTAAAATTTTTAAGTTTTTGCAAAAAATTTGAGTTTAAGAATGAAATTTGATTAGATTAATTGCTAAATAATAAAAACTTTGTAACCTGATTGATGCTTGACTAGTCTTTAATAACATTTTTACTTGTGTGACTGGTAACAATATTTCTAATATTGATGACTTAATTCGTACTAATTGCACATAAAGTGTTTTTTGTAAATCCCAATGGCATCGTTTTTGGTTCTAATGGCAGTTTAAATGTCGGTGGTTCATTTGTAGCAACCACTGCCTTCAAGAAACCACTTATATAAAGAAAGTACCCAACAAAACAATGATGACTGGCTTTACCCAACTCAAACCCCAGTTCGTAACTCATTTAGGATTGCTATATCAAAAGTTTTATTTAATTCATTTGACTTGTGTGAATATTAATCAGCCGCTTCAGTACATTCTCAAACTATGCCTTCTGGCAACAATTGTTAACAGTCTAGCTGCCAATGTTGTTGCTGCTGAAGTACAAACTTTTGGCCAAGCTGGTAGAAATGGTGTAGATGGTCGGTCTGGACGAGATGGGAACTCTGCATCAGAGCAAATAATTCGCGCTAGCGAACAACTACAACCGATTGACCTCTCAGGTACAGATGGCGAAGCAGGAGAATCTGCTACCTCTGGTGAACAAGCTTCTGGATGCCAACAGGAGCAGGATGTAACAGTGAATGTATGCGGTGCTAAAGGCGGCAATGGTGGTCATGGCGGTGATGGCGGTGATGGTGGTCGTGGCGGTAATGCTACTGTTTACTTTGAGTCATTATCTCAACTCAAGAATGTGGTGTTACGTAATCGGGGTGGGAGGGCAGGTGTTGGAGGAAAGGGGGGACAAGCAGGTAGTGGATGTAACTGTACTCAACCGCGCTGGAGTGTAAATTATTGCACTTGGGCATTGATGGTGCAACAAATCAATGTAGCTAATGCCGAGTGGAAAGAAATTAAAAGAGAATTATTTCGCTGTACGGGTGATGCGTTCTATGACGAACAACAAAATCGACCCCAGCAGCTTCTAAATTTAGATCCAAACTACCGCTATGGTTGGAAATATATTGGTCTATCACAGCAGAGAGATTTTACTTGTGAGAATGGCCTTATTGGTCAACCGGGACGCAACGGTAGAGATGGGGAACCTGGTAGTTACGGTCAAGTATTGTTAGTCAAGGGTACAGAAATTCCTCAAGAACAAATTAGTTATAGCAATCGCGTTAGCCTGTTAGTTGATCGAAGCATTAGGCTGATCAAGAAAAATTTGTCGAAAAAAACGGGACTACGGAGTTTACTTGGTATTGGTTCGGATGTCCGAGATAGTTATCGTTTATTAGAAACCGTCCAAGGTTCTTTTAAAGTGTCTTGGCAAACTGTTAAACGCCCACAGGATTTAGGAGATCCTCTGCTCAAAGCTGAAATTACTGAATTGGGGAAATTACAATTTTATATTCCAGGCACATTGGATTATATTCTCAATAATTCGCAAAACCAAACCGAAATTGCGATTACTGGAGGTATTCACCCTAAACGTTTAGGACGTTTTAAATTTATTGGATTTGATCGCTTCGCCGATCCCCGCAATTTTACTCTTTTAGATGAAGGTAAGCTTCTAGGCGAGTTAAAAACGGTTAAATTGACAATTATCTTGTTCCAGAACAACTCCAAAGTCAGCGAGATGTCTTACCCACTTGTTCCACATCGACCCTATCCTCACTGGGCGGATGCTTACCAGATCAATTTGGGCGATCGCTTTGATTCTTGGCTTCAACCAGGGCAACCTGTTAAGTATGAAATTCGCATTGAACAAACTACCCGTTTTGGAGTCACCTATACATCTGGAATGAAAATTGGTTTCGTTGTAGATAAAATTACTCATTCTCCCGATATTCAATATTACTCAGGAACGACACTAGAAAATCTCTTAAGGCTTATAAATAAGTAGGCAGGAAAAGTTTCGGAATTCAGTATTTTAACAAAAAGATTTTAAATATACTTTGGACACAAATATTATGGATGCAAAAGAACGAAATTGGAATTATTGTACTAACCATTTGCTTAATTGGCATGGAATTTGGACGCGATATACACCAGTTGGTGATGTCAAAGAATCGTTTCAGAGTCTGAGAAGTTTTGAAAGCAATCCAGAAAAGACTAAAATTATCCATACCAATACTTATATTTATGCAAATGGCGAAACTAAGCAAGAGAGTTGGGAATTTAATTTTCTGTCAAATAGTTTAGATAATGGACTATTTCACCCATCAAGCGAGACGATGCGAGGATATTTTTTTGTTTCGGGTCATGCTACTTGGGCAACAGTGAAGTTAAACCCCAACTCGTATTTTGGGATAGAATTATTCTTTCGACATGAAGATTTACGGCATAGTGTAGGTATTGTTTACGACGAGAACGGAAATTTATTTCATATAGCAAATATTCGTGAAGATTGTAATGGGTTCCCTAGTAAATATTGGTCAACTGAATTAAATCAATTACCAGAACGTGACTTTAGTGGTAATTGGCAAGGGATATCTATGAATATTACTCCCGATCTGAAGATTTCCGAACCAATAGTAACTCAATTTAATTGGCATAGGTCAGGGCATAAATATTACTATTTACCTGACGGTGTTTCTATTAATTGTCCTAGTTCAATCAGTATAGGCACTCCCTTTTCGCTAATCGCCAATTGGTTAATTAACAATTACGAAATGTATCAGCTAATTGCTAATTATGATGATTTTGGAGCATTCTCTTCGCTGACACTAGAAACATTCTTGATATCCAACGTTTAAGAGGTTGTTTGAAAAGTGTTTCACTATGACTTTAAGCACTTTTATATCTCAAAAGGAATCATTTATCGGTGGTAAATAGGGAATTAAACCCCTGCGGAATGCCTCTTCTTGAATCTCGCTCTGAGTGTAACGCGCATCGATAGGCAATCCATCGACGGAAATTAACCAGGCAGTCGGATGCTTATCTAGTCGGCTGGGCAAACACCAAGTCGTGTCATAGTAACTCATCTTCATCACGTCCCGAATTATTTTAGATTTCCCCTGTCCGGTACTTTCCGCCACACCAAAGACTTGGTAGAGTTCGCTAGCTTTGATATGGGGAGTTTGGGAGGAGTCGTAGAGAAAGTTAACCATACCGAGAGCGTGGACAATGCCACAAGCCCATGACTTGGCTTGCCCTGTTGCTAGGGGCGAGGGACGTTTGCGGCACAGAGCAGCCGCCAGTCGGCGCGACATCTCTGCATATTCAGCGTTAAGATGTTGAGAGCAAAAGGCATCGGTGAGGCGGGTGATTTCCTCAAATTTCCCTTGCATTTGTTTGGGAACTTTTTCGCCTACTGGTTTAGACATACAAATCATCCAATGTTTCTGTTGTCAGCGATCGCCATCTTCAATACATTGAATTTTAGACCTGTGCTGTGGTCATAAACTCTTTTTTTTTGACTCTCTAAACTTACATTTTACTGATTTTTGGATATTTCAATCCTGGCATATTCTAGAACTTTCCTAAACTCCCCGCGCCACGCCATCTCTACCAGTATTTCCTTGCCGTTGGTGAATTGGATAATTTATTGCCCAAAGGCAATGAAACAGATCAGTAAGCAGCCGATGGAATGCCGTAGCCCAACTTGGAAGTTGCGGCATTCCATCGTTCAATAGCAATTCTTCTTGACTTTGCTGATAATAGTTCTAGAGCTAATTATTTAAGAGGTCTGATTGTGGTCTTTGCTCAAACCAGTCCCCCAGATATAATAACAACTCGCCTCACGTTAGACGAGTATCGGGCTATGGAAGAAACAAACCCCGAACACCATGAATACTGTAACGGAGAGATTATTACTATGTCGGGAGGGTCGGAATCTCACAGTGCGATCGCCAGCAACTTCTTAATTTACTTAGGGTTTTTACTGAGAGACACGGATTTTCGTTTGTATAATAGCGACTTGCGAGTTTGGATTCCTGAATATCAGTGCGGTACTTATACCGATTTGATGGTTGTTAATGGCGAACCAGAGTTCAATGGTAATCGCAATGATGAGATTCTGAATCCAATGCTTATTGTCGAAGTTCTATCGCCCTCAACTGAAGCTTATGATCGAGGGGACAAGTTCAGAAAATATCGCTCGATTGCCAGCTTTTGTGAATATCTGCTTGTGAGCCAAACTGAACCCTACATTGAGCAGTATCATAATTTGGATCGGGACAGTAACGATCGCTGGCTATGGCAAGTTCACTCTAACCTTGAGCGGACGATTGTTCTACACAGTTTAAACAGTGTGGAAATTCCCCTGACTGAAATCTATCGTCGGATCAATTTTTAAGGTTGGCTCACTTCGTTCAAGAATTCATCAACAGATTGATACACCTTTTCGGATTTACGTAAATCTGAAAGCGTAAACTCTTTTCTAATCAACCCAAACCTGAACATTACATTTGACCGACAACCGCCACGCACAGTATTTTCCAAAAATAAAACTACACCAAAAAACAATTTTGATTAAACAGTAACTCGACCTTTGTGAGATTCAGAATAATCTACTGTTTTGTGACAGTGAAAAGCTTTGTCATGTGTGATTGCTTGCAGAATATCGTGCGCTTTTTCGGGAGAAAGCGCGTAAGCTACGGATTTTCTGAAAGGACAGTTGGCACAGGGTTGTTTCATTTTGATATTGAAAATAACTACTAGATAATTACCACCAAAATACTTAATAATTTGGTGGTAATTCGTTTACAAATGTCGCCAGAAGTTCTTGCTGATAGTCTTGAGACTGACTACCTTGGGTTCTGCTGCTGCTTCAGGGGCATGGCCAGCAGCCACCGCAACGGCAATTGGTGCAGGTGTCGTTAACAGAGAATTGAGTAATTCCATTTGATAATCGACATCTTCTACTGAGCGATATACCCTGTATGGTTCAATTTGCATACCCAAAGGTGTTGGGACAATCAAAAGATATTGATTTAGGGCATTGATATAAGCAACTGAAAAATTTCTCTGCTCTACATAAGGACGGATAATCTCTAGTAATTCAATCGCTCTGTTGATTTCAGAAACTTCACAATTACTATCGATTTTTAACTGACTTCTTCTGTAGCCTTTCATCATCTTTTCGGCTACCAGATTGTTGAATTTACTAACCGCTCTTTGATGATTACCTAATGTGTGGACTTTCGTTTGCGCTTGATAACCGACTCTGCCCCACTGCACTGTTAAATTACCATCTTCGACTTTGGCAGACCAAAATTTATTACTGTTTTGAATTGCGTCAACAAAGACTAAATAGATTTCCATGTTTCTTACCCTGTCAATTTTTTAACTTCAGGGCATTGCCCCAACAAATCAATTCGCAATTCGCAGTTCGCAATTCGCAATTGTGAATTAGTGGTAATTTAATTCTCTACCGCTTAATTTTCATTGATTTCTCAGCAATGAGAAGTAAGAAACCATTTAATTTGTTGAATTACTCAATTAGAGTAACCTGTATTTCAACTGCGAATTGCGAATTGCGAATTGCAAAGCCCCCATAGAATCAGGAGGCAATCGCTTTCTCATCAGTTCATATTCGGAAACTTAGCAGCACGCAAGGATTGAGTTTTCGCTGCAACCACAGGACTACTAGCCCGTCGTGCGGTGGATGCCCAACCTTGCATACGCTCGACTGCCGCAGCATCCTGAATTGCAAGCGGGGTAATGGTTTGACGGCAGGTTTCGAGGTCAGCAAGCTTACCTGCTGCGGTCTATCCTCATCAAATGCCAGCAGAGCAGCTTCCGAAGCAAGGGTTTCCAGTTCTGCTCCTGAAAACTTTGCAGTATTAGCTGCGATCGCCTCCAAATACTCCGATTCCAGGTGAATACCAAAGCGTTGTAGATGAATCCCCAAAATCTGTACCCGTTCTGGTTCAGTGGGCAGATCAACAAAGAAATTTTCATCGAAGCGACCTTTCCGTTTTAGTTCACTTGGCAGGGCAGATGGGTCATTACAAGTTGCCACGACAAACACGCCACTGGTTGATTCCGACATAAACGTGAGAATATTCCCCAGAATCCTCTGTGAGACTCCGCTAGTGTCACCAGTCCCCGAAAGTGCTTTTTCTATTTCGTCAATCCACAGGACGCAGGGTGCGATCGCCTCGGCAGTTTTCAAAGCACGTCTGACATTCCCCTCAGACTCACCGACCAGACTGCCCAAGAGGGATGCAATGTCTAGCTGTAGGAGTGGTAAATTCAGTATAGTTGCAATGTTTTTGGCACAGTTAGATTTTCCTGTTCCGGGTGGGCCAGCCAGCAACACACCTTTTGGTTGAGGTAGGTGTAGCTCACGCGCCTCTTGTGTGAATAGCCGCCGCCGCCGAGTCAGCCATTCGCGCAGGTTGATACCCCCAGATTCCAGAAGAACACCGGACTTGATAGCTTATTGTTAGCTTCAGCAGTCAGCCACTGAATAATCGTCGCTTCATCAGGAGACAGAACATCAAGTGCTGCGATCGGGATTTGTGAATCGAGCGTGGAGAGGAGATTTGAGAGTTTCATGTCAATTATTCAAATATTTCATTTGTGAAATGGCGAAGCCTTTATGATCAGCAGTTACCAGCCGAGTTAAGACTGGTAACTGATGACTGATTACTGGTACAAACGTGTTTGATTGCTTAGGGTAGTCCGAAGTTGTTGGGTTTGGGCTTCATCTTTAAACGTGCGTAGTTTACCGCCGTAGGCATCGCTCTCGCTGACAACTCCAAGTGCCTCTTCAAACGGTTGTGTAGCCGATAAACAACTCAATCCCTTAAATCCCTCAGCCTCGACTCGAACTTCACCTGTAGCGCTGTCGAAGTGAATCAGTATTGAACGTTCCATATTCATCTCCTCACGTACTGTTGAACTTCTTGATGTCCGGCAAAAGTTAGGCGTAGGGTTTGCACACTTCCGCTAGTTGACTCAGTGATCGCACATTCACCAAATTTTTCTTGTAACTCGGCAGCTTTGACACGAACCAAATGCTTACCATAAGCCAGCATTAGTTTATTGCTGAAAAAGTCTTGTCCCAACTTCGGAACTGTCTCGTAACTGTCGTGTATCACATCGTACACACCGCTTGACTGATTCCACTTGAATCCAATGTCTGCACGGGCTTTTATGGTGCGACCAGATACGATGATTTCAGCGCTTTGTCCTTGAGAGCCACCGTAGTATCCTTTTAGTGATTGTGCTGTTTCATGTACTTGCGGATTGAGCTTCAAATCTTGCAAAGCTTGTACCAGGCATTCACGGTTAGCAAGCTTGGTTTTAACTGTTGAGAAATGTGACATAAGAATTTTGTTCCTATAGTAGAAAGAAGTGCGGTACTCTTTTTGAGATGTATATGCTGCATTTTTCGTTTAAGGTACTTAGTCTTGAGCGATGCACCTTCGCCCAAGACTGTTTTTTACCTAAACTTGAACGACATCACGGTAGCTTTCGATAAGCCCACATCATCAAGGGCAAGCTTTTGGAGATTGCGCTGTTCGTCCAAGAGTTTGACCCGAATTTGTTCAATTTTTTGCTGCAATTGACTACGCCTCTCACTACCAATATTCTTTGACTCAATTGCTGGATCGTTAACGATAGAATCTAAATGCGCCATCATCGCCTCCAAGCTACTGCCTGCCTCCGGTGAAGCGTTTGCCAGTAGCACTTGAACCTTCATCAGATGACGCTCCATTTTTCTTTTAAACTGTACGGGCTTGCGTCCTGGTTCCCAGTCGCTCAACTCTTCAAGAAGTTGCGCTGCCAGTTGTTCACCACCAGCGATCGCTGATTCCCGTAGCCTTTGCTCTAGATTTTGGTCATACTGTTGAATGAACTTGGTAATCTGGTCTAAACACTCGGCTTGCTGCTGATTGAGTTGTTCAGAGAGGGCAGGGATAATCACCGGACGACCAATAACAACTTGCAAATAGTCTTCAAGATCGGTCAGAGTCGGAAATGCTCTTAACAAGTTGGCTTTGGGTTGAGTCGATGCCCGATATTATTCGGGGCAACTCTCAGTTAAATCTGGGCGTGCGACTTTCACCGCACCCAGCTTCCGATGTTCTTAGCTTGCGCTTTTGCTCATGTGTTTGTAATCGTGGCAACTCTCGTGGATTGCTTCAAGATTATTTTTCTTCCAGTTGGCGTGATTTTCGTCGATGTGATGCAGGTGAACCCGTTCTTCATCGATGAATTTTAGACCGCAGGAAGCACATCTATGGTTTTGCTTCTTAAGAGCTTTAGAGGTTTCACCATCGTAGAGCTTGCTTTTACGTTNGGGTTGAGTCGATGCCCGATATTATTCGGGGCAACTCTCAGTTAAATCTGGGCGTGCGACTTTCACCGCACCCAGCTTCCGATGTTCTTAGCTTGCGCTTTTGCTCATGTGTTTGTAATCGTGGCAACTCTCGTGGATTGCTTCAAGATTATTTTTCTTCCAGTTGGCGTGATTTTCGTCGATGTGATGCAGGTGAACCCGTTCTTCATCGATGAATTTTAGACCGCAGGAAGCACATCTATGGTTTTGCTTCTTAAGAGCTTTAGAGGTTTCACCATCGTAGAGCTTGCTTTTACGTTCGCTCCAGTAGGCTACGTCACCGTCATAGGGGGATTTTGTTCCTTGAACCATGACGTGTTTGTTCTCGGAGTGAGGAACTGCTGCAAATGCTTTGTCTAGCAACGTTTTACTGGAGTAGTGGTTTTGCTTGGTTTCCTTATTAAATACCTTGTAAGTCCTTGTTTCGATGTGGCATAAGGAATTCCTCGCCCCATCCATCTTGCAAAACTTATGGTAGTTTCTCCAGCCTCTAACTATTGGAGCCAGCCTTGTGGCTTTTTCCTTAGCACCATAATTCGAGTTGTTGATGATGTGTTTTACTTTCTTACGAAAAGCTTTAAAGTTATCCACAGAGGGAATACTTTTGAACTTTCCGTTTTTCTGGACTTTGAAGTTCCAGCCGAGGAAATCAAACCCATCTGTCGCGGCGGTAACTTTGGTTTTCTTTTGGCTTACATTCATTCCGCGTTTGCGGAGGAACTCGCTGATTCTTTCAAGTATCTCTATCGCATTATCTTCGGGACGGAGTATAATAACCATGTCATCCGCATAACGGATTGATGGCTCGACAATGCTCCCTTTTGGGGTGTTGTCTGTGATTTTCTTACCTCGTTTGTGACCGTCGTGATACCGATGAATACTCTCAATCCCGTTGAGTGCGATATTTGCTAGTAGTGGACTGACCACTCCCCCTTGAGGCGTTCCTTGTTCAGGGAATTCTGGGTTAACTCCTGCCTTGAGGCATCGGAAAATACCGATTTTTAAGCCTTTTGGGGCGATGAGTTCGTCCATTATTGTTGAGTGGTTAATCCGGTCGAAGCACTTCTCGATGTCGAGTTCTATAACTCTTTTTTCTATTCCGTTGATATTTGAGTGTAGGTTACTAAAGATGTATTTTTGTGCATCGTGGGCAGAGCGCCCAGTTCTAAACCCGTAACTCCTAGCGTGGAAAGTGGCTTCGTGTGCTGGTTCGAGTGCATATTTTGCTAGGCATTGCCAAGCTCTATCCGCGATGGTTGGTATCTTAAGCATTCTGGTAGTCCCGTTCTTCTTAGGGATGGGGATTTCCCGTAGTCCTTGATGCTTCCAATTTCCACTATTCATTTTCAGTAGTTCTTCAAGGTTGAAGCGTTCTTCAAATGAGAGGGATTTCTTCCCATCAATACCCGCCGTCTTTTTGCCAGCATTTAGCTGAGATACAAGTCTAATTGCAAGAAATCGAGCCGAGGTGGATTTAAGAATAAGCTTTTGGAGTAACCTAGCTTTCCGCTTGTCCCCAACTTGAACAGCTTTAAATACGCGCTTTTGAAGGCGAAAGAGAGTCTTGCGGAATTTCTTCCACAGTAGCCCTTTCCAAGATTCACTAGTTTTGACACTGTGCCTAATCATTCTCTTCTCTGGTTTGTATTTTCTGAACACCTCAGACCAATTACGGTCTGTCCTACCCGAATTGTGGGGATTCCTCCGCTCGTCTGGACTACTTGGGGAACGAAAGCCCCTAGACCCACAACTCGTTTTTATTCGTTCCCTCGGAGAGATTGATTGTTCCGTTAGATGTAGCCACTTTAACCACTGGATTCCCTAGACTCTTGCCGTTATGGTCAGTAAATGCGGCGGGAATTAATTCTCCAGTGAAGTCAGGGGTTTTGTGTTACGCCCTGCTTGCAGGTAGGTCACTTTTCTAGGCTCTGTTTTCATCATAGGAACTCCCTGTTAGCGCCAGTGTCAACCCGCAACGGTCGTCTGATTGCGCCCTGTTCCCAGCTTCACTCTACAAGAACCGAGCTTGTTCGGTGTGGGCAGATAAGGAGTCAATTCTGAGTCTGAATGGCAAGACTTGCACTTGGGTAGAGTCGATGCCCGGTATTATCCGGGGCACCTCTCTGTTAAATCTGGGCGTGCGACTTTCACCGCACCCAGCTTCCGATGTTCTCAGCTTGCGCTTTTGCTCATGTGTTTGTAATCGTGGCAGCTCTCGTGAATTGCTTCTAGATTATTTTTCTTCCAGTTGGCGTGATTTCCATCGATGTGGTGCAGATGTACCTTTTCTTCATCAATGAATTTCAGACCGCAGGAAGCACATTTATGGTTTTGCTTCTTAAGAGCAATAGAAGTTTCGCCTTCGTAGAGCTTGCTATT
>LXQE01000183.1 GCA_003326195.1 Nostoc punctiforme NIES-2108
GATTCAATAACAGATTGTTCAACATAATCAGAGATTGATGAAATGACCCGATTTTCTGTAATGGATTGTAAGTCATTAGCAAGKACTGCATCTAGGTCATTAAATGTAGCTTTAGCTGTAATAAGTTGTTCTTTGTATTGAGAAAGTTGTTGTGTTACCTCTAATACAGTTTYAGCTAAAGCCGATTCAATAACAGATTGTTCAACATAATCAGAGATTGATGAAATGACCCGATTTTCTGTAATGGATTGTAAGTCATTAGCAAGTACTGCATCTAGGTCATTAAATGTAGCTTTAGCTGTAATAAGTTGTTCTTTGTATTGAGAAAGTTGTTGTGTTACCTCTAATACAGTTTCAGCTAAAGCCGATTCAATAACAGATTGCTCAACATAGTTAGAGATTACATTTAGGAGTTGTCCGGTGGTTGGTTGTGAAGAATAGACATAATTTGCTTTTCTATCAAAAATTGCTGAATCTTGTCCGTTAACTTCTGTTGACAAGTTCGTTGTTCGTTCACCTCGAAGCCCATCAATTGTAGGGCTTTCGTTAGTTCTTGCAATATCGTCTCTAAGTTGCTCGACTTCTTCGAGGTCAACATATCGTTTAGTGAGTCCAAGAAATTCGAGTGACTGGCTTTCAATTCGGCTAGTCCCTCGGCTTGGCTCGTTGACAACTGCCCGATTTTCTCGTTCATCTGCTGGTTGTTGATTAATAATAGTTCGATTTTCTGGCTCAACTCCTCTATCTTCTCGGTTAGTAATTGTATCTGGGTTGGGTTGTTGTTGGTTGTCATGGGTTTGTCCTATTGGTTGATTTGGTGAGGTTTGTTGTAAAGAACTTTCTTTAAGCTGAAGTTTGGGTGGTTCTATTGCAGCAACTTTTAAGTGTTGAATGTGCTGTTGCCAGTCCCTTAACTTCATTGCTTCATGGCTCAATTTCTCGTAAGCCAGTGGCCCACTTGCGACTATGAAATCGTCAACACCTTTAGAAGGCCCTGGCAAGCTGACGACCTTGACCCTAGCTCCAAGCTTCTGCAATAATCTTCCAGTTACGGAAATATCTCGCTCAATATTAAGCTTCGTTTCAGGCTTGGTTTCATAGTCAAAGCAGAATTTGATTTCTCGAGAAGGTGTGGCGAAAACCGCTAATTCCTCATGTAGGTAAGACTTGCCAATTTTCTTGCCAAACTCATCTTTGGGAGTTCGGTATCCTGCCGAAATCCCCGGTAGCCCAATGGCAGCATGACCCTGACTCAACAGACTGGCTGCTTTTTTCGCGCCTTCTGCGATCGCACATGGTAAATTATATTTCCACACACAATACCAAAATCCTGATTTGCGCTCCTGCTGGGTGGGGTTAACTTTGTGTTTGGAGTATATGCATTCGGCAATATCTTCAGAGACATTGAGCAAGAATATACTTAATTCAACCTTTGGGGGATGCTCATATTTGATAAATTTCCCTTCAATTATTTGACCATCATCATCTTTTTTTGGTCTGGGCGTATTCGGCTTGTAACATCCCCATCTTTTGCTCAAAGGTTTATCACCTGGAGTCAAATCAGCAAATGAACGCGCATCAACTCCAGCATCACACCACCAGCCGCCAGCATCAAGATGAGAGTATGCTCTGATTAATCCCTCGGTTAACCTCCCGGTATTTGTACGATTAAGTTTTTCACTAACCATGAGTCTTTCCCAAGCCTCATGCTCACCACCTGCATAGTTGAACTGAAGACTTTCAAAGTTTTTTGCCGCAATGTCCGGGTGAATAGCGCTATTTTCAAACTCTTGCCAGTGGACTGATTCAATGAAATTGGGTGTCTCTTCTGGCTTTTGAGGTATCCAAAATGCTTCTGTTGGGGCAGCAGTCTTTAATACTGGCTTTTCAAAAGCAGGAGATTTTTTATCACCTCTATGTTTCTCTTTGAGAGTGGGTTTGGCTACAGTTTCTAAACTCGTTGTAACTAATGGAACTAGCTGACTAACTGGTAAGGAAACTTGTTCTGTGACTGGCGGTTGAGCTTTCAGTACAGGCTCTGCTATTGCTACCTCAAGTTTTACTACTGGCTCATTAGCTCTTGGACTGACCGAGGCAGTTATCGCTTCTGATTGTGATTTTTGCTGTAGTTGCACTTTTAAGGAATTCATCAGCAATTCTAAGGCGTTATCTTTGGCTTTAGAGGAGTGGGCAAGCTCCAGTAACTCTGATTTATCTTTGGTGTAAAGTTTGACGTTATGCCTAGCTCGGCTAATTGCCACATAAAAACTTTCTTGTCCAATGGTGTAATCTGCCGCAATCAACGCTAAATCAGTAGTTTTCCCTTGGCTGCTGTAGATTGTGCTGACTAACGCATAGTCTAAGTTTTGCGCCTGTTTGAGGTTGATAGTCTCAGTAATTTTGGTGTCTTTGCACTCAATTTGGGCAGAGTCTCCCTCAATCGCCGTGACTATAAACTCCTGCCCATTTCGCCTTTGTAATTGGCGGTCATTTTTCTTCCATTGCAAGCGATCGCCAACGGCAATCTCAATTTCATCACGCTGGTAAACTGCTTTGTCAAAGTTGGTATCTACTTCTAACTGCTTTCCATCATCTGCTTTCAAAATCAATCGATCAAGATCCTTACTGACTACTTCATACAGCTTGCCTTTCTCTAAACCCCGGCGCTTGTAATTGCGTGTCGGCATCACCACATCACCCAGTTCAAAGTTATGGGTGTAGCGCATCTGGATTCTTGTAAGATTTTTCGCTTGTAACTGGCTGATGTTTGCAGTTTTCCCTAGACTTCCCTCAACTTTCAGCTTGCCTCGGATTGCCTGGGTAAGTGCCAATTTCTCTACATTTGTGCCAGCGAGTACTAGAGTTCGCTGCCGTTGGTCACTTGTCAGTGCCATGTAGTCACTAGCAATCATCTCCAATTTGGCTTCTGGCGAAACTTCGTAAATACTACCAATTGTCTCTAATTGCTTGAATCCCGTTTCTATTCTGCCATCTGCGATTAAGTCTACTGCTATCTTTAAATCTGGGTTTCGCTGTCGATTCGATTCATTGAGATGAGCAGTTTTAATCCCAGCTTGTTGCAGAGATTTGAACGGATTTCCAGCTTCTACTGCCGATAATTGCTTAGTGTCCCCTACTAGTAATAGTCTTGCTCCAAGAAGTGTAGCTCTCTCTAACAGGGCATGAGCATCTTTAGCACTCAGTAACCCTGCTTCATCTACAATCCAAATCTGGTTTACTTCTGCAACTTTAGGTGGTTCCCCCACTAATAAGCTAGCTACAGTCTCAGAATGTATGCCTAGTTCCTCACTTAGTACCTTCGCCGCCATTGATGAAGGGGCAAAACCTTTGACTGTATAGCTAAGGGCTAGCGCGAGCGCGTTTAATTCTTTGAGGGCAAAAGTCTTACCCGCCCCGGCTACCCCTTGCCACGCAATGAATTGGTCTGTTGTCGTTGCAGCTAGACAAACTGCCTGCCTCTGCCCAAGGTTTAGTGAAGTTTTCTCCAAGTAATTTTCAACTGTCTCCCTTTTATATATGGGGTTGAGTATCCCAATTCCTTGTTGCATCAATTCAATGGTTGCCAGTTCTCGCTTTACTGCTGCCCATGTTGTGTATTGCAGCTGCATTCCAGGCAGAGCAATTAACTCTTGATGTTGCTTGATCAATGGCTCAATTGCAGTCACATCAGTAAAAAGTCTTTCTCTTAGAATGAATTTCTCTAAATCCTCCTGCTTGAAGGCTACATTCCTCTCACTACAATGTGCGATTGCATTATCTAGAGCATCTTCTAGAGTTTGTTGTGAAAAAGAATCTTGTACAAAACTATTTGGCTCAGAAGGTTGAACAAAACTAATGCCTAGCGCCGCAGCTTCTTCATGCCACAGAGATTTGAGTTCCGATTCTGTTACCTTTTGCTTGCGCTGCCGAGTAGTATCCCAGACTTTTTCGCGTTCTGCCCATGTAGTTGATGCACCCGCCGTCGCAATGATTTGCTGTCGCCGTTTTGAGAACGCCTCCAAATCCTGTTCCTTGAACCCTTTGATCTCAAATTGTCCATGTTGACGTGGCTCGACTTCATACCCCAACTTGATTACTTCTGTTGCCAGATAACTTTGGTATGCCATGCCCAGGAATTTCTTGTTGGCGAATATCTCACTATTGACCAAACTCATCCATTTGCCGGAAGCCTCAGTTGTGTTCATGACTAAACAGTGGGTATGCAGATGTGGGTCTAAAGACCGGCTCTCAATGTGATCGAACTCTGCAACCACCAAGTTAGCGGTGTTTACCCTGTGACGAGAATCTCCTTGTGTGACTCTAGTTATGGCGTAACGTTGTTCCATCAACGTTAATACTTTTTTTAATGCCTGATGGTGCGCGGCAATTAATCTCTCATCTCCACCTACCAACGCCATTAGGCTCACACTTTTGGGGGCGGAGAATGTACAATCTAGCGCTGCCCTGCGTTCATCGGGCTTCAATACCCTGGTATTAAGCTGCTCATGACCATTAGGCGATCGCCCAGAAATTACATTTTTAAACGCTTGCTGATTTTCAACTGCTCCTGACAATCCCAACTTCACAGCGCCTTCACCACTCCAGCGAGACTTCCCTTGGTGGTAGTAGTTCTTGATGAAGTAGTTCACCGCCATCTCTGAAGAGACGTTCGCAGCTGTTAGCATCGCTCACCTCTGCCATGAGATTTACATAACTTAACTCGACGACTATTGGACAACTCCCAAAAAATATTCAAGTCATTGTTGAACGCCGACATCAAACTCGCTTTGGTTTGATGCCGAGTGAAAATTTTTTGGTGAGACAATGACAGCAACAAATTTTTATTCACCAACTCTCATGCACTTAAATATAGCAAATTTCCGTCAAAAACTTTCCGCCAAATTTGGCGTACTGTGCGTAAGGTTTTGCTATTATTGCTTTACCAAAATAATAATATCATTGTAATAGCATATATCTTGGAAAGTGTTGTATTTAGGGGGGTTGCGCCAGAATTGCACCAGAGTCGCGCCATTTATTTGAGAAAAAAGCGCTTGATTATCAACAAAATTAAATTGTTGATAAATACTATTTAAGATTCCAGAGTTATGCTAGACTTGTGCCAGAGTTGTGCCGGATTTATATGAGTTTAAGCCTGTTTTTATCAAATTCCATAAATTTGCCATAATTGCGCTATTAACGACTTATGATTTGATGAAATGGTTGAGTAATTTTTGTTGAAAGTAGATGGCAGATTTAATAATCTCATTCGATCCGGGAGCATCGTTGAGTAGAGTTTTTTTTACTCTAGATTCAAGTAAGCCGGAGTTGCTTTTGATGGAACCCTACACAGCATTAATCCCGAAACAAAGCCTTTTAAGTTATGAGGAGGATGCGATTGGTGTATCTTCTCCAGAGAATTCAGCTTGGATTGAATACAATCAGCAATGCTGGGGTGTAGGATTAATTTGTCAGAGGTTTTTTGCAGATTTGAAGTTAGAGCAGCCAAAATTTGAGCTAGCGATTTATAAAACCTTGGCTGTAGTGGGTGCTATAGCCCAAAAGAAGTCGTTAGCCAACGGTGCAAGTATTCGTCTAGGCATCTTGTTTCCTTACGGAGAATACTCGGATCGCAAATTATTTGAGATATCGATTACAGGCGCTCTGCTCAACTTTAAATGGAAAGGTGAAAAACGCTCTTTCAAGCTAGTGGAGTTTGTTTGCCGCCCTGAAGGATTTGGATTGCTCTCAAGAGGACGTACAACTACTCATAACTTGCGTTCACGCAAAATAGCTGTGGTGATGATTGGCTATCGCAATGCCTCTATTTTGATTATGGATAAGGGTGCGATGACAAGTGGAGTTACAGAAGATTTAGGGTTTCATAAGTTAGTATCATCAGTACAGCGTCGGGTAGCTGGACAAAAATCTCTGACTCTTGCGGCTGCGATTAGTGCTGCGGGTTCCAAAATAAATCTCAAAGCCTTATTACCTTTAGTTCGAGTCGAAGATGCTTTGCTACAAGAATTAGAAATTCAATCAATCAAATCAGCAATCAGTATTGCTCGTGAAGAATATTGGGCAGTGCTTTCAAGTTATTTGCATCGTTATATTCCATCAGATATTGATGAGATTATCTTTGCTGGTGGAACTGCCCATTATTTCAAGAGTGAATTGAATCGATTATTTCCGCGTCCAGAAAAAATTTCTTGTGATGCCTTGGAATATTTAGTACAGCAAGAATTTTTAGCTGAGAGACCTAAATCAGATTTATCCTTTCGCTTAACTGATAACTACGGTTTTTTCTCTTATCTTTGTAAAAATTCTCAACAGGTCGCAAATCATGCCTGAGCAAGTTGATTTCCGTTTTCAGTTCAGTACTTCATCTCCTTATTTGCCCCTCTTAAAATATCTGAGTCCCAAAAATAAAACTCTTGAATTTCCGAGACAAAAGATGATTATCTGGGCAATCGCTGCCTTTTGGCATCCGATAGCTTGTCGGTGGTTAGGAGGGTTCTCAGAATCAGATTTAAAATCAAAGGCAAGAATTTCAATTTACCAACTGCAACAACAAATTATTTATTTAGCTCAAACTTTTAACTTGGAGCAAGAACTGGAGAGCCATCTAATCGTTGCAAACCCTACTGACAAGGTTGATACACATTTGGGTTCTTCACCTACTCACGAGGATGATGATTGTTTACTAGAAAATGCCTTTAACTAGGAATAAAATTATGCCTTATACCAAAGAACTGCTACAACAAACATATTCACTTTCTGTAGAAGACGTTGATGCCACGTTGACAGCAAGTAATTTACCTATTGACCAAGCTGATTACAGTGATGAAGAAATTCAGTCCCGTTTTGATGTGATTCGAGCGTTGATTCAACAGGGTAAAACCTATAAACAAGCATCTGCACATTTTCAAAGACAAGAGAAAAAACGCGCTGCCTCCGTTGAATTTCCACCAATGGATATTCTGGAAATGTTAACTCACATCAAATCAGAGTATGGCATTGAATTAGAACTGACTGAAGCAATCGAGATTATGGCGGCTTGTGGGCTATCCCCAAATCAGAAAGAGTACCGTCAGTTAGAGTGCGAGCGCTTGATAGAGGCTTGTGATTTGATTAAGGAGCAGGGACGATCTCACCAACAAGTGGCAGCTCACTTTGGCATAGTTCAATTTCAAGATTATAGCCAACAAATTGCTGAGTTCTTTGGAGATTCTGCATCCTTATCAGAAGATGAATTAGTTGATTTAGTTGACAGCATTACACTACAACGCGCCCAAAATATACCAGGGCTAGTCAATCAAATGTATCTCAAGAATGTAGTGAAAGCTCTTGAAGAAAATAAACAAGATATCAAAAGTTTTTACTCTGGTTTAGAACAACGTATATTAGAGCGCATTGAGGGAAAGTCCCGATTGAAAACCCTTATGGGGAGCCAGTGGCATCCGATGCCCTTACCCCATTCTTCGCCCACGCCGATGCTATCGCCCAACGTGTCCGAGAATGGAACGAGTACCGATTAGAACAAGAAATTGCTCACCAGAAACGTACCATTGACATTCAGATTGAGAAAGCATCTAATGCCAAACTCTATTCAAAGCTCAAAAAGTCAAAAGAATGGATCAAAGTTCGTCAAGAACGCTTTGAAAAATTTAAAGAGTTTCTTTTTTGGCTCGGTGGTTGGATCGGTTCTGGTCGCTCAGGAATAATTACTTACTCCATTACCATTTCCGCAGTTGCTCTTGGTTCTGTGATGATTGGGATTAATACCCCCAGCACTATCCCTTGTCCTGATAAGAAAAGCTACTGTTACCAATTGCGGATTGACAAAAAGCAGGTGATTCTCCCCGAACAAGCAAAGCAATTATTGATAGAGTACGAACGCTCTAAAAATAAACCTCATCGCCACCGTCAGTAATTTTGTAAGCATTGAGAAAATTCTCTAATTACAACGTCTGAATCATATTATGTCCGAACTACAACAAATCAAACTTTGGGACGATTGGGATGATATCAACTTATCAACTCCAGAACGTCGCATTGAACGCTTAGAAATTCTGCTGTGCCAAAAAGTCCACAAAGGCGAGGACATATCTGAATGTCTGCAAGTTTTAGAGTACTTGAAAAATCGCACGACTCAGCAAAAGTTAGAGTCTGTTTTTTTTAGGCGAGTTCAGTCTCAACTGACTTCTAACTTGTGGCAAATAATTGGTCAGGCTACCTTAATCTCCCTAGTCGCTATTTCTTGCTGTTTTGCCATGTATAAAATAGCTACTTCATCAATATCTAATAATTCTTCGTCAGAATTATTTCTTGGCAAAGAATTATCAAAAAACACTTCACCACCCAGTAAAAAGCATCATAGATAAATACAGTTACAGTGCGGTATATTTCTTGACCGCACTGCAATTACTGACCGAACTAAAAAGGCAGTTTTTGAATATTTACTTTTATGCCCAAGGTGAGGCGATCGCTTTCTTTCACATATCCAGCTAAAATCACTGTATTTGATAGATAAAAAGGGTCTTACAGCGTAACTTCACCTACTCTAATAGGAGGTGTTTTTATCAAAAGGCAAGCTATCTTCCGGCTCGAAGTTCTGCAAGTCATGTTCCATTTGGCGGAGGCGTTGAACGTAGGTTCTGCTGTCTTCAATCCTTTCTTTCATCCGTTCTTCACCAAAGTTAATACCTTGTTCTGCATGATCAGCAGACACAGCATTATAATTCTCGACTTCGTTTTTCTTACGCCACTCAAGCTGTTCCAGGGCACTTTCACTGATGCCAATTTGCCGAGCGTACTCTACATATTCAGGTCTGAGAGAGCCGTCAGGGTTAAACTCTGTTTTCTCTTGTTCACTGAAAAAATCGTAAGCTGTATACACTGGCCACGGCTCTGGATCAGTCTCGTCCAGGTGCTTCCACTCGTCGTACTCTTCTTTTAATCTACGAGCATAATCATCGATTGCTTCTGGATGTGCGCCACGAGATAACTTTTGTTGTCTTACTTCATCTTTTAAAGTTCCATCTGCATTGAACTCTTCTTTATTCATATTTATCCAGCGCTTAATTCTTGACATAAAAACCTCCCAAAATATTAACCAATTTTCATCATTTTTTTTAATAATGACTCTGGAACTAAAGCATTTTGATCCCCGTATCAATCAATGGATTTATACAGATGAGCGTAAAAATATTTTAACCGAAAAACTTAGTAATACTTTACTAGAATCTTACTTTCCTGATAAAGAATTCTCGTTTGGACATTCAGATGAATACAGTAAAAACGAAGATTTAAGGAATCATCCAGACGGACACGTCTTATTATTATCTTCTAAAACTCGCTTACTTTATGGAGAAAAACAATGTTTAGAAACGATTCAAAAAATTTGTCCAGATAGTAAAGACCGTGGAGCTTATGGTTCCATCTTCCTTGGGGCTTGTAAAAATACGATTCACGAGAAGCTAAACATTCTAGTAGTAGATGATTCTAATAATAATCCCGGTCAAAATGGAGGGATTTTATCAAATGATTTAGCATATAAACTAGTTGGCGATTGTTATGGACAGATTTCAACACAACTTTATGACAAGCTCACTTCAAGAGAATCACAACAAGATAAAAGCTACCGTGTTATCCAGCATCGATTCGGCTGGAAGGAAGGAAACGGAGAAGATGCTACTAAATACCGCTTTGGTAAAGGGACACTCCGACCATACAAACTAGATAAAATAGAATATGCAGAGCCAAATAACAAACCAAAAATAGACATAATTCTCCCCATAAGTAGTTTTAAGGGAACAGATAAGGATAGACCAACAGGGGCGACTAAACCTCAAATTAAGCCAGGGTTGTATCAGCAAGATATTTGGTTAGCCGAAAAAGGGCAATCTCAGCAAGGTCAGATGTCTATCTCCCAACTATTAGCATCTTTCCCCCAAGGAATTAAAGATTTTGCCGAAAAATTAGAGCTACAAGCTGAGAAACTAGCCTCTATTCAAGATGACCCAAGAAGAGTTGCTGCTGACTATTGTGAAAAATACGAAAAACGCAAAGAGTCATTGAAGCAAAGTAAATTAAAAATAGGAGAAGTCACAAACCAAGAAATAGATGTTAAAAACTTAGGGACAAATGACGATTTAGATACAGACGAGGAATTAGATGACGAGAGTACTAAAGATGACTTGTTCATGTACAAACTCATCAAAACTGACTTACTTGGTCATCAACAACTTTTAGAAACGGAAAAAGTTAAACAGGAATTAAGTCGGTTTTTACAGAGCCAATGGCGAGATATCGCTCTGGGGAAAACGCTTACTTTTGACCGAGGGATGATTATTCCATCCAAAGAACTCAAAAATGGTGAAATTTGTGTTTCATGGGAAAAGAATGAAGAGAAAATTCTTAACTTCCGTTCTCCTTTTCTGAATTCTAACGGATTGTGTGTGTCTGCTAACAAGCACGTTAAAGATCGACTCGGGCCAGATGGTAAAGACCTCAAAGGCATAATTGTAGTCAATGACGAAGACCACAAGCGCATACAGCAAAGAATTACAGAGTTAGAAGGACGAGGGATTGATGTTGATTTTATCGACCCAGCAGAAACCGAATCAGAACGCCAAGCACGAGACTACGATGGTGATTGTATTGGTGTAGCACGAGCCAGCTTATATCCTAATTTAACAGCAGAGGCAGAGCGAAGAAATCTTCCCCAAAACGCCTATTCCCCCACAGTTAAGCTTAAAAAGCAATCATTTTATTCGGAAAATGGAAGCCAGCCTCCATTTGAAGAAATAGCTATCCACATGAGCGATAGCATCAGCGTGGGTATAATCAACAATCAAGTAACGGCACTGGAGGCATTAGAATCAGAAATTGAGGTACTAAAGACTTATGGTACTTTTGAGCAGAAATCAAATTATCTAGACCAAGTTTATAACCATTACGAAACCCTGTTTGAGCAAGAACGCCAGAAAGATCCAAAGTTAATCCGAGAAGAATACAAGCCTTATATGCAAGGGGTTGTTGAACTTGCTCATTGTCAAAGAACTCCCGAAATTATCCAGCAAGCAATGGACATTAACCGTCAAATGTACCGGAGCATGATTGAAGAAGGATGTTATCAAAACCAAATAGCGGTTGATTTATTCAAAAGTGCTAAAAAACCTGAGATGGATAAAATCAGGGAAAATAGTCGCTACTTATATCGTGATGTTAATTATATTAAAGATAAAAAGTCGCGTTCAGTTTATTTAAGCACAGGGATAACACCAAAAGGTTACTCACCAGTAGAATTATTAATTAGCCAAACCAATAAATATTTCCAAGAATCACAGTTAGAGTCGCGTCCCATCGTCCAGTTTAAAGACTTATTCAAAGGAGTGGAATTTACACCACAGCAAAAATTTGCAGCGATCGCCGCCAAGTACGAGTTTGATCAGAAATTCAACGCTGCGGTACGTATGGAGCGACGGCGGGAAACCGAGAAAGGGCCATCAGCAATCATCCAAACTCCACAGTCTTGCCAACTCGAAATTACCAATCTCACCCATTACGAACATCCTCTGATTTGGAAAGCCCAAACGTTGAACATTCGCCTAGACGAAATACCAGAGAAATGGCGAACTAAAGAACGCCCCCACAAATTATTAGCAGTTGCACAGATAGATGGCGAGGTTGGGTCAGATGGAAAACCCGCTTACCGCAACCTGGGGACAGTTAGCCAACAATCTGTGACTGACCACAATCTCAAATCGGGGATGACCATGCAGGGAGCTAAACTCCTAGAACTAAAACCAGAACTTACTAGAAGCCAAACTAAACTACTCTTTGCCTTGGCAAATGATGCGGCAGAAGCATTTTACGCGAAAATCCCAGAGTCAGAAAAACTTGCATCTGCCGCCGCCGCTTGGAACATCTGTGCATCTCGCCAAGATGAACTCGAAGTTGCAAGAAAAGAAAATGCAAACCCCCAAGCTTACGCTAAAAAAGTATCTAACTTCGCCTTTGCTGCTTTCCCCAATGAAATTATCTCCCGCCTGGAGCAACTGCAATTTACCGAACCGAAGTTAGTCACACTTAATAATGAGGCAAATCAATTTTTGGGTAGAAAGTGGAACCCAGACGAAAAGCACCCGATAGAAATCAGAGCTAGTCACCACCCACCGGGGCATGAACGCCACGTTTCCAGACTAATGTTTGTCCAAGATACTGACAGCGAATATAAGGAATTCGCTATGCTTGAAACCAGGACTGGAATATTACCAATTGGCACAAAGGCGCAAGCTAATTTCATTGGCGTGGAACCTGCCACTGCCAAAGCAACTATTGGACTACCAGGAAACGAGCCGATTGAAATTACTATCCGTGAACTCAAGAACTTCTCTTATGCAGGACTTGTTTTTAACGCCGAACCGGTCAACTTAGAATTTGGCACTGTGTCGGTGACTGACAAAACAGTAAAAATCAAACTTGATGGGAAAACTCTGGGTGAGTTAGACAGTGATTCTGTCCAACAGTTGAAACAAATTGATTACCTGAAAAATGGTAATCCCCTAAAATTAAAACTTACTTCTATCTCCGAAACTGGAGATCAAGCTTTTGTCCTGGGTGAATCTCTCAATGGTCATCTCCTCAAAATTAATAAAATTAACTTCTATGATTTTTCTGGTCAGACATTCAATGATCAAGATTACCGAAAACTGACTATCGAAACCTCAGCTTCTAAAACTAGAGATGCTGTATTTTTGAATGGTGAACCCTTGGGGGTATTGCACTTCAAAAAAGACAAAGACGCGCTCAGACAACTTGGGCTACTCAAAACCGGAAAACTTACACTTGCACCTGCAATCATTGAAAGTAATTTTTCTGTTATTTGCGCTCAAATTGACCCTAATACCGTTGAATATCCTACTATTTGGACAAAGGAATTTCAGGCTTTTGGGACTCAATCAGTTAATACTGAACAACAAGAGATGATTGAGAGTAGTGCGAATATTCTACATCAGATTAAAGAGCGTCCTACTTTCTTATTTTCTACAGAATCAAACAAAAAACTTGGAGTCATGGGCTTGGCTGTTGACAACCAGAAAGCTGAGACTGTGACAAAATGGTTAACTGCTCAAAAAGTTGAATGGGAGCAAGTACCAATAGAAGATGTTATCAGGGAAACTAAAAAAGGTCTAGCTGTATTTAACTTGGTTGATAGCTCCATCCCTGCCAAAACTTTAGAGAGCATGTCCAAGAAATTTGGGGCTGTGATTGAATCTACTCTTGAGTATCAACAAAGGGTTAATTCCTTCGCCACACGACCGCAGTTTTTGAAACCACCAGAACAAACAGCACAATCCCCACCTAACCAATCAACTCTATTACTCTCCACTACTCCTTCTACACCAGACATTAGTAATGGTGTGAAAACCGAACCTCTAAGTGTAGAGAAGCTCCCGACAGTCACTATTGATGACTTGAGAAATTGGTACAATGCCGCAGATAAGTTAGGGAAGTCGGAAAATTACAAAAAACGCATTGTAGAGGTGGCAACTGGGTTTAAAGCTGGTGAGCAATTATCAGCCCAAGCGTTGACAGTAATGAATCAAGATACATTTGAGCTTGAAGCCATCAGTCGGTTGACTCAAATTGCTCAAAGGATTGGCATGGTTTGGGGTAAGTCTAATGAAAATGGTACTCAAGTCCAAGGAAAGATTTATGACTTGGCTTTCAATACCCAGCAGAGAGATTTAACTATTTCGCAGAAAAATGGGGAGTTAATTTTAAACTTGCAATCTGGCAAAGTGCAGACTAATAAACTAACTCCACAGATATTGCAAACTTTTGAAGATGTTAATACTCAAATTGATAAAATATTAGCTAAATCTCAAACGCAACAAATAGACTTACAAAGATAGATTATTTATCATAAATAGCCTTTTTAAGGAATAGAAAAGGAGAACAACACTATGGAGACGGCTAATYTAGAGCAAGCACAGGTTTCTTATAATCAAGGTTTGGCACATCTAAAGTCAGGYAATTTAGATGCAGTTATYGAGTGYTTTAGAGARGCATTACTACTTAATCCTAATTTTGCTGAAGTTCACAATACTATAGGRMTRATTCAGTTTCAAATCGAAAARTATGAARRTGCAATTCAGCTTTTTGATAACGCATTRKCAATGAATCCGAATTTTGCTGAAGCTTATAATAATCGAGGAYTAGCTCGGTCAAAAATCTGTCATAAGTCAGAATTTCCCAAGGTGATTGAAGATTATACTAAAGCCATTGCTCTGAATCCAAAACTAGTCCAGGCTTATCTAAATCGTGCTGATACGTATAAAAATTTAACTGGTGACAACCTAGCAGCTATCTTAGATTACAATCAAGTAATTTTACTTGACCCAAACTGTTTATCAGCTTATATAAATAGGGCGAATATTTGTTTTTTATGTGGGGAATTAGAAAAATCACTCTTTGATTTAGAAAAAGTATTATCTCTAGATGGTGATTGTGCAGAAGCATACTGTGGACGAGGGACAGTCAGATTCCATCTGGGCAATATTGAGAGCGCTAAAAAAGATTTATTTAAAGCTTTTGGTTTGTATGAGGCGCGAGGGAATATGATTTGTTGTGCTTTTACTCGGAGCTTGATTATGGAGCTTTTCCGAGATCATGAAGTTTACAAAGATTTGTTTGGGGTTGAAAGCCGGATAGTCAAATCGAAAAAGTAGCCACTTTTGTCGAGCGGCTACAAATTTCATCCAAGAATCTGAATCACAGCAGCTAAAATTGACGGTGCTTTATCGTTAGTTGGAATGAATACCCGCTTATTAAGCACAAAACTTACTAATTTTTGTAGACTTAAAAGCTTATTCTTTGATCTCAAGGCTCGTAATCAAGTACGAAGCAATACAAAAGGTTTTAAAAAGGAATGTGGATTTCTTCATTTTTCAACATTGTGGGGGGATTGAAGTTTGAAGGAGTATTTAAGTCTTGGACTAATTTATAGTTGTCTGGATGCCAACAAGTATCACTCAAGGAATTATTGAGCCATTCTTTTAGGCGACTTTGCAATTCGGAATCATTCTGAATCAACTGCTTTTCTTCAATTGTCCATTCTCTTCCAATCGCGTCAGAGACAGCTTCAAAAATGGAGTCTTCTAATTGTTTCGGATTCATTTGAATGTATCGATTCAAGAATTTTTATTTTCTTTTTCGCAAAGCGATCGCTCTTAGAGTAGCGCTTGAGCCATCGCACAGAAATTTGTGTAAAATAGAGCCAAAAAGGGAACTTTACGCTAGCACTGTAAAGCATTCAGTCCCCGATTAGTCAATTTTAAGAGCGATCACCTCCGGTGGGGATACTGTTGGCGAATTACCCAAACAGCTAAACTGAACCGATTAGTTCAGCAATAAAACGATTGAGAACCTTCTGAGCAGTTTTATACCCAGTAGCTTGCTTACCTAACTTCAGTTTAGACAAAACATGGTCACGTAAAATTTCAAGTTCTCTTACCGTTAGCAACCCAACAGAATCTTTTACGCTTGCACTATCAGATGTCTGATGCAAATCCCTCTTCCGTGTAATACTCGGTTGAGGTTCTGTTTAACCCTAGAGTAGGAGCTAATCTTATCATCGCGCTGCTGGTGCTAGTGGCACAGAATCCGACTTGGGCAACGGCATTATTCTCTCTAATCATTACCGTTGCACCCCACCCATTATTCAGTTTTGCAGCCCCAACTATCCCGGTGGTCTGCAAATCCTTTCAGATTTTGACCAGACTGCAACAGTTAAGCATCTGCTGGCTTATCACGTTGAGGGAAGCCATTTAAATCACACCAATCCCGAAGAAATCGATGCTGTAGAAACTGCGATCGCGTCTTTGCTAAAACATGGGTACTCTACTAACTCGGATGACAACTCAAAAACAATTGGGGTGATGTCGCCGTTTTCGCAGCAAGCTAACGCGCTCAAGTATCGACTATCTAACCGTTGGCGAAACTTTTCTTGGGATGATATTGGCACAGTTCACACCTTCCAGGGAGGAGAGAAAGCAGCTATTATCTTTTCTCCTTACCAGTGCCACCAAGAGCATAGTTTTTGGTTCCTTAACCGGAAACCCAATTTACTGAATACTGCCGTTAGTAGGGCAAGGGAATTGTTTATTTTGGTGGGCAATCTCAGGGAACTAGAGTTAGCTGGTGGTGAAACTAAGCGGTTAGTTGAACATATTCGGTTACATGGAGAAATTAATTTACAGTCTGCAATATTTGACAGACCGTAAATTCAACAAAAAATTTATGCTTCCAGAATTTTAGAGATTTTTTGACTCGCAGTTATATACAAATGTTCTCAAGTAAGTTATTATTCTCATCATGATTTGATAGTAATCATAATTAATAAGGTTATCCATGCTTTTTCCCTTCTTGATCATGTTCCGAGAGGGCGTTGAAGCTGCGCTTGTCGTGGGCATCATTGCCAGTTATCTCAAGCAAACTGGGCGTACCCATTTGATGAAGTCAGTCTGGATTGGTATCGCACTAGCGACTTTTTTTTGTCTACTCGCTGCAATTATTTTGCAAATAAGTAGCCAGGATTTTCCACAACAAGAACAAGAATTATTTGCAGCAGTAATTTCCATCGTCGCAGTTGGGGTTCTAACCTGGATGGTTTTTTGGATGCGCCGTGCTGCTCGTTCTATCAAAGGCGAGTTACAGTCCCAAATTGAAACGGCTATTCAGTCGGGCGATAAATGGGGTACAGCACTAGTGGGGATGGCATTCTTCGCTGTGCTGCGGGAAGGTTTGGAAACAGTAGTGTTTCTACTGGCAACATTCCAGCAAAATTTAGGACTTCAAGCCCCAATGGGAGCATTATTTGGATATGCAGCAGCAGTAGCCGTCGGTATAGGCATTTACCAAGGTGGTATCCGCATCAATCTGAGGCGATTTTTTAAATGGACAGGAGCCTTCATTATCCTGGTTGCTGCTGGACTCTTAGCAAGTGGAGTGAGAGCTTTCCATGAAGCCGGAGTGTGGAATTTACTGCAAACAGTGGTATTCGATGCTAGCGGGGTAATTCCCAATAATGGGTTTTTAGGTTCCCTTTTGGCGGGATTTTTTGGATATAACGATGCCCCTACTGTGAGCGAGGCGATCGCCTATTTTAGCTATCTAATTCCTACCATGTTGCTGTTCTTCTTGGGGGATAACGCTGGACAGAAAAGTACAGCAAGGCATTCCTAGCTACTTCAATAACTTTTAGGAAAATACAACAATGAAAAATGTTTTAAAGTACTCAACAATTATCTGTCTAATTGCCTTGACAGTAGCTGCCTGTGAATCCAACAAATCAAGTGATACTTTGGGGAGTAATCCTCCAGAAGCGAAAGTAGCCAGTGATACTTCTAGCAGCAATCCTGCCGAAACTGCCTTGACTGTAACAGATAAAGGTTGCGAACCCAATCAGCTGACACTGACATCTGGACAAAACAGCTTTGTAATCACCAATAAAAGCAGCCAACCTTTGGAGTGGGAAATTTTGTCTGGGGTGAAAGTCATTGAGGAACGGGAAAATATTGCTCCTGGATTCGTACAAAAACTCAAAACCAATCTAGAACCGGGTGAATATGACATGGCTTGCGGTTTACGCAGCAATCCCAAAGGGAAAATCACAGTGAAAGTAGGAGTTGGAGATTCTCAAGCCAAAGGGACTGTAGATCAGGGTAAATTAGTAGGTGCGATCGCAGAATACAAAGTCTACGTCACTAAAGAAATTGACCAACTGGTGGCAGACAACAAGACTTTCACAGATGCCGTGATTGCTGGCGATCTTGCCAGAGCTACAAAACTCTATGCCTCTACTCATGTTCACTGGGAACGCGCAGAACCGATAGCTGAATTGTTCTCCGACCTCGATAAAACGATGGATTCCCGTGCTGATGACTTTGCTAAAAAAGAGGCTGACCCGCAATTCACTGGATACCATCGCATAGAGAAAGCTTTATTCCAAGACAAAACTACAAAAGGGATGAAACCTTTTGCCGAAAAGCTACAGAAAGATGGACTGGATCTACAAAAGCGCATTGCCACCTTGACCATTGAACCAAAAAATATGGTTGGCGGTGCTGCTGGCTTGATTGAAGAAGTAGCTGCTACCAAAATTTCTGGAGAAGAAGACCGTTATAGCCATACTGACCTATGGGACTTCAGCGCTAATGTAGAGGGTTCCCAAAAGATTGTGGAGTTATTGCGCCCTATCATCCAAAAAGCCAACCCAGATTTACTAGCACGTGTGGATGCTAACTTTACCAAAGTTAACCAAGGACTTGCTAAATACAAAACCCCTGATGGTGGCTTTGCTGCATACGACAAGGTGAGTGAAACAGACAAGAAAGACATGAAAACAGCGATCGCTGCTCTTTCTGAAGATTTGTCTCAACTGCGCGGTACTTTGGGCGTTAACTAATTTTATTCCTAGAAAAGTAAATTATGTCAAGTTCGGAGCAACCAAGTTTACGTATTACTCCCCGCATCAGCCGTCGTGATTTGCTGATTGGTATGGCAGCAGCAGGTGGAGTAGCAGCTTTGACCAGTTGGGGTTATCGCACTCTTTCGGAAACTGCTGAAGACCCATCTGAAGAGACTGTGCCATTTTTTGGTATTCACCAAGCAGGTATTATCACCCCTGTCCCGGCTTCTGCTCTGATGGTGGCATTTGACACAACAGCTAAAACCAAACCGGATTTGGTGCGCTTGTTTCAAACCTTGAGCGATCGCATTCAGTTTCTCATGGCAGGGGGAACACCCAAGCTACGCGACCCCAAATTTCCACCCAGTGATTCGGGAATTCTTGGTTCTGTAGTGGTTCCCGATAACCTTAGCATCACCCTAGCAGTGGGTGACTCACTCTTCGATAACCGTTTTGGACTTGGGAAATTAAAACCCAAGCGGTTAAACACCATGCCAGGTTTTCCCAATGACCAACTTGACCCGAATTTGTGTCATGGGGATATACTGCTACAATTTTGTGCCAACACAGAGGAAGCAAACATCCATGCTTTGCGGGATATTATCAAGAATCTGCCTGACTTGATAACTCTGCGTTGGCAAATAGAGGGTTTTCTACCACCCAATACTCATAAAAAGCTTGGCAAAACCACAGTGCGTAACCTGCTTGGTTTCAAAGATGGCACAGCAAATCTAGATGCTAGCGATGATAAATTGATGAACCGGATTGTTTGGGTAAAGCCAAACAACGGCGAACCAGCTTGGACAGTAGGAGGAAGCTATCAAGTAGTGCGGGTAATCCGTAACTTAGTCGAACGCTGGGATCGGACACCACTACAGGAGCAACAGACAATTATTGGGCGCAGTAAGGATTCTGGCGCACCCTTGGGGATGAACCACGAGAAAGATATTCCCAATTATGCTCAAGATCCCAAAGGTCAACAAATCCCCCTAGATGCTCATATCCGCCTTGCTAATCCACGTAAATCAGAGTTAGGTTTGATTCTGCGGCGTGGTTTCAACTATTCACGCGGGTTTGACAAAGCTGGACAGTTAGATATGGGTTTATTGTTTGTTTGTTTTCAGGCTGACCTAGAAAAGGGCTTTGTAACGGTGCAAAATCGCTTGATTGGGGAACCTTTAGAGGAGTATATTCGCCCCATTGGTGGTGGATATTTCTTCGCTTTACCTGGTGTCAAAGCTGTAGGAGGTTATCTCGGTCAGTCATTACTAGAAGCATCAACGGTGTAGATTTCTTGGCATTTTCTTTTTGCTGTTCAGTCACACCCAAATTGCTTCGATGATATATCGCGCTTGGGGACGATAGCGGCTCTTATGCCAAACTCGAAATTCTCTTTAGTAAAGTAAGAGTGCATATTTTCCTCAAAAAAAACTAGAACCGCAAACTTTGCTAGAGAAGTATTTTCTCAAGATTTCTCAAGTAAGCTTGAGGATTTCGACGGAATCGAAGTTGTTCAATGCGATTAAGTTGATGTTGGCGTAAATCAGAGCGTAATTGTTGCCAAGTATGAACTTATTGGGGATAGGGTGTAGGAAAAAAATCAAGAAAAGTAAATATGAGTGCGAACATAAATAAACTTCTTTGCTACGCAATGCTGGCATGAGCATTACTACACCCCACACCCAAAAGCCTTATAAATAAGGGATTTGCCGTTATCAAGCGTGCCATTCGGCTATAAATCAAAGTCAACGCTGAAGGTTTCCGGTTCAGAATCTTCTTCTTTCTCCTGTGCAAATGGAGTTGAAGTCATTGAAGAAAGTTTGTTCGACTCAGTAGTAATCGGCGTGAAAGCTACTTGTTGTGTAGTGTGACTTGAACCATAAAATGGCAATAATTGCCACTTTATGGTTCACAAACTAGGTGTCCAATATATACTTCTGTTTTCATATATAGGGAATTTATTTGGTAATGATTATCGCGTAGAGGGGAGAAGTGGGTAGTTACGAGACGCGCAACTACTCAATTCTCCGTGATTATCATTTTTACTTGGGAAAAGCCATTTTGGCGATCGCCTTTCTTACAAACAGAGCGATCGCAATAAACAAATATCAGCGTTAACTCAAATATAGATAAAAATATAGTTTTGAACCATATCATGACCGCTTNCACAACTAGTGGCAACAACGATCGCATCAGGATGGTATTTTTCATCTACTTCTCGAATCGCGCCTGCTAATTCTTTTTCGCCTCCAAAAATTACCGCTTTCTCTGTGACTTGAACCATAAAATGGCAATAATTGCCACTTTATGGTTCACAAACTAGGTGTCCAATATATACTTCTGTTTTCATATATAGGGAATTTATTTGGTAATGATTATCGCGTAGAGGGGAGAAGTGGGTAGTTACGAGACGCGCAACTACTCAATTCTCCGTGATTATCATTTTTACTTGGGAAAAGCCATTTTGGCGATCGCCTTTCTTACAAACAGAGCGATCGCAATAAACAAATATCAGCGTTAACTCAAATATAGATAAAAATATAGTTTTGAACCATATCATGACCGCTTTGAATCATATCTGAGTACAAAAGTTCCAAATTTAGACTGAAATTGAAGTGTTTGAATACTCCTAAATTTAATAATGTTGAAATTAAACTTTTGGTCGTATTATGATGCACATTTTAAACTTGCGGTCATTATTTGATTCACAGCATGAGATGTTGATTGTTTCAAAGCCTTGAGATTACGTGAACTATTGGTCAGGTTATGATTCATTTTTTGGCCAAATTATCGTTCAAAGCACATGTAGCTAATCCAGTCTTGATGAAAACAAAATAGCAAGTCCCTTATGAAGTAAAGCGTCTCCAGGTAACTTTTACCTAGTTGTTGGGACTCTACAAATATGCGTTCTCGATAGTTTTCTTTAAGCCGAATTTTTATCGGAGCTAAGTCAAGTTTTTCTGTCATTGTGATCACTTAATAGATGTAGCTGGCGAATTCTTGCTGCTGATGGCTTTTGCCATCTCTAAAAGCCCAGAGACATTAGCTTCTACTGGGTTGTCCAGGATTTTGAAGCCGTTTTTCTCTAAAAGCTTCTTAAATCCAGGTAAGAGGCAGCCTCCACCAATCGCCCAGATTTCATCCCCTTGGTGTTTAGCATCAAGCGTCAGATTCACCACTTTCTTCAAGTATTTTTCATACCAATCTTTTAAGCAAGCGCTGTAAACATCTTTGATATCAATGTCCCGGCTGTACCGAGTATGCCCCATTTCCAGACAAAATCGGATTTTGGAGGCATCCCCAATTTTTCCGCCATTTAAGTGCTTCATCTTTTGGGAAATATCATTGATGAGAACTTCTACGCCAGTGGGGTAGGCGGTGTGAACTTCTCGTTTCCCTTGGTTGTAACGAGAATACAAAGTTGTGCCATTGCCAAAATCTAAAATGGTTAATTTTTTCGGTAGTTGATGCCCAAACAATGCACCCATCCCTTCTAGTACGACTTTCAGGACTTCGATCTTCACCTCTGATTGTTTGCCAGCAAGTATTGGCTGATATTCCCCGTTTAGTACTTTTTGCAATTCTTCAGCCAGAGCAACATCATGTAAGCTAACAACTAATTTTAAATGCCAAGCCTTACGGTGTGGAAGATGTGCCAATGCACCGAATAATGTCAATAATGCGTTGTTGACTTTGTTTTCATTGTTATCAGTGTTTCGGTCAAAATAATTTCCTGTACGGAAAGCTGATTCTCCAACTGTGTAAGCAGTACCGTTAAAAACTACCCTCCCAGGTACGTCTTCCATCTCGGCATTGGTTATATAGCTGGGGACACGAACTACTTCAAAGCCATCGACTAAAAGTTTTAGGCTTCCGTAACCGTTATCAAAGCCAGCAGGAAAAATTTTTTGCAAGGTGTGAATGTTAGACATAAAGAGAAAGGTAATAGACTTTGATTTGTGAAAGTTATCTGTTCAGATTATTTAGGGGAGCAGGAAAGCAGGGGAGAGAAGAATAACTTGCTATGAGTCTTTCCCCAGAACTCTGTCCCTTCCCTCTCTAACCTCAAGAGCTTATCATACCCCTTGGGGGCTAAGTGGGGTACAAAATATCAAGTAGCTAAATGTACCCTATAAAGCCCCCATAAAGCCCCCATATAGGTGTCAAATTCTCATCGAAGTCCTAATCTATTCTTGGGGTACACATAGCCCCCATATAGCCCCCATGAGAATTTTTGAAATCTTTATCTATCAACGCAGTAGAAATTAACTTACAAGAAAAATAGAGAAGAAGGAATAAAAAACTTTAGTTGTGGATCTAAAGCCCACTTAAAAAAATATTTATTTCGAGACGCATAGCGCGAAATACAAAGCGTCCTTGCTTCAATCCCGCGTTTCAAAACGTTGGTTCCCTACACCCTCTAAAATGGTTGACTGTTTGATTTATACTCTCCTGTCAATGTCTTTGTTATTAAATAGCTTCCCGTAAGATGTCTAGCCCTATATCTGATACAGCTGGAATTTATCTACGAGAAATTGGTCGCTTTCCAAGGCTATTGCCAGAGTAAAAGATTATCTACACAAGACTTGTAAGGTCAATGCAAAACTTGATAAGCAAAACGATTCTCAAGTGCAACGACTAGAGCGTTCCCCAACTAGGGCTGAACTAGCTGCCAAGGTAAATAAAACAGAAGCACAGTTAACCCAAATCCAAAAGCTTGGTCAGCTGGCTAAACAAAAAATGATTACCGCCAACCTCCGATTAGTGGTTGCGGTAGCTAAAAAATGTCGCTGGAGTAACCTGGAATTTCTGGATCTGATTGAAGAGGAGTCATTCCAAGGTACGCTCTGCTCATGGACAAGGAATGAAAGCTTTACGAGGTGAGCAAGACCAGATTAAAGATTATTTGGTTTCTTGAAAACTTATTTATGTCCAAGGAGAAGGAATCGCTATTGTAGAAAGCACTTCTCCCGTACTCACTCTAATAGCAGTTTACTCAGAGTTGGGGCATTGAACTTTAACTTGGATGATTGAAGTCCGTCCATTATATTCTCCAACTACAGGCTCACCCGTAAACTCACAAAGTATCTCCTGTTGGCAGTGTCAGCACTCAAATATAATTCGGCTCACTGCTTTGTCGCAGTCTAGAAATCTCACATGCTGAAACCGTTCGGCTGATAATTCTGGTTTGACTCTGCGGGATTCAGGCGAAAGCCATTTGGGTAGTTTAGATAAGCACTTATAGATTACATGGACATCTCCGATTCAGTGAACTAAGTCGGACGAGATAGTATTAGTTCAAGTTTTTCCGAATCTCTTTTGCCTTAGCTTCTAATACAGCCAATAAATCTTTCAGTTGATCTTGCTGGATATCTTCGATCTTAGTTGCTGAGACATCTCGAATTAGAGAACTGATTTGGGGACTTGGTTTAGGTTTTGTTTCAGGAGCATGTTCAGCAATAGTTTGGGCAACTAGAAAACGAGTTTGAGCGACTGTTAGCCTTTCTTGCAAAACTTGTGATGTAGCATCTTGTCGGATTTTAAGAGCTTTAGTTTCTTCAACTTTTAAATTTTTAGAATTTAGTTTTTGGAGCGATCGGGCATGGTTTGCACCAAGTCCTGATTCTCTAATCGCAATTTTTAAGTCTTCTGAAAGCCGTAAGCAAGGAAAGACATTTGCATCTACTGATGCTGGATTTTGTTGAAAACGTAATAACAACAGAAGAATACTTTGTTCTATTTCGTCCAAATTAAATTCTTTAATGCCTTCTGACTGCTCTTTTCTAGTTAAAATAACCAATTCAGTTAATTGGGGCAAAAGTTTTTTTGCGTTTAATCTAGCTATTGCTCTCCTAAGTGCTCTAACTACTTCTTCCTGCTCAAATTCCAAAGCTAACTTAGCCTGTTGAATCAAACCTTCGGCTAAATCTAGCTCATTCAAGCCTTCTCGGTGAAGACTAGTTAATAAAGTGCGTGCATGTAATTCCTCTTCAGAAAGAACTTTCTGAAGCATCACTGCATCTAGTGTTTCAATTTCTGGCTGTAACTCTTCTGCAACGGATCTCCATCTCCGTTCTCCATCAAAAATGAGATTTCCCGGTAGTAAAATAATCGGCTGTTGTTGCCCTTCCTCTCTAATTGAAACAGCCATACTCCGAATACTATCCGAAGTAAATGTTTGCCTTGCTTGTTTGGGATTGGGTCTTACTTCACTATAGTGAATTTTAAAAATTCCAGATGCTTTCAAATGTTCTTGTAGGTCTTCAATAGTTTGATTGAGGAGTGTACGTTCTTCTTCAGCAAGCTTTCCCTGTGCTTCTTCATCTTTTAATCTTGTAATCTCTGCCTGTAAATCTTCTACTCGTTCTTCAAGCTCAAATATCTGTTGTGAACCAGCAGCAGAAGCAAACATTCCAAGTACACTCGGTTTGTTTAATTTTGTCATCGATTAACCTCTTATTAGCTTAAGTTCTTGAACTAGTGCATCAACAATTGGCATAAAATCTCCTCTTGCCTCTTTGCCTGGTCTGTAAATTCCCAGAGGTAGCCCTCTACCAGAAGCATTAAGAATATCCGCTGATTCTCGAATTGGGCTAAAATACTGAATTCCCAAATTTTTACAGACTAGGGGAAGTTCCTCAACAATACTTCTATGCGCTCCCCAATCACTTTTCCAACGAGTAGGAACTATACCTAATATTTTTGGAGTCGGTTTCAATCTCAGCCGCTTGCAGTTGAAATAGTACCACTCAATCATCGCGGCAGCACTTTGAGAAGCCTTGTATTCAGGTTGAATGGGAATTAACACGTGGCTAGAAGCTGCAAGAGCAGTCAGTGGTAAAGGCTCCAATGTTGCAGGACAATCGATAATTACAAAATCGTGAGATAAGGGGTAATCACTCAACCGATCTGCAAGAGTATAAGCTCCACGCAGATCCTTTGAAACTTCCCGAATTGTTTCGTGTAATTCTTTTCCGCCTTTACAAACTTGAATTTTGTCAATCTTACCTTGCCAAGCTGTAACTAAAGGCCAGTTCCCATTGAAGTCTGGATGGTAAACATTAGCCATTGTTCCCTGAGTTTTAAATTCTCCCAATCCGCAAAATAATGTCAATGATTCGTTAGGATCGATGTCTAATAGTGCCACTGAATAGCCACGAACACCCAATTCATACGCAAGATTGTATGAAATAGTACTTTTTGCCACTCCTCCAGCGTTTGTTTCAATCGAAAGGGTCAAATTGGCAGGCATAATTTTTTCTCTTTCTTGATTACTATATTTCCGACTCCAGTCATGAGATAACGTTATATCAGTTTGTGATAAGAATTTTGAGATAATGTTATATCATTTTTCTAACAAGAATTGCTATCAAAACAGATGTTTACTGCAAGTAATCATCGACCTAGCTGGATGCCTAAGCCAGGAAGTCACCCTCCTGATTTAGGCATCCAGCTAGATTTACGGATATTTGCAACTTCCACTCAATAGGTTTCATCAGTTATTAGATGAGATCGAACACAAGAGCAATTGCTGAGATCACCTTAATGCTCAATTGCCCCTAATGCTTTCAGGGTAGTCTTTTGAGCTACTGTCAACCCGGTCGCACCCTGAATATTCATGCCTTCATACAAGCGATCGGCTCTCAGCGTTTTGAGACACTCACCTGTTGTCGGATTCCACAACTTAATGGTTTCATCCTGACTACCACTGACCAAAAGTGCATCTGCACCGGATTGCAGGCTAACGTCGATCGGACTAAACTGAACCGAACAGACCCGACTGGTGTGTCCTTGCAGTACTTTTTGGCAGGTGCCTTCTCGGACATTCCACAGCCGAATCGTTTGGTCGTCACTGCCACTGGCTAGGAAACGACCATTAGGGCTGAAGGCAGCGCAGCGAACTCCATTGGTATGGTCGTTTAACGTTGTCAGGCACCTTCCGTCTCGCACATCCCACCATCGAACTGAGCCGTCCATGCTACTCGTCGCTAGAGTCTGACCATCGGGGCTAAAGGCAACGGACAAAACCCAACAGGTATGTCCGTGAAGAGTTCTAAGGCACTTTCCGTCTCGCACATCCCATAACCGCACCGTGTGATCATTGCTGCCACTCGCAAGGGTTTGTCCATCGGGGCTAAACGTAACTGCCCAAGCCCAACCTGTATGACCATGAAGGGTTCTAAGGCACCTTCCGTCTCGCACATTCCATAGCCTTACGGTTTGATCATTGCTAGCACTCGCAAGGGTTTGTCCATCGGGGCTAAAGGCAACGGACAAAACCCAACCCGTATGACCGTGAAGGATTCTAAGGCACCTTCCGTCTCGCACATTCCATAGCCTTACGGTTTGATCATTGCTGGCACTTGCAACCAGTTGACCATTCGGGTGAACTGCCACTGCCCAGATCCAACTAGTGTGTCCAGGCAAATCCCTGGAGCAAGTTTCTTGTCGCATATCCCATAACCGCACGAGGGCATCATAACTGCCACTGGCTAAGGTGGAGCCATCTGGACTAAAGCTGACTGAACAAATCCCATTAGTTCGTCCGTGAAATGTTTTAAGGCAGGTACCACCTTGAACATCCCACAATCGAGCAGAAAGATCCGCACTGCCACTAGCGAGGATTTGACCATCTGGATTAAAGGCAACTTTCCAAACACAACTGCTATGACCTTGCAGTAGTTTGAAGCAGGTGCCATCCTGCACATTCCATAATCGCACTGAAGCATCTTCACTGCTACTAGCAAGCGTTTGACCGTTGGGATTGAAGCTGAGTGAGGTAACCCAACCTGTATGCCCTTGCAGGGTTTTGAAGCAGACACCAGTCTCGACCTGCCACAGTCGAATGGTGCCATCTTCACTCCCGCTGGCCAGGAGTTGACCATCGGGGCTGAAGGTGACTGTCCTTACCCAACGGCTATGTCCTTGCAAGGTTTTGAGAGTGGTTCTGCGATCAACACTCCACAATCGGATCGAAGCGTCTTCACCAGCACTCGCCAGCAACTTTCCGTTGGGACTAAAGCGGACTGAAGTCACTCCGCCCGTGTGACCTGGCAAAACCGCCAGACAGGTTCCGTCTTGGGCATTCCAGAGCCGAATCGTCTGGTCATCGCTGCCACTCGCCAACAGTTGACCATCGGGGCTGAAGGCGATTGTCCAAACTCGATGAGAATGACCCCGCAGTGTGTTGAGACAGGTTCCAGGGCGATGGCTAGAATCACTTGCTGCATCCAGGTTTGCAGAATTGGAATGCTCAAGATTGGGGATCTGCACATCCCACAACCGAATCAGCCAGTCATGGCTGCAACTGGCGAGCGTTTTTCCGTCGGGACTGAAGGTGACCGCCCAGATCCAACCCGCATGTCCCTGCACTGTCAAAACCGGTTGACCATCGACCACGCGCCACAGGTAAATCTTACCGTCCAAATCGCCGATCGCCAGCAGACTACCGTCTGGATTGAAACTGACTGACATGACGCTACTTAAGGTCTCTGCAAACACAGATGTGGTTAGATCAGCGTTGCGAAAATTGACACCCGCCAAGTTGACCTGCCGCAAGTCGGCTTGCCATACAGCTAGCTCCGACAAATCACAGCCTCGTAAATTGCTTTGCAAATGCACCAGCAGATTGAGGAGATTACCAGCAAGATAATTGGGTTGAGGTGCTTGCTTTTGCTGTTCCAACAGGTTTTTTAATTGCTGTTCAAGGCTTTGTGACTTGCCAAACTGAAGCTGCAATTGTTCAGCGATCGGCTCCACAATCAATCGTTTTTGCATCTCTCGCACGTAGTCTTTTGCCTGGGCTTTGATCAGGGCATGGCTTTTGAGACGCTCTGGCGATTGGCTGGCAATTTCCCAAAAGATGCACTGCACAAGTTGGTTGGTGGCATACTCCATCACAACGGGCTGGAGAAAAAACCGCTCCCCCTCCTTTTCAATCAGCGATCGCCGCAATAACGACTGCATTGCATCCGGTAGTCTGCGCCTAGCAGCCTGAGTTACTAAATCCTGGTTCAACTTGGAAAGCAAGACAGGTTCCCGATTAATCGCTAACTCAAACAGCATTTCCTGCTCAATCTCACTCAGGCGATCGAACTGGTGCTGGAGCAAGTCGCGAATATCATCAAAGACCGCAAACCCCTGCTGTACATAGTTCAATATTTCAGCAATGCTACCACTAAAGAGATCCTGGGTTGTGGCAGCCACCAGCTTCAGCGCCAGGGGGTTGCCACCGTAATGGGTGACTAATCGCTCCCATTCTGAGTCGGTTCCCGCGAAGTTTCCTTTACAGCGAAATAGTTCTTGTCCTGCTTCTGGGTTCAGTCCTTTGAGTAGGAATGTTCTGACTGCTTGCTGCTCCCCTTCCAGTGGCACAATCTCTCTAGGCTTTTCCCGACTGGTAAGGAGCAAGCAACTCTGATGGGGAACTCCCCCAATCTCTTTGAATAGCTGACCATAGCTCTCATAGCCTGCTCGATATTGGGCAGATTGCCCCGCACTCAGGATCGTCTCAACATTGTCCAGAATCAGCAAACAGCGCTTTTGACGCAACCCCGACCTCAGCTTCAGCAGTTTCCCATCCAGACTGCTTGGCACAGCGACATCCTCTCCCTGTGCCCGCAATAGCAGCGGCAGCACTGTCTCTAACCACTCTTCAAACGGTGGGGCATTTTGCAGCGATCGCCACACCACTACCTCAAACTTGGTTTGAATCTGCTGCACCAGTTTGACAGCTAGGGTACTTTTACCGATTCCACCAATCCCCAGCAGTGCCACGACTCGACAGCGCTCTGTCACAATCCATTGCTCCAGGGTTTGTAGTTCTCCAGTTCGCCCACAAAACTGGGTTATATCCATCGCCTCTCCCCAGTCAGCCCATATCTGAGGCAAAACGGTCACAGTAGCGGTGGCTGGAGGTGCGGCATTCGGTTGTTTAACGGCTAGAGTCTGGGTTTGGGTGGCATCAATCAGCGATCGCCGCCACTGATGTTCTAATGCCCCTCGAAAGTTGGTTTTACTGACGGATTCCCCGCAGGCTTGCTCCAGCAGGTTCCAAAGTTTGGGACCGACGTTGCGCTTGATATAGCTGAGCGAGTAGCCAGACACTTCAGCAATTTGCTCGTAGGTCTGCTCTTGCAGGGCACCCAGAAGAATGGCGACTTCTACTTCATTGAGCCGTCTACCTGCTTTGGCGAAGACAACGGAATTAGCAACATGCAAGGCATCTTCTAAATCCATCGTCTTTTACTCCATTAATGGTAGTGGACTGATTTTACCACCAGTTTAGGTGAACTTTTTGTTTTGAACACGACCAGACTAAAGCTTTGGCAAGAGAAGGGATTCAGCTAAATCAAACCAAAATTGATCGCGAAAAAGTTCACCTGTTCTTTATTTAGCCTCGTCCTAATTGACCTCAAAGTAGTGAATTTATAGGCAACGACAAACCCAAAAAACTTCTCTAATGTAGTGACATCAGGTTCAAAGGTGCGAAGGAAAGGACATAGCAGACCGCTCACTCGTAGTCGCCTGATAACCTTCACAATTCCCTGATTTCTAGCAGTAACCCAGTTCTACGATCCCAGTCCCCGATCACTTAGCTAAGTTTCTGCTGCAAGGGATTCACTATTTAGGAGATTCAGTATGAAGATTGTCGTTATTGGTGGCACTGGACTCATTGGAACAAAACTCGTGAACAATCTGCGCCAGCTTGGTCATGAGGTCGTGGCAGCATCACCCAGATCAGGTGTCAACACCATCACAGGTGAGGGACTGGCGGACGCACTTAAAGGCGCTCAGGTTGTAGTCGATGTGGCGAACTCGCCTTCGTTCGAGGATAAGGCAGCGATGGAGTTCTTCGAGACAGCCGGTCATAATCTCCTTACAGCAGAAGCCGCCGCTGGCGTGGGGCATCATGTGGCGCTATCGGTTGTTGGCACCGATCGCCTTCTAGAGGGGGGGTACTTCCGCGCGAAAATGGCTCAAGAGAAGCTGATCAAGGACTCCAAGATTCCCTATACCATCCTCCGCGCCACGCAGTTCTTCGAGTTCCTCAGCAGCATCACCAGCCTGAGCAGCATCGCCAACCTGAGCAGCGACGGGCAAACGGTTCACTCGTCACCTGCCCTTGTGCAACCCGTCGCGGCGGATGACGTTGCCGCTGCATTGACCGACATTGCAGTCGGGGCACCCGTAAACGGTACGGTGGAGGTGGCGGGTCCCGAAAAATTCCGTCTCGACGAACTTATCTGCCGATTGTTGAGCGCGAACCAGGACACACGCCAAGTGATCACAGACATCCACGCCCGCTATTCCGGCGTAGAGCTAAACGATCATTCCCTCACCCCTGGCGACAAGCCGCGTATCGGCACGACGAAATTCGATCAGTGGCTTGGTCACCAAGCGAAAGCCGCCTAGCCAGCCCATGTTTCTTCAAGTGATTGCTTCCTGCCCGTCGCGACAAGGCGATGGGTGGGAGTCCCAAGGAGCTAATTTACCAGAATAACTCTATGGAAAAACCCATTCGCATTTTGCTACAAACGACCATTCCGGCATCAGAAGATGATTGGAGTATCGAACGGTTCTCCTTGTTGCGCGATTACCTCAAATCTCTAACTGATCAAAACGGTTTCCCGCTCTGTCAGGTCGTGGCACGGAACCGGGAATCAGATGCTGAGGGAAACGACCCGATTTTAAGCACCCTTGAGCACTCAGAATTCGACGAGCTATGGCTGTTTGCTGTCGATACTGGCAAGGGCATCACACCAGCGGAATGTGCCAGCATTAATGCCTTTCGTCAACGCGGTGGCGGTAGCCTGATTACACGCGATCATGAAGATTTAGGTTCCTCTATCTGCAATCTGGACGGAGTTGGGGCTGCCCACTATTTTCACACGCACAATCCAGACCCAGATGAATCCCAGTGGCAGATTGACGACACCGAGACGACCTCGATTTCCTGGCCTAACTACCACTCCGGGCGCAACGGCGACTATCAAAGAATCATACCCGTTGAACCCATTCATGAACTCCTGCATACCCCGGACTCCCCTTCCAGATATATCCAATTCTTTCCAGCTCATCCCCATGAAGGGGCAGTTGGAGTTCCCACAGGGGCTAACAATGCTCGTGTGATTGCGATGGGTAAAAGTCTCATTTCTGATCGTCTGTTTAACCTGGCTGTCGCCTTTGAGCGGGAACAGGACGCCGCAGGCAACATCCTGGGGCGTGCCGTCGCTGAATCAACCTTTCACCATTTTGCCGATCACAACTGGAACCCCGACATGGGTGCTCCCAGTTATGTCACTGAACCTATAGGGGATGGCTTTAAGCGAGAGCCACACACCCTTGAGGATATTAAGACCTACGTCCGAAACCTGGCTTTGTGGCTGGCTCCCGCTTGCCTGGATGCCAATGTGCATGCGTACAACCCAGTTCGATCGTAATCTCTACTCAACATTTCAAGGTGATCAATCATGAAAGCAACTGCAAGTTCTCGAACGATGTTGGTCGTGGGATTCATCCTAATCGCGTTCAACGTTCTATTTCTGTTTGGCAACGGACTGTTTATGCTGGTTGCTCCGCTGGCGTGGTACAACATCATTCCTGGCGTGACCCACACGGGTTCCTTTAACCAGCACTTCATCCGCGATATTGGGATGATTCAAATGTTCCTCGGTGCTGCTTTCGCGATCGGGATGTTCCAACCAGCGCACCGCTTTGATCTGTGGGCTGCGGCAACATCATGGCTAATCGCTCATGCCAGTTTCCATCTATGGGAAGTTGCAGTCGGCATTTCCTCTCCATCAACTATTCCGCAAGATTTTCCTGCTGTCACTCTCCCGGCTTTGATTGGTGTTGCACTGACGATCTGGGCTTGGCACACCAGTCCACACTTGGCATCTCCTGGTCTGATGACCAGAAATTCTTTGTGATTTAAGCTGAGCAATCTAGAAATGCACTGGTGGAGAGTTATACCGCTGTGTCTGATCCACCATCTATAAAATTCAAGGAGGATTTATGACTGTTCAAGCAAAACCGCAAACGCTAAACATTTTGGAAGTTGCAGATGATCCGCGTCTTGCTAAGGAAACAAAAGCATTCTTGAAGGAGTTAAATTCAGCAGGTGTGGCGTTAGAAACACTCACTCCACTCGAAGCACGTCAAGTACTAGTGGATACTCAGACCTCCGTTCAGGTTGATCTTTCAGGGATTGATGAGTCTGAGAAAACGATTATTGCTGATGATTACGCGATCGCGCTCAACATCGTGCGACCTGCGGGTGTCAAAGGCACATTGCCCGTTTTCATGTTTATTCATGGTGGTGGATGGGTCTTGGGTGATTATCCAACACACAAACGTATGGTTCGCGATCTTGTTGTGCATTCAGGGTTTGCGGCTGTCTTTGTCAACTACACCCGCACGCCAGATGCTCAATATCCCCAGGCGATTAATGAAATCTATGCCGCGACGAAATGGGTTGCCGAGCATGGTGATGAGATTGGAGTGGATGGCAAAAACCTGGCGATCGTTGGCAACAGTGTCGGAGGCAATATGTCAACGGTAACGACGTTAATTGCGAAAGAAAAGGGCAGTCCACACATCAAGCTGCAAATCCTGATGTGGCCGATCGTCGATGCAAATTTTGAAACGGAGTCTTATTACCAATTTGGCGATAAACGGTTTCTCACAACGCCGTTGATGAAGTGGATGTATGACATGTACATCGCTAACCCAGAAAAACGCAAAGACATTTATGCCTCTCCCTTGCAGGCTACAGTTGAGCAACTCAAAGGATTGCCCCCGACGTTAATTCAAGTTGCAGAAAGCGATATCTTGCGGGATGAAGGTGAAGCCTATGGACGCAAGCTCGATGAAGCTGGGGTAACTGTGACCACCGTGCGTTACAACGGCATGATTCATGACTTCGGACTGCTGAATGGTTTAGCCGAGCTTCCAGGCACCCGTTCTCTTTTTGTCCAGGCAGCCGCTGAACTGAAGAAATATCTGCAATAGGGAACGATTGGGTTTCTAAACCGATTTGCTCAATCACTCGAAATGCACTGGCGGGGAGTTATACCAATGTTGCTGAAGTTACCCTAATCTTTTGCAACGACCCAATTTCCCAGCACTTTTTTAGAGAAATTAGAGGTTTTGTCTCATGGGAGTTAGTTACCAAGTCAGGCTGTTTAATGAAGCCGAAGACATTGATCAAACCGTTGCAGTTCAAGATGATCGCTCCATTCTAGAAACGGCGGAAGAAGCAGGAATGGATTTGCCCTACTCCTGTCGGCAGGGCGTGTGTTCTACTTGTACGACAAAACTGATTGAAGGCGCAGTTGACCAATCCGAACGATCTTCTCTCAGTGAAGAGCAGATGGCTGAAGGGTATGTGCTCATTTGCGTTGCTTATCCCAAAGCAGATTGTGTGTTGGAGACGCACAAAGAAGAGGAGTTGTTTGATTGAACACGTTGGTGAACCAGTAACGTAGTGAACGATAGATTTTCCAAGCTTTTCTCATACTACTCAGGAGGTACTTATGGAACGATATAAATGTCCGGTCTGTGGTCACATTTATGATCCGGCGGAAGGCGATCCAAAGTCTGGAATTGCTCCAGGAATAGCGTTTGAGGATCTGCCGGAAGATTGGAAATGTCCAGTCTGTCGCACGAAGAAAGCAAAGTTTCAACCAGAGCTATCAGCGGCAGTTTAGCGGGTTGTGTCGTAAAAGGTAATGCGTTCTAAACCGTAAAATATAGATTAAGAGACAAACTCATGAGTCGTGATTTGCAATGCCTTGACTCTACTCCTGTCGATAGCCTTGAAGTGTCGCGCACCTTTCCGCAACAACACTTTGACTCCCGTTTGAATAGTGCGCTTACCTTTGTTGCACAAGAAGTAAGTGAATTACTTCAGCAAGCTTATTCGGTTCAGGTTGATGGCAACAACCCTGCTAGTACAATTGCTATTCGAGCGATCAAGCCAGAGTGCAGGCAAATTATTACGATTGAATCGTTGACTGAGCGCGAGTTAGGGGTATTGCAACTGATTGTTGATGGGCACAACAACATTGAAATCGCCGGGAAGCTTTATATCACGGTGGGTACAGTAAAGACCCATGTTCGCAATGTTTTGAAGAAGCTCTATGTGAGCGATCGCACTCAAGCAGCAATTCGGGCACTCCGCTCTGGTCTTGTCCACTAGAGTTGCATCAACAGCATGATTTATGACTTCGGCTTGCTGAATGGTTTAGCGGAACTTCCAGCCACCCGTTCTCTTTTCGTTCAAGCTGCCGGATCTCAAGAAATATCTGCAATAGGGAACGATCGTGTCAGAGACCCAATTTGCCCAATTACTCGAAATGCACTGGCGGGGAGTTATACCCCTGTGTCCCCTTGCTGGATCTTAGAGGAGAGCGATGTCAGAGATCCAGACAGTGCAGACTAACCATGACCGGAACGATGGGGAGTTTTTATCGCTTCCTCCCCTTTATTGCCACCAACGGCAGGCGAAACCCTGCATCAGAGCGGTCAGAGGAGGCGATCGCCTCCGGTCATGCCTACTTGTTTAGCCCTCACGTCCTCCGTTCAATCTAAATCAATACAAAAGGAATCACAACCATGTTATTCGCACAGGAAAGAGTTCAAGAATTTTTGCTCAGTTTGCTACTTGTCGTTGGCTTTGCTGTCGGTTTGGCGATACATCATTCAGATGGGAGCAATGCGATTTTGTCAGGTCGGCTAAAAAAGGTGCGATCGCTAAATTCTTATCTCAGCAACTACTATTTATTTATACAATATAGATGATAATAATACGTAATAATTCCAGGTAAGTTTAAGCCCCGATTTGCAAAACTCTCTTTTTTTGATCCCCAAAAAGTTAGGATTCCCTTGGAGCAATAATTTCGAGACAGGGATTATCTAATTTAATGGAAAAATATATATGTGCAACTCTAGATTTGAGTAAATCATTATCAAATTTTTCTTTGGAGATGACAAAATGTTTAGAGTTGACGAATATCACAGAATGGAATGGGAAAATTCTTAAAGAAAGAGAAGAAAAAATTAGAGAAATTGCGCTTATTTTAGCTGGACAGTGTATTGCAATTTTGTTGTATAACCTCTCCCAATCTCAGTCAGCTAATCAAACAGCTATGATTCAAACAAGAAGCTGGTGGGATACTACTATGCAAAAACATGGTTATAGGAAACGCCAAATCTTAACAGTTGGAAACGTTTTATTTACTCTAAAATTACCATATATGGTAATAAAGAAGTCAACAAAGACCACAAATAAAATGTCTCTTCAGGGATTTTATCCCCTGTTAAAGTGGTTGGGGATGTCAGAAGGATTAACCCCGTTAGTATGGTCAACAGTTGCTCAATATGGTGCAATTACTAGCTCCTTTAAAGCCGCCTGCACAACTTTAACTGGTTGGGGAATTGATCTTAGTTTAAAACGAATTGAGCGTTTGACATACAAATTTGGTCAAACTGGCATCAACTTACGGCAATCTAAAATATTAAATCGGCAGATGGGCATTTTACCTGAAGGTAATATTCTTAAAGACCAAAGAGTTGTTATAGCTGTAGATGGTGGTCGGAGTAGAATCCGAATTAATAAAAAGGGGAGAAAAAATTCCAAAACCAAGCGACACGGGTTTATAGGCAAATGGGTTGAGCCAAAATTATTCACAATTTATGTCGTTGACGAGCAAGGTAAAAAAATAAATAGTTCTGAAATTCCTATTAGAAATGATGGCACTTATGAAGGATATAAAGCGCTTTTAGAGATTTTAGAAGCGTATTTAGTTGACTTGGGAATTAGTCAAGCAAAACAAGTCTTATTAATCGGGGATGGAGCGGAGTGGATCTGGATACATATTCCCCCACTTTTGACAAGATTAGGATGCCCAGTTGAAACTTATCAGCTATTCGATTTTTATCATGTTACGGAAAATATAAAAGTATTTGCAGACGCAGCTTTTAATGAAGAAGTACAGTCCAAAGAATGGTTTATAAAAGTTAGAAAGAGTTTAAAAAAAGTAAAGCTAAATCCTTAATCCGCCAGATGGATGAGTTGATTGCTGTAGCTACTGGAGAGCGGTGTAAGATTATGGTAACTAAACGAAAATATATTTTAGATGCTTATCGTAAAGGGCGTTTAAATATGATAGAGCAATAGATAAACAACTCCCTATTGGCAGTGGCGCAATTGAAAGTTTAATTCGCCAAGTTGTCAACTTAAGAATCAAGGGAAACAGTAAATTCTGGTTGAAAGAGAATGCAGCAAATGTTGTTACATCTGCGTTGTCAATGGATAGCTAAAAGTTGGGATAATTTTTGTGCTTCCATCTTTAATTCCTTTATCAAAGCAGAAACTGCTTGATAAATTTTATACTTTACTTCTACTCTCAACTTATTATTCAGTTTAATTAATACTAAGTATAAAAGACTGATTGTAGATATTTTTGGTAACAATGGTCAAATGACTTGCTATTAATCCTTTTTGAGATATCTCATCAAGATGAATTCTCACGGCTATCAGCACATATTTGGTAAATAAAGTTACTTTTTACTTAGATTTGATTTTTGCGATCGCTTGTTTTTTACTGGATCTGACAAAACCGCATTGCTCCCCTAGCTTTTCTAATTCCAATAATACTCTTTGCGGCGACTCTGATAAAAGTTTATAACCTTTTTGACGCAGATATAATATTTGCGCCGCTTCCACTGCCTCATAAGCATCTTTCCACTGCCATGCCCCCTGTGCCGCAGTACCGTGGAAGTGGCGATCCATCTGGGCTTGAACAGTTTTCGTAGAGAGGGGACGATGAAGAAGTAGTGGTTTCAAAAGCTCTTGAGCGACACTTAATATTGATTGCCCATAATCTAATATTGTTTGGAAGTCGAACAGAAAACCTTGGGTGAAAAGTTGCTGTACCATTGCATTACTCACAACATTATTTTTTCACTAGTGCTATGGCGAAGCCTTTCTCTTATTAATAAATGAGGCAATTACTTGCCTCATTTAAACTTTTGAACCTTCAGATATTTATTCTTCGGTGATCGGACGAGAATTAAAAAGCGAATTAAGCAGTTTTACGCGGTCTACCTGGCTTGCGCTTGCCTGAAGACTTTACATCAGTCTTTTTAGTTTTTGGCGAATTGTTGGCAGGATTGTTAGCTTTATTTGAACGAGTAGTACGTTTTGGTTGTGATGAAATTTCTTTAACTGGAGGCAGTAATCTTAATATAGGGAATGAGAGAATAACTGCTTCGTTACTGGTACAATGAACAACTTCATCCTCCAATGTCCAAGGATCTGGCAATTTTTCAAAATTTATCGCTTGTGGTGTGATTACTTCTGATACTGATGGGATTGTAGAAGCGGCTATATTTCCATTGCTAACCGAAACCACATTACTAGCGTAAGCAGCCGATACAAATAGTCCGTTAATGAACTGGAAGATGACGAGAGTAACAAATGCCCAAAAGATAGCTACGATTGTCAAAGTGAGTAGAGATTGTATATCCATGATTATTTCTTAACTAAGTATTTTTAATTTTCATCTAATCTACGCAAAGCGTTCTTAAGACTTGTTCAAATGTGAAGCGAATTTGAACATATCCTCTCTTAAAAAGAGGACTTCATTCTAAATTTAGCGTAGTGTCTCTCTGATTTAACTCAGCAAAATTTCTCCACCACTTTAAAACTTAATTATAAAATAAAGCAGCTTTTAGTATTTACCTATTTGGAGATTTCAAGTATTATGTTTATAAATTTGTTTCCCAAAGATAAACATTGGGGTTAAATCTATGGTTAAGACGTGATTTGTTAGCTAATTATTGAGATAAAACATTCTATTCAAACGAAAAAGAAAAGTAGTCGTCACAATTAATTGAAAGTATGCCTAGCCCAACTACGGACTTAGTTCGCTCCTACCTCAAAGAAATCGGACGCTACCCTCTGCTAACTCCTGAGCAAGAAATTACAAATGCTAGGCTTGTACAGCAGATGATGGCGATTGAAGAACAGCGCTCAAATCTCGCACTTCAACTAAACCATCAACCAACCACAAGAGAATTAGCTACCTCGCTTGGGCAAAGCGAAGCTGAAGTACAGTCAATCATTCAACAAGGTCAAAAAGCTAAAGAGAAAATGGTGACAGCTAACCTGCGGTTGGTGGTAGCGATCGCTAAAAAGTACCAGAATCACAATTTAGATTTTCTTGACTTGCTCCAAGAAGGGGCACTGGGACTGCAACGAGGAATCGAAAAGTTCGACCCTAACAAAGGCTACAAACTATCAACCTATGTTTATTGGTGGATTACCCAGTCAATAACACGGGCTGTAGCAGATAAGTCTCGCACTATCCGCTTGCCAATCCATATCAATGAAAAGTTAAACAAAATCAGAAGAATACAGCAGCAACTGTCTCAATCGTTGGGTCGGACTCCAGTTGTAGCAGAAATTGCCGAATCATTAAATCTGTCGCCAAGCCAAATAAGAGATTACCTTCAGGTTTCTAAGTCTCCAGTCTCACTCGAAATGCGAGTGGGAGATGAGGGTGAAAGTGAACTAGCCGATATTTTGCCGATGGATGGCATTTCTCTAGATGAGCAAATAACTTTTGAGTCTCTACAGCAAGACTTGAGCAAGTTGCTGGCATTGCTTAAGCCAAGGCAACGAGAAATATTGACTTTACGTTTTGGATTGTCAGATAATCAGCAGTTGACTTTGAGTCAAGTTGCGAAACGTCTAAACCTAAGTCGAGAAACAATTCGCAAAACTGAACATCTTGCTCTCTCTGTTTTGCGCTCTCATCAAAACAAGATCAAAGACTATCTTCTTAATTAAGTGTTTCTTTTATATGAGCAAAACTCGCTACTTCAAAGATTGGAAACAAATCGCCACATCTGTAAAAGATGCCTCCGATTGGCGCTGCTCTGGTTCAGCGATCGCGTACCCGCAATGAACTGGTGATGATTGCACTTTTGAGTGCTGATGCTGTAATTTCGGTATAAAGGACACTAGTTTATATAAATGCTTTGTCCCAGCAGACAATTGCATATTATATTTTAGTGTGTATGTACTATATTAATAGTTCATCAATACTAATATTGAATATTTTGCCGTAACAACAGCACTAAACATTTTTGCCCAAAGCAATGTCCACTTCCCAAACTCCCATCCAGCAACAAGTTAACGTTACTCCCCAGCATGAAATAATCACTGGAGTAATAGAACGCTTGACCTTCCATTCAGAGGAGTCGGGGTATACAGTAGCGCGTTTGGTACGCCCCAGGTTTAGAGATTTAACCACAATCGTCGGTAGTTTTGCCAATATTCAGCCAGGGCAGACACTTCAACTAACAGGCTTTTGGCGAGAGCATCCCCAGTTTGGGCCACAATTCCAAGTTACCAGTTATAAAGAAACCAAACCAGCAACACTCACTGGAATTGAGAAATACTTGGGTAGTGGACTAATCAAAGGAGTTGGCCCAGTCACAGCCAAGCGTATCGTTGCTCACTTCGGTTTGGAAACACTCGACATCATCGAAAACCAAATTGACCGACTGATTGAAGTCCAGGGTATTGCCAAAAAGCGGATCACTCTGATCAAAAACGCTTGGGCTTCACAGAAAGCCATTAAAGAAGTGATGGTATTTTTGCAAAGCCACGGCGTTTCAACAACTTATGCTGTGAAGATATACAAGCAATACCAAGACAAAGCTATTGATACAGTTACCCATAATCCATATCAGTTAGCTACCGATATCTACGGAATAGGTTTTCTTACAGCTGACAAGATTGCGCGTAACCTGGGAGTTGCACCTGATAGCGAATTTAGATACTGCGCTGGAATAACCCATGCTTTAAGTGAAGCCGCAGAAGATGGTCACTGCTACTTACCACAGCCAGAGCTAATCGAAAAAGTCATCAAACTGCTGACAACTGAGGAGCATCAGCCGACAGAAGATGCGATAACCAATATTATCAAAGATATGGGTGGCAGAGAGGAGTTGGTTAGGGAGAGGATTCGAGATGATTATGGCGAGAAACTACTATTGTGCTACAAACCAACGTTTTTCCATACTGAGCAGAACTTAGCGCAGTTAATCTCTCGAAGATTACGCCAACCGATTGCACAGGATATGCCTCGTGTTCGTGGTTGGATTGAACGTTTTACCGCTAGTCACAAAATACAACTATCGCAACAGCAGCAGCAAGCTGTGGAGATAGCGGCTTATTCTCCATTCATGATTCTCACTGGTGGACCTGGCGTGGGGAAAACTTTCACCACCCATACAATAGTCAGCTTGTGGAAAGCAATGGGTAAATCTATTGCTCTAGCTGCACCAACGGGGAGGGCAGCACAAAGACTATCCGAAATGACCCGACTTGAAGCAAAGACCATACATCGCCTACTGGAGTTTGACCCCAAGAAAATGGGGTTTAAATGCGGCAGCGATAACCCTTTGCCGCACACCGCAATTATTGTTGATGAAGCTTCAATGCTTGACCTATTCCTGGCACACTCTTTGGTGAAAGCAGTAGCACAAGGAGCGCAACTATTATTAGTAGGTGATATAGACCAGCTTCCCTCAGTTGGGCCAGGAAAAGTATTAGCTGATCTAATAAATTCGCTTCAAGTACCAGTGGTTCGGCTAACGCAAGTATTTAGGCAAGCCCAACAGAGCGCAATCATCACCGCTGCACACCAAATTAACCAGGGAGAATATCCGGCGCTTGAGCCAATCTCTGATAATCCCGTGTCTGATTGTATTTGGCATGGTGGAGGAAATCAGCCAGAACACGGGGTACAGGCAATCTGTGAACTGATCAGCGATTTGATTCCCCGACTGGGCTTTAATCCGGCAACAGATGTGCAAATACTTTGTCCCATGTCGCGGGGACTGGTGGGAACTCGCAACCTGAATGCTGTGTTGCAACATCTGATCAATCCGCCTAGTCTTGACTTGGTAGAGATTAATAGGGGTGGGATGATTCTACGTGAAGGCGATCGCATTATCCAACTAACCAATGACTATAACCGTGGAGTGTTTAACGGTGATTTAGGGAATATCTTGAGTATTGACACCGTAGAGCAAGAAGTTACAGTTGACTATGGTGGTCGGGCTGTTGTTTACGATTATGCTGACCTGAATGAAATTACTTTGGCGTTTGCAGTCTCAGTCCATAAAAGCCAAGGCTCAGAGTATCCCGTGGTGATATTTCCATTGTATATGCAGCATTATATGATGCTATCGCGTAACCTATTTTATACAGGGCTTACCCGTGCAAGGAAGTTGGCGATCATCATCGGTGACAAAAAAGCGATATCTTTGGCTGTGCGGACTACAGATGACCAGCAGAGATATACACGGTTGTGGCAGAGGTTGTTGCAGCCGATTTGATCAACATGAACGCAGAATATCAGCTTGGTTAAACAAACAAAAAACTAAAATACTCTTGTACAACGACGAATTGGGTTTGCGCCAAGTTAACCTTTTCAGCTATTTAAGTCAGGAAAATTGAGTCAGCAATTGAATTGCTAAATTCTTAGAACCATTGACCAAACAATTCGCAATTCGCAATTGCGGACGTAATTTATAATTGAGCCGTTGGGTACAGAGCAGCTAATTTCAATTATGAAAAAAACTTGCACACGTACTATCAATATTTAGAGCAAGCGCATTCATAAGCCACTGCGGTCTTCTCCCAAGGGGAGAGTGCCAAGGGGAAGCCCTAAGTAGACCAAGTGACGTGTGTAGGGTATTAATTGCGAATTGCGTTAGCGGAGCGGGGCGTTAGCCCATTGGTAATTGCGAATTGGAAATGGCACCTATACAGCGTCAAATGTTGACTTTAAGCTTTGGGCTAGAGAACGATCCGAATTTCAATCCCGCTCAGATTGGCCAACAGCTAAATCTCAGCGGAGAGCGAATTCGTCAGATGATGCACTGATCTTGTATAACTAAGACGAAAAACTATATTAAAGAAGTAAGTCCACAACAGTAATCAGTCAATGCCCAGCAAAACTATTGAAGTCCGAGAGTACACCGTCAGAGCGCATAAGCGGGAAATTCACACTCGCGTTTTCAACTTCGTATGTAAACAGTGCGAACAACCCACACAACGAGAAACCTTTGGTGTTCGACCTCTATATTGCGAGAAATGCCGCCCTCCCCAACCACCCAAGAAATCAGTAGTCCCTCTCAAGAAGAGAAAACCCAGAGCTATGAATTACTTGAGTGATATCAATTTGGCAAAATAGAGAACACTTTTAGAGCAAACAAGATGCCTTCTAAGTAGTTATTCTAAAAGCATCTTGGATGTGTTTTTAGCAATGAAAACGATTTCATTGCTATTATCGATGTATTGATCCCGTGATGTTGTACATATTTAGCTAGCAGCAGGTTTGATGAGCTAGTTGCATCAGGATCAACAAAAAAATGTACTCATGGTACAAGGGATAGCGGTTTTGGTGAAATTAAAAGTTTATGGAAAGTCAATCACAATTACAGCCTCCTCCTGAAACCTTTCTTGCTCCCCTGTTGTCATTACGAGACTACTATGCTCCGATTGTGGAGAAGTACGAAAAGTTATACATACAAGCGCTATTAAATCTCAATCACGTAGAAGCATTGTTATCTGTCTGGTCTGATAACGGTCAGAAGCCAACCCTGGAGATGATTAATCAGCCAGTTGCTTCTAGTTTAGAAAACTTGCCCCTCGATAATAACGATTTCACGCCAGAGCCAAAAGTCAACTTGGTAAAGCCTGTTAGTTCTCAACTGCCTCTAACAGAGAATTCGTCTTCTGCAAAGCAAGATATTAAAGCACCGATAGTCATTAGTGAGCCAGCCCTTCTTGCTTTAGAAAATTTATCGTTGATTAACAGCGATGCCTATGATGATCTGCGCCTACGCACTCCTGAAGTGTCAGTCAACTTGGTAGAACCTATCAATTCTGAGATTGCTGTAACAAATGATTTAGAGTTAGAAACTCCATTCCCAGAATTTCAGAATATCGAGATGCCTTTGATAGTAAATGAGGTAGTTACAGACACACTTGAAGATAATTCGTTACCAGTAAATAGCGATAATATTACTGAATCCGAAGTGAAGTTGGTAGAGCCGAGTCAGGTTGAAGCCTCACAAACAAATAATTTAGAAATAAATGAATCATCCTCGACATCTGGTGAAGCCGACGAGCCACCAGCGCCAACATCAAAAGAGATAGAGACACAACAAGAAACTTTAGAGAAATCCCTCTTGTGGTCAGAAATTCCAATGTTGCCGGAATATCAATCTCTCAACCGCACCGAAGCGATCCTAAAGGTATTGCAAAAACACAGGGGTACTGTATGTCACATAGATTTTGTGGTGCGATCGCTCTATGGTGATTTAGAACCAGATATTTTCAAACTAGTAAAGGGCAGAGTTCAATCTACATTAACTTATGGCAGAGAAAGCGGTAAATGGTCGCTTGTTCCTGGTAAACCAGGTTCTTTTACCCTAGATTTAAAATTGCTTAACTCGAATCGTACTAGTTCTTTTAAGAAGAGCAAAAACAGAAAACCTGACCCACAGGCACAAGCTAATACTATACCAATGCAAGGAGAATTTTCTGGGCAGTTTTTGATTGATGCGCTGACCTCTTTGTTGTCACAAAATCCGGGTAAAGTTTTCAATGTGGCGGAAATTATCGAAGAATTATATGGAGAACTTGATCCATCAGATGTCATAGAAGTAAAGCCCAAAGTCCTGAACGAATTATCGCGAGGGCATCGCACAGGAAGATTTTCAAGAGTACCTGAAGAAATCGGACTTTATACCTGGGACTCAAAGTTATTGCAACAGGTAAGTGCTAGCTAAAATATTAAAGTTCTGCTAAGGCGATCACCACTCAAAATGGAAGATTCGCAGACTCAAATTTGAGCCAGGATTCAAATTACTCGTTGGCCTAAGCTAACCGACAGGATTCCACAACGGCTGATGCACAATGCAAATGTCATACCATTTGCCATGTCATTTCCTGCCCCGCCCCCAAAGGTACAAGCCCAGATTCCATAAATGGAACTTCATCAGGAACGCGCCAAGTCGTTTTGGACAAGGTAATTCGCTCGGTATTACGCGGCAGTTGATAAAAATCTGGGCCATAGAAGCTAGCGAACGCCTCCAATTTATCCAGGGCTTTCACGCTTTCAAATGCTTCGGCATACAACTCAAGGGCGTGCAGAGCCGAAAAGCATCCCGCGCAGCCACAGGAACTTTCTTTGCTGGTGCGGGTATGGGGAGCGCTATCGGTACCTAGAAAAAACTTCGGATTCCCCGATGTTGCCGCTTGCAACAAAGCCTGACGATGCTCCTCCCGTTTCAAAATGGGCAGGCAATAAAAATGGGGGCGAAGGCCGCCTTTGAACATGGCATTACGGTTAAACAACAAATGTTGTGGCGTAATTGTTGCCGCGATGGTGTTGGCAGACAGGACATACTGCACCGCATCGGAGGTGGTGATATGCTCAAGCACCACCCGCAGGTTGGGAAATCGCTGCTTGAGGGGGATTAAATGTCGCTCGATAAACACCTTCTCGCGATCGAACGTATCAACATCGTTATCGGTCACTTCCCCGTGCAGTAATAACGGCATGTCCACCTGCTGCATCGCTTCAAAGACGCGATCACCCTTTTGAATATCCGTCACACCGGAGTCTGAGTTGGTCGTTGCACCGGCTGGGTAGTACTTGACCGCTTTGATAAATTGGGATTCTTTCGCCCGGAGAATGTCGTAGGGGCTAGTGTTGTCGGTGAGGTAGAGTGTCATCAATGGCTCAAACTGTTGTCCCTCTGGAATGGCGCCGAGGATGCGATCGCGATAGCAAGCCGCATCTGCCACCGAGCGGATAGGGGGCTTCAAGTTCGGCATGATGATCGCGCGGGCAAACTGACGCACCGTGTAGGGCAGAACCGCTTTCAGTGCTGCACCGTCGCGGAGATGCAGATGCCAATCGTCAGGTCGGGTGATGGTAAGCTTTTGCATCCTTTCATTATAAAACGGCAACAAGGGCCTCATGATCCAGCACTTGTGATAAAAATGCCCATAAAGTTATTAATGGGTCAAATAACCGCTTTTTGTATTTAATTTTTAGCTCCGATATTGCAAGTCTTATCACAGACTCTGGCAATAGTTCTTTAAACGGTAGTCCCAAACTTTGGCTAAATTTATCAAGAGAGGATTTGTACTCGTAGTGTCACAGTAGTAAGCTAATGAGCATTTAAGTTGCATAACACCAGGGCTGAAGCCCTTACTACAAGCGAATCAGTCTGGAAAAATGAATGACGATTAGCTTATTTATGATGTTTGCTTGCTCGTCTCAAGGAAAGTATTTCATGAACGAGTAAGCTTTTCCTACCTACCAGAAATTTTTGGACAACTTGTAGATATGATTCCACTTTCTGGTGCAAGACAAAGCGATGGCGTAGGCGATCGATCGCAAACTCAGATCCGCCACTCGTACAAAAATCATGTCTGTTCTGACGACTGAGGCATGTATTATGTTTCGGTAAAAACAGAAATACTTAACAGCCAAAGGTTTCCAACATTATAGAAAGAAGCTTTGGGATGGACTCTCCGTGAATAATAGAACCATGCATTGTTGCAAGGTACTTAATCGGTAGCTTTTGTATTGCCTCAATTCCTCGAGTGAAACTTTTCCCTTCAGACATAAACCCGACTTTTTGCTGAAACTTAATGATGGATTCTGTAAGATCCTTCTCGGTAACAGGCTCATCGAACTGACCC
>LXQE01000184.1 GCA_003326195.1 Nostoc punctiforme NIES-2108
AAACGAACGGCGATTATGACAGACTTTGGGATTCAAACGAACGGCGATTATGACAGACTTTGGGATTCCAACACCCGTCCCCTTGTGGCCCATGCAGTAATTTTGCTTGAGTTGTTGGTAGTTTGGAGCATAGCTGACATTTGGGATCAAGTGGCTTTGGCATACCTTACTCCACTTGAGTTTCACCGATTGCACGATAGTAGGCAGCGATCGCAGCTTCTTGCTCACTACGGAGTGTATATCGTCGAAAGGCTTTATCACTTTGATGTCCCGTTAGCTTACGCGCATGGCTGGGATCAAGACCTAATAAGAGCAAATCAGTGGCGTAGGTGTGACGAAAGGAGTGAGGGTGCAAATCTTCAATATGAGCTATTTCACCAATTTTTTCTACAGCGAAGTAAATCCCGTGATAACTCAAGCGTTCACCCTTGTATGAAGCATGGTGTGAAATCATCAGTGGGAAGTCGCTGTTTAACACCTCTCTTTGGTGTGAGCGCGTAAGCAAATACTCTGCTAAAACTTCCCGGCTCTCTTTTCGCAGTGGAACTAAGCGTGGTTCATTGGTTTTGGTGTCTGGTAAAAATAGCAGCTTGCCATCAAATGAGCCAACATTTAGCTGTACAACTTCCCCAGCCCGGAGTCCATGACTGAGAATGTGAACGAGTGCTGTATCTCGTTGCTTTGTTTCTCCCAATAACTCTAACGCTGACCAAACCTGTTCCATCTGTTCTGGGGTTAAACTCTGGGCTGGTGGCAACGGCACTTTTTCCAGTTTTATCCCCAGTGTGGGATTAGTAGCAATTATAGATATATGAACGCATTGTAATCATAGAGAGTCTACCCACAAAAATCATCCACCCGAATATCCCGCCAGACATCAGAAACCTGCCAGCCGGAATTGCCCACCGATTGTACTGAAGGATTATCAAAAAATGGAATATAGTTAGGAACTCTAGGAAGAGGAATCTCTACTTGTTTCTCCTCAACCACAGGGCCTGAAGAATTAACAGTATTAGCTTGAAGAAGTTGGTCTTCTGCTTCTTCGATTAATTTCATCTGTTTCAGGGTAAGCTTGTCAGATTTTTTGATGATTTTCTTAGTATGTATCTCATTAGAAGTATTCATTGGCTGTTTCCTCGAAGGTATTGGCAAAAAATTTGGATGACAGTAGATTTCTAGAAAGTTGGGGTCAGTCGGGTGTAAATAATTTGCACAGAATTAACAAGGTACACCAAATTTATGGAAAATACGAGTCCCTTGTCGAGGAATTTATTAATTGGACATAAATATCTTTTTCGGGCAGATGCCCCAACATAATCTGTTGCACAGATGTAAGTATTAAGCGATCGCTTCTTTCCTCATGACTGTACTTCAAGATTGTTTTCTGGTTTTGACTCCTAATAAGCAGATAATGGATGGTTGAGAGTTCTCGCTGTGGAGGAACAGCGTTGAGAAACTTATCAGGTGAGAAAGGCACAATCTTAGTAGTAGATGACGAAGCCAGCATCCGCCGGATTTTACAGACGCGGTTAGAAATGATTGGCTACAGTGTAGTTACAGCTAGTGATGGCGAAGAAGCTTTGTCAGCTTTTCGCCTGTTGACCCCTGATTTAATAGTTCTGGATGTAATAATGCCAAAACTAGATGGTTATGGTGTCTGTCAAGAATTACGGAAACAATCAGACGTACAATCATAATGCTCACAGCATTAGGAGATGTAGCAGACCGAATCACTGGACTGGAGTTAGGTGCTGATGACTATATGGCGAAACCTTTCTCTCCCAAGGAATTAGAGTCAAGAATTGGCTCGTTGCTGCGACGAAGAAACGATAGAACAACAACTACTGCTATTTCTAGTTTGGGAGTTATTGTTGTAGACAATCTCAAAATTGATATTAATAAGCGACAAGTCTATAAAGCAGGTGGGCGGATTTCATGAACGAGTGTAGAGTACATCTAGTTTTCTCACAAAGCCAGATAAAAGAAGAGTCAAAAATTGCCAAAATGTCTTTTATCTATCCTCAAAGAGTTGTTTTGATTATCTGTCTATTGTTAAATATTTGTCTTTACTAAGCTTCATGAATCACTCGTTTAGGATTGCTATAGTTATAGTATATTACTAGAACCTTAAATACTAAAAATAGTTATGAAAATTGGAACGAAAGTCAATTTAATTGTGATGATAGCTTTTCTCGGTGGGATTTTAATTAGTGGTACTGCTTTATCAAGCGTTCTTGAACAAAAGGCAGAACAAGAGGTGTCTTCTCAAGCAATAATTGCCATACAAATTGCAAATTCACTTAGAAAATATACCAATGACCGCGTACAACCATTATTGTTACCGAGAGTAGACACTCAAGAACAATTTATTCCAGAAGTTATCCCAACATTCTCTGTTAGAGAAACTTTTGAAATTTTACGTAAAACCCAAGAATTTAGCAATTTTATCTACAAAGATGCCGCGCCAAACCCCACAAATATGAGGGATATGGCGGACAAATTTGAAGCCGATATTATTAATAAATTTAATCAACAACCAGAGTTAAAAAGTCTATCCGGTTTCCGAAATGTATTTGAAAATAAATTATTTTATACCGCTCGACCTTTTAGAGTTGACCAACAAAGTTGTCTGCGTTGCCATAGCGCTCCCGAAGTGGCTCCTAAAAGCCAATTAGTAACCTATGGAAAAGAACATGGGTTTGGGTGGAAGTTGAATCAAATTGTTGCCACTCAAATTGTTTATGTTCCGGCTGAGGAAATTTTTAAAACTGCTCAGTGGTCTTTTTATCTAATCTTAGGACTTTTAGGGCTTATTTTTACAATTATCGTTATCATTATTAATTTGTTGTTAAAAAAGACAGTGCTACAGCGTCTTAAAATAATGGCTAATGTGGCGGAAAAAGTGAGTATCGGTGATATGGATGCCAATTTTGGTAAACAGGATAAAGATGAAATAGGAGCGTTGGCGGACGCTTTTAACCGGATGAAGCATAGTTTAGAAATTGCTCTGAATATGTTAAATAATAATACCAATACTAGATAGATATACTTTTCTGCCGCAAGCTGCTAGCGATAAATGTTCACTAACTTATTTTAAGTTACCAAGCATCCTATGTTCAAACTCTAAAGCCTTCTGTTTATTAGAGATTTTTGCTGCCAATTTGCTTACAAATTCTAGTAAGGAAATTTGCGGTTCAGATTTCAAAATCTCTTGAGTTAAAAAATTAGCAATTGGTCCAACTACATAGGCTAACTCGCGCTCGCATTTACTGATAAATTTGGGATCAATGCCTGAAGAATTATCTGACGTGGTTTTAGATGCAACAGTAGATTCTTCTAAGATAGCTATTGCTTGCTGCTCAAAATTTTGTTGCTGTTCTAGTAACAAGTAAAAGGTTAATTTTTCTACTAATTCTTTAGAGTTAGTTACCTTTTTTAAAGTTCTTTTTAAAATGGTAAGCGCAATCGCTCCTAATGATAGCCTCAGCAATTGTTCTAATTTAGAATACTGTTCTGAGTCTAGCTTGAAATTTAATTGAGGTTGTGTTTTTTCTAAATAATCAGTAGCAATAGGAGCAGCAACAGAAACGGACTGATTTGGAAATGGCTGGGAAGCAAATTCTATTTTGGGTAAATTATTAACGTCTTTGGGGAGTAAATTTTCCTGATTTCCTTGTTTGTTTTCCTCGTTTAATGGTACTTCCTTTGCCTGTAAATCTTGAAGAACTATACCAATATTACCCGGCAAAATATCAATGACTGTTTGTGTAGCTGATAGCCAGACATCAAGTTTGACACATTTTGCTGATAAATGCGTTTGTAATTGAGTAATCCATTTGGCAATTGACAACCCAACTTGCGGATTGGCTGCAATAAGTGTTTCTAGAAGTGTTTGAGAAAATAGTTCTGGCTCCTTTGCTGTGGAAGCACCGAAAATTATACATTGTCCATGTTCCGTGCCGCTATGCAAATCTTCTATCCAGTTGTTTAGGGAAGTAGCCTCAGGACAATCCAGAATAATTATTTGTTGAGACTTTGCAGCGCGTCGTAACTCGTGTCTTAGCCAAGAACGACTTAGACGCATTCCATCGCCTAAAACTAACCAGGCTTCTCCATCTTCGATTTCCTCGATGTGCCCCCGTAGGTATAATAAGGAGGTTGGTGTATTTTTGATTGTTCCTAACTGCGAAACGGATTTAGTTGCTGATTCACTACTCCAATGTAGAAAGTTTTGGATTGTTCCTCGTATTTCTAACCAAGATTTGCCTTGTTGAGGAAAAAATTCTACCTCAAAGCCGCCAGCCCCAGCAAATAGCCGACTCAAGTCTGTTGTAGTTTTATTATTTGCAAGTCCATCGATGACCAGCGCCCGTCGCTGTTTGTGAGATTCAACCGCATCAGGTTTGAATCCAAGAATTAATTCTCCTACTCCTTCCACAATTCGTTTGGGTGTTTGCAGGGGATATTCTGGATGAAGTTTACTGTCTCCACGATCAAGCTTTTGCTGATTAATCAGACGCAGTTGCTGATTTAATTTATCAATATATTGCAGCGTCTGGCGATAAACATATTTGTAAAGACCGTCGGCTTCGATGACACCCTGTGAGTCAGCGGCTTCACCTAATAGCCCCTGCATTAAGTAGTAAGTAAATAAACCATGCCCTAGTTCTGAAAATTCCCAGGATTGTTGCCCTTGATCGCATGATAGTAAGGCGCAAAATCCTTTACTTTGTGATGCCCGTTGTTGTAACACCTTCACGAAGGTTGGGGCACAATTAAATAAATTATCAGAAATGTTTCCGTCTCTAGCACTACCAGCGTTTCCCCGTAATAACTTGAAGTTTCCACTATGACAGGTGTCTAGACAAACTATTTGCTGATTTGCCGCAGTATTCTCCAACATCTGTAATAATTCTTGCAAACCCAAGCCAGTAGTCAGCAAGTCATCTTTGCGGGTATCTGCTAAACAAAGTACAGCCTCTTGAGTATTAGGCTCTAACATGCCATGTCCAGAAAAATATAGCAGAATCGAATCCTCGGATCGAGTTTGCGAAACAATTCGTCGCAGGCTGCGACGAATTGTTTCCAAGGTCGGCGGTTGTGTCGCCAAATCATTATGAATAATTACTTCTTTATTAGGAAATCCCTGTGTAGCTTTTATTAGTGCTTCTTTTAACCCCTGGCAATCCACAGCTGGGTAACGCAAAGAAGGTAAGCCCGAATCTTGGTAATCGTTAACACCTACTAATAAAATCCAGAGCTTGGCTTCTCCTGTTTTTAATGTATTATTTGAGTAACTAGAACCAACAGCTATTGGAGACATCTTTGCTAGTTTTATCCTAAAATTACTGTTTATAATTAACTTCTTTAAAGTTATACCAAACTCAAAATCTCCGAAAGGCGTTACTTGAAAAAATTACTTTGCCTTTCATTTTTTATAGCAAGAATTTTGTAGTCCTTTATTGAAACCCACATACTCCAGGTGCCATCGCAAAATCTTGTATTTTTGATGCATAACAGCCTCAGCATTAGATATCAACATACTAGAGCATACTAGATATTGACCACTACGGCATAGCCACAGGCATATCTATGAATAATTTTATGTGCCTAATAAATCAAGAATTAGGCACATTGATGGTATCTTGAACAACAGCAATCCAGTTACTGCTTAAGAGAATCTCCATCTAAAAGGCGCCGATTCCCAACTGAACGTCGCGATTCTATCTTAACGTGTACTCAGACAGATTGCCTTTAATCTGAATCTTGTCCAACTCCTGGGTGCGAAAGCTCGAATAATCGCAAATTGGTTAGATGCAGTGTAGAAGACACTGGAGGAACTGCCAAGCACAAATATATCTCCACTACCTCCAACGATAAGTTTATCCTCTAAGAGGATGCTTGAAAAGTTTTTTAAAGGTAAAATATTATGCTAATAGCCTCGTATAATGCGGGTCATAACAAGATAAATAAAAGTCTCGAATATTTCGGGCAATAACCCGCGCGTCTCTGATTAATCGCTGATATCCCATCAGCCAACCAAAAGTTAAAGTTTGTTCTGACTTTTCACGGTAAGTCTTCAAGCCCCGAAAAAGCGTGGCTTTTTCCACAGTATAATCATCAATAGCTCTAAGCTAATGATAATGGTTAACAGAAAAATCAGCGTTTGGAAACCCTCAAAATGACCTTTTCCACATACCGTGAAAAGTGAGAAAGTTTGTTCGACTACCCAACGTTTTTCAAGCAAAACGAAGCCTTTGGCTTCTTCTGAGCGCAGAACCACCTGCACAATCCAACGGCAAAAGTTCATCACCCATTACATAAACCAGGACTTTTTAGTTGATAACTTAAAACTTATGCAAGAATGAGTAGTTATTTTATGCGTACTCGTAAAAGTATCAATGAATTATTTACAACTTTTTTACAATTAGATGCTGACAGAATAATTGGTTGGGCAATCGATCCTAAACTACGGCGAAATCTACTTAATTGTCAGGCAAGTCTATCGCAGCCAGAACATTCAGAGAATTTTTGGATATGTTACTGGTATAAATTGTGGCAAATTCAACAAGAAGGTCTGGCAAGAGAACATTTTTCGGCTTATTTACAAGAACCGTGTTATTGGGCGGCTTACAAAATAATTACTAATCTTTCTGCTACTCAATACACAGTATCTGACTGCTTTCAAATGGTCATAACTAGTGTAGATAAAATTTTAAAAGGATTTAAACCCAACATGGGTTTTAATTTGAATAATTATGCGAGTGCAATTTTCAGTAACGAGATTAAGGAAATACTGCGATCGCACAATGAAATTGATATTAGTACTAACTGGCGATTGTTACGGAAACTGACTCAAAAGCGTCTGGTGGAGTCTTTACAAAATGTTGGACTCAGTGGAGAGACAATACAACGCTACGTATTAGCTTGGAAATGCTACCAAGCACTATATGCTCCACAGCACCCTACAGGTACTCGCCAACTGTCAAAGCCAGATGACTCTACATGGATTGCGATCGCCCAGCTTTACAATTCTGAACACCACACCCAACTTTCCCAACCAGGGATGGAGTGTAACCCGCAAACGATGGAAAAATGGCTGGTTGCTTGTGCCAAAGCAGTACGAGAATATTTTTACCCCAGTATGGCTTCTCTGAATGCGCCCAGAGGGAATGACGATTCTGGAGAGTATCAAGATATATTACCGCAACTGAAGCAGGACTCCTTAATGACGGAAATCATTGCTCAAGAAGAATTGCTTGAGAGACAGTCAATGCAATCTCAAATCAGCAATATGTTAATTGCAGCGTTGAACAACCTGGATGAGGAGGCACAAAAGATAATAAAACTTTACTATAGCCAGAATTTGACTCAACAGCAAATTGCCCAACAGATGGGAATTAAGCAATATACCATTTCTCGTAAACTCGCCAAAGCAAAAGACTCGTTACTACTCAAGCTGGCAAACTGGAGTAAAGAGTCACTGCATATTTCTCTAAACTCACTCATACTTAACTATATCAACACCGTTTTAGAGGAATGGTTAAAAGCTTACTATAGTCTTTCCTCCTCTAAGTTGGAGTAGTATCAACATGATGTTTAACCCAGGCACAGTCAATTTAATAAACTCTACACATTTGTGGTTAGAAATTCCGGAAGCCGAGCAAACCAAACTTTGGCAGCAAAGTCAAGCGTTTTCGACGAGTAATCGCCGTTGGATCGCATATCTCAACCGCTTGAGCTTGAATGCTTTTCTGCCTTGGCTACGATCAGAACATACTCCCAATGCTGCTGTTTTTCCTAATATTGCCGCTTTGCCCAGCGTTTGGGAAGTAGTCGATGGCGTAGCGATTTCCCTGGAAGAAAAACGGTTGGTATTAATTCCATCTGAAGCAGCAGATTTAAGCGAACTGCGCGTTCCTCAGGAATGGGTGGATATTCCTACCTGGACAGCAGATTATTATCTAGCGGTACAAGTTAATTTGGAAGAGAGTTGTATACGGATTTGGGGATACACGACCCATACTCTACTGAAAAGTATGGGTAGTTACGATGCGAGCGATCGCGCTTATTGTTTGGATGGAGAGGATTTAATTTCTAACCTCAATATCTTGTGGATGGCAAGTCAATTATGTCCACAAGAAGCGACCCATGCTGAAGAAACTGTACCACTGCCAGAATTAGCGCTCGCGCAAGCACACAACTTACTTCAACGTCTAGGAAATCCTGAAGTGATTTTACCACGGCTAGCAGTACCATTTTCAATTTGGGGAGCGCTCCTAGAACATGGAGGTTGGAGACAGCGATTGTATGAACAACGCCAAGGACAACAACAACAGTGGTCGATTAATCAATGGTTGCAAACTGGGGTGTCAGATTTTGCACAGAAATTTGGCTGGGCGAGTATCGAGTCACAGTCAAATTTTGCATTAGCTAGGAGTTCACAGCAAGCATCAACCTTGCCAATTTTAGTGCGGAAAGTCAGCATTGCCGGACAACAATACAAGTTGCGCGTACAGCCTAAAACTAATATTGAAGATAGAGTATGGCGCATTGAACTGCATAATGCAAGCAAAGGTGAGATGATTCCCAGTGGATTTAAATTGAGACTTTTGACAGAAGATTTACAACCATTTGATGGAAACCAAGTACAAGCAAAAAATGCTGTAGATAGGCTTTACATTGAAGTAGCTCTGGGCGATCTCCAAGAAGGATTGGTTTGGGAGATAGAACCGACCCCAGAAAACTTTGAACGCGAAATCTTACTTTTTTAAATTCAGTAGACCGATAACTTTTGCGATGCTCGCGGCGGGCGTAGCCATCGCTAAAAAATAGTAGTGTACGATAACCGCCAGATAAGATTTCCTAGTTATTTAGAGAATTGCTACTACTGTCCTACAGAGACTCCCACAGAAGGTTACGTTGAGTACCTAGAGGGTGATGCACCACTTGTGAGAGGTTAGAGTGATTGCACATTTGTCAAGAGGGTGCAGGAAAAAGGTAATCGACCATGGGGGCGATCGCAGAAGGCTGGCTCAACTTTTAAAATCTCTGCACCATCCAATGAAAGTGGCGGTAAAGTCCGCCTAGTTTATTAGATGTAGGGATTTTGCTAGGAATTACCATTGACTTTTCAAAAAAGCAGCGAGGGTTCAGTTTTTCTGCCAGACATCTCCTCAAAGCCGCTTTACAAGTAGCATACGAGCTTAACTTATCGTTCATACGCCCAAAATCAGCAATGCCAAAACAAGATATGTCGAGAAGTGACTGCATAAATTTATTGACCTTGCCCTATATAAATTTTGACCGATACTAGCCACTTACGTTGTGTAACTTTACTAAAGTTACCTTTTTAAATACAAGCAATAAATTTATGAGTGATTTACTAAAGCGTTTAGAACATCTATCGCCTCAAAAACGCGAACTTGTTCTGCAAAAATTGTTGGCACAGCAATCTTCTACAATCAACAATAAACCTAAAGTTCCACGAATTGAATCTGTTAGCAATGATCAATTAATACCTTTATCTTTTCCTCAACAAAGACTTTGGTTTATCGACCAAATCGAGGGTAATAGCGCTGCATATAATATGGCTGCTGCGGTAGAAATTACTCGTAATTTGCAAGTATATATCCTCGAACAAATCATCGCAGAAATCATTCAACGTCATGCAATACTTCGCACTAACTTTAAAACAATTGATGGAAATGCTGTCCAGATAATTACACCTTGTTTAACAATAGCTGTTCCAGTAATCGACTTACAAACATTGCCAGCAGAAGAACAGTTTGCCGAGGTAGAGCGTTTAGCAATTGAGGAGCAACTACAACCTTTTGACCTGACGAAAGATTGTTTGTTGCGAGTGACATTACTACATTTGGCATCAGAGTCTTATGTATTGCTAGTAACAATGCACCATATTGTTTCTGATGGCTGGTCGATGGGGGTATTTATTCAAGAGTTTTCCAGTTTATACGCAGCTTTTTATCAAAATCAACCTTCTCCACTACCAGAATTAGCCATCCAATATGCTGATTTTGCTCATTGGCAAAGGCAATGGTTGCAAGGTGAGGTATTAGAAAATCAACTCAACTACTGGCGGCAGCAGTTAGCTGGTATTCCACCAATATTAGAATTACCTACAGATCGTCTGCGTCCTTCAGTTCAAGCCTTTCAAGGGCAAACTTTAAATTTTGAACTCAACCAAAATCTCACAAAACAATTAAATATCCTGTGTCAAAAGTTAGGGACAACAATGTTTATGACCCTGGTGGCAGCTTTTGTAACTTTACTGTTCCGCTATAGTAACCAGTCAGATATTGTTATCGGTTCCCCGATTGCTAACCGCGATCGCCAGGAAACACATTCACTAATTGGTTTATTTGTCAATACCTTAGTGCTGCGGACTAATTTAGAAGGAAATCCGAGTTTTGCAGAATTGCTACAAAGGGTGCGACAAGTTGCTTTAGATGCCTATGCTCATCAAGATATGCCTTTAGAGAGATTAGTTGAAGCTTTGCAACCAGAGCGATCGCTTTCTCACATGCCTTTGTTCCAAGTAGCATTTGCCATGCAGAATGCACCGATGGGTAAATTAGAATTACCCAACTTGAGCTTAAATCTCTTAAAAATCGAAAATCGCACAGCGAAATTCGATCTCACCTTATCAATGCAAGAAACCGAGTCAGGACTTTTAGGAGAATGGGAATTCAATAGCGATTTATTTGATGCTACGACTATTAGCCGTATGGCAGGGCATTTTCAGACTTTGCTGGAAAATGTTGTGACTAACCCTCAGCAAAAAATTGCGGAATTATCACTACTCAGTGCTAGGGAGCAGCACCAGTTACTTGTAGAGTGGAACGATACCCAAACTGATTATCCCCAAGGTAAATGCATTCATCAGTTGTTTGAAGAGTGGGTAGAACAAACACCAAATGCAGTGGCGGTAGTCTTTGAGAATCAGCAACTTACTTACCGAGAGTTAAACAATCGCGCCAACCAATTAGCACATCAGTTGCAAATCTTGGGTGTAAAACCAGATGTACTGGTGGGTATCTGCGTTGAGCGTTCCCTAGAAATGATAGTTGGGTTATTGGGGATTCTCAAAGCAGGTGGTGCTTATGTACCTTTAGACCCTAATTATCCGAGCGATCGCTTGGCTTTTATGCTCTCGGATGCTCAATTACCAGTGCTATTGACACAACAGCGATTGGTTGAGAAGTTACCACAGCATCAAGCAGTCACAATTTGCCTGGATGCAGACTGGAACGAAATTGCCAACAATAGTAACTCTAATCCTGTTAGTGCAGTTACCGCTTCCAATTTAGCCTATGTAATTTACACCTCTGGGTCAACGGGCAAACCAAAAGGTGTGATGGTGGCACATACTGGGTTATGTAACTTAGTAATAGCGCAAATTCAGACTTATAACGTCCAAACTGATAGTCGCATTCTCCAGTTTGCCTCCTTTAGTTTTGACGCTTCTATTTTTGAAGTTGTGATGGCTCTGGGAACGGGAGCTAGACTTTACCTGGGAACAAAAGAATCTTTATTGCCCGATTCATCGTTAATTGAACTATTGCAAAACTACGGTATTACCCACATCACTTTACCACCATCAGCTTTAGCGGTCTTACCTGCCGACGAACTCCCAGCTTTGCAGAATATTACTGTAGCCGGAGAAGCTTGTCCTCCCGACTTGGTTGAACGTTGGTCTTGCGGTCGGCGTTTCTTCAATGCCTACGGACCAACAGAAGCAACTGTCTGGTCAACAGTTGCAGAATGTAGCAGCAACAGTATTAACAAACCCCCCATTGGTCGTCCAATTGCCAATACACAAATATATTTGCTTGATGGAGATTTGCAACCTGTACCCATTGGTGTTCCTGGGGAACTGCATATTGGTGGCATTGGATTAGCCAGAGGTTATCTCAACCGTCCTGAGTTGACACAACAAAAATTCATTCCTCACCCCTTTAGCAATGAACCAGGAGCGCGACTTTACAAAACCGGCGATCTCGCCCGCTACTTGAGCGATGGTAATATTGAGTACTTAGGACGTATCGACCATCAAGTTAAATTACGCGGCTTTCGCATTGAATTAGGAGAAATTGAAGCTTTACTCAGCCAACACCCAGGCGTAATTCAAAATACAATCATTGTCCGTGAAGATGCCCCTGGTAGGCAGCGTTTAGTTGCTTACACAGTTCCTAATTCAGACCAAGTACCAACAATTAGTGACCTGCGACAATTCCTAAAGGAACGGCTACCTGAGTACATGGTACCATCGGCTTTTGTGATGTTAGATACTCTGCCTTTAACACCAAACGGCAAAGTAGACCGTCGGGCATTACCTGCACCAGAATCCCGTCCTGAGTTAGAAGTCAACTTTGTGGCTCCACGTACCCCACAAGAAGAAAAGTTAGCGGCGATATGGGCGGATGTGTTGAGATTGCAGCAAGTGGGGATTCACGATAACTTCTTTGAAATTGGTGGCGATTCTATCCTCAGCTTGCAAATTATTGCCAGAGCCAACCAAGCCGGAATTCAATTAAATATCAAGCAGTTATTTCAGCATCAGACAATAGCTGAGTTGGCTGCTATGGCAAACACAACACAGAGCATCAAAGCAGAACAAGGTTTAGTTACAGGTTCCTTACCATTAACACCTATTCAGCATTGGTTTTTTGCACAAAATCTACCTCAACCAGCCCATTTTAATCAGTCATTGTTGTTGGAAGTACCAGCAAACCTGAAACCAGAAATATTAGAACAAGCCTTGCAGCAATTATTATTGCACCACGATGCTTTACGTTTGAGATTTATCCAAGAAGGGGAAAGCTGGTTACAAACTAATGCTGATGCTGATGGTACAGTAATTTTAACTTGTGTAGATTTATCAGCGATCGCCTCACAAGAAAAACAAGCAGCCCTAGAAACTACTGCTAACAGGCTACAGGCTAGCTTAAATCTGTCACAACAGTTAATGCAAGCTGCCCTGTTCAACTTTGGTGCCGAACAACCTGCTAGATTGCTCATAATTGTGCATCACTTAGCTGTGGATGGTGTTTCGTGGCGAATTTTGGTAGAAGACTTATTTAATGCTTATCAACAACTAAATCGGGGAGAAACAATTCAACTTCCAGCCAAAACATCTTCCTTCAAAGAATGGTCGCATCGCTTAGTTGAATATAGCAACTCAGAAGCACTCGCAGCTGAAATAGACTTTTGGTTGGCTCAGTCATCCGGCTCTACTTCTTTGCCTGTAGACTATACTCAAGCAGTTAATACTGTTGTTTCATCCGCACAAGTTTCGGTATCTCTCGACGAAGAACAAACCCGTGCTTTGCTGCAAGAGGTTCCTGCTGTTTACAACACCCAAATTAACGATGTGTTGTTAACTGCTTTGGTACAAAGTTTTGCTCAATGGACTGGTGAATCTTCCCTACTGGTTGATGTTGAAGGTCACGGACGAGAAGAACTGTTTGCAGACATCGATTTGTCGCGCACTGTCGGGTGGTTTACTTGCCTTTTCCCCATTAAATTAGAATTGGCAGCGTACGCCGATGCTGGTAAAACTTTAAAATCAATTAAAGAACAACTACGCCCTTGCCAAAAACGGGGTATTAACTACGGGATTCTTCGCTATCTCAGCCCCAATTCAGCAATTCGCCATCAACTCGCAACTGTACCCCAAGCACAAGTTAGTTTCAACTACTTGGGACAATTTGACCAAGAATTATCGGAATCTGGCTCGTGGAAATTGACCCAAGAATCTGCTGGTGCAGAGCAAAGCAAATTAGGCGATCGCACTCACTTACTAGAAGTTAACGCCTTAGTAGCATCAGGTAAGCTGCAACTTAATTGGACTTATAGCCAAAACATTCACCAACAAGCCACTATTGAGGCTTTAGCTGCTGGTTTCATCAATACACTAATAGATATTATCAATCACTGTCAGTCTGCTAATGTTGGTGGTTATACACCTTCAGATTTTCCCGAAGCTGAGTTAACTCAGAAATATCTGGACAATTTGATTGCAGAAATGGCAATCCGTGACACAGCCAGCAAAAAGAAAAATATTGAGTCGATTTATCCCCTTTCCCCGATGCAGCAAGGTATTCTCTTTCATAGCCTATATGACCCAGAGTCTGGGGTGTATTGCGAACAGTTAAGCTGCGCTCTCCACGGATATATTAATCCAACAGCGTTTGCTCAAGCTTGGCAACGAGTAGTTGAGCGTCATTCGGCTTTGCGTACCTTCTTTGTCTGGGATAATCTTGACAAGCCGCACCAAGTCGTTTGCAAAACTGTAAATCTACCTTTTGCTGCTGATGACTGGCGTTCTCTATCGCCTACCCAGCAACAAGAACAACTTACAGCTTTTCAGGAAGCAGATAGAAACAGGGGTTTTGAACTTAACCATGCTCCCTTGATGCGTTGTAGTCTCATCCAAACAGCAGATGATACTTACGAATTTGTCTGGACTTTCCATCATTTATTGATAGATGGATGGTCTTTACCTATTGTGGTTCAAGAAGCTTTTGCTTTCTATGAAGCTGCGAATCAGGGCAATGATTTATTATATTTAAAAACCCCCCGTCCCTTCCGAGATTATATAACTTGGTTGCAACAACAAGACCTTTCCCAAGCCAAAGAATTTTGGAAGCGATCGCTTCAAGGTTTTACAGCCCCAACTTTGCTAATTGCAGATAAGTCTGTTATTCACAATTCCCAGCAAAAGCAAACTTATCATGAGCAGCATATTCAATTACCACAAGCATTAACAACTACGCTGGAATCTCTAGCTAGACAACATCAACTGACTCTTAACACTGTAGTACAAGGAATTTGGGCACTGTTACTCAGCCATTACAGCACTCAAGAGGATGTAGTGTTTGGCACAACTGTATCCGGTCGACCTCCATCTCTTGTGGGTGTAGAAACTATGGTAGGCATGTTTATCAATGCGTTACCAGTACGGGTACAAGTATTAGAAGATTCTCAAATCTTACCTTGGCTGAAAAATTTACACATGCAGCAGGTAGAACGGGAGCAATACTCTTATACTCCCTTAGTGGAAATTCAACGGGTAAGTGAAATAGCTAGCGGCACACCAATGTTTGAGACTAACGTCGCATTTTATAATTACCCGGTAGATCCTGCTTTGCAAAATTCCAATAGCGGCTTAAAAATTGACAACATCAGTAATTATGAACGCACAAAATATCCTTTGATGTTAGTAATTATGCCTGGTGAAAATTTATCTGTGGGACTGAGCTATGAAGGCAACCGCTTTACTCACGATACTATTGCTAACATTCTAGACAATTTTGCAACTATTGCCAACAAAATTACTGAACAGCCTGATGCACAGTTAAAAACATTAGCAGAAATACTTGTCCAAGCAGACAAACAAAAACAACTCATCAAAGACCAAAAACTGGCAGCAACAGCAATTAATAAGTTGAGCAAGTTCAAACGTAAATCAGCTTAATTTTCTGGCGTTGCTAATCAAGTGTGAATTTTACTCACGCAAAGACGAGACAGCGCCGTGGGCGGGTTTCCCGACTTGAGGCGACTGTCGTCGGCTTTGCTGACTTGAAGCGACTGCCGTCGCAGAGGCGCAAAGAAGGGTGTAAGAAATCAATTTTGCAAGTATTGTTTGATTTTGAACTTTTATCCTTAATAAAAATGAACAACTTAGAACTAACAACAAACACCATCAAAAAACTACAAATCGGCAAACGCAAAGTAGTTGAAAAATTAGTCAACATAGAACCGCTCAACTCAGCTAATCCTCTACCGTTAATCATTTACCCTGCTGTAGATGGTGTCAATTTAATTAGTTGGATGCAGCAAAACCGTGATTTTATTGAAAGTAATTTACTTAAAAATGGTGGCATACTTTTCCGAAATTTCCATGTCAATACAGTCGAAGATTTCCAAAACTTTGTGAAGGTAGCTTCAACCGGAGAACTCTTAGATTACACCTATCGTTCAACGCCACGCACAGAAGTAAGCGATAAAATCTACACTTCAACTGAATATCCCGCAGATGAAGCAATTCCAATACATAACGAAAATGCTTACTCTCCCATTTATCCTATGAAGATATGGTTTTTCTGCGTTAAAGCATCTGAAATTGGCGGAGAAACACCAATCGCTGATAGCCGTAAAATCTTTGAACGCCTCAATCCGTCCATCAAAGAACGGTTTATCGAAAAGAAAGTCATGTATGTGCGAAATTATGGCGATTTAGATTTGCCTTGGCAAGAAGTTTTTCAAACCGCAAATAAATCTGAGGTAGAAAGTCATTGCCGCAAGTTGGGTATCTCTTTTGAATGGACAGGTAACAATACCCTCAGAACAAGCCAAGTTTGTCAAGCTGTTGCCAAACATCCTAAAACAGGTGAAATCGTGTGGTTTAACCAAGCTCATTTATTCCATATTTCCAGCTTGAAAGCAGAAGTACGCGAATCATTGTCTGCATTACTCAAAGAAGATGAATTTCCTCGCAATGCCTATTATGGTGATGGTTCTCCGATCGAAGTCTCTATTTTAGATGAAATCCGCGAAATATATCGCCAAGAAGTAGTTATTTATCCTTGGGAGAAAGGAGATGTGTTAATGCTGGACAATATGTTGGCAGCACATGGACGGATGCCATTCGTCGGCAAAAGAAAGATTGTAGTTGCGATGGCAGAACCTTGTTAAAGCAGTTTTATTTTGCTTTTTTTCAACGCAAAGGTACGCGGAGGTTAGCGCAAAGGTACGCAGAGGGTTTTTAATGTTATCCTCCCAAATGCTTATTAAGTAAGTATTTGGGAGTTTTTGTTTAAAATCTGGCAACTTACAGCATAAATTGATTTGACTACCCCTATTAAAACATTGATGCAGGTGCGACTTCGTTCAATTTACATAACTTGTATCGCCAGTATTAATTAATTGAAAAGGATTTCAATTTTATGCACGCTGAAATGACCAATTTGATTCGCATTTCTCCTCAACAAAAGCATTTATGGTTGCAACAAAAGGATAATTATCAAGCTTACTGTTCCCAAATCGCGATAAATATCGGAGGTAATCTTAACCCCGATATTCTTAAATTAGCTTTAGCAAATATCAGCGATCGCCACGAAATATTTCGCACTGCTTTTCATTCCTTACCAGGTATGAATATCCCGTTCCAATCAATTAGCGATCGCAGCACAATTTCACTTGGAGAATACGACTGGAGTAGTTTAGCTTCTCAAGTACAACAAACCAAAATTGATGCGCTTTTCCAAGATAAAAGCCTCCGAACTTTTGATTTTGAACAAGCCGCAAGTTTACATTTTATCTTAAGTAAATTAGCTCCAGACAAGCATATACTGTTTATAAACTTGCCTGCTTTATATGCAGATATAACAACACTCAATAATCTTATATGTGAAATTGGTCGTTCTTATATAGCTTGTTTACACAGCGAAGAACTGTCAGATGAAATGATGCAATATGCAGATGTTTCTGAATGGCTAAATGAATTATTAGAGTCTGAGGAGACAGAGACAGCAAGAAATTATTGGCATCAACAAGATATTTCTTCTGTGTTAAATTTGCAAATTCCCTTTGAAAGTAAAAATGTCAATCAATCATCTGGAGAAATTGTATTTGCACCACAATCGCTCTTTTTGGAGATTAATCGAGATACGGTAGAAAAACTGGAAATATTGCAAGAAAATTATCATATTTCAACTGAAGTAATTTTATTAGCTTGTTGGCAAGTAATACTTTGGCGCTTAAGTGGTCAGTCTGATATTGTGATTGGGACTGCTGGCGATGGACGCGAATATGACGAATTAAAAGAAGTTTTAGGACTTTTAACTAAATATTTGCCCACTTATTCACACTTAGAGGATGTTTTGAAATTCTCAGAACTTATGGAAAGAGTTTCTGAGTCTTTGCGTTTTGTCAAACAATGGCAGGAGTATTTTGATTGGGAGCATTTGATTGCTGCAAATGAGAAGTTTGCTTCTCGTGCATTTTTCCCTTTCTGTTTTGATTTTACGAAACAGTCACAGAGCTATGTAAATGCTGATATTTCCTTTTCGGAATATAAAAAATCAGCTAACATAGAGAAATATCAAATTAAGCTTTCCAGTGGCTATAGTCCGAATAATCTATCTTTAAATTTTGATTACGATTCCAGTTTATTTTCAGAGGATAGTATCAAAATTATTGTCGGACAATATCTGACATTAATAGAGAGTGTCACTCATAACCCAGAAGCAGCAATCATTGATTTAAATATAATTGGTGAAAGCGATCGCCAAAAATTATTGATTGATTTTAACAATACAAAAACAGAATTTCCACAAGATAAATGCATCCATCAACTATTTGCAGAACAAGTAGAACGCACACCCAAGAACATCGCCATTGAATTTGATAACGAGTATCTCACTTATGCACAATTAAACGCCAAGTCCAACCAGCTAGCGCATCAACTACAAAAGTTGGGAGTAAAACCAGAAGTATTGGTAGGAATTTGTGTAGAACGTTCCTTAGATATGCTGATTGGTATCCTTGGTATCCTCAAAGCAGGTGGTGCATATATACCATTTGATCCCACATATCCCCAAGAACGCCTGGGATTTATGTTAGAAGATGCTCAAATTCCTATACTGTTAACTCAACAAAGACTTGTAGATAAGTTTGTTGAACATAACACCCGTTTAATTTATCTCGATCGAGATTTGCCAGAAAATGCCACACTCAGCATTGAAAATCCTGTAAGCGAAGTCACGCCAGAAAATCTGGCTTATATAATTTATACCTCTGGTTCTACAGGAAAACCTAAAGGAACCATGATTCCTCACAGAGGTTTAGTTAATTACCTGAGTTGGTGTACAAATGCGTATAAACTTGCCCAAGGTTACGGCGCTCCAGTACAATCTTCCATAGGGTTTGACGCAACGATTACCAGCTTATTCTCACCGTTATTAGTCGGACAAAGGGTAGTACTGTTGCCTGAGAAGGAAGAAATTGAAGCATTGTCAGCACTTTTGCAGTCTGATAAAAACTATAGCTTGGTTAAAATTACTCCAGCTCACCTAGAAATGCTCAATCAGATGTTACCTAACCGCGAAGGTGTAACGAAAACGAGAGCATTAATCATCGGTGGCGAAGCATTATTGGGTAAAAGCTTGAAATTTTGGCGCGATAATGCTCCAAATATCAGAATAATTAACGAATACGGCCCAACCGAAACTGTTGTTGGTTGTTGTGTTTATGAAGTTAGCGAACAAACTTCTTTATCAGGTGCAATTTTAATAGGTCGTCCTATTGCGAATACTCAACTTTACTTGCTTGATGAAAATCAAAAACTTGTACCAATTGGTGTTTCCGGCGAACTATACATTGGTGGTGCAGGAGTAGCTAGGGGTTATCTCAATCGCCCAGAATTAACACAACAGCGATTTATTCCCAATCCTTTTAGCGATGAACCTAATTCTCGTCTATATAAAACAGGGGATTTAGCGCGATATTTACCTGATGGTAATATAGAGTACCTCGGACGCATTGACCATCAAGTTAAAATTCGCGGCTTCCGCATTGAACTAGAAGAAATTGAGTCTTTACTGGCTCAACACCCCTTAGTAAATTCTGTTACGGTTATTGCCAGGGAAGACCAACCTGGAGACAAACGTTTAGTAGGTTATATTGTTCCTCAAGAGCAAGCCCCAACAAGTAGCGAACTGCGCCAATTTTTGCAGGAAAAGTTACCCGAATACATGATACCTTCTGCCTTTTTGATATTAGAGGTAATACCTCTAACCGCTCATGGCAAGGTAGACCGACAAGCTTTACCGCAACCCGATACATCTCGTCTCAGTACACTCAAAACCGAATTTTTAGCACCACAAGATGATTTAGAACAGAAATTAGCTAATATTTGGGAAAATCTACTCAACGTCCATCCTGTGGGAGTAAAGGATAATTTCTTCGATCTGGGCGGTCACTCGCTGTTAGCTGTACGCTTAATGGCTCATCTAAACCAAGAGTTTGGTAAAAACTTGTCTTTAGCGACACTTTTCCAAAATCCTACAATTGAAAAACTGGCTAATATTCTTCGCCTAGAAACAGAAATATTATCTTGGTCTGCCTTGGTAGAAATTCAAAAAGGTAATTCCAAGTATCCTTTTTTCTGTTTACCTGGGGGTGGCGGCAATGTCCTCTATTTACATAATTTGGCTCGTTATTTAGGGGAAAACCAAACATTTTATGGGTTGCAAGCACCTGGTTTAAATGGGGAATCAGAACCATTGACTTGTGTTGAGGATATGGCAGCTTATTATATCCAGGCGATAAAAACCGTTCAGCCTGAAGGGCCATATTTTCTTGGAGGTCACTCCTTTGGAGGTATTGTTGCCTATGAAATGGCTCAACAGTTAATCAAATCAGGAAATGAGGTTGCTCTGGTTGCGATTTTAGACGCTCCAGCCCCGGTTGCTAGCGACAAACCCTTATATATTGATGTCGATGATGCAACTAGACTGACCGAAACTGCTCGTCTCATCGAACGCTGGGCAGGCAAAAACCTAGATATATCCTATGAGATGCTCCAGCCGCTAGAACTCGACGAACAATTGGAATATCTCAAAGAGCGATTAATCACCGTTGATTTACTGCCTGCTGGTACTGATACAAAGCAAGTGCGTGGTTTGGTGCAAGTTTTCGAGGCAAATCTGCAAGCTAGTATCAAATATTTACCACAAGAAGCTTATCCCAATCGTCTGACTCTGTTGCGAGCTAGCGAAGTGAATGCGGAGGATGCTGCACTTTTAACTGATTTACGCGAAGATCCCGCTTGGGGATGGGGACAGTTTTCCGCTCAAAACATCGATATTCACGTTGTTCCAGGCGACCATATTACGATGATGGCTCAACCTCATATTCTAACTGTTGCAGAACAGATGGGAATCTGCATTGAGCAAGCAAATGTAGGTAAATGAGGAGTATTGAAATGACCCAACATCCAAAAAATACAGGAATGCAAATTTTTACCCTCATCTGGTTTGGACAGATGATTTCTCTCATCGGCTCTCAATTAACTAACTTCGCCTTGGGTGTATGGGTATACCAGCGAACTGGTTCGGTAACACAGTTCGCCCTCATTTCCCTATTTACCAGCTTGCCCATGATTCTGATTTCCCCTATAGCAGGAACGCTGGTAGACCGATTTCCCCGCCGTTGGATGATGGTATTTAGTGACTTAGGATCGGGCATCGCTACAGGGGTAATTGCGATTTTGTTAGCCGCAGGTGATTTAGCTATTTGGCACATATACGTGGGCGCTGCCATTAGTTCCTGCTTCAGCGCCTTTCAATGGCCAGCTTATACAGCTGCTACCACTCTCCTTGTCCCGCCACAAAAACTGGCACGCGCCAACGGTATGCTGCAAATCGGGGAAGCAGCTGGTCGGTTGGTTGCACCAATGTTAGGAGGTGTACTGCTGCTCTTTCTCGAAATTGATGGCATTATCTTTATTGATTTTGCCACCTTTGTTTTTGCTCTGAGTACTCTGTTACTAGTTCCGTTTCCCAAACAGTACATTGATAGACATCGCGCCGAAAAAACTCTTTGGTTTGAGGAAGCATCCTACGGCTTAGTATATTTAGTGAAAAGAAGAGGACTGTTTGCACTGCTACTTTTCTTTGCCGTTAACAATTTTCTTGTCGGAATTGTGCAGATGCTAATTACACCTCTAGTCTTGTCTTTTGCTTCAGCTACAGACTTAGGTACAATTATGACCGCTGGTGGTGTGGGAATGCTGGTCAGTAGCGTTCTCGTCAGTACAGGAAAATCGTCGCAGCATTTAATTCTCAGTATATTTACTTTTATGCTGCTAGGTGGAATCTGCATTACCTGTGCAGGATTTTATCAATCTGTTTTAGTCTTAGCACTGATAGCTTTTCTATTTTTCTTTGGTCTACCAATTATTAACAGTTCAGCCCAAGTTATTTTCCAAAAGAAAGTACCCTCCAGTCTCCAAGGTCGAGTTTTTGCAACAATAGGAGCGATCGCTAACGCGTCACAGCCTTTTGCTTACACAGTTGCAGGGCCAATGGCAGATAAAATCTTCGAGCCATTAATGACTCCGAACGGACTTTTAGCAGGAAGTATAGGAAAAATTATTGGTGTCGGTCAAGGGCGTGGTATTGGTTTGATGTTTATTGTCATGGGAATACTAACTGTATTGGTAACAATTATTGCTTATCAGTATAAATCGTTGAGACTGGTAGAAAAGATTGTGCCCGATGCTATTAACCCAAGTTGCTAATTGTTCTTCGTTAAGTCATAAAATCCCCTCCAGATGAAAAATACGAGGGGTTTATGCCCAACGGAATAATGCCATCCATACTTAGCACTTAACCCTCTTGCTCCCCCTGCTCACCTTAAGAGATCGAACCGTATTCGGTGAGGACAGCCATACCACAAGATATTTTGAGATATTTATTTTTTGATTTTTCAGTAGACATCTCCGAAAAAGAATTGTTTTGACGTAGCAGTGCTACGTCAAAACAAGGGTTCTGGGTAACGCATATTTAATTTCTGGAGATGTCTAGTCCCTAAGCGAGTGCATAAAATAATTAGCTTACCCCCTATCAAGATACAGAAGCGAGATGATTCGGAATTGAAGAATATTTACGAATTACAAATCTCAACATCTAAAATTGCACGAATATTAAATGAGGTTGACCTCCAATGGACATTTTTCGCAAACCAATAAACTTTGATACAAAATCTAAAAAGTGGAGGCTAGCTTTAATAGTTCCTGTAGGACTAGCGGCTGTTGGTGTACCAACCTATATTTTTTCCACTAGCTCAAATTTTAATTTGCAATCTACAAAGCAGAGTAATATTGCCCCAGTAGTTCCAGTTCAACAACCTGTAAATCCAACAGTTGCAGCTTTAGGACGTATCCAAACAAAGGATAAAATCATTAACTTATCTGGTCCATCAGCTTTGCAAACTGCTAGGTTAGATCGGGTTGTGGTAAAAGAAGGCGATAATGTTCGTCGCGGACAATTAATTGCTGTTCTTGATAACGTCAGTCAACTGCAAACAAGCCTAAATAAAGCAGAAATAGATGTTCGAGTTGCTCAAGCGCAACTGATGCAAGCTAAAGCGGGGACTACAAAACAAGGAGAAATTGCCGCTCAACAAGCACGAATTGCAGATTTAGAAGCGCAGTTTCAAGGAGATATTAACATTCAAAAAGCTAAGATTGCTGGATTGCAAGCGCAGTTGAGAAATGCCCAGACTGAATATACACGCTTTCAATCTTTATACGACCAAGGAGCCATATCTGCGGTCACTCAAGATACTAAAGTTTTAGCAGTAGAAACTTTGCAAGCACAACTCAAAGAAGCTAAAAGTTCTCTCAATCAGACTTTATCATCGTTTCCCAATCAGATTAGACAAGCTAAAGCTAGCTTGGAAGAGTTAAAAGAAGTTCGTCCTGTAGATGTGCAGGTTGCTCAAAGCGAGTTGGAAAAAGCAAAAGCAGCTGTTCTGGAAGCCAAAGCTAACTTAGATTTAGCTTACGTGAAAACCCCGATGGATGGAAAAATTTTAAAAGTTAATACTTTTCCGGGAGAAACTATTAGTGAAAAGGGAATAGTCGATCTAGCTCAAACTCAAACTATGTATGTATTTGCAGAAATTTACGAAACTGACATTAACAAAATTAAAGTAGGTCAAAAAGCTTTGATATCGAGTATTGCATTACCTAGAAATTTTTCTGGAACCGTTGAAACTATAGGTGTCCAAATAGGTAAGAGAAATGTTGTCAACAATGACCCAGCCATCAATATAGATTCAAGAGTTGTAGAAGTAAAAGTTCGTTTAAATCCCAATGATGTTGACGAAGCCGCTAAGTTTATTAATCTGCAAGTCAATGTCAAATTAGAAACTGATATCAATAGTTAAGTTAAACTAATAGATAAATACTAAAATATGAACGCTACAACACCAGTTGCTTGGTTACAATTAATTCATCGCAAATCCCGACTACTAGTAACAATTACTGGCGTTACTTTTGCTGTGATGTTGATGTTTATTCAATTGGGTTTTCGAGACGGTCTTTTTGAAGATGCTGTTGTATTCCATAAAAAAATACAAGCAGATTTAGTACTGCTACATCGCGATACCGAGCGCTTTTTTGATATGAAAGTGTTTCCACGACGCTATTTGTATAACATCTCAGCGGTTGATGGCATCGCATCAGTCAATCCTTTTTATTTTTCCGTTATAAATTTTAAAAATCCTGAAACTTTTGTCAATAGACCAATCGCTATTGCTGGTTTTACACCCGATCAACCTGTTTTTAATTTGCCAGAAGTAAATCAACAGAAAGAACTGATAAAAGCTGCTAATACTATACTATTTGATAGACTTTCTCGACCTGAATTTGGCCCAATCGTTGCAGAATTAGAAAAGCATGGAGAAGTAACAACAGAAGTATCTAATCACCAAATAAAAGTGAGAGGATTATTTTCTCTAGGAGGTGGGGTGATGACAGCTGATGGTGTAATCATCACCAGTGATTTAAACTACTCTGAGATTTTAAACCACCCATTAGAAAAAGTTCAGATGGGAGTTATTCAAGTTAAACCTGGTGTTAAGCCTGAAAGTATAATCAAAAAAATCTCAAAAGACTTACCTCAAGACGTGAAATTAATGACTCTAGAAGACTATATAAAACTAGAGAAAGACGTTTTAGCACAATCTACACCTATAGGATTTATTTTTAATATGGGTACTGTGATTGGCTGTGTCTTTGGTGGCATTATTGTTTATCAAATTCTATACACACAAATTTCTGATAGCTTATTTATTTATGCAACATTTAAAGCTATTGGATACGGCAATTCTTACTTGGTAAAGCTAGTTTTACAACAAGCAATTTTAATGTCTTTGATTGGATATATCCCTGGATTTGCTGTTTGCATGTATCTCTATAACTTTGTTCAAGAGGCTACTCGTTTACCAATGATTATGACTATTACTAGGGGTGTAATAGTCATGTTGCTCACAATTGTTATGTGTTCTCTTGCAGGAATGTTAGCGATGAATAAACTTCGTTCTGCTGACCCTGCCGAACTTTTTGGATAAAGTTATACCATCATTAATAACCTTAGTGTTTTCAGAATATTTACACCACAAATTTATCTATCTTTTAATTTTGAGGTAATCACTATGTCACAAGGTTCTATCATATCTGTTCAGCATCTCAACCACTACTTTGGCAAAGGCTCGTTACGAAAACAGGTTTTATTTGATGTTAGCTTGTCAATTCAATCTGGTGAAATTGTAATTTTGACTGGCCCTTCTGGCTCAGGTAAAACAACTTTATTAAGTCTAATGGCTGGTTTACGGAGTGTGCAAGAAGGTAGCGTGAAAGTTTTGGGAAGGGAAATATATCGAGCTAACAATCAAAAGCTATTACAACTACGCCGTCAAATTGGGTATATTTTCCAAAAACATAATTTAGTACCTTTTCTAACTGCTAGTCAAAATGTACAAATGACTATGGAATTAGCTCGAAATATGTCTCGTAAAGAAATGTGTAACCGAGCAGAAGCAATCTTGGAAATAGTAGGTTTGAATCACCGTATTCATTATTATCCTGAGCAACTTTCAGAAGGACAAAAACAACGTGTGGCGTTTGCACGAGCGCTAGTTACTCAACCTAAATTAATTCTTGCTGACGAACCAACAGCATCGCTAGATAAAAACAGTACTCATACAGTCGTTGAAATTTTAAAAGAATGCGCCAGATATCAAGGTTGTTCCATTCTTTTAATTACTCATGATAATCGCATCCTTGATATGGCTGACCGCATCATTCACATGGAAGATGGTCAGTTAAGAAATGATGTAAGCGCTGCTTAATAAGTAGAAGTTGTACTGACACCAAAGTTACCTTATTTCCCTCAATCTAAACTAACATTCACTTTGATTATAGAAGATATCTCATGATAACTACAGCAAAAATTTCTATCACAAGAATTTGTAATCCTAGCAAGCAAGAATTCTTAAATCTGTGGAAGCAAGGTCAAGCATTTATTATTAATGGTGTAGCTAACCAATGGGACGCTTATAAAAATTGGTCAAATAGCTATCTAACAAATGTTTGTGGAGATAATCTTGTTCCTGTTGAAACTTATAATCCAACATTTTTTCAAAATTACAACTTTGCTTCTGGTGATTATTATAATCATCCCAAGCAAATGAAGTTTAATGTCTGTTTTCTGCATAATTCTTGAGGATGCAACACTATTAAATAAAAAAATAATGTTTGCTCCAAATTAATAAGGTATTAGAAATGATTACAGAACTTGAGTCAGGAACTTTAATAAATAACCGTTATCAGATTCAGAAATTGCTTGGTAAGGGAGGATTTGGACGAACTTACCTAGCATTAGACAATCAGCGATTTGATGAACCTTGTGTTTTGAAAGAGTTTGTACCAACAGCATCAAAAGCAGAAAACCTACGGAAATCCCAGGATTTATTCGAGCGTGAAGCAAAAGTTTTATACCAGATTCAGCATCCTCAAGTCCCCAAATTTTTAGCTTGGTTTACAGATAACCAACGAATCTTTATCGTTCAGGAATATATTAACGGCAAAACTTATTCTGAAATTTTCTCAGAACGCCTGGTGCAGACAGGTCAGCCTTTTTCTGAAATAGAAGTGAGAACATGGCTGACAGATGTATTGCCAGTTTTAGACTATCTCCACGAACGTAAAATAATTCACAGAGATATTTCACTAGAGAATATCATGCTACCTGATAATCAATCTAAACCTGTGTTGATTGATTTTGGGACAGTTAAAGAAAATTACACGCAGATTCTGTCTACTGATTCTCTAAACTTTTATAACTCAATTCGTATTTCAGTAGTTGGAAAGTTTGGTTATTCTCCACCTGAGCAGTTACGTTTAGGATATTCCTATCCTTCTAGTGATATCTATGCACTTGGTGTTTGTACAGTAATTCTTTTAACTGGAAAAATGCCACATGCTCTCTTAGATGAATCACTAAATTGGCAATGGCGTTCTCAAATCAATATAAGCGATGATTTTGCTAAAATTATCGAAAAAATGTTAGTAGAAGAACCAAATGCCCGCTTTCAGTCAGCTAAAGAAATTCTCCTTGTCTTGAATAATCTAGATAGTAGTTCATCTGTTTTACCTCGTTTTGAATTCAAAATCACATCTCCAACAAAGGCTATTAAAATTCGTAGAGAAAAAAAAGAAACTAATAAAGCATTAGAAGAATTATTAATTTTACAAAATTTAGAACGAAACCTGAGACAATCTAACAATATAAATGAAAATATTGGTCTAGAAAAACCTATTTATCTCAACTTAGATTTATCAGAGTATATAAAACAAAAATCGAGTGTAAATTCTGAGTCTTCTACTCATGCCTTGATTAAAAGTTCGACGATATTCACAAAAATTAATAATTTTCTAACGAAAATAACTACTAAAGAAGTAGCAGAAAATAATGACTGTAATAACAAAATTTATATTCAACTTAACATACATAAATTTCTGGAGAATTATTCGGTAACTAGTAATTTACAGCTTTTTGAACTTATCAAGAAAGAATATACTAACTTTGTTGGGCCAATTGCACAGCTAATTATTAATAACGTACTAGTAAGTTTTTCAGATTGTTCTACCAAACAAATTATTGAAATGTTAGCAGCAGAAATTCCTGAAAAATTAATGGCAGAACAGTTTCAAAAGCACATGTATAAGATAATTGAATCAAAATTGTATATTTTACAAACTACTGAATAAGTAGCTGTCATCAACTGTATGTCATAATAACTTTTGTAGGCGATCGCAGCTTTCAAAGGCGCTTTTAATCTACGGTTTTTCGCCACACCAATATTTATAAGTTAAGTATATCGCTTATAAATCGTTTACAAATTACTTAATATTTTCTTTTCTACTCTTTTCCTTCAAAAACGCTATATGAAAGGGGATGGCGGAGGCGTTCGAGAAATTATTTAGGGCTTTATATATTTCTTAATGTTTGCTATTTACGATTATCTTTTCTAAAAATTGCTTTTCAATTGCATAATTTTATAGATTAGATCCGTAATATACATTATAAGTAACTCTCCTAAATTTTTGAATGAATTTACTCATCTTAGTTATACATTAAAGTAGAAAAATGAACTTCTTAGTATTGGTAAACGGGCAGCAAAAAGAAGTACAAAATTTTGTTGATGAAAATAACCTCAACCTAAATAAACATTTTGTCAAAAATATAATTAGTATTCGAGGTGCTAATTATTCCACTCAAGCTGTTGAAAAAACCGTAAATCAAAGCCATCCTTCCTTAAGAAAAAATGCAGGAGTGGCATTTCCCGTCGAAGTTAATTATCAAGAACGGTTAGTAGTTATTCAGGAAGTAAAGAGAACCTATTCACGTATTCTTAACGTGGATGAAGTAATTCAAGCTATCCGTTCTGCTGTGTTGGAAGAACATGGATTGCAAATATATGCTGTAGTACTTCTAAAGGCAATTAGTCTCCCAAAAGACTCTGATGGAAAGATTGACCGTCAAACTTGCCAGAAAATTTTTCTGAATGCAAGTTTGGATGCAATACATACTTGGACAGTAAACCCTCAACAAGATTTGCAGCAACTACAGGCAGATGTAGATGCTTTGTTAGAAAACATACAAATGTCTATTCAACAGACACAGTTAAAAGTCTCTTAACTTCACTATTAATTACAAACTCCGTCCATTACTGGATTTATTATAAGGAAAAAGCAAATGATTACTAGCCTCAACAATTTTGCCAATAAAAATAATGTTAACTTTTCTACTTTAATAGACCTTTTAACCTATAGAGCGCATAATCAACCTGAGCAAACAGCTTATACTTTTCTTGTTGATGGAGAAACAGAAAGCGTTAACTTAACTTATCAAGAATTAGATCGAAAAGCACGCGCGATCGCTACTCAACTTCTGCAACAGGGAGTACCAGGTTCGCGGGCTTTGTTACTGTATCCACCTGGACTAGAATTTATTGCCGCCTTTTTTGGTTGTTTATATGCTGGTTTTGTCGCAGTTCCAGCTTATCCACCCCGACGCAATCAAAAAATGTCTAGGCTACAGGCGATTGTATCTGATGCTGAAGCGGTAGTAGCATTGACTACAGAATCTATATTGACAAGCATCTCGCCTCAATTAGCTGAAAATATTACATTGGCTGTGATACCCTGGATCGCAACTGATAGTATTAACATCGGTATAGTTGGAAATTGGCAGCATCCAAATGTCAATAGTGATACTTTGGCTTTTCTGCAATACACTTCGGGTTCTACTGGCACACCGAAAGGAGTAATGATTACCCACGGTAATTTATTGCATAATTCCCAACTAATCTATAACTTTTATCAACACACACCCCAAAGCCAAGGTGTAATTTGGCTGCCACCATACCACGATATGGGATTAATTGGCGGGGTTTTGCAACCGATATATGGTGGTTTTCCAGTAACGCTGATGGCACCGGTTGCTTTTCTGCAAAAGCCTTTCCGTTGGTTGCAGGCGATTTCTAATTACAAAGCAACTACGAGTGGAGGCCCAGATTTTGCTTATGACCTCGCCTGTCGCCAAATTACCCCCGAACAACTAGCAAGTCTTGATTTGAGTAGTTGGAAAGTTGCGTTTACAGGTGCTGAACCGATACGCGCCCAAACACTAGAACGTTTTGCCGAAACTTTTGTTCCTTGCGGTTTCCGGCACTCAGCTTTCTATCCTTGTTATGGGATGGCGGAAACGACTTTAATTGTATCTGGCGGTTTAACATCTGAAGTTCCAATTGTTCGTCATATTCAAACCACAGCTTTGTCACAAAACCAAGTCATAGATACTACTGCTGAAGCTGGCGGCAAAGCGATTGTTGGTTGCGGTAAAAGTAGCCCAGACCAAAAAGTATTGGTTGTAAATCCTGAATCATTTATGCCTTGTGCAGATGGACAGGTGGGAGAAGTTTGGGTATCAGGGCCTAGCGTTGCTCAAGGTTACTGGAATAATCCCGAACAAACAAAAAATACTTTTCATGCGTACCTTGCAGACAATACAACTGGCCCTTTTTTGCGAACTGGAGATTTAGGCTGTTTACAGGATGGTGAGTTGTTTATCACTGGTCGTCTCAAAGATTTAATTATTATCATGGGTCGCAACCATTATCCCCAAGATATTGAATTCACAATTGAAAATTGTCATCCAGCATTACGTCCTGCTAGTGGTGCAGCCTTTGCAGTTGAAATCAATAACTCAGAAAAGTTGGTCATAGTCCAAGAAGTGGAACGCTCTCATCTCCGCAAACTCAATGCTGATGAAGTCATAACAGAAATTCGTAAAGCCGTAGCCGAACACCATGACTTGCCAACTCATGCCATTGTCTTAATTAAAACCAACAGTTTACCCAAAACTTCTTCTGGCAAAGTGCGACGCAGTACCTGCCGAGCTGAGTTAGAAGCTGGTACTCTTGATATGGTTGCCCAGTGGAGTGCTGATGTTCCCAACAAGACCCAAGAATCAATTGCACTACAAGTAGAACAAACAGTAAACACCGAAGCGATCGCAGCTTGGTTAGTCGCAAAAGTTACTGAACAATTGCAATCTCCCCAGGAAATTAATATTGACGAACCGCTTGCACAATATGGTCTGGGTTCCTTGGCAGCCGTGAGAATTTCTGGAGAATTACAAGAATGGTTAGGACGGGAACTTTCACCGACGCTGTTATATGATTACCCTTCTATCGCTGTTCTGGCACAATATTTAGGTGATGGAGTGCCACAACCGAAGATAATAGCGCAACCGCAAACAGAAAATAATGCGATCGCGATCGTTGGTATTGGTTGCCGTTACCCTGGTGCTAATAACCCAGAAGCCTTTTGGCAATTACTCCGTAATGGTGTTGATGCCATTACTGAAGTACCTAAACAGCGATGGAATGTCAATACTTTCTATGACCCCAACCGTGCTACACCAGGCAAAATGAATACTCGTTGGGGTGGCTTTTTAGAGCAAGTAGACCAATTTGACACGCAATTTTTTGGCATCTCCCCACGTGAAGCAGAATCTCTCGACCCGCAACAGAGATTATTACTAGAAGTTAGCTGGGAAGCGCTAGAAAATGCAGCTTATCCACCAGATAAATTAGCAGGAACCAATACAGGTGTCTTTGTCGGGATTAGTAATTTTGATTACTCTCAGTTGCAATCCAAACAAATTACTGGATTAGATGCTTACACGGGTACAGGTAACGCTTTTAGCATCGCCGCTAACCGTATTTCCTATTTGTTAGATTTGCGCGGGCCGAGTTTGGCAGTAGATACAGCTTGTTCTTCATCCTTAGTTGCAGTTCACCAAGCTTGTCAAAGTCTGCGTCAGAGAGAATGCGAACTGGCCTTAGCTGCTGGTGTAAACTTAATTCTCACCCCACAATTGACGATTACATTTTCCCAAGCCGGGATGATGGCTAGTGATGGTCGTTGTAAAACTTTTGATGCCGATGCTGATGGTTATGTCCGGGGAGAAGGTTGTGGTGTAGTAGTTCTCAAGCGTCTTAGCGATGCTCGTCGGGATGGTGATAATATCCTGGCAGTGATTAAAGGTTCGGCAATTAATCAAGACGGACGCAGCAACGGACTGACAGCACCCAACGGCCCAGCTCAACAAGCAGTGATTCGGCAAGCGATGCAAAATGCAGGTGTGTCACCTGATGAAATCGGCTACATTGAAGCCCACGGTACTGGAACCTTTTTAGGCGATCCTATCGAAATCAATTCCTTAAAAGCTGTACTCACGCCAGGGCGATCGCCGGAAAATCCCTGTGTGATTGGTTCGGTCAAAACCAACATTGGACATTTAGAAGCAGCAGCGGGAATCGCTGGTTTAATTAAAACTGTACTATCGTTAGATCGCGAGGAAATTCCACCCCATCTGCACCTCAAACAAGTTAACCCCCACATTTCTTTGGCTGGAACGTTATCCATCCCCACTGCATGTGTACCTTGGCATCGAGGACATAAACGGCGCTTGGCTGGTATCTCTTCCTTTGGTTTTGGTGGTACTAATGCCCATGTAATTTTAGAAGAAGCACCTCTTCAAAAACAAACAGGCCGCGATGAACGGCAGATGCATCTTTTCACACTCTCTGCTAAAAGTGAAAATGCTTTGCGCGATTTAGCACGAGATTATGAAAATTATCTTAGTAATAACCCTGATGCATCATTAGCAGATATTTGTTTTACGGCTAATACCGGACGTTCCCATTTCGAGCATCGCCTAGTTGCGATCGCTCAATCTAACATCCAATTACAAACGGGACTTGGTGCTTACACGGTTGGTAAAAAAACATCCCAGTTAGAAAGCGGTAAAATTAGCGGCAAAAAGCATCCCAAAATCGCCTTTTTGTTCACAGGTCAGGGTTCCCAATATCTAAATATGGGTCGCCAACTTTACGAAACTCAACCGACCTTCCGTGCTTGCATCGACCAATGCGATGAAATTTTGCGGTTACATTTAGATAAACCTCTGGCGTCGGTTTTGTATTCTGATGAAAGTAGCTGCATCGATGAAACTGCCTATACCCAACCAGCTATATTTGCTGTAGAGTACGCTTTGGCGCAATTATGGAAGTCTTGGGGTGTGGAACCAACAGCGGTAATTGGTCACAGTTTCGGTGAATATGTGGCTGCTTGCATTGCTGGAGTATTTAGTTTGGAAGTAGGACTGAAGCTAATTACTGAACGATCGCGCTTGATGCAAGAAATCAAGTCAATGGGTGCGATGGCTGTGGTGTTTGCCAATGAAGCGCAAGTGCAAGCTGTGATTGAATCTTACAGATCGGAACTTACGATATCTGCGGTTAATGCTCCTAATAATATTACCATCTCTGGTACGATCGCCAAAGTTGAAGCAGCGATCGCCCAATTCACAGCCCAAGGAATTGAGACTCGACGCTTGAATGTATCTCATGCTTTCCATTCTCCTTTAATGGATGAAATGCTTGATGCTTTTGAACAAGTAACAAGCCAAGTCAAATTTCAAGCACCACTGATTCCTTTAGTTTCCAATGTCACCGGGAATTTTCTACCAGCAGGACAAGTACCTGATGCCAAATACTGGCGATGCCATACGCGCCAAGCTGTAAGATTTATGGCAGGGTTGAATACTTTATTGGCAGAAGGTTACGAATTATTCATAGAAATTGGTGCTAAACCAGTTCTTTCTAGTCTGGGTAAACGTTGTCAGCAAAACGAAGATTCGGTTTGGTTGCCTTCTTTGACTGCAAAGCGAGATAATTGGCAAACATTATTGGAAAGTGTATCAGTATTGTATCTGCGAGGAGTAGATATTGACTGGACGGGATTTGAAAGCGATTATTCGCATCGGGTACTTCCAGTTCCTACTTATGCGTTTCAAAGAAAACGTTACTGGATTCAATCGCAAAATTCGGTTGACAGTACAGAAGTAAATCTCAATAGCAATGGTTCTAAACCTGTTGCTTCAGTTAATGGTGATGGTAGAAGAACACCATCTCAAGCATTGGTAGAAAAAATGCTCAAACAACAACTACAGATTATGTCTCAGCAATTAGAAGTTTTGCGTAGTCATAATTTGTCCACAGACAAATTCTTGCTATTCCAGAATGGAATACGGTCAAGATAAGCCCACAACCCTCCACACGGGAGGGTTTCCAACGCCAATGCGGTCTTGGGGTCTTCCCACAGACCGCACTGGCTCATTAATCGCATCTCCTAAAACTAAACTGTATTGATTTATAACCAAATTTAGCGAAAAAAAGAACGGTAAGTTAGTGATTGCATAAATTAATTGACTTACCCCTATGAAAACATAGGCGATATATGGGACTTATTTTATTTTTGCGAAGCTAGGTACACATTTGTTCCTTCTTCCTTTTATATGAGGACTTACGCAAAATCATGAAAAAACGAACCACAGAGGGGGCAGAGGACACGGAGAAATAAGAGTTTCAGAGAGCTCTTGCGTAAGTCCTATATATATAGCCCCTGGAAAAACTAATCAGATTAAATTCCAACCAAGCAATTGATGAAAAATCATGAATACATATACTCTTAACACTGATAATTCTTATTTTCAAGTTAGCAGTCAACCCAATAAATGCCAAAAATTATTAGCAGAACTACGCACAATTATTGCAAATTTACTCAAATCCGATCCAGAAGATATTGATGTTCATGCTCCTTTTTTAGAAATGGGTGCTGATTCAATAGTGCTAATTGATGCCATTCGTCAAATTGAAAATACTTTTGGAATTAAAATTGCGATTCGTCAGTTATTTGAAGAACTAACAAACCTCAATGCGTTAGCAAACTATATTGATGAGAATATACAACAAGAACCTATCAAATCTCAAATTCAAGAACAACCCGAAATATTGCCCTCTCAAGCGTCAGAAACAACATCTGAAACATTAGTAGAAACCGTTCTTCGGCAGCAGTTTGAATTGATGTCCCAACAGTTGGAAATCTTGCGTAATTCAAGCTTATCAACAAATTTAAATTCTTCCCCTAGCCCACATAAAGAAGCGAAATTTGCCCATAACCCAGTAGAATTACACAAATCAACCGCAAAAAAAGATTTTCCCTCTTCTTTCTGGCGAGTTGAACAATCGTCAGCCAAAATCCTCACCCCACAACAGCAACAATATTTAGATTCTCTGATCGCCCGTTATACCAAACGTACAGCAAAATCCAAACAGCGATCGCAAACCTATCGTCCTGTCCTCGCCGACAGAAGGGCTTCTGTAGGATTTCGTCCCGAAACTAAAGAAATCCTCTATCCTATTGTTGGCGATCGTTCTCAAGGTTCAAAAATTTGGGATATTGATGGCAATGAGTATATAGATATTTCTATGGGTTTTGGCGTACATCTTTTTGGTCATGATGTTCCCTTTATTACAGAAGCTCTAGAAAATCAACTCAAGCAAGGCACGCAAATCGGCCCCCAATCTAAACTTGCTGGTGAGGTAGCAACTTTAATCTGCGAAATGACAGGAATGGAACGAGTCACTTTCTGTAATTCAGGTACAGAAGCGGCGATGACAGCGATGCGTATAGCCCGTGCAGCCACAGGTCGTGCCAAAATTGCTATTTTTAAAGGTGCTTATCACGGTCATTTTGATGGCACCTTAGCCATACCACAAACATCTGAGGATGGAAAATTACCAGCACACCCAATGGTTCCAGGGGTGCTGCAAAATATGGTTGATGATGTTTTGCTTCTGACTTATGGGGCTTCTGAATCGCTTGATATTATCAAAGCCAATGCTCATGAATTAGCAGCAGTTTTAGTTGAGCCTGTACAAAGCCGCAAACCCGATTTACAACCTAAAGAATTTCTGCAACAGTTGCGAGAGGTAACACAACAACTAGATATCACCTTGATTTTTGATGAAGTAATCACAGGTTTCCGTGTTCATCCCCGTGGAGCGCAAGCATGGTCTGGTGTTGATGCAGATATTGTCACCTATGGCAAGTTAATTGGTGGGGGAATGCCAATCGGGGTGATCGCTGGAAAAGCAGCTTATATGGACAAAATTGACGGTGGTATGTGGAACTATGGAGATGAATCTTATCCAGAAGTGGAAACGACATTTTTTGCTGGTACTTTCTCCAAACATCCTTTGACGATGGCAGCAACACGAGCCACACTCCTACACCTCAAAGCTGAAGGAGCTACCCTTCAGGAGCGATTGAATCAACGCACATCACAGTTAGCCGCAACACTCAATACTTACTTTGAACAAGAAAATATTCCTGTTCAGATAGTGCATTTTAGCTCGCTTTTTCGCTTTACTTTATCGGGAAATTCTAGCTATCTATATCAGCCTTTAGAAATGGATTTGCTGTATTACTCTTTAATTGCAAAAGGCGTTTATATTTGGGAAGGACGCACCTGTTTTCTATCTACTGCACATACAGATGAAGATGTAAATTATGTAATTCAATCAGTCCAAGATAGTGTACAAGAATTACGCACAGCAGGTTTTTTTTCCAAAAAACTAAAATTATCCATAGTCCAAAAGGAGACATATAACACATCAGACAAATTGAGAAGTTCTGTAGCTTTGGAAACCCAAATTAAAAATGAATTAGAAGTAAAACCAGCATTCAAAATTCCCCTGAGTGATGCCCAAAAGCAGCTTTGGTTTTTAGCTCAAATTGGTGACAATGGGTCTTTAGCTTACAACATTTCCCTCAATATTCAATTACAGGGTACACTTCATCTAGCAGCCATGCGTCAAGCAGTGCAGCAAGTGATACAACGTAATGAGGCTCTACGTACAACTATCAGCAGTCAAGGCGATTTTCAAGAAATATTACCATCACTGCAAATAGACGTTCCTGTAATTGACTTTTCAAATTTAGAAGATGGCAACTTTCAACTAGCCGAGTGGTTGCAAAACGAAAGCCGCGAATCTTTTGACCTCACCAACGGGCCTTTATTCCGCGTTCGGATTCTGAAATTAAAAGACCAATTGCATATATTAGTTGTTAGCGCCCATCACATTATTACTGATGGCTGGTCAATCAGCGTTATCTTGCAAGAAATGATTGCATTGTATTCAGCAACTTGTCAGGGTGATGTTTGCCAGCTAGAACCACCGATGCAATATAGTTTATATCTCGACTGGCATCGTCAATACTGTGAAACAGACGAGATGAAAGCTCATGAATCTTATTGGTTACAGAAGTTTGCCAGCCCAGTTCCAGTTTTAGACCTGCCCACTGACCGTCCTCGCCCACTAATCAAAACTTATCAAGGTGGCAGACAACAGTTACAGCTTGACAGTAGCTTAAGTGGTGCAATCAAACAATTCAGCAAGCAAAACGGTTGTACCCTATTTATGACGCTGCTGTCTGCATATTCTGTCTTACTCTATCGCTTAACCAACCAAGACGACATTACCATTGGTATTGTTGCTGCTGGACGCTCTCTTGAAGGCAGTGAGCGACTAGTTGGTTATTGCAGCCATATGCTACCGATACGCGGTCAAATTGTGGGCGATGCGACATTCGTCGAACATCTCAAAACTTGCAAAAGTTTGTTGTTGGATGCTTATGAGCATCAAGATTATCCTTTTGCTAAATTAATTGACAAACTGGGAGTAAAGGCTAGTAGCAGCATGTCTCCTTTGGTGAACGCCACCTTTAACCTGGAGCGCCCCGTAGACATTCCGCAAATGTATAATTTGTCAAGTAGCTTGTTACCTCAATCTATAAGTTTTGCTGACTACGATCTAGGCTTGAATGTGACTGAGATTGAAAACGAGTTACTGTTGGAATGTGATTATAATGCAGACTTGTTTGATGCTGCCACTATTGACCGTATACTTGGACATTACCAAACGTTATTGATGGCGATTATTGGCAGTTCCCAAACATCGCTCTCGCAATTATCCTTATTAACAGCAACTGAACGTTATCAAATACTGGTTGAGTGGAATAACACTCAAACCGACTATCCCCAAGATAAATGTATTCATCAAATATTTGAACAACAAGCACAATTAACTCCGAATGCTGTAGCAGTAGAATTTGCTGAAGAAAAACTGACATATCGAGAGCTAAATCAGCGTGCTAACCAATTAGCGCATTTCCTACAAAGTTTAGGTGTAAAACCAGAAGTCCTCGTGGGCATTTGCGTTGAACATTCTGTAGAAATGTTAGTAGCGATGCTGGGTGTTCTCAAAGCTGGTGGTGCTTACGTACCCCTAGACCCGGCTTATCCTCAAGAACGCTTGGCTCATATGCTAAGTGATTCTCAAGCCTCAGTGCTACTGACAAGTGCTGAATTAGAGAGTCAACTGCCTCCACACTCTGCAAAACTAGTACTATTGGATACGGATTGGCAAGTGATTTCTCGTCAATCAATCACGAATCCTGTTAGTGTTGTTGAGCCGACAAATTTAGCCTATGTGATTTATACTTCCGGTTCTACTGGCAAATCGAAGGGAGTACTAATTCCGCACCAAGCCTTAGTAAACCATAACTACGCCATAGCTAAAAATTATGAACTCAAAGCGAGCGATCGCGTCCTACAATTTGCAAGCTTTAGCTTTGATGTAGCTGCCGAGGAAATACTTCCTACTTGGTTAAGTGGAGCAACTTTGGTACTACGACCAAAGAAAATGCTTGCAGTTGCAGATTTTGTGCAATTTGTCAAAAAACAAGAATTGACTGTCCTAAACCTGCCAGTAGTATACTGGCAAGAGTGGGTTTCCCAAATGCCCCATATCAGCTGGGCAGAGAATGTACGTTTATTAGTTCTTGGTAGCGAAAGAGTCCCATTAGAGCGGTTTATTACTTGGCAACAGCAAGTAGGTAGCAACGTTAGTTGGCGAAACGCTTACGGTCCTACTGAAGCTACAATTACAGCTACAGTCTATGATTCCCAAGTGAGTTTAGAACATCAAACAGCTTCTTCACTGTTTATTGGTCATCCCATAGCTAATACTCAAATTTATATTCTCGACCATCATTTGCAACCAGTGCCTATCGGTGTTGCAGGTGAATTGCATATTGGTGGTAATGGTTTGGCACGAGGTTATCTTAACCGTCCAGAATTAACAGTCGAAAAGTTTATTTTCAACTCCTTTAGTGATGAACCGACAGCCCGCTTGTACAAAACAGGAGATTTAGCCCGCTACAAAAGCGATGGTACTATTGAATTTATCGGTCGAATTGATAACCAAGTGAAGATTCGCGGTTTCCGTATTGAATTAGGAGAAATCGAAGCAGCGCTGAGTCAACATCCACAAGTCAGAGAGTGTGTAGTTATAGCCAGCGATGACCAACTAGATAATCAGCGATTGCAAGCATACATTGTTTTTCATCAAGAGCAAAATGTAGATAGTAGCAAACTGCATCGCTTCCTCAAGCAAAAATTGCCTGAGTACATGTTACCCTCTACTTTCTTCCAAGTAGAAACCATACCCCTTACCCCTAACGGTAAAATCGATCGTCTTGCTCTAAATAGCTTGGGTGTGTTAATCAACAATATTGAAGTGAATATGGTTTCACCCCGCAACCCTATCGAGGAGTTACTAGCTTCTATCTGGGCAGAAGTTCTAAACTTAAAACAAGTCGGTATCCACGATAATTTCTTTGAATTGGGAGGCAATTCGCTCTTAGCTATGCAACTTGTAAATCAGGTCAACGAAGCCTTCTTGATAGAGTTACCGTTGCGTAGTTTATTTGAATGCTCGACAATCGCTGAAATAAGCGAATTGGTACAGACTCACAAACTTGAACAAGTAGAAAGTGATGCTCTAGAACAAATTTTAGCTGAAGTTAATGAGTTAATGGATACAGAAATCGAACAAATGCTTGCCAACTTTTAGTAGGCTAAGGAATGAGGATTAAATAAGATCCAATAATTACGGATTTTATTAAATCCTCATTTCTTAGAGCTGATTCGTAAAGAAAATCTAAAGAGAACCAAATCTACCGTGACTAAGGTTATAGGCTAAATCGAGTGTAGTTATTTTCTTGTTGATGAGCCGTCTACCTGCGATTGAAAATCCGCGCCGCAAACCCTACCCAAGTGATTTAAGCGATGCTGAATGGTTAATTCTCAAGCCTCTTCTACCTACCCCCAATGGATTTGGACATCCTGTAGAAGTAGATTTACGAGAAATTCTCAACGCGATTTTCTACGTGCAACGCACTGGGTGTCAGTGAGAAATGTTGCCTCATGACCTTCCTCCTTACACAACGGTGTATGGCTACTTTCAAAAATGGCAGCGCAAAGGAATTTGGCAGAAAATTCATGACCAAGTGCGCCATCAACTACGACAAGATTTAGGGCGAGATGAACTGTCTACCGTTGCGATCGCAGATTCTCAGTCGGTGAAGACGACGGAAAAAAAGGGGAGGTCTACGGTTTCGATGGTGGTAAAAAGGTTAAAGGGCGTAAGCGCCATATAATAGTGGTGGATTCTCAGGGGTTGTTGATTGGTGTTTTAGTGACCGAAGCCAATGCTTCGGAGCGTTTAGGAGCCGTCGTTGTGCTACATGAGGCTGTTGAAGAATTGTCCAAATTAGAAGTTGTTTGGGTAGATCAGGGCTATTCAGGCGAAAACTTTGCTCAAGCAGTCAGGCAAGTTTGCGGTGAGCAGGTTCGTGTTGAGGTAATCCAAAGGAACTCAAAAACATTTGAGCGTTTACCGAAACGATGGATTGTAGAACGTACATTCGGGTGGCTCAATCGATTTCGGCGTTTGAGTAAGGATTATGAGTTGTATACAGAGTTAAGTGAAGCAATGATTTATGGCTCGTTGATTCGTCTGATGGTAAAGCGCATGGCTTCTTAAGCTTTTGTTTACAAATCAGCTCTTAGTCAAATTACGAGACCGTTCTTTTTTACCACGAAACCGATCTCCACAGAAGAGTCTACTACCTCTATACAGTTCATTCTCAATAAGCACACAAATTTTTCAAGGGGTCTGTACCCCTAAAACCTTTAACTGACAGCCTTTAGAGGCGATTGTCGCCCCTTGAACCCTTACCCAGTAAGGAATTCAGAAGCCGTTTCCGAAGGTCACAAAAATTAATCGCCAAACTGCCATTCCATCAATCACCAACAGACCCCATCAACTCAAGCAATTCCCCACTGCCCAAACTTCGCCAGTAGTTTCTTGATTCCGATTTGCAAAGCGGGGTCATCATTCCAGCACTCCTTCAATAACTCAAAACCCGGATTCTTTTCAAAATACTTTGTGCCGACATGAATAACTGCGCGGCAAAACTGGGTGGTACAGAATAGCCGATAATCGACCCAGCCGTAGCAGTCTCTTTTGGGAATTCGTACCAGTCAGGAAAACCCTGTAACCTCGCTACACCTTCAATAGACAAGGATTTGACCGTACCATCCGGCAACCAGATATCAGCGAACTTACTACGGTTGCAACCTTTGTAATCTGTGAAATGCGATCGCAGAATAGTGTTGCAAGGTAAATGTCCAGGTTTATATTTAGACTGTGTACGCCCCCCCCCACTCTTTCTATTAACAATGGTGTTGGCGCATTCCTGGCTAAAAATTTCTCCAAAGCTTGCTATTGCTTGAGCAGTAGTTGAGAGTCGGGTATCGTAGGGATTAGATGAGCGATCGCCTCGTACCAACCACAAGGTGTAGCTCTCAGATGTAGGGCAACATGAAAACCCCTACTTGCAACCAGAACCACCCGCCGACGCGCCTGGGGCAACCCAAAGTCAGCCATGTTTACCACGCTGTAATTGACCGAGTACCCCTCTTGCTCCAAAGCTGACAGGATGATACTGAAACTCTGACTGTTCTGATAGCGTGGGACATTTTCGAGAGTAAACACCCGTGGCTGCAACTGTCGGATGGCTTCAGCAATAGCGATCGCAGCCGTCAGATCATCGGTAGTTTCGCCGCCTTTACCCGCTTTAGCTGTGTGGGCTTGGCTGAAGTTGGCGCACACCGGGGAGGCATGAAGGTAGTCGGGGTGGCGGGGAAAACCTAGAAATCCTGACTGCGCTACTTCTTGGACTGTTAGCTGTACGACTCTACACCCGTATTCGCTAAAGTTGTGGTGATGGGTTTTGGCAATCGCCTGACTTAGTTCTGGTTTACTTGGGTCAAATTCTACTGCAATGACCGGGCGAATCCCAGCTTGTACCATCCCAGCTTCAATCCCGCCGCCACCCGCGAAAAGTACTACAGCGATCGGGGCATTATCTGGAAGAACTGGTTTTATTTTTGTGTTATCAAAATTTTTGCAGACATCTGATTTTGGTGATGGCTTTTTGGTTTTCGCTTTCATAAATAATTCCCCATGCCCAAGGCTGACGAACGGATATCGCTTTCATAACAGTGCCTTCTAAAAATTCAGTAGTTATTGGGCTGGAGCAATCGCCTCCAGTGGGCGGGTACACCATCGCTGTTAGCAGGAGTTAGATATCGGTGGTATTGTTGTAAAAGTTGTTGGTAAGTTTCAATCATTCTCAGTTGGCTGCGTTGCGTAGAAAACGATTGTAAAATTTCTGCTTTAATCCGTCAGCAGCAATTTATTTCAACGCAACTATTTATTAGCTGGGGATATTATGATAGTGATAAAATCACGGATAGATTTTTAAGTCTTATGCTTGTATAAAGAGACATTAGAAATAAGGAGTGGATATTTTAATCCGACTCCCTACCTAATTTTTATTTTATCCCAATTGATCTAACCAATTCACCAAATCGTTAACTGACGAGAAATCTAAAAGCGCTTCACCTAGTGCCTCTAATTCTTCAATAGATAAAACTCGAATTCGCTCGATTAGTAAAGAATTAACTTCTCCCAAACGACGATTTAGCAGGCGATTTAAAAACTGAAATGCTTCTTGTTGCTTTCCTTTCTGCAAAATATCTTGATAAATAACAGATTCCTGCATAATATCCTCCCGTAAAAATTGACGAATTAAATCTTTTTCAAACCTTAAACCTGCAAATATCTCTGTACATCCAGCAATATTCTGTCTTTCATCCCTATTTGGAATTCTAGCGATACTTTGAGCTACTTGGGATAATAAAGTTGTTGGGGAATCAGTTCGAGTTAAAGGCGCAAGAGGCAATAGCGCTGGATTATCCAGAAAAAAAGCTGAATCTTGTTCCCATAACCGTATAACTCGATAACGGTGATTTGTGAACTCATCCGTGTATTCTTCAGTAAATGCAATAGGGTCACTGCTCAGGGCAAACGCATCTAAATATTGACAAGCCTGAATCAGGGTAAAATACACCAAGACTCAAACTAAATAAAGCTTTGAGGAAATTCGACCTCACTGATTATGAAAATGAGAATCATTATAAGTAGGGAGTTAGAGGCAGCCGACGGCTCGGCTGCCTGAATTTTCACGGTCAGTTCTCCACTCTTCTAGCGTAAGTATTTTCACAGTCTAATTCTCAATAGTTTTAGATTAATGACTAGGAATCACGAGAATATCAGCTCCAGTCAGGGATAAGCACAGGTTTTCAGGAGATTGAGCATAGCACGTATAAAACAGAAGAAATCGGGCATGGTCGTCATGAAATCCGCAATTACGTAACGTTATCTCAAATTGAATCTCGGCTTAACCCAGATTCAATTTGGTCAAATTTTAATAGTGTTGGGATGGTAGAATCTGTCCGTTCATTGGATGGTCAAACGACAGTCG
>LXQE01000185.1 GCA_003326195.1 Nostoc punctiforme NIES-2108
GCAACAGGAGGTACTGATACAGTTCAATCCTCAATTACCTATACTCTAAGTGCCAACTTAGAAAATTTGACCTTACTAGGTAGTAGCGCCATTAAGGGTACTGGCAACAGCCTAAGTAACATCATTACAGGCAATAGTGGTAACAACACGCTGACGGGTGGATATGGAAACGATGTCCTCAACGGTGGGCTAGGCATTGACACCTTGATTGGCGATAACGGCAATGACACTTATGTTGTTGACAGCACCACAGACACTATTACTGAAACRGCAACAGGAGGTACTGATACAGTTCAATCCTCARTYACCTATACTCTAAGTGCCAACTTAGAAAATCTAACTTTAACAGGCACTAGCGCCATCAACGGTACTGGTAACAGTCTCAACAATACCCTGACAGGTAACAGCGCTAACAACACACTGACGGGTGGGCTAGGCAATGACATGCTAGTGGGAGGCTTGGGCAACGATCTGCTCACTGGCGGTGGTGGCAGCGATCGCTTTGTCTACGATACTAATGCAGCCTTTACTACGGCGGCGATTGGTATCGATGCTATTCAAGACTTTACTAGCGGCATCGACAAAATTGTTCTAGATAAAACCACCTTTACAGGATTAACGAGTGTTGCGGGAACGGGTTTTAGCACGGATAATGAATTTGCTGTAGTGACGACTGATGCTGCCGCTGCCACAGCGAGTGCTGGCATTGTTTATAACTCGACCAATCACAATTTATTCTACAACCAAAATGGTGCCGCTTTGGGTTTAGGAACGGGTGCCCAGTTTGCTAATCTTGTGGGTCTGCCGGTTTTATCGGCAACCGATTTTATCATTCAGGCATAGAAGTAAAAAGTCGGTCATAGCAATACCTTAGCCAAACTACGAGGGTTCAATGCCCGTAGAACTGGGATGAATACCTCCCAAAGAAGTGAGCTTGGCAAAAATTTGGGCTAATACCAAATCCGTGTTAAAAACCCCCTCTATACTTGCTGCTTTCTTATCAGTTTTACGCTCAAACCCGTTTTCTGTGCGCTGTCCAAGCTTGCCCGATACAGCCCCAGCCCAGTCTGCAAATTCTGAAGCGCTAGTTTCAGCCTTACGCCAACTTTTTGCATTAACTTGAGCAGTGAAGACTATACCGTTCTGATCGGTCAACTCGATTGCAACTTTCTTGTTCGGAAGAGGTGTAGCTGTTGGTAGTTCCCCACTAAATTTTATTGTCACTTCGCTTTTGGCTTCCATAGCTTACCCCTGGCTCATCATCAATTTCATTTTTCCCGCTCCTGATTTTATCTTGGATTAGGTTGACCACAAGATGCGCGATCGCTTGACTATCGTAGTTGATCACAAACAAATTGAACGTTGAGCATTCGGCTTGAACGAGAACCAAGACTCAACATTAAATCTACAAAAATTTACCCCGTTTTTGACCCCTTATTAAGAATTCTTCCTAAAAGGCGAAAACGCCTATACCGTAATGCTTTCAGCTTTTGTAAATAAATCTTGTGAAAGATTACAATTGTGCTTTGATTTTGCTGTTTTGTGCATGACAACGAAAATCGCCCAAATTCTCGATTTTCACCAATTCTTACCAATTCTTACCAATTAAACTCAATATATCCCAATTCTACAGAACGCAAATTCAAATTCATCCCTGATTTTTTTACCTCTTCAACATCTTCCAGTCACCAAATTCTCATTAGCTCAATAATTCCCAATAATTCCCAAAAGTCACCCGATTTATCCCCATATTTACCAACGAGTTTTAAACACGCTAATTAGCGCATAAACTTTGTAATCCATCTTTTTTTGACGCACAGTACGCCATATTTGGCGGAAAGTTTTTGAGAGTCAAAACCGAAAAAGAAAAAAATAGCCCTCAAAAAAGACTACCAATAAACTACATAAGTACTACAATAGCCGCCTAACAGTTAACAGCTACAACTGCGGCGGCTATTGTTCAAATATTGTTCGCTCAATCTCCCCCAAAAATCGCATCTAATTCTTGAGATGAAGCCTGACCTTGAACTATAGAAGCGGGTCTGATTGAATCAGCCGCTTCCCCCTCAAGCTCAGGCTCGGATAAAACATTACTCTTGTAGCTTGGGGCATTGACAGCTACAACTGGTGCAGGCAACGCTGGCTGTGATGCCACAAACTGCGGTTGTTCCACACCTAGAGCAAAACGCATATAACTACCGTGTTTATTCAACGAGTCCTGCGCTTCCCAACAAGCAAAACGGATCTGCTCTGGTGTAAAATTACCGCTCGAATATCGCGCCACTGGCAAGAAAGCAGCCACCAAGATATCAGCCATCTTACGCTGTGCCTCATCCTTGGGCAACGAGTTCAAGTAATCGACAACTTCCGCTAAAACATCACCCTCATAAGGCTGAAGCCGCAAACTCAGAGACTTGCGTTTCTTTTTGCTTTGGTTCATTGACTTGTCTCCATCCCCAACAAATAATCAAACATCCCAAAGCAGTCCACCAGACGCGCTGACGTACTATATCTGTACGTTTGCTGCTCATCTAAATTAAAAGTTTCTTGCACCTGAGTTATAAAACCGCTACCCCAAACCATCGGTATCATTGGCAATTTGTCGTCTTTGGGGATGTATTGACCAGTTCTCTCGTAAACACTGCTATACGTATCTATTTTCTTGAGTTGCCATGCACAATTAAAATACTTCTCCAACTCAACTTCTACATGGTAAGCAGCGCCCCCACCGATGATTACTTCGTTCAACGGTCTGGGTAATATTTTGTCCATCCACCGCTGTAGCTTATCCCAATATTGGGCTGTTGCCACTCTGATTGCATCAGCAATATGAGAAATTTCTTTTTGTCTTAAAGTGGGGTCTTTCGCACTTGCTAGGGCTTGTATTCGGTCAAAAGTTATCCAATCAGGGCGTGCCGAGCAATTACGGTCTTTGCTGTAGACCTTATTAATAATCGTGTAGCGTGCATCAAATATTGCCGAAGATAAACGCTCTCGGTCTAAACCGCTCGTCATATCCAGCACGATATCCAACATATTGGCAAAGCCCARCAGTGGACTATCCCCCAGCTTCAGTTGCCCCCGGTCAAAATAAAGTGCTGTCGTGTTCCTGTGACCRAACATCAAYACCGCCAGTTGGGAAGTGCGTAACCAGTCTACCCCCTGCTGTTTGATTCGCAGTGCTGCTAATCCCCCACCTTCAGGACGGCACAAGAAACGCTCTAAGTTCACCTTTAAATATTGTTTGCGTACCGTAAAATTAGCCAGCATCACCCGTAACTGTTCTTCAAAGCGGCGGCGATCGCTGTACTCATTCCACGGCAGAAGTAAYGCCAACTCCAAGTGAATTTGTTTTTTCGCCGTCACCTTWACGTTGCTTAGTTCAACAATTAAGCCAACAGCGCCCAGTACCTTCCACAAGGCATTCTCATATTTGAGTTCCTTAATCCGGTCAAGCGGATCAAAGTTAGCCGCGAACTCACCCAACACCACCACTCTGTTATTCCACTCAACCCACAGTTGTTGGTCTGGTGAGGGGCTACCAATCCAGCCCAAGCGTTCCATGAAAAAATTGAGTTTATCCTTAGTAATCTCTTCTATCGCTGGCGGCAGCAGAACATAATTTGGTTTAGTCTGGTCATCCACTTGATAAATTATCTTAGTTTGTGACCCGCCAACGTCCACGCTGAGGAAAATGTCAGTCATGCAAATAGCTGGTTAAAACGATGATTTAATTTTGGTGCAGATTTAGAGCAGATTGGCACTACAAGAGTGCAGATTTTGCACCAATTTAGCACAATCTGGCACTCGTGATTCACCTCGGTTCATCACCCTAAATGCTGATTTTGGCTGACCAAATTGTGCCAAGTTGCTCAAGATTTGTGCTGGGTTGCTCTAGATGTGTGCCAAGAGGTCGCTTTGCAGCAGGAGTGGGTGCTGTTGCCGGAGAATTTCGCCTCGGTGTACCATGTTGGTGGTGTACTCACTACACTTCTGCGCCCTGCGGGTGGGCTGCGCCCATTCCTCGCTTCGCTCAGAACACAAAAGTTGCGTTCGCCCTGCGGGGAGTTTGCACCGCATTGGCACACCTGCTGACATCGATAAAAAACAATGGTGGCTTTAGCGATTCTGCGCGTCGAGAAATTAAAATCTTTCGGCAACATTGGCGGTAGTGAAAAACATACTGCCCGTTTACAAGATACCCCAAATGCCGACACCACTAAAAAAAATATCCGGCTGATTGGCATAGAGGATGATTCACCGCTTGAAGTTTTGGTGAAAAACAAGATAGCCAACACAACTTTACACAAACCGCGCAAGGATGCGGTGCTGTGTAGCGATATTTTTCTCTCGGCATCCCCAGAATATTTTCGCCCTGATGATCCATCAAATGCGGGGGAATGGGATAATCCCCGAATGTTGGACTTTGTTAAGGCTTCCCGCAGTTGGCTAGTCAACAACTATGGTGATAAGTGCGTCAGGGCAGAATTGCATTTGGATGAAGCGACTCCCCATATTCATGCCTATGTTGTACCCATCAACGAGAAAACCAAGCAGTTAAGCCACAAAGAAATGTTTGGAGGTAATGGTCGTGCTGCCAGCATTAAGTTATCGAAACTCCAAGATAGCTATGCGGCTGCACTTGCTCCTTTGGGCATTGAACGAGGGGTCAAGGGCAGTAAAGCTACCCATACCAAAGTCAAGGAATATTACCAAGCGGTTAACAGTGAACCACTCACCGCAGTCATTACAAATAACCAATTAGCGCCAACGCCTTTTGAATCAGCTAGTAGTTATGTAACCAGGATTCAGTCAGATGACCAGTTCCAAGCGATTAACCACCAACTGGCTGACCGCAAGTTCCTGATAGAACGATTGGAGAGGGCGGAACAACGGGCTAGGGCCAGCGAGAAGGAGCGACAGCAATTAGAGAAGCGGGTGCGATCGTTAGAGGCTCAGACTCAACAACTGCGCGACTTGGCCTTAGAGGATGTGGCTTGGGAGTTGGGGCTAAATTGCGATCGGACTCATCAGAGCAGATGGAAGGGTCACGGACACATCATTAATATAGATGGGCCTAAATTCTACGACTTTGCCCCCGATCAACAAAAGGGATCAGGTGGGGCGATTGACTTGGTGATGCACGTTAACCAATGCAATCTACGGCAGGCGGTCGTCTGGTTGGATGAGCGATTTGGTGAGTCGGGGGCAGAACGAGCAGCGATCGCTAAAGCGAAAACAGTGGCTGCTGAGATTATCCAGTTAGAACCGCGAACCCCGTTTCAGCTACCTGTTGAGGAAAAAAGCAAGTGGCAAGGAGTCTCCAACTACCTGACCCAGAAACGGGGAATACCTGAAAATTTTGTGGAACTTCTGCATAAAAGGGGGTTAGTTTACGCTGATGATCAGCAAAACGCTGTGTTCGTCATGCGGAATCTTGGCGAAGAACCCCAGGCATTAGGAGCATTCGTGCGGGGGACACGGGGAGAAAACAACACGTTTAAGGGTTACGAGTTTGGGACTAAGCGGCGTGAGGGCTGGTTTCACTTTCGCTTAGGCGGACAGCCAACAGATCCTGTAGAGAAAGTGGTGCTTTTGAAATCGCCCATTGATGCCGTGTCTTTTGCCATGTTGGAATATCAGCGCTTAGGCGACGTGCCACCCAATAGAACTTTGTACATGGCGGTAGATAATCCCAAAAGCTTACCAGTAGAGCAATTGCAGAATATTCCTAATGTACAAGTGGCTTTTGACTCGGATGATTCTGGTAATGCAGCTGCACGGGCTGCCAAGGAACTATTGCCACAGTCCAAGCGGCTCAAATGCAAAGCTGACGATTGGAATCAGCAGCTACTCGATTATGGGCAGCAGTTAAGGCAACAGAATCAGCAACAGCAGGAGCAGGATGATGAATTGAGTCTTTAATAGTCAACGTTGAAGACAGTTAACTGTACAGTCCTCTTTGTGTAGCATAAATGTAGTTTTTAGTAGTTGATTTTGATTCAAGTGATTTGAAATTCACTCTCCTTCATCACTTTTTTTCAAAAAAACTTTCCAAACTTTTTGGCGTACTGTGCGTCAAAATTCAATATTATTATTCCGTGAAAGCATAATGTCACTGTGATCTTTAAAAATGCGGAATTTAAGTGAAATTCCATTTATTTGCCATAGCCCTGCCATTGGTCTGCGATTATGGGAGCCAGTTTAACCCTAATTCTCAATAGTCATAATTAGTTGAGAATTGAGGTTTTGAAATTCCATTGATTTACCATCGCTGTGCCATAAATCAGCGATAATGGGAGCCAATTTTTGATAATACATTTTTTTGCCAAAATTGAGCCATTGGGGTAAATTTTTAGTTCGTATACGAAGTTTTTTTTTTCAACGAACTCTCTAACGTTTACCAATATTTCAACCTAGTTTCCTTTCAAGTCAGAAATACCACAATTATCTAGTTGGAAATTATTAATGAAAATTACTACTTTTATCCGTCGATTTTATTCTCTCTTTTAGATTAGTGATATTGACTCGATGCTGAAATTAGGCGAGATAGCAAGCCCAAAGTTTTGAAACTGGTTTTGGGGTCGAGCCGAGATAGCTGTAAGTGCGATTTCCGGCTAAACCCCAAATTTGCATTCAAATACTGCTAGATATCATTCACTTGAGTTAATATCTATCATGGAGCAAATCATCGACCACATCTCTACTAACAGCAATCTCTACACGACGCTTGGCTTGATTAATATTAGCTTCTGCTCTGTTACGTAAACCGACAGCAGAACGGTTATCTTCTTCTCTGGATATATCTTTCTCCGCACTCCGCAACAGTTTATAAATAGCACGTAACCTATCTAGATGTGCTATGGAATTATCAACTGGTGGATTATCATCTACATCTTTACGATCATAAACTGCTGCTCTATCAATCTCTCTAATAGCGTTATGAACGTTTTGATATGCTATTTTTGTTTCCTGGACAACATTGGATTCATCAGAATGTTGCAGCAGTATTTCAGCTTTACGGAGGTCACTGCGTGCATGGAGATAATAAGGGTGCTTGCCAGAGATATCTGCAAAAGCAATGCCATGACTCATAGAAACTGTTAGCAATCCTGTTAAGATGCCAATCGAACTGATTTTACGCCTCATCATAGTTTGGAGTTAAGTAGAAAGTCTAAACCCATTTAAAAATTAGACTCCTTCATCGCTCAAAAAGTTTTGTCTTATACATATCAATGTTGTGTCAATATATGTCAAAATTGCGGCATAGAGGCATACCCTAGATTAGCGCAATAGCACTTTAGAGCCTGCCAAACAGAGGCGAACGCGTGAGGTAGGTACTACTAGGCGTGACTAATCGCTTTAATTCGTATTGGCTTAAGATTTTGCCGTTGCCGTTGCCGTCAACCTGGATTTTTACGTAACCGTTCAGGGGATTACACCTTTAGCCTAACAACGTGAAATCAATAATCTTCGCCATCAATTCCACGTATTAGCCCAAAAGTGTAATAATGCTGCATGAATCACGAGCCAAAATGATAAGCCAACTATAAAATTTGAAGCTACATGACACTCCAGCAACAAATACTCGATTTCTACTCACGCCCTACTGGGATGACATCGGCTGGTGAATTTGCATCCATGCTCAACACGCTGCCAAACGATGTCGCTGCCCTTGTCCGCATTGTGCAAGGACTTGGGGTTTATGATGTTGTCGCGCCCGACTTCTACGATTTCAATATTCCCGACGAGCGCAAGAATGAAATCCATATTCGCTCCATAGAGAAGATGCTAGATCGTCTCTTTGCAATTGACGATCAGCTTCTCACTGTCGCCCGACCAGTCGAAAAACGGCTTGTCTGTCGCTGCCGCAACTTCTCACTGCTCCTGCTTTCAATGTTACGAGCCAAGGGCATTCCAGCTCGATTGCGTTGCGGGTTTGCCGCCTATTTCAAAAGAGGCTACTTCGAGGATCACTGGGTATGTGAATACTGGAACGCTGCCAAAAAACGTTGGATTCTCGTTGATGCTCAACTCGATGAGGTTTGGCAGGAGAATCTGATGATCGACTTCGACATACTCGACGTGCCGCGCTCTAGCTTCCTTGTTGCGGGGGACGCTTGGGCTGAATGCCGGACAGGTGAAGCCGACCCGTCAAAGTTCGGTATCGCCTTCGCCGACTTGTACGGGCTGTGGTTCGTGGCAGGAAACTTGGTGCGTGATGTAGCGGCGCTCAACAAAATGGAGATGCTACCTTGGGACATCTGGGGTGTTCAGCTTCAACCGGACGAGCCGATCAATGATGAACATCTGGAGTTTTTCGACAAGCTCACCGCGTTCTCGTGTAATCCTGATGTGTCATTCGATGAACTACACAAGTTCTATGAGGAAAACGACGACCTGCGTGTACCGACCACCGTTTTCAATTCATTACTGAACCGTGTAGAAATGGTATAACCCTCTTCTGTCACTTTCCGGAATAAGTAAGTAGTAAATAAGTTAAATTATCCAGAAGCATAACCAGGTTTAAATTGATTCATTGCAGCAATTAAATGATTAAACCCTAGCAATAAATGTGAATTAGGGAAAATACTTAACCAGGGATAAATCAACCAAAATAGTAAGAGTGGTTGGATAATTAGACGCAGATTATTTAAAGTATTTTTCCATCCATATTCGTGGTTCCATTGCGGATGATTAGAAAAATCAACATCACTATTTTCTTCTGCCTTAGTCTCAATTTGGCGAGATTGATTTAATCCTAAGAAGACTGGAGAATTTAAACTAATCATCGTGTAAACACAAAAAATAATCTCCCACCATCTCTCAATATGTTGGAAATTAGTGAAACGGTAATCTGTCCAGCCTAGTTCCTGTTTACACTGTCGAAACCCATATTCTACCCAGGTTCTTAATCCATATAAATCGCCTAAAGTCTTCTTCAAATTCCCTTGAAGATTCGTCATCACGAAGGAGGTAGAATTTTCTGGCATAGTTTCTGGGTCAGTAGTTATTTCCCAGTAAGTTATGGCTCTTTTTTTACCATAAATTATTTCCCTAATGTATCTAGTTTCTGATTTTTCATTGCTAAATGTTCTTTCAAATTTACACCATTTATTCGCCCTAACGCCTTGCCCTGCTGGCAGCCAGACTCCATGATTACTTCTTATTGATACAACATAAGCTAAATTGTATTCAGCTATTTTTCTAATAAATTGGCTACTTTCACCATATAAACTATCAGCCAGTACTAATTCAATATTAAACCCTGATTCAATTAGCTCTGTAATAATTTCTGATGCTAACTCTATTTTCGTTTTGTATTTATCCGACTCCTTTAGTGTTCCTTTTGGTTTAAATACTTTTACCACCATAAAATTCTTTCCGATTAAATTTTCAATCTTAATCTTTTCAAAATTTTGACAAAAACTCAAATCCTTGTGTGTTTATCCCTGGTAGCAATGTCGTTTAACTACGTCAAAACTTGATTTCCCGCCAACAGAGCGATCGCTCTACTTGTATTCAACTCAATCAGGCGATGATTTACGCCATCCATTCCACCCAATCGGGCGCTCCATCCACCAGTTGAGCAAACTTTTGAGGGTCAATATCCTCAAACTTGAAAATCACGCCCCACCGCTCATCAATCGTCAACGTACTGAGTAATTCTTTAACTGATTCTACACCGTACTCCACCCGCTCAATCGCTAACTGAGCATAATATTTGACCCGCTCCCACCAAGAATCACTGGGTTCTGCATCTGTGTCCATACCCCCCCGATTATTATCTCCATCTTCATTAATGGGGGGTGTGGACGGCGGGTTAATCCCATACTGAGCCTGCATTCTAGCTGCGTAAGCCACATCTCGCTCAAGTGACTCTTGCCGCTTTCGTTCCCTCTCTTCCCGTTGACGAAGCCGATACTCTAATACCTTCTGGGCAAACTCTACATCCTCAGTATTGAGCCGATAGTACCTAACGCGCTTACCATCTTCAAGCGGTCGCCGTGATTCAGTGGACAGACCAAGTTGAGCGAGATACTGCCCCAAAATCCAGATTGACGATTCATCAAGGGGAATAGTCAGGTTGAGGATACCTTTAACGTGAGATGCGTTGCGTTTGGAGAACTCAGCCAAAACTTGAATCATCGCTTCGTCCCCTTTGATCTCAACCCCAGACATGAGATCCATCAACACTGCCCTAAGCCCCAGCCGATGACGCATAAGCCACGCGGTAGAATGATTGCTCCAGTCAGTGCAAATAGCCAAGCGCTCACGTTCCGATTTATCACGTTCCACAACCACAGTCGGCGGTGAAACACACTCCCGCCCCTGGTCATCAGTAATCATTTCCCCAGGATCTGCCAATATCGCTTCAAGTGCGACAATCTTTTTAATTAAGCGTCCCCCGTCATCTTGCTCAACCAGTTCCGGGGTTACGCTCATCCCGTAAGTATCCTGTATGCGGAACTTCTCACATTCCAAAACCTCTTCTGGTTTGAGATAGTCTTGGTGCTGCCTAGCCGCATAAGTCCTTCTATCAATATCTTTGGCGTTAGCAACTTTGCGGTAATGCTCTTCATCAATGGCAATACCTGCCGCTTTCATCCACCTCAAAGCCCCCTCATCGGTTGCATCACCCACAGGCGCAATCGTATTGCCCATTTCTTCTAAGAGCTTACGCAAATCAGCCCGTAAATGATTGATAGACCAATTGCGTTGCCCTTCAATCTGACAACTAGCATCTAATGCCCAATCCTTCTCAGCCCCACGTTTGCCCGTTTCCCGGTTAATGCGAATCAGAAACGCGGTCATTTCATTCGTTTGAAGAATCCTTTCCTTGATGCGTCGGGCATTGGTTTCGGCGTAACCAAAGGGGGGACGCGGTGCAACCCAAACGTACATGGGGACATCTGGACGATACCGCCATAACTGTTGAGCGCATTCTGTAGCCGACTGCGAGACAGCATGAAACACGCCAAACACGGCATCAAAATGATAGCTGGAAATGTCAACCCCTGAACTGAGACTGGGAGTAATTAAAAAAGCGTCAAGATCCTTAATGGCAATGTTAATCTCCCTAATGAAAATCACATTCTCTTCACTACCACTGTTCTCGGAGTGAATAGCCCACACCCGTAACTTGCGGTCTTCGGCTGATTCCGGTGTATCATCAGCGTCATCAATTGCTGAACCATCATTGAGCGCTCTTTCTAGCTTTTTAATAAACCGCTTACTGTCGCTGACCATCATCAACTTTTTACCCAGCATCAGTTGAGCGTGGAACTCGGCAACGATTGCGCTGCTGTTTTTCCCCTCGTACCAATGAACTTGACGACCACCTGAGCGATACAGGTTTTTGATGATGTAGGGTTTTTCACCAGTCGGTCGCAAATTCATGAAAAACTCAATGGTCAAGTCATCGAGGTGGGCATCAGCTAAAACAACCAGCTTGGCGTTGTAAACTAGATACTCAAGCACTTCCAGGATAGCCCCCCGGTGTTCTTTGCAGGTTTTGGACTTCAGCAAGTGAGCGAGATACTGGCAGGCTTCATCAATAAATAGAATATCGTAAGCCTGTAAATCATTTGCCATTTTATACAGAGAATCCACGGTAATGCTGAGAGCTTTTACCTGACCCCAATCCCCGCAAGAAATCGCGGAGTACATTGCTGTTTGTAGGCGATCGCTGAGATTCTTGAGCAGAGTGACCCGATGCCCATTGTTCAAAAAACTGAGTTGGGGGTTCTCTCTTCTGAGAACTGCCAAAATTTCAGTCTTTCCTGTTCCCATGTCGGAAACTAAACCAACTAACCCCGATTGAGGTAGGGAGTGGATCGCAAGTGAGAGATAACGGGTATTAACTGTCACATCGGGCTTGTACTTGTAAAGTCCCCTGGCACGATTGATGAAAAATCTTTGCTTGTACTCGCTGATTCTTAAGGCATCAGCAATCATTGTGGTGACGGCTTTATCCGCCTTTTTCCCCAAAACTACAACCCAATCGTCAATTCCTTTCTCTGGCCCTGGCAGAAGCGCTACTTCACACTGGCAGCAAAGTTCTACAATTGCAGAAGCTGTGCGGCGTGTAGCTTGAAAAATCTGCTGTTTGGTTTTGGGTTTGCTTTCGTAGTCGAACAGAACAACGAATTTACGTCCCTTTTGAGCCATTGAGACTAAATCAGGGTGAAGTCGTTCTAAATCCTCTTTGCCCACGCGCCCATTCCAGATTCCAGGGAGTGCGATCGCCACAAATCCCAAAGTTAGGAGACAACCAGCCTTCTTCTCGCCCTCTGTAAGGATTACAGGGATTTCGGGATGTGCCATTACCCAAGCCCAAAAACCTAACGCTTCTCCTTCTTCGGTAACGGTAATATGTTCTGGCATTGGCACGTTATAGCGAAGTGATACCAACCGCCATAAATGTAGGGGCATTCTCAAGTAGGTAACTCGGTTGGGAGTTTTGGGTGGTGACTCGTACTTGACTGGCTTTTGAGTTTGCTGCTGTGTAGTCTTGTCCCATTCGAGGCGGGGGTAATCTGGTTTCATCCGTCCCCAGTCCATCGCCAACCAATCATTAAGCGGGTCAAGTCCGCTAACCCACCATGCACCGGCTTCCGCGTGGGCATATCGTTTCAAGTAGCCATCACGCAGTCGCCCATCGTTACGTCTGGCAGTTTGAGGTAGGTCGCATAGCAGATATTCATACACTGAGGGGCCACTAAGAGAACGGACATTCAAAGCTGTTAACTTTTGGTCAACAGCACTGGCTAACCATTCATTCCAATGGTTGACTTCTATGTGAGAGGGGCGAGACATCATTTCGAACCCACCCATAACTTCATGTGGTTGAAGTACGCAGTTGCTATTAATCACGGATTTTTCCCTCAAATACTTTGGTTTTCAGTATCTGGAGGGGGTATCGCGCTGCTAAACTCTAATATCTACATAATTCGCTGTATTGCTTGAATTTGCACTTTTTTGAGCTAATAAAAACAATTTAATGAATTTTCTTGCCAAAATCTGCAAGCAGAAATTTATAAATTGCCACAGCAACTCATATATAATTATGAGTAAGCAGCGCGGACTAGTCTCTTTTGCCAATTAGTGGTTAGACATCTCACCTTCCTTCCACTTCTTTGGTCGTCTAGAGATAAACCCCGCTTCCAAGTAATTTGAAATATTTAGTTTTTACTGTCGGGCAAAACGTTTACTACCTAGTAACGCTTTGCCCTTTTAATTTTTGGTGCTGTTGTATATTTATCTCCTTTACAAGCTTCATTTACGTTCTTGCCTGATTTTACAGAACTTTTGGTCGTCTCATATCTAACAAGACCTGACTTTTACTTGAAATTACTTAATAAAAGTTGATAGTTTTTTAAGTAATTGAGGTTCTGTACGTTGTCTTCATTCACGTCACCTCCCCTCAAACTTAGACTTGGGAGAAGTGACAGGACTCTAATTTATTATATAGCTCTAATACTCGGAAATCTAAGCGGGATTTTTCTTGCCTCTTTTTGTAAGCCAGTCTTTAATCAAATCCTTGACTACATCTTCCATAACCAAATCATCTTCCGTGCAAGCAAGCTTGAAAGATTTGTGGAGTTCTCGTGGCACTCTGGCACGGACATAAACAGGGTCATCTTTATTGGTTGATGGTCTTCCTGGTTTTTTCTTTTCCTCCATAGCTCGAATACTCATTAATTAATTTTCTTAATTATCGCCAAAGTATAAGTAAATATTACTTTTCGAGTACTTGAGTATTCGAGTTTTCGAGCTACAGTGAAAATGTAAGCCAAAAACAGTCACCTAACAAAGGCAATAGAAGCCAGAAAGTGATGCTATGGCTAACCCCTAACTGGATGTGTGGATTTAAGGCGATTGAGTCTCTAAATTCTCCAAAGCCAGCATAAATAAGACTTTTACCAATCATCGGAACCATGACAACCGTATATTCCAATGCCAAAAACTGGCTAGTCCAGGCAGACTTGTTAGCCAAATCCGGGCTAACTGACCTCATCGCTGGGAAAGACTCAGGTGCAGGGTATGGCAAGGCAATCATCGGTGATTTTTCGATCATGATGCCTGCCGTATACTCACTAGTTCGCAACCGAAACATCATGCACCACGAAACCATCTCAAAAGATGGGGCATGGGTTCGATATGTAGAAGGGACGCGGCTTGACTTAAAAGACGTTCAATTCTTCTGGGGCAGTGCGGCTCTAGCCCAAAGTGACCACACCCTGTTACACGAAGATAAAGCGAAAAAGGCAGAACTGGCACTAGAAAGCATCCTTGCAGACTTATCAGTTCTGAATATTCCTTCGGGGGTCAAGCTATCGATTAGTTTGAGCAATCACAACCCAGAACGCTGGGGCCAAGAGATTAAACGCCGAGTCGAAGGGACTCACACCTTTGAACATCTGCACCCTGTAACTCGTTCCATTGTCACCAAGACAGTTGAAATCGTAGTCACAGGCATTTACCCCGAAGGATTCGGCAGCATTGCCCACTGCTTATTCGGTGAAGCATCCCTGGTACTAGACCCGTCAGAATTAGCGATCGCACTCGATATCGGTTCATCAACTTGGTTGATTACCGTGTTTAACGGCAGTGGTGCAGTGATTGACCGTCACCTAATTGAAGGTGGAGCGGGTGAACTGCATTCGATGATTGCAGAATCTCTCGACAAGCGAAACGACCGAGTGAGTCTGCTTTCCAAGGATGTGAAGCACTCACCCAGCTTGGTGAACCAGGGGATTATTGAAGGCACTTTCACTTATGGAGGCAACCACCTCACGGGCAAGAAGTTTGAAACCGAGTACAGCCAGTGTCTAGATGAGTGGTGGTCAAACAGGATTGAGAAATTCGCCAACTTTGTAACTGCTGGTAATTATCTAGATCGCGCTAAATACCTTGTCGCCTGGGGTGGGGGTGTTTCGCTGCCAGTGGTGGATCAAAACTTAGCCGATTTAGGCTTTGTGGTCTTGAATAATCCCCAATTCATCAATGCTTTGGGGTTGAAGCTATTAACTCAAATATCAAAGGTAGCCTAATCAATGAATTACGAATCTCGGCGTATAACCATCTCCTACCTAGCAGTAATTGAATTGTGCAAGATTTTTGATTTACCCCAAGACGCACCGACACAAGCATTATCGGCAGGTGTAGAGAAGCTGATTTTTCAACACGGCAATGTGCAAGCATCACCCAAACCCGAAACAGCAACATCTACACAGCCCAATAAATCGGCACTTAGCGCAATGGTCACTAATTTTAAGGGGGCAGCATGAACAGAACCACACTTGCAGGCATTGGGATAACAGCAGCAGCGTTAGCCCTTGGCTACTTTGGAGTCCAGTATTTCGGTCGTAACAATATGTTCACTATCGCCGCAGCCGTGGGGGGTGCAGGGGCCATCAGCTATGTACTGCAAAAGCCGAGTCAGCCACAATCCCCAAGTAATCAGCCAGAACCCCAACCCGCACCAATCAAAACCCAAAGAAAAGGAAAGAAGTCATGAGCGACCAAGACACCGTGCAGACACAGCCAAGCCTAACGACCACCGAAATAATGACCATTATCCTGGGTTGCGAACAAACTCTTAGGTTCGTGCAAGCATCTCCCAATTACAAACAAATCGAAGCGTCTGAGCGTTTCAGTACATCGAATGACCTAAAAATTGGTGATGCTGTGCAAGCTTTGATGGAGATTCACGAAGCAATCCTAAATATTGAGTTCTATTCGCAAGTTGAGGGACAAACTTATGCTTTCAATGACAGCCTTACAGCGTAATCATCTGTACCAATTCCGTGGTCAACAACTCCGCTACAGCCACCGTTCTAATTGTCGAGTCAATGCCCCTTTCGTATTCAATGACTCCAAAGGCAGGCGAAGAGAATTAAGCCAAAACCAAGTGCAGAGGGAGGTTATTGAATTAAATGAGTTTTGTGAGAACTGATGATGAAGCGATTGCACCGACTACCAATCATTGCAATCGCCTCACTAAGGGACGTATCTCTCGCCGCATAAACGAAAGTACATAAGGATCTTAACAGCATGGCACTAGATTATAGAAATCCCAATGATTGGGGACGCTGTTCTTTCACTGATAATGCTTTGAAACTCCAGCAATTTAAGGCTCTTAACCCAACAGCTACGAAGCGCGAAATAAATAGTTTTCTTTGCAGCCTTTACTTACCCCTCACCGGAACCGAATTCTTAGCAACTCATAAAACCATTGATGACCATCCTTATGCAGCAGCATTTGGTCAATTCTTGGGTAATGGGATTGACCCTGACATTGCAAATATATTGGCGTTTGGTGAGAAGAGATTTGATTTAATCTCTGATGATTTTGACGACCCCATAAGGCAACTAGCAACGAGAATTTATAGCCGATTTGAAGAGATGGGTTACTGGGATAAGTTGCCCCAATCATCCAGCAATATCAACTACGACTACATACCTTATTAGGAGATTAAATGGCACGTAATTTTGGAGCAGCAAAACTCAAAAACCATATTCCCAACAATGCCCCCGGTACTTTAGGAGCAATGGGGAGACTGTTTGATGTGTCGGCTGAAGAGTTCAACAAAGCCTTACAGGGAGATCAAACGGTAATCACCAAAATTGCAGATATGGCGCGACTGTCTGACACAGCTAAGGCTAATCTGCCTAAAGCTTTGGAGGCATATCGGAAAATCATTGAAACCACAGGGGACGTTAACCAAGCCTACGCTGAACTGGTGCAATTGACCCAGAAGCACGGAACGCAAACCCTGAAAGCTATCAACACCAGTAAGACAGGAGAGCAGCGTTTCAAAAACGAGATGACCGAGATGCAGGCAGAACACGTCAACGCCACCACTGCCGAGGCAACCCGTCACGCTCAACGCTCATCCTTGATTCAGATATCTGGGGCCACAGCAGACCTTATGGCATTGGCTAAGTATGAAGTTGATTTAATCAAAGCTTCTAACAAGCTGCCTGAGACACAAGACGCGGCGGATCGCGCTTATGAAACTGCGGTAACTAGCGCACTGTGGACTAATGGCAGTGAAGCGAAAACCGACCGCATACCAAAGCCTAATTACTCGCGCACTGCTGGCATTAGCCGAGTAGGGCAGTGGTTCCGCAATTTTATGGGCATCTAACCCATAAGTAAGTCGTTTGCCAGCAGACAGAAGAGAGCAGGGGAGCAGAGGTGCAGGGGAGCAGGGGGAATGGACTTGTAACCTCTCCTCTGCCCCTCTGCCCCTCCGCCCCGAAGCCTCTTCTAGACTCTGGCTTTTTCTGTTTCACCCACGCGAGGTAAACATGAATGAAATTGATTCCCTATTATCGCAGTTCCAAAATACCAGCGAACAGTCCACACCGTTAATGTGGGGTGAAACTACTTCAGAAAAACCGACCCCAGAGAGCGAAGATGGCGAACGGTTAGAGCAATCTATTAGAGATGTCTTCAGTAACAAGCAACTGCTAAACAAAGCCCTAGCCACATTTCTGGGTGTGTTTACTGCTAATGCTGGAGTCAGCCTACTAACAACTCTTGGAATTGGGGCAATGGCTTCTGGCACATTGGGCAGCATTGTACTGGGGCTATTCTTCGCCAATACCCTGACCAAGCTTCACTACTCAGGACAAATCCACATTGACAAAGATTTTTTGGTAGCGACCGCCCAAACCGCTTGTGTAGGAGCTTCGCTGTGGATTGCCTTTGATGAATATAGGGCAGTGTCAGAAGCAACTAATACAGGTAAGACACGGTTCTATCAGGAGGTTAAAACCTACGAAGTTAAGCCAACTCCCAAGAGTGAAATACCTTGGGGCTTGATTGGGGTAGGTGCTTTTGTGTTGTTGGTGATTGCAGCAATCGTCAGGGGAACAAACCAATGAAACGCAAACAATTTGAAGAATACTTGCGTTCGGGAACAGCCAACAATATTACTGTGGGAGTGCTGGCAACCATTGGCTTAATTTGTGGGGCAAAGTCATTCACAGGCACTCAGATAAGTTTAGTTGAATATTGCTTCATCCCCTCAACGCTCACCAAGCCGGTTAACCGTCAAAGGTACTGCACTCCCAACAAGCGTTACATAATGCCCGAAGCGGAGTTTTATGCTGAAGCTTACACACCAGCTAACCCAGAGTTTCAACGTGATAACTTCTTGCCAACCAAAGCTACCAGATTAAGAATTATTCCACCAAGCAACCCTGATAAGGCTTTGTGGGGATTAGCTTCAGTGTTTTTTCTAGGAGGAGCCTATGGGTTATCCAAAGCTAGGGAATGGCGATTAGTTCAACTAATGCCTTCAGTTAGGGAAGAAATTCGTAGCAACTGGTTAATTTCTAAACTTTGGTCAGGGTTAAGGCTCCATAAGGAAGCATATAGCGCCCAACTAGATTACGAATTCCACCAATGGTCTGAGAATAGACGGATAAGAGAGGCGCAGTTGTCACAAATGACACCGCAAGAGTTAGCCATCTTTCAGGAGCAAGTCAGGTTAAAGGCAGAAGCCGAAGCACGGGCGCAACTGCAACAGGCAACGGGTCAACCAGCCGCAGCATTGCCGGGGCAATCAATGCAGGATATCGCCAGGGGTGACGATAAAGTTACTGGGGAACAACAGCAGACATTACAACAAAATACGAATGGTAGCCTTGACCCATCAGAAGCTCTTGCCCTGAATACTTTGCAAGCCCTAGCCAGAGCAGATAGTTCCACTGCTTTAGTTGCCGCACCGGGAAGCGGTAAATCAGTCACCCTCAATTATTTGATTGAGAAAATCCTTGCAGATTCCCCCAACGCGGATATTTGGGTAATTAGTGCTAAGAATGATAGTTTCTGTGGTTTGCGAGAGAAAGAAAGGGTAATTGTTTTTGACGGGGAAAACCCAGACCTAGCTAAAGAAGTCATTGATCGCTTTTATCTCAACTACAAACAGCGTAAACAGCTACCAGAATCAAAACGCGAATCCTTACCACCATTGATTCTAATTCTGGATGATTGGTTAGTGATTGCTGACCAATTAAGCAAGCATTACTCCGACTGGAATTATGGGGGTAAATTACTTGATGTTTTACTGATTGGTCGAGAGTTCAATACTAAGTTTATTGCCTCCCTACAGTCTTTTAATCTGGCAGCTTTGGGTATTGAAAAGATGGATGCTCAAACACGTCTCTGTCTCAATTTATTGTTGTTAGGTAATAGGTATATCAAAAACGGAAGGGAACAAGAATCTTATGGGGTGCTGGAGTTGATTTTAAATAGAGGTGACATTATTCCAGGTAAGCAAGAACGGGAGCAAATTAAATCTAAATACTTGGATATTAAAGCAGTCTCTTATCAAAATCTCCGTCCAGTTCTGATTGCTTCCGTTGGTGGTTTTGTTGTGGCATTAATGCCACAATTATCTAATCAAGTCAACTCGATTGCTTCGGAGCAGGAATATCTAGATAGAGTATTTGACCTGGAATTTAATCTAACTGCTGCTCACCATCACCAGCCGAAACCATTATCTGAGGTAGCAAAAAAGATTTATGAATACTTCCAAAATGTCAAGACTAAAACACCAAAAACATTACGCGATTTGAAGAAAGCAGATAGGTTATCCGGCTATTCAGAGTCAGAATTAAGTGATGGGTTAGCTGAATTAGTTAAGACTCAAAAGATAAATTCTGATGCTCCTGATAGCTACTCTCTGCCTGAGTGGTGAAGGTATTGCCGTAATGCCGTGGTCATAAAAAGGGATGTCTTACTGGCTTTTCTGGGTGTCCACGGCATACGGCAGCAATCACGGCAATCCATGCCCTGTATAGGTCGTAGCCTACGGCACTGCTACGGCAGCACGGACAGCCACGGCAGAAGCATCAATAATAAGTCCGCCAATAAACAGCCATTTATTATTAGAGGATTATCAATATTATGCTGAGAATTGTAATTGTTGAACCAGAAATATTCACTCTCTTAGGCATCAAAGGCGCTATTTCACAATCTCCAGATATAGAAGTAACTGGTGATGCCTCCAGTGGAAAGCTAGGGTTTCAGTTAGTTGAACAGATGAACCCTGATGTTGTGTTAGTTGATTCACTATTGCCCGATATGAGTGGTTTAGAACTTACTCGTTCAATTAAAAGCAAAACTAATAGTAAAGTGGTGATTTTTACTAATCAGACTCATGAAGACTTTATTAACTCGGCTTTCCGTCATGGGGCTGATTCTTATATGCTCAAAAGTGCTGATATAGAATTGATTGAACTAGCCATCAAGAGAGCTTACTTTAATGAATGTCTACTTGACCCGAAGCTGGCTAAAAAACTGTTAAAAAACCTTGATAAAAATAGATATATTGACCCTAGTTTTGCTGATAAAAACTTGCTTGACTCTCCCACCGAACGACAAATACAAGTCCTGCGTTTACTGGCTCAGGGTTTAGGTTTTGAACAGATTGCCAAAGAAATGTTTCTCTCTGTTAGTACAGTCAAACATTACGCCAGTGATTTGTACAGTAAATGGCACGTCAAGAACAGTTATGAGGCTATCAAAAGAGGGGCGATGCTTGGTTATATAGACTATAACTTGATTGTGAATGAATGATGTATTGGTGAGGATAGCGAAAGGATTAATTCGGTGATTGGTGGTAGTTAACTTTTCTCTATCTTCCTTCTTAAGAGCGGCTGGCTACCTACCCATGTTCATTACCCTTCTTAAAAAAAGCCTTTGGTGATGCTCGACAGAGATTCTGTCGAGCATCTTTATGGCTATTGCTTTGATTCAGACAAAAGACTCATACTATGGTATTCTCTGCGATTAAGCGTGAATTCTGGCGGTAGAAAGAGGAAATCAACTTAAAACGTTAAAATTCTGGAATTGTTCATGGTATATCTGTATCTAAAAAGAAATTTATATACAGCACCCCAGCCATGCCCCAGGACTACTCAGGTCAAAATCTCAGAGGTCGTTCTTTCAAAGGTCAAAATCTTGCAGGTGCTAACTTTAGCGATGCAGATATCCGGGGGGCAGATTTTACTAATGCTAATCTAACAGATGCAAACTTTAGTCATGCTACTGCTGGATTACAAAAACGTTGGGCTATTTTTCTAGTCTGTGTTTCGTGGCTGTTATCTGGAGTTTCAGGATTTTTCGCAGGCTTCACTGGGTTGCAAATATCTTTGATGTCTTATCACTTGATCAAATCAGTGGTTACAGGCTGGACTGCTTTAATAGTAGAAATTGTTATTTTTATAATTATCCTTCGCCAAGGATTAGACTCTGCCGTAGCCGTAGCCGTAGCCTTAGCCTTAGCCTTAGCCTTCACCTTAGCCTTCGCCGCCAGAGTCTTAAGCAATTACGTAGTCGCAAGCGTAACCTCCGGCTTCACCGAAGGTGTAGCCTCCGGCTTCGCCGTAGCCGGAGCCTTCGCCTTAGCCTTAGCCTTCGCCGGAGCCATAGCCGGAGCCGGAGCCATAGCCGGAGCCATAGCCGTAGCCTTCGCCTTCGCCATAGCCGTAGTCTTTGGCGGAGTCTTCGCCGGACTTGCAGCCCATCAGCCCGGCTTCACCGTAGCAGGAGACATAGCAGGAGCTGGAGCCGGAACCTTCGTTTTACTTAGTGCTTTCATCGCTTGGAGAGCTATGAAAGGAGATGAAAAATACTCGTTTATTTATAACACGGCTGTTAGTTTTGCATCCTTTGGTGGTACAAGCTTTCGCAATACCAACTTAACTGATGCTAACTTCACCACAGCCATACTTAAAAGTACAGACTTTAGAAAAGCTAATTTAACTCGAACCTGTTTCCATAACACTAAAAAACTTGACCGTGTTCGCCCTGGAACAACTTACTTGCAAAAAACACAAATACGTCAAGTTTTAATTACACGTCAGGGACAAGAAAAGAATTTTGACCGGGAAGATTTGCGAGGAATCAATTTTCAAGGAGCTAACTTAGTTGATGCCAGTTTTATTGGTGCAGATTTGAGCCAAGCCAACTTGCAAGACGCAGACTTATCAAGAGCAAAATTAGTCCAGACACAATTAAATGGAACTGAATTAACAGGTGCGATTCTCACCGGGGCATACATTCAAGATTGGAGTATTACCACTGATACTAAATTTGACGGGGTAAGGTGCGAATATGTTTATATGCGCCTCCCAACAAAAGAGAATCCTGACCCCCTTCGCAAACCGGACAACAATAAAGAAGTGTTTGCAGATGGTGAGTTTGGTGATTTTATTCAACCAATTTTCGACACTCTCGACCTGTACCATAACCAAAATGTTGACCCAAGAGCAATAGCTATCTCGTTCAAGCAGCTAGCAGAAAATCACCCTGATGCTGAATTAGAAATTGTGGCAATGGAGAAACGGGGACAGGATAAGTTTCTACTTCGTGCGAAAACCGTTATTACGGCTGATAAGTCTGAACTGAGTGCAGAATATTTTGACACTTACAATGAGATAAAAGCCTTGCCGGAGCGAGAAATTAAATTACTATTAGCAGAAAAAGATAATGAAATTCTCAGACTAGAGAATATGGTAATGACGGCGCTTGAGCGTCCTAATTTTTATTCAAACACCCAAGTAGGACAAGTAAGTACTATGACTAACAACCCCGGTGGATTTTCAGTTGGTGGTTCTGTAGGCGGCAATGTCAACAACGTTCAAGGTGATAACAACCGCGCAGTTCAAGGGGACAATAATCAGGCTGTCCTTGGTGATAATAATCAAGTAACGCAACAAAATCAAGTGGGTGCAGATACCTCTGAATCACTAACTAAAGAGGATGTTGTCAAGTTACTGGCACAATTAGAAACTTTAATTCAAGGCGCAGAACTCCCAGCCGACACTAAAGAAGAAGTAATTGAAGACTTGAGTGCAGCTAAGAAAGCAACGGATAAAGAAGAACCAAATAAGCAACGAGCATTAGAGCGTTTGGGAACTGTGGCAGAAACACTTGAAAAAACGAGTAAGGGCGTGGAAGCTGGTCAGAAAGTCTGGACAACAGCCAAGCCGATTATTGTGAAAGTTGCAACTTGGTTAGGTGTTGCTGCTGGTTCTCACCTGTTGGGATTGTAGAACTGAATTATGAGTCAGCAGCCACCTGATAACTCTGATCCACAACAGCCTGATGCAAGCTCAAGGCAACAGGCTGATAGTTCTGCACCTGAAAATGTAGTTCAGGGTCATCAAAACCGAGTAGTTCAAGGTAATGAAAACCAATCTGTTTTAGGTGATAACAATACAGTAGTTCAAGGTAGTAACAACTTGATGTTTGTCATCAAGGAGTTAATCCTTGGTCAGCAGACAACAGCACCAATAGGCAACCCTGCTAGACCTAAGAATGAACGGATACTATTAGCCGCAGTTAAGGAAGAAGTTACTTCCCGGTTAAGGCAGTCGCTACACAATGCCGTGTTGATTAATTTGGGGAAGGAGTCACAACCGCAACAGGTAAAACGCCCTTGGGATGCTGAGATAAAAATTGCTCAGAGAACTTTTGAGTCTTTTGCAGAAACCACCAACATTTTGGAAGTTTTTGACAATAGCGCGTTCGCAGGCAAATTACTGATTCTTGGTGCGCCTGGCTCTGGTAAAACAACTACCATGCTTGAACTAGCTCAAGTATTAGTTGCCCGTGCAGAAGATGACTCCAGTTACCCCATACCAGTGTTGTTCAATTTGTCTTCTTGGAAGAACACTCAGCAATCAATGAATGAGTGGTTGGTATTTGAACTTAAATCTAAATACGGCGTTTGGGTTAATTTAGGTAAAGAGTGGATGAAAAATCATCAAATCCTGCCCTTGTTAGATGGTTTGGATGAGTTGGAGAGTAGGCAACAGAAAACTTGTGTGCAAGCGATTAATCAACTGTTGCAGAGCGAGTATCGTCCACAATATTTAGTAGTTTGTTGTCGGCAGGAAGAGTACAGTAACTACAAAACGAAGCTGCAACTATCTGGAGCAATTTGCTTGTGGAATTTAGATGATAAACACGTACAGAATTACTTACTGCAAATAAACCGTGATGACTTATGGTCGGTTTTACAAGATGATAAAACATTATTGGATTTGTGTAAAATACCATTTTGGTTAAATATTTTGGTACTATCAGAGCAAGAATTATCATTCAACAACTGGAAATTAGTATCTACAGAAGATCGATTGCAATGCTTACTCAATGCCTATATACGGCAAATGTTGAACAGAAACTTCGAGAGTCGAGCTTACAACAAACACCATCTTCCAAGTAAAAGACAAATACGGTACTGGTTGATATTTTTGGCATTGCAGTTAAGAAAAGAATCAAAAACAGAATTTGCAATTGAAGAAATACAGCCTACTTGGTTACTGACAAATAAATCTAGAAAGCTTGGTGCGCTTATCGCTGGACTAGTTACTGGATTGCTTGCTGGACTGAATTGGTGGCTGATATGCAGTCTAGGCTTTCTCCAAACCTTGGAAATGATACTAGGTATCTCATCAATCTTTTGGCTGAGTCTTGCTATGATTATCTTTTGGACAAGTCTGGGGATACTTATTTACCTGCTTGTTGGATTAGAAGAGGAAATTCAACCAATAGAAATTCTCCAATGGTCTTGGATAAAGTTAATTAAGAAGCTAATTAGCGTAGCAAAATTGGCGCTATTTTTTTTATTACTATTATTACCATTTTTTGTGTTCAATCCAAATTTTCTTCTAATTTCATTGCCAATTCTAGGAACATGGCTGTACATTTGGTTGACAGAAGGATTGAGTGCAGCGTTGATTGAAGCACTTGATGGAAAAGAAATTGAAAACAAGATTATTCCAAATCAAGGTATTTGGAAATCAGCCATAAACTACGGAACTAGCTGGTTAAGTTATGGAGTGGTGAGTGCGTTAATTGGTGGGTTAATTGGCGCATTAATCAGTGCGCCAATTAGTGGTCTAATAGCTGGTTTTTTCTGTGGATTAAATACTGGACATAGGGCTGGATTAAATTGTGGTGGTAAAGCTTGCATTCAACATTTAGCACTTCGTATACTCCTCAAAAGTAAAGGCTACATCCCCTGGAACTACGCCCGCTTCCTCGACTACAGCACCGAGCGATTATTCCTCCAGCGCGTTGGTGGTCGCTACCGCTTCATCCACAAACTGCTGCAAGACCACTTTGCTGAAATGGAGTTCAAGCGGAATTAGAAGATATAACCGTGATTTAGAAGGCATTTTATGATTCTCAAAATGCGTAGCGATTTAATTACCAGTTATTGAATAAGATTAATCTACTATAATTATTCACTTTATTAAGTTTCTTTAGTCCGAATTCTTCAACATCCCCGTCAACAATTCCGACATCTCCCACAGGTCTTTATTCCGGTTGTCATCATAAATCATCAGTGTTCGCGGGTCAGCATGACGGCTCAATTTCTGCACCTTTCTGATATTCCCATCCGTCGCATCAAGTGCCGCCGTAATCGCCGAATGCCTGACCTTGTACATCTGCGTCAAGCAAGTGCGGCGGAAGCTGTAGCCCACAGTTGATATCAGCTAGATGTATGCTTAAGTAATAATTTTTAGACTTAGAGGATAAACATTTAATGCCATTATATTCACCGACCTATCCACCTGCACCGCATAGAAAAGTAATGTTTTTTATTGATGGTGAAAATATTGTTTCTCGTTATCAAGCAATGCTAAAAAAAGGTTCTATTCCTAAACAACCTGATTGCTTTTTTCATGAGCAAGATATATATCTTTGGCGACCATTGAATGGAATTCCAGACGAACCACAGTATCAAAATGAATTTATACGTGCTTACTACTATACTTCTGTTACTGGAGATGATGTCAAGTTTAATGCTGTGTTTAATAGCCTAAAAAAAATAGTAACACTAGCAGCGAAATCTCAAACACTTTATCCTGTGCTTCTTAAAAAGGATAGGAAGGAGATAAAAGCAAAAGGCGTAGACATTCAAATGACAGTAGACATTCTTAGTCATGTTTTTCAAAACAACGTTGATACAGTTTGTTTATTTTCAGGTGATGGAGATTATGTACCAGTTGTTCGTGAAGTTATTAGTAGAGGAAAAAAGATTTTTATCGGGGCATTTTCTGACGGTTTTAACTCTTATTTAAAACAGTTGGCAGATGAAATAATTGATTTAGATTTAATTTATTTTGAGCAACTTTGAAGAAAAAATACGGTTACAAGTAAGTGATACCAATTCTCTAAAGTTTAATAAAAACACTTCTATAAAGTTGCTTCAAGCTAAAACATTAACTGCTAGGTTCTAAAAGTCATCCGAATCAAATGCTCTAAGATACTGAATGTAATGATTCGGAGATGTAAAGCCAGGTGGTAAATCGCTTATACTACAACTTTACTACAATACAACTAGTATGACATAAATTTATACTACTTACGTCCTTAAGCAGAGCAAGACAGTGCTTTTATTGCATCCAAGGTTGGAAAGTGATAGCAACGATTTATTAACCAGAAGTATAGAAGCGAGTGTAGACGATTTGATAAGCCATAACGCAACACAACAATCATCAAGACTTTTACAGATGGACAATGAAGGACGCTATTGTCACCGCCCTATCCTTTGACCGTCAGATCACGTACTTCCTCGTCAATCCTTACACTTTTATCGCAGAAAATCTTTCCCTATCGCCCGACTTGACTGTAAATCATCTGATAAATACTTTTCAAACCCCTCCCCCCCCTTGTTGGCAGATAGTGCGACAATAGAGTTTTTCGCACCACTTAGAGCAAAAAACACGCCCTTAACAACTAAGATGTTGAAATAGCATTAAACTGACTCTGCCCCTGTGCTGCTGACTAACCAATGACACAGATCCACCCGGAAAATCTTAGCGTTCTAGAAAACTCCTTGGCATTAGCGATCGGTGAGGATTTTTCTTTAGAGAATGACCCCGACGTTATCCAGCAGTTGATTGGTGATAAGCGTTCAGAGAACACCAAACGCGAATACCAAAAAGACCTGAGAGACTTCTTCCTGTTTGTCGTTAAGAAAGAACCCAGCCGGGACTTAGTTCTAGAGTTTCTTCACCTGGAACAACGTCATGCTGTCGCTGTGGTTCTCAAGTACAAAGCGCACCTGATTAAGAAAAAACTGGCTGAAGCTACGGTGAATCGTCGTCTCAGTGCTATCAAGTCAATGGTTGAGATGGGGCGACGGCTGGGAGTCTGCAATTTCTCCCTGGATGATGTCAAAGGTGAAAAGGTCGAAACCTACCGTGACACAATGGGCATTCCAGCCGAGGACTATGCTTTAGTTATAGCGCTAGTTGACCGCATTACCCTTAAGGGCAAGCGCGATTATGCCATTATGCGGTTACTTTGGGATAATGGCTTGCGTCGTCAGGAGATAGTCAATCTAAATGTGCATGACTTCAACGCCAAGGAAAAAACTCTTGCAATCCTGGGTAAAGGCAAGGGTAGCCAGAAGGAAGTTCTTGACCTATCGGACAGAACCGCCGACGCAATCGCCAGTTGGATAAAAGCAAGTAAGAAGAAACGTGGTGATAACCCGCTTTTCACCGTGCTGGCATACCACAAGAATGGAGCAAGATTAACCGGGGAGGCAATCAGGCGACTGGTGGATGGGCTATGCAAGCAAGCCGGAATTACTAAGAAGATGTCACCCCATCGTGTCCGCCACAGTGCGATTACCACAGTATTGGATCTGAACAATGGGAACTACCGTGCTACTCAGCGATTCAGCAGACACGCCCAAGTGCAAACGGTGTTGAAATATGATGATAACCGCCAGCGTTTGCAAAAGCAGATGAGCGACTCGATATCAGAACTGATTTAGAAAAGACCTAAAAATCTTGAGCCGCCGGATTTAGATATTATTAAGAAGCAAATTGTGGGGATTTTCGAGTAGAAAATGATTATCAACTTTTACTAAATCACCTGTGCAGCGAATTGGTAAACGTTCCTGATAGGCTTTAATGGCTAAGATATAATCATGGTCTGCTAGTTCTGTTTTGATTGATCGTAATTTCTCAAAAACTTCACCTAGTAAAGTAATTTCTCCACTCAGTTTATCAATTTGAGGAGTGGCAATTTGCATGACTACACCTTGCATGGTGAAGTTGGGATAATTGGTAATAAATTCGCTTAATATATCAACTTGGTCACGATTTTCTACTGTCTCCAATGTTTTTAATATATCGCTGATTCTTTCGGCATAATCTCCTAATTCATGTTGGAGAGGTAGCAGGATTTCATATTCAGGAACGGCATCTTTTTTCAATCGCCAAATTTCCCCTGCATCATTATATATACGCCCTGTTTCATGCCAGCCTGTTGCTTGCAAATGTGCCTGTATCACATTGGGGTTAACAGTTTTGAGTATTTCACTATTTTTGATAGTAACTTTCATGGTAAATCTCCAAAACTAATGCGTTGAATGATGGWTTGGAGTGATAGGGGTGTCAACTGATTACTACGGGGTATTTCAATAGTAACATTGGTTAGATTTTCGGTGTCTGGCATTTCGCGCAAGGATACCCAGTAACCACAATRTCTWAKACACAGTTCATCTTCGGTTTGTTTTAACCAGTCTGTTATYTTTTCTGGAACTAAAACGACWACTAAAATYCGAGGRACAAGGGCATTGATTTTTAAATCATTATARTTTTTGAGATTGAGGGGATATTTAATATAGTTTTCATCCAGAATATCTCTAGCTGTACAYTTKAGTTGTAGTTCTAGTCTAGGGGAAATRATTTTACCTGTACCRCCYCTGCTGACTATGCCTAAATCTACGCTGTCGTTATCGACTTCTGGTCTATATAAAGAATAACCTGCAACGGCRGCGATGGCTCTAATATAGGTGATGCTAAATTGTTCTTTTTGTTGGTTRATATCCATTAAATTACAAATTACAARTCAAGCTAATGCCAACAGCATCGATTGTTACTCAAAGCTTGATGGCAATTCATAAGAATGCGCTAAGAGAACTTTTGCATCATCGACTTCGCCCGTCGCATATTTGCCACTTGYTGCCTGTACTCATTCTTCGTTATCGCTTCAGATAACACTGCACTGAGAAATTCTGGATTTGCCTCACAATACTCAAACATGGCTTCAATCAGAACCTCTCGACAAATGCCGTTCTCTCGACACACCTCTTGTAGGCGTGAGCTTACTCCCTGCTCCAACCGCAGCGTACTCTGCTTTGTTTGCAACGGCTGTTTAGATATAGTAGCCTGATTTTCGTCATTTTTAGGTATCTGAGGTTCTTGGTTTCTAGATATCGAGGTATCTGGACTTCCAGAATCTAACGAAGTATCTCGACTTTTGACAGAAGGACGGCTTCGCTGTTTCAATCGCTCTAGTGCATCACTCATGAGTTAACGCCTCAATAATTTGCTCAAAGGGATATTGCAGGTCGGATTGCCCCAGGTCTGACAACAACTTGCCTTGTCGGATTGCACTCTTAAACTTCTCCGACTCGCGGATAGAAGGTAAAATTGGGATGTCGAGAGCAAACTCTCGCATCGCTTCAATATTTTGCCTGCCTTCTAGGGTTTGGGTGTTTCCTACCCAGCGATCGCGAAAAGGAACTATCCCTAATACTCTCCCTGTAAATGCCATTAAGTTGGCTTGTTCTGTTAAGAAGCTCAGGGTATCAATTAAGCTGTTGGTTCCCTTAACGTTGGCTTCGACGGGGATGATGACATAATCAGACGTTCCCACCGCTGTTAGGCACAGTTGGGAGCGCGATGGTTGTACGTCAATCAGGACATAATCAAAGATATTGGCTACAGATTTGAGGCGTAGTTTGAGGATAAATGCTCCCGTACCACTGCTACTGAGGAAATCTGAAACCTTAAACAGTCCCCTATCCGCTGGGATCAGAAATAGATTTTCATGGGTGGTAGGGTAAATACCATCTTCTGTTGTCACTTGCCCAGTTAGCACTTCAAATAAGCTCGGCTGGTTTGGGTCTACCTCGTGATTTAAATAAAAAGTCAGATTTGCTTGTGGATCTGCGTCGATAGTCAACACTCGTAAGCCAAGTCGTGCTAGTAGCAGTGAGGTAAAGAAGATCGTGGTTGTTTTTCCCTGTCCACCGGAGAGGGAGATGGATGAGCAGGTTCGCATGGGTTAAACCCCCAATTCGATATAGCAGAGCATACAGATATTAACTCTAACTGTCTAAATATTTAGATATCAAAGTAAAAAGATACCTGGATATCAAGATAYCTATAAGTCGAGATATCTTGAATTGTGAATATCAAGGTGTCTTGGTGGCTCGACTKAAATTACGAATTAACCGTCTGTAGCAACTGATTCTACTGCTCCGAGCGCTTTTAGAGTCGCTTTTTGGGCTGCGGTTAACCCTGTAATGCCTGCAATATTCATATCTTCGTAGGGGCGGGGCGATCGCAAAGTTTGCAAACACTCCCCTGTTTCGACATCCCACAGCTTAATTGTCTCATCTTGACTGCCACTAGCAAGGGTTTGCCCGTTGGGGTGAAAGGCAATAGCCCAAATCCAATCTGCATGTCCTATGAGTGTTTTCAGGCATTCTCCTGTATTGCTGTTCCAAAGTTTTATCGTTCCATCTTGACCTGTACTGGCAATAATATTGCCTTGGGGATGAAACTTTGCACCTAACACTATTTTTGTGTGTCCGTGCAAAGTTTGCTGACAGTTTCCTGTATTGATATCCCATAATTTCAAGCTGAGGTCAAAACTGCCGCTGAGTAACGTTTGACTGTCTGGACTCCAGTCTAGTGAATATACCCAAGCGGAATGTGCCTCTAAAGTCTTGATACATTGCCATGTTTTGACATCCCATAACTTAATGCAGCGATCGCTGCTAGTAGCCAGAAATTGTCCATTTGGACTCCAGGCAACAGAAAATACCCAACCAGTGTGTCCTTCTAAAGTCTTGATACATTCCCCAGTTTTGATATCCCAAATCTTAGCCATAGTATCTGTATTAGCAGTGGCTAAAGCATTTCCTTGAGGATTCATAGCAAGTGAGAGTATCCACCCGTTTACCTGTAAAGTTCTTAAGCATTTACCTGTAATCGTATCCCAAAGGCGAATTGTCCCATCTGCGCCAGCACTAGCAAGGATTGTTTCATGAGAACTAAAAACAGTCCCACAGATTTCACGAGTATGCCCATGTAAAGTATGTATGCATTTAGCTGTGGAAATATCCCATATTCTTAGTGTTTTGTTTGTATTTGCAGCTAATAACTGGCCATTGGCGTTAACAGCTACACACCAAACACGACTGGAGTATCCTTGTAAGGTTTTTAAACATCTCCCTGTAGTCACATCCCATAACTTAACGCTTTGATCTTCACTTGCACTTGCTAAAGTTTTACCATTGGGGCTGAAAGCAACTGACCAAACACGGCCTATATGTCCTAAAAAGGTTTGAATACATTCGCCAGTTTCGACATCCCACAAACTGATTACAGGTGCTTCACCTGCAACTACAACACTCTCACCACTAGGACTAAAGCTAACTGACCAAACACCATCAATTTGATTTCCTTGTAAAGTTGTTCGACATTCCCCCGTACTCACATCCCAAAGTTTTACTGTTTTATCAGCACTCCCACTTGCTAGTATCTTCCCATCTTCACTCAAAGAAACTGACCAAACTTGTGCCAAGTGTCCTTCTAAAGTCTGCAAATATTCACCACTATTAACATCCCAAATCTTGATAGTTTGGTCTTCACTTCCACTAGCAATAATTTTTCCATCTGAACTAAAAATAACTGGACGAACAATATTTGTATGTCCTTTTAATACTTTCAATAATTGTCCAGTATTAATATCCCAAACTTTAACAGTATGGTCTCCACTACCGCTTGCTAGTATTTTTCCATCTGGGCTGAAGCTGATCGACCAACTACGCTTGGAATCATCTTGTAAAGTATGATGACATTTCCCAGTATTAATATTCCATATTTTAATGACACCATCATCACTACAAGTTGCTAAGACTTTACCATTCGGACTAAACTTAGCATCCCAAACCCAGGCTTGATGTCCTTGTAGAGTCGTTAAATGTATCGCTTCTAAACCTTCAATATTCCATAAATGAATGCCATCATTTGCATCAGTACTAACTAAAAATTTTCCGTCAGGGCTAAATTTAACGCAAAGGCTACTAGCTAAATATTCTGTAAAAACTGATTTATTAATATTTGCACCTGTGAAATTTACCTGATTTAAATTGGTGCCTTGGAAATTAGCTTGCCAAATTGTTAAATTAGAAAAATTAGAACCTGTAAAATCTACTTTCAAATGTCGCAGTAGATTAATCAAATTTCCACATGCATATCCAGGTATAGCGGGCAAATTTTCTTGTAATCTTAAAATAAATTGCTTAATTTTTAGTTCAATTTCTCCGGGGATATTTAATTGACTTTGTAACCTAATTAATATAGATTCTAAAATTACGCGAGTTTGACTTTCTCTAATATAATCTTTAGCATTAGCTTTGATGAGAGCGTAGCAATTTAATAATCGAATCTCAAAAGTTACTATTTCTTGACAAATCTGTTCAATAAGTTGGTCTGTTATGTATTCCATAACTACAGGTTGCTGAGTAAAGCCACCGGAACTTTTTTCGATTAAGGAACGCCAACTCAAAGACTCCAAGGCTTCTAGTAAATTTGCCCTTGAAACTGCTGGCACAATATCTTCTTGTAACACCGCAGCTACAACTGGCTCACGATTAATTGCTAGCCAGTACATGACTTGCTGCTCCGAAGTGGAGAGTCTTTTGAATTGCTGCTCTAGGAGATTGCCAATGCCATAGAAGACTGTTGTGCCTTCGGCAAAGAAGCTGGCGATGTTGCCTTCATGTAAGTCCCGAATGGATGTGGCAGCAATTTTCAACGCTAGTGGATTACCACCGTAACACTCAACCAGTTGGCGGGTTTCGTCCTCGGAGCCTGATAGCCCTTTGAGTGTCAGAATTGTTTGTCCGGCTGCAACTTCTAATCCTGATAAAGCAAGGGTACGAACTGGCAAACCATCACCTTCCAAGGCGGCGACTTCAGTAGGTTTTTCCCGGCTGGTGAGCAGGACACAACTTTGATGCCCAGTTTCTCCTAATCGCCACAGGAGTTCACCGTAGGGTTCGTAGCCCTCACGGTAACAGCCTGTCCGTTTACTTTGCTGCAATAATGTGTCGAAATTATCCAGAATCAGCAAGCATCGAGAATTGCGGAGGTACTCGATTAAACAGGTRATTTGCTCATGAGGGTCAGTGGGCAATGTGGTAACTTGCTGATGAGAAAGGATTTTGATGCAGTCTGTCACCTTGTCATAGAAAAAAGGTGCGTGCCGAAGCGATCGCCAAATGACATATTCAAATTCTCCCTGCAATTGTTCTGCTAACTTCACTGAGAGTGCGGTTTTGCCCATGCCACCCATACCTAGCAGTGCCACTACACGAGTGCGATCTCTCACAATCCATTGGCTGAGGGTTTCTAATTCAGTAGTACGTCCATAGAATTGAGAAACGTCGATTGCTTCCCCCCAGTTTGTGAAGGGTCGAAGGTTTAAGGTTGAAGAGGCGTTTGTGTCCTTTTGTCGCTGTGCGATTCGCTTCAGTACTCCGTGCAGATTATTCTTGGTAACTTTTTCTCCTAAAGCTTGAGAGAGCGATCGCCACAGTTCAGAACCTACGTCTTTGATGTGACTGTGGTTGTAATCGAAGTCTACAGCCATATCGAAGTACGTCTGTCCTGCCCAAGATTGACGAAAGATAATCTCTTGAACTTTTGTTAAGCGTCCCCGTTCCAATACTTGCTCGACTAGTGCGATCGCTTCTTCAACCGTCATTTATCTTTCCACGTAGAAATATCAGGTTAACTACGATATTCCCACCATAAGTTTTGTTATTTTTAGAAGTTTACGTAAATCTACTAAAAAGATCCGACTTTTTTCCGGCCTTTTTCCGACCGTCAATCTTTATACCAGGCAGTAGAGTATTTAGACGATAAGTTTCAGCCAAAGAATCTGCGTCAAGACACGTCCCATCTACAAAGACTGCTCAAAAGATGAAAAATGCACACGTCCCCGGAAAAAGTTTAATTGTAAAGTCTTCTTTAATCCTTGACCCGTCACAGTTAACTCCCGTAGAAGAAGGTCTGTTTTTAGCACAGCAAAACTTACGAGATTTTGCCAGTGAGCCTGATTTTGGTCAAAAGATGGCGATTGCTTTTGGCGAGGGGGCTAATGTTGACTCATTAAGAACGGCATGGTCAGCAAATGATTTCAGTGATTTTCCTCAGATAAAGATTCGCTATGCAGCAGATATCAATGGAGCGAATGGTGCTTTTGCTAGGGCAAGTAATACCATTTATATATCCCAGGAATACTTAGTAGCCAATGTGGGCAACAGTAATGCTATTACTAGGGTTCTGCTAGAAGAGATTGGACACTATGTAGATTCACGCATTAATAAAGTAGATGCTGCCGGGGATGAAGGGGAAATTTTTTCTTCTCTAGTGCGGGGAGTTGAGTTAACTTCTCAAGACTTGGAAGCTATTCGGGCTGAAGATGATACAGCATTTATTCAAATTGATGGACAACGCATTCAAATCGAGCAGGCCGTTGATATTAATACTCTTCTAGCAAAGATAACCAATATTCTCAAGACAAATCTTGGACAAAACACATTTGACATAGGATTTGAAAATCCTAGCCTTACAGATCGATTTAAGTTCACTGTACGTCCAGGGAGTAGTATCGACGCTAGTATCAGGGGTTTTCTGCCAAGTATTTTTGGTTATGTTACACCCGATGGAAAAGGAGGATTTGCTTTACAAGATATAACTCTGGATACACAAAGTCTACTAGGGGCAGGAAGCTTTTTAGAAAAAATTAAAGATACGCTTGGGAAAATCATTACACCCATACAGCCAGTAATTGACATACTTTTAAAGCCTGTTCCGCTATTGAATGATTTGTATACCCAGATTGGGGGTGGTCTTCAAGTTCTCAGCGGATATGATAGTGACACAAGTTCAATTTCTGTTTTAGATGTTATTGGTTTTGTTGCAAAGACCCAAGATATAGATTTCGATCCTTCTTTAATTGTTCAAGGAATAAAATTATTTAATTTTTTAGATAACATTCAGTTAAAGAATGGAATTAAGCTAGGAACGTTAAATTTTGACACCAATGGAAATTCTGTCAAACAAAGTCTAGCCAATCTGAATTTGATTAGTAGCGATTTGTCTTCAGTAGCAGGACTATCAATTCCGTTACTTCAAAACCCAAGTGACACAGTTTTAAACTTATTACTTGGAAAACCTGTAGATCTTTTTAATTATCGACTTCCAGCTTTTGAGTTGGCAGGTACGATTACTCAGGTTATTCCAATTATTGGCCCTCTTGGAGTTTCGGTCGGTGGAACTTTTAATATTAAAACTAACTTGGGGTTTGGCTTTGATACTTCTGGATTCAAAACTAGCACAATAGAAAAAGGAATTTACTTTACAGATCGCAATACAAGTGGAGTTGATGTACCAGAATTTAACTTTGGAATTGGCCCGACAGTTGGAGTAGGCTTACAAGCAGCGGTTGCCTCTATCGATCTATTTACAGGAATCTCTCTAAATCTAGGACTAAACCTTAACGATAAGAATGGAGACGGCAAATTTAACTTAAATGAATTCGACTCTAGTAAACCTTATTCAGCTTTTGATTACGATTTTGGCCTTGGCGCTAAGTTTGGTGGTTCCGTAAAAATATTAGGTGCAAATGTGTTTGCACCTCAAACTCCTGATTTTATAGCTCCTTTGGGAGTTTTTAAAGGAGATGCAGTTCAGACAGGAGTAACTCAGTTAACTCAAGGCTTTACTAATATTAAGAATCAGTTCAGTGATGGAATTGATGATATTCAGAAAGCTTTAAATATTAAAGTTCCTGACCCAGTAGAACTTGCCAACAACATAGGTGATGCACTTGGAGACGGTGCCCAAGCAGTAAAACAAGCTGCTGAACGAGGACTGAAAAATGTAGACCCCACTAACCCCAATGGTCCTGTTGGGCGAGGATTGAGAGATCTCGATCCTACTAATCCCAATGGTACTGCGGGCAAGCTAGTTACAGGAGTAGAAACTGCGCTTGCAAAACTCGATCCATTTAACCCTAAAAGTCCTGTAGGGAAGGCTGTAGCACAGACTAAGGCTACTGTAGCTGCGGAACTTAAAAAGGTTGAAAAAGCAGCAGCTGAATTAGATATTACCAATCCCAATAGTACAGCAGGGAAAATTTGGGCAAAAACAGGATTACCGCCAATTAAACCTAGTATTTCGTTCAGCTTACTAGCCACTAGTTCTGACTCTATAGCCTCTAATTCTTACTCTGTAGCAGGAGAATTGCAAGGTCTTTTAGCTGACCTAGATCGTAATCAAAAACGAATGTCCGAAATCAATACATATCTAGAAGGAGTAGCAAGCGGTCGAATAAAAGTTGCTCGTCAATCTGGTGAAACTGATGCTCAAGCTAAAGCTAGAGTTTTTAAAGAGCAACAATGGGTTTTTGAAGATATTAGAAATGATTCAATCAGAATCAATAGTTATCTTAAAACAACAAATTGGCCAGAGTTGATTAAACAAGAACTCTTGGCCAATGGAATTAAGTTAGAAGGTGTGGAAAGTGATGATGTTTTTGTTAGTAGCACTGGCGAGGATACCCTCAAGGGTAACGGTGGAAATGACAACTTAAGTAGTGGTAGAGGATTTGATATGTTGTCTGGTGGTCGTGGAAACGACTACTTGAATGCAGGCGATGGCTTTGATTACCTAACCGGAGATAGTGGCAACGATCAACTTTATGGTGGAACCGGAAAGGATGATTTATATGGCTATTCAGACGATTCCTACTTCCTGATAGATAACGATCCCAATGAACCTGACAATGACAGTCTTTATGGTGGTAGTGGTGATGATTTTATCGATGGTGGCAAGGGGAACGATCTCTTGCGAGGAGGAGATGGCAGCAGTCTCGACCCCAATAATCCCGATAAGACAGATAAGGATATGCTTATTGGTCGTTCAGGAAACGATACTCTTTATGGCGGAGAGGATGACGATCGCCTCTTTGGCGGGGTGGATAATGATACGCTCTACGGTGAAGCAGGTAACGATCTTTTATCTGGTGATGAAGGCAATGACCTGCTTGATGGTGGTACAGGCATAGATACTCTCAATGGATGGAACGATGGCGATACCCTTTATGGTAGTGCTGACAATGACTATCTTTATGGTGATGCGGGAGAGGACTATCTCTATGGAGATGGTGGTAATGACCTTCTAAAAGGTGGCTCTGAAAGCGATCTTCTCGATGGAGGAGATGACGCGGATACACTATGGGGGGAGGAGAACATCGATTCTCTATACGGTGGACGTGGTACTGACTATCTGTATGGAGGACAAGCTACTGATTATCTTTACGGTGGCTTAGAGAATGATGTCCTTTATGGTGGCATAGAGGGCAATGATACTTTTGATTCATCTAAAGATTTTTTATATGGTGAAGAAGGCAACGATCGCCTTTATGGCCAAGCAGGTGATGACGATTTGTATGGAGGAGAGGGCAATGATTCACTCTACGGTGGAGATAATAACGATCGAATAACTGGCGGAAACCAGGACGATGCACTGTACGGTGGTGCAGGTGAAGATATTCTTTCTGGCGAACAGGGAATAGATTCTCTCTATGGTGGAGAAGACAATGATACCCTTTATGGCGGGGAAAATAATGATTTTCTCTACGGAGAAGGAGGAAATGATTTTCTCTACGCAGACGGAGAAGCAGACTATCTGAATGGAGGGTATTCAGCTACTAACACTTATTATTCTTCAGGGGATGATACGTATATCATTAGTTCCGTATCTTCAGGGGGAACGGTCATTGAAGATTTTGATGGATTTAATAGCGATCGCGATCGTGTATTAATTCCTGTTGAGTTGAGCGAAGACCTGCTAACGGGACTAAATACTTCAGCAGTGAAGAACTTTATTCGCCAAGGTCAAAATTTAATTATTGACCTCAATCAAGATGGCACATATGCAACACAATTAGACTTGACAATTAAGAACTTTTTTGTTCGAGACAATAATACAAGAGTTCCACTTTACCTAATTGAGAAAATTAATAATTACGTCACTGGGGATGCTCTACTCAAATATTTCAATGTTGCCCCCAAAATTAATCAGGCCAACAATTTTGATTTAGATGGAGTCGATCTAATTCCCAATGCTAACAATGGCAATTTAATTGCAGAAATTATCCCCGATGGTGGGTTTGACGATCCCGATGTTGCTGTGGATGCAATTGCCATCACCAGTATTGATAATAACCGCATTGGAACTTGGCAATACTCTCTTGATAATGGACAAACCTGGCTAGATTTTGCGGCAATTAGCGAAGATAATGCTTTGTTGCTTAAGCCCAGCGATCGCGTCCGCTTTAATCCAGACTTAGAGAAAATCAAGTCGCTTCAGACACCCGGCAATAATAGTTGGCGGGACTCCCAATTTACTTTTCGAGCTTGGGATCTGAGCGATGAAGCTCAATCAGGAACTTACACCAAAATCACTAAAACAGGCGGTAACTCTGCTTTCAGTACTGAAACCGCAACGGCTAAAGTTTCTTTGCTACTTGAGCCGCCTATCAATACTTGGAGTTTGGAAATCAAGAATTATCCTGCTACTTTTACAGATCCTACCATTCCTTCATTGATTAAAACACCAGATAATGTAGGCATCACTTTACACGATGCCGTACTCAGTGATAAAAACATTTTTTTGGCCGGTAACACTACTGGTATTCTTGGGGAAGGACAAAACTTCTTTGGTGGGTACAACGATACTTGGTTAGCGAGTGTTGACATTGCCACTGGTCAAATTAAAGGAAAGGTAGTTCTAGCAACGGCGGTATCAGATTCTAGGGCAAAAATAGCTTGGGCGAAAAATGACTCAGATACCGTGTACATGAGTTTTAGAGCGTTTGGTATCGGTAATATAAACAGCGGAACACAAGGCTGGCTCAACAAATATAACTTTGCAACTGGAGAGCTTAAGTCTATTAATGTCACTGATAATTCCAATGGGCTTGTTTATCCCATTGATATTGATACAGACAGCAATGGTAATGTTTACGCTCTGTTTAATATTGACAATCGAGTAGCGGGGGATGGAATAGCCGACAACCGAGTGATAGTCTATGACAGCAATCTCAATGTGATTAGATCTTTCCGATTCGGAGATGGTGTAATCGCAAATAAAATAAGTGTTAGCAGTCCAAATTCTTTTTCAGTTGCTGGCATCAGAACTACTAATGGGGATTTGGCTATAATAGACGCTGGCGGCTATGATGCATTTAAAAATAGTTCTAACAACACACAAACTATTTACGTTGGTAATGTAGTTTTATCCGATTCAAACGAATATACCTTTTCAGAAGCACCATTTGAGATTTATTACTATGATGTTGTTAATGGTAACATTGCCAATATTAGAACTGATAACATTGTTACGGATTTAGTGACTTCTGGTGGTATAACCTATATCACGACGAATTCTGCGGCTATTGCCTATAACCCTGCTCAGAGAGCTTGGTCTTCAAAAATCTTTAAAACGGAACAGACGGTTACAGGACTCTCTGTAGATGAAAATCAAAATGTCTATGTTCTAGGTAAAACTGCGGTTACTGCCATTGGGAGTACTGCCTGGGTTACTAAGTATGGAGAATCTATAAACAACGCTCCAGAGTCTAACTTTGATGTTGCTCCAGCTATCTGGCATAAAGCCAACGCTCAAGGTGCAGCTACAAATGGTTTCAATTATTTTCCTAATGAATTACTATTCGATCCTAATAATAAGTTAGGAATGGCCTTAGTTGGTCGAGCCACTAAATTTGATAATCCAGATAATGTCTTTGCAGATGCTGAAGACTATGTTTGGGGTACAGGTCTAAAGTCTATCAACAATGCCCCGATTTTAATTGACTCTAGGGATATTACTTTTCTTAACAACAACCAAAGTAATACAATCTATTTAGATTCAAAGCCACTTCCTACCTATTCTGTGGCAGATTTAATCCGCTCAAATAGTAGTAGCAATCCAAGTACAGGTCGCCCACCTCTGATGGGTGATTTGGATCGAGACACTCTAGGTATTGTTATTACCTATGTAGATAATACTAATGGAGCATGGGAGTTTTCTAACGACAACGGGAATTTATGGTCGAGTAGCAAGGCTTCCTTTGGGGATCTAAGCGATAATAACGCGGCGTTCCTCAGCCCGAATGTACTCTTGCGTTTTGTTCCCAAGCAAGGATACATCGGTTCATCCAGTTTCAACTTTAGGCTTTGGGATTTAACGAGTTTAGAAAGTAGAGAAAATTTAAATGCTCTTTTCTCAGCATCACTAATCGATCCGGCAGAAAAAAATAGAGATCCACTTGGATACAGTGTTGGCGGCGGTGATACCCCCTATAGTGCTATTACTGGTACTGCGAGAGTTGAGATTACGAATCACGCACCTGTTTTTACTACTAATTATCTTCCTCAAATCCCTTCTATTAGTTATAAGAACATTAATTCAACAGGCATTCCTGTTGACTCACTCATTCCTAATGGTACTGTTAAAGATGGCACATATGACTTTCTAAATAGTTCAACTGGACAGGTTGAGTATCTTACATTTGACAAAGCTGTTAGAGCCATTGCCGTTACCTTCGTTGATAACAGTAATGGTAAATGGCAATTTTCTGCCAGTACTAATAACTGGATAGACTTTGGTAATGTCACTGAAAATTCTGCTCGTCTTCTTAACCCCGATTATAAAATCCGTTTTGTTCCTAATAAAGGATATATAGGAAACTCCTCCTTTACTTTTCGAGCCTGGGATCAAACGAACGGCAATGCCGGAAAAACCTTTGATGCAAGTGCAAATGGTGACACAACTCCATTTAGTTCAGAAACTCGTACTGCAACTATTACAACTACCAATACTGCACCAGTTTTAGATACTAGTGGCAGTCCCAGCTTTACTATTAGTCATAATAACTCTAATAATAGTGGTATAACTGTTGGACAACTAGTAATTAACGGCTCAATTACTGATGTAGATGGAGCAATAGAAGCGATCGCTGTTACATCAGTTGATAACAGTAAAGGTACTTGGCAATATTCCCTTAATAAGGGAAAAAGCTGGTTCAACTTTGGAGTTGTCAGTCAGTCCCAAGCCCGTTTGTTAGATAGTAATCACAAAATTCGCTTTGTTCCTAACCTAAATTTTATTGGGCAATCAAGCTTTAGCTTTAAAGCATGGGATAGTAGTAATGGAGTTGCTGGGTTAACTACTAATGTCACAAATAATGGCTCTCAAACATCCTTTAGTATAACTACAGAAACGGCAAGAATTAATGTTACTAATTCATCTCCTACTTTCTTACAAACTCAGAATAATCTTGGGAAACTTACTTCAATTACTAATAAAAATATTAGTCCATTAGGGAATACCCTGGCGGAAATCCTCCCTGACGATGCAATTATTGACAACGATGGCAATCCTCAAAAGGCAATTGCTATTACTTCTATTGATAATAGTAATGGTAAATGGCAATATTCTTTAAAATCTAGTGACACAGATTATAGCGATATTTGGCTAAATATAAATGCTGTTAATCCTAGTGCGGCATTATTACTAGATTCAACTCATAAACTGCGTTTTCTTCCTAACTCTGGCTTTGTCGGCAATTCTTCAATTAGTTTTCGTGCTTGGGATAAAACGACTGGTGTAGCAGGCCAATTTATAGACACTCGTATTAATGGTGGTAATAAAGCCTTTAGTACTGCTATTCAAAAAGCAGAAATTTCTGTTACGAACATGGATAGCGAAGGTGAAACAATTGCCACAGCTTTGAACACACACTTAAATGCTTTGAATAAAGGAATTATTGAACTTGCTGGCAACATTGGCAACAATCTTAGCAAATTACCAGAGGATGATGTTGATTTTTATAAAATTCAGCTTAATCAAGATGATATTCTTAATATCAAACTAGCAACTACTGAGCTTAATTCACCTTTAAAAGGTGCGATTTGGCTTTATGATTCTCAAGGAACAAAACTAGCCTTTAGCGATAACTCAACTTACTTCAATGAACCATTTATAACGGTTAGCGCTCCCTACACCGATACTTACTATATTAGTGTCAGTGCTAGTGGCAACGATCCTTATTCTCCTTTCCTAGAAGAAGATCGCCAAGTAATTACAGCTACTTTCGGTGATTATATTCTTGTTCTGAATGCTGTAGGCAATGCTTTGAACAATACCTTAACAGGGGGAAAGCGTAACGACACTCTAGATGGAGGCGGTGGGAATGATACTCTCAATGCAGGTGAAGGAAATGACATCCTCACAGGGGGCGGCGGCAACGACACTCTAGATGGTGGTATAGGCAACGATACTCTCAATGGCGATGCAGGTAGTGATTATCTCAAAGGATCGCAAGGCAACGACACCCTTGATGGTGGTAGTGGCAATGATAGCCTTATTGGTGGCACTGGTAACGACACCTATGTTGTCGATAGTACTGGAGATATAGTCACGGAAACTTCCATAGTGGCGACAGAGATTGATACCGTTCAATCCTCAATTACCTATACTCTAAGTGCCAACTTAGAAAATTTGACCTTACTAGGTAGTAGCGCCATTAAGGGTACTGGCAACAGCCTAAGTAACATCATTACAGGCAATAGTGGTAACAACACGCTGACGGGTGGATATGGAAACGATGTCCTCAACGGTGGGCTAGGCATTGACACCTTGATTGGCGATAACGGCAATGACACTTATGTTGTTGACAGCACCACAGACACTATTACTGAAACGGCAAC
>LXQE01000186.1 GCA_003326195.1 Nostoc punctiforme NIES-2108
AGAAGATGGACGTAGCAATCATGAGCATATTTTCGTAGCAATCATGAGCATATTTTTCTAGACCGCAGCGAACAACTCCAGGCTTTAGATTGCCATCTAGTTTACACAGTACCTATTTCTTTACTTTATTCTAATCGAGCAGTAGATATAGCAAATATCTATGGAAATGCTCAGGTATTGCCAATGATTATGGTGCAAACTCCTGATAATGAAAGCTACCAAAACGGAATAAATAAAGTTATGGAAGTCCTGCAAAAACGGCTGAGTTCTATAGATGCTAGTTTATCTATTGCGGATATGTTTGAGCAGAGGGAGGCGTTAGAGCAACTATGCCTGATGAGTGGTGGTCATGTGCGGAATTTGTTATTATTAATGAAGGAAGCAATTAAATACACTAACGCCAACACGATTAGTAATAGAGCCTTACAACGGTCAATTAGCGAATTGAGAAATACTTATAGAAATACCGTATTTGCTAATGAATGGGAGGCACTGGCTAAAGTATATCATTCTAAAGAAACAAAAAATGAACCACTATATCGGGGATTATTATTTAATCGTTGTATTTTAGAATATCGTTATTTGGATAATCAGGGAAGTAGCAAAGTTTGGTATGATATTCATCCTCTCATTAAAGGAATTAAAGAATTTCAAGACATTTACAATTTCTTGTACCCATCCGAAGATAAGTAACTGTGTCATCCCCGCTAAGAGTTAGTATTATCTGACTACGATTATGGTATTAAAACTGACCAATTGGGATAATGATTTTGCAGTTGAGGGAGACGAGGAATACCAAGCCTTAGTCCGTAGTCTTAACTTTATAGAAGGTTTTGGCTTATTATTTGTCCGTTGTTCTCCAGCCGAAGGTGAGCGGATAATTACCAAAGTCAAGGAAGATATTAAGGATAAAAGTATAGAGGTTTTACGATTAGATAAATCTGTTAGCAATTTATACGAAATAATTGATAACTTAAATAATAAAGAAAGCATAAAAATTTTATTTATTACAGGGTTACATTCTTCATTTTATGAATATGAAGAATGTAAAATATTGGCTGGTTGGAATAGTAAGGATATCTATTCATATAGTTGGAAGGGTGTGCCACCTGTTTTAATTAACCTCAACCAACAGCGGGAAAGTTTTAGAGATAGCTTTAATATTTGTTTTGTGTTCTTGCTACCTCAATTTGCTATTAAGTATTTTATCCAACGCGCTCCTGACTTTTTTGATTGGCGTTCTGGAATGTTTGAGTTTCCCATAGATGCAGAAACTCTAAAGCAAGAATCATCAAGGATATTCCCGGCAGGAGACTATGAAAAATATACTACTTTAACAGCAGAAGAAAGGAATAAAGAAATAATAACAATTCAAGAACTAATTGCAGAAGACCATCAAACAGTTCCGGTCAAAAGTAAATTACTGTTTGATCTGGGGAATTTGCTTTTTATTGAACAAGATAATAAAGGAGCATTTTTAGCTTATAAAGAAGCGCTAAAACATCAACCTGATTTTGGCGAAGCTTGGCATAATCTTGGTACTGTATTATTAATTTTAGGACAGTATAAAGAAGCGATTACCTCTTATGACCAAGCGCTAAAACATCAACTTTATTTGGACGATACTTGGCATAATCGTGGTACTGCGTTATTAATTTTAGGACAGTATGAAGAAGCAATTGCCTCTTATGACCAAGCGCTGAAAATTCAACCTGATAATTACGAAGYTTGGAAGAATCGAGGCAATGCACTGTTGAATTTAGGACGGGATGAAGAAGCGGTTGCCTCCTATGACCAAGCGCTGAAAATTCAACCTGATAATTACGAGGCTTGGAACAATCGGGGCAATGCACTGTTGAATTTAGGACAGTATGAAGAAGCAGTTGCCTCCTATGACCAAGCACTGAAAATTCAACCTGATAATTACGAGGCTTGGAACAATCGGGGCAATGCACTGTTGAGTTTAGGACAGTATGAAGAAGCAGTTGCCTCCTATGACCAAGCACTGAAAATTCAACCTGATAATTACGAGGCTTGGAACAATCGGGGCAATGCACTGTTGAGTTTAGAACAATATGAAGAAGGGGTCGCATCTTATGACCAAGCGCTGAAAATTCAACCTGATAAATACGAAGCTTGGAACAATCGGGGCATTGCGCTRTTAAATTTAGRACARTATGAAGAAGSRGTCGCATCTTATGACCAAGCGCTGAAAATTCAACCTGATAATTACAAAGCTTGGAACAATCGGGGGATTGCGCTAGGAAATTTAGAACGTCATGAAGAAGCGGTCGCATCTTATGACCAAGCGCTGAAAATTCAACCTGATTTTGGCGAAGCTTGGAACAATCGGGGCAATGCGCTAGGAAATTTAGGACAGTATGAAGAAGCAGTCGCATCYTWYGACCAAGCGCTGAAAATTCAACCTGATTTTGGCGAAGCTTGGAACAGTCGAGGCAAGGCACTGTTGAATTTAAAACAGTATGAAGAAGCGCTTGCCTCCTATGACCAAGCATTGAAATTTAAACCTGATTACGAAGAAGCTTGGTATGACCGGGGAAATGTTCTTTACAACTTAGGATGTTATGAAGAAGCTATAGTGTGTTTTGATAAAGTACAGAAAATTAAACCCGATAGCCACTTGGCATGGAATAATAAAGGCTATTTACTGCTTAAAAAATATTCTAATGACGGAAGAATAGCTATTTACGATAAAGCCTTAGAGATTGGTCTGAGCTTACCCAATTTTCATAATCAACATTTTTATGAAGAAGACTTTAAACTTTGTGAAGAAGCTCTTAGCAACTTCAATAAAGCGCTTGAATTTAAGTCAGATTTTGAACTAAGTTGGGCAAATAAAGGTTGTGCCTTGTATTACTTGGGTTGTTATGAAGAGGCGCTTGCTAGTTGTAACAAAGCTCTTGAATTTAAACCTAATGACTATATAGCTTGCTTTAATAAAAGCTTTGTTCTTATAAAACTAAGGCGTTATAAAGAAGCTATTACTAGCATAAATAAAGGATTAAAAATTAAGCCTGACAATCATATTGGTTGGTATAACAAAGCTCGAGTTTATGCACTTATAGGTAATAGTATACGAGCAATAAAAAATTTGAAAGTTGCAATTAAGTTAAATTTTGAAGAAAGTCGAAATCAGGTAAAAACTGATCCAGACTTTCATACGATTCGGGGAAATAAAAAATTTCAGTTGTTGATTGAATAATCTAATCGAACCTGAAAAATTAATTTTCTCATCCTAGATAAATGTATAAAAATCAATCGGCTTACCGTTGAAATGGTTGTAAATATCCTCTGGGTTAAACCAGCTTGTTAGTGTACGCTCTGCGTCCTTTAATTCCTCGCCATTGTCATCAAGCAATCCGCGAACAATCTTGACTATGGACAGTGGGGTTTTACCGTTAGCTGAGAATTTTTGAACGAGGATTGTACCCGCTTCTCTCATTGCTTGTGTGCCTTTGCTACTTCGGAGATGCTGTAGCCCATTGATGAATTAGTCCAGATTGAGACAAACTTGATATTTAGAATATTCAATTTCTTTAGGTGGTGGAGATTCTAGCTTAAAACCATATTTTTCATACCAGTGAATTAAATTAGGATTAGCATCAATATCCTTAAAACTTAGAAATCCATTAATTATCTTAACATTTTTGCTTTTTGCTAAGTCAATAATATACTTTAATAGATAAGTTCCTAAACCTTTCCTACGATAGTCAGTTGGTTCATTCCAATGTGTTAGTTTAAAGAACTTATCACTTAAACTTAAAAATTTTAATTCCTCATTAATAATGATGTCTGCCAAAACCATATCTTCTGGAGAATTGAAAGTACAGTAGGCATGACCTATTCTCGTTTCCCGTTGGCATCTGCTTAAGTGAAGTTGGATTGATTGATATTCTTGCTGTTCATTATAAAAATGATACACTTTTAAATAGTATTCTAGACCCTCTTTGTCAAAGATTTGATTTATTGTCTCAATAATACAGTTATCTTCGATTTTGTAACTCATAATAATAGATAATTTGTGTGTGATAGGTCAGTAGCCTAACGCTGACTTATAGTTTGAGAATGCCCAAATTCACACATCTGCTAACGAGTTTTATAAAATTCTATTACGGTATTCTCTAGTTCAACTCTTTATTTGGTGAGTGAGACAGGAAATATCTGTGGCAATCACCGCTATTCTGGTATACAAAATGGCGCTTGACAATACCTAAACCATTATCCAGCTGTGGGGGGTTAGCCATCACACATTTATGCAGAAGGTTGAAAACCATCCATTACAAAAAACCCCCAACTCATCATTGGGGGTTTTTGCTACTTAGTAATAACTTCTACACAGTTTTGTAGAAGCTGAATAAAAACTGGGTCTTGTATATCTTTGTATAAAAGATAACTATTATGCAAAATGACTAGCACAATACTGACCAGCTTGAGCCTTATGAGAGTTTTGTTTTTCATAGTTTGAGAGGATGTTTTAGTACATCAACCCAAACAGCAAACTATTAATGTTTAACTTTGCTTTTTAATAGCTATCTCTACTGGCTTCTCCTGGCTTTCAAACGGCTTTCTAATAGCCTGACTAGCCAACTTGCCTAAACTCTTAGCTTTACGTAGCTTTCTCTAACTTCTCAGATGTTGCTGTTAGAGTTGTTACACACATTATAGCACAACATTAAAAATGTGGTGAAGTCAAGATGGGTTACTTATTTGACTAGGAACAACTCTCATAAGAGCTTTCTGTCCCAACTCCTGACAATACCAGAGGGCGATCGCTCTCCGTCAATGCCATCCCAGATAGCTCACGCATTAGGCAAGCTAAATGCAACAAAATACAACTTGTGTCGCACTGGCGATTTTAGTGAATTCCACTTTGCTAATTAGATCCCTAGATGTAGCAAGTTTGACCTGCTAGGTTAGACTGGAAACGCTTAAAGTCTTAGTTGTTTGTTTTCGGTGCATTATGAGTCCCAAATATCGTAAAGGGCAAAAGGTACAAGTTTACAGCTCAGGACAGCAAATAATTCGTGTAATCGCCGAGGTTCGGCCAATAGGTGAGACTTGGGAATATTCACTATTAAAGCCTGATACTGGAGAGCTATGCCGTGTATATTTTGGCAGTAGTAATGCAAGTAAGGTTGATTGGCAATTAGAACGTTGGCTGCATCCATACTCTGGGGATTAGCTGATATATTTCAACTAACTTTAGAACAGCATTTTTAGGGTTTTTTTACTGACAGTTTACACCCCGGAGATCCCTATTCTTTCGTTGACAGGTACACCATTATTAAGTTATTGCGAATGCTTTTCAATTGATAAATACGTCCGCAGTGGCAATCAGCCCGACAATACGAACGCTACAACCCGCATAATTTCGTTAGCTGATTAAACCTGCTTATGTTTGCAGCGTGATAACCAAAGGCACGTATGGTCTGCCCCAGGCTTGGAAACAGACGCATCTATTCCCCTACCAATGCTAATGCTTGATTGATTACACGGTCAGATAAATACATCCCACATAAGCGCAATTGTTCTAGAAACCGATTCACCTTATAATACAAATGAAATCTAAATACTACAAAACATTGCCTTTAACTTAACCGGAGCCGAGAGATTGCCACCACATGAAGATAGTTAACTAATAAAAGAACTAATGTAATTACAGTTTTCTAAGGCATTAATATCATATATTACAGAGGTAAATATGAGCGAAAATAATATCAATAAATCTATTCGCCTGATTGATTTAGTCCCAAATGAATGGTTTTCTGTGAAAGAAAAAAGCTCTATTTGGATAAGTTGTTACCGGATTTTTCGTACCTTAGCAAATTTTAGTTCTGGTTGTATAACTATTAAATTACCTAATGTATCAGCAGTTATATTGCTAGGTAAAGTTCACTACCTCGACTCTAGTCTTGCCCGAATTGAGTACATTACTGAAGAACAGTGGAGCTTCGACGTTTCAAAAATTCAAGAACGAGATACACCAGAAGGGACTTACCTTTTACTCCTCACTCCTTTTGACATTGATGGACAAGAAGGAAACGAACCAGCAGTCAAGCAACTGTTACAAGAAACTGTTGCTCTACTAATATCTATCAATGGCCGCAATATTGCCTTTGAACACATTTTTGACAATATAGCCCCTATGAATGGTGGCCCCTTAACAGTGATAAGTCCTGTCTCGGAAAACCCTTTATGGTTTCCTGCTTTTGAATTATCAGACAATCGTATATCTAAAATCACTAACGCGGCAAAAACCATTGATCTACTACCTAAAGAACAAGGAAATCGAATAAAACTTTCCCTTCGGTGGTTTGAGTCTGCAATGCGTCAGAGTGGAGTAGACTCATTTTTAAGTTATTGGATTGCTCTTGAAACACTAAGTATGGACAGTACTGATATTCGTCCAATTAATGAAATCCTTGCCAAAATATATGGGCTTTCTAATTTTAAAGAAGCAAAAAGTACGTTTGGAGTGGGACACATCTTTGGTCTGCGAGGACTAATAGTCCATCAAGGTCAAATCATCCCCATTCATGCAGTCCTACAAAAATATATGGGGGCATTATACACAGATATTCTCTTAGAAAAACTAGGTCTACCATCTGAGTATCAAACTAAAGCAGTTCTAGACGATCCTACATTTGATTTCCAAACCTACATTGTTGCGTATTTATCCAAATATGAGAAATAAAGAAAATACGATAGTGATTCGACAATAAATAACTAATCTCTGAGGTTATATGTTAGAAAATACTAGCTTTGCTTTTATAGCGAATAAACTCAATGTAAATTGTACCCTACCTATCAAAATTATTGAAAATCACTATTTTCAAAAAGCCAACTACATACAAATTCAAGAGATTAAAAATCATCTCAAGAAATCGGGATATTTCTCCGATTATTTTCAATTTAATTTATCTCCTTATGAATTTGTGTATGTTCAAGATGAGAACACACCCGAAAAACAAAATTTTAAGAGTCAGCATCTTGAACCAGAAGAATGGAAATACTATATATTAGCTTTTCAAGGAAATAATTCCGAAATTTACAATTTACAACAAGTAGCAAATTTAGCAGAGATAGAATTAGAAATTGCATTAGTATTTCTCTACCATAAAGAAGTAGGAGGTTATGGGATTCAAAAGAATCCAATACACAGTTTTAATTGTTTTTTTGAGATTGATCGTAACGATTCTTATTCACATGAATCTATTAATGATACACATTTGCAGGAGGTTAGTTTAATTTACCAAGATTTTAAAAATTTAGATGAAGCTAAGTATCTATACATTAAGCAAGCTATTAAAATGCTTGAGGAGCTAAAGCATCTGCCTTATCACTCTAAGTTCAGAATTATCGGATTATTTACTATTATTGAATTCTTAATTACACATAAACAAATTGATACAGGAGACTCAATAACGCGGCAAGTAACAAACAAAATGGCTTTATTATCAAAGCGGTTCAGTAAGCAACTCGATTACTCTGCATTTTTTAAAGATATACCCGAAAGTACTATTTGGAAAAAACTTTATGCCTACAGAAGTTGCATAGCACACGGTACTCAAGCAGATTTTCAAAAAGAACTATCGGTATTAAAAGATGATTCTACTGCAAGAAAATTTCTAAAATTAGTTGTAAAAACACTTTTGCGACACTCTCTGAGCGAACCTCAACTATATACTGATTTGAAAGAATGCTGAAGTAATACGGTTTCTAAGATACTTATAGTAAATTTTTCTAATCATCTAACATCAATTGTTTATTTATAGACCATCTGTGTCCTGTCTGCTGTCTAAGTTCTGTCTGAGGCTCTGTCTCCTCTGTCCTCTGCTGTGCAAGGATTCTGTCTAATTCTGTCCGTTCTGCCCGTCTGTCTAATTTTGAGTAATTTCAACAGTATTTGCATCCAGCCATCCGGCCAGACTATTCTCAACCAACTCATTAAACAGTCGCTTCAACTCAAGAGAACTGAACCGTTGACCTTTTACCTTGAAGTTGGGCTGTATCTCAATAATGACTGCCGATGTTCTGACGGTGCGCTGGAGGAATTGCAGCAGTGATTGGGGGAATTCGCCGCTTCTCTAGCAGATAGCGAAGGAACTTAAGCCAGACTATGAGGCGATACGCTCACGCACCCTCAGCAAACTAAGGAAATGTTTCTCAAAGATTAATCATCAAAATCAATTGGCTGACCGTTGAAATGCTTGTGAATGCTTTCGGGAGTCAGCCAACTAGGAATTGTCACCTTTTTATCTACTTCTGCATCCCCTTCGGAATTGTTTAAACCGTTAACTGTTGCAACTTTTAAAGGTGTCTTCCCATCGGCGGTTTTGCGGTCAATTTGAATAGTTCCTCTGGCTCTACCTTTAGCAGTTCCATCACTTCCACCAACAGCCGTATTAGTGAAGAAATGGGCAATACAGACTAATCTTTCTTCAGCTTTTCTAGGGTCACTAAGAGATGCTTTAACAAACTTTTTGGCAGGCTCCTTTGTGATGTCTGACTCAGAATAGTTAGTGAATTCATCAACTAGTAACTGTTGCGGTTGCTTGTCAGGTTGGTTATTGATTCTGTCTAGCCAGCGTGAACGAGCATCATCAAAAGCTTGACCAATCTCTTCTTCTGTTTGCGCTATCAACTGAGGGCTTAAGTATTTCCATGCGTTTCTGAGATTTTCCCCGGAGTGCGCGTCTATAAGCTGATACAAGGGCATATCAAACAGATATTCTCTGAGCATTACAATCGACGCTGCTAGGGTTGATTTACCGCTTCCCGCTTCTCCTAATACCCAAATGGGCTTTTGATTATCGATAATCTTCCACAGCCAACCATCCTCATGATTCTTGAGCGCTTCGATTAAATCACTGATGAGGCGCTGGTCAGTCAAAGGATGATTGTCGCTGTCTGCGATCGCTCCTTTGGTTTTGCCCTCAATCTTGCCGCGTTCCTGATCCGCTTTCGCCCTGTCTCGAAGATTCTCAGAGATGGTTTTATCCATCACAGAATGATTAACAGCACGGGCTTTCATGAAATCCTCTAGCTGAATCCGAGCCTTAGCGCGTTCGTTTTCCTCATCGGTTAGACCCAATTCTTTACGAGAATGAACGTCTAGGTCAGTTAATCCATCTTTTAAGCGTTCAGTATAAAGCTGGGTCGAATGTTGCTTAACTTCACGTTTGTGCTTGTTTTGCTGCCAAGTTGCATAGTCGTAAGTCTTTTCGAGTTCGCCCAGTTCATAATCCGTGCGCTTGAGGCGTTGCGAACGCACCAGCAAGCAACCCACGACACCCCATAGCCCAATAGCTGCAATCCCATACCCTAGCAACTGATTAGGGTTGTCTGTAGGCAAATCACGCACCCATTGAATTGCATCGCCCTTGTAGGGAATGATGCTGCCATACAACCCGTAGCGCTGCCATTCTTCAGTAAGGACAAAACGCGGCTGGTTGCAAAAACGCTTATCCAAAGCTATTTGGCTGTGTACGCCGTTTGCTGACCTTGGGCAAAATTGAATCTGTGTCAAATCGTAGGGCTGACGTGTTTGCGATGTTGCCAGCCCGATGATTGCGGCTACACCACACACACCTGCCAGTGCTAACTCGAAAACACCCTGTTTCATTCCCGCCCCTTAAAAATAATTGCAATGGAACCAATAAATAAAGCCAACGCGACTGCAATACTTACCCAAGGGTCTGATTGCGGGTTCTGTTTTTCAATGGTTTGGATGTCTTGGCTAATCTGGGACACTGTTTCTTTAGTCAAATTCTCAAAATATTGATGGTCTTTGACTGCTAACCAAGTTGTGATACCTGCAAACACCAAGCCCCCAGCAGTTTTTATAAGATTTTGCATATTATCTACCTCTAATCCATCACTGTTGTAATTAACTCTCAAGCCCGTTAGCCCAGCGAGAGAGCCAACGCTGCATATAGAAAATGAGAGCGAAATTGCCAGCCAGAGATTAACGCCACCGCCAGTTATTAAGAGATATTTAGCTATAAAGAATCCCGTAGAATTTAGCGACCAACCGACAAAGAATCGGGTCAATTTTTCAGTTGTATTGATAATATCTTTGCGGTGCTGCTTGCGTGACTCCAAATGTTCTATTAAGTCTTTTGGTAACGGCGTATCTGGGGCGATTTCGCTTACTACTTCGTCTTGAATATCATCAATGTCGTATGTCATATTAACGTCAGGATATTTACTTGCCCGACAGTCACTTTCATCTTTGGCTGTCGGGCTGAAACTATCAAAAACCTATTAGAGCATCCTTGATTTTTTGTACAATTGAACGCCCTGCATATTGCTTTTTAGGTTTAAAGTCATCACGAGCGTTATCACCCATTTCTAAGTAATACTTGCCCAGTTCTCTATCATGTTGTAGGTCAATTGTTTGTTGTCTAATATCTGTCTGCAATTCTGCTTGCAACATCTTATATTCACCGTCAACTTGCATCATGTGTTTATCCACCCATGCTTTCAGCAATAGATGGTCTGTTGCTTGTTGATGGCGTAGGGCTTCTTTCTCCTTGGATGAAGTGAAATCAAGCTTCATCTCTTCTAGGATGTTAGCTAGATGAGTATCAGCTAAAATCGCTGACTGCACTGCTCTTTCAATTTTTTCGCCGCTAACACCAGCTTGTTTGTAGATGTCGCTTAGGACTACGTTTAAGTCCTCAGTCCCCTTGATAGCAGCTAACATCTGCTCTCTAACCTGTGGTGCAAATTCGCTAATCTTTGCCCCGTCATTACCCATTTGTCCTATCAGCTTTAGGGCTGATTTATCGCCTGTTAGCGCTCTGACTACTAAGTTAGTAGATGCGTTAAATTTAGTTTTTAATTGGCGCTCTAGGTGGCGTGATTTGGAAGTTACCAGATTCTTTAGCTTCATTGAACTTTTCACAGCGATATTCCTTCTCTGGGGTAAATATTTGGTTGCAGTGATACTCCATTCGCCTTACATACTGTTCAATAGCTGACTTCCGTTTGAGATATTGGTGATAGCTTGATTGCTCTAGCATTGGCAGATACAAGCAGTTGTAGAAGGGTAAAATCACAGCCCCGAGCGCACACAAACTAGCAGCAATTCTTGAGAAATAGCTCATTCTAGAAGAGCGAATCACCAAGCACTCTAAAAGCGTCAATTCATTACTATTGAGCCGCGTTAAGCCTTGCGAGGATTGAGAATTGGGTGCTTTTAATGTTTTGGCGGATGACTCCCATATCCGCTTTCATGTCTCCTGAGAAGTTGTTAACCTTTTGGTTTAATCTAGAAGCCCTGTTGCTTACGTGTTCTCGCAAGTCTTGAGCGTTAGTTTCAAATGATTTCTCAATGACATCAAATTTCTGATCAACGTAGTTCTTGATTGCAGCCGTTACAGTACTGATAAATTGGCTGTAGTCGGTAAAAGTGTCGTCAACATTTTCAGCGATACTTAATGTTTCTTGTTCGGTTAACTCAAACCCCAGCGCCGATGATTGGGCTGTTACAATCTGACGCTTATCTGAGCTTGTTACAGTGATGCTGTTAATCTCTTGGGAAGCGACCGTAAGCTGACTGTTATCAGTCTCAGGCTGTTCCTCTTCTACTTGTGAGAGAAACGTTTCTTCAACGAGTTCATCAACTACAGATAATTGGCTTGTCGATTTGACTTTGAGATAATCAACGGCTTGGCTCAATTGCTCTTTGGTGGGATTGTCAAGGTCATCGCACTCGACAGCGATCGCTGCCGACGTGTAATCGTCCTTGGTAAATCCTTGATAACCCTGTTTGTACAAACGAGCGCGGACATTGTTAGTAAATTTGTCAGACATGATGATTGCTCCTTAAAGGGCTAGTGTTAAAACTGAGATCGTTGCGGATTTCATCGGTTGCGGTCGTCTGTTGATTGCCCATTTAGCAGCAATAAACGCAACAAGGGCTAAATCCTTGCAGTGGTAAATATTTTCAGCGCTGAAAGATAGCCCGGCTTTCTCAAACCAGTAGTAACGAGTGCTGCGTGGTACATCGTCAAGATTGATTTTTAGATAGTCTGCCAGCGCAACTAAAAAGCTCTTGCCGTTGTAACTAGCGTCTAACTCATAGAAGTGCTTGAAAACTTGCCAGCGCTCATTAAATCCCTTGCTAGCAGGGGTTAGCGCACCGTAACGCCGCCGAATTCCTGCAAATGTCTCAACTATTTTTTGAGCCGAAGCTGATTCCACATCTAAGCTAAAACGCTGTTTGAGAAAAGCCACTACTCGATACCAAGTAATATCTGAAATTTCTTTACCCATCTCGCACTGATAAATCTGTTTCAGGTGGCGATACTTAGCTGAATACACTTTTGTTGTCACATTACCTCCGTATTCTTATTTAAGTTGGTCAAAAATTAACTAGACATCCGGGTATGCCAAGGTATTTGATATAGCCCTGAGTCTGATTCGAGGTATTTGATATAGTCCTGAGTCTGACGACTATCAATAACCTTGGAAAAAGCACTTTGGACGGGCTTTAATAGCTAATATTTGTCGGCTATAACCACGTAATAACAAGGTTTGTCAGCTTTTAAGACTTACTGACACTTTCTCGTTTACCCCCGCGAATACGCCCCTTTTGGACTAGTTGACGCGCTTGTACCAAAGCCTTTGTCCGCGACGCGCGGTAATAGATGTTACCAAGAGTTAGAACAAACTCAACTGTATTGAGTTGTGATTTATCTCTGCTGTGTGCTGTTTATATAAGCTCGGCACTTCGTAGCAGCGCCTTAGCACCTTGTCACGATTGAGCTTTAAGTCAGCACTCTTAGACTGACGCGGTAAAGGACGGAAATAGTACTGAGTGTGTCTAATACTGTCGTTGCTATAGAGATAGCGATAGAGAGCGCCATCAATGCTGTAGGTTTTGGACTTGCTTAGGAGGGTTACACATCCAACAAGCTCTTTATCAATCATCTTTCCCATCTCCTGCAACACACGCACCCGTCAAGCTTGCACCCAAGAAAACCGCGATAGATGCGATGGCACTTCCTTCAAAAATTTTGGCGTTGTAAATCCATGTGGGTTGATATTCCTCGCCTCTACTTTCTTCAATCCGGTCAAAGCCGTGACAAAAGATAGAACCAACTACCATAAAACTAGTAGTTACCAAGCTCACAATTGCTACTGATGACGCTCCATTAAGTATGAATGAGTTAATCTTTTCACGCCAAGTTTTCACACGGCGAATGTGCATTACTGGCTTTTGTTCTAGATATGAATGCCACTCTTGATCAGTAAAATTTGTGGGCTTGTAATCATAGGGAACGTGAAAGTCCAATAATTCGCCCACTGCTTGTATTGCATCGCCTAGCATCACATCTGGAGAGTATTCCAGTTGTCTGAATTCTTCTGAATCTCGGATTTCTCTGAGCCAGCGATCTATTGCTTCTAACCTTCGTAATTGATTTTGATTAAGCATTGTTCTCTGAAGGGGTAGTTCGTTGATTGCTTCTAAGTTGCGTAAATTGATATGCATGAATCCTCTGTCCTAATGCAGACACGCACAATTACCGCGACCGTTGAAAATGAACGGACGCAATGCAGATATTGCTGTGAATAGTTGAATACTCTCAAAACAGCGCTTGCAACCCTTACAACCCTCAAAAGGAAGTCACCTTAGCGTTTTGCGCTTGGGTCTTACTGCGTCTGCCTTAAGTTATTGACGTATCGATAACCTTGACACTAATATATTAGTAGATAAGTTCCGAACTTGTCAACCAAAATCAGAACTGCTTAGAACCAGCTGCTTTTTGACAAGTTTTGATGTTAACTGAAAATGTCGGAATATATCAGAACTTTTCTAATTAATGGCAACGTCAAAGGCAAAAGTAACTTTTACATGCAGTCCTGAGTTAAAAGAAAAACTACAAGAATGGGCGGACAGCGAAAGCCGAACGCTATCAAATTTAGTTGAACTGATCACTCAGCAAGCAGTAACAGACCATGAAAACAAAGTGAGCAACAAGTAATATGACTAACGCGATCGCTGACAACAAAAATAAGGAGGGAATCTGACCGAGGGAAATCAGGCAAACGACGGTATAGAGCGTGTTGAGGGGAAATTTGACCCACTAGCTGAGACTAGATATTGGCTGCCTGCTGCTTCAGAGCAACACTGCAAAAGGATAGGCAGAAAAAGGGGAATACGATTAGTTAAAGTTGTTGATACCAAGATAGAACCTTTACCAATTATTTGTATTTTTGAGGGACACCCAGATGAGTGAAACAACTACTCAGATACCAGTAAGCGAATTAATCCCAATGCTGACCGCGATCGCGGATCGTAACTGGGAACGTTTTAAAGAAGTTGAAAAACAATTCGTTACACAACACGGGGTAGAGGCATGGTCAGATTTTTTTGCTTTCCGGCTTAAGCCAGCTTTAGACAAAGAATCTGATAGATGGCTGCTAGTTCAGTGGTGTAGCAAAGGTTTTACAGTGAAAGATGTAGCGTGAACCGCGAGGTGTAAACTCATAGGCACGTTAGCCCCGTAAGGCAAAATCGAGCAGCTAGTACTATTTCACATCATTATTTTTTGATGTCGCCAATGTTAACAGTGAAAGACCTAACAAGCGATTTTCAACTCCCACTGCACAACGAAGCGGCGTTTGAAAAAATTAGGGAGGCGAAAGACTATGCGTCCACTCAAGCTCTAGCGGCTGGTGCTGCTGCGCTGGCTACAGGAGGCATAATTCATCCGGCTGGCTGGGTTCTTTTTGGATTGGCTTACAAGCCGTTGGTGGTAACTCAAAAACTTGCGCGGTTGGAAAAATTAGGAACCTTACTTTTTGATGAGTTTAAAAGCCTAGATGTACAAGTCTTCCCGGTAATTCCCGTAGAAGACAACAACCCTATCGACTTGTTTATTAGATTTCCACGAACAACTCACCTGTTTATCTCCATTCGGTCAAAAGGAGATAGAGAAATTGTCTACAACGAAGCTAGAGAGGTTTTACAAGTCAAGCGCAAAGACAAAAATGGACTAAAACTGTGGCAACCCTGCCCACTTGTGGAGTTAGCAGATTACGAGAAGTGGCTCAACAAGAACAGAGATAAGTTTTTGATGTCTTCCCGTGAAGCTCAAAAGACTCCCACAGCAAAAGTTTTAGTCTTATGGCCTCCTACCAAGGCGGCTAATACTCACAATGAACATCTTTATTCGGAGGTGGGAAGTATGAAAATTCTGGCTCTCAGAAGAAAAGGTACTGCGTTTGTTATTCAAGAGGAGGAAGTAATCGAGTTTGTCAGGGCTTGGTTAGCCAAGTACAGATAGGCTAAAAGGTGAAAACCCCGTGTCCCGTTGGGATACCGAGGTTTTCTGATTTTTATTCACGTGGAATTGGGGATTGGGTTGAACGCCTAATTAATGTCCCTAATAGTAATCTTATCAAACCTTTCAAGGTGTTAAGCCATTGTAACACCAGCAATCCAGACAGAAAGAGCAGTTTAGGATTTTTCTGTTTTTACATTTCTGAACGTTTGTATTAGAAGATTACTTTCGGGATAGCTCCAATTCCTCCAACACACTTCAGGAGGAATAGCTCTCATGTCACCATTACAACAATCTCATAACTCAGTATCGCCGCAATCAGCAGATGCTCAAGGGGCAAATTCTGCTGCTTTGACAAAACTTGAGTTGATTGAGAGTCGGATAATCAAGTTTGCGTTTAACGCCACTGGAAAAAACAAAGACTGGGACTTTAAGAAGCTAGCCGGCAACTTCATTGATGTAGAAGGCACTCTAGCCGATGTCCAGCAACACATAAAAGCAGGTCACGCCATCTGTGCTGGCTTGTTGGATGGTAAATGGCGCAGTAAGGCCAATGTCATCGGTTCTCAGTGGCTACTAATTGACATCGATAATTCCGATGTCGCCCGTGATGCTTATGACAAGCCAATTAAGGACGAGAACGGAAATTCTATCAAAGTTTACAAGCACCAGTTAACCATAGAAGAAGCCCTAGCCCATCCCTTCATTAAAAAACACTGTGCTTTAATTTACACCACAGCCAGTCATAAACCAGAATGGCATAAATTCCGGTTGGTTTTCCTTCTCCCCGAATATGTTCAGGGTGCTGATACTGTAGAAGCTTGTACACGCTTCCTCATGCAGCAGTTACCGCATGATCCAGCTTGTAAAGACGCAAGCCGTGTATTTTACGGCAGCACAGAGGCAGAATTCCCGCTAGTCAACCCTGAAGCCACTTTACCAGCAGAATGGATAAGTGAAGCGATCGCGATCGCGCTGCATGAACGGGAGGAGTATCAGCTAAGAATTCAAGAAATTGAGTCACGGCGTAAAGAGTGGCGTGAGATTTCCCTCGCTGAAGGCTGGGATATTGACCAGCTAATCCAGAACGCGCTTTCATTCATCCCACCACGCACCCCAGGAAGCGGTAACTATGACGAATGCCGTCAGGTGTTGATGGCGCTGGTTAACCATTATGGGGCATCAGAAGCGGAAATCATCGCCGAACAGTGGTCGCCCAGCATCAAGGGTTCAACTTGGAACATCCACGCTAAGATTCGCAGTTTTAGACGTGGGGGAATCTCAATCGGCACACTGTTTCACATTGCAAAACAGTATGGTTTTCGGTTTCCTAAACGGCAGTATGAACCATATCAACGTGACCAAGGAGTAATTAGCCGTGAAGAGTGGGAGCTTGGGCGAGTTAGAGAGGACTTGAGCAGCTTCCAAAATTTATTAAAGCAAGCGTTGTTTACCGCCGTAGGCATCGCTCCATTTAGTTCGATATTTAAAGGATTTAAAGCCCCACCAACACCAAAGCCATTACCCGAAATTGACACGCCTTCGCCCAATGTAATTATTTACAAGCCCGGCAATATCCCGTACATAACTGAAGTTACAGGCAATATCTCTATCTCCTGCCAGCCAGAAGAACATATTACCGCTTGGGTAGAAGCTGTTTCTAAAGGCTGGACACAAATCTTAGATAATTCTCACCCAGGACTGGGCAAGTCTTACAACGCGGGGCAATTGACGGCGGCCTTATTTGGCGTTGATAAACTAATTTACCAGGATGCCAACCACAGAAACCCATCTACTCTGCCGATTGAAGAAAACTTTGTTGACTTACCAGTGCGACACAACGGCTTTAAACTTGACCCCACCCGCAAAACTCCTACAGGTGAGGATTTTAAACTGTGGACTAAAGCGGGTGAAACTGCCGATACTGACGGCAATTGTCACAGAACTTACTTATTTAATGCCTTCCGCAGCAAGAATTTTAGCAGCCTTGATTTTGAAGAGAGCGGTATTAGTCCCATCTGTGGCGGTTGTTCCCTTAAAAATCAGTGCCGTTTTGCTTACGGGGACGGTTTTGGATTCCGCTTTCAAAAGCGCACAGTTATTCAAAATTATTCTGAACTTAGAGCGCACCCAGACTCTACACCAGTCACCTTAACTAATGCTGCTGACCAAACTTTCACTGTTGGGCGTTTATGGGAAGAAGCTGGCACACTCATCAAGCCCGTGCGTAATGTTGATGTAAACCGAGGCGATTTTGAAACTACTGTCGGCAAGCTGCTACTGTTAGAACCAAATCTTCTATCACAGCTACAACCTGCACTAAAAGTTTTACACCAACTGTTAACTCAACAACTTAAGCCCACTGACCGCTACGGCTTTGATGATGCCAGCATCCGAGCGCTGCTGCCCCCTTTCCCCACAGGCTTAGATATCGAAACGATTCGCCAAGCCTCAGAACCTGATTTAACTTTTTTAGAGGACTTGGACTCAATTGATATTACCCAAGATAAACAACTCAAAAAAAGTGCTGCGGCTCGTTATGCTGCCAAAAAGGTAGTTAAAGACAGCGCACGAACGGCAGGTAGGGAGTTTCTTGACTTGCCTAATTACTGGTTGCCTGACTTTCTCGAAGCTTGGAAAGGTGATGGTAGTTTTCAATCTCAATGGGGTGTACTCAGCATTTACCGCCGAAATCCCAAGCATACTGAATTGGCCCACTCTGCCCAATTTAATATTTACCTTGATGCCACTTTCAAGTCTCACAAGTTGAAATTGAAACTGGGCATCAATGATCCTGTGTTAGTCATCGAGCAACAACGCCCAGACTACGACAATTTAAAAGTCGTCAACGTCACTGGGCTGGGTAAACTGCCCAAAAATCGCTCTCTTCCACTAAGCGCTCGTGTTAATGCCCTCAAAGAAACCTTGAAAAAACTCTGCCCCACCCTTGGGATTATCGATTGGAAACAGATTGCATCCCTTGCCGAGGGCCGCACAGAATACGGTCACTTTGTCGATGGGCGTGGTGTTAACAGGTTTAGTGAGTGTGATGCGATCGCAAGTTTCGGCATTCCCTACCAAAACATCGGTGTTTTAGCAGCACAATATCAGGTGATGACTGGGGAAAGGGTTAACCTGGAAGATAAAAACAGCGCTTTCCAAAAGTATCTCACAGACCTGACCCGTGCAGAAATCATCCAAGAGATTGGGCGATTACGCGCTCATCGTCGCCCCAATGTGGAGCTAACATTCTACTTCTGCGCTGACTATGATTTGGGTTTCCTCGATCGTGAATTACCAGGGGTGAAATTAGAGGTTGTTGATGCCTGCTCTCTATGCACCGAAGCGGGTAGCCGAGATCAGCAGACCGGACACGCTATCGTCAAAGCGTTTACCCAGCTTTGGGAGTCACACCAGAAAATTGGACAAAAGGCGATCGCCAAAATCATAGACACTACCCAAGGATGGGTAAGCCGATTTACCCAACGCTGGGGGGGCTGGCAGCACTTTAAAAAATTATTACTCTTGCTATTAGATAGTCTTAATAGCGGTAGTAATAAAAATTTGGCTGAATTAACCGATGATGAAAAGTGGCTAGCGCGTACATACTTCCCGATGTTGATTGCTGAATCAGAATCATCACCAGAAGATGCCTTAGAACACGTCGCTGAAGTTGCCACAATCTTTACTAATACTGCACTGCGGCGAGTTTTTAACTTCTGCACGCCGATAGTTTTGGCTGACTTGTTGATAATTATCTTGCGTTGTCTGCCCACTGAAGTTTATTCAATTTCAGTTTCTTCAATCTCTGGGTCACTCGCAGAACCTGCGCTATCACCTTGAACAGTCATAAGAACTGATTCCAGACGATAACCAGCCTGCGCGTTTATAATATCCAGCTGCACCCACATCTTCAAACACGCTGTCAAATTGGGGATGAGTTGACGGAAAAATCTTTCTCAGGCGTGAGCTGATTCCTGAAAGTTCTTGCTGAATTGCGATTAGTTCTTGAGTATCATCATCCATGACTTATTTACCACAAAGATAGCTGCCCCGGTGAAACATTTGATTTACCTCCTCTATGGTATAAAAGGTGACAAGCACTACAAAGAGCTATAAGGTTGCCTCTGTGGTTATTTGCTGGGTTTCTGTCCCAATGATGAACCTGTAGGGTGTACACGCTGCGTTTTGAGCGTGTTATATGTGATGTTTTTTCACCAGGGGGAATGCACTGTAATCCACATTTTTGACAATGCCACTGGGCTTGTTGCTTAACTTCCGTGGCAATTTCTGACCAATTATCTGGGTATAGAGAATAGGTGAACGTCATCAGTCTAATTAAACTAAAGCTTTGAGAATTGTAATGCTTCGAGGGCTGGGCTACGTTTGAAAAAATATTACTTCTGCTATTAGATAGTCTTAATAGCGGTAGTAATAAAAATTTGGCTGACTTAGACGAGGATGAAAAGTGGTTAGCCCGTACATACTTCCCGATGTTGATTGCTGAATCAGAATCATCACCAGTACCCAACTGCTAAAAAATTTATTCAGATTCAAAGTCGATCAGAACAGCATCGGCCTGAAACATTTCGTCTCTAGCTTTTAAACCAATATCTCGACGGATACTGTCTAGAATTTCTAGACCTGTGCGTTGGCTTTTGGGGTAGGGAGTCCAGATGGCGTTGACTGTAATTTGAGTACCGACTAAGAATGTGTTGACTGCGCCGACAAAATATTCACCATCGGCATAATCTAAGCGCACAAGGTAAACACGAGATTTGCCAGCGTAGTGAGCATTTTTAATGTCAGAGGCGGTTTGATAATCGGGATGTGATTCAGTCAAATAGGTGATTTGAGGTTTGTTGGGATGATTAAATCCTTCGGATTTACCCCAATTGGGATCTGACTTTTTAAATTCTTCGGATTTACCCAAATTGGGGTCTGACTTTTTAAATCCTCCCGATTTACCCCAATTGGGGTCTGACTTTTTACGCCTTCTAGCTTCTCCCATATTGATTCCTATTATGTGGCTAACTTGACCCGTTCAAAGACTAAAACTAGGATGCCATTGTTTCTATGTTGTTGCTGCCTCAGCTGCAAGTAGTTGTTTTTTACTCTTACCCTTCTTACTGTTTACAGGTGTTTCTTCAGCTTCGCTGCTGGCTTTTTCTTCTTTCTGATTTTCAGTAGCCTCTTGACCTGACGTACTACTGCCGTTATCAGATGCCTGATCACGGCGACGACTGCTTTTCTTCAACTCACCGATTAAATATTTGATTCTGCTACCAGTCAAATTAATCCCCAGACCTTTCAGCATCTCCGATACTTCATCGTAACTGTAGCCGTACTTATTAGAGGTCAGCTTCTCAATGTACCGTCTCATTTTCCTGATGGCTTCTCTGTCCGATATATCCTCTCGTTCTTTCGGCTTCTGTTCTTTCAGCAGATTGATGGCCTTATCAATCTTCTCTTTCGTAATCACTTCTGAATTTTGATGCTCACTCATGGTTATCTCGTGAATCCATTAACTGATAATTATCGGCTATTTGAAAAAATCTGATTCAAAATCCTCAAAAAAATTGACTATTGCGGCTACGCCGAATCGCGCTTTCAGTTTGACGGCTACGCCTTAGATTTTTTAGTGTGGCAGCTTCGCTGGTCTTCTTATTCAAGCTAATGCTAAACAATCTGACTATTACAGCTACGCTGAATCAGAGAATTTTACTTAAAACAGCTAGGCTGAATTATTTTTTAGTATTACGGCTACGCCGGACTATTATATTGTGTGGCAGCTACGCTGAATCAGAGAATTTTCATGTAGTGGCTACGCCGTTTTTATCTCCTCTATGGTCGCTACGCCGAACCATAATTTATCTCCTGCTTGATTTGATTCAAATTCCGGCTACGCCGTTGCTATCCTTCTCTGTAGATTGTAGGATAGTCAGCATCACGGCTACGCCGTTGTACTCTCGCCCTCAGCCTCCTACTGTGTCCTCCGTACAATTGTAGCACAAGATACCTCACTTACTTACCGTATTTAGGCTAGAAGCCAGCCATGCCTCAAAGCTTACGCTTTGTCTCGCTGCGCTCGAACGACAGACTGGTTCAAGTGGGGAAACCCCCCTTGAAAAACCCCCCTTGTAATGTCCCGATATCTTCTCGACTTATGGCGAACCGCAAGCAGTCAAAAGCTCTAGTCCGAAAGCATATATTCCCAGTGAGATTAAGTGATATCGAATTGGATCTGCTGCGAATAAAATCACTTGATGCGGGGATGTCAGCGAGTGAACTGATGAGACGTAATGCGTTGATGCGTCCATTACCAAAACGACTGAGTAAAATTAGTCTACAAACATATTGGGAATTAGGACAAATCGGCAACAACCTCAACCAGCTTGTCAAGGCAACCAACACAGCACTCTTAATTGGGCGAACTTTACCTGCTGATCCAGAACTACTAAGAGAACTTTTAGAACTGCTGCATCAGTGCAGACGAGACATTGCCTCGGATGATGTTGATGATGAAGATTCGGAAGAAGAGGAAGAGGATGATTGGGAAGCAGACTAAGGGTAGAGGTTTTCGCAAGCTGTTGGATTATTTGGAATCCCGTGAAGATGCCAAACTAATCGGCGGCAATATGAGCGGGAGAAATGCCCGTGAATTAGCGCGGGAATTTAAGCTGTCTCGACAACTAAATTCTGATGCAGACCGAGTTGTTTACCATGCCTCGCTGTCAGCAGCTAAAGACGATAAATTAGATGATGAAAAGTGGAGCGAAATCGGCGATCGCTACATGAAAGAAATGGGGTTTGATGCCAATCAGTTTGTCATCTTCCGCCACCATAACACCGACGACGACCACATCCACATTGCTGCCAGCCGGATCAGGATGGATACAGGGCTAGTAGTGCATGATTCTTGGGATTATGTGCGCTCTGAAAAAGTTCTGCGACAAATTGAACAGGATTATGAGTTAGTGCAAGTCCAGGGCAGTAGAGAGAAACTGAATCGCACACCCAGCACCGGACAAATTAGACGCATAAGGCGAGAGCAAGAAGAATTTTCACAGGGACAACGTGACTCTCCTCCACAACGCATCATCAAAGAGGAACTTCAGCAGACAATTGATAGGGCTAGTGTTGATAATCCCCAAATGCCAACGCTGATCATGCGGTTGCAGCAAGCAGGAATTAGCGTCAGGACAGGTTTTACTAGGAATGGTAAGTCTAAAGGTATTTCTTATGAGAAAGATGGGCAGGCTTTTAGTGGTACACAGTTAGGTGCAGCTTATACCTTCCCCGGTTTGCAAAAACATCTTGGCGTTGACTACCAAACAGAACGTGATGATGAACCTATTCATGAATTGCTGCTCAAACCTGTTAAACCACTCCCAGTTGAGCAGTTAGAAAAACTCTTTCAAGATATTGAACGCAAACAACAGCAGCCCCAGTTTACGCCACCACCAGAGGATACAGTTGTTTGGCAAGTGTTGCACAAGTACTTAAGCGAGAAACGCTATATACCAGATTATATTTCGCAAGGATTACATAATAATCAGTTGCTTTACATGGATGAGCAACGAAATATTTTGTTTATCAAGCGTGATTTAGATGGTGAAAAAACTGGCGCATTAGTTTGGTCAAAGCCTAGAGAAAATCATCGCACTGTGGAGTACGACCAAAACACTTCTACAGAAAATGGTTGGTTTTATTTGAGATTGGGAGGGCAACCAACGGACAAGGTAGAAAACGTCTTTTTGTGTTCTACACCGATTGATGCGATGTCAGCAGCCACCTACCTGATTTCAAGTTGCAAAGGGCTACCACCAACTAGAACCATGTTGATAGTAGCTGATGACCCGAATAACCTACCGATGGAATTTCTCAAGAGTTTCAATAGGGTGGTCGTAGCATTCAATAATGATGAGCAGGGGAATAACGCAGCTAGTGCAGTATTGGAATTGTTGCCAATTGGTAAAAGGCTCAAAACCCATAATCCTGATTGGAGTCAGGAATTAGAAGCTCATCTCAGGGAGGAGCAACAAAAGCTCAGACAGCAGGATCATGGTTTTAGTCTGTAAGCCACGCCGAGTCTACCGAACTCGTTGCCGCATGAGTCGCAACGAGTTCTTAAATAGCTGCATTTATAGAGTTAAAGTAACCCATATATAAATTTATGGTTTTAGTCTATTGATAATAGTCTAGTTAAATATTTGAGTTGCTACTTTGCTGATAATCCTACATTCTGAATTAGAAAACACTCAACCATAAGTGAAAATTCCTTATCTAATTTGCATTCCTCCAAAATAAGATAACGAAATCCCTCTTTGACATCTCCTGACTGTGCGTTATTCCAAAGCTCTATCAGCAGTAGTAAACTCTCAATTTTTTCCTTACGTTTCTCAATTAATTCAGTTCGATTTAACTTTAATATCTGAGTCGTTAGTTGACCCTTACTACTACCTGACTTATGGAAAACCATTGGCCCACAAAAAGTGAGATGTTTTTGAGGGTCATCATCATACGGATGAATAAGCGGAGTAGTGTCATTAGCCCTGTTTTGTCACTCTGGCAGTAGTATAATAAGGTACAACTCCTAGAAACAAGACACAGAGTATGGTACAGCCCCGTCCAGCCGCACCAACAGTCAAATTTGTGGACGAATATTGCCAGTGGTATAAAAGCCTGTTTCCAGATGTTAGGAGTTTCGAGGCTTTTAAATATCTTCATGTAGGCTGCGTTTCTGATCTAAAACGTAAAACATTGCCAGAAATAGCAAAAATTGTAGGATTGGATAACCAGCAAGGGTTGCATCATTTTTTAACATCATCACCTTGGGATATAGAAAAGTTAAGAATGTTGCGATTAGAGCTAATTTTACAAGTGCTAAAAGGCAGACCAATCATTCTAATTATTGATGAGACAGGAGATAAGAAGAAAGGGAATAAGACAGATTATGTGAAACGGCAGTATATAGGAAACTTGGGGAAAGTAGAGAATGGAATTGTAGCAGTGACAGCGTATGGTGTATTCTGCGGGATGACTTTTCCACTACTGTTTGAAGTATATAAGCCTCGTGAAAGGTTAAAGCCAGGGGATAAGTATCACACTAAACCTGAAATAGCGGCAATACTGATGAGAAAGCTAGAATCAATGGGTTTTAATTTTAACTTAGTACTGGCAGATAGTTTATATGGTGAAAGTGGTAAGAACTTCATAGCTGTATTAGATGAATTCAAGAAAAACTATATAGTAGCAATTCGCTCAAACCATTCTGTAAAGCTACTTCCAAGACAACACACTCAATATTTGAAGTGGCATAAGTTTAAACGAGTATTTTCTGATCTGAGTAGTGAAAATAGGTTTATCAGAGAAATAATTCATGGTAAACGTAGCGAAAATAGGTACTGGCAGATTACCACAGATCGAGAGAAATTACCTGGTAACACTACTTGGTATGTGATGAGCAAATACCCAGACCTTAACAAGCGAGATGTGGGAAACTTTTATGGTTTAAGAACTTGGGTTGAATATGGCTTGAAGCAAAGTAAAAATGAATTAGGTTGGGCTGATTACCGTTTGACTCACTATCAAGATATTGAACGATGGTGGGAGATTGTTTGTAGTAGCTACTTGATGGTTAGTCTACACTCTGAACAAATGCAGCCTTCTCCAGCAAAGTCTCCATCAAAATTGGCTGATCACCCCCGGTGGGATGATGGTAAAGGTTGGAAGAATATTCTTAACAATCTCCGTTTGATAATTCAACCTTTTACTTTATTCAACCTGATATACCCCTGGTTGACAGTTTTTCCTATTCCTCAACTAGATTTGGGGTTTTCTAAACTTCAATCTATTATTTATAACCTCACCAGTTCAATTTTTATTTTCATGAATCACCCTGATTTGTACTTTTCCTCTGCCTAGAGTGACAAAACAGGGTTAGGATAGGCGGCTTTATTTGTATTGCAGATACTACAAGCTAGGGTTAAGTTGAGCCAGGAGAAAATTTCTGTTGGATATAAAGATTTAGGTTTAATGTGTTCAATATCTCCTGGGTAAATATGAGTTACCTTGCTCTCACAATAAACACACTTTCCATGAGTTTCTAAAAGAATTGTCTGTTTGATTTGTGGATGACGGTATCTGCCACTTTGGGTCTTAGTTGGTTTACCATTACTAGATATTATATTTAGATATTCAGTTGTCCATGCTTTATGGTTCTGCTCTAATATTTCTGGACATTTTTGTTTTACTAACCGACGCACAACTAGCTTCTCCCTTTAAAAACTTGATTAGCTGTAGTTGGAAATAGGTGTCCTAATCCGAGCGAACTCATCTCTTCTTTTAACTTGATCAATTTTTCCGAAGTAACTTCTCCCGTTAAATACTTCTGAGTAATTTCTTGTATTCGACTTTCTACCCATATAGGAAGTGTATTGTCTAACCCTAAAACGTCTCTCAGAATATCGTTAGCACTGCCAGCCTTATCTAGCATATTTAATGATGAACTTGTAACTCTATTCTCCTCGTTATAATGCAACGCATAAACACTAGAATCAGGAGATGAAGTTACAATAAATGGACTGTGAGTTGAAACAATAAATTGACAGTTAGGAAAAGCTTTTACAAGGTCTGTTAATAGTGATTTCTGCATTTCTGGATGTAAATGATTCTCCGGCTCATCAATTGTGACAGTACACTTCTCCATTAATTTTGAGCCTGAATACATATAAATTTGCCAGCATAAGTCAATAATTGAAGCAATTCCACCTGAAACAGCATCAAGTGAAAATAATCCAGATTCTGTATCTAATAAAACTTCTGGTGTCTCTATGATAATTTTCTTAAAACCGAGCTGTTTAGGAAGTACTTTTCGTAATACTTCTTGATATCCATTAAATGTATTCAGTGCATCTGGATTTGCTACTACAAAATTATTTCCTGCACCAAATACTGCAAGAGATATTAATGTTTCCTTAATCACCGAGTTTGCTGTTTTCTGGCTATAGCCACCTTGATATTTATTAATAATTTCATTAGAATGATCGACAAAAGCAGCCTCTTTAGTTTTTGGTATTGTTGGAATAGAAGTAACTTCTTTGTATAGATAAACAGGTCTATGAGATGGAACGTGAAAACCGTTTATTACATTTTGATTTCTAAAATATACTTCATATACACTTCCTACATTATTGTTTACTAATAGCTCTGCTTTTTGTCCATTTTGATATTCAATTTCACCAATTATTATTTGATTAATATTTTTATCTACTTGGTCATTAAGAAGAGAATTCCAAATATCTGTAAAAAATTTTAATAATCCGGTGCTTTCTCTTTTAGGCGTGCTAATAAATAAAGTATTCCAGCCATAATGCTTAGATAGTATATTGAGGATTGTGGTTTTTCCAGAACCATTTGCACCTGTTAAGACAGTTAAGCTTGGATGAAATTCAATATCAACTAACTCAAATTGTCGCCATCGCTCAATTTTAATCTTTCTAAACACAGGTAACTCCGATTAACTCAGTCCCTAAGAAAGTTACTAATTATTTTTGCTATTTCTTAGCATATAATCTATGCTCTTAACTATTTTCGCTAATTAAGTTAATATTTTGGTTGCCCTAGCTGACCTACTGACCGCATCTCGCCAAATTCCCTAAGATATTCCACCAACTCTCTAGTATACCCCCCTTCAGAAATCCGCTCTAAATTCCCCACCAGGATAAACAGTTCCCGCGCTCTACTCACAGCCACATTAAGTAAATTAGGTCGGCGATTGATAAACCAGAGGCTATCAGTTTGTTGGCATTGGCGAGTCGATAAAATTATCACTGATTTCTGCCCACCTTGGAATGTGTGAACTGTGCCAATGCTTTGCTTTGAAAAATCAGTCCAGCGAGATCGTAAACGTTGAGTCAGCGCATCTACTTGACGACGGTAAGGTGAAATCACGCCAATCGTGTTGTCAGAATCAGGAGAATTTAAGCAATAACCCGCCGCTAACAACTCCTCAATCAACGCCTCTACTACATCAACCTCTGCCCAATTAACGTTGTTCTCAAGTTTCCCTTCAACTTGGCAACCAATTAAGTTAGCACCCAACCGAGAAGCTTGAGGCTCAGTTTTAATGATCATGCCGTAATTACACAAGCGATCGCAAAAATCAGCAATCACCGGAACACAACGGTAATGATATTTAAGGATAATCCCCTGACCAATATCTTGCGGTTGCCCTGATGCCCCAGCCGCTCGGTGATAAGCTGTGGAAGCAGTGGGGCTGTAGCGGTCATAATCTACATCCGTTAGTCCCTGTTCTAAAAATGACTTGCTGCGATATTCCTCTTTCTTCTGGTCGCTCAAATTAACAACCGGCTCCAGTTGCAATGGATCGCCTACAATCAAAGCCCGATTACACCGCACTAAAACAGGGAAAACCTGATGTGGGGGAATCTGACCTGCTTCATCTACAATTACTTGATCAATACAGCCACTATCGGGATAGGGTAACAAATTGCGGATGGAATGCAAAGTGCAAAGGAATACTGGAAACAACAGACTGATATCCCGATAAATGTTTCTCCAATTTAGACTTAACTGACGGTAAGCATCCCATTCGCCATTCATGACAGCAATGTAAGTCCTCATGGAAGCTATCACCTCATCTTTCCGCCGTCGAGCTTCCTGCTGTTGAAATTGCCAAGACCACTCAAATAACTCTACTTGCAGGGAGTGCAATTCGGTGTAGAAACGACTGTAAAAATCTTTGGTGGGATAAGTGGCGAGTCGGCTTTCGACTTGAGAACGGCGAGTAATGAGGTCTTCTCGTTGCTGCTTTCTTGACTCAATCTGCTGTTGTGTGCTGTCAATACCATTCTGTTGTTGCTGCCAGTTCAATGCTTCTGCAATAAGCTGGTCAACACTCTGCTGGGCGGCGATGAGAGATTCAGTTGTTAGTGGGATTTGAAATTGAAATGGGGTGGCCAGCGTCGCCAACACAGGCATCTCTATCTGTTTGTGCAAGCGTTTGAGAACATGATGTGCGCTGGTTTTGGTTATCGACTGCCAGAATCGTTTAATCGTCTGCAAAAGCTTGACAAACCATTTGTTATCTCTAAGAGAAGGCTGCCAGTAATCAACTCTAGGCAAAGAACGCCTTGCACTGCCAAGATGTTGTTTTATCTGCTGGTACGCTTCTACTGGAAATCTAGAGTAGTCGCGGTCAAATTCTAAGGGTGACGAAGACTTAAATGCAGAAGTCTTGATTGCCTCATCAAGCAATTGTATATCGTGGCATAGCGACTCTAATAACTGCTCATCAGCTTTTTTCTGTTGAAGATCATGCTCGTCTTGCTTAGAGTGAGATTCTATTTGCTGAACCCCAGCTAACAACTGTTGCTTTGCTGACTCCCATTCATCGTAATTAAACGTCTCTTTGGTAAGCCAGTCGAGTGCAGCTTGCAAATTAGGTAAAACTTGGCTCTCAACTAAATCCCTAGAACCTCCTGATAAGTAGAAACGGTCAGAGGTAAGGTTGCTGGCTAAGATTTTCTCAACGTTATTTACAGCAAATTTGTTAGTGCTTGTTATCACAGTTAGGTTACTTCTATCTTCACCCGTTGTTGCCAAGTCCACGGCTCGACGTACCACTTGCTGCGCTATCTTATGTAACAACAGTGTGGTCTTGCCATTTCCCGGTGGCCCAATCACAGCAGTAATAGGATTTAACTGCGAATGTTTAAGAGCAAGTGCTTGATAGTCATCGGGCTGTGAGTTGGGAAAAGCACCTAGAAAAAGTACTTCATGTTGAGGTGCTTTTGGTTGTCCAAATAAATATTCGTAAGCCGGATGTCCTGGTCTTGACCACTGAAAGTAATTCTGGTCGCTAATTTTCTGAAAATCTTTTTTGAGGTTGTAATTAAAAGCAGCGTAGTCAAAATCCAATAGATAAGGGAGAAGTTTTGACCGCACGGGGAACGGCGGTAATTCAATCAGTCCCATAAAATCTTGTAGCGTTTTAAAGGGACGATTGAAAGTAGTTTCTAGAAAAACTTTCAACCCTTCCTTTGTTACCAGGGACTCAGCCGCTTCTTCCTCTAGCCCGTACCACTGCATCAAATTGGGAATAACAGGCTGAAACTCATAGTCAGTTAAATTCCATCCGCTACTGCGATAATTCCCCTCGAATATTGTCGAAACGTTGATTGTGAACAACGGGCGAAATTGACGGCGATTCGATTCAACTATATAAAGCTGTGGGAAAGCTACAGCAATTGATGCTAATTTTGTTTGCTCAAAGTTCTTTGCACTTTTAAACGGTTGCTTTAGTTTTTTAAATAAAGACTCGTCTATTAATAATTTATCGCCTACCAGATTTACGAGAGAGTCCCAGATGTTCGGTTGTTCTGAATCGTCAGCTTCTACTTTGGCATTACTCAAATTTTCTACATGAATGTAATCTAACCAAGCTTTGAGTAATGCTCGAATCTGTGAATCTGATGCCATCTCTGTTTCTCCCCTCTCACCTAATCATGAATCGCAGGTAAAAAGACTCTAAAAGTAGAGATTACCTGACAATCTACCCCAAGTCACTCGTCCCCTAGTAAGGCTTCGAGCTTGTTTAAAAGGTTTACTAACTGCTTTTGCTTTCTAGGTTCTTTCCAAAGCTGACGCTTTTTAATGCGCTGGGTGATATTTTGGAGGCGGTCTGGTATTTGGTTAGTTGTTTTAGATGAGGATGTTTGTTCATCATCCGTCCAATCTGTGATTTTTTCTTTGATTTGGCTTAAAGACCAATAGTTAGCTATCGCTTCGGACAAAAGTTTTTTTCGGATTTCATTATTTCTTACCCGCGCCAAGACTTGTGCTTTGGTGTATTCCAGTTGACCAGAACGCAGTGCCATTAAAATTTCTTCGGGCAGATTTAGCAAAGGTAAGCGTGTGGTAATGAACGATAGCCAATTCATGAGTCCCAAACTCTCAAACACCTGTTGTACCGTGTTTGATTGTTCTTCATCTAGGTTAGGAGAAACGTTTTTACTAGATTCATTTTTCTCGGCTAAATGGTCAGAAACGTTGTCCTCAGTTTGTGGATTATCGGGGTTAGGAAAAACGTTTTTACTAGATTCATTTTTCTCGGCTAAATGGTCAGAAATGTTGTCCTCAGTTTGTGGATTATCTGAGTTAGGAAAAACGTTTTTACTAGATTCATTTAATGAGGATTTTGAGGGCTGTTCCCCCTTACTGTGAGCGTTTTTCATTCGATACAGCAAGGATTTCACGGCTTCTACATCGCAATGCAGCCGGATTGACAACAGGTGCAAGATCCCTTCAGTTTCTTCAACAGGGTTAAGGTCTTCTCGTTGCACGTTTTCAATCAAAGCCAACTGAAACGCTTGGTCATCAGATAGCTCACGCACAACCACAGGCGCGACTTCAAGTAAAGCTTCCTGCCCTGCCCGATAACGTCGCTCTCCTGCTACTAATTCATATTTACCTCCACCTAGTGGACGCACTAACAGAGGTTGGAGGATGCCATGCTGCTTGACTGACGAGACTAATTCTTTTAATGCTTGTGGGTCAAAGTATCGTCGGGGCTGGTGTTGAGGCAGAACTATATCTGAAAGTTTGATAGTAGTTTCAGTAGCATAAGGCAACTCGCCATCTGGGGAGGATAACCAAGGTGCAGGTGGTGGAGTTGTAATTTGACCCCCAAAGGGTTTGTCTGTTTGTTTGCGTCGGATCATAAAGCCTCCAAAGCCTTGGCGATTTCTTCAAGGATAGCGACTACAGGATGTTTCGGGTCAAATACTGCTAGAGGCGCACGTTCTTCTGACGCATCGACAAAAGCGGTAGCTCTGGGGATGGGTGGGAAAATCCGACCCCAAGCGGAAAGTTGTTCAATGATTGCCGCTAATGCGCGTTTATCGGCTGAATTCTGTTGAGCATACCGAGTGGGAACAAACCCTGCTATTTGGATTTTGCGGTTGGCTTTATTTTTAACGTGGGTGATAGTTTGTAAGAGTTCGTCTGTTCCCTCAAAAGCTTTTATATGGGTTTCGACGGGGACGAGGACGTGTGTGGCTGCGACTAAGGCGATATAGGAAAGTAATCCTAAGCTGGGGGGACAATCTATAAGAATGAAGTCGTATTCATCTAGAACAGATTCAACGGCTTCCTTAAGGCGCAATTCGCGCATCGCAGCACTGACTAACTGCATTTCGGCTCCACTTAAGACTCGGCTTGCTGGAACCAAGTCCATGCCGTGAATGCCCTCATGAATTGGTAAGGGCTGCTCGTCGATAATGGCATCAGCAACGGTTTTTTGTAACTGAGATGGCACTAACCCCATGAATTTGGTCAAGGACGCTTGGGGGTCTATGTCGATGAGGAGAACCCGATGTTCTCGTCGTGCAAGGTGGTATCCCAAATTTTGGGTCAGTGTCGATTTGGCGACACCACCCGCTTGGTTAAACAGGGCGATAATGCGGCAAAGAGGGTCAGAAGTTGACACTGGCTTTCGTTCCTAGAAGATACGTTGACATTTGGTCAACCGGCTCGGTTTTAGTTTCCAGTTTATTGAAGTGTATCAGATGAAGATAAGTCCTAGCTAAGACAGTAATTTCAACAGTAGACTTTATAGAACTTGTCGATGTGGTCTGAACCCCCTTGTTTTTACCTCATTTCCAAAAGTTTGTGATTTACTGGTAATGAACGAAAACGATAATTTTGACTGGTTTATAATTGTTTGAAAAAACTAGGGATAAGATGGCAGAAGTAGCAGCAAAGCAGAATAACTCAGAGTCATTTGAGCAGAAACTATGGAAAACGGCGGATAAGCTGCGAAAAAATATTGATGCTGCTGAGTATAAGCACATTGTCTTAGGGCTAATTTTTCTGAAATATATTTCTGATGCGTTTGAAGAGTTGCACCAAAAGCTGCTTGTGGGAGAAGGAGATTACGCAGGAGGAGATCCAGAGGATCGGGATGAGTATTCGGCAGAGAATGTGTTTTTTGTGCCAGTTGAGGCGCGGTGGGTATATCTTCAGGCACAGGCGAAGCAACCCGACATTGGTAAAACCGTTGATTTGGCTATGGAAGCAATCGAGCAGGAAAATGCCAAACGGTTAAAAGGGATTTTGCCCAAGGTGTATGGACAGCAGAAATTAGACCAGAAATCTTTGGGTGGATTAATTGACTTGATTGGATCAATTACGTTAGGGGATGCTGAAGCACAGGCACAGGATGTTTTAGGGCGAGTCTATGAATATTTTTTGGGACAGTTTGCTCTAGCTGAAGGCAAGAAAGGGGGGCAGTTCTATACACCTGAAAGTATTGTGCGGTTATTGGTGGAAATTCTAGAGCCTTACAATGGGCGGGTATTTGACCCTTGTTGTGGTTCTGGGGGGATGTTTGTCCAGAGTGAAAAGTTTGTCAAAAATCACCAAGGACGTTTGGATGATATCTCGATTTATGGGCAAGAGAGCAACGAGACAACCTATAAGTTGTGTCGGATGAATTTGGCGATTAGGGGGATTGATGGCTCAAATATTAAGTGGAATCCTGAAGGTTCGTTTCTCAATGATGCTCACAAGGACTTAAAAGCGGATTTTGTAATTGCTAATCCTCCTTTTAATGATAGTGATTGGGGCGGCGAGTTATTGCGGAATGATGGACGGTGGCTGGATAAAGACCTTGTACCTCCAGTTGGGAATGCCAATTTTGCTTGGGTATCGCATTTTATTTATCACTTAGCACCCACAGGTTCGGCGGGTTTTGTGCTGTCGAACGGTTCGCTGTCGTCAAATACAAGCGGTGAGGGAGATATTCGCAAGGCTTTAGTACTGAAGGATTTTGTGGATTGTATTGTCATGTTGCCGACGCAGCTTTTTTACAATACGGGTATTCCTGCTTGTTTATGGTTTCTCAGTCGGTATAAGAACGGGAATAAAAACAGGGATAGACACGGTGAGGTGTTATTTATTGATGCCTCAGAGTTGGGTTATATGGTAAATCGCAGTAGTCGTACTTTTACGGAGGCTGAGATTAGTAAAATTGCTGATACTTATCATGAGTGGAAGAAGTCGGGGGGCAGTTACCGCGATATTAAGGGCTTTTGTAAGTCTGCATCAATCGCTGAAATTGAGAAGCATAATTTTGTGTTGACACCAGGGCGATATGTGGGGATTCCTGATGAGGTGGCGGATGATGTGAGCTTTGAAGACAGGATGAGGGCTTTAACTACGGACTTGGCAGCACAAATGCGCGAGGCTGATGCTTTGGATTTAGAGATTAAAATACAGTTAGCAAAGGTGGGGTTTAGTTTAGAGGAGGTTCTATGATGACTTTGCAAGAAATTATTAATTCTATTAATAGTTTGCCTACGGAAGATCGAGAGTATTTATTTGAGTTTCTGCGCCAGCAACGAATTGAGAATGGGCGGGTTGAAATTTTGGCTAATGCTCAGGAGGTGATGCAGACTTTTAAGGATGGGACAGTAAAGATGGGAAGCGTTGATGATTTGAGCGCTGATTTATTAGAGGAAGAACAAACAAAGTCTGAGGGCTTTTGGGATATGACTTTACGATTTAGAGAAAGGATGCAGCAGGAGAACATTACTTTTGATGATGCAGATTTTGCGGATCTGCGCGATCGCTCTGTCGGTAGGGATGTTGAGTTTTGAGTATCAAGTATTTATTAGACACAAATATTATTTCAGAAGCCACTCGTCAAAGTCCTAATGTTAATGTAGTTAAAAAACTGACTGAGCATCAACTAGAGACTGCGACTGGTTCGGTTGTAATGCACGAACTTTTATTTGGTTGTTTACGTTTGGTGGAATCACAAAAACGTCGATTGTTGCTGGAATATATTAATCAAATACCTTTAAAAATGACAATACTAAATTATGATTTAAAAGCTGCACAGTGGCACGCCCAAGAAAGGGCTAGATTATCTAAGATGGGCAAAACTCCAGCTTTTATTGATGGTCAAATTGCGAGTATTGCTTACAGCAATAATTTAATTTTGGTAACTAATAATGTTTCTGATTTTGAGTTTTTTAATGATTTAACGGTTGAAAATTGGTTTGTTAATAGTGGTGAAGGCTGAGTTATGAGTGAGTGGAAAGAGACGACTTTAGGAAAACTTGCAGAAGTACAAACAGGGCCTTTTGGTAGCCAATTAAAAAATGAACAATATATAACAGGTGGAACGCCTGTTGTTACAGTTGAACATATTAAAGACTTTCTAATTGAAGATTTTGTTTATCCTTCCGTTACTTGTGAAGATAAGAATAGGCTTAGTAGATATATACTAAAATCAGGAGATATTGTTTTCTCTCGTGTTGGTTCTGTGGATTTAAGTGCGCTTGTAAAAGAGCATCAAGACGGATGGCTTTTTTCAAGTCGTATGCTTAGAGTTAGGGTAAAAGAAAAGTTAGACACTAATTTTCTTTCTTACTACTTAAGACAGCCAAGTATTCGTCAATTTATTATTAATATTTCTGTTGGCTCTACAATGCCATCTATTAATACGGAAATACTAAAAAGTCTTCCTATTATTTACTGCTCTTTACAAGAACAAAAAAGTATAGCTGATGTTTTATCTTGCCTAGATGCCAGAATCGAAAATCTGAGGCGGCAGAATGAGACTTTAGAGGCGATCGCACAAACTCTATTTAAGCATTGGTTTATAGATTTCGAGTTCCCCAACGCAGACGGGAAGCCCTATAAATCATCTGGTGGGGCGATGATTCCCTCAGAGTTAGGCGAGATTCCCGAAGGTGAAGGTTGGCGTGTTGGAACATTAGGAGAATTTACAGATATTTCAATTGGTAGAACTCCACCGAGGAAAGAGACAGAGTGGTTTTCCATTAATTCCCAAGATATAAAATGGATTTCTATTAGAGATATGGGTGATTGTGGAGTTTATATAGTTAATACATCTGAATATTTAACTCAAGAAGCGGTAAATAAATTTAATATACCAATAATTCCTGAAGATACAGTTATACTTAGTTTTAAGCTAACAGTTGGGAGAGTAGCTATAACTACAGAAGAAATGTTATCAAATGAAGCAATAGCTCATATCAAGATAATTGATAACTGCTTGAATACAGAATACATTTATTTGTTTTTGAAACAATATAATTTTAGTTCCCTTGGGAGTACATCTTCTATCGCTACTGCGGTTAATTCAAAAAGTATCAAAAGTATTTCTATTCTTCTTTCAAATAAACATTGTGTTGTTGATTTTCAAAAAAATGTAAATTCAATATTTAGAAAAATAAAACTAAACACTAAACAAATCCAAACTCTAACTAAAACCCGTGATGCCCTATTACCTAAACTAATGAGCGGTCAAATCCGCGTTGAGATATAAAAAAATGGCAAATTTATCTAGATTAAGAGAACTTTCTAAAAAATATCGCCGTTGGCAAAACCTAGACAACTGGATTGATCGAATTGAGCTTGTTTATGAGTCTGATTTAGAGTCAGCAATCAGTAATTCAAATTCATTAATAGAAACTATTTTAAAAACGATTCTTGCCGAAAGAGTTGCTCAATACAAAAATGATGAAAAATTACTTAAAGATATAAAATTAACTGCCTTAGTCACGCAAACCCTAAAAAATATAAAATTGGTTAAAAGTGATGAAAATATTCGTTTTATCAATGGAATGATAGCAGCTATTCAGAATTTAGGAGAAATACGAAATGGTTTTTCACATGGTAAAAATTTAGCAACATATAAAGATTCAAGTCCCGAAAAGTTTACAGCATCATTCCTTATTGCATCAGTTGAGAATATCTCATGCTTTTTAATCGAATTCTATGAAATTGAATATCCATTAAAAGGTAAACAAGAACAAAATAGTTATGAAAATTTTGAAGATTTCAATAATTGGTTAGACGATGAATATGGGACTGTCATCGTAGCTGATATACCTATTTCTACAAGCCTTGCCTTATTTGCAGATTTAATTGCATATCAAGAAAAATATAAGAACTACCTTTCGGTAAAAGATGATGAAATTATCTGAAGATAAAATAGAACAATTTGCAATTCGACTTTTAGAAAATCTTGGCTATGAGTATCATCATGGTGTTGTTCTTGCTCCTGATGGCGAAAAGCAAGAACGACAAGTTTACAGCGATGTTATTCTTAGAGATCGTCTTAGCCATTTTATCTCTACTCTAAATCCATCAATTCCCCCTGATGCACAACACCAAGCACAACGGGAAATATTTAATATCGCCAGTTCCGATCTACTCAATAACAACGAAATATTTCATAAATACCTCACGGAAGGCATCACCGTTGAATATCAAAAAAACGGCGAAACTAGAGGCGAACCTGTTAAATTAATTGACTGGCAACACCCCGAAAATAACGAATTTCTCGCGGTTAACCAATTTACAGTTATTGAAGATAACCATAACCACCGCCCTGATATTGTCCTGTTCATTAACGGCTTCCCCCTCGTCGTCATCGAACTTAAAAACGCCGCCGATGAAAAAGCCAACCTTAACGCCGCCTATAACCAACTCCAAACATATAAACGAAGAATCCCTAGCTTATTCACCTATAACGCCCTATTAGTAATTTCTGACGGACTATCCGCCCGTGCTGGTTCGCTCACGGCTGGGTTTAACCGCTTCTCTACATGGAAAACAACCACGGACGAAAACCAGATCAACGAACTGGAAATCTTAACCAATGGGCTGCTCAACAAGCAAACCTTACTAGACTTAATTCGCCACTTTACCGTATTTGAAAAGTCCAAAACCGAAGACCTCAAAACAGGCATAATTAGCATTACCACCGTTAAAAAAATCGCCGCCTATCATCAATATTACGCCGTTAATAAAGCCGTCGAATCTATCATTAAAGCCTCATCCGAAGCAGGCGCACGCAAAGGTGGTGTACTTTGGCATACCCAAGGTAGCGGCAAATCCCTCTCAATGGTATTTCTGGCAGGAAAACTGGTTTTAAACCAAAACCTCCAAAACCCCACCATCGTCATGTTGACAGATCGCAATGACTTAGACGATCAGTTATTTGATACCTTCGCAGGTTGTCAGCAACTCCTCAGACAAGACCCCCAACAAGCAGGAGATCGAGAACAAGTACGCCAACTGCTCAACACCAACTCAGGCGGCATCATCTTTACCACCGTCCAGAAATTTTCCCCGGCTGATGGCGAAACCCTCTATCCAAAAATTAGCGATCGCTCTAATATCATTGTCCTTGCTGATGAAGCCCACCGCAGCCAGTACGGTTTTAAAGCCACACAAGTTAATGTCCTTGATGCCGAAGGAAACGTTATCGGTAAACGCACCAAATACGGCTTTGCAAAATACATTAGAGAAGCTTTACCCAATGCTACCTTTGTCGGCTTCACAGGTACACCCATAGAAGAAACCGACAAAAACACCCCCGCCATTTTTGGCGAATATATTGACATCTACGACATCTCCCAAGCCGTCAAAGATGGGGCAACCGTACCAATTTATTACGAGAGCCGCTTAGTACAAGTTGATTTAGACGCAGAAGGTAGACAACTCCTAGATGAACTAGACGAAGACCTGAGCTTTGAAGAACTTAGCACTACCCAAAAAGCCAAAGCTAAACAAACCCAACTGGAAGCGATTGTCGGTTCTACTAAAAGACTACAACAGATTGCCCAAGATATTGTGACCCACTTTGAGGCACGGCAACTGGTAAACAAAGGCAAAGCCATGATTGTGACCATGAGCCGCCAAATCGCCGTTAATCTCTACGATGCCATAATTCAACTCCGCCCCGATTGGCACAGTGAGGATCTCAACTTAGGCAAAATCAAAGTTGTAATTACTACCTCTGCTGCTGATGAAGGTAATTTAGTTAAACATCACACCAGCAAAGGCCAACGTCAAAGCCTCGCGCAACGCCTCAAAGACCCCGAAAACTCCCTGGAATTAGCCATAGTCTGCGATATGTGGCTGACTGGTTTTGATGCCCCATGTCTGCATACCATGTATATTGACAAACCGCTTAAAAGTCATAATTTGATGCAAGCGATCGCCAGAATTAACCGCGTCTATTTTGAAAAAACAGGCGGTTTGATTGTAGACTATTTGGGACTGGCCGCCGAACTCAAAAAAGCCCTATCTTTCTATTCTCAAAGTGGCGGTAAAGGCAACCTTATCCTCGATCAAGATGTGGCAGTGGGATTACTCCTAGCCAAATTGGAAACCATCGAGCAAATCATGTCAGGCTTTGCCTATGAGCATTATTTTGATGCTGACACGGGTGAAAAACTAAATATCCTCAAAAATGCTACTAACTATGTAGCTGCACCAACCATCAAAGATAGATTCCTCACCGAAGTTATCGCCCTATCTAAAGCCCATTCTCTCGCCGTTCCTCATCCAGATGCGATCGCCGCATCCGAAAAAATCTCATTTTTCCAAGCCATCCAAGCCAGTCTCAGGAAACTAGAAGGCGGTGATGGTGGTGGTGGACTCAGCAACCAAGACATCGAAACTGCCATCCGTCAAGTTGTAGATCAAGCGTTGGTTTCCGATGCAGTGATTAACATCTTTGATGAAGCAGGCATTAAAAATCCTGACATCTCGATCATCTCCGATGAATTTATGGCGGAAGTGCGGGGCATGGAACACCAAAACCTTGCGGTAGAACTGCTGCAAAAACTGCTCAAGGATGAGGTTAAAACCCGCAGTCGTACCAATATTGTCCAAAGTCGCAAACTCTCTGATATGTTGGAAGATGCTCTACGCCGCTATCGCAACCAAGTTATCACCGTTGGGGATGTCTTAGAAGAACTGCTGGAACTGGCAAAAAACACGAAAGCTGCCAATGCCAGGGGTGAAGAACTGGGACTAGAACCCTATGAACTTGCCTTTTATGATGCACTGTCACAAAACCAAAGCGCCCAGGATGTGATGGGTGTTGATAAACTGCGAGAATTAGCGATCGTGCTAGTAGATCGCATTCGCAAAAATGCTTCTATCGACTGGAATCTTAAAGAAAGTGTCCGTTCCCGAATGAAAGTTGCAGTTAAAAGGCTGCTCCGTCAATATGGTTATCCCCCCGATATGGAGGCACTAGCTATGGAACTGGTCTTAGAGCAAGCCAAAGTTTTTACGGAATTTGAAGTCTCAATCAATACGCCCAAGGATTCGGTTTAGTGCGAACGATACAAGTTTCAATCTTTTTAATCAGGTGAAAGCCGAGAAATAGAAAAGGTAGAAATCGCTACTCTTACTGGATTCTAAGCATCACACACAGGTTTTGAAATATTGGTGAGCATATCGCCCAAGTGCTTCTGAAAAGCTGTTAAACCACCTAGCTTATCCCAATGTTCATGAAACAGCCACATCCTGTCTGGGTCAGACAAGCTATGTGCTAACCCATCTCCAACAACGTAGTCATAGCCAAAAAACTCTCTTTGATGAGGGAGTTTTTCCCAATCAAAATTATTTAGCGGCATCCAAACTGCTCTTACTATGCGATACACATTCCATTCTTTATCCTCAATCTCATATACTTCATCGTCTAAAAACTCTACGATGTGAGTAACTTTTGCTTTTTGTATCAGTAACATTAGCTCATCCTTGTGAGGTTTTTGAGCATTAGATTTATCTTCAAAATTCCGCCAGTGTAGACGAAAAATCCTTGCTTCTGGAATAGGCATTTCATTAGGATTACTGTAAGCCCAACCATCATCAGTTTTCACATTCTTCAACCACTTCAACTGTGATAAATACATAAATTATTATCGGTAGATATTCACCTTTGGATAACCAAAGATACTGTTTAAAATTATACATATCAATAAATTATTACCTCACCATAGCTGCAACGTCGAGTAGTCAGCTTGGTATATTTTTTAGTAGCTAATCCCGTGCTGATTCCTCTGGTATAGAATCTGGTATAAAATATTCAAAAATCCAAAGCAGAGATAGCGTTCTGCTTCTGCTTCTCAGTTACCCCCAGATATCGCTCCAAAGCTGCCAAAGTCCGATGCCCCGATATTTCCTGAATGTGGCGTAACGGTATCCCGGCATCGCTCATCCTGGTTAACGCAGTCCTGCGGAAGCTGTGGGTACTAACGCCCTCAATCCCCAACCGCACACAGGTATCTCTGAGGATTTTGTCAGCGCTGACCTTGTGAATATGTAACAACCCATGCCGCCCCGGAAACAAGAACTCCTTGCGGCGATTGGGGTTGTACTCTTCTAAATATTCCCTGAGCTTGGGATGCACTTGGATTTCCCTGGTGTCTCGCTTCCCTTTGGTGTTGACGCTACGCAGCACTAACACGCCTCTGACACCGTTGCTGCCAAACACATCTTTCACTGCCAACGTGCAGGCTTCGTTGATCCGGCAGGCAGCGTAAAGGCACACGCCGAATAAAGCGCGATCGCGTGGGTTGACAAAGCCCTCGTTAAATAGGAGATTGATTTGATCGGGTGTAAGGATTTCTGCCCTGCCGAACCGGTTTATTTTCATAGGGTCTAGCCTACATTGTCTAATCCACATAACACAATGTAAGTCCCCAAAAAGCTGATTATTTCGTTCACCAATTCCGGCGATTAGCCCAGACTTATCAATCAGTCCGAAAGCGCGACCGCTACAACCCGCATTCTCACGTTGACTGATAACACCTGCTTATGCTTGCACCATTCTTACCAAGTACAGGTATAATCCGCTTCAAGAAGCATTTGACATCACAAGACAGTTGCTAAAATCGTCCATATCGAGAGACTTTAACCTATGACGCAAGATTTTGCACTTTTAAAGCGGATATACAATGTTTTTGACCCTTTTCGACCCTTACCTGCTGGCGATCCCAAATATGTAGATTGTCAGGCTGTGCGGGGAGATGGCGACATCCTAGTAGAAATAGGTAGAGAGATTTTGTATTCAGACAGAATGACTTGTCAACTTTATGCAGGTCATCGCGGTGCAGGAAAGTCAACAGAATTGCTGCGGTTGCAAAAATATTTAGATGAGGAAGGCTGCTTTGTGGTTTATTTTGCTGCCGATGAAGCAGATATTGAGCCAGAAGATGCCCAATATACAGATATTCTCTTAGCTTGTACACGACACTTATTAGAAGCGTTAAAAGATAATGCTTCTCCTGACAGTTTGTTGAAATGGTTAAACAACCGCTGGCAAGATTTAAAAGATTTGGCACTAACTGAAGTATCCCTAGAGAAATTAACCATAGAAGCGCAAATCTCTCAATTTGCCAAAATCACAGCAAATTTACGAGCCGAACCTAGCCAACGCCAAAAAATTCGTGAACGAGTCAACCCCCATACAATAACTTTAATTGAAGCGTTAAATGATTTTATTAAAGATGCAAAAAATAACTTACCTTCAGGATATTCTCAACTAGTATTAATTGCTGACAACTTAGATCGGATTGTCCCTATTCCTCAAGAAGATGGACGTAGCAATCATGAGCATATTTTTCTAGACCGCAGCGAACAACTCCAGGCTTTAGATTGCCATCTAGTTTACACAGTACCTATTTCTTTACTTTATTCTAATCGAGCAGTAGATATAGCAAATATCTATGGAAATGCTCAGGTATTGCCAATGATTATGGTGCAAACTCCTGATAATGAAAGCTACCAAAACGGAATAAATAAAGTTATGGAAGTCCTGCAAAAACGGCTGAGTTCTATAGATGCTAGTTTATCTATTGCGGATAT
>LXQE01000187.1 GCA_003326195.1 Nostoc punctiforme NIES-2108
GGGTCAGTTCGATGAGCCTGTTACCGAGAAGGATCTTACAGAATCCATCATTAAGTTTCAGCAAAAAGTCGGGTTTATGTCTGAAGGGAAAAGTTTCACTCGAGGAATTGAGGCAATACAAAAGCTACCGATTAAGTACCTTGCAACAATGCATGGTTCTATTATTCACGGAGAGTCCATCCCAAAGCTTCTTTCTATAATGTTGGAAACCTTTGGCTGTTAAGTATTTCTGTTTTTACCGAAACATAATACATGCCTCAGTCGTCAGAACAGACATGATTTTTGTACGAGTGGCGGATAGCGTAGCGTAAAGCCGAATCGCACGCTTGTTAAGCTGAACAGTATGCAGGGTAAGGATTGCAGAGGGGAATTTCTAAATATCCGTTCGTAATAGTAATAGATAGATAGTAATAGTACTGGAAGCCAGTTGATTATAGTTGTGACTTGAAGAAGATTTTGGACAGGTTGTCCAGCTTTACCTTCCAAAAGTGGATGTCCAAGTTTACCTTCCAAAAACATCTAAAAAATAGCATACAGAAAAACTAAACTGCTCAAACTCTATGCCTGTATGAAAAAAAAAGGTTTTGGTAATAGTGATGCCGATTGCAGCAAGCGATCGCAAAGCTTGCAAGAAATCCCACGAGTTAGGGGGATAAGTTGGCCTGTGAGTAGTATTAAAGTGGATTTGTGTCCAATTCCTTCTTCCATTTTTGTTATTATGTCCACTTTCTTTTTCCAAAAAAAGCGATCGCTTGATTAATGCCTTAACGAAGTTTTAGGTATTTCAGCTTACAACTTGTCCAACTTCTCCTTCCAAAAGCTGTCCAAAATCTTCTTCAAATCACAATAGTACATAAATACTAATTCGCACATCTGAAATTAGTAGACTTCTTGCAGAAGTGGGGGAAAGGGGTGGAATTTCCCCTTACCCTTTAACCTTTGTTTGACCTTTCCCCGACATCTTGGCATTTGTTACTTTTGCAAGATGTCTAGTGTAATGAGGAAGCAAAAAATACATCAGATCCTAAGATCCCAATACTTGTCGCGTTTTGGGGAAAAGGGGAAGGGGAAATGGGAAAGAAAAAACCTTGCAGTGATTGGATTGCTAGTGGTAAAGCAATTCATCTATGGCGCTACTTTCTCCCGAAACTGCTTCCCAGCAGAAAACGCAGGAACTTTGGTTGCTGGAATTGTCATTGGCTCATTGGTTTTGGGATTATGCCCTTCGCGTTCTGAGCGTTCGCGTCGCTCGAATGAGCCAAACCCAATCAGCGTTACCTTATCTCCATTCGCTACAGCTTCAATAACTATTGATACAAGCACAACGTATAGGAGACTTCCCAAAAGTTTGATGACTGACGTTCCACCATCGCACAGCAACCGCATCTGCTCACACTCTTGCGGCAAATCATTGAAAGACTTCAGATGCTGTAGAGATTGAAGATACTTTACTATTCCCATTGATGAAACCAAAAAACGCAAACCTCAAAGGTGAAAACTAGTCACCACCTTCTATTAACTCTTGTGGATGCAGATTTGCACTCCTTAACAAACGGCGTAGATTGACAACACCAGAGCGGTTCAAACGTAGAGCTTTAACTGTTGCTCGACCACAAGACGTTTTACCAATCACCTCTGTAAAATCATCACTCCAGTTAAAATGCTCTTTCCAAACTTGCAGCCGAGGATTATACAGTGCTATTTTCTCTCCCGTTTCTGAATCGATTGCTTGTGTTTTAGTATGTTTATAACTATTACAGCCAAAGCAACTCCAAGCAAGATTTTCTAAAATCGTTTCACCACCTGCAATTCGAGGTTTTATATGTTCAATCGTAAAGCTCTGTGTCGCAAACTGCTCCCAACAATAACAATACTCGCAGTAACCACGCGCACGAGCAGCAACAATACGCCTAATTGATTCTGGAACTCGCTCCGACATCAAATTACATTAGTATGTGTAGGTAAAAACTCATTAATTAGCACTTTCAAATCACATGAGCGAAGTTGAGCCAGCTGAATCAATGCCTCTGCGCGTTCCGCATCTTCTTGTTCAACACGTTCAACGTACATCAGTAACTCCTGATGCTCTGTCTGTGTAATTTCTCCAGTCTCATTTTGCTGACGTAAATAAGTCAATCTATCTTGTTGTTCAGGAGACAGATGATGTTGAATAACTTCAATTAAACCTGCTTCCCCAGCTTGAGGCATCGTTGTTTGTGATCCCTGTAAAGCCTCATAAGAAAGGGATTCCAAAAATTCAACTGCTTTTACTAAAGATTCTCCAGGTAATTGCTCCAGTAGAGCGATCGCTCTTTTGCGAATTTCTATAGGTACAGTCATTAAAAACCTGACCTCCTTGGCATATAGCTTAGATTATAACTAGTACAGCACGGCGTAAATAAACCACCCATTCCCAATCAACAAAACCCTTACACTGTCTTCATTTTTAATTTTTAATTCCGCCTTGCGGTACTAGTAGTCTGTTTTCCCCAGCAGAAGTTGTGTGAGGGGTGGGAAAAGAGGAAAAGTATTTGAACAAAAAAATTCTGTATATTATGCTTTGTTGAACAATATTTAGAAAAATTCTAGATATCTTTCTGGCTTTTGAAATGAAAATCCGATTTCTCACCTCCCAAGATATCGTCGTTTACCGTGATCTGCGTCTGTTCTCATTGAGAGAGTCGCCAACGGCTTTTGGTTCGAGTTATGAGCAGGAATCCTGTTTTTCTTTGAGCGACTTTGCTGCCAGACTTTGCCTTGATGATGATTCTGTCAATGGCATTTTCGGTGCTTTCAGCGATGGAGACAAACTTATTGGTATGCTTGGCTTCTCACGCGAGAACCGTTTGAAGCGTGTTCACATTGGTTCTCTCTGGAGTATGTATGTTTTACCTGAGAATCGAGGGCGAGGTGTTGGAGCCGCGCTTCTTGATGAGGCATTATCACATGCTCGACGGCTTGATGGTCTGCGACAGATCGTTCTCACGGTCACTACAAACAATTTAGCTGCTTCCTCTCTTTATAGCTCACGGGGTTTTGAGCGTTTCGGTTTAGAGCGTGATGCTTTATTTATTGATGGTAGATATTTCGATGAGGAGCATCTGGCATTACACTTCAACCATGATGCCTAACGATAACCTGTTGCACACTTACTATATAAAAACGACCATAATTCTTAAAACTTTATCTCGTTCCCATATTCCAACTCCACAACACTCAACAATTTCTCTTCCACAGCAGTAAGATAGGGACGATTCAGCTTCCCAAACGATTGCAACAGATTTTTGACCGTCTCCTCCAGTGAATCTGAATACACTCGACTGATGCGATCACTCAAGGATTGCATCTGCTCACATCCGGCAGGCAAGTAATTGTAAGACTTCAGGTACTGCAACCCAATGGTGTACTCGCCATCCCAAACTCTCACGGTGCAACTAAACTCGTTTACCGCGCTAACAATTGCCCAACAGCAACCCTTTCCTCTGAGTTCCGGGTTGTCCTTAACTAGGATTTGGCAGACTTCGCCGATTTGGTAGGTATTTGGTACTTTGGTTCTCTCTATTATGCGCTGCACAACGTCTTTGACAACACGACCTGATGGGACTTTACCACCTGCTGCCTCTACGGCCTGCTGCCATGCTTCTCTTTGCACTTCCGGCTCCAGCCCAATCAAAGGTCGTAGCTGATATTCATTAATGGGTAACACTTGTCCTTCACTAGAGTCTGAGGCAGATGTGTCCACAACTAAATCATTTTGTGTCCTATTAGGACACATTTTCATGAGATTATCTACAACCACCGTACTTTCCATTAACCTGTACGGATAACGACGCTCAAAACCGAAACGCTCTCGGCAATACTCCTCAAAGGTTTTGTGGGTATTTCGATACAACTTCCTGTCTCGCAATTCTATCAAAGCCTTACCTGCAAGGTAAAACGCTTTTTCTACTTGCCGTTCTAAGTGCAGGCGATCGCGAATCTCCTGCTCGGTTAATTCTGGAACTTCAACGGCAGTAACCGTAATTGTTGCTGAAGCTGGATCTACTTGGTGAGAGATATCTTCAAGGTCTTGGTTATCTGGCGGCTTGCTGTCCCTGGATGTGGTAGAGGTGGCTTTTTTGCGCCGAGAGAGTGCTTTATTCACAAGTCCACTTTTTCCAACTCAGTGGTATTTGCTCAGAGTTGATTACAAATAAATTTTTTCGCTAAAATGGCATTCCAGCAATATGGAGCTTTAGTTTTTCAGAATTTCGCTATATCAGAATTTTGCATACGTGAAAATAATATCATTGTTTAACCTCGGTTCGACAAAACCCTATAACGGCTTTCCAGCAATATGGAGCTTTAGTTTTTCAGAATTTCGCTATATCAGAATTTTGCATACGTGAAAATAACATCATTGTTTAACCTCGGTTCGACAAAACCCTATAATGGCTTTCCAGCAATATGGAGCTTTAGTTTTTCAGAATTTCGCTATATCAGAATTTTGCATACGCGGAAATAACCAAATTATTTGGTAAAAGCAATCTTATTTAACACTTAGTTTTGTGATTTTTGATACGCCGCTATTTTAGTATATTAGAATTTTGCATACGCGAAACTACAAAATGCTGAAATTATGAAAAACTAAATTTTTAAAGTTGTATAATTTCACTATTTCGCTAACATACGATATAAGTCTAGGCTCTAATTCAGCAAAAGGAACCAATAGTGATTATTACAGTGGCTAGTTTCAAAGGTGGAGTAGGCAAGACAACAACAGCTGTTCACTTAGCAGCTTATTTAAACCGAAAGGGGGCAGCTTTACTTGTTGATGGTGATCAGAACCGTTCTGCTATGACATGGGCTGCACCAGGGAAACTACCATTCAAGGTAGTCACTGATATTCAGATGCCTAAATATATTCGTCAGTTTGAGCATATTATAATTGACACCCAAGCCCGACCAACCAAAGAAGACCTTGAAGAGCTAGCTGACTCTTGTGATCTTCTTATCTTGCCAACGACACCAAAAGCTTTAGATTTGGATGCTCTTTTAAGAACAATTGAAATCTTGCACCAGATGAAATCCAATTTTAAAGTTTTACTAACGATGGTTCCACCACCACCAAGCCAGTCTGGGAAGGAGGCAAAAGAAATGCTTTTAGCTGAAAATATTCCTATTTTTAAAGCCGAAATTAAGCGCCTAGTAGCTTTTGAGAGAGCGCCTTTAGAGGGTGTTATCGTCAAAGATTACCCTGACCCAAGAGCAGATGCTGCTTGGGCTGGGTATGAAGAACTTGGAAAGGAGATAATGGTCTAATGACACAAGAAAAACCAGCAGGTGGTCGCTTTGCAAGCCTTCGAGCATTGCGAGAACAGCGTACAGAAGAACCACTTGAACCGCAAGAATTGCTCGAAGGACAAGAAGTATTTGAAGCACAAGAAGTACCTGAACCACAAGAATTACTTCAAGAGCAAGAAATAGAACAAGCTAGTTTATTACAAACAGATGTAACAGACAAAACAGAGAAAGGCTTGAAAGAGATACCAGAAGCAACGAAGCTTCAACCAGTTGTAGCAAAGAAAACAAAAAGCAACCTGCCTCAGAAAAATAAAACTGTACCTCAAGATGAAAAGCGTGGGCCAGGACGGCCTGCTGGTCGTCGGAGCAATCCCGACTATACTCAAATTTCTGCATATATTCCTTTGGATATGTTATTAGAAGTTCAAGATGTCTTAGCAGAGGAAAGAAAAGAATTGAGAAAGCGAACACCACGCCCTGTAAGCGATTTAGTAGAAGAACTATTAGGAACATGGCTGAAAAAGCAAAAATCTAGTAAATCAGATAGATGAAAAACTGGAATTTCATATTTTTGCGTATGCAAAATTATGAAGTCTTTTATTTCTAGCCTTTAAGCAAAGCAAGGTATTAGTGAAATCTACCCAGCGTCCACTTAAACAGTTGCCAAAAGTTGTCAACCCGCAATGCAACCAAACTGCAATTAGTGAAACAGCCGGAGAAAGATTGACACTAAAGTATAAATCAAGCATTCAATCCCTTCGGGGAATTCAAAATTAAAGACAATCGGTGGGGGCTTTGACTCGAAGGATAATTAATTCAAAATTATTCTTATTCTTCCTAACAGAATTTTGAATTTTGAATTCAAAAAATGGTCAACGATGATCTAATTTAATTTCTGCTACGTTGATAAAAAAGATTTCAGAAATTCCTGATGGGGGCTTTATGGGGGCTATATATACCCCAACAATAGCTCAAGACTTTGGTGACATTTTGACCCCTATGTAGGGTGCATATAGGTGTTAAATAGGGTATATTTGACTGGTTAATATTTTGTACCCCATTTAGCCCCCAAGGGGTTATGATAAGCTCTTGAGATTAGGCAAAAAAGGGGAAGTTATTTTATTCTTCTTTCTCTTGCTCTTGCAGATCGCTTGAACAGATAATTTTCACAAATCAAAGTGTATTCCCTTTGTCTTTATGTCAAACATTCACACGTTACAAAAAATTTTTCCTGCGGGTTTCGATAACGGTTACGGAAGTCTCAAACTTTTAGTCGAAGGCTTTGAAGTAGTTCGTGTCCCCAGCTATATAACTAATGCCGAGATGGAAGATGTTCCAGGGCGTGTAGTTTTTAACGGCACTGCTTACACAGTCGGAGAGTCTGCTTACCGCACAGGGAATTATTTTGACCGCAACACAGACAATAATGAAAATAAAGTCAACAACGCATTATTGACTTTATTGGGTGCATTGGCACATCTACCACACCGTAAAGCTTGGCACTTAAAATTAGTCGTCAGTTTACATGATGTTGCTCTGGCATCAGAACTACAAAAAGTACTCAATGGAGAATATCAGCCAATACTTGCTGGCAAGCAATCAGACGTGAAAGTAGAAGTGCTGAAAGTTGTACTAGAGGGTATGGGTGCATTGTTTGGGCATCCACTACCAAAAAAGTTAACCATTTTAGACTTTGGCAATGGTACGACCCTGTATTCTCGTTACAACCGGGGTCAGCGAGAAGTTCACACTGCTTACCCCATAGGAGTAGAAGTTCTCATCGATGATATTTCCCAAAAAATGAAACATTTGAATGGCGGAAAAATCGGAGATCCATCCAAAATCCGATTTTGTCTAGAGATGGGGCATACCAGGTACAGCCGTGACATCGATATCAAAGATATATACAGTGCTTCTTTAAAAGATTGGTATGAAAAATACTTGAAGAAAGTGGTGAATCTCACACTTGATGCCAAGCACCAAGGGGATGAAATCTGGGCGATTGGTGGAGGCTGTCTCTTACCAGGATTTAAGAAGCTGTTGGAGAAAAACGGCTTCAAAATCCTGGACAATCCGGTAGAAGCTAATGTCTCTGGGCTTCTAGAAATGGCGAAAACCATTAGCAGCAAGAATCCAGCTACTACAACTCTTAAGTGATCGCAATGGCAGACAAACTTGACTTAACCCCAGAAAAAGTTCGGATCAAAGATAGCTACCGTGAGCGGATATTTGCCGAATCACAGCAACTAGGCAAGAGTTACCTGGAGACGCTTTACTTTATTATTGATTGTTATTTTGCTTTCAGAAAGGGTGCATTTCCCACACAACAAGTAGCTTTCACGCCAATTAATACTGAGTCGAACAAACTTCCTTCAATGACTTCAACTCCATTTGCACAAGAGAAAGAAGAAGATTCTGAACCGGAAACCTTCAGCCTTGACTTTGATTTATAGCCGAATGGCACGCTTGATAACGGCAAATCCCTTATTTATAAGGCTTTTGGGTGTGGGGTGTAGTAATGCTCATGCCAGCGTTGCTCCCGCAAAGAAGTTTATCAAACAGAATTCAGGAGTCAGAATACAGGAAAGGTATTCTGTATGACTGGCGGATAGCGAGTCTGCGTACTCCTACGGAGAAGCAAGCTACGCGTAGCGTCTCGTAGAGAGCGTCAAGATTGCTGACTCCTGAATTCTGAATAGCTGAATTCTTCTTCAATTATGTTCGCACTCATATTTACTTTTCTTGATTTTTTTCCTACGCCCTACCCCCAACAATGATAGTCAGCAAGCAGGTTTCACATAAATCAAGCGTGCCATTCCATCAGTGAGAACTAATTCATCAGCGATCGCACTTTGCACTGACCAAGCTAACAACAGTACGGAGATTGCCGAATTTGTAATAATTAAAATATCAATATTATTGATAAATATACAGGTGTTATGAGTCTAAATTGTTAATTAATTCTTCTATTACTAAATTTTTTGTATCTTCAGGTAGATAATCAAAGATTTTTTTCAAAAGTTCTGGAGACGCATTTTGAGCAAACCAGTCTTCACTAGGATTCTCTTGAATACTCAAAAAATACTTTAAACGTTCTTCTATAGCTTCTTTATCTGCTTTATCCAATTGTCCAATTCTCTCTAACCAATTGGCTGATGAGCCTTTAAAGCAATTAGCATCAACAGTACATATTTGATGAACTAAAGCGTAGGAATTTTTATCAAGACCATTTCTACTTGTAGAATTAATTGGATATGTGGTTGGTAAACCGTTAAATGTAGTTTGTGAAGTCAGAGGAATAACAGAAAACGTTGCTATATATCCAGATTCATCTTGAAACTGATCACTTGTCCAGATGATATAATATTTTATTAGTTTATCCAACATGACCTTTCTCTTTCTTAACTGCCACAAAATAGTCTAATTAATGAAAAAATATAAATGTATATAAAGATTCATAATCCTTTTTGCTTAATAAAATATAAATATTTCATCCAATGTTTCTATCGGTTAATTATAGTTGTTTTTTCGCAATCTTTAACACTTTTTGGCTTACTCATCGTAGACCACAGTATATTTGTACTAATATAGTAGTACACGATTAATGTAACCGACACAATCTTTGACTAAAATCTCATTTGTTGTAAGTGTCTCATGGACTTGTCGCATCTCGCTGAATAACCTTTTGCTACTTTACCATTTCCATAGACGACACAAAGCACCTTTGACACCAAGCATCCACCTACAATGTTGAAACTTTGAACCTTGTTGCACGGTTGGGCTACTCTGAAAGTAAGCTTAATTTTGGCGATTGCATTTTTATAAGAGCCATCAAACACTTTTTTACAATTTGATGTGGTTTTCTCGTAGAAGCCACCAGCGATCGGTTCATGTATTACCATCTGATTGTTTCAGCAGGGACTAGGAAGACGAATTCATGGAGCGATCGCTTGAACCTGTAGAGCTAATAAAGTGATATCCAAGGCTTTGATATGAATATTCATGCAGAAGGTAGAAGGTCAATTACAGAGGATTCTGACAAGAACAGTAATTGTAGACCGCTAAATCGTAGATTTAACGGGGATCTTAAACCCAAGTTAGCAAGGCAAAATTTAAAACTTATTCTTTCCTCCGGCAAGAACTGCCCTCTACCTTTTGCCTTGCCAGAGGCAGATAAATCTATCTTTGTAAGTCTACTTGTTGTGTTTGAGATTTAGCTAATATTTTATCAATTTGAGTATTAGCATCCTCAAAAGTTTGCAATATCTGTGGAGTTAGTTTATTAGTCTGCACTCTCCCTGATTGCAAGTTGAAAATTACCTCTCCATTTTTCTGCGAAATAGTTAAATCTCTCTGCTGGGTATTGAAAGCCAAGTCATAAATTTTTCCTTGAACTTGAGTGCCATTTTCATTAGACCTACCCCAGACCATGCCAATCCTTTGAGCAATTTGACTCAGCCGAATGATGGCTTCAAGCTCAAATTTATCTTTATTCATTACTGTCAACGCTTCGGCTGATAATTGTTCACCAGACTTTAATTGATTGGCCACTTCCACAATGCGTTTTTTGTAATTTTCCGACTTCCCTAATTTATCTGCGGCATTGTACCAATTTCTCAAGTCATCAATAGTGACTATCGGGAGCTTCTCTACACCTAAAGGTTCGGTTTTCACACTATTACTAATGTCTGGTGTAGAAGGAGTAGTGGAGAGTAATGGAGTTATAGATGGGTTAGGTGGGGATTGTGCTGTTTGTTCTGGTGGTTTCAAAAACTGCGGTCGTGTGGCAAGGGAATTAACTCTTTGTTGATAGTCACTATCCGTTTCAATAATTGCCCCAAATTTCTTGGCCATGCTCTCTAAAGTTTTGGCAGGGATGGAGCTATCAACCAAGTTAAATACAGCTAGACCTTTTTTAGTTTCCCTGATAACATCTTCTATTGGTACTTGCTGCCATTCAACTTTTTGAGCAGTTAACCATTTTGTCACAGTCTCAGCTTTCTGGTTGTCAACAGCCAAGCCCATGACTCCGAGTTTTTTATTTGATTCTGTCGAAAATAAGAAAGTAGGACGTTCTTTAATATGATGGAGAATTTTCGCACTACTCTCAATCATCTCTTGTTGTTGAGGATTAACTGATTGAGTCCCAAAAGCCTGAAATTCCTTCGTCCACTTCTGGGGATATTCAACGGTATTAGGGTCTATTTGAGCGCAAATAACAGAGAAATTACTTTCAATGATAGCGTCGGCGAGTGTAAGTTTTCCGGTTTTGAGTAGCCCAAGTTGTCTGAGCGCGTCTTTGTCTTTTTTAAAGTGCAACACTCCCAAGGGTTCACCATTCAAAAATACAGCATCTCTAGTTTTAGAAGCTGAGGTTTCGATAGTCAGTTTTCGGTAATCTTGATCATTGAATGTCTGACCAGAAAAATCATAGAAGTTAATTTTATTAATTTTGAGGAGATTCCCATTGGGAGATTCACCCAGGACAAAAGCTTGATCTCCTGTCTCAGAGATTGACGTGAGCTTTAATTTTAGGGGATTACCATTTTTTAGGTAATCAACTTGTTTTAACTGCTGGATAGAATCACTGTCTAACTCACCCAAAGTCAAAGCATCAATTTTGATTTTCACTGTTTTGTCAGTCATCGGCACAGTGCCAAATTCTAAGTTGATCGGTTCGGCGTTAAAAACAAGTCCTGCATAAGAGAAGTTCTTGAGTTCACGGATAGTAATTTCAATCGGCTCGTTTCCTGGTAGTCCAATAGTTGCTTTGGCAGTCGCGGGTTCCACGCCAACGAAACTAGCTTGTCCCTTTGTGCCAATAGGTAACATTCCAGTCCTGGTTTCGAGCATGGCGAATTCCTTATATTCGCCGTCAGTATCGCAGACAAACAACAGCCTGGAAACGTGGCGTTCATGTCCTGGTGGATGGTGAGAAGCTCTGATTTCTATCGGGTGCTTTTCGTCTGGGTTCCACTTTCTACCCAAAAATTGATTTGCCTCATTCAAAAGTGTGACTAACTTCGGTTCGGTAAATTGCAGTTGGTCCAGGCGGGAGATAATTTCATTGGGGAAAGCAGCAAAGGCGAAGTTAGAAACTTTTTTAGCGATCGCTTGGGGGTTTGCATTTTCTTTTCTTGCAACTTCGAGTTCATCCTGGCGGGATGCACAGATGTTCCAAGCGGCGGCGGATAGAGCAAGTTTTTCTGACTCTGGGATAGAAGCGTAAAATGCGAGAGCCGCCTCTTGTGCCTTGTCAAAAAGTAATTTAGTTTGGCTTCTAGTAAGTTCTGGTTTTAGTTCTAGGAGTTTAGCTCCTTGCATGGTCATCCCCGCCTTGAGGTTGTGGTCAGTCACAGATTGTTGGCTAACTGTCCCCAGGTTGCGGTAGGCGGGTTTTCCATTTTCCCCAATCTCACCATCTATCTGTGCAACCGCTAATAATTTATGGGGGCGTTCACTGTTTGTGAATTTAATCTCATCTAGGCGAATATTAAGTGTCTGGGCTTTCCAGATTAGGGGATGCCCGTAGCGGCTGAGGTTGGTAATTTCGAGTTGCGTTCCTGAATCCGTTTGAACAATTGCGCTAGGGCCAGACTCTGTTTCTCGCCGCCTTGAGGCACGAACCGCAGCGTTGAATTTCCGATCAAACTCGTATTTGGCGGCGATCACTGCAAATTTTTGCTGTGGTGTAAATTCTACTCCTTTGAATAAGTCTTTAAACTGGACGATGGGACGCGATTCTAACTGTGATTCTTGGAAATATTTATTGGTTTGGCTAATTAATAATTCTACTGGTGAGTAGCCTTTTGGTGTTATCCCCGTGCTTAAATAAACTGAACGCGACTTTTTATCTTTAATATAATTAACATCACGATACAAGTAGCGGCTGTTCTCCCGGATTTTATCCATTTCAGGTTTTTTAGCACTTTTGAATAAATCCACCGCTATTTGGTTTTGATAACATCCCTCACCAATCATTTCTCGGTACATCAGACGGTTAACATCCATCGCCTGTTGAATAATCTCTGGCGTTCTGTTAGGATTCTCTGCTAGAGCTACAACAGATTGCATGAATGGTTTGTACTCTGCTCTAATTGGTTTGGGCTTGTGGTCATATTCCTGTTCAAATAAACTTTGGTAATGGCTAGATACTTGCTCTAAATATTCTAATTTTTGTTCTAAAGTACCATAAATGTTTAGTACTTCAATTTCCGATTCTAATGCTTCCAGTGCCGTCACTTGATTGTTAATTATACCCACGCTGATGTTATCGCTCATGTGGATAGCTATTTCTTCAAATGGAGGCTGGCTTCCATTTTCCGAATAAAATGATTGTTTCTTTTCTTTAACAGTAGGACGATAAGCATTTTCAGGCTGGTTTCTGTAATCGGCTTCGGCTGTGAAGTTTGGATATTGAAGTGCAAGTGCTACGCCAATACAGTCACCGTCGAAATCACGCGCTTGCCGTTGTGATTCGGTTTCGAGAGGATTAACTTCGTTGTGTTGAATACCTTGGGCTTCTAGCGCTTCAATCCGAGCAAGTAGGCGTTTGTGATCTTCATCATTGACTATAATAATTCCTTGTAATGGTTCACCATCTGGAGCTAGGCGGTCTTCAACATATTTGTTATTAGAAACACACAGACCGTTAGAATTAAGAAATGGGGAACGGAAATTTAACACTTTTTCATTTTCATCCATCCAAGTCACACAAATTTCGCCATTCTTGAGTTCTTTGGAAGGGATAATCATTCCTCGGTCAAAAGTTAGTGTCTTGCCAACCGCAATGTCACGCCACTGACCTTGTACAAACCGACTTAGCTCTTGTTTTACTTTTTCGGTTTCTAGTAATTGTTGATGTCCAAGTAAATCAGCTTTGATGAGTTTGTACATGAACATATCATCTTTCTGAGATTCATCTGATTCATCGTTTAGCTCTAGGTCTTCATCGGAATTATTCTCTACTTGTTTACCTAAAGTATCAGCTTTAACTGATTCAATAATTTCTTGTTCTAAAGATTTTTTTTGCTCTTCTGAAAATTCTTTTCGCTTTTCGTAGTTTTCACAGTACAGTTGTGCAACAATTCTAGGGTCATCTTGAGCTTCTGCTAGCTTTTGGGCTTGTACCTCTAGTTCTTCTGCAAAATCCTTAATACCTTGAGGAAATGATGCTAATAATTGAGATATAGCAGTTTTACCTCTTTGAGATTGTGCCTTTTCACCCAACCAAATAGTTTGCTGATATAATCCTGGCTCAATTTGAGCTTTAGATGGGCCTCCGGGCTTATCCTTGTCTGTACCCTTAAAGCTACTAATGGGGATAATCAGGTCTATTTTAGGCGTGTTGTTGGGGTTAGCATACTTTATTTCTTTTAAGTCGTATGGTCTTAATGTTCCCTTGCCAAAACGATATTCAGTATCTTCTCCATCCCCTTCTTTCCAACCGAAGCGATGCTGAATTACGCGATAACTTTTGTCTGATTGTTCTTCTCTTTTGGTTAACTTATCATATATTTCAGTTGAAATTTGCCCATAACAATCTCCTACAAGTTTCCAAGCAACCTCGTTCTCAAGGATTCCTCCATTTTTTCCCTTTGCATCGCTCGAATCATCTACTACTAGAATATTTAATTTCTCACTAATGGCATCCCTACACGAACCTAGAAAAATAGAGCCATAAGCACCACGGTCTTTACGGTCTGGACAAAGTTTTTCAATTACTTCTAAACATTCTGGTGGGCCATATAATAAACGTGTCTTTGAAGATAACAGAAGAACATGACCATCTGGATGATTTTTTAAATCCTCTGATTTACTGTACTCATCAATATGTCCAAATGAGAATTTTCTTTCAGGGAAGTAAGATTCAAGTAGTGTATTGTCTAACTTCTCAGCTAAAATTGATTCAGGATTTTTATTATTGGTATCTGGATAAATCCACTGATTTAGTCTAGTATCGAAGTGTTTGAATTCTAGTGTCATAAAATTTTAATAATTTGTAATTTTTAGGAGGTTTTATATGTCGAGAATTAAACGTTGGATAAATATGCATAAGAAGGAGTTCAACCCAGATGGGACTTTAAAAAATGAGGCAAGAATTGAAATGTTGTCTAGTGGAATGATTCCAGAAGCCATTGATGACTATGCCCGTAGGTTAAAAATCAAATATGATGAGTGGAAGCATTTAGATGAAACCGACCCAGAGTCGTGGACTGTTTACACTGCCTACGATTTCTTTACAGCAGAAGAAAAGCGGCAGTTTAACCCAGACGGTTCTCTTAACCCTAAGTACGTTCAAGAAGCTCTAGACAAGGGCATCAGCGAGGGCTGGCTTGAAGAGATGGAGCAACGCAAAAAATTTGAAGTCGATAACTACAATAGAGTTTCTGCTAAACATGCAGAACAAGGCATCAACTTTGGTGCATGGTTGATGGAAGGGAAGATTGGAAACAGCAGAACATACGTCCAACGTCGGCAGCAGATGGAGCAAGACCTGCGTAACTTTGAGGATGTTGACAGTTTGCCTTTCGACAAGGACACAGCATATTAGGTGAGCCGAAACCAAGTGAGTGATAATATAAGCTGAAAGCATTATCAAACAAAGCTCTCAGCTTTTTGGTAAAATCCTTTTAATGAGGTTGAACAGCAGGTGGGTTGACAACAGCCGCAGATGGTTTAACAGAGCGAAATGCCCCATTGAGAAAGGCAATCATTCCTAAGATGGCGAAGGCTGTAATGATTACTCTTTGCAGTGAATTGAATGCCGAGCGTTCTTTAATTACTTCAGCCCACATCACTTGCAGTTGGTCTTGTGTTGTTTGCTTTGAAGCTAAATAATAGAGAGCTTCAATACAAGGGGATATGTCTTCCCCTTGTTGAACCTTCTGATACAACAGATTTTCTAGTCGCTCTTTCTGTTGAGGGATAGTGAATGAGTCTGTTGACTTTTGAGGGTGTGTACCGTTGTGGGTTGGTAATTGTAGTGTCATAGCTTTAGTTCAAAGTGGGAAAAAGGTGTAGAACAAATATTTGGAATCAAAGAAAATGTTAAAGGGTACTAGGTCAGGGGAAAATTCTATCCTTTTCCCCTTATCCTCTTCCCTTCCTCCCTGATTCTTTTTTATAAGAACTACACCTCTAGAGCATGTGAAAACGCTAACTAATAAGCCAAAGTTTAGGTCTTCTATTCCCAAAAAATCAATAACCAGGAGTCTACAAAAAAATCGTACTTTTGGCTAAATTTGGATTTCCATGTCTTCTTCACTAGAGGATTGAAACTGGTTTTGTTTTGAGGCAAGCACTGATGGTTGATTTGGTTGGAAGGGATTTGTACCGTCATTGAAGATTTCTTGTGCAAGTGTGCGACCGTCCCCGTCAGTATCGCTCTCCAAGATATATCCCACAACGTGTTCAGGCATTCCTGCTGTTATGGCTTGGGCTAATAGAGCTTTAGTAAATTCTGGTGATGCTTCACTCTCGCCCAAGACTTGCAATACAGACTTAGCATCAGCAGTAGTCATTTTAGCGATGTCTTTAACTCCGGCTTCTTGCCAAACGTCATCAAAAAATTCCACTGAACGTTCATCAAAACTTTGAGACGCAGCAAATTGGGCTAGCTGTTGGGTATAAAGTTCTTGGTCGTTATTCATATATTTATGAGTCGTGATGGAGCAATTTAACGAACAGAATTAAGGAGTCAGGAGCCAGAATTCAGAATTGAATTCTGTACAAGTGGCGGATGAATAAACGGGTTTAAGTCCCCCACTAAATCTTCGATTTAGTGGTGCAATAATCAAGTGGTGGGTCTGAATCCCCCACTCATTAATTCTGACTCCTAAATTCTGACTTCTGAATTCTTCTTTAATAGTTGAATTCAGCGCTGCGCGAAGAATTAATGAAAATCTCGCACAGCTATCATGGCTAAGAAAAATTTTGCCGCAGCCCAAGCAGTTGAGTTGTACATCGGCAACTATCGGTTTGACGCGATTAGAATTGTTGAAACTGAAGAATACCGGATGTCTCAAAATCATATCCTCGAAACAATCGGTATAAATAAGAACTGGTTGAGCAGGTTACAGTTTAGCTTGCCTCGTGTGAACAAAACCCTTATGGAGCAAGGCTTAAATCACGTTACAGTCCATGCGGAATATACAGTTAAAAATACAGTGACACGTGCTGTAACGTGGTCATTGAAAGATGTTCGGATCATCTGGCGTTACTTTGATAAACAAGGAAATCATCAAGCCGCAAAACTGGTTGATGCACTTGCTGAAGATTCTCTAATCAGCAGGTTTAATCAAGTCTGGGGTAAGCAACACACAGTTGAGCAACGCCGGATAGATGATTGCCGTATTCTGTCTACACCTTGCCCGTGGACTAAAATGTTTGAAACTGAGTTTGAGGAGAATTTGGCTCGGATTAGTAAGCTGCATAAAAAGCACATTAAGAATGGCTTGTACTATTGGGAGTTCATTTATAGTTGGATGACACCAGAGGAAAAAGCCAAACTTGACATTGTTAATCCTGTTCTTGAAAATGGGCGAAGAAAGTACAAAATTCATCAAATGCTTTCCTATGAAACAAAACAGAGATTATCCCCACACGTCACATCAGTGCTGATTTTAATGAAGTCAGCCAATTCGGTAGCAGAACTGCGGCGACTGGTGCAACGACAGTATGGGGTAGATCAACCGAATCTGTTTGATGGCTGGGATGTTAAATAGTTAGCTTGAATTATGCGATCGCTCAGAGAGTTAGCTTACTCTCTGAGCGATCGCACTTCATAATTTTTCAACTGTTCAAAGGTTGTTCAGCCTCACGTTTTTTAGCGTATTCACGCAATTGGGCAAGGCCAGAAGTAGAGGCAGATGGTCGTGGTTTATTGGGGTCAGGGACTAAATCTTGTCTGCGGTCGTAAGCAAAGTTCTTGTCTAACATCAATATATAAGTAATGTGCGCCGTCCAGACATCAGCGACGCGTTCACCAAGACCCTTAGTATCAAGAGGAGCAGGGAATTGTACGCCGCCATTCCAAACAATAGGTATACCTTCATTTTGAAAGTGGTCAGTTAACTCCTTCTTGACAAAATCAGCAGTCCCACCACAAATGAGAATTTCATCAAGTGAAGGGATGTTTCGTATCCAACGTACAAGAGCGCGACAGTAATCAGAACGAACTTCAGGGAGAATGTTTTGAAATAATTTTAAGTCGGCAGATACACCTTCGGGTGTGGCTTGGCGGGACAAAGAACGCAAAGGCTCAAAGTTGCCCTTCCCAGCAGCAATGATTGCAGTCACTAAATGTTCATCTTCTTTGGACAAGCCAACAGCAGTGCGTTGGACAAACTGCTGTACTAACCAATTCATACCTAAATCAGTAGTTTCAGCCAAAGCCGGATTCCCTTTTTGGCTGAGAACGAAACTAGCGTTCCGGTAGCCAAGCATCAGCAAACCGATATTTTTTTGGGTATATGATGCAGCCAGAGTGCGACTGCGGTATATCATAATGCCACTGCCTTCCGGGGCAACATGAAAATTACGCAGCTTACCTTTTAATTTGTTGGTGGGAGTTACAATTCCCCGGTTGAGTGATTGCCCTAACTTTTTACCAAGATTATGAGCATTACTAATTTCTCCTGGTGGCATCAATACTTGGACAAAGGCATCAATATTATTGGTATCGAACTGAAACTGACGGCAAGCTAACCACAACAAAGCAGCCAGTTTTGGTAGAGCATAATGAGATTTTAAATCTCGCAGTGCAGAAGTCCCAGCAAAAACACTTTTTGCCAATGCACCCAAAACATAATACTCATCGCCCATTCCGACCCAAATACTGGTGTTATATGAGTTTGGGACGAAACGCGCCACAGAAGTTTTAGAGACATCAGCGATTTCTGGTGGCATGGCTAATACTATTGGCACACCTGAAGGATAAATTTGAGCGATCGCTTTTGTCTCACTGCCACCAATGTCAGCTGAGATGACGATTCTGGGGGTATCTACAGCAGAATCTGGATTTGGATTCGATTTATTCATGAATTACCTCAAAAGACTGAATGTGTAGGGGTTGCATGGTAGTAAGAATGAAGAATGTCTGACTTTTCACGGGAAGTACTACAACCCTTATCAAGGCTGGGTATAGGGGGTAGGGTATTGGGTGTAGAGAACCGATATTGTCTTACTGCACCCCAATACTTGCTCCCCACACTCTCATTCCTTATAGATTTGCCGAAATCAAACGTACTATTCGACGACTAAGCCCCAAATAATTTACTAGCCCTTCTCATTTCCTCTGTTATTTCCACAGCTATTAAATCTTTCTCGTAGTCATAATCTTCTTCATCTGGAAGCAAAAGTTCTTCTCTAACTTCAACATCATTAGATATAGATAGTGCAGTCGTTGAGTCAGGCTCTTGAGAATTAACTTGTTCTGTCTTGTCGAATGAGCCGCCCTGATCTGGGATAGCACCTGGGTAATCAGCAGTAGTATTCATCAGTTGAACAACAGTATTTATTTGGGGTGAAATCCCGAAAACCTCGCGGATAAGAGATGCCTGACCTTCTAATTGTTTGATTGACCAAATCGCTATGCGTCTTAATTCCTCGTCACGCACTCCTACAGAATGCATTACAAAAGGTAGCCAGTAGGCTTTGAGCGCATTTACAACAACCTCAGAAAAATCTAAATCTAGTTTCAAAGGGTTCGACTTGAGGTAGGTAATTATTTTGCCATCCAAACTCTCAAGAGAACGCTTAATTGAGATTATCTCTTGCTTTACCTCATTCATATTATTCATTCAGAAATTTTCCGAAAACAGTAATCCAAATATTTCCAATGACTCAGCGAAGAGTCCGAGGCGCAGATGGGAAGCCCCATAAATAAATTTAGGGGTCTAATTCAGGACGTATTATTTTTTGTGCATTTTGAGCGTAAATCAATTTAATCGCTCTGGAACCTTTGAGTAGAAAGGAATCTAAAATTTTTGTCCTTTGCTCACTGTTCCCTTGCTCGCCTATTCCGATGTTCTTTTGTTAGAAAGCTTTTCTGCTCCATGCTCAAGAGCTTCTTTGCTTGAGAGTTATCAAATAAGAATTCAGTTTGAACTCTGTATGACGGACTCTGAATAAGTAAACTTAACACCCTCACTAAATTATAGATTCAGAGGTCAAATTTTGTACTTGACTCCAAATTTAAATTTATTGCATTAAAAGAAACGAAGACTCATGCAAAAACAATCGAACAACTCTACTAGCCTAAATAATAGATTAGCACTCTAATTAATTTTTAAAATCTTACTCACACTATCTTTTAAAACTCTGACAATCTACACAAGACTAAAGTAGATTCAGAGATAAACTGTATTGTATGATACAGTTCCCTAGAGGTAGTTATCGGGCTACCACACGGGTGACACCTAGCTACCTGTCGGGTGAAAAAATAGCGGCTTTTTGTGGTTTTTGATTTTCCCGACAGGTAGTTGTCTGGTAGCCCGACAGGTAGCTAGCGAGGAGCGATAAAATTGCCAAAAATTAGAGAATCAGCCGCCCGAAAATAGGTGTAAATAGGTGTAAATAGGTGTACTTACTAGCCTTATTTAGGCTATTCTTGATTTGGGAAAAAAGCCATTTTAAGCCTGAGTAAAAATACTCAGTGAGCCGAAAAAATAATTTTAGTTATCAGGTGAAATATTGTTGACGGGAGAAAAAAAGGTGGGCGGGAATGGCTTATGCGATCGCTCGTTTGAAAAAATTAAAATTTGGTAACTTAGCGGGGAGCGCATCTCACACGTCTCGTGAGAGGGAGACACCAAATGCTGACTTGTCGGTAGAGAATATTAGGTTTATAGGCAGCAACGATCCCGAATCAAGGTTAGAAGATTTGGTGATGGCGAAGATAAATGAGGTTTCGCAACACAGGAAGATAAGGACTGATGGGGTTTATTGCGTGGAGATGTTGCTGAGTGCATCACCAAGCTACTTTCGTGCCTCATGCCCAAATCAAGCAGGGTATTATGAGCAGAATAAGTTAGATGTTTGGCTAGAGGCGACGCACCAATGGTTGTCAGAGGAATATGGTTCGCGGATAGTCAGGGCAGAATTACACTTAGATGAAGTCACGCCGCACGTTCACGCTTATTTTGTGCCAGTGGATGATGATGGGCAACTACGATGCAAGCACTTCTTTGGCGGTCGGCAGAAAATCCAGGCATTTCAAGACTCGTACTATCAAACGATGCGGCTGATTGGCTTGGAGAGGGGGTTGAAGGGTTCCAGAGCCGAACACGAAGATATAAAGGATTTTTACCGGATAGTAGAAACGGGACGGAACCTGGAAGTCTCAGAGTTGAATTTGGAGCAAATCAAAGCCAAAGCCGCAGATCGAGACAGGGCAGCCCGTCAACTTCAACAAATGGAAGCAACAGCTAGAGAACTGGCTCAAGCTAATGAACTGCTTCAACAACGCCTTGCCCAATTAGAGAAAGAGAAAGAAAAATATCGACAACAAACTCAGCAGTTGCGTGACCTAGCCTTGGAAAATGTAGCTTGGGAGTTAGGTTTAGACGAAGAACCTAGTCAATCTAATAGGTGGGTAGGTCATGGGCACATCATTGATATAAATGGGGATAAATTTCAGTCCGCCTCCCCAGGAGTAGAAAAGGGCAATGGGGCAATAGATTTGGTGATTCAGGTGAACAATTACAATTTGCGGCAGGGTTTGGCATGGCTCAATGACAGATTTGGGGAATCGGGAGCAGAACGAGCAGCGATCGCCGCAGTCAAAAAACAAACAGCAGATATTCTTCAAACCGAGCCAGCCCCCAAGTTTGTCCCACCAGTTGAGGATAAAAGCAAGTGGCTTGCAGTACATGATTACTTGACTCACTTTTGGGGATTGCCATCAAACTTTGTACACGGATTTCACCAATCGGGGTTGATTTACGCTGACTCTAAGCAAAATGCAGTGTTTGTAATGCGAGATTTAAACCATCAAATTAAAGGGGCTTACCTTGAAGGGAGTGAATTTAAGGGTTTGACCATTGGAAGCGATCGCACAAACAGTTGGTTTCATTTCCAGTTAGGTGAGCGAGGAACGAGCAAAGTAGAAAAAGTGGTACTTTGTTCCTCAACGATTGATGCTTTCTCATACGCAATGGTGGAATATTCCAAAACTGGGTCAATACCAAAACAGCGAACACTGTACATGGCACTTGCTGATCCCAAAAGTACACCAGTAGAGCGATTAGAGCATATTCCTCAAATCAAAACGGCGTTCAACTCCGATGAATTTGGAGAAGCCACGGCACTGGCTGTTAAGAAATTACTGCCCCATGCTAGACGCTCAAGACCCAAAGCACTCTCTTGGAACCAGGAGCTGTTGCTTGAAAAGTCCCTACAGCAACAACAACAGCAACGTAAGTCAGAGGTAGATTTGAGTCTTTAACGGCTCACGCTGCTTGAGTGCAAATAAAAAACAATGGCCAAAAGTACGAGAAAATTGGGTACTTCAGACTGTGAGTAGAAAGTGAGTCAGCCTTTATTATCAGTTTGATGCTCAATAATTTACCTATGAGTTCACAACTGATAGAAAGAATATTTTCTCTTTACGAACAAAACAATCCTTTAATAGCAGTGGAATCTCCATTGCAAGAGAGGATGAACTTACTTAAAAACCTAACTCAAAAATGCATTAATAGTGGTATCAATTGTTATCTCTGGATGTTAGAAGATGACAAATTATACCAATTAACAATAAGTGATTGGGGATTGGCATTCTCAGAAATTAAAGAATACAAGAGAATCGCTTTTAAAGTTGTACGCGAAGATTCCTTTGAGATTTTGCGGTTTTGGAAGACAACCCAGTTACAAGGGATTTTGATCCTGGAAGGGATATACCCGTGGCTTGGACAAGGAGCGACGGATGCAGATTCCTTCCTGACAGCAGAGTGGATTAAGTCAGCACTGATTAACATTAAGCTTTACAACCATAACTCTTGTAAAACAGCTTTGTTGCTGGGTTCAAACGCAAGCCTGAAGTCAGAGATAGCAGGTCTAATACCAACAATTACCCAAGAGTTACCCACGGTTGAGGAAATTAGTGATTATCTGCCAAAAATATTACCCGGCTCAATTACACTAGCCCAAATCAACGAAATAGCGAATACTTGTGTCGGGATGTATTTGGCAGATATTGAAACAGGGGTAAAAACTGCTCTAGCAATTGACAAAGCCCCTTTGGGGCAGGGTGTGGGGTGTGGGGTGTGGGGTGTAGAGAAAGCTCCAACAACCATCTTCGTACAAGCCCCGTCTTCACTACACCCAACACCCTGCCCCCAACACCCTATTTTTGACAGCAGTGAATTAGTCAAAAAAGTTTCTGCTTATAAAATTGAGTTACTCAAACGAGTTTACAATGTGGAATTTCTGCAACCGATGACAATTCCAGTCGGGGGACTGGAGTTAATGCAGTCAGCATTTAAGGGATACAAGCGCCTCCTGACACCGTTAGCGAAGTCTTACAACTTGCGCTTACCAAAAGGTGTTTTATTGATTGGCCCACCCGGAACAGGTAAATCTCACTCGGCTAAGGCTTGTTCTCAAATACTAGAATTACCCTTAGTAATCGTGGAGTGGGGGCATTTCCGCAGTTATGGAAATATGGCGGAATACAAACTCAAAAAGTTATTGGCACTGATAGACCGAATTAACCGTATAATTTTTTACCTCGATGACTTTGACAAGGGATTTGCCGGAGATGATGATTTATCACGAAGACTTGCGGGAATGTTACTCACTTGGATGCAGGAAAGAACAAGTGATGTATTAATAATTGCTTCTGCCAATAATATCCAATGGCTACCACCAGAATTAACCAGAAGTGGACGGTTTGATCAGATATTCAAAATCGACTTACCAAACAACGGCGAAAGACATTCTATATTTAAGATTCACCTAGCAAGATTTGATAAACGCTTTAGTCATGGTGGAGATGCCTTTACCCCAGAAGAATGGCAAAGATTATTGAAGGTAACACATCGCTGTGTCGGTGCAGAAATTCAGGCAATCGTCGAAAGGGCAGCATTCTCAATATTTTGTCAATCCTTTGATGAAGAAACTCCAGCACTAGAGGATTTGCCGCCATTACAAATTACCCTCACTGCACTATTAGAATCAAGAAAAAGCGTAAATCCTCTGGCAATACGTGAAGCTGACCGAATAGAAAGTATGCGTAATAAGGCCGATTTGCAAGGGCTACCATCTAGTCCGGTGGATTCATCAATATATAGTCTGGGCGATATCGATATTTTTGGTAGTTAATTTTATGCAAATGCTGAAATCTCAGTCAAAAATCGATTGGTATGCTGCTGCCTTTAAGCTGCTAAACATCGCTGGGCCAATTGCTGGGGTGTCAGTAATCTTGTTCACAGCAGTAGTATCTTATATCGAAACTCGTCCCCAAAAATTGCCTCTTCAGTATAAACTTATTCACAACAACCAGACCTTTTATTTAGAAGCGGCAAATAAACCACAAGAACTAGAGAAAGGACTCAAATGGAGAAATAATCTAGAGAGCGATCGCGGAATGTTGTTTAACTTGGGTCGAGAGTATAATCATGTACCGTTTTGGATGTACCAAGTAAAAGTACCGTTGGACATTATATACCTTAAAAATAATGTGGTGACAACAATAGTTCACAATACACCACCATGCATGAAAAATCCTTGTCCAATCTATTACGGTGTCACTGCTACACAGGTTTTAGAACTTAAAGCGGGTGCTAGTAATATTCAACTTGGGCAGAAATTAACAATAGAGCCTATACCTAAAAAGCTGTAATAAATATTCTCTGTAGCCAAAAGAACTAGTTTTTTTTGTACTAGAGTCTGTAGGATTTTGAAAGTCAGTTGTGAATAATGTGGATAAGATTTCATGCGTTCACAAATTATGCAAATATCAGACTACAAGAATTCTAATACAACTAGCTTTGAGGCAAGACCAACAGCAGCCTTACCATCAAGAAAAAATATTGTGATTTCAGGTAGCACAATTGGGCTGATGGGAGTAACGGGAGCATTAATGATTCTGGAGATGTCAGTCCACAACATAATGCTTGGAGGATTGATGATTGCAGGAGCAATAGCAGTTGCAATTCCAAAACAAACACAGGCATTGCTAACAAATTTTGAAAAACTACAACGGAAATGGGGGGTGAATTTATATGCAATATTGTTTGCATTTCTGTCGTTAATATTTCTCTTGGATTTTGCTTCTTCGCCAGCCGAAGCACAGTTTTTTAACAATGCTCAAACCTGGATGACTGGTGCTTTTGGTAATGCTGGTAACGGGCAAACACAAGCAGTTATAGAATTGTTCTTCAACGTATTGAGAGGTTTATTCCTACTTTATGTAGGTATTAGTTTGGTAAGAATTGTTCAAGCAGCCCGCAACGATGAAGATTGGCAGACATTAGCCCGGACTCCATTAATTATCGTACTTTCAGTGTTTGTTGGAGACTTAGTTACTGGTTTAATTACTGGAGCATAGTTCAGTGAACAGTGAACTATGAACAGTTATCTGTGAGAGATTGATAACTGATAACTGATAACTGTTAAAAACAACACCACCTTAGTTGCAGCATTTCTTGAATGAGAAAAAGTGCCCTGATTCAAGAAATGCTTCATATTAACAAGCAATAAAAAAAGATGAGAGATGAAAATAAATTTAGAAGTGTAAATAGAATCTTGGGAGATAGACCCCGATTAGGCCCATTTCCCGCCGATCAGATTTTCCCTTGGTCAGTTATAGCAATATTAAATGTATTTATTTTCAACTATATGTTGAAAACAAGCTGGTTAGGCACAGGATTAAGCATAGCTTGGGGATGGGCAACATGGTGGTTACTTTCATCAAATCAAGAATTTTTTGGCAAGTTTGTGGCAGTGCCTCGAATTAGCAGAGGATATAAACGACATAATTATTAAAGTTATGGCAACAAAGCAGAAAGATAAGATCAAAAAACAAAGGTTAGAAACCGAGCAAGTTAATGTAGTAAAAACTCTTACGCCCTTTGAAGACATTATCCATTTAGCTGGGGTTTGCGATGTTGCTTTGGGAGGGAGAAAAGGGATAGGAGCATTAATTCTCAAAAATGGGGAATCGATTCAAATCAAATTCTGTTTTGATTGTGTAGGAATTCATTCTAACTTAGCCGCAGAGCAAATCCTCCCAATCTTTGAGAGCATAGAGGCAGGTTTAAAAGAGATCCCATCAGGAGAGTCATTAACCATACATTTGGGTTCCTTTACAGACGATTATTCGAGGCAATCAGAATTAGAGTCTATCGAAAGCAATTGTGATATTGAGCAATTGAAATTACTAATTAGGAGCGAGAGGTTACGAATCAAAGAATTAACCAAATCTGGAGTCAGGAAGAACAAGTTTTTAAGATTATGGTGTGCTTATACAGCGTTAGCTGAGTCAGAAATCAGCCAAGACATTGTAGAATCGGCAATCCGAAAGTTAGAGAAAGTTTGGTTTAAATTCACCGGAGAAATTCACGCTTTTAACAATAGTAGAATTGAAAATATTCTTAAGAACTCATTTAGCGACGGTTTTTTGCAGTGGGAATCGTTGCTAAGTAACAAAATGAAACTAGGGATCAGAGTTTTGAGCGCTGAAGATATTTGGAAAGTCTTATGGCATCAATTTAATCTGACATCACCAACAGCGATTCCTAATCCTTTAATGATTAGTCAAACTCAAGGATTAGTAGAAACTCAAACAAGTGATTTTCACATTCGGCATCATCTCTTGGAGAATGAAGAATCTGTTCCATTCTTAGATCGGCAATGGGTAAAGATTCAAGATAAATATATTGGGGTGATGAACTTTAGCCAAAAGCCGGGCGGCTGGATAGATGAACGCTCTCAATTACGATATCTTTGGGAATTAATTTCCAAAGAAAGTATCTCAGATACAGAAATTATCTGTCAAATCACTAAAGCTAATCAGGCAATTACCAAAACTAATTTACAACGCCTTACTAAACAGTCAATTACATCGACTGCCTTATCAACAAGTAAAGGAAACATCGATGTCAAAGCCGGAATAAATATTGAAGAATCTGTAGAGGCACAACGAACCATTTACAAAGGAAGCGTTGTCGTTTATACCGGAGTAGCTTTTCTTGTCCATAGAAAATCAACAAGAGAACTCAATCAGGCTTGCAAATACTTAGCTTCCTACTTTTTAAGACCAGCAGCAGTAGATCGAGAAAAAGAATACGCCTGGAAGACATGGTTGCAATGTTGTCCATTTGTTTGGGAGCCACTGCTAGCAAAACCTTTTAACCGCAGATTACCTTATTTCAGTTCCGAAGCACCAGGGCTGATGCCTTTGATTCGTACAGCTACAGGAGATCGGACTGGCTTTGAGTTGATTGCCGAAGAGGGAGGTACACCAGTACACCTGGATTTGTACAAACAGCATAAAAACATAGCAGTTTTTGGTGCAACTCGTTCGGGGAAATCAGTACTGGTGGCTGGAATTTTAACACCTGCACTTGCTCAAGATATACCAGTAGTAGCGTTAGATTACCCCAAACCAGATGGGACATCGACATTTAGTGACTATACCAATTTGCTAGGTAAGGATGGTGCATACTTCGATATTTCCAAAGAGTCGAATAATTTGTTTGAACTACCTAATTTGAGGGGGATGGATCAAGAAACTATTAATGAAAGATTGAATGATTTTAAGGAATTCTTGAAATCCGTCTTAATGACAATGGTGATTGGAACTAGCGTCATTGGCGTTAGCCCTTCCATGATTACTAATATTGAATCAATCATTGCCCTAGCCTTGAAAACATTTTTTAATGATGATGAAATCAAAGTCCGGTATAAGTTGGCATTAGCCGCAGGAGTTGGCACTAAAGCTTGGCTGGACACTCCCACATTACAAGATTTTTTGAATTATTGTTCGCCAGCATTTCTCAAGATAGATTCTATAGCCAGCAATAGCCAGGAAATTTTATCAGCCTTGGAGCAAATCAGGTTGAGATTAAAGTACTGGCTCTCAACCAGAGTTGGAGAATCAATTAGTCGTCCCTCAACTTTCCGAACTGATGCTAAGTTGCTAGTATTTGCACTGCGGAATTTATCGAGTGAGGCAGATGCAGCGATTTTAGCTTTATCAGCTTATGCCGCAGCCCTTCGACGTGCTTTGTCTTCTAAAGCCAGTATCTTCTTCCTGGATGAAGCGCCGATTCTATTCCAATTTGAGGCGATCGCCGAGTTAATAGGAAGGCTTTGTGCCAATGGTGCAAAAGCAGGGATACGGGTGATTCTCTCGGCTCAAGAACCAGAAAGTATTTACCAAAGCAAAGCCGCAGCGAAAATCTTCGCCAATATTACAACCCGATTGATCGGCAGAATCCAATCTTCGGCAGTAGATCCCTTTGTTGATAGATTTAAATATCCTTACGAAATCATTCAAACCAATAGTACAGAGGCTTTCTATCCAACAAAATCCGGCATTTACTCACAGTGGTTATTGGATGATTCAGGTAAACTTACATTCTGTCGTTATTATCCAGCACACTGTTTATTGTCCGCAGTCGCTAACAATCCTTATGAGCAAGAATTACGAACTTTATTCCTGAAAAAATATCAAGATAATCCAATACTAGGACAAGTCAAGTTTTCTGAAGATTATATCAGAATGGTTCGGGGAGAGCCGTTATCTTCAACTGCCCAAGAATTACTTAGGAGTTTAAATTCTAAAACCTTAGTCGTCAACTGATTGTAGGTCGCAGATTGCAGATTGACCCCATAACTAAAGTTAGGGGCTTGGAATTGATAGATTTTAGATTTTAGATTTATTGATGATTTTAGAAGGTAGATTGTAGATTATCCCCATTAATAAATTAAGGGGCTTGATTTTTCAATCTGCTTTTCTTTAATCTCCAATCTCCAATCTTCTCGGTCACATCAATGTAGAATCCTTCTTCATCAATTCAAGGTAAAAAAGGGAGTATTTCAGTATGAAGGGAATTAAAAAGATTAGTCTAGCCGTCATTATATCTAGTGGAGTTACGAGTTTATTAATCACTGCACCCAGTTATGGAATATCACTAGACCTAAATACTTTTTTAGCTTCAATTAGAAATCAGATTCAGAGCGAAATGAGCCAAATTAGCAGTATAGCTTCAGATAAAATTAATAATTTCTGGGCAGCAGCCCAAGAGGATGCTAATTCCGCAATTAATGGTGCTACTGGTGTAATGGGTGCGCCAGATCCAGTTGAAAGTGGTCAGCGTTTGAAAGTATCCTTAGCATCCGGCTCTGATTGGGCAACAGCATCAACAATCGGACAAGACTTACAGCGAGAAATTACAAAAGCATCAGTCTCTGGTGTATTAGGGCAACTTGGTCAGCAGGATACTGCCAACAAAATTGATCAAACTACACAAACGGCTCAAGACGCTTCAAACCTGGGGGAGCAAGCACAAGAGATGAATGCCTCACAGAATATTTTAAAAGTAATAGCAGCCCAAAATGGTCTGGTGGTTTCGATGCTGGCACAACAGCGCACTGATTCATTGCAATCACGCTCTGATACCGCACAGTCTAATATGATGCTGACCCAAATTGCAGGACAATTAGCAGCAAATCGCCAAAAAGAAGATATTCGAGAAGAAGGATTAATTTCTCTCAATCTCGAAGTTGTAGGTATGTCTGTGTTAGATCCTACTTACTCACCCTGAAGAAAGTGTGTTTGCAATTCCCTAAACCTCTTACGCAAAAAAAAAGGATTATTGTATGTATTTGTTAGCGCAGCAAGTGCTTGGTGGTGAGTTAGTCAAAAAAGCATCTGAAACAAATGTATTCATATCAGCAGGATTTAATGATTTATGGGATAGGACTTTAAATGGGCAACTGTACGAAATTATATGTAAGGTAGGAGTATTATTTGCGGTTGCGACATTAACCTTTTTCATGATTGAGTGGACAAAGCAAATGCTCAATGGTGATGAACAACGAGCTTTCACTGATTTTATCTGGCCTTTGATTGTGGTGGTGTTGTTGTCAAATCATGGCGAAGTACTAGGAAACTCGACGTTAGGGATTAGGAACTACATCAACAATGTAAATAATATGGTATTGGTACAAACGGCTGATGGGCTAGATTTAAGAGTTGCATTTCAAAAAGCAGCAGGGCTATCAGCTGCTCGTAGTGCTATCGGATTAGCAATTGAAAGATGTCGCAGTTCTTCATTACAGCCGAATGAAGCAATTGCTTGTTTACAACAGGCTAAAGAAGACCTAAGCCAGAAATACCCGTCAGCTTTCGATCAAAATACTGGCCCTTTCAAATGGTTTTCGAGTGCAATAGATAAAGTCATTGAAGCTCCGATTGAGGCAATTAGAGAGAAGAAAAATCCCATTCAGATATTATTTTCTTCCATTAGTGGCTTTATTGGTTCCGGCGTGACTTCAACAATTTCATTAGTGATGCTGTCGATGAATGGCTCATATCAATGGGCAATTGAATTAACAATGTTAGTTACAGCATTTCTCGGCCCGCTTGCTGTTGGGGGTTCTTTATTACCTTACGGAGCTAAATCAATTTACACTTGGCTGATTGGTTATTTCAGTATTGGTATAGGTAAACTCTCTTTTAACATGATTGTTGGTTTTGCTGGACAACTAATCTCTGATTCTCAAGCAGATCAACCCATGTTCTTCCTGTTTACAATTGGAATTTGCGCTCCCTTCTTGGCTACGGGATTAGCCGCAGGTGGTGGTTTAGCGCTGCTACAACAAATTAATAAAGCCTCAGAGACTTATGGTGCAATTGCCGCAGAAGCTGGCATTGCAATAATCACTAGAGGTGTTAGTTTGGCGAAGTCTAGGAAATAAGAGATATGGTCAACACGAAAAACCGAAAATTAGAGCCATTACAACTACTGCAATTTAATAAATCAGTCCCAACAAGAATTGGAATCATTTCATTAGTAGGATTTTCTTGTGCAATACTTTCATTACTATTGCAATTTCTTAATTATGGAGCAATCAGAGGATTAAGTAAAAAGCAATTAGCTTTAGTACAGTTAGATGATGGCAAAACTGTTACTGCTAAATCAGTAGACGAAAATCAACGTTCACCAGAAGTAATTAAGAAGTTTGTTGGCGATACGTTCACTAGAATGTTTAGCTGGGATGGATTAGTTAAAATTTACAACGACTTGGGAGAACCAATTACCAAGCAAGACAAAGGAATAGATATTGACGCAGCAAGTGGAAAAAAGAAAGTTACAACTAAGGCTTATGAAGCTGCTTTTGCAATTAGTGAAAATCAGAACTTTCGAGCAGCGTTTTTACAAAAGCTGGCAGAACTCACCCCCAGCAAAATATTTGAAGGAAATATGCAAGCATCTTTAATTCCTCGTTATATTGGAGAGCCGCGATTAATTAGAGATGGGGTCTGGCAAGTAGATATCGTCGCAACTATTGTGACTTTTACAACTTCTGATAATACGGGACAGGGAATTACCTTCAATAAGACTGTAACTGTAGAAGCAGTGAATACGCCACGAGAAATTACTGCTCTCACTGAACTTTCTCGGAAAATCTATGAAGCTCGTAGCGCTGGTTTAGAAATTACACAAATCAATGATTTGAAACTCTAATAATTATGTCACTAAAAAACGAACACCAGAATTTGACTATAGATCAAATCTTGAGATTTTCAGAGGATACAAATGATAGACAAAGCAGAGAAAAGCCTAACCAGGAAGACTCCGAAGAATTTCCATCGATTACCAAGCACACTGTCACTACTTCTCCTTGGTCAAGATTGGGGATAATCGCTATTCCCTTTGGCTTAGGGTTTTTAGTAATCTTTTATTTTCTTAATGGCATTTTCAATCCTGCTAGAAGTCCAGAAGCGATAACTGCTAAAGCTGATAAAACATCCCCAACCTTGGAGAAAGTCGAGCAACAAGATGGTGATGTCTATGCCAAATTAGCCTTGAATAAACAAGAAGATGAATTGAATAAAATTAATCAGAGTAAGGAAGAAGTTAAAATTAATAATAAGCCTGTAAGTCTTGCAGCTTCGCCATCAACACCAACAGCTAGACCTGTAGCACAAACACAAAGTCCTAGCCCTAGACGATATTACGTTCCGAGTAGAACTAACTCGACTATTTCATCACCACCTCGTAATCAAACGTTGCCAAGAATTAGTAATCCTGTTAGGACTGTTACGCCGAAAACAGAAACGTCAACAGACGTAATAGCTGAATTTAATCGACTTCGCAGCTTAGGATCTTACGGAAAAATCGCTTATACACCTACTTCAAATAATCAGCAGATATCAACAGAGGCAACATCCTTTCAAGCACCGAGTACAACACGAATTCAACTACAGCCACCTAATAGTGCTTATACAACACAGCAAACACGTCCTAACTTCTCTAACAGTACACCTACAGAAATTGAGAAAATTCGCCCTCGTTGGTCAGCCGATTCTAAATCTGATAAACAAATAGCAGATGGTAATTACTTGCCTCAAGAAAACCAAATTCTGCAACAGCGTAAAACTCGCTATTTAGTTGTTGGGGAATTCGCAAATGGTATTTTAGTGACTTCAGTCATCAAGCAGCAAAGCGAAAATCGCTTCCAACAACAGCAAAATCCAGATGATAGTAAACGCTATGTTGCTAGATTAACGGCTGATTTGCATGACAACTATGGAAATGTGGCAATTCATAAAGGCACTTTTTTAGCCGTTGAACCCCTACAGGTTAATGGTGGCTCTTATGTAAGTGTGCAAGTCACCAGCATTATCAAAGATAACACTGAGTACCCAATTAGTAGCGGTGCAATTTCTGTATTAGGAGAAGGCGGCAAACCCTTGTTAGCTAAACAGTTCCAAGATAAGAAAGGGGGAGGTTCTGACTTGACTGTGGGATTAGTCAGTGGTTTGGGTCAAGTAGGAACTATCCTGAATCAATCTGATTCTACGAGCAGTGTAGTTAATTCTGCTACTGGGACATTTAGCTCTAGCACGACTTCAAACAGCCAGCGCAATATTGGCGGGGCATTTTTACAAGGTGCTTTTGGCAAGCTTAGTGACATTATTACTCGTCGTGCAGAAACTTCTAACCAACAAATCACCCCTCGTCCCAATGTTTGGTATATCCCACAGGGGACGAAGATTACCTTTTTGGTGAACCGTTCTCTGGAGTTGCCATGAAGAAGTTAAAACTCATCACAGCGTTCCAGCTTGGGGTTGCTGCTTTTTTGGCAGTGTGTCTAGTTCCAGTCAAAACCTATGCTCAAAGTACAGTCCGCACCATAAAGCAATCTCAGGTTAGTGGCAGTACTGCCAAGCTACAAAAAATTCAAGTCTGGAATGGCTCAGGCGTATCAATTTCATTTTTTGAAGTCAATGAAATGGTAAAGCGGGTGTGGATTGACGATCCCTCCCAAATTTTGATTGACACTGATGGTTGTTTAGAGGGAATCGACCAGAACTGTCAAAACAGTAGTGCTGGATTACTTCACTTACGCCGGATCAAAAAGGTTACAGTTCCAGGACTGCCGCAAACAAGTGCAACTTTGCTTACAGTGATTACTCAAACTGCTTCTGGCTCGCGCAAAGTTTACCACTTTCAAGTTACCCCATCTAATTCCCGTCCTGAATACAGTCAAGTGTCAATTATCTCGGATAAACCATCTTCAAGAGTTACTCGACCCTTATTATCACCCCTAGTACAAACTATCAACACCACAAAACAAATCAGGGCAGGGATGAGCGTAGCGATTAGTAATGGTTTGCTCTCCTCATCTGATGAACTTCACAATCGGATTGAGCAATTCTTGACTCATTTTCAAGCTGGAGAGCAAATTCCTGCTGCTGCTCTTCAAGCTGGTGTCTCACTTAATTTAGTTAACAAATTAATCGAGCTTGGACAAATATGAAATCATCAAAGCGTTCGCCCCAAATTAGTTTTGACACGATTCGCTATTTAATATTGTTTGGATTGCTCGGAGGATTGTTTATTCACAGTTTTTGGAAATATGGAATTATGAATCAGGTAATTGGATTTATACTGCCCAAAGCCTCAGCACAAGTCCCATTTGTCAGTAGCAACAATGGCTTGATTCCAGATTGGTCAAAAATGAAGTTTCAAGACATGATTGTATCTGAATCTGGTCATGTTACTTACCCATCCGTGAGAGGTAATCAGACTAGAACTTGGCAAGCTGGACAAAGTATTGGCGATTTTATGGAGCTTGGGGATTTTGAAGATGCCAATCTGAATATTGAAAAACTTACCCTAAGAGCGATATCTCAGGCATTAGCTATTGATTTAGATGGTTTAAAGCTTGACGATTTTGGAATCATCAAAACTCAAACTCTTAGCGATTTAGTCAAAGCTATACCTGATTTAGCTAATCAATCAGCCAGGAACGTAGCACCAATAGCTGACTTTTTTCGCCAAATGGGTATCAGCACTAATCAAAGAATTGGTAATGTTGCTAATTATTACAACTTAGACAATATCCCTCTCGGCAATAAAATTGATTTGTCTAAATACAAGCTGACATCCATTCCGGGGATTGAAAACTCATCATTTGATGAATTTGCTAATTGGCAAGATACTCTCATTTCAGACATCCCCGGATTGAAGGATTTATCTTGGAATAATTTTCCTACTGTACCAGAGCCGGATCTGTCTTTCGTTGGGCAAGTAGATTTGCCTTTGGGAGATATAGAAGCTAACCGGATTCGCAGCATTTCTGGCAGTTATCAAGAGGGGTTTAATGTCCCTTGCAATCAAAATAATTGCGCCCACTTTGAAGCTTCAGGTCTTGGTCAGACTACTGGAGCGCAATGGATTTCGGGTAAAGTCCAGAAAGTCAAAGGTGGCTATGGAATTTTAGCTGTAGCTAATGGTGGCCTTGAGCCAACTGGTCGTCATCCCTTTGGTAAATCATTTAAACAAGTTGTTTGGGATATAGATGAATCAAGCGGTTCCGTTAACACCGCTATGTTTTTCCGTTTCTGCAAGAATATTCTTTTTCTTGGTCGGACTTGTACCCCCTATTTTATCGGGCCAGTACCATTCATTACTTACCATGAAAAAGACCCAATTATTTTTGGTAGTCCTTCTAGCGTCCCCGATTGAATGGCACTAAGATTCATGTGAAACCTAGCCAGGAACATCAATGATTTACGCTTAACAAGAGTGCCATTACGTCCCAAAATAACTATTGTTACGTATGAGTAATAATTTGACTACTTCGCCAAGTAATCAACCTTTTCGATTTGAGCAGCTTCAAAATCCTCATGACAGCATTAGTAAGTATACTAATGCTTTGTTTACACCAAATGGACTAACAGTTTTAGCATTAGTTAGTGCTTACATTTTAATGAGAGTATTTTTGGGCGATGGTAGTAATAAAAATCAGATTGCTACTAGCTATTGGGGAGGAAGAAAGGAGAGTCAGACGGCTAAGAAAAAAGCATTACAACAGATAAAATCTCCTCGGTGTGATAGTGTCGCTTTATATATTGGCAGACATCAACTCAAAGGTACAAAAAAACAAATTGGTAGTGGAGGAATACCAATTTATGTTCCAGAAGTACAAAGGGGAACTGCTGCCATTGGCGCACCCGGAAGTGGGAAAACTTTCAGTGCCATTAATCCCATGTTGTTTTCCGCAATTGACCAAGGGTTCCCTATTTTACTATATGACTTTAAGTATCCGTCTCAGGCGAAAATTGCTGCTTATGCTAAAGCTCTTGGCTACGATGTCCATATTTTTGCCCCTGGATTTCCCGAATCAGAAGTTTGTAACCCTCTGGATTTTTTAAGAGATTCTTCTGACGCTGAAAACGCTCGGCAGATTGCCACGGTCATCAATAAAAACTTCCGCATTCTGAATAATTCTAATGAAGATGGATTTTTTGGCCCGTCTGGGGATCAGTTAACCCAAGCTGTATTGATGTTAACCAAAGAATTTGGAGATAGAGCGGATGTCATGACCAGTGCCGCCATCTTGTCTAGTGAGCAGATGATTGCGCGGTTAATGTCTGCTAATCTCAACCCTTGGGTCAAGATTGCCTTTGGTCAGTTGTTCAGTTCCGCCGCAAGTGAGAAAACTGTTGCCGGGATTGTTGCCACAGCTAGTATCATGTTCACCCGCTTCATGGCTAAGAACACACTGGGTTGCTTTATTGGTAAAACCACTTTACCACTGTCAATTAAAGGTAAACAAATGATTATCTTTGGTTTAGACAGAGAGCGACGAGATGCTGTTGCACCCTTGATGACTAGCGTTCTCCACATGACCATCGCCCGAAATATAGCCAAAAAACGCTTAGATCCGTTAATAGTTGCATTGGATGAATTACCTTCCTTGTATCTGCCCGATTTATTCAGATGGTTAAATGAATCACGAAGTGAGGGTTTCTGCGGCATCCTCGGCTGGCAGAATATGGGGCAGTTGGAAAAGAATTATGGACGCGAAGTTGCTAAGACTATCCTTGGTGCTTGTAATACAAAATTTATTTTTAACCCAGGGGAGAACGAATCAGCACAACTGTTTTCTTCCTTTCTGGGAGATGAAGAAATTAGGTACAAGCATAAATCAAGATCCACGGGTGGTGGAAAGAGCAATAATACCATTAGCGATCAAGAAAAAACTAAAAAGCTCTTTGAGTCGGCCCAGTTTTTGAAATTACCAGCCGGGAAGTGTGTTTTTATCAATCCTGCATACTCCAATACAAAAGAGGGGTCTGTTCCTCAGTTAAAAAGTATCAACATTCCCCAATTTATCCGAGATATCGATAGATACAACGAAAAAAAATGGAAACCCGTTGTTAGTAGGTTAGCTCGGAAAAGCACCCAGAGATATCCGACTCAGCACGACTTAGATTTGAGAGTGGATGATGTCAATAAACGTTTCCCTTTGCCTGTCAAGCAAGACAACAATCCTAACAATAAAGTTTTAAGTGTTGGAGAAATTAAATCAATTCTAGACAAAGATACTCAGATCCCAATTCCAAGGATAGTAAACAATGAGAATGATGATTAAGGAATATGCTCTCTCTAATTTTGAGATAATTAACCAATTCATGCAGACATTGACCATTCACTCCGGTAATCTTGTTAACATTCATGCTCCCGCTTGGATAATTAATAGTTATCAAGTTTTTAGTAAGCAAAGACCAAGATTAAAAAAGGTTGGAATTTATGTTCATATTACTTTGAAAAGTTTTCCGATTATTTTATCATTAGACGTTTCTGAGCAAATTCTCAATGAATATATCCAAGGCATCGGCTGGGATGATTTACAATATGTCACTTTCCTAAAATTTCATCAAGACTCTTTAGAATTACATCTTATTTTTAATCGGGTGATGGCATCGGGGGAAGTGATTGACTTAAATTGTCTCGGTGCTAAATCGCAGCAGTATGATGTTTTACAAAAATCTTTAATAAATATTATCAAGTCAGGCACGAGGCAAAAGTCAGAATGGGCTAAACCTTAGCTATCCGATAACAGAATGAATTTTGTACGAGTGCCGGATAGCGCAGCGTAAAGCCTACAGCATAGCAATGCTATGAGCGAGTATGCGTACCCCTACTCAAAAGCTAGCTACGCGCTAGCGTCTTGTAGAGAGCGTCAAGATTGCTGAATTCTGACTCCAGCAAGAACTGCCTCCTTCAATAAAACAACTTTGGGAACTGAGGTGAAATATGTTTGACGAACGGCATTTACAACTGGTTTCTAATTATGCTAAAAGCAGCGATTATTTTGCCAGAAATGTCATAGCACCTTTAATCAAATATGTTTGCGCCGACACTGTAGAACAGTGGAATAAAAGAGCAAGAATTGAACTAGGAAAAGATACTTATGCTCTTAAACTTGATGGAGGTGGAGGTTATTCTTGGACAAAAGTTGATCCGAAAACTAATAACTTTGTAACAGTAGACCCAGAAGAAGCTAAAGAAGTTGAAAAAATTGTCGAACAATCTTTAGCAAATACAAACGCTCCTCAGCATTCGCCAGCTTCTACAGAATCATTATCAACGAATACATCTATAACCGACTCCAGGACAAACAATCCTTTAACCTCTGATGATTCTCGCTCCCAAATAGAGTTCTAATATGGATGAATTCGTTAATTTACGCCCAAATCATATCGAGCCTAAACACTGGCATGAACTGGTAGTTGATAGCGCCATTCATCCGATTATTGCCTCTGCTAATTTTAAGTCTTTATATTATGATTCCATAGAGCAATCCCATGAATCTTGGGAATACTTAATGTATAGTAACCAGATCGAGCGTAAAAATGCTGGTCGTTTAGGTGATAAAACTCTCCAAGTTTACGCATATCTTGATTCTACTGATGGTTGGTGGTGTAATGCTGGAGTTGACCCCCGCACTTTCTCTGATTTACAACCTGGGGATAAACCAAAAGAGAAACTTTGGGGCTGTTACAAGCCTGATTCTCCTAGACCAGATGCCCAAAATAGAGGGAAATTTATCAAATATGAACATCCCTACAAAGTTGAACTTAGTATCTTCTTATTAGAAGTACCAAAAGAAATTGCTGAACTGATTTACTTCAAAGCTGGCGTTAATCCAAGCGCCAGCGATCGCCAATCAGGTTTCTGGTTTTCTGTGTGGAAACACAATATACCAGTAACCATTGCTGAAGGGGCTAAGAAAGCTGCTAGTATTTTGACTCAAGGTGATGCTGCCATCGGCTTGCCAGGGGTAAATGCTGCATATCGCTCTAAAGATGACCAAGGTTATCCAATTGAGAGCAAATTACGCTCAGAAATTGCCATGTTTGCCACTCCAGACAGAGAAATCAGAATCTGCTTTGACCATGATTCCAAAAGTAAAACTCAAGTCAACGTCGGCAAAGCTTTGATTAAAACTAGTCAACTTTTGCTCAATCATGGGGCTGCTGTCAAAATAATCACTTTACCCGGGCCAGAAAAAGGTGTTGACGATTTGATTGCAGCACAAGGCGCAGCTGCTTATGAAAAGCTCAAAGCCTTGGCGGTTTCTTTTGAAGATTGGCAGCAAAATAACCCTTTACCTGACCTGCGACAATTTATTTTTCTCAAAAATGGACAAGAGTTAAAGCTTGAGAGTGGGGGGAGTGGGGAGAGTGTGGGGAGTGTGGGGAGTGTGGGGAGTGTGGGGGGAAGTGAGATTCTCCTCACACCTCTCACACCTCCCACACCTCCCACAACTCCTACACCTCCCACACCCCCCACACTTCCCCTACCTCCTTTATCCCGTACTCACCCTCTGTATGCTGCTATTATCAAATCCATACGAATACAACAAGCATTATTAACCCAACAGATAGAGTCAAAAATTGCGCCTCGTTTGCAAACTTATTCCCAAACAAATAATCAAGTAATTATTCCCGAAGCCCCTCAATCTCAAGTTAGTCCGCCTTCAGAACAGAGCAGCACTCAGAACTCACAAAACACGGAATCAATATCAGTCGATGAATTAGACGAATTAGATGAATTAAACCTATTGAAACGCCGTCGTCGCCAATCCGAAATTATTTCTGACACCATAGAGGATAACAAAACTTTTGTTGAAAAACCCTCTAGTGTCAACAAGGATTCTTTTGAATCTAGCACTATACCTACTGGTAACAGTTGGGTCAATATCAAACAGGTAACAGTTTATAAACAAACAATCCCTCGAAGGTTTTTAGAAGCTAAACAAAATCAAGACATTGCTTTTGCTGCCAGAGAGCTTGTCAAGAATTATGGCGTTCAACAAGATGATGGCTCTACAGTTTATCGTGCCGATGCTTTTCTTATTAAAAAGAAGAAATCTACTTATAGTATTCATCGTCGTCAGGCGACAAACTTAGATAATCCAATTATGGAGTTTGAAGCCTCACAATATCATATTAATATTACTCAAAGACCTCAAGATAAATTTTTACCCATAGAGCGGCAAGAGTTTTTAACGGTTGCAGATACCTTAAAGCAAGGTAAAGAGCTACCTGACCTTGATGAAGACCCCAGGAAAATTGTTAACACCCTAAGTTCCCTTTCTCCTGATGGCACTCATAAAATTCTTGAAAGTTTTAAATCCTTAGAAATCTTCAAAATACTTACAAATACCCTAGAAACCTTTAATTCTCACGATTTAGAATTAGGTAATTATCGCATTACTTATACTTCTAATGATGAAAATAGTGGTGATATCAAGCTTTTAAAAACTGAACATAACGGTACTACTAGAGTTGCTGTACATTTAGAATTGAGCCGGACTGATGAACAAATGAATCATCAAGTTCATTCTATGGCTACTACCTCATTAGAAATTGACAAACTCCGGCTGCTGGCAACTAAACTTCAAATCCCAACAATTAATTCTGCTGCTAATGCCCATGCGACTCGTGATATTCTTTTACCACTTCATCCAGCATTAGCTGAAATTTGGAACTTACTGGAGAGTTCTCTTAGATGGACATCTGGAGCAAACCAAGGTAATGAAGGTTTTCGTGAGCGATTTCAAAAAGACCCCAATGCTAAACTAACTTTGGGTGAGCAGTCACAACTTTATTTTAAAATTTTAATTCAAACTAAAGAAGAGATTATTATTCATGGGAAAACTGATATTATTTTGCCACCACTTAGCGAAATCACAGAGGATTTAAAATTGTTACGTGAACAATCTATTAATAATTTTTATAGCCCGAAGATTTCCCATAATGCCGAAACACAGAAGCCAACTCAGGAAAAACCTCACAATCCAGAACCTCAATTAAACAACTTGGAAGTTTAGTATGCAATCCACAGATGTTAGAGAAACTATCGCCTCCATTAATCGTGGGAGTGGAATCTCGAATAATATGATGGCTTATCGATTGGCTCTCATGATCGAGAGAGTGCCACAGAGTACAGTGCAATTACCCATTGAATTAGATTCACAATCGCGTCAAAATCTTGAAGATAATCTCAGAAGTATTTTGACCAAAAGCACTCAAAATATTGAAGATTATAGGCAACAACTTAAAAATCAATATCTGGCTGAATATTCTCTAAGATTCGGTGTCACTCAACCCGAAAAAACTGTGACTGAGCAGCCTAATAATTTCTCTAGAGTTGAAAATCTAATTACCCAAAGAAAGCATATATTCCTCCGAAAAATGATGGCTCAAGGGGAAGCAAACACTAATTTGACTCCCTCCACACCAGCAAATCAAGAGGTTAATAAACAACATCAAGCCGATGATTTTAGCAAAAAGTCCCTGATTCCTGCCGTTGTTCAAACTATCATTGCTAAAGGTCAAGATACTAAAAATGAAGGCCGCGTTTATGAAGGCGTTATTTATAGACTTCAATTGCTGATTAAAGAAGGTATACAGTTTATCAATGTTAACCGCAAAACTCAATCCAATCAAAAAGCTTTTGCTGCATATAAAGACCACACTAATGAGTTTACAATTACTTCAAATAACCTCTCAACCGAAGAAGCACAAAGAATAGTTGCTTTTAATCAGCAGCGAATTGCAAAAGAACAATCTCAACCATCACCTATTAAAACCGATAAAACTCAGGAATTCTCATTTGATAAAGATGATAATTCTGAACTAGGAGGCTAGACAGGGCAAACGCATCTAAATTACTGTGACTTGAACCATAAAATGGCAATAATTGCCACTTTATGGTTCACAAACTAGGTGTCCAATATATACTTCTGTTTTCATATATAGGGAATTTATTTGGTAATGATTATCGCGTAGAGGGGAGAAGTGGGTAGTTACGAGACGCGCAACTACTCAATTCTCCGTGATTATCATTTTTACTTGGGAAAAGCCATTTTGGCGATCGCCTTTCTTACAAACAGAGCGATCGCAATAAACAAATATCAGCGTTAACTCAAATATAGATAAAAATATAGTTTTGAACCATATCATGACCGCTTTGAATCATATCTGAGTACAAAAGTTCCAAATTTAGACTGAAATTGAAGTGTTTGAATACTCCTAAATTTAATAATGTTGAAATTAAACTTTTGGTCGCATTATGATGCACATTTTAAACTTGCGGTCATTATTTGATTCACAGCATGAGATGTTGATTGTTTCAAAGCCTTGAGATTACGTGAACTATTGGTCAGGTTATGATTCATTTTTTGGCCAAATTATCGTTCAAAGCACATTCTCACTCATGTTTGTAGTCACCACGGGTTCATAAGGTGAACCACTATTGCGGCTATTGGTCAGTTTGTATGCCCGTTTGACTCCATAAGCACAGCCACTCGGCCCGTGAGAAATGACGATCGCATTTTTAATACCACTTAAAATCTTCGTTGCAGTCCAGAATTTACAGGGGCGGGTATGACTACCTTGCAAAGTAGTCTTAATCTTACCCTCTTTTGCCAAGCGATACAGTTCGCTCAAATTTCCGTAAAATACGACATTCTTATCTATACTTGTTGCAGTCATGATAACTCTCCAGT
>LXQE01000188.1 GCA_003326195.1 Nostoc punctiforme NIES-2108
TGTTTAGCTGTTGTAAAGGTGTTTAGCTGTTGTAAAGGTAAACAGGCACAAAACTTTTGCCATTATCTGGATAAACACCGCGATGCCTTCGGCGGGCTACGCCTACGCATCATCAACTACGAATACCATCAAGCTGAACAAATTTGTTCGATTGGTTCTGGATCGGTTGAATCTGCCGTTAAACAGGTTGACCGTCGAACTAAGATTTCAGGAGCGCAATGGAAACGAGAAAATGTGCCTCAAGTCCTTGCCCATCGCTGTGCTTACCTCAATGGGTTACTGTCAATTTAAGCCACTTCAAAAACTGAGATGCTCCCGGATTCTTCCTCTATCTCCTTGATTCTTTTCCCTTGACGCGAAATTTAGCCCAATAATCGCTGCCAAGTTAATTCTTTTGTCGCTTCATCCCAATGCCAGCGTAATAAATTAGCGGGTTGACTCTTGGCAATTCCAGGCAAACCAATTGCTTGTCTAGGTGCATCTGTAGCTAATAAAATGGCAGTCTCTACATCACAAATTCCCCACTTCACCAAATTCTGCACTCCCACTAATAAGGGTAAAGTCGTCCCCGATAAAGTGCCATCCGCCAGTCGTGCTGTACCGTTTTTAACTTCAATTTGCCGACTGTCCCAAGGATACACGCCATCGGGTAGCCCCAGAGGTGAAAGGGCATCACTCACAAGGAACAGCCCTTTTTCTTGATAACTAGCGCGGAGTAAAATTTGCAGCATCGTGGGCGAAACGTGTTCACCATCAGCAATAAAACCACACATCACATCAGGATGGGTAATTGCTGCCCCTAATAATCCTGGTTCGCGGTGATGCAATGGTGGCATGGCATTGAAAGCATGAGTTACCATCGTTGCACCGAGTTCAAAAGCAAGTTGCGCTTGGGCTGATGTTGCCTGAGAATGTCCTAAACTAACGGTAATTCCCAAAGAACGCAAATATGGAATTACTTCGCCAGTAGGATCTAACTCCGGCGCTAAGGTGATGACTTTTACGACGTGGGCATAATCTCCCAAAACCCGCTTTACCTCGTCAATTGTTAAGGGTAACAAGTACTCTGCTGGGTGTGCGCCGCGCTTTTGGTAATTCAAAAATGGCCCTTCTAAATGGACTCCGATAATCTTGGCAGATGACCTCACCCCCAACCCCTCTCCGTCAACGGAGAGGGGAGTAAAATTAGCAAAGACTGCAAGCGATCGCTGAATCTTTTCTACTGAAGTTGTCACAAGTGTCGGTAAAAATCCGTCTACCCCGACATCCCACAAAAATTTCGTTATTTTCTGGAGTACATGAGCATTTTCAGCCGTCAAATCAGGAAATGCCAATCCCAAAGCACCGTTAATTTGTAAATCAACGCCACCCAATGAAATCCAGTCGCCGGCAACATCTATCACGGATGCACGGCTGTCTGCTTTTATTGCACCCATTGGCAAGATTTGCTCAATTATGCCCTCTTGATTAACCAAGAGCATCTGCAAATCTTTGTAACCAGACACTCTAGCATTGATAATATCTACAGGATTTTGTGTTGCTTGGGTCATCACACTGGCGAGAATAGAGCTAAATCTGATTTTAGATGCAACCAACATCAATGAATCAATTCAAACAACGCCAATAGATGAGATGATGATCCGCATCACCTAGCTTCCATAAGCTAGTTCAAATAATTTTAAATTTTGAATTTTGAATTATTATGACTCCCTTAGTTGGTATTATCATGGGCAGCGATTCCGATTTGCCCACTATGAAAGATGCGATCGCAGTTTGTGAAGAATTTGAAGTTGAGAGCGAAGTTGCGATCGTTTCGGCTCATCGCACCCCAGAACGTATGGTGCAATATGCTCAACTTGCACACCAACGCGGTATTAAGGTAATTATTGCGGGTGCCGGTGGTGCTGCCCATCTACCTGGAATGGTAGCCTCTTTAACTCCCCTTCCTGTCATTGGTGTTCCTGTACCCACTCGTAACTTACAAGGTGTAGATTCTTTGTATTCTATTTTACAGATGCCTGGTGGTATTCCTGTGGCAACAGTAGCGATCGGTAATGCCAAAAATGCCGGTCTTTTAGCAATACAAATCCTCGCAACTCATCAACCAGAATTGTTAGAAAAAGTGCAACAATATCGTCAAACCCTATGTGAATCAGTAATTGCAAAGCAAGCAAAACTAGAACAATTAGGCTATGAACAATATTTACAGCAGATGTTTTAATAAGTTTTAACACCAGAGCAGCAGGGGAGCAGAGGGGCAGAGGAGCAGCGAAAGAATTCCTAACTCTTGACTTAATGACAAATGACAAACCAAACTATTCAGATTGTTGCCCGTATTATTGCTTTGCCTAACAAAGTAGAAGAACTAAAAGCCGTACTGTTGGAACTCATTGAGCCAACCCGTCAGGAAGTAGGTGCGATCGAGTATAAACTTTTGCAAAACCAATACGATCCAACAGACTTTACTTTTGTAGAAGAGTGGACTTCTAATGAAGCCCTGAATACTCATCTAGATTCGCCTCATTTCCAAGCGGCAGCAGCTAAACTTGAAGGTTTAGTGACTGCTGCACCAGATATCCGCCGCTACCATCTTTTGGCATAGTGCAATCTTGCTAACTAGAAGCAGACTCTTTATTTTTGGCGATAATTTAGAGTATCTCAGCTTTAAATTCTAAGATTGAAGCGATCGCTCCAGAATCAATGCAGCATTCTGAAGTATCTTGATCCTGAGACCTTAGTCAAAAATTGAGAGCTAATGTGCCAATTGCTCGGAATGAATTGCAATGTTCCAACGGATATTTGCTTTTCTTTTGAAGGGTTTTCTGCACGGGGAGGAAAAACAGATGACCATAGCGATGGTTGGGGCATTGCTTTCTTTGAAGGAAAGGGATGTCGAATGTTTTTAGATTCTCAACCTTCTGTTGCTTCTCCGGTAGCGGAGTTTGTGCGGAGTTATCCCATCCACTCAACCCATGTCATAGCCCATATCCGCAAAGCTACTCAGGGTGAAATTGCCCTACACAATTGCCATCCTTTCCGCCGAGAATTGTGGGGTCAATATTGGGTGTTTGCCCACAACGGTAATTTGCCAGATTTTAATCCAGAAAATTTGGGCTTTTATCAAGCCGTAGGTGATACCGATAGTGAAAAAGCATTCTGTATGATGCTAGAAACATTGCGATCGCGCTTTCCTAAAGGCAAGCCCGATATAAAGGAACTGTATTTTGTGCTGCAAGAAATTACTGCTGTAATTGCGAAAGTAGGTATATTTAATTACTTATTATCAGATGGAGAACACTTTTTTGCTTATTGCTCAACTAAACTCAGCTACATTGTTCGCCAAGCGCCCTTTGCCGCTGCCCATTTAATTGACCAAGACATGACTGTAGATTTTCGAGAGGTGACTACTGAACGCGATCGCGTCGCTGTGATTGCTACTACACCTCTCACTGACAACGAAGTTTGGACACAAATTCAACCTGGAGAATTACTAGTTTTTCAGGACGGGCTGCCTCTGAAATATAGCAGAAGTCAGAATACAGAATTCAGAATTCAGGAGTAAAACACGCTTTATACCTGATTAACAGACGAATCGTTGTGTACCTAACTTTCCTTCAAATCTGCTGTATGTATTCAGTTAATAATAAGTAGTTAATCTATTTTTCCCATTTAGATAATTTCTAGATGGGTTTTGTTTTTGATACTGATACTATTCATAACTTACTTAATTTTGTTGCGCTGCGTTGAGCAAAGCCGATGTCTAAAATGGGCTACCCCTACGCTACAACGCACTGTTATCAAAAATTAGCTATTCCCTAGCAAGTTGCTTGATACACTAGATCGCTGATTGCGAGCGCAATTTGATAGTTGAAATTGAAAGTATTTTTAATTGCTCACAAAACTGATAAAATCTCCATATTCTTTGTCAAAAATATGATGTTTTTTAGTATTTGTAACTAGATATATGGAATCATCCAGTATCATAAATATGATATAACTGTATTCCCATCAGTTATCTGTAGATTTAGTGGAGGAAATAGAATGAGTTTGTGGCAACGCCCACTGAAAAGATTACAAGCGATAGCTGAACATAGAACGTATCGGTTCAGACTAAGTTCGCTCAAAGGCTTTGTATCACTCTTTTTGGTAGGGACTGTATTGAGTGTGGCGCTTGCCGCCTGCTCTGGTGGTGGAACTGGCAGTAATTCTGCCTCTGAAACCCCTGGTGCTAGTGCTACCCCTGTAGCTGCCAGTAAAGATAATGTTGAATTAACTCTAGTTTCCTTTGCTGTCACCAAAGCAGCTCATGAAGCAATTATTCCTAAGTTTGTAGAACAGTGGAAGAAAGATCATAATCAAACTGTCGTCTTCAAGCAAAGCTATGGCGGATCTGGTTCCCAAACTCGCGCTGTTATTGATGGTTTGGAAGCAGATGTTGTCCACTTGGCATTAGCTGGAGATACCACAAAGATTGAGAAGGCTGGATTAATTCAGCCAGGATGGGAAAAAGAAGTTCCCAACAATGGTATTGTCTCCAAATCAGTTGCAGCATTAGTCACTCGTCAAGGCAATCCTAAAGGTATCAAGAACTGGGCAGATTTAGCCAAAGATGGTGTCAAATTGATTACTGCTAATCCCAAAACTTCCGGCGGTGCTAAGTGGAATTTCTTAGCACTATGGGATTCTGTAATTAAAACAGGTGGCGATGAGGCTAAAGCTACTGAATTTGTGACTAAAGTTTACAAAAATGTGCCAATCTTGCCTAAAGATGCACGGGAAGCTACTGATACATTCGCCAAGCAAGGGCAGGGTGATGTCTTAATTAACTACGAAAACGAAGTTATTTTGGCACAGCAAAAGGGCGAAAAGGTTGAGTATGTCGTTCCCGATGTGAATATATCCATCGACAATCCGATCGCTGTGGTAGATAAAAACGTCGATAAGCATGGAACCCGCGAAGTTGCTGAAGGTTTTGTGAAATACCTCTATAGCCCAGAAGCACAGCAAGAGTTTGTCAAATTGGGATTCCGTCCTGTGGATGAGACTTTAGCTCAAACCAAGGAAGTCACAGACAAATTTCCCAAGCTGAAAACTTTGGGTACAGTTGCAGACTTAGGCGGTTGGGAAGCAATTGATAAGAAGTTCTTCGCAGATGGGGGCGTGTTTGACAAAATTCAAGCCCAAAAATAACGGTAATTAGTCATTAGTCAATGGTCGGTGGTAAGTAGAAAAAACAACCGGCCACTGACAAAAAACTTGTTGTGAAATTTAAATTTTGAATTTTTCACTATGACATCTGTATCTCCTTCTGTGGAAGTTGAACGCAAAACGCCATTTTGGAAGAGATTGGGGCGAGTTCCTTGGACTTGGCGAATCACCATTGGATACTTGACGGTGATGTTGTTTATCCCCATCATTGCCATGTTCCTGAAAGCGGGTACAGAACCTCCATCTAGGTTTTGGGCGATCGCAACCAGTGATATCGCACTAGCAACATACAACGTAACTTTTGTGACGGCAATATTTGCCGCCTTACTCAATGGCGTATTTGGAACTCTGATTGCTTGGGTTCTGGTTCGCTACGACTTTCCCTTCAAGCGCTTGATTGACGCCACAGTGGATTTACCATTTGCACTACCAACTTCCGTAGCAGGGCTAACCTTGGCAACAGTCTACAGCGATAATGGCTGGCTAGGTTCGCTATTAGCACCACTGGGAATTAAGGTATCTTTTACCCGGACGGGAGTAGCGGTAGCAATGATATTTATCTCACTACCTTTTATTGTGAGAACTGTGCAACCCGTGCTTCAGGAAATGGAACATGAAATTGAAGAAGCTGCCTGGTGTCTGGGTGCTTCTCAATGGCAGACCTTCTGGAAAGTAATTTTGCCACCTTTATTTCCGACGATTTTAACTGGTGTTGCCTTGGGTTTCTCCCGTGCGGTTGGGGAATATGGGTCAACTGTGATTATTTCTTCCAATACGCCCTATCAAGATTTAATCGCACCTGTGCTGATTTTCCAGCGGTTAGAGCAGTATGACTATTCTGGTGCAACAGTAATTGGCATAGTTTTACTATCAATTTCGTTGGTACTGCTATTGGCAATTAATTTCTTACAAGGATGGGCAAGGCGATATGACAGTAGATAAGCCAAGTTTTCACTCATCTGCATCTGAGACACATACGGCCAAGCCGAAAGAGCAGAAGAGTTGGGTGCCAATAGTTTTAATTGGGATAGCGATCGCCTATTTAGCTCTAGTTCAATATATTCCGGCAATTAACGTTTTTGTCCAAGCCTTCAGCAAAGGAGTTGGGCCGTTTCTGTCCAACCTGACGCGACCAGCTTTTCTCCATGCAGCTTGGCTGACGCTATTGCTGGCTGTGATTTCTCTACCTTTAAATACAGTATTTGGTTTATGTGCAGCTTGGGCGATCGCTCGTCATAAATTTCCTGGACGCGCCGTAGTTTTGAGCATTATTGACCTGCCTTTTTCGATTTCGCCCGTAGTTGCAGGATTAATGATTGTGCTACTTTACGGCCGCAATGGCTGGTTTGGCCCTTGGCTTCAAGCCCACGATATCAAGATTATCTTTGCCTTTCCAGGTATGGTACTAGCTACAGCCTTCGTGAGTATGCCCTTTGTGGCGCGGGAAGTGATTCCTGTTTTAGAAGAATTTGGTAAGGATCAAGAAGAAGCTGCTAGAACTCTAGGTGCGAAAGATTGGCAGATATTTTTGCGTATCACCCTACCCAGTATCCGTTGGGGTTTACTCTATGGTTTAATTTTGACCAATGCCAGAGCAATGGGTGAATTCGGAGCGGTTTCCGTCGTCTCTGGTAACATTGCTGACCGAACCCAGAGCCTACCACTATTTGTAGAAGACGCTTACAAACAATACGAAACCGAAGCGGCTTTCTCTGCGGCTGTACTGTTAGCGTTGCTAGCAGTAGTAACCTTGGTGCTGAAGGAGATTCTAGAACGGAAAACCCGCATTAAAGATGTTGAATAGAAAAATCAAGCAATTATAGTTATCTTTTGAATAGGATACAAGCACATCATGGGACATGGTACGATCTACCTAGTACCTATCAGGAAATTACCGTTAGGGTTAAGAGTAGTTCTGTACCAATTCCGATTAGGGATTGAAATAACTCAGATATGGCTACTGACAATACACTTACCAATAAACGGATTCGACTCAGAATTCCTAAAGATTATCACCAGGAACCTGTCATTTCTCGCCTGGTGTCTGACTATGGACTGATTGTGAATATCACGGCAGCGATTTTAGGAGCCAATGCTGTCGGAGATGGTTGGTTTGACCTTGAACTACAAGGAACAGATGCACAAATTCAAAGCGGTTTAACTTATCTCCGCGATTTGGAATTGGAAGTCTGGGATGATACTAAAGCAAGTGATTGGTAAGGGTTATAGGAACACAAATAATTTATTTATCTGGTTTTAAGAGAATTGTAACCCGCAGATCCCCGACTTCGTAAAAGTTATCGGGGATCTTGTTTATCATCAATGATTCAGAATTGCTGTAGTGGTTTTTCTACAAAAGGGTATACCAAATACCGTTATCATTTTGACGTAAAATACGGTATCTTCCCTCAAGAAATTCTAGCATTCTTGGAAAATTTTTGTTGATAGTAGGCTGCTGAATATAATCAATAAAGATATAAGGAGGCTTAGATGAATCTAACTCTTCTAGAAGTTTTGTCCATTGCTCAGGCAGAAAATATTCAAGTGCCCAACCACGTAGTGATGTAGCCTGAGTCCGATTCGAGAAGTAGTAAATAGATGGATCGCCAGCTACATAAATATTACCAGGAAGACTTTCTGGTTGGGAGATAAATTCAGCCTCTGAACGAAGAGATGGATATTTTTCTCTAAAAACAGTCTGATATTTAAATCGTGTATCTTCAGCTAAAGCAAAATTGTTATTAACCAGAACAACACTCTTTTTTAGAAGAGTGTGCGATAAAGGGAAGAAAAACAAAAATATCAGTAGTATTGTAGTAAATGGGGAACTCAATTTTTTTAAAGACTCCCATAAAACATCTAATCCTTTAGTAGCTAAAATTCCTAAAGGTACAAACAATAGTAAATAATGGTATTCCCAAAATGCCCCACGTTGTAGAACAATCACACCCCAAGCAAAAATACACCAAACAACAAGTAGCAAAGTCAATATATTCTTAGACTTACGCAATGATACATCTACTGCAACAGTAGCAGCTAAAAGTAGAGGGTAAAAATTATTTAAAAACCATTTTATTCCTGCAAAAAGCCCATTTGGGTCAAATTGTGAATTAGCAACAATCCGAGGTGGATATAAAAAGAATGTTTGATACAAAATTGGTAAACTATTAAACCAGGCAAAATAGCTTACAATAAATAAAATAGGAAATATAATTCCCATAAAAATTGGAATAAATATTTCTAAAAAAACTTTTTGAATTTGCTCGCGTTTGATTAGCACAGCATATATCAAAAGAGTTAGCCAAAATGAAAGTAATATGAGCAGAAGTATTAATTTAAATATGAGGACAATTCCACCAATAAAACCTGATAGTAAAAGTAGAAAGAATCTTTGTCTTCCTTCACATTTAAAAGATTCACAAGTCAACCAAACACAAGTAAATAAAGGTAAACTAACCAGTGCCTCTACTTGAGTAAGATGCCAAGGCTGTGAAACAGTATAGTAAACGCCAACCGTTAACAAAGGTACTAGACTTGCGATTATCGGATGCTGAAAATAGCTTTTTAGACTCAGCAACAATATTATAGACAGAAACATCATGTAAATAAGTTCAAAGAGATGGATGCCAATCTCATTAAAACCAAATAAAGTTCCTGCCAAAAAGTAAAAGCAAAAAATCCCCGGTTGCTTCACATCCCAGAAATCACGATAAAGTAACTTTCCTTGTTGCATCTCCAAAGCACCAAGCCTAAAAAATGCTTGATCTCCGTCAAATGGAAAAGGTAAATGTATAAGACCAATAATCACAATTCCAATCAAAACGAGAAGATCAATTTTATTGAATTTAGTAATATTAATCATCAAACTTTATAATCAAAAGTTAACCAACTATCTTATGTTGATTAATATCCTAACAGGATAAATAACAAGGTAATTTTAGGATATGAATTTAAAGTTTAAAGTTTCTGCGATCGCGCCAGCACTGACCTGTTAGTTTATTCATAATTAGCTCAAGTAGCAACTAAGCCCCACGTAGTTGCGCGTAGATCGCTCATATCGTTCGAGAGGTTTGCTCTCGTCCTGATCGATGTTTTTAATTTAACTAAGTATTAAGAGGTTTTAATCTTTATGGCGGTAGTGGTATCCGTCCGTGAAGCTGCGGTAATTGGCAATGAAAAGCTATTTCTCTCCTTCTTGCCCCTTTGTAACGCAATATGCATTTCTTTTGTTCCTCCCGCTCTTTGCTACCGTCTATACACAAGTTGGATGTAAAGTAGGTGCATAGAATTTCCAAGAGGCAAAAACTTTGGATAATCCCATCTTAATTGACGCTAAGACGATACCAGAAAAGGCATTTGAAGACCTTCGGTTGATAACAAGGGGGCAGTATTATATGAGAGGATGTTTTAAAAGTCTTCTTGTCGGTATCAAAAGTTTTAGATCCCTCTAAATCTCCCTTAAAAAGGGAGACTTTGATTCCGGTTCTCCCCTTTTTAAGGGGGGTTAGGGGGGATCAAAAAGTGCTTAAAGTCACAGCGAAATACTTTTAAAACAACCTCTGGGGCGATTCGCCAACATCAATGGGTAAATATTTGGCAAATAAGTCGAGTAAATTGCTTAATGAAGGTGGTCTGATTAAATGGAAGCTAAAAATTAAAAATGAAAGTAATACAGTTTATTAAATTTAGCAACGTGACAGCTCACCAGAAGATATTACTATTTTGGAGATGTCTATAGAACTTCCTAGTGATGATTGTGCAATTATATTAATACCTAATAGTCCTTGTCCACCACATGAAGTAGATAGAACAGTAATACCATCTTGCTCCGCAAATCCATTAGAACCGTTAGATGTAAAGTTGGTAGTTTTAATGGGAGATATGTCTTGACCAAGAGCACCACCACTAAAGCTATAGGTTCTGCTTAAGCTAGCACCTTTACTCATTGAACTAACTGTAGCACTTCCTTGGTACAGTATCTGTATATCTTTGACGAAGAAACCACTAGGAATAAAAGTCTGAGCACGTAAAATACAACTTTGACGCTGACCCTCGCTTGCACTGATTTGATCCAAGGCGATCGGTAAGGTTATAGGTGCAGATCCAGGAAGCGTATTTGTAACACTACATCCAACCGTTGTTATTGCTCCAAAAGTAATACTAGGTAAATCTTGAGCCAATGTCTTGGTCGCAATAACGTTCATTCCAAAAATTGTAGATATAGACAGTAATACACCAAACTGTTTAAAGTTCATATAGATTATACTCACGTTATTAAAGTTGTTTAAGACGGTGAATTCTCAAGATAATTAATGCAATACTTGAGCGCCTCAATCTTGATGCTTGATATTAGAAAAAGAATGTGAGGAACTCGTGAATAAATACGGTGCTTATTAAAACTTAAATCTTGTAAACGACATTCCCCAGTTGCAGGGTCAGGTGATGATATTTTAGGGTTTATTCATGTAAGTCCCTAAAAGCTATGTGTAACTTATTCTCTCACAAGAACATCGAACGGGAGCAACGCGATTTGGTGAGGTCGGGTAAAAAGGATGCGTTCAGTTTTGATTCCAAGATAATGACGATAAGGTAAACCACATCTAGTTTGCATATCTAAAATTTATATAACTCTTGTGGGGTGGGCATCTTGTCCGCCGTAGTTATGCAATTTAAATGTGGAACAGCTTATCAGCAAAGAGACAGATGAAATAAATTCCCAATTCGTTTATCGTCAAGTACTCTACATACATTGCTCCTAACTTACGTTAATTTGCTGATTGCTTTTTTGCGGACTTTGTGATACTTTCCTGTACATAACAATTAAATCCATTAAATTCGTAGAGTTACCGTAGTTTAATAAAAAGTCAGAAATATGAAAATTTCTATGAGGCTGATATTCGACTACACACAGTTGAATTTTAGGGGCACGGCATTAGCAAGATTCCCTGCCGAACCCAAAAATTGCGTAGGTGCAGCCCAACCTAAGCATCGCTATTGGGAATTAATCTGATGTCTGAGAGTAAATCTGTAGAACCTGCTTCAGTCCACAGTCGAATTCTTGTGCCTCAACGGTATAACAGGCAACCTGTAATTTCTCGGCTCGTTTCTCGTTATGGTTTAACCGTCAATATCAAAGCTGCATCCCTGACATCCGACAATGACAGCGATGGCTGGTTTGATTTGGAACTTTCAGGAAATCCCCAAAAACTGACAAATAGTTTATCTTACTTGCAAGGATTGGGAGTGAATTTGCTGCAACTAGCGATCGCTAACCAAATTCAATCCAACCAGCACACTCTACCTTTCCCAAATCCAGCTACCAAACTGAGTCCCAAAGACTCTGCATGGCTGACAAATAAATGGCAACAACAATTCCAGCAATGGATTTCTCTGGGTCAAACCAATCGATTGCGTTTACAACTGTGCGTCTTAAAATCTTATTACGAAGAACCAGTGATTTCTGAGTTAGTTTCTCGTTATGGACTAACGGTCAATATTACTAGTGCTATACTTCAACCCGATACGCAAGATGACGGCTGGTTTGACTTGGATTTGTGGGGGAGAACAAAGCAACTCTACTCTAGCTTGAGTTATTTAGAAAAACTGGGACTACCGATTTGGCTAGATTTGTCTAGCGTTTATAGCGATGTCTACGACGGGCTACGCCTACGCTAATTAATAAAATTACCACTATCCAATGGCAGCACTAAATCACCAAAAAACCAATTCCCAAAACAGATTATCACTGGTTTCTTCAGTTTCTGAAAAAAGCCAAGTCACTCAGATTCGTCTGCGGATACATATTCCCAAATGCTATCTGCAAGCGCCCGTAATTTCGCAGTTAATTTCTACTTACGGCTTGGTAGTTAATATTACTAAGGCTATGCTACAACCAAATACAGATCAAGAAGGATGCTTTGACATTGAACTGCGGGGAACAGTGCCACGAATTTCTCGCGGTTTAGCTTACCTAGAATCCCTGAATCTTAGAATTGTGGGTAAGCCGAATGCTGACGGCGATAGCTGGTTTTACTGAAATAATCTAAATTTCGTAGTACCAAATTTCTTCTTCTTTTAGAACAATTCGATGTAAGGAGAGACGATCGATCAAGCCCTCTTGCTCAAACTGTCCAAGAACACGAGTAATGGTAACACGAGTTGAACCAAGCATTTCCGCCAGGTCTTCATGAGTCAGACGCATATCTATTAAACGTCCTTTCTCAACTTCCGAACCAAACTTTTTGGATAACCATGCCAACAGCTTGATGAGCATAGTATCCACTTTTTTATGGCTACGAATGATCATCAATTCTTGAGCCTGTTGAATATGGGCAAGTAGAGTTTCTGTTAGTTCAGTCCACTCCTCTAGAGGTAAAACTGTTGCCTCCACTTTAGTTAGGCATTCCATCTGATAAGGTTCTAATTTTGACAACCTCTTACCAACGACATCTCCAGGGCCCCACAATCCTAAAGCGACAGTTGTACCATCTTCCAAATAGGTAAAAGTTCTGACAAAACCCGTTTCAATCTTCCAAAGGTCGTTATGATGCTCTGGCAGAAATGATCTACGCGCAAAAACTTGCTTAGTATTGTTACTGCTTAGACTAGATAAGCTTGTGTACAAAGACACCATATTATATAAAACTATTCTCCGATAAATTAACCGTAGTATTACATTTATATCAGGTTATAAGAACCTATGGGTATTTTAAAAAAGGGAATAGGGTACAGGTTACAGGGTACAGATAAAATTGCCTATCACCTGTCACCTCTCCCCTCCATTCCCTAAATTCCCGCACCATCAAGAAAATCTTCTATCATCCCATCAGAATTATTACTCTTAGGGTTGTCGGTTAATTCGTCGCCAAGTTCAGTTGGAGACGAACTTGATTGTTCCAACTGCTCAAACTGTTTCTCTAGAGACTTGACGCGTTCAAATAAAGCGCGGATGACTTCAGCTTCTACGTCGCGTACTTTATCATGATCCAGAACATTGCTAGACGAGTTGTTCTGACGAGTTACGCGCCCTGGAATCCCAACTACAGTAGTGTTACTGGGGACATCTCGTAGCACCACAGAACCGGCTCCGATACGGACGCGATCGCCAATTTGAATATTTCCCAATACTTTCGCACCCGCTCCCACAACCACATGAGAGCCTAAAGTTGGATGGCGTTTGCCGCTTTCTTTCCCAGTCCCGCCAAGGGTGACACCTTGATAAATTAGGGCATAGTCGCCCACGATCGCAGTCTCACCAATCACTACTCCCATCCCGTGGTCAATAAACACTCCCTGGCCAATTAATGCCCCAGGATGAATTTCAATTCCAGTTAAAAACCTACTAATATGAGAGATGAATCTTGGTATGAACGGAATTCCAATTTTATACAGCCAGTGTGCCAATCGATGAAACACTAGAGCTTGCAGTCCAGGGTAACAAAACAATACTTCTAGCCAGTTACGGGCTGCTGGGTCACGCTCAAAAATGGTTCGCAAATCAGTTAGTAGCATACTCTGTTGAGATTTTTGTTGGTAGGTGAGGCTCTGAAAACAGAAACTCAGGATGATTCCCAGAAAAAGATCGAGTCCTTTATGAGAATTGTGTAAAAGTACAATCTACGGTAAGTCGATAGAGTATAGTGTTTTCGTGGGTAACAAGTGGGATGCTATCACATTCCACAGTTGAAAAAAATTAATTTCGCATAAACTGCGATATGTCCCTCAATTCACCGTAGTATGTTGAGTACAGTGTTGAATAGCCAAAACTACGCTCTCTTGGATCTGTCTTCCAAAGTGGAATATGCGCTGCTGGCACTATTAGAACTGGCAAGCCACCACGGAAAAAAACTTCCTTTAACCATGAGCGAGATTACTGCCAAGCAACCCATACCTGAGCGCTATCTGGAACAAATTTTGACCAACCTCCGGCGTGCTGGTGTGGTGCAGAGTCAACGCGGCTCTAAAGGAGGTTTCGTTTTAGTTCGGGAACCTTGGCAGATTACAATACTTGAAATTGTCACTTTGGTTGAAGGCGAGCGGAAAGACAAAGATACCTCTAACTCTCCGACTCTAGAAAAGACTCTGGTTTATGAAGTTTGGGAGCAAGCTAACGCTGCCTCAATAGAAGTTTTGGGTCGTTATACACTCCAAGACTTGTGCGAGGAAAGAGAAACTCGCGCCCAGCAGAGTCCAATGTATTATATTTAGACACGACGGAGTACCCACATGCGGATAGCGAAAGATATCACAGAGTTAATCGGCCGAACTCCTTTAGTTCAATTAAACAAGATTCCCCAAGCTTCAGGAGCGGTTGCTCGGATTGTGGTGAAGCTAGAAAGCATGAATCCAGCATCTTCTGTGAAAGACCGGATTGGCGCGAGTATGGTGGAAGCGGCAGAAGAAGCAGGCTTGATTCACCCCGGAAAAACTGTTTTAGTAGAGCCGACTTCTGGAAATACAGGAATTGCGCTAGCGATGGTGGCAGCTGCCAAGGGCTACCATCTCATTCTAACGATGCCTGACACAATGAGCCACGAAAGACGATCGATGCTTAAAGCTTATGGCGCTCAACTAGAGTTAACGCCAGGAGTAGAAGGGATGCGAGGAGCGATCGCTCATGCAGAGGAGCTTGTAGCTAAAACGCCCAATGCTTATATGTTGCAGCAGTTCCGCAACCCCGCTAACCCGAAAGTTCACGCCGAAACCACAGCCGAAGAAATTTGGAATGATACCGATGGAGAGGTAGATATTCTCGTGGCGGGAGTGGGTACTGGTGGGACGATTACGGGAGTTTCAGAAGTTATTAAAAAACGGAAGCCGAGTTTTCAAGCGATCGCAGTTGAACCCAGCAACAGTCCGGTATTAGCAGGCGGTAAATCAGGCCCTCACAAAATTCAGGGTATTGGCGCGGGATTTGTCCCAGCAATTTACCGTTCAGAACTGGTGGATGAAGTGATTCAGGTAGCGGATGAGCAAGCGATCGCTTACAGCCGTCGCCTTGCAAAAGAAGAAGGATTACTATCGGGGATTTCGACTGGCGCTGCTTTATACGCAGCTATTCAAGTGGCACAACGACCAGAAAATGCAGGTCGCCTAATCGTCATGATCCAGCCTAGCTTCGGTGAACGCTACCTCAGCACCTCACTGTTCAAAGACCCAGAGGAGAATGAGTGGTTGAGTAAAGTTTGATTCAGATGGGGTCTGAATCCCCATCAATTAAGCCCAAAATCCTTGTTAGAGACGCATTAGTACAGCAGGAAGTTAGCGTAACCCAATCAATTTCGCGTCTCTACAGGTCTAACTTCTACTCAGTCTCGCTTCAGCCTGATTGAGCAAGTTATATCAGGTTTCTAATAATGATTTTCAAAGCTTTTTAAATAATGTCGTTGCCCCTCTTTTTCCAGATGGATTAACTGTTTTCGATACCAATGGACAGTATTTAGACAGCACAGGCACTATTATCGAAGAAAAGTCTAAGAGTATTTCCTTGTTTTTTAACGATACTCAGCAAAACAAAAAACGTTTTCCTCCTGCCTTCCTCGATAAAAATCTAAAATTGGCTCGTTTATCTATTAGAATTTTCGCCAATTTCATCGGCACTTTCATTGTTTTTCACCAAAATCATCAAACAGACACCACTAGCAGCGAGCTTTATTGGACTTAAAGCCTCACTTTTTAATACAATAAAAACGCCTAATCCAATCAGAACAAAAGGCACAAGATAATTAATGTAGTCAGTCAATACATCAGCTATGACTCTATTGTTAATTAATTTGTATGCAATGTAGCACCAAACTCCTAACAAGAGAAAAAATAATCCGAGAATTACCAAAAAACTCTCTAAGTTGCAGCTAGCAAATAAAGGCACGTAGACACTAATATTATCGCTACCATTGGCAATTGTAACAGCTGCCACACTATAAGCTTGGGGAGAAAAAAAGCTAGTAATTGTTGATGCTTCAGCTTCTTCTGTAGCAGCTATAACTTCTTTTGATGAATCTTCTTCCCGATTCACTAAGCTACTGATACCTATGGACATTGGTAGTAAACCAAGTAATCCAATCCAGTTTTTTGATAAAACTAACCCACCAAATAAACCCGGAAGACTAAGGATTAACAAAACTGTAAAACCGAGAAACTGACCAGAAACTATATGCCGGGGACGAAAGTTAGCATTTATTTGAGAAAAAAACAACAATAGAATGACAATATCATCAATGTTAGTGGCAATGAACGCAATTGCCCCTGTAGTAATTTCAGTAACTAACTCGCTCATATTTAACAGCAGTTTTCAGGTATTTAGACTACGACTGAGATTGGTAATGGGGAGTAGGGAGTGGGGAGTGGTGTAGTTGAATTACTTGAAAGGTTAATTTGGTATGGTGGTAAATCGTAGATTCTAAAAATCCAGCATGAGTCAGCTAGGGACAGCCTTCAGTGAAGGGATAATTGCCTTCATCGCTACTAACATAGATGACATCATTATTTTGTTAATATTTTTTTCACAGGTAGACGGTAATTTTCGGCGGCGGCATATCTTACTCGGTCAATATCTGGGTTTTGCAGCCATCATCATCGCTAGCTTACCTGGATTTTTTGGTGGATTGGTTGTACAGCGGGAATGGATAGGATTGCTAGGACTACTACCAATTGCTATTGGTATTCAACAATTAATATCTAGAAAAGAAGAAACTACAACAGTTCAGACAGTCAGTAGTGATTTTAGAGAGCCTACACCTACTAACCCAGTATTATCTTTTATTTTGAGTATTTTGCACCCCCAAACCTATAAAGTGGCAGCAGTAACGATCGCAAATGGTGGTGACAATATTAGTATATATATCCCTTTGTTCGCTGGTCAGAATCTTGCCAGCTTGGGAGTAATTCTAAGTATATTTTTTATCATGGTAGGGGTTTGGTGTGCGATCGCTTATTTTTTAAGCCGTCAACCTACCATTGCTGATATTTTAAGTCGCTACGGTAAGGCTGTTGTACCTTTTGTCTTAATTGGTTTGGGTCTATTCATTATGTACGAGCGAGGTACGTTCACTCTACTATCTTGGATGAGAAGTTAATCAATGTTGAATGCTGGATTTGGAATTGAAAATCTCAAATTGGTTACACCTGATGAACTAATTTCCAACTTACCATCATCAAAATGGCGTAAATAATAAACCGTAGTGGGCGTTGCGGAGCTACTTGGCAGATTTTAGCACCTAGTAACACCCCAGGCACAGAGCCTAACCATATAGGCAGTACCAAACTCCAATCAACTGTTCCCAGGCTGAGATGACCAAGGGCTGTAAACAGCAGTAAAATTGCTGCGTGTGAAATATCTGTACCCACTAACTTCCGTGCATCAAGGCGGAAAAACCCAATCAGCACTAGGGCAAACATTGAACCTGATGAGACGCTAGTTAGACCGACAAAACAGCCTAAAATTGCTCCCAAGGTGATTGTTATAAATCGACCAAAGTTAGTTTCTAAGTCTAACTTTGGCAGTTCGGGTAAATTAAATTTGGGGAAAAAAGTCAATAACAACAATTGCACTAGTGCTAACACTGTGACTAGCAAAATCATCCCACCCAGCAAACGGAGCAAGATATTATCCAGGTTATACTCACCTGTACGTTTAATGAAGTGCAAAATCCCTACTCCGAACAATGAGCCTGGAACACTCCCAAATGCCAGCCATTTGACAACTTCTGTGTCGAGGGTTTTCTGTTCCCAATGCTTGACGCTACCAACAATTTTCATCAAGGTGGCGGCCACAACATCAGAACTCACAGCGATGGAAGGTGGAACCTGAAAAACAAAAATCAACATTGGGGTGATGAGAGACGCTCCACCAATTCCCGTCAAACCAACGATGATACCAACAAAAAAGCTAAAGAACGGTAGTAATAGATAGTGCATACTCTTTGGCGATTTCAACAATTAGTTATCAGTTATCAGAGTCCTGTTGAGTCTCCCACTTCTATAAGTGAGCAGCGTCGGTAAGGGTTGATTAATTCCCCAAACGGAGCCTTGATAACTGTTCACTGACTTAACTACGAGCAGTTAGAGAGCAGCAACTCAGCCAAACTATAGCCCAGTGGTAGACTGGGCTATTTATGACAATTATTGTGTTTCTCAAGGATTCCTGGACAACTTAAAACCTGTCTGGAAGTTTTTGTAAGCATGACAACTGGCATTTAGCTCAAATAGACTTTGATAAATGCTTATTGGTCAGTCGCTCTGCTAAACTCAACTTCTAACTATGTTTTTCTACAGTTTTACATATAAAACCACGTAAGGCGATGCACTTACCGTATTTTACTCGTAAGTATGATTAAACGTCTAGCGTATTCGCGTTGTATATTGTTCAATTATCTGGATAATACACCGCAGTCAGTCAAACTCACTACGGACTGGTTGCTAAAAAATTTACCTACAAGTTAATAACCATAAGGATAATTCCAAACTTTGTAGAGACGCGATATATCGCATTGATGCTGCAATTAGGCAACATCCTGAAAGTGATTACAATACTCAAGCTCAATTACGATTCCCTAGTTTAATGACTCATGGAAAACTTTGTTTTTTGCAATCCAGTCAAAATCCTGTTTGGCAAAGGTCAAATCGCCAACATTGCTGCTGAAATTCCTGATAATGCCAAAATCCTGATTAATTATGGTGGGGGTAGCATCAAAACTAACGGCGTCTATAACTAGGTGAAGTCTGCATTGGCAAACTTTGGCTATAGCCAATGCCTAGTACCGCAAGGCGGAATTAAAAATTAAAAATTAATACAGCGTAAGCATTTCATTGGTTTTGAATGGGTGGTTTATTTACGCCGTACTGTACTAGTGCTGTATCCAGTGCTGAAAAAAGCTTGACTTACAAGCAACCATCATGATAATTTAAATAAAACCATTCGGTCGGTAATATTTTATTTACAGCTATTTACAGCAATTTCCAATTTAATAAACTCCCTACTCCCTACTATCAAAATCGCTGTAATGTCCAAAGGCGAAGAAACAAAAACCAGAATTCTTGAGCAAGCAGCCGAACTGTTTAATCAACAGGGGTATGCAGGTTCATCGATGTCAGACATTATGCGTGTAACTGGATTGCAGAAAGGAGGAATTTACAATCACTTCCAAAGCAAAGATGATCTCGCGCTACAGGCTTTTGATTTTGCGATCGCTCGCATTAAGCAGCATACTAGATTTGTATTACGAAACAAACGCCACGCAGTAGAACGTCTGCAAGCAATCATTGGGGTATTTAGTAGCTTCGCAGAAAATCCACCGATCAAGGGAGGGTGTCCACTGCTGAATACTGCTGTGGAAAGTGATGATGCTCATCCGGCGTTGCGAGAACGCGCTCAACTGGCGATGAACTCTTGGCTGCATCTAATTTGTCGAATTATTGAAACAGGAATTGAAAAGGGTGAAATTCGCGCGGAAGTGAGTGCTGATGAAATCGCTACTATCATAATCGCAACACTGGAAGGAGGCATAATGATGAGCAAGCTTTATGGAGATTCAATTCATATCCATAGGGTAATTAATCACCTGAATCAATACTTGAAAACTTCTCTTTAATTGAATAGACCGAGCAGTATTAAAAAATATCAAAAGAAATAATGCTAGTAAATAAAAACTTACACAGACCATTAGAAGTAGTATTAGCAATTCCTGTAAAAACATACGACATTGATTTTATGGGAATTGTGAGTAATATCGTGTATATAAGATGGTTAGAGGATTTACGTCTAAAGTTTTTAGATGAACATTGGCAACTCAATCAACAAATTGAGCAAGGATATACACCGATTATAGCTGGGACTGAAATTGAGTATAAACGTCCAATAAAGATTATTGATCAAGTGATTGGACGTTTATGGCTGAGTGGTTTAGGACGCTTAAAGTGGACTGTGCAAGCTGAAATTTTATCTAACAATGAGTTAGCAGCAGTGGCTAGCCAGAAGGGTGGTTTTGTCAGTCTGCAAAATAATCGTCTTATTCCCATTCCAGAAGAATTACAGAAAAAATATTTACAGTATCAACAAGGGATGCAGAAAATTTAATAATTAGGAATACTTCGATATTTTTTTGAATATTTACAGACCGTTCGGTTTGTTTATAAACATAATTTGGACTATAACACCGATTCTTGATGAATACGCGAAATAACCCCCTTGCGAAGAGCAGATGGGGAGGTGTCCTCTCATTCACACTTCTTGCAGAAGTGGGGAAAAGGGTAAGGGGGTAAAGGATAAAGGTATGGAATTTTCCCTTTTATTGCCAATCTCGTAAATATACGGGAACTTCTTGTTTTGAATTTTGGTCACTTTATGTCACTTTGAACAGCAAGGTGGTTCTGACTCCAATCCATTAGGTATAGTCCAACTCAGGCATTGCAGCATTATTATGTCGTCCAATTTAACTGACCCTAACTCTTCGGTAAACCACTGTACCCATCCAAAGGTATGTACAAATGCTGTTATCCGTTGTCAGCTTTTCCAGACTTGTCTTTATATATACAATAATTACACTTTGTTAGTCAGATTAACGCAGACTTCAAGTAATTTTAAATCCCTAAAATGGATGTTTGCTTATGGTAATATTTGGTCATATCTAACCAAATATTACCATAATTATTTATATCTATACTAAAAGTTTATGAAAGCTATATTAAACGACACTTCAAACACTTTTGCACCCAAAAACCTCTATACTAGACTAGACTTTGATCAATTTGAGAGTTTTGTTAATTGCAACACCAAAAACTATCAATTTTTAGATGAAATACTAGCCTATCTTATAGTCTATAGTTTTTAAGGTTTAGTCAAAACTATATCCAGTATCATCAAAAAACTGCAAACTTCATGTGGTGCAAAAATCAAGTGGGGAGTGAAAACATGAATTTACGTAGAGATGCATTGCAAATCCTCAAAGAAACTAGCCGAACTTTTTATATCCCAATTAGTCTTTTACCGCCAGGATTGCAAGAAGCAGTAGCATCAGCATATTTGTGTATGCGTGCCATTGATGAAATTGAAGATCATCCCGAACTAGATAACGCTACTAAAGCAAAGCTGTTAAGAACCATTAGCCTGACATTACAGGCAGGAGTTGATGGCTTTGCGGTAGATGCTTTCTTTGCGGGATTTAGTGGGTATGAGAATTCATTAGAAGAAGTCACTTTGAGGATTAGAGAATGGTCACTGCTAGCACCAGACACCATTGCACCTCGAATTTGGGATGCCACTGCTGCAATGGCAGACCGGATGGCTTATTGGGCAGAAAAAAACTGGAAAATTTATACGGAATCTGATTTAGATCGTTATACCTTTGGAGTTGCAGGTGCAGTGGGACTGTTACTTTCTGACTTGTGGACTTGGTATGATGGAACACAAACGAACCGTACCCAGGCGATTGGTTTTGGTCGGGGTTTACAAGCAGTTAATATCCTGCGTAACCACAATGAAGATTTGGGGCGTGGGGTAGAATTTTTCCCAGAAGGTTGGAGCGCAGAAAATATGCAAGAGTATGCCCGGCGCAATCTAGGCCTAGCCGAAGCTTATATCAAAGACCTTCCTACGGGGCCAGCCTTAGATTTTTGTCAAATCCCCTTCACCTTGGCAAACGGCACTCTTGACGCCCTTGCTAATGGTAAAGAGAAACTCAGTCGCAGTGATGTTTTTGCACTTATCGAACAGCTGATTAGTGTGAACATGAAAGCTAGTTAATAATCTCTTAACGACTAATGGAGATGATTCTAAATTGCCTCCAAATTTGGGCATCCAAAATCCTACAGCGGTTTTCTGTAGGGTAGCCAGTCCCGTCTTGGGGTTTCCCCAAATATAGTAACTGGCGTTGGGCACTGCCCTCCAATATCTTTAAATACCAATTCTCCTATACAAACAACCAGATTAAAGCTGATTTTCTCAATGGGGCAACAGCACGATACACGTCACAAGCCTTGAGAGAGCGTCATTAGGAATTACAAATTGGTAGAAAGTAGGATAAACAGTATTTGCCAGTGTAAGTATAATAAATAATCTTGTTTAGTGATCGCTTTAGGTAATCTCAGTTAAACTTTAGGAACTCTTCAAAGGATTTCCAGCAAAAATTACCTGGCAAGAGTTGATTAATGTCTAAATAATTGAAAGGGAGTATAACACTCCCCGTGATTATTCGTGCAGCGAGTTGAGAGTGCATGAGCTACTGCTTAAATCCTACCTGTTCCAATCCAGAAAATTTGGTGTATAGCCAAAGGTGTCAGTCTTGTGGCTCGCAACTACTGTTGCGCGATCGCTATCAGGTGATCAAACCATTAGGTCAGGGTGGCTTTGGGGCGACCTTCCTAGCCAACGATCAAGGCTTACCAGGAGAACCGAGTTGCGTAATCAAACAATTACGCCCATCAGGAAGCGCCCCACACGTTTTACAGATGGCCAGAGAACTCTTTGAACGAGAAGCCAAAACTCTAGGTAAGATTGGCAATCATCCCCAAGTACCAAGATTGTTAGACTATTTTGAAGATCATGAGCAATTCTACTTGGTTCAAGAATATATCAGTGGTGACACCTTGCAAGAGGAGGTCAAACTTAACGGCATCTTGAGCGAAACCGGAGTCAAGCAGTTTTTGAGCGAGACTTTGCCACTGTTGCAATACATCCACGATCAAAAGGTGATTCACCGTGATATCAAGCCAGCCAACTTAATCCGCCGTACTCAAGATGCCAGAATGGTACTTATCGACTTTGGTGCCGTCAAAAACCAAATCAGCCAAGGTGCGACAGGTCCATCAGGACAGACAGCATTAACTGCGTATGCAATTGGTACTCCTGGTTTTGCACCGCCAGAGCAAATGGCTATGCGTCCAGTCTATGCCAGTGATATTTATGCTTTGGGGATAACATGCATTTATTTACTGACTAGCAAAACTCCTAAAGATTTAGATTACAATCCCAACACTGGCGAGATGATGTGGGAGCAGCTTGTGCAAGTGAGCGATCACTTAAGAAATGTGTTGCGAAAAATGTTAGAGGTGTCTGTACGTAATCGCTATCAGTCAGCGGCAGAAGTTCTCAGAGCATTGGAAATAGAACCATACTTAGATAGTTTAGCAAAGGGTTTGCTGATTAAATCTGATAATGGATCTAAAGAGCGAACACATAATCACCTGGAAAACTCTGCTGTTTTATGTAACAACCCTGCTGCTACCAGCACTGGAGTGGCACAGGTAGCAGCAGCGATTCGTGCTAGACGAGCCAAGGCAGCGGAAGCTGCGGGATCGCACCAGGGTTCTGGGATGGCCAAATCAACGACTTTCAGTAGCAATAGCAATGGTTCACAAGCTCAAAATTCTAAAGTTGGGCGGAAGTTAGATACCCAAGGTTTATTAACAGCTTATCTGAAGGGAAGACGAGATTTTGCCTTACACAATTTAAATTTGCTAAATCTGCAAGGTGCTGATTTATCTCAAACAAATTTCCATTCTGCTCAGTTGCAAAAAACCAATCTTCAGGGCGCTAATCTTCACAATAGTGACTTTGGCAGAGCCAGTCTGACTCGAGCAAATCTTAAGGATGCTAATTTGAGCAAAGCATACTTTAACCATGCTGATTTAGAAGGAGCAGACCTGCGGGGTGCAGACCTTAGCAATGCTTATCTCAGCAATGCTAACCTCCGAGGAGCTAATCTGTGTGGTGCTAATCTCACCAGTGCCAAAGTTTCCGATGAGCAGCTAGCACTAGCAAAAACAAATTGGATGACCGTGCGCCCCAATGGCAAACGAGGCTTGTTGTGATTTTAAAGTGTGAACTACCCTAACCTATAGAGGGATGGAGTTTCCCAATTCATCGGGAATAGCCTCTCTTGTCGCTGTAGTTCTATCCGAATTCCTATATTAGATTCTAGATTATCCTGACGGATGAATCCTTTTTATTGAAATCAATTATTTTAGATTAGGAGAATAGCTTCAACCTCCCTGCTTTTAAGTTATCCATTTTTATTAAAAATTTTAAAACACTTATTTTATAAGAATCACAGGCTGAACTTTTCTTTCTTATATCTAGGAAAATTATCTTTAATTATTCTCGATAAAAACTTCTGATTTATTCAGAGTTGACCAAATATGTATAATACTTAGGTTGAGCGATAGCCATCACTCACACTAATATTAAGAAATATCTAAATATCTAGCAAAAATACGCAGATGATTGTCAATTCTTCATGAAATCTTTATGATTTTTATCTGTTACAAATAACAAATGATTATTTACAATAAACAATAAAGTATCATAATAATTTTTTAAAGGTATTTACATGCTTTTTATGTTTACAAAGAACAGGGAATATCAAACCTAAAATTCGTAAAATCGAATGATCCGAAACCACTAAATTTTCAGATGACAGCAAAAAGCAAAAAATCAATTATCCCTGATTGTCGGCTGGAGATGTATATTACAACCGAAATCCGGTAGTATAAGGTTTACGTATAATGACTGACTTTGCACAAACAGAAATAGAACGGCGATTAACTTTATATCAAGTATTCCTCAAGTTGTATGAACACCACAGCAGCCTTCTAGATGAAATTCTTCAGCTAGAAAACCTATCTCAACCGTCGTTGAGGAGAGTCAAGGCGGGTTACGTACATGGTGTAGTGGATAATGCTGCTGTTTATTTGATGACTAACTTGGGCGACAATCAGACTCAGAGTTTACAACAGCCACAACAAATCTGGACGATAGGTCGTAATCGCACCAGTGGTATTTGCATTGCTGACAATCATCTGTCTCGTCGCCACGCTGCTATTCAGCATATTGACGAGCAAGGTTTTTACTTAATTGATTTCAACAGTACCAATGGCTCGTTCGTGAATGGTAATCGCGCTGTTAGGCCGATCAAGCTCAAAGATGGCGATCGCATCCGTCTAGGAAATATGACTTTTGATTTTTTCGTGACTTATACCTGCCGCGTTCTGCCAACTGTTGCAATGGATTTATTGATGCAGCTTGTGTATCGAAAGAATAATCATACAGTAGACATACTTACTTATTCCCAGAATAGACAAAAACCTCTAATTGAAAAACCAGATTCTAATTTAGAGGCTTTCAGAAATTTTGGAATAGTTGAGAACCTTGAAAATTTTTATGACAACTTCAGTTCAGAACAGAAATCAGAAATTTTAGACCGCCTGTTTACCACACAAATACCCTCTAATCCCAGCCAGCTAAAAAATTGGAACTTCTAGCAGTTTTCAATTGCTTCAGGAGTGCTGTTAGCGGTAGCATGACATTTAGTCTGTTAGTCTGTGCTGAGTAAGAAGGAAGTTTGCTAAGGCAGACAAATAGTGAAAGTTAAAAGGGAATTCGTCAAAATATATAAAAAAAATTAAGAATGTGATTAAATATCATAGCAATCATTTTGGAGTGGCATCTCTAGCTCACAATAAAAAGAAAGCGATTTAGGGATTGAGTGAGTAAGTTATGCTCTATCCTGGCAGCAGGAGGATACTCAAGGTCTACCAGCAGTAGCAACAAGAGCAGTGATAGTGATTTACTCCAGTTATGTGGCTCACCGCTATGCGTCTACGGCAAAAAAACCCCCAGTGGGTGTTAACCTACTAGGGGAGTTAGTTATCAGGGTGCATCTACCAATTAAGTGTTCTCAGCTTGAAGACCATACTCCGGATAAATTTGTACAAAGGTCAGTTATTTTTTAAATAAAAAAACCCCCAGTGGGTGTTAACCTACTAGGGGAGTTAGTTATCAGGGTGCATCTACCAATTAAGTGTTCTCAGCTTGAAGACCATACTCCGGATAAATTTGTACAAAGGTCAGTTATTTTTAAATAAAAAAACCCCCAGTGGGTGTTAACCTACTAGGAGAGTGAGTTATCAGGGTGCATCTACCAATAATGTTTTCTAGGGGCAGCCAGTATCTTCCGGGAAAAATGAACTAAATTAGGGTTGATGGCGATGTCTATAACGGACTGTGACGCTCGTACCTCTATGAAGAAGCAAGCTAGGCGTAGTTTCTGTGAGAGGAAAAGACTTGCTAGCACTTATCTCTGAGACGCACTCGCGATCGCTATTGGTAGCGCAACTAGTAGAAAAAACTCCCAGTCGGTGTTAACCTATCAGGGGAGTGAGTTATCGGGGTCAGTTATTTTTTTTAATAAAAAAAACCCCCAGTCGGTGTTARCCTACTAGGGGAGTGAGTTATCAGGGTGCATCTACCAATAATCTTTTCTAGGGGCAGCCAGCATCTTCCGGGAAAAATGCACTAAATTAGGGTTGATGGCAATGTCTATAACGGACTGTGAAGCTCGTACCTTTATGGAGAAGCAAGCTACGCGTAGCTTCTTTGAGAGGAAAAGAGTTGCTAATATTTTTCTACGAGACGCATTCGCGTTCGTTATCGGTGACGCAACTAGAAAAAACCCCCAGTGGGTGTAACTAACCAGGGGAGTGAGTTATCAGGGTGCATCTACCAATAATCTTTTCTAAAATAAATGGGTCGCTACCGGATAAATTAGCAGAGGTTGAAGTTGTTACTGTTTGTCGATCAAAGAAAAACCTCAGAGGGGTTAGTTATCAGGACAGACCTACCAATTAAACGATCGGTGCGCTGCTTTACAAAATGGGTGTGTCAAGGTTAATCGATAGCACTCAATTTTCATAAAAAAACCCCCAGTCGGCATTAGCCAACCAGGGGAGTTAGTTATCAGGGTGCATCTACCACTTAAATGTTCTAGGTTTAACCACCATGCTCCGGATAAATTTATTAGAAAATTGATTGTTGTCGTGTGTAAAAAAAATAAAAGTGGATATTAACTCAATTAGGGAAGTTAAAGATCGAGGGACATCCATCTATTAATCAAGTATTCTAGGATTAAGCACTATTTTCTGGTAGAGAATATCTGCGTCAGAAGTTGCTGTTGTTTGCCAAAAATAAAAAAACCCCCAGTGGGTGTTAGCCAACTAGGGGAGTTGAAGATCAAGGTGCATCTACCAATTAAGTGTTCTAGACCCAGGTAATCCGATCCGGATAAAGTTGTAGAGGCAGAAAAACCAAAACGACACCGAATCAGAAACATTCAGGGGCGCGATGCATCTAAATTATCAGAGGAAGCGAAAAATCGACTTGAAACTTTCGCGTTTCAAACCAGATTTAGGAGGCGGACAGGAGAAGTTGTGACCCAGGAATTCCATATTTCCGTAACCCCAGTAGGGCAAAATGACTACTTGGTGCGGACGGAACAAGTAGCGCCTGGGGTACCATTGGCAGAAGAATTGGTGACTTGGCCTATAGCTGATTGGTTGATGGCTGCTGGGCATTTGATGAATGACCCGTTGAATTCGGTGTTGCAAGGAGATCCATTTACCTCTGGTGGACATGAAAGCGATATCGCCAGAAACTCTGTGAATTTGGTGGCGTTGGGTCAACAATTTTATAACGCGCTATTTCAAGGCACTCTCAGAGATAGTTGGATTACTGCCCAAGGTATTGCCCAGAACCATCAACAAGTACTACGGTTACGTTTGGGGCTAAAAGACACTAGATTAGCTCGTTTGCCTTGGGAAGTAATGCACGCAGGCGATCGCCCTCTGGCTACTGGGCCTTATGTGGCTTTTTCTCGCTTCCAAAGTGGAATTTTGGGGGCTTCTCCTTTGCGATCCCTGCGGGGGGCTACGCCTACGCAAAATATGCCCACACCCCTAGAACAAGGTGGTGTCAAAGTATTAATGGTAATTGCTTCTCCCTCAGATCAAGTCCGTCTTGACTTACAGAAGCAAGAAGCAATTAAACTGCAAGCTGAACTTCACCGTCAAACGTCACGACCTGGTGAAAGTCGCAATCGTTTCCCCGAAATTGAACTCACTGTATTAGACCAACCAGGACGGGAAGAACTGACGCAAGCCCTAGAACAAGGCAGATACCACGTTCTCCACTACTCTGGTCATAGTAACTTAGGTGGAAATGGCGGAGAAATTTATCTTGTTAGTCGCAGAACTGGCTTAACGGAAATCTTAACTGGGGACGATTTGGCAGGTTTGCTTGTCAACAATAACATCCAAATGGCAGTGTTTAATTCCTGCTTGGGCGCGTACACAGCGGCGTCCAATCCCTCTGGAGATACTGGCGAACGAAACTTAGCAGAAAGTCTCGTTAAGCGCGGAATTAGAAGCGTTTTGGCGATGTCAGAAAGGATTCCTGATGAAGTGGCGTTGACGCTCACACAATTGTTTTACCGCAACTTAAGTCAGGGATATCCAGTAGATTTGTGTGTAAGTCGGGTGCGCCAAGGATTAATTTCTGCCTATGGTTCTCACCAGATGTACTGGGCATTACCGATTTTATATCTTCAGCCAGAATTTGACGGTTTTCTGAGTCAGGAAACTGAGGTATCCGCAAGTAGGGAGTCGCTGAATCAGTATAGTTCGCCTTTAGGGGTAACTTCCACGATGTACCCTGGTATGCCTGATGATAGCGAGATGCCTTTAGGAATGGAGGACATGATTCCTAGTGGTTTGACGCGTGACTCTTCTGGGTTGGACTGGCTGGGTGAAGATACTTGGGGCGATCTGGTTGATGAAATTGAATATGACGATCCAAGCTATGAAGAAGATTCTGCGATAGTTTCGGATTTGTTTCGTCAGTTAGATAACCAAAAACCTGCAACTGAACCGGATCAACAAATTCGCGAAAATAGTCTTCACCAAAGCCAGATTTCAGAGGAAATGACTTCCTCACAAGAGTCAGCAGATTTGTGGGGAGAAGTTCCACCACCGCCACCTCCGACTCCTGGAAACCTTGAAGAGAATTGGCGAAATTCTAATTTTTCGCAATCGCAACCACCTCCACCAAGAAATCGTACCCGTCGCCGCCAGATGTGGCCGATTGTGGGTGTTGTGGGGATCAGTGCGATCGCCGCTGCGATCGGTTTAAATTGGTGGTGGCAAAATCGCCCCCAAGCACTGCCTAATATCCCAGTAATTCCCGCCCAGTCTTTACCTGATTCTCGACCGATTCAAAAGCAGCCGAACATTGATTTAGGAATAGAAGCGACTGGAATTGTCACCGCTACTGCTACGGAAAAATTGAGCCAGGGTGATTTGCAAGGTGGGTTATTGGCTGTAGAAGAACTACTCAATCGGGGCGCACTGGCTGCGGCTGAAACTTCCTTAAAACTAATTCCCAGTAAACAAGCTGACGATCCATCTGTAAACTTTTACAAGGGACGATTGGCGTGGCAGTCTATCCAAACTGGAGACAATAACTATAGCGTCGATGATGCCCGCCGTTATTGGGAAACTGCTGCCAAAGCTAAACCCGAATCGCTTTTATATAATAACGCTTTGGGATTTGCCTACTACACAGAAGGCAATCTGAATCGCGCCAATGATTCTTGGTTCAAGGCTTTGAATTTAGCTCTCAAAGAACAGAACACAAATTCAACATCCAGAAATACAGCTGTTCCTCAAGATGCTTTAACTTCTTATGCTGGTTTAGCTCTTGGACTGTATAAATCTGCACTTAGTCAATCTAATGGTAAGCAGACGCAATATCTGAATGAAGCGATCAAGTTGCGGCAAACGGTTCTCAATTCCGATCGAGAAAATTTCCAGGTAGATAAATTAACTAAAAATTGGCTGTGGACGGAGAAGGCGATGGAAGATTGGCGATCGCTCCTTCAGGAAAAAGGCGAAGAACAGTAGGGGTGTAGGGGCGCAAGGCTTTGCGCCCTCAAAAAAAACTGCTCCTCCAAGCGAATAATTGTTTCAATCCCTAATAGGGATTTTGATGAATTGCAATCAGTGGCAGCGAACAAAGATAAATCAACATTTTTGTTTCAATCCCTAATAGGGATTTTGATGAATTGCAATATGTTCTTTGATTATGGTAACTTTTTAGTCTTCTGTGTTTCAATCCCTAATAGGGATTTTGATGAATTGCAATTGGCTTCTCTGAGGATTATGTACTCATCTGCATAGTTTCAATCCCTAATAGGGATTTTGATGAATTGCAATGCGCTAGTAAAGGTACTAGTTATTTGGTTTTGGTTTCAATCCCTAATAGGGATTTTGATGAATTGCAATTAATGTACTCACTGCGTTAGTTATTGCATTGAAGTTTCAATCCCTAATAGGGATTTTGATGAATTGCAATATGAAAGGACTGTTTCGGAGGTGGTCTGGCATAGTAGTTTCAATCCCTAATAGGGATTTTGATGAATTGCAATGAAATCTGGTTTTTAGAGCGCTCATTCTAGCTGGGGTTTCAATCCCTAATAGGGATTTTGATGAATTGCAATTCTAGGAACCAAATCAACAGATAATTATGCAATTGTTTCAATCCCTAATAGGGATTTTGATGAATTGCAATCGTATTACACGGTCGCCTCCTTGTCCTTCGTAAGTTTCAATCCCTAATAGGGATTTTGATGAATTGCAATGTTCCCGCCGATGTGCAAACAGCAGTTGATAATACGTTTCAATCCCTAATAGGGATTTTGATGAATTGCAATGCTTCCGGTTTCGTATATGCAATCAAAACTTTGTTTCAATCCCTAATAGGGATTTTGATGAATTGCAATAGGGGACTGGCAGCGCCGAAGGCGCGGCAGGCTCCGTTTCAATCCCTAATAGGGATTTTGATGAATTGCAATTGTGCCCTCTTCAGGGTCAGCATTTTCATTGCCCAGTTTCAATCCCTAATAGGGATTTTGATGAATTGCAATGCTAGAGAGCGAGAAAAATACAAACAGAAGTCATCAAAGTTTCAATCCCTAATAGGGATTTTGATGAATTGCAATCTAATTATGAACGTATTAAGTCAGCAAGATTGTTTGTTTCAATCCCTAATAGGGATTTTGATGAATTGCAATGCAAGAGTGGTAGTACCTGCATAAGTTGTACCTAAGTTTCAATCCCTAATAGGGATTTTGATGAATTGCAATTTCTTGGCATCTTTGGTTGAATTTGACTGGTGCAATTCTTGGTTTCAATCCCTAATAGGGATTTTGATGAATTGCAATTTTTCAGCTTCCCGGTTCTGAATCTCGTCGTCTTGTTTCAATCCCTAATAGGGATTTTGATGAATTGCAATAGTACTCCCTCACCATTGAAATTAGGAGCAATTTTGTTTCAATCCCTAATAGGGATTTTGATGAATTGCAATAGCGGAAGCCGGGAAGGCAAGCTGTATTTAGTTTTCAAGGTGCGGTTGCGCGATTCTGGAGCAATCATAGCATTAGAGAATTCCTTTGAGAAGAGTGTCGGGAAAGGTTAAAGGCTGACATCCTAGTTTTTGTAAGCATTTCAGAGATTGCGCGGATGATAATTGGGTAATGAGTGGGGTGAAATGCTTGCTGGTATTGAGATAGAAGCATTTTTTTTGGAGTGTGGAATTTGTACACCTACCCATTCGCGCATTTGACAGACAGAAACTCTGTGAGATATGCGATCGCTAAAAATAATCTAATGGTGATGGGGGGCGCGATCGCTGTCTTCGGAGCCAGAAATCCCAGTCTTTATATACTTATAGCCTCCCACATCACACGCAAAACTTGTAATGTTATTCTTGAGATTCCTCAGAGATAGATTCTGATTCGGTTTCAAGTTCTTCTGTTGTAACTTTGGGGGCTGGAGGTTTAACGGGTTTTGGGCCACGCGCTAGTGCAGGATTCACTGGTTGTCTGCCTTCATCCCTATATGACGATCCTTTTTTTCCTTTGTCAGACGAGCGTTGGCGCAGCCCGCCTTCGGCATCGCGGCTCGGTTTTGAGCTTTTGGGGTTGGATTCAATAGGGGTTACAGAATCCGAATTTTCGGAATTGCTGTCAGTGCTTCCTTGAGACTGACGTTCCGATTTCTTAATTGGACGTTCTACCATTGTTGATTTTTGTAAATTTATCTGTATGGTACATCGGTTTGGTGACTGTCAGACTGTCGAGTAGCATTTTTAAAGATTTTATCGAACAGAATTCAGGAGTCAGGAGCCAGAATGGGCTAAACCTTAGCTATCCGCTAACAGAATGAATTTTGTACGACTGGTGGATAGCGCAGCGTTAGCGAGTCTGCGAGCGTCTGAATAACCGGGTTTAAGACCCCATCAAATCATAGATTTCGTGGTCTTGAATCAGTCGCGGGTCGAAATCCCCGAATGATTGATTCTGACTCCTGAATTCTGAATTCTGAATTCTGTTTATCAATTAACTCACTAAATTAAAAAATGGGTGCGTTACCGATAGCTAAACGCACCCGACAACTATTAAACAAAATCAGGTCGTGCTTGTTGCCTTGATTTGAACTTTTCCTCTAAAACTGCCCAATTTTCTTGCTCAATTAAGTTAGTCAACTCATCGAGGTTTTGACGATATTGTTGCAGCGATCGCAGTAATGCTTGACGATTATACCGCGCCATCATTACGCCCAACTCTGGATTCCCGCCACCCACACGACTAGTATCCCGAAAACCTGAACTAGCTAACTTTTGGGCTAATTTCAAAACATCGGGGTCAGTTTCRCTTAAACAAGCAGCAATAAACGAGGAACTGACCATCACCGGTAAATGGGAAATCCAACTMACAGCGCGGTCATGTTGYTCTGGTTGACAATARTAGATATTAGCTCCGAGCGATCGCACAATTTCTTCYACAACYGTAATTGCACTAGTTGGTGTTGTCGTTATCGGTGTTAATACATAAGGTTTATCAACAAATAAATCTCGCTGTGCAGCTTCTATCCCACTGTCTGTTCTGCCCGCCATTGGATGACCACCAATAAAATTATCCCAAAGGGGAGTAATATCTTTGACTATCTGTGCTTTCGCCGAACCGACATCAGTAACGACTGTAGCGGTAGGCAAATGAGCGATTAACTGTTCAAATTGGGGCACAATAAGGGCTAGAGGTGTACAAATAAATACAACTTCTGCGGCTGCTAACAGGCTCAAATCGACTGATGCTTCATCAACACTGCCGAAGGTAACTGCCTTTTGACAGGTAGCTTCACGGCGACTAACTCCTAAGATATGATGTCCTTGCGATCGCAAATCAAAGCCCAAAGATCCGCCAATCAGTCCCAATCCTAAAATCCCAATATTCATTTTTGATTTTGACATTCCGTTTTTTATGACTTTACCAACTATTAAAGTTGGCATCCAAGGGGTAGCATCGATGACTGTAGAGGAATTACTGGAACAATACGCAGCAGGAGTCTTAAACTTTAGTGGTGTTGACTTCCCAGAAGCCAATCTGAGTGGAGTAAAACTCAGTGGCATAAATCTGAGCGGTGCTAATTTGAGTATAGTCAACCTGAGTGGCGCGAATCTGAGTGAAGCTAATTTGAGCAATGCCAAGCTGAATATAGCCAGACTGAGTGGTGCGAATCTATGCAGCGCGATCCTCAACAACGCTAGTCTCAATGTCGCTAATTTGATTCGAGCGGATCTCAGTCGCGCACAACTTAGAGGAGCGTCATTAATCCGCGCCGAGTTAGTTCGCGCTGACCTCAGTCGCGCTGACTTATTGGAGGCCAATCTCACCAGTGCTGATTTACGAGAGGCGACACTCCGCCAAGCGAATCTCCGTCACGCTAACTTGAGTGAGACGATCTTGAGAGGTGCTTCTTTAACCGGAGCTAACTTGGAGATGGCTAACTTAAACGCCAGTGACCTCAGTCGTTCTGATTTGAGTGGTGCAAATTTGCGAGATACCGAACTCAGACAAGTTAATTTCAGCCATGCTAATTTGAGCGGGGCAGATTTGAGTGGTGCAAATCTTCGATGGGCAGATTTGAGCGGTGCAAATCTCCGGTGGGCTGATTTGAGCGGCGCAAAATTGAGCGGGGCAGATTTGAGCGGCGCAGATTTAAGCAATGCCAATTTAACAAATACAAGTTTAGTCCACGCCAATTTAACTCAGGCAAAATTAATTAGAGCAGAATGGATCGGTGCTGACTTAACTGGAGCAACTTTAACTGGAGCCAAGCTTTATGCCACTTCCAGGTTTGGTTTAAAGACTGAAGGTATGGTTTGTGAATGGGTCGATCTTAGCCCAAATGGCGATCGCTCCATTGTCCAAAACTTCCATTCTGAAGAGTCACGAGATTTTTTTAACGAAACACCGCCAACAATTCGGATTATTGTTGATGCAGCCCTAGAACACGAAGCCAATTTTGCGATCGCAGGCGCTTACTACCAAATTGCTCAAGAATATCGAGGGCTGAAACAACCTCCAAGCATCGAAAGTGGTCGTCGCCGGACTATTTTCACCTTTCATGTAGATAGTGACGAAGCATTATTTCTCACTGCTTACATCGTCATTCTTCCCTTTCTAGATGCAGCATCTACCCAAAATAATATTTCTAGCATTGTGGAAATGATTAACAGTGAAGTTGTTGCAAATCAAGACTTCAAATTGCCTCATATAGTAAAACAATTAAATACTCTTTTAGAACAAGCTATAAATCAGGCTACAACAATTAAACAGACGAAAAAAAATATCGAAGTAGCTGCGAAGTTAAATTTTTGTAAAGCCCCAACCCAAATAGTTTTAACGAATTCCAGCGCCCACACTTTGATTCTTTATGACCATCCCAACTTTGGGAAAAGATTTATTAATCGTTCTGTTCTCAATGCTTCAGCTTATGATATGTCCAGTGATTCAACAAAAAATATATTACCTTCATTAGATATAATTATAGATTTTGTCAAAGGATTTCATTATATTAGTCATTAGTTATAGGGCATAGACATCTGACCAAATGACAAATAACAAAAAACAAAATTTTGGAGGAAAAAATGCGCGATACCTTTAATAAAATGATTGGTCGAACTCGCTATGTAGTGTTTCGCCTATTTCTGCACTTAGGGGGAGGCGAAGTAGCGCCAATTTTGGGAGTATTGAATAGTGCTGGACGGGATGCGATCGATGCCGATGGCGATTTAGAAGTTTTAGGAGAAGGATTGGTAGAAATCAGCCAAACCCTACTGCAATACGATGAATATTGGCTTTCTGCTGCTAACGAAGGTGACGTATTTTTTAATGAGGGCGAGGCGGGGGATTATGTGAATGAATTATTTACTGACTCTGCCGAAAGATATCTCAGCGAACCAAATTACAGTTCTGACTCTGGATTGAATGAACCTTTATCTATACCTGTAACCCGCAACATTATTGTGATGATTACAGTAGCTTATGAAGGAGAAGTGCCAGATTTGGAAATCGATCTTTCTAACGTTCAGGCGCTAAAAGAAGGATTGAAGGCATTGATCAATTTGCATTATAAACATAGATTAAAGGCAATCCAAGTACATTTCTCCCCAGCACAGTTAGGCGATGAACTCACTAGCGATCAACTGTTGCAATATTACCCAGAATTAATTCCTTTGTAATCTGTTGGGTAGTCCGTACTTACTACTCAGATGATAAATTGTTAAGCTCAGAGATAGGACAATAATCCAATGATCATGACCATAGTACGTAAATTTACAGCCGTTTTTTTAGCTCTGAGTTTGTGTATCACAACTGTTGCTTGTGGTGGCGAGAACCAAAGTACTCCTCCAGCTAAGAACGTTAGCCAAACTTCTACTAATACAAAGTTGAGTGATGGAGAGTATCAAATACAACAAGCGACTTATGACGATGCAACTGGTGAGTACAACCTGTTTTTACTAAACAATAAGCCTCCAACCTTTTCAACTGAAAATTTGCAAATGGCGCGGTTAACTGACGATCAAATTAAGGAGGGTAAAAAAACCTATCTGAAGGTAGAAAAAGGACAACCGATTTTATATCTGACGGAAGACTTTAAACTTGAGTACGTCCACAACGTTACCGAGAATAAAACCAATCCCCAAACAGGACAACAAGAGACGGTTGTAGTCCGTCGAGAAAATAGCTTCTGGGCACCATTTGCTGGGTCTGTCGCTGGTAGCTTGGCGGGACAGGCAATTGGCAGTATGTTGTTTAGACCCCAATATTATGTACCCCCTGTCTATCAATCAGGACAAGGATTAAGTGGCTTCGGAGGATATGGCGGAAGCTATGGCCAAGCAGTTCAAAACTACCAAACTCGCTATAATGCGCCACCAGCAGCCGTAACAAATCGGACTGCGTTCCGCAATACAGGAACAATTAGAAGGTCATATCCTGGAAATACAAATATACGCAATACACCGCGTAGCACTACAGGTAATAACCGTCCTTCTGGTTCTGGTTTTGGTGGTAGCACATTGCAACCCTCTGGTAGAGCCACTTCACCTAGACGCAATTCTGGCAGTGGTTTTGGTAGTGGGCGTAGTACAGCACCCCGCCGCTCAAGTGGTTTTGGCAGCAGACGCCGTTAATCAATTCCAAGTTTAATAAATAGACTGCCTAACAAGTAAAGGTAGATTGTACATAAAGAAGCCGGAGGGGAATAAGTTATACCTCCGGCTTCTCTTTAATTGATACTAAAAAACGAAACCAAATAACGGTATAGACATCAAGCACTTGTAGAGTTACTGCAAGAGCAATAGATAAAATTCCCCAAACACTGTCAACAGCGATAACGTTAGCCCTAAGCGCCACCGACCAGAAATTTAATGTAGTAACATTAAAATAGCCAAAAAGTAGGACTGATAAGTAAGTTATATCTAATTTAAATATCTAAACATTTTATCAAACTCTTATCGACAAAATATATTAATAGTTTAGTTAATGCAAATTCAATATAAGATAATCAATTTATCTAACTCAATTTATTATTCGTAGCCCGAAGAGGTTTTTTTTGTGTTCACGTAAAATTTTTAATTTGCGTGTTCATTTTACATTAATCTTAAATTTCAAACTTCCTCGTAAATGTATACTTTATCTCGGTGTTACTTTATAATACAACTATGGGGATTATACCCATAATCAGCTTAGTAATCTTTACGACTGCCTTATCAAGTTACTTATTGCTGACCTCAAGAGGTCGATTTTTGCTCAAATCTTTGGTGACAAAAATAAAGCGGCAAGAGTGGAAATTCAGATATGGCAAACCTAATTACTTAAGATCGAGATTTTCAAGGACTACAACAATTGCTGCCATTATTCTGGCAGCAGTAATAGCCGGAAATACTGTATCAGCAAAGGTTACAGTCCCGCCTCCAGTTTCGCTCAAGAGCGTATCGGTTCCAGAACCTGACAATCTTGGAGACTTCGTAAAAGACAAAACAGCTGCAATCAAGTTAGGAAAGACTCTTTTTTGGGATATGCAAGTTGGGAGCGATGGAAAGACCTCCTGTGCTAGTTGTCACTTCCACGCGGGAGCTGACAATAGATCCAAAAATCAGATTGCTCCTGGGCTTTTGCGGGTCAACGCCGATGGTACAGAGAATCCAGATTCAGTTTTTAATGTTGGCGGACTACCAAACTATCAGCTCAAACCAGAAGATTTTCCCTTCCACAAGCTGTCAAACCCAAACGATCCTACGACTATTGTATCTGACCGTAACGATGTCAGTTCTTCTCAGGGGATCTTCAATACGAAGTTTGTGGATGTCACACCTGGGAATGCAGAAGACAAAGTTACAACCGAGCCAGATGCGGTGTTTAACGTGGGAGGTATCAATGTGCGACGTGTCGAGCCGCGTAACACGCCAACTGTGATAAATGCCGCATTCAACTTCCGCAACTTTTGGGACGGAAGGGCACAAAACATCTTTAATGGGGTGAATCCCTTCGGTTTAAGAGATCCAAATGCTGCTGTCGTCAAGGCAGTAACCCCAAATAGTCTAGAATTTGTGAAAGTTAGCCTGAAGAATTCGTCTTTGGCATCCCAAGCAGTTGGGCCGCCACTCAGTTCCTTTGAGTCGTCCGCAGATGGTCGCACTTTTCAAGAAATTGGTGATAAATTCGGGCGAATTGACAGAAGATCCCTCAGCGTTGGTAAGGGTAAAAAGCTCCCCCGAAAACTAGCGAAAAAGTTATTACCTCTTAGACCATTAGGTAAACAGCTTGTTCATCCACAAGACAGCATTTTAGGTAAAGATAGCAGATCGCCTAAACCTGGAATTAAAGATAGAACCTACACTCAGATGATTGAAGATGCCTTCAAGCCGGAGTGGTGGAAGTCTAATCGACTCATCCAAGTTGACTCTGAAGGTAGACGGACTTTTGTCAAGAGGCCCGATCGCTCCTTGCAGACTAATGAGTATACATTGCTAGAGTACAACTTCTCGTTATTCTTTGGGCTGGCAATTCAGTTGTATGAGTCTACACTCATTGCCAATGATACGCCCTACGATCGCTACTTGGAAGGAAACACCAGCGCCTTAACCGCGCAGCAGCAACGAGGGAAAGGACTGTTTGAGGGTAAAGCTCTGTGTATTGGTTGCCACAGCGGATTAGAATTAACCACGGCTTCTGTAAGCAGCGTGGCTAAAGACGGACGAATCAAACGTGCGCCGTTCCCTCCAAACTCCCCTGAAGACAATGGTTTCTTCAATATCGGTGTCAGACCGCCCACAGACGACCCTGGTTTGGGTGGTCATGACGGTTTGCCGGGTAGTAATCCGCTTTCAGAAGCACGATTGGCTCAGTTGGGTAAATTTAAGGATCTCCTGGGCGAAAACCCCCCAACTCTTAGTCCACCGTTGAATTCCAGTGAAACTGTGTTTGCAAACGGAGCTTTCAAAGCACCTGGACTTCGGAATGTCGAACTAACTGCTCCCTACTTCCACAACGGAGGTCAGGCGACTCTAGAGCAAGTGATTGATTTTTACAATCGGGGTGGTGATTTTGGAGTACTTCCACCGCTAAATCTTTCACCAGAAGAAAAACAGGAATTGGTCGCCTTTTTAAAAGGACTGACTGATGACCGAGTTCGGTTTGATAAAGCGCCCTTTGACCATCCACAATTGTTTATCCCTGATGGACATGTGGGTAACACTAATTACGTTGTCAATGACGGCACTGGTAAAGCTACAGATGACACAGTGGAAATTCCTGCTGTTGGTAGGAGTGGTAATAGTGGTACACCAAATTTCCTGCGTTAATCTCATTTCACGACGAAATACCTAAATACAGATAGATATGTAGGGACGTACAGATGTACGTCCCTATTTTTACGATTTGGTGCAATTGCGGAGTTCGGAGTGAGGGCTTTAGCCCTCAAGCCAAGGACTAAAGTCCTTACTACGAACTTATTCACCTTACTCAATGCTGAGTAGTGAGTACCTTGGCTTAGAGTAAATTACTCAATACTCAGCACGGGCTAAACGCCCCACTATCGCTAACAGCACTCTTCAAAATTGATGTGGTGGACTTGTAGTTACGATCGCTTAATTAACGAGTGCGTAGGCGTAGCCCGCCGGAGGCATCGCCAAGTATTGGTTGTATGTTGCTAACTTTGGTATTGTCTAGGTAATTATAGACTCTTCTGGAAACTTCACGGACAAAATCTCCGGCTTTAGGATCGTAGTTTGGTCTTTGTACCAAAACACCTGCTAAATAGCTTTTGCCGTTGGGCATTTGAATAATACCCGCATCACCAATGATAAATCTCAATGTACCAGTTTTATGGGCGATGGTTGCTCCTTGACCGATACCTGCTGGTAGTAAACTATTGGTTTTGACACGGCGCATAATACCTAAAACTTGATTGCGGCTAGTTGGGGATAACAAACGATTATTAGAAACTAACGCTGCCAATCTGACTAAATCTTTGGAACTAGTTGTATTTGTGCCACCGATGTCTGGAAGTAGATTCCGCATTGCTGTATTTTGCAAACCCCAGCTACGAAAACGTTGGCTAACTTTTGCTGCACCACCCAAGCGATCGAGAACTAGATTTGTGGCGGTATTATCGCTGATTGTCATCATCAAGGTAGCAGTTTCCAAGACACTAAATTTAGTGCCGATGGGTTTGTATTGCATAATTCCAGATTCGCCAACCTTTAAATCGCGCCGCATCACTAATTTATCGGTGAGTTTAATTCTACCTGCATCTATTTCTTGGAAAAGAGCCACTAATAAAGGAAATTTGATTGTACTGGCAGCAGCAAATCTTTTTTCGCCATTAATATCTATATAGTTTCCTGTATCTAAATCTAAGAAAAATATTCCCGGATTCAATGTTTTATAACTTGCTAACAAAGTGCGAATCTGAGAAGTAATACCAGCCATCTCTTGACCAAGATTGACAACTCCAGCAAATGTCGATGCATCTGTGGATCTGATGGCAATATCTTCTCGATTTTCTCCAACAAGGGGATTATTTTGGCGGTTGAATGAATTGAATTTGAAACTCCAATGAGAACGGGAATCTCCTTTAACTGATATATTTTGGGAAGTAACATCATAACCAGGAGCTAACTCGACGACAAAACGAGTGGTTTGAGAGTCTGGTTTGCCGAGGCGAATTTCTTTCACTGCCTTACCAAAACTTCGTTTGACAGTATCGGAATTAAAATTAGTTCCAGGTAAGTCAATCACTAATCGATTAGGATTATCTAATAAAAAGGCTTTTGGTTCTATTCCCGAAGTGGTAGTTAGGTCTAATTGATTTTGGCTAGAATCATAGTACCAAGACTGTAATTGTGAGGCTTTAGCTTGTCCTGCAACTAGAACCAAACTGCTTAAACCAATCGCCAGTAGATGTGATTTCATGTTGTAAATGTGGGTGTGCAAGTAAGGAGTAACTAATCAGGTTTACTTAGATTGTTTTCTGATGACTGTGCTGAACTTCCGGAGAAAAAGTCATAAATCCCGTTGAGTTATTTTTACCAGATGAAGTTTGGAATTAGATAAGCACGGTAAATCATCATTACTTATTAAAAGTAAATTGCTGACAGTTTAATTTGTGTGTAAGTTGACAACAACAGAAATTGTTAATCTAGCGGAAGGACGAGCAAAGGATTAATTATGTTTCCAGCTTAGGGATTAGCAATAAATAAATTACTACTACTTGTGGGGTGGGCGACACGAGCACCCATAATAAACAAGGGCGGAAAAGATGTCCACCCCACAATACTTACAGGAGTCAATTTTTTTTGAATTGGGCAAGCAGAGCATCTGGGCATAAGGAAAACTTTTTCCTATTCCCAACTCTTTACTAGCTAACGACTGCTAAAATATCTTTTTCAGAATAAGAGTGACAGAAGCTGTTTACGGACGCTATCGCTTCCGTTATGGATGGAAGAAACAAAATTAAGAAGCACCGAAAAGAATTACACTTTTATTGTGTCCTGAAAGTTTTGACCGATCCCCCAATGGTGCTTTATCGCCCGTACAGAAGCTTGGTTCTGGGTTGAGACGGTTATGACATTGGTGAAATGGTTGCTGCCATTATCCCGTTTAGGAGACTGTATTCATCCGTCAACCCAGGTCAGGGCACACCTCCAATTGCTAGTATGACTCCGCATTAGAGAGG
>LXQE01000189.1 GCA_003326195.1 Nostoc punctiforme NIES-2108
GTGCCAGTGCCAAGAAGTTCAACAATTGTGGAAAAAATGGGAGAGTCAGGGTTTATACATCTTTTTCCTACCAAAGTATTGCTCAGAAATGAATCCAATTGAATTGGAATGGCAACACATAAAAAAAGATGAGTTATCTGGGCAAGCATTTGATGATGAGCTAGACCTTGCTTACGCTGTAATCAATGGTGTTCAAGCTAGAGGGGAAAAAAGCAATCACAGTACACGGCGTGTAAAATTTAATTCTAAACCCTCTGATTAAGATTCTGTTACATAGCGGGAAATTTTAGCACCCACTTACTTATTCTTTCGTCAAAGTAATCAAATTTGAGTCCTTAACCCGAACTGACGTTATTAAAAACGCACTTTTGAGCGATGGGCTTACCTCTGACCACAAACAATGTCAGGGGAGCAAAGCATAACAAAGTTCTAAATGGAGTTCTAAATGGTGCCGAAAGTAATACCCTGTGTGTGTGACTTACACCATAAGTTGTCCGCAACGGACAGCTTATGGTTGAAAATGGAGCTTTAAAACCTGCTCTTTTTGGGCTTTGATACGTAAATTTAGTATTTTCAAGTTTTTCAAGCTGCAAAAATATAGATACTTTCGGTCAGTTTATGCTTTATTTTTGAACTTTCGGCCACGTTATGCTTTCAAAACCTATATTCACAGAGCGATGGCTTCTCTGCGAGACACTCCGCGAACGCTCGCCGCAGGAACCGCACTACGACAAATGGCGATCGCTCGTTCAAAATCATTAGTACCAATCGAAACGTGCGAGAGAATGCTGGGATTGTTATCCATGTCGGAATCCTCTATCAGTTGATGTGGATGTGCTAGAGAGCCGATCGGTGATTTGCTGCACCCTAACACAACTTGATGAAACGATTGGATTATAACAGTACTAAGGTACTAAGCCGACTTGTCTTCTTTTGCCTTTTGTTAAGTTACAAGTTCACCCTGTTAGAAGATTTTTCATTTCTTTTTCCACGGCATCATGGATGCCTGGCGCTTTAAACTGTTGTAAACCCTTAGCCGGACTGAATGTTAGGTTGAACTTCGCGCAACCGACGTTCCAGAAAACGACGCTCACTGTCATTTGTCACTAATTCTAGTGCCCGTGTATAGCTCTGGGTCGCTTCCTCTAATGCTCCAACACGCCGGAATAAATCTGCACGGGTGGCATGAAAGAGATGATAGCTGTCCAGTTCTGGAGCAAGGCTATCAATCAGTCCAAATGCGGCTTGAGGACTGTCTGCCATTGCGATCGCCACTGCTCGGTTCAAGGTAACAATGGGTGAGGGCTGCAAGTGTTCCAACACCTCATAGAGCCGCACGATCTGCGCCCAGTCTGTTTCTTCGGCGCGGGTTGCCTGACAATGGAGGGCGGCGATCGCCGCTTGCAGGGCATACACTCCGGTTCCAAAGAGCAACGCTTCCTCTACCAGAGGTAACGCCTCAGCAATCTAAAGATTAATCGCAGGCGATCGTCTCCAATTTCATCACTGTCATAGGTTGGTTCTTCAGTGGATGGAATTAAGCCAGATGCCGCATACCACTCCAGTTTTTCGGTCAGTTTCGTGCGTCGTCGGAGGCGATCGATCGCCTTGTACCGGGCAGTTCGGATAATCCAGGCACGGGGACGATCAGGAATACCGTCGCTTTCCCACTGATTCACTGCCGCTGTAAATGCTGCCTGTGCAGCTTCTTCAGCTACATCAAAATCTCCGACCAGCCGAATCAGAATAGCGACAATGCGCCCCCATTCAGTTCGATAAAGGGCAGCAATTGCTTGAGCCACATCTGTTTTTGGGATTGAAGCCATACCTTTGACAAAAAGACATAAAGAATTTTGGGCAAGGTGTCGATTTGAGCAATTGCCGTTCGACTGACTGATAAAGGGAGATAAGTTCAATTGTACTAGACAAAATTTTTGCACTCAGGTGTCGATTTGGACAATTCCCGTTCGACTTAATCACAAAGGAGGCAAACGAATGAAATATTTGCTGCTGATTTATATGGACGAAAACGCCATGAGCAACACCGAGCGGGAGCATTGCTATGGGGAATCTGCCCAACTCGCCCAGGACTTGCTCCCCTCAAGGACAATTTCTGGCGACGGCTCCACTTCATCCTGTTGCAACCGCAACTAGTGTCCAAGTCCGTGATGGCAAATCACTCGTGACCGATGGACCATTTGCCGAAACCCGCGAACAATTGGGTGGATTCTTCCTCGTTAATGCTCAGGATTTGGATGAAGCCATTGCGATCGCCACCCGCATCCCAGGTGCAAAAGTCGGCACCGTCGAAATCCGCCCTGTCATCGAAGTTGCGGGACTACCAGCATAGCCCTGACCGTCCTTAACCGCTTGAACTCAAGGAGAACCCTCATGCAAAACAATTCCAAAATCACTCCCTGTTTATGGTTTGATGATCAAGCCGAAGCCGCCGCTCAGTTTTATACGTCGATTTTTCGCAATTCCAAAATTGTCCACGTCAGTCGATATGGAGACGCTGGACAGGAAATGAAAGGAAAACCAGCCGGAGCCGTCATGACTGTCAGCTTTGAACTTGATGGTCAGCCGTTCACAGCACTCAACGGTGGTCCGACCTTCAAATTTAACGAGGCGATTTCCTTCCAAATCTTTTGCGATACCCAGGCGGACGTGGACGATTACTGGCAAAAATTGTCTGCCGGTGGGGATGAAACCGCACAGCAATGCGGCTGGCTCAAAGATAAATACGGCGTCTCCTGGCAAATTATTCCTCGCATTCTGATTGAGTTACTCAACCGCCCCGACGCGGCAACCTCTCAAAAAGTGACCACTACCATGCTGCAAATGAAGAAGATCGAGATTGATGAACTCAAGCGTGTCGCTGCTGATTAGCGGTTCCTTCGGAGTTGCGCTTTGCGCTAATCAGCACACCCAACCCCTCGCAATCTAACTCAAAACCATTCAACAGGAGATTTCACAATGAAAGTCATGGTCTTTGTCAAAGCAACCCAAGACTCCGAAACTGGGGTCATGCCGAGCGAACAGCTTTTAACTGAAATGGGGCAGTACAACGAAGAATTAGCCAGGGCAGGTATCTTGCTCGCCGCTGAGGGGTTTCATCCTAGCTCAAAAGGGGTGCGAGTTCACTTTTCAGGAACCGATCGCACCGTCACCCAGGGACCTTTCACTCCAGCGCAGGAGCTAGTGGCAGGGTACTGGCTGTGGCAGGTGAACTCAATGGAAGAGGCAGTTGCTTGGGTAAAGCGCTGCCCTAACCCGATGCCAGGAGACTCCGAGATTGAGATTCGTCCCGTATTCGAGGCAGAGGATTTTGGTGAAGTCCTGACACCCGCCTTAAGGGAGCAGGAAGACCGCATTCGCGCTCAACTTGAAACRCAGCAGCAAGAGTAACGTCATCAGCAACCGCGCAAATGATGTTCATTTGCGAACGGCACTAAGTTAATCGCAAAGCCCTGATATAACTTGCTTTTTGAGTGTGGGAAGTGTGGGGAGTGTGGAGAGTGTGGCGCAAATGCAAATGATGTTCATTTGCGAACGGCACTAAGTTAATCGCAAAGCCCTGATATAACTTGCTTTTTGAGTGTGGGGAGTGTGGGGAGTGTGGGGAGTGTGGGGGGTAAGACTTCTTCCCCGTCCTCCCACACCTCCCACACCTCCCACACCGTGCCCTGACGAGGTTTCAGCTTTTCTTAGTGCCATTCGTTCATGTACGAACGATCCGCTCATCAAAACGCAGAATCGATTACAAAAGGAGAAATCAATGCAACTCAATTCTTACCTGATGTTCAACGGCAACTGTGAGGCAGCGTTCAAGTTCTATGAACAATGTCTGGGTGGGAAGATAACTATGATGATGACACACAAAGAAGCACCTTCTGCCGAAAATGTCTCACCGGAATGGCAGGACAAAATCATGCACGCTTGCCTTGAACTAGATGATCGCCTCCTGATGGGATCTGACTGCCCACCAGGATACTTTGAAACCCCGCAAGGTTTCTACGTACAAATTAGCGTTCCTGAAATCGCTGAGGCAGAACGGCTTTTTCACGCTCTAGCAGAAAACGGCAAGGTGAAGATGGCGATCGCGCAAACGTTCTGGTCATCGCGCTTTGGTATGTTGACCGATCAGTTTGGGACACCGTGGATGATCAACTGCGAACAAATGCACATCACTGAGGTTGATTCATGAAACTCTATGAATTTGCTCCCACACGATCAATTCGGGTTCGTTGGGTTCTCCAGGAACTTGGGGTGGAATTTGAAGCAATCTCCATCAACATGCGGGCAGGTGAACACCGTACACCCGATTTTCTCACCATTAATCCCACTGGCAAGCTCCCTGTACTCATCGATGGCGAACATATCATCACTGAATCCGTAGCCATTGCTTTGTACCTCGGTGAGAAGTACCCAGAATCTAACTTGGTACCTACAGACTTGCTTCTGCGAGCACAGCTTTATCGTTGGCTCCTCTTTACTGCCACCGAATTGGAACAGCCGCTATGGCGTATCGCTCGCCACACGTTTATATACCCAGAAGAGTTGAGATTGCCTGCTGAAATACCTCTCGCTCGGCAAGACTTCACCAGTATGGCTGTCGTTTTAGAGAACCATCTGTTGGATCGGCAGTTTTTAGTGGGTGAACACGTCACAGTGGCTGATTTTGTGCTTGCTTACACACTGGATTGGGCGAATGAAGTTCAGCTACTCGCCACTTTCCCCACGCTGGTGGACTACATGGAACGAATGTACAAACGACCAAAGGCATCTGGGCGAATCGCAGATGCACTTGCAAGTCTCAATCAAACCTCACAATGATTCACAAAAGTTTTGTAATGAATAGATTCTCTTCTTCTACCATCCAAGGGAAGGATGTATTGTAATGTTTTCTCTTTCGTTTACCCATTGAGCCATTGCAATGTCTATCGCCTTGCCGCCTAAACGTCTACGCACTCAACTTTAATGCTAGCGTTGATTATTTGGTAGGCTTCTTTACCAAAGAGCAACTCCTGTTTGTGACAGTACGTACACTATAAGACGAACGTATTTTTTTTGCCTATTTCATCAGGAGTATCACCTACAAAAATCATCCACGCGCAGATCCCGCCAGACATCAGAAATCTGCCAGCCGGAATTACCCACCGATTGTACTGGAGGATTGTCAAGGAATGGAATATAGTCAGGAACTCTAGGTTCTCTTATGATTACTGGTTTCTCCTCAACTACAGGGGCTGTATATTTGACAGTATTAGCTTCAATAAGTTGGTCTTCTGCTTGTTCGATTAACTTCATCTGTCTCAGGGTAAGCTTGTCAGATTTTTTGATGATTTTTTTTGTATGTATCTCATTAGAAGTATTCATTGGCTGTTCCCTCGAAGGCATTGGCTTAAAATTTGTCTGGGTAAAGTTGGGAGAAGTTAGGTGTAAATAATTTGCACGGAATAAACACCCTACTGCAAAACTATGGAAAATACGAGTCCCTAATTGTAAGAATTTATCAATAACTGCTGGAAATCCGTTTCCTCCAACGAGTGAATCTGACCAATCATATCGGTTAGTTGACCGCAAAAAGCATAAAGACCCTAATAAGTAGCAATTAACGTTGCTCAAAGCCAATGTTGAGCTAGGGGAGCTTCTGCTGACGAACTGTTAACTCTCAGATATAGTTTGATTGCCCTGAAGCGCAACCAACCAAGTATGAGTAAGTAAATCTATCTCAAGCAAGATTAGGAAAGGCAAGACAGTAACTAAGCTGTTATTAAGCAACTAGTTAGAAGTTTGCATAGGAGAGTACTTAAACAAAGTTTAAGTACTCTTTATCTAAGTATTTTTCCTTGTTTGATTTATTCAGATGTTCTCTACAAGACGCTATTGCTAGCTGACCTTTGAGCAGGATTCAGAGCAATTATCAATTGCGAATTGTTCGGTCATTCACGCACAATACAAGAATCTTCTTCTAGCGACTGATACCAATATCACTGTTTGTTAAAGTAACTTCAATCTGCTCCTGGTGGCTCCTTACCAATTACCAATCCTTTTTTGCTTTGTTTTAACTGTTTTCAAAGTAGTCTAATCTGTTTGTAAGCATCTTCTGGGTTAATCTTGGCCTTGGTTTCTAAGTTAGTGATGTAAGCAATCTTTTGAGCAAATCCTTGTAAATTAGCATTAAATATTAGATATTCTGGTTTGACCTGGACGTAGTGACTACTACGAGGGAAAATAAAACCATTTCGATCATATTCATTAAGATTTTCCATCAACTTATGACCCTACAAACTATTTTTTATCAAAAAAAATTAATCAAGTTAAAAACTGGTAGAGCGTAATTTAAGCAGATTTATTTTTTATCCATTAATTCAATTATAAACGTAATTTTTTGCCAGTTTGCACCAAAACACTTTTGAGTAAGGTGACATTAGCCAGAGCAAATTAATTAGCCATTTTTAATAATTAGATTACTATTTTGCCTAAATAAATCAATATTTAATATTGTTAAATATCCATTTCCAGCCTCCACCAGCTTTTAGAGTAGTAATACACGATTAGCAATCTCATCCTTTTGAGCAAGGAGTATAAAAAGACGTGGAGAGCCATAAAGCAAAAATCCTGGTAGTAGATGATGAAGCCAGCATCCGCCGGATTTTACAGACGCGGCTCTTGATGATTGGCTACGATGTAGTCCAGGCAAGTGACGGTGAAGAAGCTTTATCAGCTTTTCGTAAAGAAACTCCCGACTTAATCGTTCTGGATGTAATGATGCCAAAGCTGGATGGCTACGGTGTCTGTCAAGAATTACGGAAACAATCAGATGTGCCCATCATCATGCTTACAGCCTTGGGAGATGTAGCAGATCGGATCACTGGGCTGGAATTAGGGGCTGATGATTATATGGCGAAACCTTTCTCTCCCAAGGAATTAGAGTCAAGAATTCGCTCGTTGCTGCGACGAAGAAACGATAGAACAACTACTGCTGCTATTTCTAATTTAGGAGTAATGGTTTTAGACAATCTCAAAATTGATACCAATAAGCGACAAGTCTACAAAGCAGATGAGCGGATTCCATTAACGGGTCTAGAGTACAGCTTACTAGAGTTATTGATGAGCTATCCGGGCAAATCTTTTACCCGTGGAGAAATATTGCAGCAAGTGTGGGGTTATAACGCAGAACAACATGCAGATACTCGTGTAGTAGATGTGCATATCTCACGTTTGCGCTCGAAGTTAGAAGATGATCCGGAAAATCCAGAATATATACTCACAGCAAGAGGAAGTGGTTACTTTTTTCAACGAATTGCTCAATTAGAGCATTAATAATGAAACCGCCAAATGTCACTTGTTTAAGGTTGATGAAGTTCTTTGTCTTAATTTTAGTGTCCTGATAGAGAGGCACAGGAAATTAGTACAATTTTTGGATACTGGAGTTTTCATCGGGAAAAAGATTTGAGCCAAAGTCTACCTATAGCACCAAGCCGAAAACTGAAGATTACGATCCTAACAGTAGGTTCAAGAGGAGACTTGCAACCATACTGTGCTTTGGCTATTGGCTTGAAACGTGCTGGGCATGAAGTAACGGTTGCAACGCATGAGAACTTTGAACCATTTGTGAGGAAGTTCGATTTAAAGTTTGCACCGATCGCTGGCAATATGGAAGAGTTTCTGCAATCGAAACAAGGCCAGCGATTGATTGCGGGAGAAAAGTTGAAAAGAGAAGAAGGAGATAAGCTTTTACTTCAACAGTTGGAATCAGCTTGGAGTGAGTGTGTTGGAAGTGAGGTGATTATCTACACGCCGTTAGCTACCTTTGGATATCATATCGCAGAGAAATTAGGCGTACCTTGCTTTTTTGCATCAGTTCTACCGTTGACTCCTACAGGGATATTTGGGTTTTTGAGATTTGCTCAAATAGCTAAAAACCCGCTAAAGAAAGCGATAAACTATGCCACCTACATGAAGAGTAGAGTTCTTGCACTGGCAAAGATATCGTCAACTGCTCAATAATTTCAGAACAGAAACTTTGAAATTGTTCGTCACCTCCCTTGATCGACGAAATTTCAATTTATTCCGATTTTGCTGGTGACAAGTTTTGATGAAGATGATGCTAATAAAGCTCTTGATATAAAGATAGATGTGTGATTTGAACTAAAAAATGAGATTTTAACTCATGATATGCTTCAGAAATGAGTATCCAGTTTATAGTTCACTTTTAGTATTTGAGTTTTTTACTAATAATGATTATCTAGCATCCCCAAGGCGACTTGAATTCATGGCAGTAAGAATCGCTGATTCCCCATCTAATAGCAGTTTTTTATCAGGATACGTGTAGTAACATTAGATGCCGTTCACTGCCGCATCAGTTGCGCTTGCTCTCGCATCAGCCGCGTTTGCTTTCGCATCAGCCGCGTTCGCTCTCGCATCAGCTGCGTTGACTCTAAAGCTTGTCGCGCTTTTTCAAAAAACTCTTGTGCCTCATCTTTGTTCATAAAAACTGGTAGATTGCGGTGAGTTTGCATATCAAGTAGTAAGTTATTGTGCTTGAAGCAATCGCGTCCTGCTGCCTTTGCCTGATATAGCGCTTTATCAGCTGCTGTAATGATTTGTTCAATGTTAAAAATATGGTTAGGGATAACTGTGGCTAATCCAGCACTCAGGGTTAGATAAAGACTAACTTGTGAATTTATATGGGGAATTGCTAAGGAGCGAATAGCAAAGCAAATCCTCTCGACAACTTTCGCAGCACCAAACATATTTGTGTTAGGTAAAACAAGAGCAAATTCTTCTCCACCATAACGGGCAATTAAATTGTCAGGACGTTTAACAACATCTTTAATCGCTTTAGCAATTTCTATAAGAGCGCGATCGCCTGCTTGATGACCATAAGTATCGTTGTAAGATTTGAAGAAATCAACATCAAGGAGTATGAGAGACAAAGGCTGTTGCAAGCGTTCCATTCGCCGCCACTCCAGGTGTATATACTCTTCAAATCGTCGGCGGTTAGCTAGTTGAGTTAAGAAATCGGTAGTAGCTAGCCGTTGCAATTCTAGATTAGCAGCAACGAGTTTTTGATGTAGCTGCGATTGCTCAATTAAGCGTCTAACACGTTGACGCAAAATTAGGTAGTTAAAAGGTTTAATTATGCAATCTGTTGCGCCCGCTCTAAATGCATTTTCAATGGAAAATATATCCTCAAGTTCTGTAATTATTAAAATTGGAGTATGCTTATTTTCTTCAAAAGTAAGTAACTTAGTACAACACTCAAACCCCAACATATCTGGCAAGATGGCATTAAGGAGTACTAGTTCTGGGCGCAATTGTTGAAAAATATTTATTGCTTCTGCACCATTTTTGGTTTGGGCTACTCGATAGCCTGATTGTTCTAGCAAAAAGCATAGTTCTTGGCAGTTTGCCTGATTGTCAGCAATCATCACTAAAGATCGGTTGCTTGAAGAGAAGCTTTCATTTAGAGTGTTTGCTTTCATTACAGTAGACTGCTTTTAGTAGAATGCTTAAGTGGTTTTGCTATTTGCGTTACTAATTGCTCCGAGTATCAAGTGAAACCTTTGGCAAGACTGGGTGTAAAGCTACACGTTATTTCAGTGAAGTATCATCTAGTACCGTGCATGATTGCACGAGGGCGCTCGTTAAATAATGTCAAATCACAAACCACGCCAAGCAAATTATACAAGTCGATTGGCTTACAGCATTTCTCTAGTATCTCGGTAATCATCTATGACTAGCAAGCGTAAGCCATTAACAGAAATAGATTGGTATGGATTAATCATTCCTTTGTAGTAGCAAGCCTTAGCTAGCAAGGATATTAAATGCATAATTAGAAATATTACAGACTTGAACTTCGCAAGTCAGTCCGGTTTCGCACATAAAACTCACTAGTAGTCTGCCAACTCAAAAATGCGCTTTTTCAGGCTGGGGAAAGGGGAAGGTGGTGCCCCGCGAAGCGGGAATGGGTAGTCCGCTTTCAAAAGATACTAGCTATCTTCAGTACTAAGTAATAATTAAAAATTATATTGACGACTGGTATGTTCATGAGCGGGCAAGTGAAATATTAGCGGTTTCGTTGCGTGAGATTGCTGTGTCTGGCTGGGCATTGAGGTGGAATTCGTCTCTAATCATGGAGTGACATCCACAAGATGTCTGTTGCAATTTCTGTTTGCCATTATTGCTTACTATACCTGCTTCGACGGTGGAGCCATCTTCTTGATTACAAACCAAAGAAACTATCACTTGATCCGGAAAATAGACGTGTGTTATGGATTCACTAGCTTCGTAAGGAACTTGCAAAACTTGAAGATTTACTCTTTCTAGGTGTGGAACTAAGCGTTGATACTCTGGTTCAGTCCGTAATTTTCACCGCTAGACTTATCACCTCCTCATAATTAGTGGAGGCAAATTAATCGAAACAACGTTGTTATCCCTGCTAATTACGACTTTTTCTCCTTTGCTATACAAAAGCGAAAATGAGAAGTTAATTTCTCTTGCGTAGCGCTCGCTGTCCTTGAACAGTCTCAGGGGCAATGCACGAATGTAAATGTATATACTCTATTGATGTGAATAACTCGGTAGAGTATTTTTGTGAAAGTGCGTCTACCGTAAGCGATCACCTCTCCTGTGCCTTTGTTACAACCGCCCCTCCACAGCTTGCGATTGCCAGCTTGGGGTAATGGGGCAGCGCTTGAAGGACGAATGACAACCAAGCGCATTGAGACTAATTCGTAATTAAGCTTTAGGCGAAAAACCTTTTTTTGTATAATCCCAGCAATCCAACTATGCTAAGACCAAGTAATGCCGATGGATCGGGTACAGAAGTTTTTTGTGCTGTAAAGCCAGTTTCGTAAGAAATACTAGGGCTGTTAGCTGAAGCAACTGTGTAACTAGCCTCTATTTGTTGTAATCCTTCATCACCAATCGGAACCAAATAAGTACCATCTTGGTTGCCACTTAACTTTTTGCCCAAATATTCTACTGTCACATCTGGAATTTGTTTTCCTTGATAAAGAACTTGAACTTTCAAGTTTTCTCCTGGTTTGACTACAAGAGGATTTTCTAATGAGATGATTTCTAAAGGCAAGTTGAATGGTTGAGCCAGAGTGTCAGACCAATCGTAAAGAGCTTTAGTATACTTCAGATAATGGCTAACATCTTGATATTGTCCAATTTCTTGTTCGGAAATACTGCGAGATTCTCCGCCTACATTAGCATAATAGCCATTATCAAAAAACGCAGTTAATCCGGCGATTTCACTATTAGAAGTTAGAGATAAACCGGATTTTTTTTGATTGATATCAAACGGAAGTATTTGCCTATTAGAATCATAAGCTGTAGCTTGCTTAAATTTAGATGTCTGGTAAGGTTCTGGCCCGTCTTCTGGATGCCCAAACAAGAGGTTATATTCTCCATTATCATAGTCAAACCAGATAATATGTGCTGAAACTGGTTGGATAAAAAAAGGTAATATTGCCACTGCTAATAGCAACTCTTTCCATCTTTTAATTAGCATCTAAATATTCCTAAATCAGGTGTTAAATAATTAAAACCATAATATTTAATAACTTACAATCCCCCCGTCAGGGATATTTATGATTAAGGATAGGAGCTTTTTTATTTATTAATAATAAGTAAACTTTTTTTGTTAGCTGAAATACAAAATATACCTCTAAATAAATACTTCGTTTATGGGATTGACTTTTTAACCTAAATAAGCAGTTTAAAAAAGCTATGACAGGATACAGCTATCCCATCAACGGCTATTGAGCAGGTGATAAGCCTACGGCATGGCAACTCTTAGATACGGTAAGCGTTCGCTTACCGCTACAACCTGCGAATTTATCGCAATGAAGCTAAAAGTTATTGCTCACAAGGCTGTAAACGTCGCCCCAAAATTTACCCCTTGATGACGAAACCCCAGCATGAATTACGAAAACAATTGCAAACTGCTTAACCCATAAGTGAATGGCACTAAGTTAAGCTGAAGGGTATGCAGCATAAGGATTGCAGAGGGGCAGGGGTGCAGGGGTGCAGAGGGGAATTTCTATTTCTTGCGAACGCACAGCCTAAAACTTCTTTTTTCTCCCCTGCTCCTCCGCTACTCTGCACCCCTGCTGCCTCAACGATTTTCCCTTTTCTTAGTGCCATTCACCCATAAGTGTTTCGGATTTTCTTAGTGCCATTGCATCAATGGTGATGATACAGCCAGATATATCCAGCATTTCTAACAGTGCGGGAATCGCGGTGTGTCAAGCAATTGAAGATTGCCGATTGGAGATTGGAGATTGACTGCACCCACCAGGGATGCAGCTTCTCTGATAGGAGATTGTAGATTTCAGATTTATTCCGCCCACCAGGGGCGGGGCTTGTACCGAATTCAATCTGCAATCTGCCCTCTACAATCTGCAATCTTCCGGGTCAATAGGATTTTTCACTGACCTTTATTTGTCCCAAGACCAAACGGTTTTTACTTGACCATGCACTGACAGTGTGTAGGGCTTGGGAGCAATGCTCTAACAGTCTTGAGGCTCTTGAGGCTCTTGAGGCGAGGAAGAGGAAGAAATAAGTGTATAAGCAATCTCTAACGCTCGTAAAAAGGACTCAAATTTTGTCTCTTTACTCCCTCTGCTCCCCCTGCAAGAACTGCCTATTTCACGATGATCTCACTTTTTGGCGTTGCTCCCGGACAACAGTTCTTCAACGCACACCCGATGGCTGCGCCCGCCGTTCGCGGAGCGTTTCGTAGAGAAGGCATCGCGCAATTCAGTAATAGCATTGAGTTGAATCTGTTGTAAGTAATTTTCATTCTTCTTTATCATGTAGTCCATTTTCCAGACTAACAGGTTGCTTTCTTAGTTGATTTTCATCTAAGAAATTTTTACCGGAATCAACAATCTTAGTACGAATTTGGCGCAAACGTTCTTCCAAGTAAATTTTATTTGCAGAATTTTTTGAGTAAAGGAATTCGACAAAATCTAACACTTCTTCCTGTTTATCTGCTGGAAGAAAACGCCACTTTGCTAGCATTTTTTCTTTTAAATTCATAAGATAACTTGTATGATTTTTGACTCACTTCAACTTTTAAAAATCTAAATTTTTGGAGTAGTTTTTGTGGAACTTTCCACTTGAGTTTTATGGCATAGTGATAGGCGTCTCCGGGAGTAACCATTAGATTGAGATATGCTTGCAGCTTTGGTGAGATTTACTCTAGATATAATTAATTTTGAATCTTCTACAATAGGATGACAGTTCAGTGTAGCGTTGTTTTGATTGGTTGGGGTATAATGCTCCTTTTTTACCTTTTTATTTAGATGTATAGACTTGGGTTGAAGTTCAATTAAAACTGGCGTTTTTGATGATTGTTGGGATAACAACCGTTTCTCAGTTAAATACATCACTGCACTTAAAATCATCCCTCCACTCATACCAATCATAGTGTTTCTCCCAACATATTGAACTCCAAAATATCCAATACTTACTGCGGCAACCATAGCACCAATGCCTGCAAGGCTATTTTTCAATAGGGATTTGTTCATGGACTTTGGTACAATCTGTAACTGTGCAGGAAAAGCTAAAAAGCTCTTTTCCAATGCTTGTTGAGATACTTTCATCGGTTTGTGGCACAGTAAATCTTTTTGCTGCAATGAGAATTACTATCTCCAGTGAGCTTTAAACTATTTCTTATAAGGGCAAAGTAGTTTAGCTCACAAACTCTAATCATGGCAACCGTTTTTTTACGGTATTTATCAAGAGAGTACAGGAGACTAACAATACAATTACGGAGGTATCTTTAAGAGGTGATTTATAAAGTAAATCTTAAGAAGCAAGTCGATAGTCGGCTTTGGCTAAGTGTATAAGGGGTTCAGCCGGGATACATGCAAGTCCGATTCGTTCTGGAGAAACCCAGTTTCAGGGGGGATTCCAGCTTTTGATAGAGTAACCATTATTGGGCTGAGTCCGCACTTTAATCCTTTATCGATGACAACTTGATATCCATGTATAGGAATCCGGTTTAATTCCTGAATTTACTTGCGTGGGCAGGGAACAGGAAATAGGGAATAGGAAAGAAGGCATAAATCCGTACTGAGTCTTGTTCAAAAATCAAATAGGAGTCGTATAGGTGAAGTAAGTATCCTAGAAAACCAAGTCCTACCACCCTGGTGTGGGGTTGAAAGCACGTAAAATACCAGATAATGGTAGCCCTTACGGAAGAGACTGATTATCTCGCTCTGTAAAGCGGGGACGAAAGCGGTTAATGGTGAAAATTGCTGAAAACACCAACCGCAAGCAAGAGTTCACCCGGAGAGCAAGCGAAATGTCGTTGAGCCATCGTCATATCTCACCAAGGAATATAAGCTTGTGTTTTGGACACACCTTGAGTCGGAAATAACCGATAGGGTAGGGACATTATTATCGTGCAAAACAATCAGAAATTAAATTTACCTCGCGCGAAAGAAAAGCTGTGTAAGGTAGACTTCGCCTTGATTATTAGTAGCAACGCCAATTCCAGTCAGGTTATAATTTCCTTTAAGGTTCTTTAGATGTCCCGGACTTTTGATCCAAGCAGTAACAGCTTCGTCCACAGGGTTACTATATCCCCGATTAAAAGCAACATTTTCCGCCGCACTGTTGTAGGGAAGAGGGATAGCTTTGACTCGCCGTTCAAATCCCTGATGGCTGAATGGGGTTTTACCTTTAGCCATATTCTGGCTATGAATTCTTGCCTGTCGAGTGATATTTGCATTTAGGGTCAACTTTGGCAGTCCAATAGAGGCCCGATATCGATTAATTTCGTCAAAAACGGATTTTTCTAGTTCTGTAGTTTTAAAAGTAGGAGTCGATATTGCAACCTGACTGGAAAAAAGCGACAATATATTACGGGTGGATGTATTCGTAAAAAGATGATTTGGTATCGGAGCAGTCCTTAATCCACAAGCAAGGATAAGCGCACTTAAAGCGATGCCAAAAACTGAACTTATTTCACTATGAACAAAACTAATAGTCTTTACTGCATCGTTTGGTACTTCAGGGATGGCAACAAATTCTCCTTTCTCTTTTTTATAAAAACCTTTAATCCCAATACGGTTCGGATAAGCTCTTGAGGCAAGTAAGGAAAAAGAGTTATTGTTAAGCAATTTCTCTTCCCCTGCTTCTCTTGTCTCCCTGCTTCCCCTGCTCGCTTCAACAGATAATTTTATTAACCGAACCGTATTGCCTTTTACCCATCCGTTTTTTCGGAGGTGAGATATCTGCTTAACTACCATAAAATCCTTAAAAAGTAAGTCTTTTATAACACTTCTTAACTAATCGGCTACACGTATCTATAGATTAGTTAAGATACTCAGTAAGGTTGCCAAGGAATAGCAATGAAAAATTCATTAATTAATTGTGCTTTATCTTTACTATTGATATCTAGTTCAGCTTTTTCAGTGCCAGTGATCGCGCAATCAAAAATATCTCAAACTACATCCAGCAAAGTTCAATAGATTAAAGCTGCAATTTTTATCCAAAGCTAAAAAGACTAGAAAAATAGTTGGAGTTTACATAAGTGAGCGCAGCGAAGATGGAGCTAGAGGATTATGTCGTGGGAAGAGGGGAGGAGGCTTTGGGTAAATCAATTGAGAAGACACATCCTTGATGGGGGATATCCCGAACTGAGAGTATACCTTTGTTTAACGATACGGCGCGTCGTGAAATTGTAAGCCCAATCCCCAATCCTGATCTATCTGTTGCCATCTGAGAAAAAGGCTTAAAAAGTTCTTCCACCTCACCAGGCGGGAGTCCTCCACATTGATCCTCTATTTCAAGCAAAACACGCCCACCTACAGCCTTACCGCGTATCCATACAATCTCACCCTGCTTCGTGAACTTAATGGCATTTTGAACCAGATTCGATAAGGCAGATATTATTAGGTGACGATCTATTAAAACCTCCAATTCCGGTACTACCTCAACACGCACCTCAATTGATTTCGCACTTGCTTCAAACCATGCAGTAGCCTCAACTTCACTGACTAGGTGAATAACTCGACATCTCTGATATTGTCCGTTTGATTCGTTCTGCAGTCGCACCTCAACAAGTGAACGATCAATAATGTTTCTCATACGGTTATGGGCATTTTCAAGAATATGAGATGTACTTCCATGGTTCCGACTTTCCCTGTGATTATAAGTTGGGAAGCTAAAGTAGCGGAGGTCAACGCATTTCGCAACTCATGTGCTAAAAATCCCAGACGTAGAACCTCATCCCGCTCTGCATTCTCGCGCTGATTTCGATTAAACTCTGTAACCGCCTCAGCAATAGCGATATCGAGGCAGAAATTTAATCGATTGAATTCACGAGGGGATGCTGTTTCACTACTGTTCTCCTGAATATACTGAGTGATCGCTTGACAAAGAGCGCCGTAGCCATGAACAACCTGAGAAATGCTGTAGCCAAGTTTTAACGACTCTTTTCCCCGGCGCTCTGCTGCGGCTCTGTGAAGACTTTCTATAGAATTGTTATCTGGTTCACCAGATTCATCTATATCAGCATCAGCACGTAATACCTCAATGAGTTCATCGTAGAACACAGGTAATCCTCTTTCCATTTCGTCGCTTGAACTCATGGAATCAGCAAGACGCGCGATCTTTTTTGAACACAAGGCGAGAATTTCGTCACGTTCTGCTAAGAGAAATTCATGTAACATTATGAATGTTCTTAATTTTAGACTTATTCTACCATCAGCAGATCGCTAGAACAGCTATCGCACCCATCCTGAACCACCGTAGAACAATTTCCCATCCCCTCGCCGAGGCTAAGTATTTAACGCTCTTTTATGACTCTCGTGGGATAAAAATGATCTCCGGTTGAAAGGTTCCTATATCACCCTTTTAGCAGATATGCTGTAGCAAAACCACATAAACCTGATGTCGCCAACATTAAGAAAACACTACAAAAAGCGGCTCACGCTTTGCGCTCTCCTAGCATTAGTATTGGTGCAGTGAGGTTGGGAATGATGTGTCAAAGTTTAGAAATTTCTGCCGATAACCAATTATGGGCTGAACTGTCTCAAATGATTAATCAAATAGAGAGCGAATATAGAAATGTCGTAAAGTTTATCACGGCTTATGTGAGTTGGGGTAGTAAAAAACAAGGGGAAACCACAAGATAAAGGTAAGGATTTATCGGTGGTGAATGGCAAAACGATTGACTTAGAGAATCGGAGTATCAGGTTGTTGGGGATTTCGTTGTCTAACCTTGATAACGCCAAACAGTCACAAGCGATTCAATTGCCATTATTTCAGAATGGGAACATCATATTTTAGGGTAGGTGTAGTCTGTTCAGACGCTGACAACTCGGTTATGGAGAGAGAGCGAATCAACTCCCGAATCACATCAGTTGCAGGTCTACCTGTGCTTGCACAATATTTTTCAAGTTTTTCGCTTTCAGTTGATGCAAGATTTATTGTGATTCGTTTGACAGCCCATTTTTTGTTCATGACTTACTCTATTGATCAAATTTAATGAAATATCTAGACTTTAAATGCCAAGTGCAATACTTAACAAATATATAGATGTTAATCACAGCATACTTGCCGTAATAACCATTTTTAGCATATCTTCCCCCAGGGGATTTACTTGTAATCCAAAACTTCACTGATAAATCATCTATATGAACTTTAAAATATTTGAAACTAGCTTGTATTTTTTATGAATATTGTTAAGTAAAGTGCAATCGAAGTGAGCCTTGCAAGAGGCGTATAATCAGCAAGTATTGCCAATTGAATTTAGTAAACCTTATCTTCATATAATTGCATCTAATATTCATTTCCTCTTTACCCAAAAGTGAAGTTAACTAGCTACTCTGGATATAGACTTTCATTTAAGCACTATATTTAACTCCATAACTTAACGAAACCTTAAGCAAGCTAGAAAATTTTCTAGCTTGCTTAAGGTTAAATAATTTTGGTTCTTCAGTATCTGTTATGCCAAATTATTAGTTAGATATCAAAATTAGGTTCGACAATAAAGCTCAAAAGCCCGAATCAGTTCTAAACCGCATAAATAACTAGTAAATAATGTTTATTTTTGTTGCTTAGTAAGCGTTTCATGGCTTTTTTGAAGGTAATTTAGCATGATAGATATATTAATTTTTATTCAGTCAGAGCTTAATTTACTCACAGAAATTATCAACTCTCAACTCGCGCCAAACATCAGACGGTTGCCACCCGGAGTTACCCACAGAGCGTAGGGGACGATAGTGTTCAGAAATGTAGTCCGATTTTGATACTTCAATGTACACAGGTGGATTTGGTTCAATCACTGGTTCAGGAATATTTAGGCTCTCAGGCATCTCAATGGGTTCAATCGGGGTTACTTCTGTTTTCTTNGGTTTAATAATTTTGGTTCTTCAGTATCTGTTATGCCAAATTATTAGTTAGATATTAAAACTAGGCCGACAATAAAGCTCAAAAGCCCGAATCAGTGCTAAACCCCATAAAAAACTAGTAAATAATGTTTATTTTTTGTTGCTTAGTAAGCGTAAGCGTTTCATGGCTTTTTTGAAGGTAATTTAGCATGATAGATATATTAATTTTTATTCAGTCAGAGCTTAATTTACTCACAGAAATTATCAACTCTCAACTCGCGCCAAACATCAGACGGTTGCCACCCGGAGTTACCCACAGAGCGTAGGGGACGATAGTGTTCAGAAATGTAGTCCGATTTTGATACTTCAATGTACACAGGTGGATTTGGTTCAATCACTGGTTCAGGAATATTTAGGCTCTCAGGCATCTCAATGGGTTCAATCGGTGGTGGGGTTACTTCTGTTTTCTTGCGAACTGGGTTAGAGGTTTTTTTGATGAGTCGTTTCATATCTATAGGAATCATTCGGCTTTCCACAAAGAACGGATATCCTAGAATACAAGAACTTATCAGCGAATCAGAGACATTTTGCCATAAAGTTGTATGGGCGTGGATTGCTTTTTAGGGACGGGAGCGGAGCGCGATGCCGAATAGCCATTCGTAGAAACGGATTTAACAATAGGTACGATGTTGTCTACTCGCATATTCAAAGAATATTTGCCGACCATTGGTCGGCAAATAGGTAGCAATTAGTGTTGACAAAATAATCGCAGTAGTAATTAGCAGCAAGGGCTAGAATAAATAGTTATGAACAGTCCATTGACTTGGCTTACTGCGGGCAAATTGCTATCGGTGATTTTCTTGGTGCTAGCCAACGGATTTTTTGTGGCGGCTGAATTTGCCTTGGTTGCGCTTCGCCGCAGTCGTGTCGAACAGTTGGTCATCCAAGGTCATCCCGGTGCAAAAGCTTTACAACGGGCAGTAAATAACTTGGATGCTTATCTAGCAGCGACCCAACTTGGTGTTACCATATCTTCTTTGGGTTTGGGTTGGCTTGGAGAACCAGCGATTGCAGTACTGGTCGAACCCGCTTTCCACTGGCTGCCAAAATCTTTATCGGAAACTAGCGCTCATACCTTATCAGTAGTAATTGCCTTTACAATCATTACGTCTCTCCACATCGTTTTGGGAGAATTGGCTCCGAAAAGTTTAGCGCTCCAGCGCACGGAAAGAACAGCCTTCGCAGTTATAAATCTCTTAGAACTATACTTAGTGATATTTCGCCCTGCTGTGCAAGTTTTGAATAGTTTAGGAAATTTGGTTCTTAAGCTTATAGGCTTGGAACCAGGAAGTAGCGAAGAATTGCTTCATTCGACTGAAGAATTGAAACTTTTAGTGGCAGCTAGCCATGAAGCAGGTCTGTTGGGAGAAACTGAACAAGACGTAGTAGAGCGAGTATTTAATATTGGTAACAGACAAGTCAGTGCATTTATGACACCACGTACAGAGATGGTTTGGCTTGATATTGATGAACCATTGTCAAAAATCCGCAGCCAAGTGATTGAAAGTATTCATTCATTCTTCCCAGTTGGTCAACAGAGCATTGATAACTTATTAGGTATTGTGCAAACCAAAGAATTTTTAGCCCAAAATCCAACCCAGGCCATTGAATTGCAAGCTTTACTAAAGTAGGCTTTTAGGAGAAAGGAATAGAAGTGAGGTCAGAGTGTGTTGCATCCATAAACGCGTAGCGACAATGCTATATTCTTTGGTCGGCAATTTTCTGGAGGTATTCGATTCGTTGCTGAATATTTTTTTTATCTACATTGTTACCCGTCAGTATTTCAGACTGTGCAAGTTCTTTAACTAAAGTTGCCCCAGTTTGCCCCAGTTTACCATTATCGGTTGCTTTCAACGCTTCTTGCAGTGCTTCATACCACAATTCATTTTCAGCGTAATAATTTACGCTTTCTGGAATGCTAGTAAATTGCTTCTTAGCAAGTGATTGAGGATTTGTGACGGTAAATTCTGCACGTCTAATAATCGTGTCGTTTTCGCAATCAATTGCAATTTGCCATAAATATGTTTTACCCACTGTAAGTTCGGGGTAATCGACGGGGAGTTTTAACTTGTTAATCCCGGCTGTTGTGGGTATTTCTTTAACTTTGCCAATTTCTTTAACGGTGTTGGCTGAATCAAATTCAAACAATCGGAATCGCGCATTTTGGGAACTTGACATATACCAAGCTAACATTGGACGTTTAGAAGCGGTTTTACCGATAAATGTCACAGGTGCAAGCTGCGTCAGGGGGATACCGCTACTTGAACATCCACGCGAACCACCCGCACGGGAATTTCCGCTAGCTGGTTTGCGATCTTGTGGTTTAAACTCGGCAAATGCTGGGATTGTAGTCATAAGAAAAACCGTGCCCACAACCAAGCTTGTAAGTCTGCGCTGATTTCGCCAAAATGCAAAATGTTGATGATTCATAGTGATGTTGTTGATTGTATGGTTATCTAAAACTTTTAAAAGTCTGATTTTTTGCACCTTTGCATGAAACAAATCAGGAATAAAAATCTCAAAGCTGAAATTATTTCATGGGTTTCCAACTAAGTTTGCATATAGTCCCGCAAGGAGAAACTGATTCACGCCGAAACTCTCCTCCTAATTGTTTAGCCAGGATTTTAAAATGTTTTGTTCCTTTGTTTTCTACCTTTGATTTTATTCCTAAACCGTTATCTTTGATCCATAAGTTGTATTTATTTGCACTATAAACACCCGAAGCTTGAACGCGTTTAACTCCTTGAGCATGTTTACCAACATTACATAAAGCTTCTTCCAAAAACAGACATATTCCGCGTTTATCTTCTATAGTTAAATACTTATCATCAATTGGGTCAAAATTGCGAATTTTTACTTTTAATGTTTTAAAATTTTCAAACTCTTGACGTTCTAACGTACTAGAATAAACTTCATATAATAAATCGTGAAGCGGTCGGTTCAATTCGAGTATTAATCCGCTACCTAAACGCAAACTTTCTTCTGTAGTTAATGCTTCGAGCTTGAGAAATTCGCCAATTTCTCGAATTTCTCGATCAAGCTTTTCAAATTGCCCAACTAGTTGTTCATAGGGAACATCTTGGGCACGCAGATGCTTTAATCCATAAGCAAGAGTTTGCAAAGGCCCATTATGAATTACGGTAAAAGTATTTTGAATGGTGTTTTGACGTTCGTTAATTTGCGATCGCAAAAATTTATCATGCTGGTAAAAAGCACTCAAACCTACCCCATTCACGGCTAATATCAGAAAACTAGGTGCTACAGGAATCCATACGCCCCACACCCACAGCATCATATACCCGCAGCTAAACAAACAAAATGCTGCTACACTCACAGTAAGTAAATTTGCTTGAGCAGATTGGGTAAGCCGTCCGATGACGATCGACAAAAATCCCCAAACAAATATCCATGTATACTCTCCGAACTCTCCCCAACTATGCAACATTGTCCGGCTATCTATTACGCTACTAAGAATTTGACTGATGACATGAGCGTGATAGTCAATGCCATAAATTTGACCGCTTAAATTTAAATTAGATAAAGCTGAAGTATAAAAAATATCACCTGCGCTCATATTGCGGTTGCCAACTAAGACAATGCGATCACGCAGCAATTCTGCATCAACTTGACCATTGATAATATCGCGCAGCGAAACAATATTAAAAGGTTGATCACTGTTGCGAAAGTTCATCAAAATTGACAACCCTCCATCATCAGCCCTAACATATCCGCCAAAATTATGGGTAATTCGGGGTAATTCAATCCCACGGAATCTTATTGTATTCGGGTCATTTTTTCCGGTTTGCGGTTCAATTCCTTGCGCGTTTAAATACTTAGTAACTAACCGCAGTGCTAAAGAATATTTATCTTCATTGATATTCTTAGGATTCGGCGTATACAATAAATAGCGCCGATTTTTGCTATCTTCATCATTAGGTAAATCGACAAACCCAACTCTTTCGGATGGCAAGCTCTGGGGTGGTGAAGTTTCTCCAGGCGGTAAAATTTTTTCAATACCAATAATATTAGAATTTGCTCGTAATATCTGTGCTAGTTGTTCACCACCAGGTTCTACAGGAACATTTTTGAAGATATCCAACCCAATAGCTAACGGTTTATAAGTTTCCAGCTTGGTAAGTAACTCTACAATCTTCTGATCTGGAATTGGATATTGCTTAACCCATTCAATATCCTTTTCATCGATACCCACAATTACTACACGTTCATCAGGTTTTTCTAGCGGACGCAGACGTAACATCGCATCAAGAAGCATCCATTCCCAAGATTGTATTCCTCCAGTTATTCGCATTAAGATTACTAACAACAGCACTATGATCCCTGGACGTACAGCCAGCGACCATAACCCGAATTCTTTCCAAATGCGATTCCAGATTCTCCGTTTCATCTAGCTTCCAGATTAATTTTTTGCGTATTAATCAATTAAGCCTTCTTCACGGGAACGAACTTCGGTTTGAATTCGCATATTTTTACCACTTTGCTTACAGTCTTCAGGATACACCCCCAAAACATCTTGAATCTTCGTCCAGTAAGTGCGTACTGCCCGTTCTGATTTATACATTCGATCAGCGATCGCTTTATCTGTCAAACTCTCTTCAAAAGCTAACCGCAACACATCCAACCATTCTGGTTTGAGTTCGATTCCCGTTTTGATGTCTTTAGTGTGAGTTGCACCCTGAAGTGCCAAATTAACCCGCATTAGCATTTCATTTTCGGGTAATCCTTTGTCTGCGATCGCAAAACCACCTTGATGATTATCAATCTCGTGTTTGATCCGAATCAAGGCTTTCACATAACTAGTTTGCACGATAAAATTTTGATGGGGATATTCTTTGAGCAAATTTTGCAACAGCTTAATTCCGGTATCAATTTCTGCTATTTTCCCTTGCTGATCGGGAATTGATAAATCCATCACAATCAGGTCAAACTGATGAAGTTGAAGTTGATAAAGTGTCTCTTCTCTAGTCTGAGCTTTAACAATAGCAGCTTCGGGATACTCTCGACTTAATACATCTAGAGTCCCAGTCAAAATTAATTGATGGTCATCGACAACAAGAATACCCAGTTTTTTTTCCACTGGTAAATGTCCATAAGTGCGATCTTCTTTCAAACTTACTCCTACCGGATTTTTGCTTATGTCCATCTAAACTAAAAGTTTCCTTAAGCTTTACAAAAATTTTTTACTCTACGGTATTTACCTTGCTTACTTTCATGGAAAGTCCTCAAGCCTCGAAAAAGCGTGGCTTTCTCCACAGGCTAATTTTCAATAGCTCTGAGTTAATGAAAATAGCTAACGGAAAAATCAGGGTTTAGGAAACCGCTAAAATGAGCTTTTCGACATGGTTTGAATTGTCAGGTTTATATTGAGATTCATATTTTGCACTTTTTACCCCTAACTCTACTCGTTGAAATATGCACCTATTTTAATTGGAGATCAATTTTCAAGCTATGCACAAAAGTGCAAACCTAGACAGCAAGTCTAAATTCAAACCACAATAGGAGCAACGCGATTTTATGACATTAGTGTAATTACTTAGCTAAAAAGCTCAGTATGCGTATAAAAGATTGTCCGTAGGGTGTTGAAGGCATCGCGGATCAGCTTACCGTGGATATCTGTACAGTCCGTTGGGGCTGATGGCAACGGCTTCTACATCATCTGTATGGCCATCTAGGGTACGAAGCAGTTGCCCCGTCTCTAAATTCCAGAGTTTAATACGGTTATCCCAACTGCCACTAGCGAGCAGCTTGCTATCAGGACTGATGGCAAGGCTTACCACTGCATTGCCGTGTCCTTCTAAAGTATAGAGTAAGGTATTACTAGGCAGATCCCAAATTTTGATTTTTTTATCGTAACTGCCACTGGCGAGTAAGCGTCCATCAGGGCTGATTGCTAATGCGTAAACCCAAGTTAAATTTCCTTGGACAGAACGTAAGGGTTGAATGGTTGCAACAGAGATAGTAGCAACACTAGCGTTTCGGAAGTGGAAGAATAGGTTAGCACAACTGCTACTACCAACCAAGATCGTTAGAGTGCTGATTGCTGCTGAAGATTTCCAGGTAATTTGTTTCGATCTCATAACAGGACATTCCTTGTGCGAGTGAAAGAATAATCTGACTTGCACCCACTACGTAATGGTGTCGGAGACTAGCGGTACTATAGAGTAATTTTTTCTGGAATTTGAGATGAGAACGCTTTTCCTTTCGCTTTTTGTTGTTTATTCCGATGTTCAATCCAGCGTCGCATCAGAAATAAAAGGGTTGTCGTGACAATCCCTACTAGCCCAATCGGGGTTAAATAGCTCCAGTGATCTAACATTTTGTCCCAAATGTGCCAAGTGAGCAGGAACATAGCTAAGTAAGTCAGGGTATGTAATCGCTTCCAATTTTTTTTCAGTCTTTTGACACTCCAGTCATTAGAAGTAATTGCCAATAGGGTAAAAATTATGAAGGTAGATACACCTTGGATATAAATCCAATAGGTATTAGGATCTAAAAAATCAAGGTCTCTCTTTTTCACTAAGAGGAAACCGTGAAGCAAAGCCAAGCAGAAAGCCAGAATACCGATAATTCGTCGATATTTCAACAGCCATTTGGGAAGGTTCGCTTGTTTAGTTTGAGGAAAAATGATTCTGAGATTCGTGGGCATTAAGGTGAGAATATAAGCTCCTAAAGCTAGAAATCCCAAGCTGTTTTCTAACGGTGCTGTATCGATTGCTGCCATGACCAATCCTCCTTAATTTTTCAATAAAAGCCACTTTTTTAGAAGTATAAATATTTCCTACACCCACATCAGCGAGTCAGGTCAAAGCTTGCCAGCGTAAAACTGGTATATTTATCTAACTCCACTGCTAACTAAGTTAAAGCCCGAGATTTACTGACTCATTTCTGACTTGTGAGTACTTTTGTTATGACTTTTATCATCTAAGAATTGAACAGTCGTCATGAGAGGATGTTTATAAAGCCTGGGTACTTCTGTAGAACTATCTACGCCTAATTAGATATTTATGCAGTTTTACAAAAACTGGGGTCAAATTTGTAGGGCAGCAGAAGTGGATTTGCCAGAATCAGGGTAAACGCTTCAGTTCGGGACAGAAGCCTCGGTCTCGCATTTTGCAGTTCGCAATTCGCAATAGCGGATAAAATATTATTTTTTTGACATAATTTTAGAGCGAACTTCATCGCGTTTTTCCCCCATGACATCAATATGGTAACGTTCCGGTGATAATACTGCTTGGATTTGTTTTTTCTCGATGATCCATGAGAGATAATTGAGCGCAATCTGCCTTTGTTTGGTACGTAGTTTGTCAGAAACTGCCCCTATTTGAAGGTTGTTCGCCCAAACAATCTTATCCTCAAGTTCCGGTGGTCGCAGTTCTTCAATTCCCATATCCTTTGGTGGGGTAACCAGCAGAAACTCCAGAAACTCCTGGAAGCCAACAAAAGCCAGTTGAAAAATTAACTGCTGACTAAATTCTCCCCAAAAATAGCCACCGTGGACATCCGGTGTATTGCTACGAAAATATGCCCAACCGAGTTGCAGGTACTCGAAAAAAGTTAAGGGCGAGGTTTGTTTGTCCAGAATCATGACGTAGCGATCGCGATTAGGTACATTAGCATAATCTGTTCGGTCTTTGTATTCTGTACAATCAAAGTAAGTAAATAAATCAGCTAACGACTCCTGATCTTTAATTGCTGTGGCAACTGTGGACTGATATTCTTGGTAAGCTGGATCTAATCCCTGGCTTTGCACTTTGTTCAAGACATTAATTTCTAAATAATTAAGTAATGAACTAGTCTCACATAATCGCTTGCGTAAGTTCTGATCCTTCCAGTTGACAATTCCATACTCACTCTGAAATTGCCCTGTTACCTTGTTTAACTTACTGCTGTGATCGCTATTGGAACGAACAGTCACATTACCTAGCCGATACCCTTGTGTTTGGGTCTTTGCTGGAAAGGAAAAGTAATTAGCAGCCGTAGAAGCAAGACGTAGGGCTAAATCCCCTTCGTTACTGAATAGATACGCCTCTTCAAATCTTCGTAACGATGACCGTAAGAAATTGGATCTTCCAGAAGTAATTGCCAGTACAGGAATATCTGGTGCAACAAGAATTAAACGACCTAAACTAAAAACCTGCCCAATTCGCGAAGAAGGTCTTTTCTCAGCTTTTTTATTATTGATGTTTCCTACAGAATCAGAGTCAAAGACATCAGATAGAATTCGGACTGCTTGTGTAGTTACCTGACTACCTAGACTATGCCCAATGAAGGAGAGTTTAATCGGGTGTTGTTTCCAATAGTTTTGAGCCTTCTCCTCTGATTTAACTTCTAGAAAGCAGCGCTCTATCAAACCTTTATCTAGTTGGCGAATCAGTTCAACCAGATCGTGGACTCCGTAGTTGATTGCTCGATAAGAGTCACGAAAATATACAATTACACGTAAAATAATCAGGCTGAAAACAATGCTAAACCCGAATGTTCCCAAAACAACCGGAACGACAAACATTGGGGAAGAGAACCAGAAAAACAATAACACTGATGCGATTGTCATAATTAAGCTTCCCCATAGTAGAACCTTGAGTAGAAAGGGTAAAGTACTTAGAGAAGTAATAATATTTTGACCTGTAATAGTTTCCGAAGGCCAGCGATAACCAAGAAACATTAAACTATCTGACTTTTGAGAAATTAAGGCATTACTGTTGACATACTTACAAAGTTGTTGATAGTTTTTCCAAATTCCATCAGTGATCGCCTCATTGGTAACGGGTAATATATTTAAATCACTATTCGCACCTCCTGTGTTGTACCCATGAATAGCAATTACCACTCCTAGTTTGTCAGAATTTTTGGGGCAATTTTTACTTTTTGTATAAAGGAGATTAATTATTGTTTTAATCGTTGGGCGTGTATTATCTTCTTTGATATCTTGTAAATCTTCTACATTCGCTCTTGCTGTACTGCGGATCAGATATCCTGGAATTCTTTGGGATTCTGGAGCACAGTCCGGCTCAATAAACAAGTTATCTATCAAAATATCCATACACTACTTCCTGTAGAAATCCTAAATGAGTTTTGAGAAAACACGTAGCTAAATAAAAACAAATGATTGAAACTAAATCTGCGGAATATATTAATGTGGATGTGATGGCATGTCTGTGTAGGGAGTACCATCTAGTTTTTTAATTTCACGCCAGCAGTTCCCATCACCTAATTTTTGTAGGGCAATGAGAAAAAAGGGTATCTCCTGCCATAACAATGTATGAATTACCGAGTGTACAAGACACAAATCAACTCCAAAATATGAGGAAGAATATCTTCCTATAACAGAGATGTTCGACTACTTAGCAGGAAAGATTTTCGCCAGGTGATACCCCCAACCTCTGGCAAAAATCCAGATAAAAATTGATTCGATTTTGGGCTTCCTGTCTGCCTTCTGGGGACGCATTAACTCCACATTCGATGCCACCATTGATGATGAAGATTGTCATGCCGAAACCGGAGTTGCGGATAGCGTCGTGGCACGATGTCATCCAGAACCACAGGGCGGTCATGAAGGAAATAGCGCTATCTGTTGAGACCAAATCAGGGTTATTGAGCAGATCAATACCGAGAGCCGCCCCACATGTGGCATAGTTGTAGTTCCACGACAACTGGATCGGTCCGCGACCGTGATAGGTTTTACCCTGCACACACGGATAGGTTGTGGGATCGCAGTAGTTACCCCATACTGCTGTGTTCAGTTCATCAATGTATTGTAAAAAACCCGTCTCTTGGGCAACATTTGCCAGGAATGCAGCCGCCTCACGTCTGCATTGTTCGTCCGATCCTTCATTGCAGAAGCTTGGGTATTTCTGCGTGGCGGTCACTAGACCGTCGTAGGAGTAAAAACCATTTCGGTTTGGGAATATAGCCTCGAAGGTTTGGCGCGATACAATACTTGCGAAACCATTGCCATTGCCTGTTGGGGGAGGGGGTGGTGGAGTGACAGACCCGTTAGGAATGCAGATTTCTTGACCTACCTGTAAATTTGAGGTATCCGCATCTGTGAAGGGAGTACCATCTGGTTTGAGAATCTCACGCCAACGGTTACCATCACCTAATTGTTGTTGGGCAATAATAAAAAGTGTGTCTCCTGCTTTAATAATGTATGAATTACCGAGTGTACAAGACATAAATCAACTCCGAAAAATGAAATTCTAGAATTGCCGAAAAAACTTAAGATAGATTAAGTTCAGCAATTAGGGCTAAATATTTGCAGTCACTCCAGTTTGAATCGCAAGAATTATGCCAGTTGCAATACGAGTTACCTCAGCAATACTTTGCAAGAAATTATGAAAATCTTGAATTTTTTGTGTAGCTTTTTTAAGGTTATCTGTTGCTATTCCAATTTTTGAGGCAGGACTATCTTTGTCAGTATTTAATAAAACATCAAGCTTCATATTCATAATCAAGCCTGATAATTTTCTTGATTTGATCTCCAGCTTCTGCAATTCTCCTACAGCCTCATTAAATTGGCTTTGAGAAAGATTTCCTGAATCATGTTCTTTCTCTACTCTATTCATTACCTCCTCATATCTTTGTAACATCTCCGAGCTAATTAATTCGAGGTCATCTTTAGTTAACTGCTTAGTAGTGGGAGTTCCAGTTGTCATAATCTTATTCCTTCTAGTTGTTTGTAACTATTTATTGTTCCGGTACGTTAATCTAAAAATACCCAATCAAGTAGGTATCTATAGCTATTAGAGATTTTTTAATTTTGGCAATTCTATATTTATGAGTAAGTAATATACACCCAATAATAAGGAATTATTTATTTTAAAAAATGACTATTTTCTTGAAGTTTAAGTTCTGCCCATACTCGGCACTTCAATCTTGATTGGTTGAACTAGATTGTTGTTTGATGTGTGCAAGTAGAGGCATTACTTTGCTGTTATATGCTTTTGCAACCTTTCTTATCTGTTCTAACTCAGATTGACTGATCTCCTGATTCAGAGAATCAGTTCCTGGAGTTTTCATAGTTATTATATTACTGCTATTTCTAGCAAAGTACTTATTGCATTTAGCTGTTAACTCAGGTGAGAGATTATCCTTTCCATCATTAAAAATACGTTTGAGGTCTGCATGAGCAGCAGCAGTTGTCTGGATAAGAGTCACATAAGCTGCTCCAGTATTCTTTTTACTAATAACCTTTGATATCTCATCTTGCATATCACGATCACGCTTTAATTGTGTGTCTTGTAATGAAGTAAAAACTTCAGGAGAATCAGAGTTGAGAAGCAGATTTGTCTTATCAGTCAAAGGTGAACGATATGCTCCGAAATAACGTGTTATCGAATCAATTTCATCATCAAGAAGCGCTTTTACATAGAGTTCATCAATAAAACTCGCTAAACCTGCAGAGTAGGTTTGAATATCTTTGTCAGTACAAACTATGGCAGCCTTGAGGTTTTTTCGCCGGAAATTACCCAAGAATAAATTTGTTAAAAATGTCGCTATATTTACCCCAGTGTCAATTGTGTTTTGCTTAAACTGAAATGGTGGTGAGTTCTTAGTTTGAACTTTCAACCCTTGTAATGCTGTACCAATTTCTTCAAACTCCGTTTTTACTGTATTTCTGTCTTCTGTTGCAAGCGATCCTATGGCCCCTACGTACTCAACAATAACTTCACCAGCTATTTTAGTTCGTACTGAATTTGGTCGGAACATCGTATCACAATCCTTTATGGCATCCCTCATATTTTGCCGAGTCTCAGAGGTACCGAGAGCAAGCCAAGTGCTTGAACGAGTACAAGAGTTGTAAATATCGTCAGCAACAGCAGTATTTAATTGCTCAAGTGCATTCGATGCGTCACCAAATCCTTTAGCAGTTTTAATATCGCTACTTGTGCAACTACTTAAAACCAGAGATGCTGGAATTAAAGTAAGAAAAATTTTGATTTTTAAAAAAGTTGTTTTTTCTAAAGTTTTCTTTTTTTCTATCTTATGCTTGGCGAGGAATTGGTGATTCATAATAATTTGTACTTTTGCTTTACAGTTTTGTAGTCAAGCTGCTCTGGTAGAGGCGATCGCAAACCTGTTAGAATTATCCCTCTTTAAAGAAACAAGGCAGGAAGCAGAAGGCAGAAGGGAAGAGGATTTGACTTGTTTCTTCCATCCATAACGGAAGCGAACGCGTCCGTAAACAGCTTCTGTCAGTTTCGTGAACCTAAAATTTGAAACCTTTATTTAACAGGTTTTTAGCAATTTTTTATTAATAGATTGCTAAAATCTTTAACATATCTAAATTTGAAAATTAGTAAATTGTTTTTGTGATTCTTAATTTGAGACAAGAGGCATAAGTTAAAAAGATATTAGATTGTGAGTGCTACCGAATCACTGGAATTGCAAGCTTCAATTTAAATTTATCTTAGTGTTATTCCTTGACATCTTCATATATTTATCAAACAATACTGCATACTGGCTTACTGCCTGAGAATTACTGACTTGTTTCTGACTTGTGACTGACTTTTAATGTATTACTGGTAAAATTTACACAGTCGTAATAAAACGTGCTATGCCAAGATCGCTCAGGGTTCGTCAGGAGTGCATTCAGAAAGTAAAACTGGCACTCAAGCGTAATGGTTATCCCAGTCAAAGAGTTTTGGCTGAAGATGTAGACTTGGCCTTAGCCACAGTCAGTAACTTTCTCACAGGTAAACCCGTTGACTACACAACTTTTGAAGAACTTTGTCGCAGATTGGGACTGGACTGGAGTGAAATCGCCAATCTAGATTTTGAGTTCTCATCCCAAACTATAGACAAAAATACTAAAACCCTTGAGTTGAGCAATGTCAACGAGGATATGTCGCCTCGCTACCCCAGCGGCTCAGTCCCTCTAGGCTCCCCTTTTTACATAGAACGCGCTTCCCTTAAGGAGATCGATCGAGAAATCAGAAAATCAGGAGCCTTAGTGCGGATTAAAGCTCCTAGAGAAATGGGCAAGACTTCACTGCTACTAAGGATTCTCGACTCTGCTAAACGCCTGGGCTACTGCACCGTAAGCCTAAATCTAGACCAAGTTGACCAAGCAATCTTGAGCGATTTGAATAAATTTTTGCGCTGGCTGTGTACTAATGCTGCTCGCCAGCTTCAGCTAAAACCGAAGCTAGACGAGTATTGGGATGAGGATTTAGGAAGCAAAATTAGCTGTACTTCCTATTTGCAAGACTATATACTAAAAGAAATTTCGACTCCCCTAGTCTTGGCGTTGGATGAAGTGAATCAGATTTTTGAGCATCCTGAAGTAGCAAAGGATTTTCTACCTCTGCTGCGCTCCTGGTATGAAGAGGCCAAAACACTGCCTATCTGGCAAAAGCTCCGCTTGATCGTGGTTCACTCGACGGAAATTTACGTTCCCCTCGATCTTAACCAGTCACCGTTCAATGTGGGGTTGCCGATTCAGTTAAAGAATTTTAGCAAGGAGGAGGTACAGCAGTTAGCTCAATGCTACGGGCTTAACTGGGAAGATGGCGAGGAAGTTAGGCAACTAATGGACATGGTCGGGGGACATCCCGCACTAGTGCAAATTGCTCTCTATCACCTTAGTCATGGAGATATAACTTTCGAGCAATTGCTGGAAACTGCTCCCACATCTACCGGAATTTATTCTCATCACTTGCAGCGACATTTGATCACGCTGCAAGAACAACCAGAATTAGCCAGTACCCTTTATGGAGTCATAAGTGCTACTGAACCTGTATATTTAGATTGTATGCTGTCTTATAAGTTAAGTAGTTTGGGGCTGATTATTCAATTAGGACATAAAACAGTACCGACTTGTGAGTTGTATCGATCTTTTTTTGAAAATCAACAAAGAAGGTAATATGAGCAATCCTGATAATAATTTAGAGCAGTACGAAAAGCTTATTAATAACTCAGAGCCTATTAATATAGACGATCCAGCTTATGAGCAGATTTTAAAAGATTTGCAAGGAGGAATAATCAAAAGTTATGGACGAAACTACTCTTTATATATCTTCATTCAGTTTGATAATGAAAAAGCAAAAGACGTGAAACAATGGATTCAGGATCAAGCCAAGAATATTACGTCTACATCGAAGCAATTGAAGCACACAGAAACTTATAAAAAGATGAGACAACAGGATCCCAGTTTTTCAGGGGAACTGTGTAAAAATTTCTTTCTATCTTATCAAGGTTATAAGACTCTTGGATTTGATCCTACTAATCCAAAGCCTGATGATCAAGGTAATAAAAAATCAAAATTGGATGATAGCGATTTCAAAGGTGGTATGAAGTGTGATTGGGAAACAACCTATCGCCCAACTGATAACACTCCAACAGATTATTGGTATAATCCCCCAGAAAATTGGGATATTGGCAAGGTTCACATCGATGCATTAATTTTACTAGCTCATAATTGCTTGGAATATCTGAAAAAAGAGGCAAATAGTATTATCGATAAATGCGAAGAATTTGGGAAGGTTGTAGCCTGTGAAGCCGGATATATCTTGAAAGATTCCAACGATAAAACTAAATCACTATCTATCGGCCCTTTTGGTTTTGCAGATAGTATTAGTCAGCCTTTGTTTCTCAAAAAAGATTACGACAACTACTGCAAAAATCAGAACATTGAACAGTGGGATCCCAAAGCTAGTCTGAATCTGGTTCTTGCCAAGGATCCTTTTGGTGAGCCGTATAGCTATGGTAGCTACTGTGTTTGGCAAAAGCTTGAAACATGTCTCGAACGTTTTGAACAAAAAGTGGGCGAACTTGCAAATTGCCTTAAATCTGATCGCGAAAGGGCTAGTGCCTTAGTTATAGGACGATTTAAAGATGGAACACCGCTCGATCTTTCTGACCTCCCTAATCAAAACGATGGGAGTTCAATCGCAAATAGTTTCAATTATGCTGATGATTTTCATGGGAGTAAGTGTCCCATTCAAGCACATATTCGGAAAGTTAATCCTCGTAAAGATAAAACAGAGCAAAATAAAGATCAAACAGAGGTAGAAGAATCCCGCCGAACTAATAGCCGGATTGTTCGTGCGGGGAGAATCTACTTTGACAATTCAAACGCACTGCAAACCTCAAATATGTCACAGCTATGTTTAAATAAGCTGGATTATTTAAATGAAGTGAGTAAACAGTCATTAGAAAAAAATATAGCAAGTATCAGCGGATTACTTTTTGTCTGTTTTCAAAAAAGTATTCATGGTCAATTTCAAAAGCTACAACAAGATTGGGCAGATGATAGAAACTTTCCAAAAAATCAAGATTCAATTTATCTTGATCCAGTTATAGGTCATCCAGTCACTAAGCGTCTCCTAGATCCTCTTAAAGAGCAGAAATGGCCCCCAAAGTGGAATAGTGGCGATTCTGAGGATGATTTTACTCCTTACCTATTTTATAATTGTGTAAGAAATAAAGGTGGCGAATTCTTCTTTGCTCCGAGTATTAGTTTTCTTGAAAATATCGCTATTGATTGTATAAAATCTTTACAGAATTGAAAGGTAGATTATGAAAAATTTTTCTGAATTCCTTCCTACTTCTCCTAACAAGAGAACAACAAGAGCTAGTTGGAGCCGAGTAATAGCTTTCGCTTGGTTACATCCAAATGTTTTGAAAGACCTGAGGAAAGATCCAAAAAACACGATAATGAAACTTGCAGGAGAAGCAAGCCCTCCTTATACGGGTGTAGACGAAGTAGATCATTACACAAAAGACTCCGCAGTGAATATTATGAATGAAACGGATAACGATCCATTGGAGCCGTATAGGGGCTATCTGCCAATTCCCGATCCAGTAAGAGGATTAGAGAAATTAGACGACAGTGAACTGGAGGGCTTGTTGGAAAAAGGGATAACAGGGATACTTAAATTCGATGAAAACGCAAAGTTATGGAAAGATGAATTGAAGGCAGCGTGGACTAATTCCGCTAAATTAAAAGCAATCCGGCAAGATCCGCTTGATAATCTAATACATAAAGATGAACTGTTGAAGGGCGATTACGGTATATTCCCATTACCTGATCGACCACTTAGTTTACAAAGATTAGACATAAATGAGTTAGAAACGTTCATCGGCGAAGGGAAGATGGATCATTTAGGAGGAATATTTTTAATTGGATCTTGATAGATTTAGTATAACTTAAAGTGGCAGTGGCTTTGCTTTTCTTTTTCCATTCCTCAAATAGGCGGTTAAATGAAGTTTAAAGATTTTTTTCGTGTTGAGAATATAGAAGCGGAAGCTACATTTCTTCTAACAGAAAGAAATTCATCTTTGCTATGCAACCGCCTATTTCAACTGTTAGTTCCTTTGATTGATGGACATCACACGGTTGAGGAAATTGTAGAGGAAATTCGACCACATCTATTAACCGAATCAACATCTGAGAATGAGGAAATCATCGCCCTTGCCAATGTTCATTATGCTTTGATGCAGTTAAAACAGAAGGGTTATCTTGTCGAAAGCGACAATACCTTGCCATCAGACTTGACAATCTTCTGCGAACATTTGAGTATTGACCCAAAGGAAGCTCATCGCCGATTGCAAGCTACAAAAGTGGCAGTGAAATCTGTTGGTTCTAATATTCCGATTTCTCAATTCAAAGCTGCCCTAGAATCGCTGCACATCCAACTAGCTGAAAATGCAGACATAGAGATTGTCTTAACAGATGATTATTTACAAAATGATCTGTATGCATACAATCAAAAAGCTCTGGACTCATCGCGCTCTTGGATGCTAGTTAAACCTGTGGGAACAATTGTTTGGATAGGGCCTATATTCCAACCAGGCAAAACAGGCTGTTGGCAGTGCCTAGCGCAGCGCTTACGAGGCAACAGACCTGTCGAAGAATTTATTCAACGACGAAAGAATATTTTAACCCCTCTCATACCTCCGCTTGCTTCTTTGCCTGCCACATTACAAACAGCCTTAAGTATGGCAGCCACAGAAGTTTTTAAATGGATCGTCCGAGGAGAAAATAAGCGACTGGAAGGGATATTAGTAACCCACGACACTCTTTCTCTAGAAACGCAGAACCACATTTTGGTTAAGCGACCTCAATGTCCAGACTGTGGCGAAAAAGGGGTCGGATGGTTGAATGGCAAACCCATGCCTGTTATTTTAGGTCATCGGAAAAAATCTTTTTTAGCAGGTGGAGGACATCGCCTGTTTTCTCCAGAAGAAACGCTCAAAAAGTATCAACACCACATTAGTCCGATTACAGGAGTTGTTCGAGAACTCTTGAAGGTAGATCGAAATTCAACTGGTTTAACTCATACTTATTTAGCGAAACATCATTTCGCTACCGTGTTTGACGATCTAGATGCCTTACGTCAATACACTATAGGTAGAAGTGGAGGGACAGCACAGACTGACCAGCAAGCTAGATGTAGCAGCTTTTGTGAAGCGATTGAGAGATATTCTGGAGTTTTTCAAGGAGACGAAATCAGACGAAAAGGCAGTTATCAGCAAATGGAGAGCAAAGCCATTCACCCCAATGCTTGTATGAACTTCAGCCAAGCACAATACCAAAATCGTCATGAGTGGAATGCTACCTATTCTAGTTTTTTGGATGGCTTTCAAAAGGTTCCAGAACCTTTTGATGAGGGAAGAGAAATTGAGTGGACTCCTATTTGGTCTCTGACGCTCCAAAAATTTAAGTATCTACCAACCGCTTATTGCTACTATGGCTACCCCACCCCCTCCAAGCCCGATTGTTGGGCTGACTCCAATGGTTGCGCGGCTGGCAATACGATTGAAGAAGCGATCGTGCATGGTTTTATGGAATTGGTGGAGCGGGATTGCGTTGCCTTATGGTGGTATAACCGCCTTCAGAAACCGAGAGTAGATTTGGACAGTTTCAATGAGCCTTATTTTCAAGCTTTGAAGGATTACTACCAAACGATTCATCGAGATTTTTGGATTCTAGATATTACCAGCGATTTGAATATTCCTGCTTTTGCTGCCATATCTAGAAGAACGGATCGACAGGCAGAAGATATTATCTTTGACTTCGGTGCTCATTTTGACCCTAAGACTGCTATCTATAGAGCCTTAAATGGTTTGAACAAAATACTTCATGCTGTTTTAGCTGCTAATCCTGATGGAAGTACTCGTTACACTCCATTTGTTTCTCAGATGACCATCAATTGGTGGAAAACAGCAACGCTCGAAAATCAGCCTTATCTAATTCCTAATGAAAGTGTTCCTTCAAAAGGTTACTCTGATTATCCGCAATTTTGGAGCGATGATTTACTGGAAGATGTCATAACTTGTCAGCAGATTGTTGAACAAAACGGTATGGAACTGTTGGTATTAGATCAAACCCGTCTCGACATTGGCTTGAAAGTTGTAAAGGTTGTTGTTCCTGGATTGCGTCACTTTTGGAAGCGCTTGGGAGCGGGACGACTTTATGAAGTTCCAGTAAAATTAGACTGGTTAAAAGAACCACTCCAGGAGCATAAACTCAATCCATTTACAATGTGGATGTAAAATTTCTCCAATCCCTGCTCTCAACCTCCGATCACCCATGCTCGACCAATATCGCATTATTGATGCCGATGCCCACGTAATTGAACCACCCAATATGTGGGGAAAGTATCTAGAACCTGCATTTAGACACTTTGCGCCTTCTTCAGATCTGACTGTCGCAGGTGAATCACTTCTGCATAAATACTCCGATCGCCTCCGTCTCGAAGGAGCAAAACAAATTACCCAAGCTTATCCCGTGTCTTGGCAAAATGGCTTTGACGCAGAGTCCCACGTGCGGGCAATGCAGCACATGGGGGTTGACATTTCTTTCATCTATCCGACCTACTTCTCTTGGATTTGTGCTGTAGACACTATGTCCCCTCAACTTGTAGGTGCATTCGTCCGTGCATATAATCGTTGGCTACAAGAATTTTGCAGCTATAATCCCAAAACTCTTCGAGGTGTAGGAGTTGTAAACCTGCATGAACCTGAAGAAATGGTTTCGGAATTGCAGCAAATCGTTGCTTTTGGTTGGAAAGCGGTCTTTTTGCGCCCGAATCCTGTCAAGGGGCGATTACTTAGCAATTCTGCCTATGAATCATTTTGGTTCAAGTGTGAGGAATTGGGAATTGCCGTCAGCCTCCATGAAGGAACACACTGTCGCCTGCCTTCGACTGGAGCGGATCGTTTCAACACTCGCTTTGCGCTACACGCTTGTTCTCATCCAATGGAACAAATGATGGCTTTGTTAGCATTGATCGAAGGCGGAGTTCTAGAACGTCATCCTAACCTCAGAATTGGGCTGCTGGAGGCTGGTTGCAGCTGGCTTCCATACTGGCTATGGAGGCTTGATCGCGAGTACGAAGATCTTCACTGGGAAGTTGCAGGCAACGTAAAAATGAAGCCGTCCGAATACGTCCGTCGCCAGTGTTTTATTGCGATTGAGCCGTCTGAACCTTGTCTAGCTCAGATTGTCGAGTTTATTGGCTCGGAGAATTTAATTTTTGGCTCTGACTACCCTCATATGGATCACAAGCCAGATGTAGTCGCACAAATGCTAGCTCTTGAAAAGCAACTCTCCAAAAACACTGTGCAGAAGATCCTCTGGGACAATCCCGCTCGTTTCTACGGATTGGAGTAGACAGTGTATTATTTTTTATCCTCGAAAACAATTGCTGAGAAAACGATTGTCCAGAGAACTAAACTTTATAATATACCATTATTAGAAGCGTATAAACTGGGGTAACACTGTTAACATCTTTTAGTTAATCAGCAGAATCTTCTGAGTGAATTGCGCTCGAGCAAATGATAAGCAGAGTGTTGCTTTAGAGAAATCTTAGTGATGAACGCTATTGCCGATTACCAAATTATCTCTAAGATTTACGAAAGTGCCAATTCATTGGTCTATCGAGCTGTCGCTAACTTCAGCAATAGACCTGTTATTCTCAAAGTTCTCAAAGAAGATTACCCGACCCCTTCAGAGTTGACTCGATACAAACAGGAGTACGAAATTACCTGTAATTTAGAAATCGATGGAGCGATCAAAGCCTATAATCTATTGCCCTATGGAAGCACGCTTGCAATAGTTCTAGAGGATTTTGGGGGTATATCCTTAGACATTCTGATGGAATTTAAAAAGTTTGCGCTCTCAGAATTTCTCCTTATTGCCATTCAGATTGCTCAGACGCTTAGTGAAATTCATGCGACTAATGTTATTCATAAAGATATCAATCTTTCTAATATCGTTTATAATCCACAAACTGGACAACTCAGAATTATTGATTTCGGTATCTCGACCACTTTTACCCGTGAAAATCCGACGATTAAAAATCCAAGTGTTCTGGAAGGAACGTTAGCCTATATGTCGCCAGAACAAACTGGCAGAATGAATAGGATACTTGATTACAGGACTGATTTTTACTCTCTCGGTGTAACTTTCTACAAAATACTCACTCACAGGCTACCGTTTGAAACCAATGATGCTCTAGAATTAGTTCACTGTCACATTGCTAAACAACCCGTTTTTCCTCACAAAGTTAATTCAGAAATTCCGCAAGCTGTTTCTAATATTGTCATGAAGTTGTTAGCAAAAATGGCTGAGGAGCGATATCAGAGTGCGTTGCGGATAAAAGCAGATTTAGAAGAATGTTTAAAACAGCTACAGCAGATTGGAGAGATTTCAGAGTTTCCGCTAGCTCGTGACGACATTCCCGATCAATTAAAAATTTCGCAAACACTTTACGGTCGAGAAACTGAAATAGAATCTTTATGCTCAGCATTTAAACGTGTTGCCGAATGTGAACCACAGCATAAGCACGTCGAAATGACGCTGGTTAGCGGTTACTCTGGCATTGGCAAATCTGCCCTAATTCAGGAACTTTATAAACCCATTACCCAGCAGCACGGTTACTTCATTTCTGGAAAATTTGACCAGTTCCAACGAAATATTCCTTATTTTGCTGTTATCTCTGCATTTAAAGTTCTAGTAAGACAACTGCTCACTGAAAGTGAAGCTCAGATGGTTCAGTGGCGTGAAAATCTTCTCGCCGCTTTCGATGGTAATGGTCAAGTGATAATCGATCTCATTCCGGAAATGGAACAGATTATTGGTTCTCAACCTCCAGTGCAACGACTGGAACCAACTGAGGCACAAAATCGCTTCAATGCAGTATTTCTACAGTTTATTAGAGTCCTTTGTCAACCATCTCACCCCCTAGTTATCTTTATAGACGACCTGCAATGGGCTGACTCTGCCAGCCTAAAGCTAATTGAGCTGATGATCGCCAAAAATAATACGGGGTATATGCTTTTGCTTGGTGCATATCGTGACAATGAAGTAAGTCCCAATCACCTTACAATGATAACGATCAATCGCTTGAGGGAGCAAGGAGCGATAATCAACAGCATCGTTCTGAACCCCTTGAAGATCGACGAGATTATTCAGCTGCTTGTAGACACCCTCTACTGCGATCGAGAAACCGTCACTTCTCTAGCAGAATTGGTCTTTAAGAAGACTTCAGGAAATCCTTTTTTCATCAATGAATTTCTCAAAACAATTTACCACGAAAATCTTCTAACTTTTGATCGACTGCAAAAGCGCTGGCAGTGGAATATTACTCAGATTGAAGCGCTGGGTATCACGGAAAATGTAGTGGATTTAATGGTTGGGAAGTTTAGAAAACTTCCTGAAACGACTCAGAAAGCACTGCGCCTAGCTGCTTGTATTGGGAACAGTTTTGACCTCAGTACACTCTCAATTATCTACGAAAAATCGGCTCCCGAAACCTTTAGATATCTCTTGCCAGCAATTCAATCAGGAGCGATTCAACCCATTTCTGCACTGGAAACAACTTTAGAAGCTCCGATCGAGTCTGCATTATTGATCCAAGATTACAAGTTTCTGCATGACCGGGTACAACAGGCTGCTTATGCACTGATCGATGACGAGCAAAAAAAAGCTGTTCACCTCCAGATTGGCAGGCTTTTATTTACCAATATTAATGAAGAAATACGTGAAGAAAAAATCTTTAACTTGATAGATCATCTTAATGAAGGACGAGCATTAATTGAGAGCGAAGATGAAAAAATAGTGCTAGCAGAATTAAATTTACAAGCTGGCATAAAAGCAAAGGAAGCGATGGCTTATAGTGCATCCATAAATTACTTAGTTCTAGCTGAAAATGAATTTCCAGGAGATATCTGGAAAGAAAACTATGAGATGTCTCTCAACCTTTATAAAGAACTGACAGAGGTTGAGTATCTCAACGGAAATATCGAACGATCCCAGTTCCTGATCGAGATGGCACTCAGACAAGCAAAATCACCTCTTGATCGTACAGAATTCTATTACTTACAGATTATGCAATATACTCTGTTAGGAAAAATAATCGAGGCAATTAATTTGGGTCAAACAGCACTTAGAGCGCTGGGAATTGATTTACCTACAGAGAGCTTAGAAGCAGCATTTGAAGCTGAGCTTGCAGAATATCAACAGAATTTGGGCAGACAGGAAGTTAGCTTATTATATAACTGCCCAGAAATGGTAATCCCAGAGAAAAGGGCTGCCTTTAAAATATTACATCGTATCCTACCAGCAGTTTGGATTTTCAATCCAGTCCTAATGTATATCGTTGGGACTAAATTGGTCAATCTAAATATCAAATATGGTCATATGGAAAAATCTCCGGTAGGTTATGCCTGCTTCGGAGTGATCAATACTCACGCGCTGCACAACTATCACTTGGCTTACCAATATGGCTGTCTCAGCGTCAAACTAGCTGATAAATATAACGATTTAAGTTCAAAAATTGGAACGCATCAACTTCACGCCTGTATGATAATGCCTTGGGTAAAGCATATTAAGCTCTCTGAGAGAGTTAATCTTGAAGGGATCGACGCGGGACTTCAAAGTGGCGATCTGCAATCTACTGGATATAGTTTAACTTATAACTTGTACAATTTTATTTATCAAGGTAAAAATTTAGATATTCTTCTAAAGGAAGTTGAACGTAGTTTACTGTTCAGTCAAGAAAGTCAGAATCAATGGGCAGTCAATTGTATATTAAGTGCTAAAATTATTATTCAAAATTTAGTGGGTCTTACTCAAAATAAATCTTGTTTTGATATTGAAGAGATAAAGGAAGCCCAATTTTTAGAAAATTGCCAAAAAGATAAGACCCTTGCAGCAATCTGCTTTTATTACATCTTTAAAGCTGAGGTTCTCTATCTATATAGTCAGCCGATTGAGTTAAGCCTTTTAGAGCAAGCAGGCAAATGGTTTGACTACATTCCAGGTACTATCTCAATTGCCAAACATAATTTTTATTACTCACTAACGCTAATTGCTCTCCACCATCAAGTTTCATTAGAGGAACAAGAAAGATACTGGCAGCAACTTGAGGCGAATCAACAGCGTATGAAAGAGTGGGCAGATAACTGTCCTGAAAATTTTCTGCATAAATATCTTTTAGTAGCCGCAGAAATGACTCGCATCTCTGGTCAGTGGTATCAAGCAATGGATTTATATGACCAAGCCATTGAGTCTGCTAGAGAAAATGAGTTTATCCAAAACGAAGCTCTGGCTAATGAACTTGCAGCAAAGTTTTGGTTGGAACGAGGAAAAGAGGATTTCGCCCAACTTTACATGAGAAAAGCTTGCCAAGGCTACCAGATTTGGGGGGCAAAGCGTAAAGTCGAGTTTCTAGAGGCAACATACCCTCAGTGGCTTTCTTCAAGTTCATCGGCAAGAAACCCCATAACAAGAACGACCGCATCGGCAACAACTTCTAATCATTTGCTTGAGACACTCGATCTGACAACCGTTATGAAGGCATCGCAGGCGATCTCAGGCCAGCTCGTGTTGGAGAACCTGATTGGAAAGTTGATGCAAATTGCCATCGAGAATGCTGGCGCTCAAAAAGGGCTTTTGATTCTTGAAAAGGAAGGTAATTGGGTTATCGAAGCTGAAGGAATCATGGATTCCGATGATGTGCATATATTGCAATCAATTCCAATCGACTCAGTAGATGTTGACCGCCAAATTCCTCTTTTGTCAATCTCTATTATCAACTATGTCGCACGCATTCAGGAAAGTTTAGTCTTAAATGATGCTGCCCATGAGGGACAATTTATTCGCGATCCATATATTGTCGCCACTCAACCTAAATCCGTTCTTTGCACACCCTTACTCAATCAAGGTAAGCTTAACGGTATCTTATATCTGGAAAACAATCTGACTACTGGTGCTTTTACACCCGATCGCCTAGAAATTCTAAAACTCCTATCTTCTCAAGCCGCAATTTCTCTTCAAAATGCTCAACTTTATGTTGCACTACATGAGAACGAGAAAAAATTAACTCAATTTTTAGAAGCTATGCCCATAGGTGTCTTTGCACTTAATGCTAAGGGCGAACCCTACTATGCAAATCAGGCTGCCCAGCAAATCCTTGGCAAAGGGATTGTAACTGGAGCCACAACCGATTTCTTGAGTGAAATCTATCAGACTTATTTAGCAGGGACAGAGCAATTATACCCAACTCAACAACAACCCATTATACGAGCCTTAAATGGCGAAAGTACAACTACGGATGATATAGAGATTCACCAAGTTGATAAAACAATTCCTTTAGAAGTATCAGCCACCCCTGTTTTCGATGAGAAGGGCAAAATTGTCTATGCGATCGCTGCCTTTCAAGATATCACCCAACGCAAACAAGGCGAAGCCGATCGGGTTCAGTTGACCCAAGAACTAGCCTTTAAAAATCTTGCCCTAGAACAAGCTAAAGATGAGCTAGAAAGGTATAGTCGGACTTTGGAACAAAAAGTCTTAGAGCGCACCCAAGAACTCTTACAAACCCTAGAAATTCTCAAAGCCACCCAAGCGGAACTGCTTTTTGAAAATGAGCTACTCAGAAGTACCGAACAATCCGCCACCTTTGACTATCAAGTTGGTGGAAGCTTGTCTATGGATGCTCCCACCTATGTAGTGCGCTCCGCAGATCGTTACCTCTACAAAGCCTTGAAACGTAGGGAGTTTTGCTACGTCCTCAATCCCCGGCAAATGGGCAAGTCCAGCCTCATGGTACGCATGATCGATCACCTCCAGCACGAGGGGGTTTGTTGTGTGGCGATTGATATGACCCGCATTGGCGGTGAAAACGTTACCCCTAACCAATGGTATAAAGGAGTAGCCTTCGAGCTAAGGCGACGTTTTGATTTACAAGGAAAGGTAAACCTAAAAACTTGGTGGCAAGAGCGAGAAGATCTTTCTCCAGTTCAGCGGTTAAGTGAATTTATCGAAGAAGTGTTACTAGTTGAAGTCGGCGTAGAAGATGGCACTCCCTCAAAACAATTGGTCATTTTTATCGATGAAATTGATAGCCTCCTGGGCTTAAATTTCCCAGTCAATGACTTTTTTACCCTGATTCGTTCCTGCTATAACCAGCGCAGTTTCAATCCCGAGTATCGGCGTTTGAGTTTTGCTCTCTTTGGTGTTGCCATTCATTCTGATTTTATTTCCGACATCCAGATAACCCCGTTTAACATTGGTCAGTCAATTCAACTCGAAGGCTTTAAAGAGCATGAAGCTCAACCGTTGCTTGAAGGATTGGCAAAGAAAGTGAGCAATCCGCAAACGGTATTGAAAGAAATATTAGCCTGGACTAGTGGCCAGCCTTTTTTGACTCAAAAGCTCTGCAAGCTCATCCGCAATAGTTCTTCGCCCATTCTCCCCAATGGTGAAGCGGAGTGGATTGAGAACTTGGTGCGGACGAATGTAATAGAGAATTGGGAATCACAAGATGAACCAGAGCATTTGAAAACCATCCGCGATCGCATCCTCAAGAGTAAAAAATCTGTTCAGCTACTAGAAATCTACCGACAAATGTTGGATCAGCGAGAAGTTGTTGCCGTTGACAGTCCACAGGAAAGAGAATTGCTCTTGTCAGGATTAGTGGTCAAGCAACAGGGTTATCTCAGAGTCAATAACCGTATCTATGAATCGATCTTTGATAGATGTTGGGTCAGGGCAAACGCATCTAAATATTGACGAGCCTGAATCAGGGGGAAATACACCAAGACTCAAACCACATAAGGCTTTGGTGGAAATTAAATTTCACTCTGTATGGAAATGATAATCATTATGAGGGGGAAGTTAGAGGCAGCCGACGGCTGCCTGAATTTTCACGGGAAGTTCTCAAGCCACTAAATAGCGTAGGTTTTTTCACAGTTTGATTCTCAATAGTTTTAGATTAATGACTAGGAATCACGAGAAGATCAGCGGAAAGAAAAACTCAATTTATGTGATCGCTAACCGACCAAAGTGACTTTTACAGATGCCGTGAAAAGTCAGGACGGCTGCCTGTCAAAGAACTGGTATTCTCACATTTATCAGAAAGAAGAATTACGTTCTTATTCTCCTGTTTATGAAGCTCAAGCCGAAAATCACAATTGCTGACCATTTTGCAGTGATAGAAGACCCACGAATAGATCGGACTCTCAGGCACAAATTAATCGATATCATAACTATTGCTGTATGTGCTGTAATTTGTGGGGCGGATGGTTTGTTTGCTCATTAGCAACTCCTACCACTACTTTCATCCACTTAGACTTTAAAATACCATCACTCCATCCTCAACCTGCGGAATGTAGGTTCCACATATCCACTTCACGCTTGCGACCACCTGTTTTAGCTTCTGAAATCATGTCATTGACCATCGCGAAGAAGAACTTAAATATGCTGCCCTAAGAGCCATAACTGCTTCGGCTCCAAAAAAAGACCAATGCATACCTGCTTGTTTTAATCTTTGTGTAACCACACGCCGATTAGAACTTTCAACAACTCCTGAACCAATCATTAAACCAGCTTTTAAATAAGAGCGATAATCAATTCGACTTTGATTATTAGTTAAATAACGCTCTAAATCGGTAATTGCTTTGGTTAAATTTTTCTTCTTTTTTGGGATGGCTTTGTAGTTGATTTCCTACCTTTTCTACTTGATTAGCTAAGGTTTTTTGTGTCAAATTTAGCTTTGTCCATTTTTGAAACAAAGAGTGAGAATTTGGAAATTCACTACTGACTCCCAAGGCACAGGCTAATTCTAATACCATTGGTAGCCATTTATCTTTTGGTAACCCTAACTCTTCATCAACTTTGACTTTAATACCATCTCTTGTCTCATAAGCTCTACGTACAAGAACCATTTCACCTAATGGAGTGTAATATCTTTTTTCTCGTTTAGTTCTCGGATGTGAGTATTGGGCTTCTTTTTCTTCTATTTTGGCTTCGAATAAGCTTTGTTGCACAAAATTACCTAATTTTAGCCAAATACTGTAAAATTCGCCCACGAACTCTTCTAAATGGTGACAGTTTGGTAAGTCCTGGAGTGTGTCACTGATTTGAGACAGTATTGATTTTAGGTTGTTCATCGTAAGTTTGGTCTAATGGCATCTCAGCTATGTTAGCGTATGATGCCCGCTAACTACTCTCCCACACCTTTTTTCGTTCACCCTACCTGTCCTTAGTTAGCTTACAGCGTACTGAAAAACAACTCAAACTATTTCTTCCCAATCCTCAACTTGTAGTCCATTCACCCGATTAAACTCAGATGTATTGTGAGTGACCAGTATTAAGTTGTTCACAAGTGCGATCGCTGCAATCTCTAGCTAACTCTTTTAATCCCTGCTTTTGAAAAAAAACAAGGTGCATATTTACCACTACCATGATGTTGCTGATTGCGAGGTACTAACCGACTTGTTGGAGCAGATTGAGCAAGATATCGAGCAATTCTCTGGTGGAGGAACATTCGCTTAAATTTTTTTGCAGTAAGCTGTTTGGCTTTCTCTATTTTCACTGCTCCTCAAAGTCCTAATCGCAAATTGCCAAATCTTCAATCATACCACAAAACACTTTCGCAAGAGTTCTATAGATAAGCGATTGATTTTTCAGGGGATTTATCTGGATTTTTCCGGTATTAACTAAAACAAAAAAATTAGATAGCTTCAATTCAATTGTCTCAAATTCTTTGGCGCTAAGTAATAAATAATCTTGACCAACTAAAATAATATTTAAACAAACTCGCAACCACGGAGTTTGGCTAAAGTGACAAAAGAAAGTTAAACAGGCGACAAACTACTTCTGGTAAATGCAAACACCCATTACAAGCACCACCCAAAGTTTCTTCATAACAGCTATACAGATAATTACCCAACCTGGGAATGGATACCGAGTAGGGCGAAAAACCTTTGAGGGAGAAATTTCCAGCTAGCTGCATTAAGAGCGACTTCCTGCTTCACTATTCGCTTGCAAGGTTCGTCAAAATCGCTGCATAGGGCGACTAGATCTACGACAGTAGCATACCAAAGCAATGGTGTGTCAGCGCGTCCCTCTGCTAGAAAGTGGGATGCTCGTTCCAAAAACGTAGCAATATCGTTACCTACAAATGCCTCCTTGAGAAGGAACCAGGCGTAAGCTCGCGGGTGTCCGTGGTGGGAACCATGAGCTTGTAACTGTATGTTATGCTTGAAAACTGCCAACAGCGAGCTTGCCAACTGAGGGTTTTTCCCCGCCAAAATTACAGCGACCTCACTGGTTATTTGTGCAAAGGTTGCTGCTACGACTTCTTTTGGTTGACGCACTACATACTCAGATCCCCAGAAACCTGAAAACGGCAAAACCTCCAATGCTCCTTCAAGGTAAGCCAGCAGTTGAGAAGCAAGCTCAATAGCGCGCTCAAAGCACATATGTCGTGCCTCAGTACGCACAAGATTATGTAAAAGTTGGATGCGGTGTATATGAAGAATCTCGTATCCGTATTCTTTCTCCAAAACCACATCTATTGCTAAAGCAACAGATGTGCGAGTGTAAACTCGGTCAAAATCACCATTGTGATAATCAAGGTAGGCTTCAGCCTGCTCTAGGAAAGACTTGTGCAGCAGCCTGCTTTCGGGTGACAGCGAATTGGATTCTAGAGGTACGCGTGCTTCTGCAAAAAGCCGTTCAGCCGTTACGAGTTCTCCACGGCGAACAGCCATTACAGCGTTTTCGCGAGCATTCGCAGCCTGTTGCATGAGAACCTGGTCTTTTTGTGGCAAACGGCTCTTCATCTGCATATATAGAGTGTGGGTGAATAAGTCTCCATACTTCCCCAATGCAAACATTATTGGCTTGGTACAACCGAGCCGATAATGTTTCAGGGTAGTCTCAAGGAGTTCATTGTAAACATCAAAACAGTGTTTGGATAATTGCATCTTTAGCATTGTTTTTTCTAAAGTCTTGCAGTTAAAGAATTGGCTATAGGTAAGGCATATGCCCTACCTATTAAATCTTTTGCTTACTTTTCAAAATCTGACTTATTTAGACCAGGTAGAGCATCAGGAGTGTAGATTGGTGCTTGAGCGTTTACACGTCCGACAATCGCAGTTCCTACGCCACATAGAATTAGTATTGCTTGCCCAGCATCGTCAACGGTGATTTTTTGAGCCTTGATATCCTTCACAGCAAGTGGAACTAATGATGCTACTCCTGCTAGGAATGCCCCCCAGAATGTTTTACTTGCAAAAATACTTTTGGCAGCAGGTTTGTCAGAGTAAATTGGTTGATTAGTGCTGTTCATAATGACCTATAAACTTCCATAAATATATGTTTTGCCAAGAAACGTGAGATGAATTGCAAGGTGTTCATCATCGGCTCACTCAGGTGTTACAAGATAAGTTAATGAGCTAATGATTTTCCTTTTACATAATTATTCTTTGGCATCAAATTCTCCTGTTTTCAGCCAATCCTGCTTCAGAAGTGTCCACCAATCGTTAGATAGGGGTCTTAATACATACTCATAGGGAAGCCAGCCATAGCCACTGTCACCCCAAGCTGTACCCCAAGAATTTTGAATCAGAAATGCCCCTGTAGTTTCTATACCTGTTGGGTCAGTGTTCTGAATTTTTATGCTGTCGTCATACCCGACTGTTGCCATAGTGTGACCAACCCAATTAGTATCAGAATCGCTGGGAACCGGTATCTTACCAGTTGTCATAGCCTGTTTTAGGCAGCCTGTATGGAGTATAGCTCCAAACATAAGAGGGCGATTAGCTGCTAAATTTGCTTTTATCTGCTGTAAAACTACATCTCTGGTTATGTCTTTGGCATCAATCCGATAATATTCCAGTGCTTTATATTCACTAGCAAGGGCATAGCAGAAAGCAGGGGGTTCGTCATATAACTTCGTTTCGTCATAGGGCCAGTATTCCTCTGGGGGAACACCGAAGAGCGCTAAAGCTTTCATTGTGGTTCTGGCATTCGCCCCTTTATCTTCTTGATAATGAAGCAAGTTCCTTGTAACTTTATATAGAAAAAGCCTAGATGCATCCAAGTATTTCCCAAATGCCCGTTTCTGAAAGTACTCCACCAATGTGATGGCTGCATGGGCTGTACATGAATTGATTTTGCCCTGGTTTTCAATTGGAGAACACCACTCCCTCAAATCTACAGATGTAGGTAGACCGGCAGATGTATCTATGAGATTTACTTTATCCCGTTCATCAACTGGGTCAGCTACCCAACCCGTTCCTTTTTGTTGTATTTGTTGTTCATGAGTTACAATCATTGATTTTTACCTCTATCAATTTTGGTTTGGATTTGAAATTTTGGAGCCACTGCGTTGCGGAGGTTCCTGAGGTAGCGCGTTGCAAGGGGAACCCCCGTTGTAGCGACTGCCGTTCCGTTGGAATAACCCTCGAAAAAAAAATGCCCCGCCGTATCAGTTATATTTTGGTTCTGCGACTATATTGCTGGCGCGTTGCCCCAATGGGGCAATGCGTGGGCGGGGCATTTTTTTGCCTAGGAACGTCCTTGAAGCATGTGGCGTGATTTGGGATTGGTTTGTAGTGGCGAAGACAGCGCAACTCCAAACTCCAGTTTTTACTTCCACAGCAGTACTGAGGGAAGCGAGTCTGGATATGCCAATCTCAATAGCTCATACCCAATTCCGGCTGCTCCTTGAAAGAAACCAGGGTTGTAAGTACCTCTGAAAAGGTTGGGGAATATCTGAAAAGAACCAGTATTTTCTGCCCTCTTCACAACCCATGCCGCCTGCTTTTGGGCGGTTTCTGAAAATTCCGATCGCCCCAATTGCTGGGCTGCTATTAAAAGCACCTCAATGCGACCAAAGTTACCGCAGCAGAGATGATCGATTTCATGCATTCCGAACTTTTGTGTGGTTTGCAAGGCGATTTCGATTTCTTGCCGAATCTCATCGGTATCTAAAATTGCCAAGCTACCTAGACGAGCAAAACCAATACCGGGAGCGCCATGACACCAACTGGTCAGAAATTCTGGCTTTTCGCTTCGGAAATCTGGCCAGTTTTGAGCGATCGGGGAAAAGACGCTCCGTTCATAAGCGATCGCTTCGGTAGCAGCTTCTTTAAAAACTTTATCTTGTGTAGTTTCATATAACCGCAGCAAGGAGTAGGCAACGCCAGATGCACCGTGAGAAAAGCCCGTCAAAAGTTTCCCGTTTAGGGTAGCCCAAGCTCTTAAACCCGCATTGCTGGCTGTGCGGTGATTCAATAGATGATGACCGCAGGTTATAGCCTGCTCTAGAACTGCTGGATTTGCGGTAGCTTGATGCAAAGTTAATAACCCTAAAATGGCACCAGCAGATCCAGACATGATGTCAAATTTTCTATCAAGAGCAATGAGTGCTGGCGTTATTAGAGAGGCTATTTGTTGGGCATCCTTCAGGAGAATGGGTTCTGCCAGAAATTGACTGCTCCGCACCAGTGCATAGAGAATTGAGCCAAAGCCCTTACCGCCACCAATACCGATTTGTTTGGTAATTTTTTGCACAGAGTCAGGGTCTAAGTCCTGCAAAAGCTTGTGTAAGGGTTGTAAAGCCCCTAGAGCCAAGTCACGAAATACTGCACCGCCCGTAAATTTTTCCAGCGCTGCCAAGAACAGAACCACCCCATAACTCCCATCATAGAGGTCATAGCTCATAGGTTTGAGTTGAAACCGTTGAGCTTCTCTGATATAATCCAGTCCCATCCAGGTGACACTTCCGTCTGTCGCACCCAGCGATCGCTTTCGTAGCTGTTGGGCAATCTCAACCGCCTGCTGTACCAAAGCGTCTTGAGTTAGAGGTGTAACCGCATCAAGGTTTAATTCAGGTGCAACGGATAGTGATGAACGGTCGGACTCGTTGGCGGTAAGTGCGTATAGTGAACTGCGAATTAAACTAATCTGTTGTTCTAAATCGTTTTCATGTAGTTGGTGCAGACGGACAATAACGAGGTTATAACTGGGTTCAGTAAAATATTGCTTGATTGTTTCATTCGGGGTAATTTTCAAATCATCGCTATTGGAACGAGTGGCGAATAGGGGGATATCCAACTGTATCAATGCCTTTTTTTCCGCTGCTATGATTGGCCAACAATGCGGTTTGGTTTCGGATTTCAGCAGTGATTTGCTGAGTACGTCGAGTGCAATACTGCGATCAACACCATTCCGCAGAAATTTCGTCTGGAGCGCTTCCTTGAGAACAGAACCATAGACTTGAGTGGGACGAAAAATAAAGCGGACTCGTTGATCGGCGAACTTTGTTAAGGGTCCATTGGTCGCCAAAAGTGCCTCTCTATGTGCCATCAAAAACTGGTACATTCGCCGAAAACCATCAACCAGCTCTTCAACATAATCACTCGGCGATAGATTGACACCATCTAAAGAAGCTACGTTGGCTTTCGGACGAGTTTTGAAAGACTCATAACCCAAAACCATGCCGTCTGTGTTGATGTGCTGCCATTTCAACAAGCAGAAATGCGTCATTTGTCCCTCAACTCCGCCCAAACCGCTAATGTCATACACTAACCCGTCTGGTTCAACTTGCCATTTCGGCAGAAAATTGGTACGCAGCACAGAATACGTAAACTGCTCGTTTGCCACAGATAAAGCATCCTCATCTACCCCGTATGGAGATTCAATTTCCCGCACCCGATGAGCCATAAGCGTTTCCATGTCAATCAAGACCGGGTGTTCTCCACAGGCAATAATGTTTTCCGAATGACAGTCTGTTCCCTCCAAAGCGTATAGCACAGACAACAGCATCCCTGCTCGCTGGTAATAGCGCACTGCTGTCTGTTTGTCTTTACAGGGCAAATGCCTTACATATTCAACCCAGCCATGAGTAGAGCGGTTGAGTACTTGGACTAGCTTGAAGGGCAAGGGTACTCCCCGTTCATTCAACCAAGCCAGTAATTGAAAATAAGCTTCCTCTGAGGCACAGTCCTTAGGTTTGTAAATTAGTTTCAAGCCAGAAGCAAAGGTGACTGCAATAACTGAGCGTCCATCTTCATGGAGATCGGAAAGACCTGACTCAATTGTAACTACCTCTCCAAGTTCTACCTCGCCCTGGAATGTGGTTTGAATATCCAACCAGTCTGATGCTAATCGCTGGAGAAATTCGCTGGTGTTATTGACCCAAAAATCTGTTACTGTCGCTACCAGCCGAGCCAGCATACTATATTCTTGGAAAAATTCTAGCAGTCCTCCGTCTAACATTCTCCTAATGAACTTGCTGTATTGCTCTCTAGAATGGGAGCCTTGAAGTTGTCCGAGCCAACGAATTAATGAGGGTTGCTCATAAGTCCGAAAAACTAGGAACTGTTCTCCCATTGCTTGTGAGCAAAGAGAAGTCAAGGACTGAATTAAAGAACGCTCTAAGGTCGCATGAGACTCTGTTGAAAGCAGGCAATAGCTAGAACCAGCTTGTGTACTTAGCTTGTGTCGGGCAATATGAACGAACGACAAAAATAGTTCTTCAAAAGGCAGTAGTTCTTGGGGATTTAAAAAACTGTTTTCTTCTTGTGAGAGACCTTTTTCTAAGGATTCCAAGGAAACTAAGGCAGTGGCTTCCAGAACTGCCTTTAAGGTTTCTGCCCAAGCTGGTAAATTTTGCTGATCAGCCAGATATACAGAACCGAGTACCTGGCGTATCGTGTTTAAATCCAGTCCATCCCAAGCAAGACGTTTTTCAAATTGTTCTTGGTTTCCCTGCGCCACAACCTGACACCAACTCTCAATCCGAGAATTGATAACATTGTCGTTGCCTGATATCTGATTGAGTAAGAACTCAGTTCCCAATCGCTCGTTAATCGTACTCGCTTGTTCTACAATTTTAATCAAGTCTTCCTGAGAAATTTGCATATCATCTCAATTCATTAGTATGTTAATTATTTACTGCCAGAGATGTTTTATTTCCCTGCTTTAGTAAAGATAATTTTGGAGTATTTCTCAAAAAATAGGTACAATAATTCCCATCTCCATACCTGTTCAAGAAGCAAACAAAGAAATTAACCTTTAACTATCAGATAGTTTTCATTAATGCCGTCCTTAGTCATTAGTAACTAATAACTAAGAACAACCATTATGACAAGATGTGCAATTTAAATGCGTGTCAGCTGATTAACAACCCACACCACTTGTAGCTATGCAAATTGACCCAAACATGCAGGAAATGCCAACGGTTGCTCCACTTGCTACAGCTTCTAGTTGCTGGTCAGACAATCCTTGAGTATCGCCAGTAACAGCAGGTAGAACGAGGTAAGCTGTGTTTTGGGTTTCCTGAAGCACCTGCACTTTGAAGTCACTAGGTACTTTTTGCCCAAGCGCTTTTTCAATTTCAGCCTTCGCCACATCAGGATTATTGAGCAGTTGTTGTTTGAATGAGTCGTCTTTCAACGCACGAGCAATAATTTGAGTTTCGACATCTTGACGTTTTTGGATTTGGTTAGCCATAATTTTCTCCTTTGAGAAATAGAGTTTTATTTTTTGTACCCGATTTAAGACAGCAAGCTGAGAGATTATCATTTGACCATCACATGACTTTCATCTGTAGAAATCAAACAGGCTGGCTTGCTGTTAGAGAGAATGAGATTTTCTTATTAACAACCCACACCATCTGTAGCTATGCAAATTGACCCAAACATGCAGGAAATGCCAACGGTTGCTCCACTTGCTACAGCTTCTAGTTGCTGGTCAGACAATCCTTGAGTACCGCCAGTAACAGCAGGTAGAACGAGGTAAGCTGTGTTTTGGGTTTCCTGAAGCACCTGCACTTTGAAGTCACTAGGCACTTTTTGCCCAAGCGCTTTTTCAATTTCAGCTTTCGCTACATCAGGATTATTGAGCAGTTGTTGCTTGAATGAATCGTCTTTCAACGCACGAGCAATAATTTGAGTTTCGACATCTTGACGTTTTTGGATTTGGTTAGCCATGATTTTCTCCTTTGAGAAATAGAGTGTTTTTTGAAAAGGCAAGGTTTAGCTTGTTTGCAAACCTTTTCGCTCTTTCTTAATACCAATAGTATTCTTTGTTAAGTGGATTGACAATTAACTATTTTTAGGTAAGATTATAATTAAATATTAAATATTTTTTGATTACTCTCATCAAAACTTGTAAATCAAAAATTGAGGACTGCTGTAAATAAATATTCAAACAAAAAATACTAGATATGCAGACTGCAAAAACTAGTATTCAGATTGAAATAATATATTAGTTAATGAATTTGCGGTTAATAAGTAGGTAATATTTGAGGGTGTCATTATAATACGTGACGACGCTGTGATTCTCTCCAAGCACGGGGAGTATTTTGATAGTAATCGCGAAACTGGCAGTAAAAATGATTGATATTTTGATAGCCTACTTTTAAACCAATCTCCTCAACCGAGTAATTAGTTTCTAAAAGCAAGGTGCTTGCTTCCATTATCCGACGCTCGATAATCCAATTATTCACTGTTTTCCCGGTCAGTCTTCGCACTAAGTCGGTTAAATAAGCTGAGGAATAACCAACTGCTTGAGCTACTTCTTTTAGTCTGATATTTTGATGATAATTCAAGTCAATGAACTCGAAAACTTCACTTAGTCGGGGAATAGATGGAAATATGGACTTCTGAGTACTTGATTTTTTACTTTCGGTGGTGGTAGACAATTTCTGATGTGCTAACTGAACATTAACAAGACCATTTTCTGTAACACTTACCTCAAATCCTGCTGTCTCCAAGCATTTCATTAAGAGGTTTTTGGTTTCAGGATGTTCATCAATTAATAAAATATTACTCATACTTTTTCCTAATATTTAATATAGTTATCGCCTGCTCAGATTTCATCACCCACAACTCCTTATACTTAGGGTTGTGTTGGCAAAAATTCTTGAGAATAATGCTTACTTACTTTGATTGGAACCTGATATATTTATCAAACCCCACTGCGAACTGGCTTATCGCCTGAGGATTACTGACTTGTTTCTGAGTTGTGACTGACTTTTAGTGTGTTACTGGTAAAATTCATACATTGATCATGAAATGAGCCATGCCCAGGTCGCTCAGGGTTCGTAAGGAGTTCATTCAGAAAGTAAAACTGGCTGTCAAGCGTAACGGCTTCCCCAGCCAAAGAGCTTGGATAAGATTTTAACTCTTCTAGTCGAGTTTCCCGCTCATCCTCGGAAAGTTCTCCAGTAATCGCAATTACGCGGATCTGACTACCTTTCTTCTCCAATTTCTGTCTAAGAGCATCAGCTACATAGTTTGCTGTAGCAATATAGCGACACCAAACAATCGGGTTCATCTCGTCTTTGAGCAGAGATTCTACCGTAGCAATGCACGATTGCAGCTTTTGGTCTTTGCCACCTTGCAACTTCTCTGCTGCTTGCACAAAAGCTTTAAGTTTACGTTTGTCTGCGTCTTTGTAACTCTGCTGTCCCTGTTCTATGACCAAAGTTGGCGAAGCATCAACCGCTTGTTCTTGCTCCGTGCTTATGGCTTGAGTTGCTCTCCCCGGCAAGCTGCGATCGCTTGGAAACGGATTGATTATTTGTGCAGTCTTCTCCCTCATAATGAGGCATAAGCATGATTAACCTTGTCCAGACTTTAGAAACTTGCTGGTATGTTTCACCACCTTGGGGTAAAGAGATTCCTCCCTTAGAAGTTTCCCTGTTGGAGAAAGTCTACGTCACTACCACCAAATCTTTCGGTTACTGTTGCGGTGTAGAGTGGTCAGCTAAAGGCTGGAGTTATGAGATTGTCTCTGGCAACGATAATTTGACTGTTTTAGGACGTGAAATCATTGCTACAGGAAATTTACAATTAGTTACCAAAAAAAAACCTGTGTTCCGCCTGGGCGAATTAGTCGAGTTTCGGTTTCATGGCGATGGCCCACCAGCAAGGATTGTCCAGGGCATTCAACTGATTTGCAATTCCTGGTTCTACTGCATCGAGTAGATGTCCCCTGCTATACCGGAAAAAGGTGACGAGGTTTTTACTTTCAGAGATGCGATCACCCTTGGCGGGGCTTCGCTCATCGCGCGAGTGACTGACTATGACTTGGAGTGGGTGCGATTATGACAGTCTACACTTCATATTACAGTCAGTAGATCACAAACTTTTCCCAAAAGGGCGATCGCCAACAAAATAATCAGTAAGCTCAAGTGCTATAAGCTACCTAGTATATAGATAAAGCTTATCATTGCTTAAGCCAAGAAGTGAAATAATGAAAGTGTTGTGTATTATTTTGTTAAAATAATTGACTGTTTCATTAGAACAACTGGCTATAACAGAGACAGAAACTCTAAATGAAGTTCTTGAGTGTTTGGCAGAAAACTTCTCAATTAAGACTCAAGGTGCATGTAATCAAAAGACTCTATTTGAGATTTTAGTGAG
>LXQE01000190.1 GCA_003326195.1 Nostoc punctiforme NIES-2108
GCCCCTCTGCCCCCTTCCCCTTATCATGCAATGCCCCTTGCCTATCCACGCCGTCAACGGCAACTCGAAAGTTTAGTCCAAAAATTAGGTTTGTCGCTAGAAGCACCTATAAAGTGGGAATTGCTAGATTTAGCGCTCACTCATCCCACTGTCTCTGATTCGGCAAATTACGAACAGCTAGAGTTTGTTGGCGATGCAGTAGTGCGGCTGGTGTCGGCTGTTGTGTTATGGGAAAATTATCCCGATTGTCCAGTAGGGGATTTTGCGGCAATTCGTTCGGTGTTGGTGAGCGATCGCATCCTCGCCCAATTGGCCAGAGTTTATGGTTTGGAGTTATACTTACTAGTCGCTGGTAGTGCTACCGCCGATAAAGTTGGTCTAGAGTCACGACTGGCAGATGCTTTTGAAGCAGTTCTGGGTGCGCTTTACTTAAGTACTCAAAATCTGGAATTGATTCGCTCTTGGCTAGATCCCCACTTCCACCAACTAGCAACAGAAATTCGCCTCGATCCTGCCAGACTTAATTACAAAGCTGCTCTCCAAGAATGGACTCAGGCGCAATTTAAAGTTTTACCAGAATATCGGGTTGTGGAAGTCACTCAACCACATCGCAATCAAGAACGTTTCATGGCTGAAGTGTGGCTGCACGGAAACAAACTTGGAGAAGGTAAGGGGCGATCGATCAAAACTGCTGAACAAGCCGCAGCTAAAGTAGCTTTTTTAGCAATTCCTAATCCGCAAATACCCTGAGCTTAAAAGAAGGGCGATTAGTCGATAATCAGTTGATTGTCAGTGGTCATTTGTTCCTCATCCTTTGTATACAAATAACTAATGACAAATGACAAACGACAAATGACTAATAACTAATGACAAATCAAATTAAAATTGCTGTCATCGGAGTTGGACGTTGGGGAGTGCATCTGCTGCGGAATTTTTTAGCGCATCCCCAAGTAAATGTAGTTGCTGTAGTCGACCCACATCCAGAACGATTAGCGGCGGTCAAGCAGCAGTTTAACTTAGGCAAGAGTGTAGTATTAACAACTCAGTGGCAGGATTTAAAGACAGTACCAGGGTTGACAGGAGTGGCGATCGCAACTCCTGCTACCACCCACTATGCTTTAATTAAAGATGCTCTCCAACAGGGATACCATGTTTTGGCAGAAAAACCCCTAACTCTTGATCCCGCAGAATGCCGGGAACTTTGCCATTTAGCAGAACAGCATCGTTTAATACTAACGGTTGACCATACTTATTTATTTCATCCAGCGGTTGAGCAAGGAAAAACTGTAGTACAAGCGGGTAAATTAGGTGATTTACGCTATGGCTACGCCACCCGCACCCATTTAGGGCCTGTCCGGCAAGATGTTGATGCACTGTGGGACTTAGCCATTCATGATATTGCAATCTTTAACGCTTGGCTGGGTCAAATTCCTGTACAAGTACAAGCAACGGGTACGGTGTGGCTACAGGGAGCAGGGGAGCAGGGGAGCAGGGGAGCAGAGGTGAGTCCATCATATACAGATTCTGCTCTGCCGTTCTGCCCCTCTGCCTCTCTGCCTCAAGGTTTGGCTGATTTAGTATGGCTAACACTGACATACCCAGATGGCTTTCAAGCTTATATTCACTTGTGTTGGCTCAATCCTGATAAGCAGCGACGGCTGGGGATTGTAGGTAGCCTTGGCAGCTTGATTTTTGATGAAATGTCAATATCATCACCCCTAACGCTGCTACATGGTGAGTTTGAACAGCAAGGGAATCAATTTATTCCTGTGAATCAAAGACAGATAGTGCTGGAATTAGAGCCAGGAGAACCATTGGGGCGGGTTTGCTCCTCCTTTGTTGGCTCTATTCTCAACAATACTCCCTCAGAGATTTCGTCTGGCTGGGTTGGCACTGAGTTAGTAGAAATTCTTACTGCTCTAACATTATCTCTTAGCCAAGGCGGTAAACCTGTTTTTTTGAGCGATCGCATCGTCAAGGATCAAAAGCAATAACTCTTCAGGAGTGCTGATAAATATGGACTTTTGACTAAATTACGTCTTGAAAGTCCCATTTGCACAAACTTCTGCTTTTGGAAGACTTACCAAGATAGTTTGCAGGGGCGAAAGACGAATCTCGCAAGTCTCATTTCCAAATAGCAACTGGGATTTCGGAAACTTTTCTTTGTCTACCTCTACTTTCACAGACTTGTTGATCCCCAAAGAAGAACTTCCCCCAGACTCCTGTAGGCTGGGGTAGCGGCTTGCCTTTACTGGCTCATTCCCAGAGGAGAATCCCAAATCCCCGACATTTGCTTCTTTATTTGGAATAGCTAACAGCGAGATATCAATCAAAGGTAAGGTAATTTTCAGTGTCGTACCTTGATGAAGTCCCGCACTCTCAAGAGTAATACTGCCTCCCATGAGTTCGATTAAGTTTCGTGAAATCGCTAGTCCCAGTCCAGTACCTTCAAACTGACGTGTCGTAGTGCCATTCACCATTACAAAGGGGCGAAATAGTTTGTGCTGTTGAGTCGGATCGATACCTATACCTGTATCTTTGACAGCTACTACCACCTGAGATTTACCATTACTAGATTGAATTTCTGTTGCAATGGTGATGCTGCCTGTGTCGGTGAATTTGGTGGCGTTGCCGATAACATTAATCAGCACCTGCTTCAGTTTTCCCGCGTCTGCCTTAATTGGTATCACTTTGGAAGCTAACTCACATTTCAATTGCAAGCCCTTTTGTTGGACATTAACTGATTGTAAATTAATCACTTCTAACAATAGTTGTCGGAGATCAATAGGCGTGGAAACAACTGAAAGCTTACCTGCTTCGATTTTAGAAATGTCGAGTAAATCATTAATAATACCTAACAAGTGAATCGTAGTTTCATCAGCACGTTTGAGAAACTCCATTTCTTCTTCCCGGTCATCACATAAGCCTTCTTCAACCAGGCGAATGCAGTTAATAATAATATTTAATGGGTTTCTCAATTCATGGGAAGTCGTAGCCAAAAACTGACTTTTAATCTGGTTAGCGCTTTTTGCTTCTTTCCAAGCTATTTCCAGTTCTTCTGAACCAGCTTTCAGACGTTCTACCATTTGGTCTAATGCTTGGGCCAGTTGATTGAATTCCCGAATTTGAAAATTGTGCGGAACTGGTTGTGCAGCATGGTGAGAGTGAATATTGAGAGCATAGTCTCGCAATTCTTCTACAGGACGAGCCAAGTAAGGAGCTAAATATAGGGATGCTAACAAACTTGCGCCAATCAAACCAACTGTCAGAACGATAAGAATTAATTTGATTTCCTCTAAACCAAACAGCGCATTCTCGACACTACTAACAGCTAAAACTATCCATTTTTGCTGCTGCTGTTGAGTAAGTGGATTTGCAATAACTGTATAGCCAGCGACTAATTCTTCTCCCTGTCTAAAAGACAAACTTATCGAATCGTTTTTTCCCGTAATTGCATTTTTAATTATGCTCTTGATTTGGGAAGCATGAGGGTGCTGATTGATATTAGTTCCCACCCAGTCTGTGAATGGGTGTGCCAAAATTGTGCCATCTTCAGCAATCACTACCATAGCGCCCGTGAGCGATCCCGGCGGATTTCTGGTTTGTTGGTACAATGCAGACTGAATACTTAAGCTGTAAACTGAATTTCTTCGGCTATCGGAAACTGGTGCAGATAAAACGATTTGCAGTTGATTTTGTGCATTCCTTTTTCCAGTCATTCCTGCTTTTGGTGGGAAGATTGCTTTGACATCAATTCCATCACTAGGCAAAGGTAATCTTAATTCTCCAATTTCTCGATCCCCGCAGCTACTGGCAATTATCTTGTGGTTTAGGAGATTTGTTAGTTGGATGCACTCAATACTGGCTGGAAGTTGTTGCCTTAATTGCGTAAGAATTTCTTGCTCTTGTATAGGTGAACCCGACGGAATAACCGTCGTTTTGCTTACACTCTGTAAATTAGCTTTTAAGATTGCGATCGCATCTCCAATTCTCTCCCCTTTGCTGATGGCGCTTTCCGTTAAATTTTGCCGTGCAGTTCTCAATATACTAGTACGTGCCTTATTCAAGGCAACAATTTCGCCTACAAGTAAAACTGGAACAAATAGCAGCAATATTCTCGTTACTAAAATTCGACGAAAGGAAGATTGGCGGGAATTAGTCATCAAGTGTCTCACTTTGCACCTGCAATCTACAACACCAAAGATATGCAATTAAATCAGCTAGATGAGACATTTTATTAAATTATCAGAATTTTATTTTCAATGTTTAAAAATAACAAATTGCTATAATTCAAAAAGAAACGTGGTATACCAAAACTCGTATATGCTAGATGTAGAAGCGATTTTTGTTGCATATCAATACAGTAGTGAAATGATAAAACAGTAGCTTGTCGGTATGGTTTTTTGAGAATCTACACACGACTAAAGTAAATATTAAAACTTATCAAATCAATTTAATGTTGCAACATCGTCCTCATACTACAGTTGTTTTAGCAATGAGTGCAGATGGCAAGATAGCAGATTTTAAGCGATCGCCTGCTCGGTTTGGCTCAAGGGTTGATAAAGCACACTTAGAAAAACAAATTGCTGCCTCTGATGCCGTTTTGTTCGGTGCTAGGACTTTGGACGCTTATGGAACAACACTTACTGTAACCGATCCAACTCTAGTCCAACTTCGGACGCAAGGAGGGAAGCCTCCGCAACCAGTTCATATAGTGATTACAAACTCTGCAAACCTTAATCCGGAAATTCACTTTTTTAAGCAACCAGTAAGACGCTGGCTACTCACCACAACAGCAGGAGAATTTTCGTGGAAAGAACGCTTACAGATGCTTCACTCAACTTTGGGAATCGGAGTACAGGAGTACCCTACAGAATTTGAGAAGATTCTGGTTTTTGAAACACCGACGCGAGAAATTGACATTCTCGCAGCCTTGAAGCAACTAGCCACTCTACATATAACACGCTTGGTGGTCTTGGGTGGAGGTGAATTAGTCGCTTCCTTGCTGGAACTTGATTTAATTGATGAATTATGGCTAACAGTCTGTCCGCTCATTTTAGGTGGTAATACTGCACCCACACCTGTCGGAGGGAAAGGATTTTTACCCGATTTAGCTCCCAAGTTACAACTTATAGAAGTTCAGACAGTTGAGCAAGAAGTGTTTTTACACTATCGCCTGCAACGACCAGCAGATTAGATTACGCTAAGTTAAGTTATTTATTGGGGATAGGGCATTGGGCATTGGGCATGGAGAAGAGACAAGGTAGACAAGGAAGAGGGGGAAGACAAGGGAGAGACTTGTTCAATAATTCCCCCTTGTCCCCCTTGTCTCCTCTGCCCCCCTGCTCCCCACTCCCCACTCCCCACTCCCCACTCCCTACTCCCTACTCCCCTAAGATGGTRGAAMAAYTTAAGCCTCGCTATTCTGTCGTTTGGACRAACAAAATCGCTGAAGTACCCCAAAATGCCTGGAATGCTTTRGCAATGCCACTCAAAACGCCATTTTTAGAATGGGARTGGYTRAAYAATCTYGAAACCTCCCARAGTGYTACGGCTAAAACTGGTTGGTTGCCAAATCAYTTRACACTGTGGCGAGATAAAACGCTGATTGCTGCTGCGCCACTTTATCTTAAAGGACATAGTTCTGGTGAATTTGTATTCGATCATCAATGGGCAGAGTTAGCCGATCGCATCGGAGTCCAATATTACCCAAAATTGCTGGGAATGACACCATTTACCCCAGCGGAAGGTTATCGGTTCTTAATAGCCCCAGGAGAAGATGAGGATGAAATTACAGGGCTGATGGTCCATGAAATTGACACTTTTTGCTCCAAAAATCGGATTTCTGGGTGTCATTTTCTCTACGTCGATCCCCAATGGCGTCCGATGCTAGAACGGCATGGCTTTACAACTTGGCTGCACCATAGTTATATCTGGGAAAATGCTGGTTTTAAAACTTTTGATGATTACTTGAAGGTGTTTAACGCTAATCAGCGCCGCAATATCAAGCGGGAACGCAAAGCTGTGGAGAAAGCAGGTTTACGATTGCAACCGCTGAGTGGGGATCAAATTCCTCAGTCTTTGTTTCCCTTGATGCACCAATTCTATGCTGATACCTGTGATAAGTTTGGCTGGTGGGGTAGCAAGTATCTTACACGGAGATTTTTTGAGCAGCTACACACCGATTATCGCCATCGAGTCTTGTTTGTTGCCGCATATAGCGAGGAAGATAATTCTCATCCTTTAGGAATGTCTTTTTGTTTATTTAAAGATGACAAACTCTATGGACGCTATTGGGGAAGTTTTCAAGAAATAGATTGCTTACATTTTGATGCTTGTTATTATGCGCCGATTGAGTGGGCGATCGCTAACGGTATCCAAATTTTTGACCCTGGCGCGGGTGGGCGACACAAAAAACGGCGAGGTTTCCCCGCTATGCCCAATCACAGTTTGCACCGCTTTTACAATAATCGTTTAGGACAAATTATCCGTCCCTATATTAAGGAAGTGAATCAACTCGAACAGGAGCAGATTGAGGCGATTAATGCAGAGTTGCCATTTAGTGAGAAAAATGCTTGAGGAAAAGAACTACTTTCGTAACATCACTGCGTAAGTCCTAATAAGTTCAGGAAAATATTTATGGATCGCCTGAATCGTGATGAATTGATTAGAAGATATGCTGCTGGAGAAAGAAACTTTGCTGGAGTCAAGTTAGACGTAGATTTGTCGGGGATTGACCTGAGTGGTGCTGACTTTACTGGAAATAAGCTGGACGAGTTCTATTTTGAGCGTGCCATATTGAAGCGTGCCAGTTTCGTCAATACCCAATTGGCTCAATCCTGTTTCGATGCTGCGGATTTGACCGAAGCCGATTTCAGAGGTGCTAGATTGTCTTACGCAAACCTCAGAGTTACTAACATGACTAACGCTGACCTTAGAGGAGCGAGATTTTCCAACACTAGGTTCGATAGAGCTAATCTTACCGGGGCTAATTTGAGTGGAACTGATTTGGGGGGATGTATTCTGTGTGAAGCTAACTTGACTGGAGCCAATTTGGAAGGATCTAGTCTGCGTCGCATTACTTTTCGTAACACCATCATGCCAGATGGCACTATTCGGAATAATTGAGTCTAATTGTTTAATTTTCTTTTAAGTAAAAGGAATCAAAAATATCTGAAAGATATCAAGAAGACTAAGGAGGATAGGAATTACACTTGATATAGAGTGTAAAAACCCTGAAAAAAGAAAATTTCTTTTTATAATGCTTATGGATTTAATAGTTGAAGATTTAGCCGCAATTGATGATAAACTTTCCCAGCGTCATATTGACCTCGATCCCGGTGGATATTTCATTATTTACTTAGATCGAGACGCGGGGTTAATTTATGCCAAGCATTTTACAAATGTGATTGACGATCGCGGTTTAGCTGTCGATCCCGAAACGGGAAAGGTAATTCCGGCGCGAGCAAAGGTAGAACGAACTCATACAACAGTTTTTAGCGCGAGAACGGCGAAAGAACTTTGCGTGAAAATTTTTGAAGAAACTCAGCCTACTTTGGTAACTCAATTAGATCATGCAGCTTATTTGGGCCGAGAATTTGTCCGGGCTGAGGTGGCTTTAGTTACAGAGCAAGAGTATGTTCAAGATTAAAGTTAGGAGTGAGGAGTTAAAAATTAAGAGTTACAAACTCCTAACTCCTAACTCCTAACTCCCGCATTACCCATTAGAAGAGGGCTGATTTATCTGATAGATATAGTAAGTTGCCATTGGGATAACAGTGGCAGCAATTAACAATCCTACTACCCAAGCAGTAGCGTTACCTTGGTTGGTTTCTTCTGCTTTCTTGAAAGTGCCTCCAACCTGCACATTGTCAATTATTTGGGGTGGCCCTGGATCGGCTTTGCCAGAGAGAACGGCGACAAGGCGATCGCTGGCATCGAGAAATGCCTGGTTGTATTTGTCGCCATTGCGTAACGGCACACTTACTGTTTCAGTAGCTACACTCTCGGCAATAGAGTCAGTAAGCATTGGCTTGACTTGATCTCCAGTAATAATGGCAGTACCATTGGTAACTGTATCAAGAACCAATAAAGTTTGATTAGCTTGGGCTGCTTTTGTCGGAAACCATTTTTCAAACAGTTCTTTAGTAAAACTTTCTGGTGTTTCACCGTAGTCGAGTCGGCGAACAGTAACAATTCTGACTTCTTTATCTGTTTGCTTTGCCAAATCCTTAAAAGCGCTGCTAATCTTGCCTTCATTTATACGGCTGATGACTTCACCTTGATCTAAAACCCAGGTGTCATTCCCTGCTCTCAGGCTAGGTATTTGATACACACCTGTGGCTAAAGCAGGTGTGGCAAACAGCGAGGCTGCGAAAATAACCGTCACCAAAGGTAGAATTAGCCGGATGAGGTGTTTTTGACTGCTAAAAACTTGTTTGAGGAGCTGTTTCATCGTGTGATCCCTAAGACAGACTTGCACCAAAAATACTACAGAACCACTGCAAAAATCACCTCTTTCCCGATTTTCTTCAGTGTAAAATTTCTGATATTCCCAGCAAATATGTATATTGTACGGGATTTTTGATTGCACAAACTTGTTTTGAGGGCGACTGCAAGCATTAACCTGACACTAAACCCTTTACTAGCCACAAGAAATACCGCCCATTTTGGGAATTAACCCAAATGCTTAGGGCGGAATTTTGCAAACCATCTAGAAATCATATCCCATGATTCATATTTTGGTTCAACAACGCCATATATTTTCATATCTGCGAGTAGCTTTTCCTGACGTACTCATTAGATATCTGAGTGAAAAAGAATGTCAAGACCTTATACTACTAGGTCTCTACAAGGGTTCTGAACAATGCATATTTAATTTATATACAGCAGATTTCAAGTAGGTAAGGTAGACAAGCTAAGTCTTTTACCCAGCTATAAAGCAATACAGTTCAGTTAAGCATTGCTTTCTTCTCTCAGTGCCCTCTGCGCCTCTGTGGTTCGTAAAAAAAATTGACTTTGACAAAGAGTTTTAGCCTTAACTGAACCGTATTGAGCTATAAAGCATATTTTACTCCTGAATTCTGTTAGCGCAGCGGGGCGTAGCCCATTCTGAATTCTGCTGTAGATGTCTATGTGATGGTTGATATCTGCATTTTTCTGATATTTTAGCTAAATCAATATCATATATACATGACTATACTTTTAACTAACGACGATGGCATTGATGCCCCTGGTATCCAAGCGCTGCTCAAAGCTGTAAATGGCAAAAATTCTATCATCGCTGCTCCTGCCGATCATCAGTCTGGCTGTGGACATCAAGTTACTACTACTCGYGCYATCAACCTCCARCRACGTTCTGAGACTGARTATGCGATCGCAGGTACTCCCGCTGATTGTGTGAGAATTGCAATAACACAAATTCACGCAGATGTCAAATTTGTACTTTCAGGTATCAACGCTGGGGGCAACTTGGGAGTCGATGCCTATATTTCTGGCACAGTTGCCGCTGTACGAGAAGCCGCGATGCACGGTATTCCCGGAATTGCCATTTCTCAGTATCGCAAAGCCAAGCAGAATTTTGATTGGGATCTAGCTGCCAAATTCACTGCTGAAGTTTTAGCAGATTTACTCAAGCGTCCCCTAGAAACAGGAAGCTTCTGGAATGTGAATCTGCCACATCTGCAACCAGGAGAACCAGATCCTGAAGTGGTGTTTTGCCAAGCCTGTACCAAACCTTTGCCCGTGAACTATCGAATTGAAGGTGATAATTTTTATTATGTAGGGGAATATGGCAAACGCGATCGCACTCCTGGCAGCGATGTAGATGTATGTTTTTCCGGTAATATCGCCGTTACTCAGTTAAGAGTTTGACATCGGCCATCAGCGAATAGTTAACTCTTAGCAACTTTTAGGCGATTACAAATTACAAGTTATTTAGACATTGAGGAGAAGATTATTAATTAATCTTATGGGTATTGTTGGTGCGATCACGATTGAAATTTTCAAGGATTTGAAATCTGGTAAAGTTTCAGTGGTACTGAACACTAATTTCAAAAAAGGAGAAATATATGCAGTTTCTCAAAATTCTTCTTGTTGCGCTCGTATTGATGGTGAACATGCTAATTGCTCAACCCTCTTGGGCAGGTAAGGATTTCACTAAGGGGGCTGACTATGCTGAGGTAACTCAGGCACTCAATCAACTTCTAACTGTAAAGAATACACCTGAGCAAGCGGGCTATACACCTGAGCAGTTCCAGCAACGACTGGCACAATTGCAGTCTCAGAAAAATGTCATAGAAACAGCTAGAAAGCGGGCGCAGTGCCGCAATGAAACTGGAAAGACTTTGGCTGTCTATGCCAATAAACCAAAAAAAATTCCAACCCAACTCTACTTTCTGGGCGCAGGAACAATCACCGATGATGATTGGGATTGCGATGGCATTTACTTACCCGCAGGTTCTCAAGTGGTTCTAGGCCCAAATGCTCAACCACAAGAACTGACTGAACCAATCGCCGTTAAGTTTGTCGATGGCACACAGTCTCTTGCTAGAACCAATCCAGCCACTGGTGCAATTGAATTGAATGTTGAACCTGCGAAAGTATTCAAGGCGGGTGAAAGTAGCTGGTTGCTCCCTACTTTTTCCCAAGCGGATATCGATACGCAAATTCCCACCCCACAACTAATTGACTAATCTCATCTAGATAATTCAACTTTTATGCACTTCCCGCATAAAAGTTGAGCTAAAGAAATAGGATATGTAAAGGGAAATCTTTAAGCATTGAATAACCAAATTTTAATTAAAGAAAAATTACAAGCAAAGCTTGAGAATATTCAAAGTAAGAGCAACGGTTCTCCCATTACCGATTTGCAGCTAGACAAAACCTTAGCCGCAGAAATTTAAAAATTGACGACGGAACTGGAGAGCGTCAATCCTAATCTCAATCCTCTTGTCGAATAACTAATTATTTGTCGTCTTAACTAATTAATGTCGTTTAAGTAAGTCGGCACAAAAAAACCAAATTATGTGAAGATAAATAAATACGTAGAATGCATCTACTAAGGTCACTTGTCTATGGGCACTCGTTTAAGGGTATTCCTCACTCGTGAGCAAGACGTATTCAAGCCAGGGGAGAGCGAGGAAACTATACTACAGAGCGTGTGAAATTTTACTCGAACTATTCTCCTTAACTTTTTGTTACATAACTATAAATTTTTACGCCGACTTACTGATATAAAATAGCTACAAGTCTTACAGAATAAAGTATATAGCTTTTTTAGGCTAAACTTAATACCATTCATGATTTAACTAATTAGCTGTCGTAAATTGAATACATAACATTTTAAGCGTCGTTTTTCAAAAAACAGTTTTAAAAAATTTTCGACTATAGATAACGAAATAAGTGTCGTTTTTCTGAAATGAGATAGACATAAAAAATTAAATGTCGCTTTTTGGAACAAAATAGTATTAAGTATGTAAACAAAAATAAGTAACAAATAAGACATATATATACTAATGTCTTATTGTTTCTCTCTACTTGCGAAGTCATACTCCTATTCCGGCTTCATTCATTTCGATGCAAGCTAAATCTGTAAACTTGGTTTTTCTTAGAGAGACTTGCTATATTGCCTAATCAATTAGTTTCAAGCTATGAAGTTTGTTTATGGGTGAAACTCCAAACTCCAATCAGGTTGATGAATCTTTACTTTTGCATGATCGCTCGGATCAGGTTGATAAAACTTCGGAGAGTGCAGATGCAAAAGAAAACAATGTAATTGTTACTGAACTTTCGGCAGAGGCCAAGTTGAGAGTGGAGGTATTACAAAGTCTGATTGGGCCATGCGATCGCAAAACCTACGGAATTAAATTAAAGCAAGCCGCAGAAAAACTTGGCAAGACAGTTCGGACAGTCAAAAAATATCAAGAACAGGGGTTATCAGGCGTTACTGAAGCCGAACGATCTGATAAAGGTGCTTATCGGATTGATGATGGTTGGCAAGATTTTATCGTCAAAACTTATAAAGAAGGTAACAAGGACGGTAGAAAAATGACACCGGCTCAAGTCGCAATTCGAGTTCAGATTAGAGCCGGACAGCTAGGTTTAGAGAAATATCCCTGCCACATGACGGTTTATCGCGTTCTTAACCCAATTATTGAACGTAAAGAGCAGAAGCAAAAGGTAAGAAATATCGGTTGGCGTGGATCGAGAGTTTCCCATCAAACTCGTGATGGTTAGACGCTCGATGTACATCATAGTAACCATGTTTAGCAGTGCGACCATACAAAATTGGATGTCATGCTAGTTGACCAGTACGGTGAAACTTTGGCACGTCCTTGGTTCACAAAAATTACAGATAGCTATTCGCGCTGCATTATGGGCATCTATTTAACGTGAGTTCGACGGAACTAAAAAATGGCAGGAGGTAGTGCTGGTAAATCTTTTGGGTAAATGTCAATCGAAGGTTTTTTAGGCAAATAGGTATAAGCAGCTAAACCAGCTATCAAGTTAACCAAAAAATTAAATGGACTACGATGGCGGGAGTGTTCTATTTGACATATATTTTTCAGATGGTCATTGACCGATTCAATTACAGCACGTTTGCGTAATAAAATCTTATCAATCAGCTTTACCAAACGATTCTTCATTTTCTTCTTAGATTTTGTGACTAACTGCAACCCTCGCTCATATAACTCTTCAAACAACTTTTGAGAGATGTATCCTCTGTCACCAAACAGTTTGCTTTCTTATGTCCTTAGTCATATCTGGGACTGGTTTTCGGTCATCTACATTTGCTGGGGTTAGTGAAAATGCGAGTAATTCTCCACAATCATTAATAATTAAATGAAGCTTGAATCCAAAATGCCAGCCTACAGAATTTTTGCCCCATTTTACTAATCCTTTAAACACTTTGTGAGAATGCGCTCGGCAGTTGTGGCAAACATTAATTGGGGTGGAATCGATAAAGCTAATCCCTGTAATTTCTCAATAACGTGTATGCAAAAAACAACACAACAACATTAAACACCTTCGCGTAGCGTCTCGAAGAGAAGGCATGAGTTCCACAAACCTTGTGTAGCTGACCAAGTTTGGAAATGCTCCACGCCAACTTTGTAGTACGTGCAACGTATAAAATTCCTTAAAAGTCTTATAACCACTGCCATGAAACGCGATTACTATTGTCATCACTTCCGATAAATGCATCCTGGACTGACTGCGACGTTCTCATGAGTGTGGATGGTAACTGTGGTACTTGTTGCCATAAGCTTTGCCACTGATTGCAGAAATCATCCACATCCCAGAAGATTTGCGTGATATCAAGGCGAGATACAATGGTAGACATAGCCGAGACCCTTATTTTTCTTAGATATTTTTAGTCTCGGCATTTTTTTGTGATTTTTTGGCTAATTCTCAATTAATCTTAGCGATCGCTCTTTAGTACCCAGTTTCTCGCGCTTCATATCTAGCAAGCTTTTTGCCTTTTTCTAACCGTCGAACTCACGTTAACTTAGTGATTAAAGGCATAAAAATTGGTAAAAATTGATGTAGGCTTTCAGTTTGAAAACCTAGCTTATGCAAATAAAGTCCAAAGTCTGATTTGTAATCAAATATATTTGGTTTGGTAAAGGCTAGTGGATTTAATAAGCGTTGTATATATTGAAAATGAACATCTATTTCACTCATATTTACAACTAGAATTGGTGTAGTTCGGTTTACATCAAAAATAACTAGTTGTCGCCCATTACATAGGGCATAGCGAAATGCTCTAATTTCAGGGTGAATAGCATAACTAAATGCTTGCTCCGTATTTTTTCCAGAAAGAATTGGCTCACCCGGAGCTTTAGCTTCTAAGATCCAACAGTTTTTTTCATCAGCAATTAATAAATAATCTGGAATAATGCTTACTTGGTATTTTTTTGATCCAATATATACAAAAGGATGTGTAAGCGTTTTACTCCGAATAATTTTTCCAGGTCCACTGGCTGAGTAACCTAAGGCTTTTAGTAAAGGAACAATGAGTTCCTCTCGAACAGAATCTTCTTTAAAACTTGGGTCATCAAGCAGCAAAAAATCAAAATCACTAAACATTCAATAATTACTAATTGTATTTACAGCAGTTTGCATTTGAATAGACCAAACTCTTACGTTATTCTTTGCGCCTTTGCATGAGATTTCCCCTCTAGGTTGACCTTGTAACCACCCTTCCAAATCCGCCATAGAGGAAAAATCCAACAAATCCAAAGCTAACGCTTCCAAGTGTTCCAGCAATAATAACTGAATTTTGGCTAAAAGTTTCTCAGGAATTTCACTAGATAGTCGTTTTAACAGTCGCAGAACGAACAATCGCACTTCTTCTTCCACCGCTTCTGAATATACCCGCGTGTCTACAAATGCTTCTTCACTTCGAGAAACTTTATTTGTAGCCATAATTATTTTACGGAGTGCGATCGCCCTTCTCCTCTGCGTAAAACTTACCCGCTTAGTTGAGCTTGTAACCACCCTTCCAAATCAGCAAGAGTAGAGAAATCCAATAAAGCATCACCTAAAGCTTCCAACTGTTCCACCGATAACTCTTGAATCTGGGACAGAAGCGCATCAGGAATATTACCCACGCGCCGATTCAATAGTCGTAAAACGATCGTTCTTTCTCCTTCTTCCTTCGCTTCCCGAATAGCCCGTGGTTCTTCCAAATTCAGTCCTAACATTGCTGCAATCTCCTCTCGACTAAGGTTAGAAAACTTGTAGACGATAATCGTCGTAACTAAATCAATTATCGCTTGCTCTGATTGTTGCCGTGCTTGTTCCAGCAAAAACCGCGCCCCTTCCACTGCTTCAGTTTCAGAAGTAACATTTGTCAGCAACATCAAACCCAATCCTAAAGGTTGTTGTCGCAAATCCCCCAACTCATCCAGATAAACCCGCCTGACTTAACCACTTTCCAACAAAGCGCGGTGAATCGAAGAGGAAGAAGGTTCCAGACTGCGAGAGCCAAAAATTATGACTCCAAACCAGTCATCGTAACGGATAGAGTGGCGGTAGAGAAACAAAAACAATTCACTAAAGAAGCGGTGATATAGGTCTTCGTCCTTCTGAAACTGGACTTCTGCAAAAAAGACGGTTTTGGAAACTGCATTCGCAGGAGGTAAAAACACTCCATCAATCCGAAACGCCGTTTCTTTCACCTCAACCGATTCAAACTGGTAGTTCTCCGCTTCTGGGGGTGGTTCATCTACTAATTCAAATAGCAAGCCGGGAAATTGCTTAAATAATTTATAGAAGATGGTGTCACGTCGCATTTTTATTCCTCAACACCCAGACAATTACCAGATTGTAAAGGCTTGAGATACCAATTTTAGCGTAGGCGTAGCCCACCGCAGGTATCGCATGTCCCTACGTCCGCGATAAAATTCTCAAGCACAACAGCGCACTCCATACCAATGCAAATTAACTGGCAAACTGCCAAAACCTACGAAGATATCCTGTATCAAAAAACTGATGGCATTGCGAAAATCACCATCAACCGTCCCCATAAACGCAATGCTTTCCGTCCTGAAACAGTCTTTGAACTGTACGACGCTTTTTCTAATGCTCGTGAAGATACTACTATCGGTGTTGTCCTATTTACTGGCTATGGCCCACACACTGATGGCAAATATGCCTTCTGTTCTGGTGGCGATCAAAGCGTGCGCGGACATGCGGGTTATGTGGATGATACTGGTATCCCTCGCTTGAATGTGCTGGACTTACAACGGCTGATTCGTTCGATGCCGAAAGTGGTGATTGCTTTAGTGGCTGGATATGCGATCGGTGGTGGACACGTTCTACACTTAATTTGTGACCTTACCATTGCTGCCGATAACGCCATTTTCGGACAGACTGGCCCGAAAGTCGGCAGTTTCGACGGTGGTTTTGGAGCTAGCTATCTCGCCCGCGTTGTGGGACAAAAAAAAGCTAGAGAAATTTGGTTTCTCTGCCGCCAATATGATGCACAACAAGCTCTAGAAATGGGCTTAATTAATTGCATCGTCCCAGTGGAACAACTAGAAGCGGAAGGTATTCAATGGGCGCAAGAGATTTTAGAAAAAAGCCCGATCGCAATTCGCTGTCTTAAAGCTGCCTTCAACGCTGATTGTGACGGACAAGCTGGTTTACAAGAACTCGCTGGCAACGCCACCCTACTTTATTACATGACAGAAGAAGGATCTGAGGGCAAACAAGCCTTTCTCGAAAAGCGTCCACCAGATTTTCGCTCTTTTCCTTGGTTGCCTTAGAATTGCAAAAATCGCATCTCATTAAAGGGTGCGATTTTTGTAGATATCAACTTTTACAGTACTAAAAATCTTAAAAACAAATCTTATTTTAAGCAGACTACAAACTCAGTCCAGTAATAATGGATGACTAAATAACCACTGCTTTAGTTTTTACCTGTTCGGATATGGAGGCAGCTATTTCCTCTAGAGGGGCAACAGCATTGTCTAAATCTGAGGCTAAAGATTGACAAGATGTTAAAACTGGAGCTGCATCTGGTAAACCCCAAGCATCTTCCAAAGTTTCCCAAGAAGGTGCAAAAGGTGGGAGCGCCAAAGAGCAAGCCTTCCAAGCCGCTTGAACTGGTGCGCCCAACTGCTGGCACGTTCCGCCACGGCGACCTTCTGGCTGGTAATGACGGCAATATTTACAGGCAGATGCTAAAACTTTAATGGGTTTCATTCGGATTCATCTTTAGTGTCATTTCTGGCTGAATTTCATCTTTATATTTTGCTTCTATATATAAAGACAGAGAAAAGCCAAAAAGTCATTATTTTCTATAGGTTTCAGCGATCCCTAGTAAAAAATAAACTTCAGGATATTTTTATAATCTTGTCATATATTTAAATAATCAATAGAGCAATTACATATAGATATCGTCTAAAACTTATTAGGGATCAAGAATAAAAGTAAAGCTTTTGATTTATCTAGCCTTTTAAATTCCTCCTTGAGCCATCCTTAAGGCATAGATTTTCAGATAAATAGTCTGCTTGAGATCCCACATTTGGCATATTTTAGCTATAAACTATACTTTTTCTCAAGAATTAGAAATCTTTGATGTAATGGCAGGAAGGTATTTCAGGATCAACTCTGCTCAACGAAATAATCGTTCAACTCTTTTGCTTTGAAAACTGTTTAGCAGCACAGACAGAACAGACTTCCCAGCGCTGGAGTTCACCAGGTGGGGTGGGAGATTGACACTGGGGACAAAGGGGTAAGCCATGCGATCGCGATCGCACAATCTTCGTCCAATGTCCAAAAGCCGCATTTACATCTTTAGTGGGTGTAGCATTAGGGCGGTTAATCTCATCACCAAGGTAACTGGGATGCTCATGAGGCGAAACCGTTTGTTGCTGTTTTCTCTCCGCCGAAGGATTCTGCCAGCCAGCAGTCGAAAAGCGAATATCAACCAAAGGCGTTGGCAGCTTTTTATTCAACTTTAAAAGTAGAGATGTGCGACCAAAAGTCAGGTTTTGCGCCCAAGCAGCACTAGAAGTTGCTACCGACAAAACATCACGCTGAATCGATAATGGTCGAGTATTTGCGGCAACCACTGGGCCAACAACTTCTGCCCAACATTTGAGCAGGCGTTGAAATGGTTGCTCCTGCCATTTGGCCTGCTTTTCCAGAATCCTTAAAACATCATTAATTGATTTCAACGACATTATTCAAAGTGCTGAGTGAGGAGTGAAGAAGGGAATAGGATAGGGTACAGGTTACAGGTTACAGGGTGCAGATTATTCCCTATCACCTCTCCCCCAATCCCCAATATATTTAAATAATTTCCGCTACTATTGTCACAAAATATATCTAAAAGTTGATTCCAGTAATCTACGTTTGAGGCCCAAAAGCAATGACTCAAAATCCCCTGAACGACTCCGGTACTCATCAATCATCTAAAACACCTGGGTTGAAACCAGTACTAGCAGCAGCACTAGCGAGTTTAGAGGTGCCGCTAGATCAAGAGTTAGCTCGATACCGACGCACGCGAACTGGTTTGGTGTCATCAAACCAGTCCCGTGTTGCAAGTTACATGAGCGGACAACCCCAACCGGTAACTGCCATTCCGACAACATTGGGCGCAACTCAGTCATCAGCAACGGAAATTAAAACCAACGTAACGCCTGCATCTGTACCCGTGAATTATCAGAGAACCCCTGCGCCAGCTACGGCAAAAATTGATGTCCCACCCGAATCTGTAGCTGTGAATCTTGAGATGAACCCAGCACCAACTACGGCAAAAAGTGAGGAACTGAATAATCTTAATGCGTCCTCCACCTCCAATGCAGCTAAAACACAAACTCAACTTCCACCACCCCCACCCAACTTTAGTAGCAGCATCGTGCCAGCAATCGTTAAAAATACTAAAAGCGAAAATCACTTGCAGTCAGATGATAGCCCCAAGCATCCAGATGACTATTTAGAATCTAGTGAAGCACTGCTGCGAAGTCTGACAGAAGAACAACCAGAAACCAAAAAACCAAGCAATTCTAGCGACAGTCTGCTATCACCTTTGGGTATTGGCTCCATGTTACTGCTATTAGTAGCGAGTCTTACCTTGGGTTATGTAGTCTTCAACCCTAAAAGCTTGCCACAATGGAATTTAGGCAATTTGTTTAATGGCAACTCGTCTCCTACACCAGAAAATACTGAGGAAGGTGGGAGTAATGTCCAACCTCAAATCCAGCCACCAAGTACATCTATACCCAAATATCCCAATCTAGCTACTGAAGAGTTTCCTGAAGTAAGAGATCCTAACGATGTAGTTGGCTTAAAACCCAAAGTCCAACCAAACCCCGCAGTAGTAACTAATCCAGTTGTTCCCCAAAACCCCGCAAATCCTCAAGCGCCATTGTCTGAACCCAATACAGCCCTAAAACCGACCAATCCGATCGCCTTAGCACCAGTACCGACGCTACAATCCTTGCCTCCCCTAAATTTGCCTCCCACTTCATCGACAAAAACCTCGCCCAAGCCAGTCGCAACCCCACTAAAGCCAAATGCAGAAATCAAACCAGGAACAGATGGGTTTTATCATGTAGTGATCGATAATAAAGGGGAAGCTTTTGCCTCAGCACGGCAAGTAATTCCTGATGCTTATTTATCGCCCAACAAAGAATTGATTTATCTAGGTGCTTTTAAAACTAAACAGCAAGTAAAACAACAGATGAAACTGTTAGAAGCGAAGGGAATCAAGGCACGGGTTCAGCAGCCATGAATTGCAAAAATCTACGATACTATGAGATAACAGTCCTGAGTTTTAAGTGCTGAGTTTTGTTAGCAGTAGCGGAGCGTTGAGCCAATTCTGAGTCCTGAGTAGTAGAGATAAAATCTTGCTTATTTACGCCCCTACGATAAAAATTCTTAATATTCAGGACTCTAACTTGGCATTCAGCACTCCATAACTACCCTACGACAAAAATTTTTATACTCAGGATTTTAACTAGGCACTCAGAACTGGGTTTCGTGAATGGAGAGCCGACATGGAATTAATCAAGCGTATCCTGCGGGTGATTCGCGCTAATCTCAATAGTTTGATTGGTGGTGCAGAAGATCCAGAAAAGATTTTGGAGCAAGCTGTTCTGGAAATACAGGAAAATCTGGTGCAGTTGCGGCAGGGTGTAGCACAAGCGATCGCTACTCAGAAACGCACTGAACGACAAGCCGCCGCCGCTGGGTCGCAAACAGAAGAATGGTATCGCCGCGCCCAATTGGCGCTGCAACAAGGCAATGAACCTCTAGCACGCGAAGCTTTGACTAAGCGCCAAGCCTACAAAGAAACCACTACAGCCCTATTTTCGCAGATAGAGCAGCAAAACGAGATAGTTGCTAGGCTAAAAAAGGATATGCGATCGCTAGAGTTAAAAATTTCCGAGGCGAAAACAAAAAAAGATATGTATATTGCTCGCGCCCGCTCTGCTGAAGCGTCTTATCGCCTCCAGGAAATGCTCGGCGGAGTCTCTGCTACTAGCAGTCTGAGTGCCTTTGAGCGCATGGAAGAAAAAGTTTCACAGATAGAAGCTCAATCAGAAGCCATAGCTCAACTTAGTAGCGACGACTTGGAAACACAATTTACTTCTTTGGAATCTAATGATGTAGATACCGAATTGGCAGCGATGAAGGTGCAGGTTTTCAACCAGTCAGAAAACACACAGCACAAAATCCTAACTGAGGAGAGCCAAAAGACAGAGCAGCCTCCCCAACAGCAGTTACCGAAAACTCAGGATTCTTGAAGTTCGACTAATTACCCCAGTTTGGCGATATCTTAACAATTAAGAGTTGTTAGGAGGTACTGATTCAAAATGGAAAGATTACATTGAAATAGGTAGCTATAAAAAAGTAAAAAAGCTAACTGTCCAGAAAAAGCGTAAATCACACAAGGAAAAACAAAGTTATGGGATTATTCGATCGCATTAAGCGAGTAGTTAGTTCTAACCTCAACGACCTGGTTAACAAAGCCGAAGACCCCGAAAAAATGCTAGAGCAAGCCATCCTGGAAATGCAGGAAGACTTGGTACAGCTGCGTCAGGGAGTAGCCCAAGCGATCGCCGCCCAAAAACGCAGTGAGAAACAGTATAATGATGCCCAAAATGAAATTAATAAGTGGCAACGCAATGCTCAACTGGCGCTACAAAAAGGTGATGAAAACCTAGCACGACAAGCTTTAGAGCGTAAAAAAACCTATACTGACACCAGCACAGCCCTCAAAGCTAGTTTAGATACCCAAAGCACTCAAGTTGAAACCCTCAAACGCAATTTAATTCAGCTGGAAAGCAAAATTTCTGAGGCTAAAACCAAGAAAGAAATGCTTAAAGCTCGGATCACAACTGCCAAAGCCCAAGAGCAACTCCAAGGCATGGTGCGTGGGATGAATACCAGCAGTGCAATGTCTGCCTTCGAGCGGATGGAAGAAAAAGTCTTGATGCAAGAATCACGGGCCCAGGCACTAGGAGAGTTAGCAGGTGCAGATTTAGAAACCCAATTTGCCCAGTTGGAAGGTGGCAGCGATGTCGATGATGAATTGGCAGCCTTGAAAGCGCAAATGCTACCACCCGCTACTCCAGTAACTCAAGCCCAACTGCCACCGCAACAAGAAACTACTGCCCCTAATCCTAAATCTAATGAGGTGGTTGATGCCGAGTTAGATTCCCTACGCAAGCAATTGGATCAACTGTAAAATTGACAGAAAACTTATTTGAGCTAGTCCCACACCTGTTGGCTGTGGGATTTTACGTCACTAGTCAATAGTTAACAATCAAGATAACTATGAATTATTAACTATGGACTATTGACGACTTTGGGATAAAGTATTGTGTGTGCCAACTTTGATCGCCACCTGATGGAGACTGCAATGAGTAAGGCTGTAATCACCATAACCGATGCTGAGTTTGAAACCGAAGTGTTAAAAGCCGAGCAGCCTGTATTAGTTTATTTTTGGGCTTCCTGGTGTGGGCCTTGTCAATTGATGTCGCCCCTGATTAACTCAGCTGCTAGCAAATATAGCGATCGCCTCAAAGTCGTTAAGATGGAAATCGACCCCAACCCACTCACTGTTAAGCAGTACCAAGTGGAAGGTGTACCCGCCCTCAGACTATTTCAAGGCCAGGAAGTTTTGATATCTACTGAGGGAGTCATCGGCAAAGATAAATTACTTGCTCTCCTAGATACCCACTTAAATAGTAATTAGTCAATACTTCATAGTTCATAGCAAATGATTGATGACCAATGACTAATGACTAATGACTAACATACAGTTTGCAAAACGTTTACAACCCCTAAAATCTAATGTATTTGCTGATATGGACAGCGCCAAGGCAGTCGCTTTGGCCGCTGGACGAGAGGTAATTGATTTGTCGTTGGGGTCTTCTGATTTACCAGCCGAGGCACACGTTATTGAGGCGATCGCCCAATCTCTGCACGATCGCAGTACCCACGGCTATCTGTTATTTAACGGTACCCAAGGATTCCGCGAAGCCGCGGCCAACTGGTACGAACAAAAATTTGGCATCAAAGTCGATCCTCAAACTGAGGTACTACCTCTAATTGGTTCTCAAGAAGGTACAGCCCATTTACCCCTAGCGATACTCAACCCAGGAGATTTTGCCCTGTTGCTCGATCCAGGCTATCCCTCCCATGCGGGTGGAGTCTACCTAGCCAGTGGTCAAATCTACCCAATGCCACTACTGGTAGAAAACGGTTTTTTACCAGTGTTTGCTGATATTCCTGCCCCAGTCTTGGCTCAGTCACGGATGATGGTATTAAGTTATCCTCATAATCCCACTGCTGCGATCGCACCTTTATCTTTCTTCCAAGAAGCTGTCGCTTTCTGTCAACAACACAACCTCGTGCTAGTTCACGATTTCCCCTATGTAGATTTAGTATTTCAGGAAACTGGGGAGTGGGGAAAAGGGAGCAGAGGAGCAGAGGAGCAGAGGAGCAGGGGGGAATCACTAATGCCCCATGTCCCATGCCTAGTCCCTTCAATTCTGCAAGCCGATCCAGAGAAAAGCGTCTCGATTGAATTTTTCACCCTTTCCAAGTCCTACAATATGGGCGGCTTCCGCATTGGCTATGCCATCGGTAATGCCCAGTTAATTAACGCTTTACGCCAGGTAAAAGCCGCCGTTGATTTTAACCAGTATCGGGGAATTTTGAATGGTGCGATCGCTGCCCTAACTGGTCCTCAAGCTGGCGTAAAATCTGCTGTTGCTACCTTCCAGGGGCGGCGTGATGCTTTCATCAGTGCTTTACATCGCATTGGCTGGAATGTTCCCACTCCCCAAGCCACAATGTACATTTGGGCAAAATTACCCTCACCTTGGAGTGAAAACTCTGTAGAATTTTGTACCCAGCTAGTCAAACAAACTGGTGTAGCAGCTTCTCCAGGTGCTGGCTTTGGCAAATCTGGAGAAGGGTATGTCCGTTTTGCCTTGGTGCATGAGCCACCTTTGTTAGAAATTGCTGTAGAAAGAATGGCTGAGTTTCTTCATTAAATTTCTTCTCAAGCTGAACGCTAAGGATTTTTAGTGGCAAAGTTTACCAATGGAAGATACGTAGGGGTACACATTTGTGCGTCCCTACTAATTACCGTATTGTACTGAACTTAAAAATTTTACGTAGTAATTTCTATTACTAAATATATTGCTTTAAATATGTAATTAAACGTATAAAAATATCAAAACATTCTTCATCTTTTTATTGATAATCAGAAGTAACTTTACCCAATCAAGTCTCCCCATTTCTTAAACTGGGTTTGTACGCTCAGATACCAAAGACGGCTAACAATACAGGTCGTGCTTTTAAGCAACCGTATTGCCAAAAAGCCTGTGATCAAGACAGCCCAAGCCTAAAAACGGCAATAATTTAAAACTTAACTTCCAAACTGACAGAGACTTGAAAACAATGAAAATGACTTTTCAGAAACTTGTAATTGGTGCCTCAATGGCTATTGGTGTGAGCGGTCTTGCCACTGCCCCAGCACAGGCTACATCCTTTGACTTTAATAATACAGGAGAAATTAACACTTACACTGGTGGCTCAACTGGTACCTTCATTAACGGGAATGCACAAGGTGGTACTAACGCTGCCATCAAAGCTTTGACAGATAATAACCCCAGCTCTAACGTCGAGCTTTGGTATAGTAGCGAAACTCCAGGTTCTAATGTTGGCTTCACCGCCACAAAAGGAACTTATACAGCCACCGTTAGTAGTGTCACTGCTAATGACTGGAATAGTTTTGGTTCGCAATGGCTAGGCGATTTATTGAGTAGCTACACACCATTTCAATCAGTTTGGAACGGGTTTTCAGCCGACAGCAAATCACTAATAACTAGTTATTTTCCTTCCTTGGGAATGGGAGATCCGAACATTGGTGGTTTCCAATTCGGTCAAGATGGCGGTGTGGAACTGAAGTTAGTTGGTCACTTGGATGTAAAGACTAAACTTGCAACAACTATTTCTACTAAGATTGATGAAAAGTGGAATGCAATTAAATCACAGTTTCCTCAACAAACAACTCAACCAACCCTTTCACAACTTGAAAGTTCAATTCCACAACTACAAACACAACTAAACGCAATTCCCGGACAGATTACCACACTGCAAACACAACTAAACGCAATTCCCGGACAGATTACCACACTGCAAACACAACTAAACGCAATTCCCGGACAGATTACCACACTGCAAACACAACTAAACGCAATTCCCGGACAGATTACCACACTGCAAACACAACTAAACGCAATTCCCGGACAGATTACCACACTGCAAACACAACTAAACGCAATTCCCGGACAGATTACCACACTGCAAACACAACTAAACGCAATTNCAAACACAACTAAACGCAATTCCCGGACAGATTACCACACTGCAAACACAACTAAACGCAATTCCCGGACAGATTACCACACTGCAAACACAACTAAACGCAATTCCTAACACTACAGCCAATCAAGCACAAAGGCAATCACTGACAAATCAAATTTCTCAACTGAATACTCTCAAAAATCAGACACTGCCAGGTCAAATTTCTCAACTGAATACTCTTAAAAATCAGACACTGCCAGGTCAAATTTCTCAACTGAATACTCTTAAAAATCAGACACTGCCAGGTCAAATTTCTCAACTGAATACTCTTAAAAATCAGCTGCCAGTCCAAATCTCTCAACTTACATCATTTAAAGATGTACTGACTCTGCAAGCTGCATTAACTGCATATAAAGGTGAAATTGGAGCTAGTGAAATTGCCAAGGTAGTTACTGGTGGTCAAACTTACTATGCTTATAGCTTTAACCCTACTGCATCCGGTATTACTGCTTCTGATGATGGTGTATCCTACAGTGGAATTTATACTTGGACGACACCTAAGTATGTCTCAGCACCAGAACCATCAGTAATACTTGGTCTTATGGGTGTTGCTGGTGTCTTTACTACCCGACGCAAATTGAAAAAAGCATCTGTTTGAAACTCCGGTTTCCATTCCAAAAAATAAGCAAGGGAGCTAACAGCTCCCTTTTTTGATGAATAATTCCTTGCAGCTATAAGAGAATTTAATCTTCTAGGTTATACTATTTTTAAAAATACTTGCAAAAAATAAATCGGTTGCAACATTTGACATCTATATGTCTCTACCAACTTGATTTGTTTTTAATATGGATTTCGTACAATGGTATTACTTACCTTCACATCTTTAGGAAGGGCAATTACCATAATCTTAGTTCCAGTATTCCTTAAGTAGTTTTACTTATAAACTTTAGAAAATTACTATTGTAAAAAAGATGTTAACTTAAATACTCTAAATTATAAAAAGTTCGTAAAAAAAAGATTAATTTTTGATTTAATTATATTTGATTATACTATCATTTTAGTATTGTAGTGCAGCTAAATTTTATTTCTTCAGATATTTAATTAGACTACATAAGTACAATTTATATTTGTTTCACTGTTTAAATGCACTACTATTTTATTTTATGGTAATCATTGTTGGCTTTTAATTAAGATAATCAGATAATAGGTAGCAATGACAGTACAATTACTCAATATAAATAAGCCATTGCAGTCACACAAAGCTAGACGAATTTTACTAGTTGAAGACCATTACCTCAATCGGATGTTACTTAGTGACTATCTAATTTACTGTGGGTATGAAGTCCAAAGTTTATCAGAAGGCTCTGCTTTTTTCTCAACCATAGAGAAATTCGAGCCAGATTTAATGTTATTGGACTTGAAATTGCCAGATATTGATGGTTATTCACTCTTAAAACAAGTCCAGCAAAATCCTCATTTGTCAAAAATACCTATCATTGTGGTTTCAGCCTTTGCTTTTAAAGCAGATCAAGAACTAGCTCTGAGTTTGGGTGCATGTTGCTATTTTGTCAAACCTTTAAAACTCAAGGATCTCATCCTTGCAATTGAAGAACAGTTTACTTGTCGCCACAGATAACCTTTTTTGCTAGGCGTGTATTTATTCTGCTTTTTGGTCAGCAATAAACTCTTCAACACACTCGCTAAGAGTTTGAACAGAACTGCCGATTGTTGAAATTTTCTGTTGTACTTGGGCTAATAATAAAACTGCTGTTTGCAATTCATTTAGAGTTTCAGCCATAGCCTCACGATACTGGATTTCAAAATCTTGTAAATTCATAGTTTAGCTCTCGCCTGAAATCATCATCATAAATATCTTCTCAATCATAGTCGCAAATCTAACTGACTAAATCCGTTAATTCGCTTAATATTAGAGATTCAACAAACAAACACAAATAATATCAATAAATTAAGATTTCATCTAATGTTTATACAAACAACATATAAGTAGATTACTTATTAATAAACAATATAATTCAATACAAAATTATTATCATCTAATCTCAAATATAAAGTTTTAGATAATAAAGTATTACCAATTTAAAAATGTTAATTATATATCAATACAGTTCAGTTAAGAAAAATTGTATGTTGGGTTAAGCAATGCGCAACCCAACAATTCCTGGGCTTTGTTGGGTTACTCTTCTCCTGTCGGAGACGCTACGCGAACGAGAAGCCCCAACTCTTGCGAGACGCTCCGCGAACGGGTCTACGTTTTTCAAATGCTACTTGCTTCTCCCTTGGCGCTAGCCTCTCCCTTTGGGAGAAGGGGAGAGGAGATGCTGCGCGTAGCTTGCTTCCCCGAAGGGGTACAAGTAGGGAAACCCGTCTAATGCAGTGGCTCCCCAACCTACACAGTTTAAGATTTTTGGCACTAACCCAAGCGTATTGAATTATATATTCAAAAAGCAAAGTTTTTATTATGACAGTAGGAGCCAATGACTAAGTGACAGAGAAACAAACTCTCGTCTGCCATCTGTTGTGGTATGTACCACTGATGACGGCTACTTTATATTTACTTGATAAATAATTTGTTAAATCGGCACGAAAAAACAATTTTTCTTAAAATAGAGAAAGATTACCTAATTTTGGTTGTGACAATATCTACTCAAATATTACCACTGGTTAAAGAGCCAGAACGACTAGAAAACCGTCTAGCCGAAATTCCACCGGAACCGGGGGTTTATTTCATGCGGGACAGSAGCGATCGCATTATATATATAGGTAAATCACGTAAGTTGCGATCGCGTGTCCGTTCCTATTTCCGGGATGGCTACAACAAGAGTGAACGTATCGCCACGATGGTCAAGTTGGTGACAGAAATTGAATTCATTGTCACTGATACTGAAGCCGAAGCTTTAGCGCTAGAAGCCAATTTGATCAAGCAGCACCAACCGTACTTTAACGTGTTGCTCAAAGATGATAAAAAATATCCCTATCTCTGCATTACTTGGTCAGAAGATTATCCGCGAATTTTTATTACCCGTAAGCGGCAATTCGGCAAAGAAAAGGATAAATTTTACGGGCCTTATACTGATGCTGGTTTATTGCGAGAAATTGTCCGCATCTGCAAGCGCATTTTTCCACAGCGACAACGACCTCAACCACTTTTTAAAGATCGCCCTTGCTTGAATTTTGATTTAGGGCGTTGTCCTGGTGTGTGTCAACAGATGATTTCACCAGAAGAATATCGCAAAATTGTCCAAAAAATAGCGATGGTTTTTCAAGGTCGAACCCAGGAACTGATTGATATTTTGACCCAACAGATGAATGCAGCCGCTGAGAACTTAAATTTTGAGTCAGCGGCGCGGATTCGCGATCAAATTTCTGGGTTAAAGTCGCTGACAGCCGACCAAAAAGTTTCCTTACCAGATGATACAGTTTCACGGGATGCGATCGCACTGGCAGCTGATGAACAACACGCCTGCATTCAACTATTCCAGATTCGCGCTGGACAATTGGTTGGACGTTTAGCCTTTGTGGCGGATGCTCACGCGGAACCAGGAGCTATTTTACAACGAGCTTTAGAGGAACATTACCAAACTGCTGACTCCGTAGAAATACCCTTAGAAATCTTGGTACAGCATGATTTACCAGATGCGGAGATATTGGCGGATGTCTTAACTCAACGCAAAGGCAAAAAAGTCACAATTTTGACTCCTTTACGCCAAACTAAGGCAGAATTAATTGAGATGGTAGAGCGAAATGCTCAGTATGAATTGCAAAGAATGCAGAAATTTGGCGATCGCAATCACCAAGCAATGCAAGATTTAGCTACCATTCTCGATTTACCAGATGTACCCCACCGCATCGAAGGTTATGACATTTCCCATATTCAAGGGTCAAATGCAGTAGCTTCGCAAGTCGTGTTTATCGACGGATTACCCGCAAAGCAGCACTATCGACACTACAAAATTAAAAATCCCACGGTGACAGCAGGACATTCAGATGATTTTGCTAGTCTTGCTGAAGTCATCCAGCGACGGTTCCGCAAGTATGCAGAAGATCAACAATTAAAGCGTCTGGGTAATCCTGACTGGCCTGATTTAATCATGATCGATGGTGGTAAAGGTCAGTTGTCATCGGTTATCGCCGTTTTGCAAGAGATGAATTTATTAGAAGAGTTGCGAGTTGTGAGTTTAGCAAAGCAGCGAGAAGAGATTTTTTTACCGGGAGAATCTAAACCCTTAACAACTGATGCAGAACAACCAGGAGTACAGTTATTGCGGCGGCTACGGGATGAAGCACATCGGTTTGCTGTGAGTTTCCATCGTCAACAGCGCAGTGATAAATTGAAGCGATCGCGTTTGGATGAAATTCCTGGCTTAGGACATCATCGACAAAAGCAGCTACTAGGGCATTTTCGCTCAGTTGATTATATTCGGCAAGCAACAACCACACAACTCGCTGAAGTCGCAGGAATTGGGCCGCGTTTGGCTCAAGAAATTTACGATTATTTTCATCCTGTTTGAAGTCACAACTCCCATTTTCATCTTGAACTTGGGATTGGGAACTACTACCGCAAGGCGGAATTAAAAATTAAAAATAAATACAGCGTAAGCGTTTCATTGATTTGGAATGGTGAGGCAGTCCGGTCTTCTCCCAAAGGGAGAGGCTAGCGCCAAGGGGGTTCCCTCCATGAGGAACTGCCGTTAGCGAGCCTGCGTTCGCTTTTAGCGTCTCGTAGAGAGCGTCACCCGTTAGCGAGTCATCGAGCGTCAGAGGTGGTTTATTTACGCCATGTTGTACTAGGGACTGAGTAATGGTAAGGTAGTGAGCCTTTATAGCGGTTCTCGTTTACGTGAGGTACACGCGTAAACGAGAATTGCTATGAGCTAAAACTTTAGTACGTACAACCGGATATATTCCCATAACTTCTCTCCAAGATGTCAAAAACAGACTAGTTATCAAAAGGATGCTGTACTAAAATTCAGGTTTAATTACTAGTATTGCAGAGAACTTTTAGCGGCTCCCGAAGCTTCGACCACAGGAAGGCCCTTATCATAAAGTTTGCTAATTTTAATTAAATTATCTTACCAGAATTTAATCTTATAAATCCTGTCAGCAAATATTAACTAAATCTTAAGATAGAGATTTGGTTACTAAATATACAGTAATTTATGTGATTTAATTTTTGAATACAAGAACGGCTTTTTTGTATTCGTCTGAAATGACTGTAAACAAGCCTCTCTCAAGCCATTAATCATAGGGATCAGTAAATCTCTAAACAGCATTTAATTAAAAAATAATTTATGTATCTAAAGTAGGAGGGTAAAATCACTTAAATTCTAGAATAATAGATAAAGATATCGGAAAGTTATCAAACCTGAAATTTTGTTTAAAATAATCAGCCAATATTACAGCAGTTTGTTAATTTGGGTCGAACCAGATTTTTTTCCTGGTTTAACTAGTAGCTTTACCAAATAAAAAATAATTACAACCAGGAGTTTTAAAATGCAGACAGTACAAAAGATTTACTGCCCAAATTGTGGTAGTCATGCGGAGCGTTATTATATTTCTGATAGTCAACTAACTCGAACACAATGCCCAAGTTGTGACTATTTGATGATTAGTTGCACTCGCACTGGTAAAGTAATTGAAGCGTATGCCCCTGGCATTCATGCACACCGCTAGCTAATAAGAAAAAATTAAAAATTGGAGAAGATTTTCTCTAATTTTTAATAAAAAAATTTTTTATCAAAAGAGAATTCAAGAGTTAGAATTCTGTGTGAATTGGAGTCTGACTGGCGCGCAGCGGTAGTGAGTCAGCGTACCACTACCATTACAGGTAAGCAAGCTACGCGCATCGTCATGTCAAGAACTTCTGAAGAAGCGTGTTTAATAAATACGCTAAGTCGTCCTTTATACGTCTCTGAAAAAGAAGATTTAGCGGTTTGTTTACATTAGTGGCAAGTCAGTAGCTTGCTTTTTGCAGGATATTCCCCACTTTCTTATTCAGAATTCTGGATTCTGAATTCTTCTTCAACAGAAATTCTGAACACTTCACAGGTTTTCTTTCTGCTGTCTGAGTTCTTGCTGTCGTATCTGTTCTTGTAATCTAAATTGTTGCTGTTGTCTAATTTGTTGATCTTGTCTGAGTTGTTGATCTTGTATTCTCAATTGTTGCTGTCGTGTAAATTGTTGCTGTTGTAGTCTTGTTTCTTGCTCTTGTAGTCTAAATTGTTGCTGGCGTATTAGTTCTTGCCGTTGTCGTGTAAAATCTTGCTGTTGTTGTAGTTGTTGTTGAAGGTTTTGGCGTAGCCATGTTTCCTTCAATTGCTCTTGTGTTTGCTGAGTTCGTTCCTCTTGTTGTTGTCTCATTCTTTCTTGAAAGGACTCAGGTTGCGGAGAAATCGGTCGAATTATTTGTCCATAAGCAGGAGAATTTATCGGCAAAGCTTCTGCAAGAACAATCACTAGGAGCAATAGTTTAAGCGTCAATGATCGATTCAACATAAGTTATTTGTTATCGGTTGGGTTGAGCGATCGCTTAACCTTAATATAACAATTTCTACAGATGCCTTGCCGCACTAATTGCGACTAATGTCAAGATATCTGTGAGATTAAAGTAATTAAATTTACTGGCTACAACAGATTTAATTCTTACTTGCTCTTAGTTGTCCGCAAGCAGCATCAGCTTCTAAACCACGGGAATAACGGACACTAACAGCAGTATTTTGTTGCTTGAGAACGTTCACAAAAGCTTGAATGCGATCGCGGTTGGGGCGTTTGTAGTCTACTTCTTGGATGGGATTGTAGGGAATCAAATTCACATGACTTTGAAATCCTCGCATACATTTTGAAAGTTCCAATGCGTGTTCTGGTAAATCGTTAACACCAGTAAGGAGAACATATTCAAAAGTAACGCGGCGGCCGGTGATTTCTACATATTCCCGACATTCAGCCAGTAAATCTTCGAGAGGATAGGCGCGGGCGCTGGGGATGAGTTTTTCTCGTAGTGCTTGATTGGGTGCATGGAGACTCACAGCCAGAGTGATTTGCAAATTATTTTGTGCGAACTGACGGATGCGATCGCGAATACCCACTGTAGAAACAGTAAGCGATCGCTGTCCAATACCGACATCTTGATTTAGGGATTTCAGGGCTGCGAGGACATTCTCAGTATTCAACAACGGTTCACCTAGTCCCATAAATACCACATTGCTAACCCGTTGCCGAAAATCTTCTTGCACAGTCAACACCTGATCGACAATTTCGTGCCGTGCTAGGTTGCGTTTGTAGCCTCCCTTACCAGTAGCGCAGAAATCACACGCCATTGGGCAACCCACCTGAGTAGAGACGCAAACTGTCAAACGGGCTTTTGGGCCTTCTCCCCTTTCTGCAAAGGTGGGGATGCCTACAGTTTCAATAATTTGCCCGTCTGTTAATCGTAAAAGATATTTGACCGTACCATCGGGAGCCTCAGAGCGGTAATGTAAAATCGAGCGCCCAATAGGGATTTCTGCTAATTCTGCACGCCATTGTTTGGGGAAGACAGAAATATCAGCTAGCGATCGTACTCCCTTGTCATAGATCCATTCATGCAGCTGCTTTCCTCTGTAAGTAGGTTGTCCCTGCTGCTGCACCCAAGCAGTTAACTCCGCCAAAGAAGCACCGAGAAGGGGAGAGATTAATTCTGATTTTTCTGGGTTGTGTGAGTCAACCTGAGATACAAGAGGCGTAGCAGACATAAAAAAATCACGAGTTGGTGTTGAATCTCTATCCTACACCTGCCAGATCAAGTTAGTCTTGACCAAAGAAGATGGGGAATTAGCCAAAAGTTGTGCCGTTCCAGCCCCACATTGCCCCCTTAGCGTCTGCAAACTCAATGTAAATACGATTTTTCGGCACGCCTAGAGTTTGGTTAATCTGCTGGCAAAAGTCTTGACTCATTGCTACGGTTTGATCTGGCTTCATCGTGCCAATGCTCTTAATTTCAATGTAGCAAACTGGGTCTGTATTCCCTGCAAAAGTCATAGGAATTCCCGGTTCAAAAGCAGTCATTACATAGGATTCTGGTTTGCCCAAATGTTTCGCTAACTTGGCTGAGAGATTTAAAAGCATTGACTCAATTTCAGCTTTTTGAGGAGCAGATGCAGAAGTTTGCACTTTAATTAAAGGCATAGTACCGAAATCAGAATTTTGGATTTTATTACACTGTTAAGTTTATCGAAATGTAGAGGTACAGAGTACAAAGATTAGCGAGGTGGGGAGATAAGGATAATAAGCAATGCCCAATGCCCAATATTTAGTTATGAGATGAGCGAAATAGATGACTATGTTCGGGATGATATAAACGCGATCGCCCTGTTGTTGTCGAGAGTGCTGGACTGATTATATACAGTGTGGTGCGAATTAGTTTTTCTTGATGAGTGCAGTCTGCCATTTGATTCAGGGGAACAACCCTGATTTTTTCATCAGGCCATCCAATGCGAAAGCAAATCGCAATCAGGGTTTCGGGTGGGTAATGTTCGAGTAATTTAGCTTGGGCATTTTCGACGTGACGCGCACTTAAATATAGGCAGAGGCTAGCCTGATGTGCCGCAAGAGTGGCTAATTCTTCAGTTGTGGGGACTTCTGTACGTCCACTGATGCGTGTCAAAATAATTGTTTGCACTAAACCAGGAACAGTTAGTTCTATTTTGAGTTTGGCAGCAGCGGCTTGAAAGGCGCTGATACCTGGTATGACTTCAAAAGGAATATCTGCCTCTGCGAGGAGGTGCATTTGCTCGTGGATGGCGCTGTAAAGACTAGGATCGCCAGAGTGAAGACGGACTAGAGATTTATGTTGCGATCGCACTCTATCAATCATAATCGCCAAAATTTCTTCTAAAGTCTGATTCGCAGTTCTAATTATCTCGGCATCTTTTCGGCAAAGTTCTAAAATTTGTTCGGGTACTAAAGAATCAGCAAATAAAATCACATCAGCAGCAGCCAGTAATTTTTGCGCCTTCACCGTTAATAAATCAGGATCTCCAGGGCCAGCTCCGACAATATACACAGATGGTTCTACAGCATATAGTGTTTTTTTATAGCTTAGGCTTTCTGTATATTCACTCTTAGAAGAACACACGGCAATCCCTCAAAAAAATTTTTTGGCAAATTCTTCAGTATCTTTCCGGATTTACCCTCTTTCCCTAGTAGAGAGTAATGGTAGATGCACCCTGGTTAAGCCCTAGAGAATACTCTGGGGCATTTTTTATTTTTTAGTCATTGGGAATTGAGCATAGGGCATAGTTATTCTCCTTGTTCTCCTCGTCCCCCCCGCTCCCCATTTCCCTTAAGAGTAGGAACTACATCGGGTAAAGGGCGTTTGAGTAAGTAAAGCCAAGCTAATCCAACTAATCCTAATAAAATTCCTAGACTACTAACTACTTGTGCCATCCGTAATGGCCCCAACATCAAGCTATCAGTGCGAAAGCCTTCAATCCACAAGCGTCCTAAGCTGTAGGCTGGCCAGTAAATTAGGAACAGTGTGCCTACCTTCAGGCGTGGCTTACCGGATAAAGACCGGAAAAACAACGTTATTAGTAGCGTAAACACCATTAAATCCCATAGAGATTCGTAGAGGAAGGTGGGATGAAAGTAATCGAAATTAACATAGTCTAAAGGACGATGGTCTGCTGGAATATAGAGTTTCCAGGGTAAATTAGTAGGATCGCCAAAAGCTTCAGAATTAAAGAAATTGCCCCAACGTCCGATCGCTTGCCCTAAAATCAGCGAAGGTGCTACTAAATCTGCCAATTGCCAGAAAGAAACCTGCTTGATTTTGGCAAAGATTAACGCAGCCACAACGCCACCAAGAATCGCTCCATGAATGGCAATACCTCCTTCCCAGATCGCAAAAATTTTTCCTGGAGTTGGGGCATATTTTGACCACTCAAAAAAAACGTAATATAGTCGTGCGCCAGGAATTGCTCCAATCAACAGCCAAAAGAACAAATCGCCTAGCAACTCAGGATTAACGTTACGGCGCTTTGCCAAATTCTGGGAAAGGATGACGCCAATTAACACTGCTGTGGCAATTAACAAGCCATACCAACGAATACTTAGTGGCCCTATTTTCACCAGAATCGGTCCTGGGGAAGTAAATTGAAACGCCAAGGGCAAAGTGGGAAAATCCAGTGCCATGAAAAATTACCTAGAAAAGTTCGTTAACTACCCGCGCACTTTGCTAAGTACGGAGTTTCTTGTGTCTTGAATACTGTAACTACACTTGAATCTTCCACAACATTGTGGGGACATAGGTAAAAATCCAGTATTCATATTTAGGAGTCTAGTTCCTAACGGCTAGTTGAGCATAACTTGTGCCACTAAAACAATTGAGTTTACCATCCTTACCGAGAGCGCAAGATGGTAGATTTGAGTAAGTTACACAAAATGATTTCGATATAATCACCTAAACAACTTTGATATATTTAAAATTGTGATTGCTATTTATCCTGGTAGCTTCGACCCCATTACCTTGGGACACCTCGATCTTATCCAGCGCGGTAGTCGGCTGTTTGAGCGGGTGATTGTCGCTGTACTACGGAATCCCAACAAAATGCCACTTTTTAGTGTGGAGCAACGGCTAGATCAGATCCGTCTTTCTGCACAACATCTACCTAATGTAGAAGTAGACAGCTTTGATGGTCTTACCGTCAATTATGCTCAAATGCGACAAGCACAAGTTTTGATCCGGGGTTTACGAGCTGTGTCAGATTTTGAAGTGGAACTGCAAATGGCTCACACCAATAAAACTCTTTCTACCCAAATAGAAACAGTTTTTCTCGCAACCTCAAATGAGTATAGTTTTTTAAGTAGTAGTGTGGTAAAAGAGATTGCAAGGTTTGGTGGTTCTATCGATCATCTCGTTCCCCCACACATTGCCCTAGATATATACCAATGCTACAATCAGAAATCTCCAATGTTGAACCCAATCTCAACGGAAGCAATCCCCCCCCTCAAGAGTATCTCGGTGGAGAGGGAAGCATAGATATTCAGCAGGAACTCAACCGCCTAGAGGAAATGGTTCTCTCTAGTCTCAGGATTCCGCTGACGGGACGCACACTCATAGATGAAGAAAAGCTGCTAGATCAGCTTGATTACATCCGGCTGGCTTTACCATCACTTTTTCAAGAAGCAGCAGCAGTTCTCGACCAAAAGAACGAAATTCTGCTGGAAGCGGAAGAGTATGGACAGCAGGTTGTTGAGGCTGCACAAGCCAAAAGAGCGCAAATTTTAGCTGAAAGCGATATTATTCACCAGGCGGAACAAGAAGCTGAACAACTGCGGCGACAAGTGCAACAAGAGTGTGAGGGAATAATGCAAGAAACCCTCGCCGAGATTGACCGCAAGCGGTATGCTTGTCAGCAAGAGTTAGAGCTGATGCGACAAACTGCGATCGCTCAAGCTCAAGAAATTGAAGATGGTGCTGATGCTTATGCCGATGGCATTTTGGGAAATATCGAGCAGGATCTCAAAGATATGTTGCGAATTATCACCAACGGACGGCAACAATTGCAGATTGATAACCTCACCCAGCGCAATTCACCTCCAGGTAAGAAAAAATAGAGGTTCTAACGAGAGATGAGGAAAAATTATCGGTTGGGTTTCGCTATTGCTTAACCCAACAATTTTCATGAAGGAGTAATTTTAGGGAATCTACCTAGTACAGCAAGGCGGAATTAAAAATTAAAAATTAAAAATTAAAAATGAATATAGCATAAGGGTTTCGTTGATTTGGAATGATTGGTTTATTTCCGCCGTTTTGTACTAGTAATAAATTTAAAATTTTAGCTTGTAATTAAGCAGGATTTTTAATAAATGCTTACTTTTGCTCAAGTGAATTTTGGATTAAATATAGCTGGTTTAATTGGAATTATTTATTTGCTTTGGGCAATTATTTACTTGATTTTAACAGTAGCTTGGCTATCCCAACGTGGAACTAGGCTTAGAGGTTGGGCTTTAGCCCTTTACATTATTCAACTTATATTTACGCCAATTATAATGTTGTTAAGTGGAGCAATCTTGTATTACAGCACTTTGTCTAACGGTTTGGTACAGTAGTGGAGAAGATAAAAGTAAAAAATCAGATGAAACCCTACTCAGTAGACCTGCGCTCAAAAATTATTAGCGTTTACGAAGCGGGAAATACATCTATTCGCAAAGTAGCAGAAAGATTCAAGGTAAGTAAAAATACAGTACAAAACCTCGTGAAGCGAAAACGAGAAAAAGGGACACTACAGCCAAATGCAGCAACTGGAGGAAAACCGAGCCAACTATCTGGTTATGAACAACAGATAGAGCAAATGGTAGCAGAACATTTAGACTA
>LXQE01000191.1 GCA_003326195.1 Nostoc punctiforme NIES-2108
CAATGCAATGTCGAATGTCATATCTGTATCAGAATATTTCTCGAACCCGTCAGCACTCGGCTAAAGTTATTGACGGGTTTAGTTATTAGAAACCTATTAGGGCATCTTTGATTTTTTGTACAATTGAGCGCCCTGCATATTGCTTTTTAGGTTTAAAGTCGTCACGAGCGTTATCACCCATTTCTAAGTAATACTTACCCAGTTCTCTATCATGTTGCAAGTCAATTGTTTGTTGTCTAATATCTGTCTGCAATTCTGCCTGTAACATCTTATATTCACCGTCAACTTGCATCATGTGTTTATCCACCCATGCTTTCAGCAATAGATGGTCTGTTGATTGTTGATGACGTAGCGCTTCTTTCTCTTTGGATGAAGCAAAATCAAGCTTCATCTCTTCTAGGATGTTAGCTAGATGAGTATCAGCTAAAATCGCTGACTGCACTGCTCTTTCAATCTGATCGCCGCTAACACCAGCTTGTTTGTAGATATCGCCCAGGACTACGTTTAAATCCTCAGTCCCCTTGATAGCAGCTAACATCTGCTCTCTAACCTGTGGGGCTAATTCGCTAATCTTCGCCCCGTCATTACCCATTTGTCCTATCAACTTCAGGGCTGACTTATCACCTGTTAGCGCTCTGACTACTAAGTTAGTAGATGCATTGAATTTAGTTTTTAATTGGCGTTCTAGGTGGCGTGATTTGGAAGTTACCAGATTTTTTAGCTTCATTGAACTTTTCACAGCGATATTCCTTTGATGGGGTAAATATTTGGTTACAGTGATACTCCATTCGCCTTACATACTGCTCAATAGCTGACTTTCGTTTGAGATATTGCTGATAGCTTGATTGCTCTAGCAGTGACAGATACAAGCAGTTGTACAAGGGTAAAATCACAGTAACGAGCGCACCCAAACTAACAGCAATTCTTGAGAAGTAGCTCATTCTCACCCACCGAATCACCAAGCACTCAAGCAGCGTCAAGTCATTACTATTGAGCCGCGTTGAGCCTTGCGAGGATTGAGAATTGGGTGCTTTTAATGTTTTGGCGGATGACTCCCATATCCGCTTTGATGTCTCCTGAGAAGTTGTTAACCTTTTGGTTCAATCTAGAAGCTCTGTTGCTTACGTGTTCTCGCAAGTCTTGAGCGTTAGTCTCAAATGATTGCTCAATAACATCAAATTTCTGATCAACGTAGCTCTTGATTGCAGCCGTTACAGTACTGATGAATTGGCTGTAGTCGGTAAAGGTGTCGTCAACCTCGGATGCAATGCTCAATGTTTCTTGTTCGGTTAATTCAAACCCCAGCGCCGATGATTGGGCTGTTACAATTTGACGCTTGTCCTCACTGGTTACAGTGATGCTGTTAATCTCTCTTGAAGCGATTGTAAGCTGACTATTATCAAGTTCTGGGTCAGGCTGTGCATCTTCTGACCCTACTAGAAACGTTTCTTCAACGGGTTCATCAATTACAGATAATTGGCTTGTCGATTTGACTTTGAGATAGTCAACGGCTTGACTCAACTGCTCTTTGGTTGGATTGTCAAGGTCATCGCACTCGACAGCAAGCGCTGCCATTGTGTAATCATCTTTAGTGAATCCTTGATAACCCTGTTTGTACAAACGAGCGCGGACGTTATTAGTAAATTTGTCAGACATGGTGATTGCTCCTTAGAGGGCTAGTGTTAAAACTGAGATCGTTGCGGATTTCATCGGTTGCACTCGTCTGTTGATTGCCCATTTAGCTGCAACAAACGCAACAAGGGCTAAATCCTTGCAGTGGTAAGTATTTTCAGCTTTAAAAGATAGTCCAGCTTTTTCAAACCAGTAGTAACGAGTGCTGCGTGGTACATCGTCAAGATTGATTTTTAGATAGTCTGCAAGAATTTCTAAAAACTGTCTGCCGTCGTAGTGAGCATCTGACTCATAGAAATGTCTAAATGCCTGCCAGCGTTCCGTAAACCCCTCACCACGACCCGTAAAACTGCCGTAGCGCCGCTTTAGTCCAGCGAAACCTTCAACTATCTTTTGAGCATCAACTGCCTGTACTTCAAAACTGAAGTGTTGCTTTAAGGTTGCTACCACTCGATACCAAGTAATATCAGCAATCTGTTTGTTTAACTCACGCTCGTAAATCTGTTTCAACTGGCGATACTTAGCTATATACTCTTTCGTCGCCACATTTTCTCCTGGTTAATGCTTAAGTGTGTATAAAATTAACTGCCATTCCAGATAAGTCCAAGGTATTTGATGTATGTAATTAGCTGAATCCAGTTATTTGATATCAGCAGTTAGCTGACGACTATCAATAACCTTGGAAAATAAATCTGACAAATCACGAAGAACTTACTTTTCCGAGGCTATAACCACGTAATAACAAGGTTTGTCAGCTTTTAAGACTTACTGACACTTTCTCGTTTACCCCCGCGAATACGCCCCTTTTGGACTAGTTGACGCGCTTGTACCAAAGCCTTTGTCCGCGACGCGCGGTAGTATCTGTTACCAATGGTTAGAACAAACTCAACTGTATTGAGTTGTGATTTATCTCTGCTGTGTGCTGTTTATATAAGCTCGGCACTTCGTAGCAGCGCCTTAGCACCTTGTCACGATTGAGCTTTAAGTCAGCACTCTTAGACTGACGCGGTAAAGGACGGAAATAATATTGTGTGTATCTGATACTGTCATTGCTATAGAGATAGCGATAGAGAGCGCCATCGATACTGTAGGTTTTGGATTTACTTAGGAGGGTTACGCATCCTACAAGCTGTTTATCGATCATCATTCTTGTCTCCTACAACACACACGCCTGTCAAGCTTGCACCCAGGAAAACCGCTATAGATGCGATTGCGCTTCCTTCAAAAATTTTGGCGTTGTAAATCCATGTGGGTTGATATTCCTCCCCTCTGCTTTCTTCAATCCGGTCAAAGCCGTGACAAAAGATAGAACCAACTACCATAAAACTAGTAGTTACCAAACTCACAATTGCTACTGATGACGCTCCATCTTGTATGAATGAGTTGATCTTTTCACGCCAAGTTTTCACACGGCGAATGTCCATTACTGGCTTTTGTTCTAGATATGAATGCCACTCTTCATTAGTAAAATTCAAGGGATTGGAATCATAAGGAACGTGAAAATCAAGTAGTTCGCCTACTGCTTGGATTGCGTCGCCTAGCATCACATCTGGGGAGTATTCCAGTTGGCTGAATTCCTCAGAATCTCGGATTTCTCTGAGCCAGCGATCTATTGCTTCTAACCTTCGTAATTGATTTTGATTAAGCATTGTTCTCTCAAGACGTATTTCGTTGATTGCTTCTATCAGTGGTGGGTAGCTTACAATCTGCTAATTGGTTCATCAAAAGTGAAATCTTCTGCTGGTAAAGATATTTGCGTAACTACTGTGGGCACTGATTTTGCCAAAGAATCGCGTTCATCTATATCAAAGGCTGGTAAAACTTCCCAAGTAGCTTCTAAATGCCTGCCGTACCTGGAAAACATCACATTAATTAGCTCTGTTAAACTTGCTAATTTGGTAGTTTTCAAAAGATGTTCGCCCATTTCCAGCGCCGCACCCCTAATCACAACTCGCGCTTGAGCCATATTTTTGAGTCCTTAAGTAAGACATTTGCAGACATAACTGTGAGCATGGTTGCATAAGCTTGCCACCATACTAAACTGCGCCTTATTGAGTCAAAAAGTAACTAATCAGTTACTTGTTGACGCTTTATGCGTCATTGATGCTAATATAACACCATAAGTAACTTATTAACGCTAATTAGTTACTAAAATGTTACTTTTTATTACTTTGAGAGCGAGAAATGTACGATGGAGGCGAAAGACAGAATATTCAAATAGAACCAAACGTGAGTAAAAGAGTTAATTTAACCCTTCCTGATGTAATTTACGAAGATTTAGAGGCTTGGGCTGAGTATCAAGGTCGTCCAACAGCAAACCTTGCTGCTTACCTGGTCGAATCTGCAATCAGAGAGGCAAAAGAAAAAGGAGAGTTTCGCATATTGGAGAAAAGCAATAAAGAAACTCAAAACGAAACCTCATCATCCAGCAAAGACAAGAAGGACAAATGAATACAAACAGTAACTCTGCCATCCCTGCCATTACTAAAGCGATCGGCTTGAAATAGCTGACACACTTAATTGGCAGAGAAAACTTTTCCTTGCTGGCGTTAGATGGCGGCTAACTTATACACCAATCGATGAAATCCGCCTGCTGTTGCCCATGCAGTCCTAGAAGATAAATTCCATTCGATGAGAGTTTTCTTATGGCAGCAAATGATTTAAATCCGCAACTTCCATTAATAGTAAATCTCAACTTGATTAATCAAGAAGGTCAGGAAAACATTGACCTCAGTAAATTAATCATAGAAATTGATTCAACTCTATTTCCTAACCAGGAACAATTTCTAAAAGCTTTACGCAGTCATTTGTTACAGTCATTCAAAGAAATTCCTGTAACAACTTCCATCAATCTGAGACAAATAGAAAACAATTATTTTGAAAATGCCGAAGATGAATTATATCCTCCGGTTCCAAAATCTCAAACGGAGAAAAGTCAAAATAGTATTCAGGAAAACGAAAGTTATTTTGAAACTCCAGCTAATTCCATCCAAAATACTTCAATCACAGTTAGACAATCAAAATTGTTTAAGTCCCAAGACTTTGAAGCTATTCCAACAGCAGCACTTATGTTTTCCAGTATTGACTCTCAAATCAAAAAAGAATTGTGGAAGCAAAATGAAGATGGGATAGCCTACTTACAACATAGAGCTAAGGGCGATTCTCAAAACTTCATTGAGCATTATATTGCCAACCCCGGTGATATTTCCATGCTCCCTTGGGATGAAGCACTGCAAATCATTGATAAATTTGGGTTTAACAGCGCCAAACTGCACTTAATCTTTGCTGCCTATGCAATGAAACAGGAAAGACCGTGGGAAAGCTTATTTATTCTCAATGCCAGCGACTTAATAAAAGATATGGGTTGGGATCAGCGAACTGATTTACCCAAACATAAAAAACTCTCAGAAATAGCCAAAACTGCGTTTGCATTAGATTGTTTATTAGTTAAAGCAGTATGGATAGAAGGTAGGAACAAAAAAGGTGGAATAAATGCTAGTACCCCTGTAGGTCGAATGTGGAACATTACAGTTGTGCCCTATGGTCAGATAAATTTACAAGGGAAAATAGAAGAGCCTAATGAAGTTCAGTTAATTATTCAACCCGGTGCTTGGACTCAACATTTTTTGAACAGAGCAGGAGCAAAATCAAGGGACGCTTTATATCAGTTTGGCTACTTAGCCCAACAAGTTTTGAAAATTGATCCCTACCATGATGAACTCGCACTAAGGCTGGCTATATATCTAACATTAGATAGTCGAATTCGCCTTGATGGAAATTACAAAGTACAGGAGCTATTAGAAATTGCATTTGTCAAACCGATTATAGATAAAGCTCGATTAGATCGCCGCCGAGCCTATGACTTAAAACAGCACTGGGATAGTGCCATAAAGCTACTACTAAAACTAGGCTGGCAGATTGCATTTGACCCCGAAACTTACCCCGAAGAGCTAAGACCAGACTCCAAGGATAAGAAACCTAAAGGCTACCTTGATAAGCTGTTGGATGCAAAACTCACCATCAAACCTCCAACCCCTATCCCGGAACTTATAGCATCAAAGGCCAAACTCACGGTTGAACGATCGCAATTGAAAGTTAAACCCAAAGTAGAACAGTTACAGCCCAAAGCCAAGCCCACACAGGAACAACACATCAGCTTGACTAGCAGTCAAGTTAAAGAAGCACGTATTGCTAAAGGCTGGTCGCAAGCGAAACTGGCTGGTTTTATCGGCGTATCTCAAAACCTTATTTCCCTGATTGAACGGGGTGAGCGCACCTTCAATCCACAGCTAGCCACCCAGATCCAAACGCTTCTAGATATCCAAGACTAAGTATTATTACTCTAGATTTCCCAACTATGAGTTGATGATCGGCTGTGGTTGGCTGGTTTTCTGTTGCAGTCTTGTTTTAAAAAAAATAATTCAAAAAATTGGCTTTAAAGCTTTGCCCTGTAAGGCTTTGGCTCTTAAAACAAAGGCTCTAGAATCCCCGGACAAAAACTCTAGAATCCCCGGACAAAAACTCTAGAATCCCCGGACAATCCATTTTTGAAATCCTTGCTGCATAAGGGTTGTAGCCTCTTAAAACAGCCCTGATTAATTAGATTAATTAGATCAGTTTTGCCTAGTGGTTTTGCCCAATCTGGCATTATTTCTTGATGTCCAAAAATGTCAAAAACTTTTTTGGCTACTGAAAACCTTAAGCTGCCCTCAAACCTTACTTCCCACAATAAGCACCCTGGCGTGTACCAACAGAGGGGGTAATGGCTGATAAGCGGCGGTTTCCTAGAAGGAGTGACTAATAAATGACAAACCCCGTAGTTGAGAGCAGAAGAACCGCGCTATCAGGGAAAAAATCTATTTACGATAGCGCGTTTTTACCCCCAGTCATACCTAGTAATAAAATCAAGTTTGCGTTTAATGCCACAGGCAGAAATAAAGACTGGGACTTTAAGAAACTTGCCGCCAACTTTCAAGATACAGAAGGCACTCTAGAAGATGTGCAGCAACACATTAAAGCAGGTCACGCTATCTGTGCTGGCTTATTGGGTGGGAAATGGCGCAGTAAGGCTAATGTCATCGGTTCTCAATGGTTGCTCCTCGACATTGATAATTCCGATGTCGCCCGTGATGAGGACGGCAAACCAATCAAGGACGAAAACGGAAATTCTATCAAAGTTTACGATCCGCAACTAACCATTGAGGAAGCCCTAGCCCATTCCTTCATTCAAAAGCACTGCGCTTTAATGTACACCACTGCCAGTCATAAACCAGACTGGCATAAATTCCGGTTGATTTTCCCTTTACCGCAATATGTTGAAGGTGCTGATACTGTAGAAGCTTGTACGCGCTTCCTCATGCAGCAGTTGCCCCATGACCCAGCTTGTAAAGACGCTTCCCGTGTATTTTACGGCAGTACTGAAGCAGAATTCCCGCTAGTCAACCCTGAAGCCACTTTACCAGCAGAATGGATTCAGGAAGCGATTGCGATCGCGCTGCATGAACGGGAGGAGTATCAGCGAAGAATTCAAGAAATTGAGTCACGGCGTAAAGAGTGGCGTGAGATTTCCCTCGCTGAAGGCTGGGACATTGACCAGCTAATCCAGAATGCGCTTTCATTCATCCCACCACGTACCCCAGGAAGCGGTAACTATGACGAATGCCGTCAGGTGTTGATGGCACTGGTTAATCATTATGGGGCATCAGAAGCGGAAATTATAGCCGAGCAGTGGTCGCCCAGTATCAAAGGCTCAACTTGGAACATCCACGCTAAGATTCGCAGTTTTCGGCGTGGGGGAATTACGATCGGAACACTGTTTCACATTGCAAAACAGTATGGCTTTCGCTTCCCGCAACGGCAGTATGAATATAACGAACGCGACCAAGGAGTAATTAGCCGTGAAGAGTGGGAGCTTGGGCGAGTTAGAGAGGACTTGAGCAGCTTCCAAAATTTATTAAAGCAAGCGTTGTTTACCGCCGTAGGCATCGCTCCATTTAGTTCGATATTTAAAGGATTTAAAGCGCCCCCATCACCGCAGCCCTTACCCGAAATTGACACGCCTTCGCCCAATGTAATTATCTACAACAGAGGCAATATACCTTTAAGAAGCGAAATTACAGGCAATATCTCTATCTCTTGCCAGCCAGAGGAACATATTGCTGCTTGGGTGGAAGCTGTTTCTAAGGGCTGGACACAAATCTTAGATAATTCTCACCCTGGACTAGGTAAGTCTTACAACGCGGGGCAATTGACGGCGGGGCTATTCGGCGTTGATAAATTAATTTACCAGGATGCCAACCACAGAAACCCATCCACACTGCCCATTGAGACGAATTTTGTTGACCTGCCAGTGCGACACAACGGCTTTAAACTAGATCCCACCCGCAAAACTCCCCTTGGTGAAGACTTTAAACTGTGGACTAAAGCGGGTGAGACTGCCGACACTGACGGCAATTGTCACAGAACTTACTTATTTAACGCCTTCCGCAACAAGAATTTTAGCAGCCTTGATTTTGAAGAGAGCGGCATCAGCCCCATCTGTGGCGGTTGTTCCCTTAAGAATCAGTGCCGTTTTGCTTACGGGGACGGTTTTGGCTTCCGCTTTCAAAAGCGCAGTGCAATTCAAAATTATTCTGAACTCAGAGCGCACCCAGACTCTACCCCTGTTACCTTAACTAATGCTGCTGAACAAACTTTCACCGTTGGGCGGTTATGGGAAGAAGCTGGCACACTCATCAAGCCCGTGCGCTCGGTTGATGTGAACCAAGGCGATTTTGAAACCACCGTGGGCAAACTGCTACTGTTAGAACCAAATCTTCTATCACAGCTGCAACCTGCACTCTTAGTTTTACACCAACTGTTTACTCAGCAACTTAAATCCACTGACCGCTACGGGTTTGATGATGCCAGCATCCGTGCGCTGCTGCCCCCTTTCCCCACAGGCTTAGATATCGAAGCGATTCAGCAAACTGTAGAACCTGATTTGACTTTCTTAGAAGACTTGGACTCAATTGATATTACCCAAGATAAACAACTCAAAAAAAGTGCTGCGGCTCGTTATGCTGCCAAAAAGGTAGTTAAAGACAGCGCACGAACGGCAGGCAGGGAGTTTCTTGACTTGCCTAATTACTGGTTGCCTGACTTTCTTGAAGCTTGGAAGGGTGACGGTAGTTTCCAATCTCAATGGGGTGTACTCAGCATTTACCGCCGAAATCCCAAACATACTGAATTGGCTAATTCTGCCAAATTTAATATTTATCTTGATGCCACTTTCAAATCCCAGCAATTGAAATTGAAACTGGGCATCAATGATCCTGTGTTAATCATTGAGCAACAACGCCCAAACTACGACAATTTAAAAGTCGTCAACGTTACTGGGCTGGGTAAACTGCCCAAAAATCGCTCCCTTCCACTTAGCGCTCGTGTTAATGCCCTCAAAGAAACGTTGAAAAAACTCTGCCCCACCCTTGGCATTATCGATTGGAAACAGATTGCAACACGAGCCGAGGGGCGCACAGAATACGGTCACTTTGTCGATGGGCGTGGTGTTAATCGGTTTAGTGAGTGTGATGCGATCGCTTCTTTCGGCATTCCCTACCAAAACATCGGTGTTTTAGCCGCACAATATCAGGTGATGACTGGTGAAAGGGTCAATCTGGAGGATAAAAACAGCACTTTCCAAAAGTATCTCACAGACCTGATCCGTGCAGAAATCATCCAAGAGATTGGGCGATTACGCGCTCATCGTCGCCCCAATGTGGAGCTAACATTCTACTTCTGCGCTGACTATGACCTTAGTTTCCTTGATCGTGAATTACCAGGAGTGAAATTAGAAAGCGTTGATGCTTTCCAACTCTGCCCCGAAGCGGGTAACGCCAGTGAGCAGACAGGTCACGCTATAGTCAATGCCCTAAAGTCGCTTTGGCAGTCAAAACAGAAAATTACTCAACCGGCGATCGCCAACATTGCTGAAATCTCACAAGCTTGGGTGAGCCGATTTACCCAGCGTTGGGGGGGCTGGCAGCACTTTAAAAAATTATTACTCCTGCTATTAGATAGTCTTAATAGCGGTAGTAATAAAAATTTGGCTGACTTAGACGACGATGAAAAGTGGCTAGCGCGTACATACTTCCCGATGTTGATTGCTGAATCAGAATTATCACCAGATCACCTGTTAGAGGGGGTGGCGGAAGTTGCCGAAGTTCTTGGTAATAGAGCGATGCGGCGAGTTTTACACAGATGTAGCCCGGCTGTTAGGGCTTCACTGCTGATGATTGTACTGAGTTGTCTGCCCACCGAAGTTTACTCAATTTCAGTTTCTGAAATCTCTGCATCACTCGCAGAACCTGCGCTATCACCTTGAACAGTCATAAGAACTGATTCTAGACGATAACCTGCTTCCCGGATGTAATATCCAGCTGCACCCACGTCTTCAAACACGCTGTCAAATTGGGGATGAGTTGACGGAAAAATCTTTCTCAGGCGTTCGCTGATTCTTGAGAGTTCTTGCTGAATTGCGATTAGTTCTTGAGTATCATCGTCCATACTTATTTACCACAAAGACAACTGCCCCGGTGAAACATTTGATTTTCCACCTCTATGGTATAAAAGGTGACAAGCACTGCAAAGAGCTATAAGGTTGCCGCTATGGTTATTTGCCGGATTTCTGTCCCAATGATGAACCTGTAGGGTGTACACCCTGCGTTTTGAGCGTGTAAATTCTGATGTTTTTTCACCAGGGGGAATGCACTGTAATCCACATTTTTGACAACGCCACTGGGCTTGTTGCTTAATTGCAGTGGCAAGTTCTGACCAATTGTCTGGGTATAGAGAATAGGTGAACGTCATCAGTCTAATTAAACTAAAGCTTTGAGAATTGTAATGCTTTCTAGCAGTACGAAAGCTTAACTCATATCTTGCACCTGATAAAAACAATCAGTATTAACCAAGAACAATAAAATAAAAGTAACATCTAAAAATGGAGCTTATACTTTATATATTAGTATAATAAACTACATTTAGTATCAGGATATATACAAATGACATATACAAAGATGGGAATAATGTCATCTGCATAAAGATATTTTTATATGTTCGTAAAAAATGAGAGAAAAGGGCGTAGATAACATAAATAACAGCAAGAAAGATGGAAACCATTCTTGCCCACGCCCATACCCTAATGTATACGATTCTGGCATTGAAGCTAGCGTCGTTATCAACGAGACAACTTGGAAGCGATGCTAGGGCTATTTCTGGCAGCAGATGGAAAACCTTTGCCACACTATAGCAAATCCAAATCTGAAAGCGCTCTCAGTCGATTTTTAAATACTTATAAATGGCCGACTCGCAAGTTAATTCGTCATGTTCGCCAACAGGCGATTGAGCAAGTTAACAGTCATTGTCCATTGGGAAGAAAAGCGTTTCTACAAGTAATAGTTGACCTGACAACTTTAGAGAAATGTGGTCAGTTTAAAGCGTTTAAAAATCTAATAACCGTTTACAACGGTAAACGAGGTTTGCATATAGTAGTCTTATATTTGGTAGTTGGACAATGGCGTATCCCTTGGAATTTCCGCGTCTGGAGAGGTAAAGGGACAGCTAGCCCGTCTCAAATAGCATTGCGAATGGTACGTCATTTACCCAAAGATTTAACCAAAAGATTTCGGGTGAAAATTCTCGCTGATACTGCTTTTGGGACTAAAGATTTTATTAACAACATTCGGAAACTAAAATATCATGCTGTTATTGGTATTGGAAGTAAATAGCAAGTTGGGGTTTTTGGTTATCCAGTTAAACTTCTACATCGTCGAGGGCAACAGGTTAGACTTGTTGGATTAGATTCTCCTGTCACTCTTTCTTGGTATTACTTCAAACGCGATAATGGTAAGTTTGTTAAAAGATATGTTATTTCTACACAACCTCTTAAAGCTAGTACTATTTCCTGGTGGGGTAAACGTCGTTGGAAAATTGAAGGTTGGTTCAAAACTGCTAAATATCGCTTTGGTTTAGATAGATTTGGACAAGGTACTCTTTTAGGAATTTATCGTTGGTTAGTCTTGTCCATTACTGCCTATTTATTAGCATATTGGACGTATCTTTCATCCTGTTTACCTGATTCTTTGGACTGGGGGCAAGCTGCTTTTCTTGCACTATCTACTTTTTTACCTCATTTAATCTTGTCTTTATTGCTACTAGATATTGAACGGCTTCGACCCTTAGCACTTAGTCATGGAATTGACATTACTATTTCCAGGTGCAAGATATGAGTTAACCAAATTAAGACAAGGCAACTGATTTATGAAAGGGTGTAGGGGATAGGGTGTCGGGTGTGCAATACGAAAAAATTATTACTCCTGCTATTAGATAATCTTAATAGCGGTAGTAATAAAAATTTGGCTGCTCTACATTGAATACAGCGACTAGAGTACTTAGCGTCCGGGCGGTAAATGTTCAGAATGAGCAACACAAGAGGTATAAAGCCATGAATTTTTTCTCCTCAAAGAAGCAATCATCGGTGGCTTGTGTAGGAGCATTGATGATCACTCTGGGAGTAGAGCGAAGTGCTGTGGGTGCTACATTCAACCCTGCTCCTCTTTTTGAGAGTGCAGTCAGTTACTCTACGAACATTCCTAGAACTGACGGTGGTGTAGATAGCACTGATATTTACTATCCAGTTTTATCTAGTACACAGACTCAGCAGAATTCATTGCCGATTGCGTTGTTATTGCAGGGGGCGCTGGTTGACAAATCAGATTACTCAACGTTTGCTAATACAGTGGCACGTTATGGCTTTGTCGTCGTCGTGCCTAACCACTTGAGAACAGCAATCAGTCCAATGGGTGCGGTTACAGGATTAATTGCTGAACAACAGCAAGTAAATGATGTACTAACTTACATACAGACTGAGAAATCTACACCTTCATCACCTATTGCTAATTCACTTGACCCTAGTACCTTAGTCTTACTAGGACACTCATTTGGTGGAGCAGCAGGAATAGCGGCGATTCAAGGTCAATGTTTTCCTACCTTATGCACTGGGAATTTTACTCGACCCAAAGAATTGAAAGCTGGTGTATTTTATGGCACTAACTTCAGGATTGGCCAAAGTAGTGGAGGGCTTCCGATTATTGACAATGATGGCATACCCATTGCTCTAGTACAGGGTAATCGAGATGGTGTGGCAAATCCGGCTAATGCTCAAGAAACATACGCAGGCATTCAAGACCCTCCCAAGGCTTTTATTACCATCCCTGGTGCTAACCACTATGGCATTACCAATGAAGACAATCTCATACGTGAAACTGTTAGACCAACCATAAACCAAGATGTGGCAATTGAAACCATTGCCCGTTGGAGTGCGCTGTTCTTACGAGGAACTGCACTCAACGACAAAAATGCACTTGATTATGTTTTCAACACAGGTGATGCTTTGGATCAAAATGTAAGTGTGGAGAGTGTTGCCAAACCTATACCTGAATACACTTCTGTAGTTAGTTTGTTAGGATTGGGCGTGATAGGTGCAAGCTCACTCAATCGCAAAAAGCAAAAACTAGTTAAAAATAAAGTCTTAAAGTTTTAGAATTGCTAAAACCTCGTTGCTGTCATTTTTTGGGTATTTATAAATCTTCGTCTTTGTAAAGTTGGCTTTGTGGCTCTGATTTCTCCGATTAGTACTGTGAGAAAGGCTGTTAACTTTTACTCTTGCCCTTCTTACTGTTTACAGGTGTTTCTCCAGCTTTGCTGCTGGCTTTTTCTTCTTGCTGAGTTTCAGTAGCCTCTTGACCTGACGTACTACTGCCGTGATCAGATGCCTGATCACGGCGACGACTGCTTTTCTTCAACTCACCGATTAAATATTTGATTCTGCTGCCAGCTAAACTAATCCCCAAACCCTTCAGCATCTCCGATACTTCATCGTAAGTGTAGCCATACTTATTAGAGGTCAGCTTTTCAATGTACCGTCTCATTTTCCTGATGGCCTCTCTGTCCGATACATCTTCTCGTTCTTTTGGCTTTTGCTCCTTCAGCAGATTGATGGCCTTATCAATTTTCTCTTTCGTAATTATTTCTGAATTCTGATGCTCACTCATGGTTATCTCGTGAATCCCGATTAACTGATAATTATCGGCTATTTGATATAATTTGCAGCAATTTGTTTTCAAAATCCTACAAAAATCGGCTATTGCGGCTACGCCGAATTACCTTTTAGTATTACGGCTGCGCTTTATATTTTTTAGTGTGGCAGCGTCGCTGGTAATCTTATTCAAGCTAATGCTAAAAAATCTGACTATTACAGCTACGCTGAATCTAGAATCTTACTTAAAACAGCTACGCTGAATTATTTTTTCGATTACGGCTACGCCGGACTATTATATTGTGTGGCAGCTACGCTGAATCAGAGAATTTTTATATAGCGGCTACGCCATTTTTATCTCCTCTATTGTGGCTACGCCGAACCAGAATTTATCTCCTGCTTGATTTGATTCAAATTCCGGCTACGCCGTTGCTATCCTCCCCTGTAAGTTGTAGGATGATCAGCAGCACGGCTACGCCTTTATACTCCTGCCTTCAGCCCCCTGCTGTGCCCTACGTACCTACGTAGCACACGACACCTCGCTACCCCCAGCACTGGGCTAGAAGCCAGCCATGCCTCAAAGCTTACGCTTTGTCTCGCTGCGCTCGAACGGCAGACTGGTTCAAGTGGGGAAGCCCCCCTTGAAAAACCCCCCTCGCAATGTCCCTCAATATCCCGACTTATGGCGAACCGCAAGCAGTCAAAAGCTCTAGTCCGAAAGCATATTTTTCCAGTGAGATTGAGCGACATCGAACTGGACTTGCTGCGAATAAAATCACTTGACGCGGGGATGTCAGCAAGTGAACTAATGAGGCGTAATGCGTTGATGCGTCCATTGCCTAAACGACTAAGTAAAATTAGCTTGCAAACATATTGGGAGTTAGGACAAATCGGGAACAATCTCAACCAGCTTGTTAAGGCAACTAACACAGCCCTAAAAATTGGACGAACTTTACCTGCTGATCCAGAACTGTTAAAAGAGCTTTTAGAACTGCTGCATCAGTGCAGACGAGACATTACCTCGGATGATGTTGAAGACGAAGATTCGGAAGAGGAAGAGTCAGACGATGATTGGGAAGCAGACTAAGGGCAGAGGTTTTCGCAAGCTGTTGGATTATTTGGAATCCCGTGAAAATGCCCAACTTATCGGCGGCAACATGAGCGGGAGAAATGCCCGTGAATTAGCGCGAGAATTTAAGCTGTCGAGACAACTTAATTCTGATGCAGACCGAGTTGTTTACCATGTCTCGCTGTCAGCAGCTAAGGGTGATTTTTTAGATGATGAGAAGTGGAGCGAGATTGGCGATCGCTACATGAAAGAAATGGGTTTTGATGCCAATCAGTTTGTCATCTTCCGCCACCATAACACCGACGACGACCACATCCACATTGCCGCCAGTAGAATTAGGATGGATACTGGGCTAGTAGTGCATGATTCCTGGGATTATGTACGCTCTGAGAAAGTCCTGCGACAAATTGAAATTGATTATGACCTAGTGCAAGTGCAAGGCAGTAGAGAGAAACTTCAGCGCACACCCAGCACCGGACAAATTAGACGCATAAGGCGAGAACAAGAAGAATTTTCACAGGGACAACGTGACTCTCCTCCACAACGCACCATCAAAGAGTCAGTTCAGCAGACGATTGATAGAGCCGGAGTTGATAATCCCCAAATGCCAATGCTGATTATGCGGTTGCAGCAAGCTGGCATTAGTGTAAGAACAGGATGGACTAGGAATGGTAAGTCTAAAGGCATTTCTTACGAGAAAGATGGGCAGGCTTTCAGTGGTACACAGTTAGGTGCAGCTTACACTTTCCCTGGACTGCAAAAACACCTTGCTGTTGACTACCAACCAGAACGTGATGATGAACCTATTCATGAATTGCTGCTCAAACCTGCTAAACCACTCCCAATTGAGCAGTTAGAAAAGTTTCTTCAAGAGATTGAACGCAAACAGCAACAGCCTCAGTTCACCCCACCACCAGAGGATAAAGTTGTTTGGCAAGTGTTGCACAAGTACTTAAGCGAGAAACGCTATATACCAGATTATATTGTGCAAGGATTACATAATAATCAGTTGCTTTACATGGATGAGCAACGAAATATTTTGTTTATCAAGCGTGATTTAGATGGTGAAAAAACTGGCGCATTAGTTTGGTCAAAGCCTAGAGAAAATCATCGTGCTGTGGAGTACGACCAAAACACCTCTACACCAAATGGTTGGTTTTATCTGAGATTAGGAGGGCAACCAACGGACAAGGTAGAAAACGTCTTTTTGTGTTCTACACCAATTGATGCGATGTCAGCAGCCACCTACCTGATTTCAAGTTGCAAAGGGCTACCACCAACTAGAACCATGTTGATAGTGGCTGATGACCCGAATAACCTACCTATGGAATTTCTCAAGAGTTTCAATAGGGTGGTCGTAGCATTCAATAATGATGAACAAGGGAATAAAACAGCTAGTGCAGTATTAGAATTGTTGCCACAGGGTAAAAGGCTCAAAACCCATAATCCTGATTGGAGCCAAGAACTAGAAGCTCATCTCAGGGAGGAGCAACAAAAGCTCTTACAGCAGGATCGTGGTTTTAGTCTGTGACCCACGCTGTGCAGACCGAACTCGTTGCCGCTTCGCTCGGCTCATGCGGTCTTCGGGACGGGCAGAATGATTTCTGGTTGAGCCGACAAGTCACGCAAACCCGCCCCGAAGACTCCACTTCGTCGCATGATCCGCAACGAGTTCTTAAATACCCACATTTATAGAGTTAAAGTAACCTATATAAATTTATTAATGATTTTAGTTTATTGATGATAGTGTATTTTAGAATCTTGACCCGCAAAGAGACTGAAGTTGAACTTCCGGCAAGTTCCGATTCTTTTCCCGACAAACTAACACATCAGTTAACCGTCGTTCAGCATAGAACTGATGAGCTATCCAACCCAAGGGAAGACCAGCCAATAGTCCAACAATTAACCCAATTATCAAGCTAGAAACAAGATTCTTTCTAGTGATAGTATTCTGCCGCTCTACTCTTGCTGACATAATTCCCCTCTAAATGAATAAAATGCCTTTATTACAATTATCGCGTCTCCCCAAATTCCTTGATATATTCCACCAATTCTCTGGTATGCCCCCCTTCAGAAATTCGCTCCAAATTCCCCACTAAGATAAACAGTTCTCGCGCTCTACTAACAGCCACATTGAGTAGATTAGGCCGTCGATTAATAAACCAAAGGCTATCAGTTGCAGAGCATTGGCGAGTTGAGAAAATTACCACCGACTTCTGACCACCTTGAAAAGTGTGAACTGTGCCAATGCTCTTGGGGGAAAAATCTGACCAGCGAGATTTTAAACGTTGAGTCAGCGCATCTACTTGACGGCGGTAAGGTGAAATCACGCCAATCGTGTTGTCAGAGTCAGGAGAATTTAAGCAATAACCCGCCCCTAATAACTCTTCAATCAACGCTTCTACTGCATCAACTTCTGCCCAATTAACGCAGCTTCCCTTCCACATTGCAAGCAATCAGGTTTGCACCCAACCGAGAAGCTTTTGGTTCAGTTTTGATAATCATGTCGTAATTGCACAAGCGATCGCAAAAACTAGCAATCACTGAAATTAGATATTTAACTGTGGATGAGTTGTATATTGGTAGTGAAATTTACCCCATCCCTAAATAAACAGTACCGATTGCCCCATCAACAGTTATCTTAAGTTGTAATGGTGCAGGTAAACCAACTCATTTATGAGCCGAATCATCGCAGTTTTTAATCAGGCGGGAGGTGTTGCCAAAACCACCCTTACCCAAAACCTGGGCTACCAAATAGCGCAATTGGGTCATCGCGTCCTGCTCATCGATATTGACCCCCAAGCCAGCTTAACCATTTTTATGGGCTTGGTTCCAAGAGACATAGAGCAAACCGTCAACAATGCCATTGTGGATGAACAACCTCTGCCAATTCTTGAGGGGATTCACGGCATGGATTTAGCGCCTGCCAACATCTCTCTTTCTACGGCAGAAATGCAATTGGTTAGTGCTTCCATGCGCGATTTTCGCCTTAAAGAAGCCATCGAACCAATTGAATCAGATTATGATTTTATATTAATAGATTGCCCTCCCAGCTTAGGGCTACTAAGTTACATCTCCCTTGTAGCTGCCACTCATGTTCTCGTGCCTCTGGAAACCCATTTCAAAGCCTTTGAGGGAACAGGCGAACTCTTAAAAACGGTTGCTACAGTACGCAACAAACCGAACCGCAAATTGCAAATCGCCGGGTTTGTCCCCACAAAATACGATGCCCGTAACTCTCAGGATACTCGTACCCTAGCAGCCATCACCGAACAACTAGCAAGCGCCGGAACTGTCTTTGCCCCCATTCCTCGCTCCACTGCTTTTGTTGATGCTTCAGAAGAACGAATGCCCCTTGCAGTTTACGATCCAAAGCACCCATCTGTTGCCATCTTAAAAAAAATAGCCCTTAGCATAGAATCCTTAAAATGAGACGCACTAAAGCAAGCCAACCTCTTAAAAGCAAAATTGATGTACCTTGGGACACCACAGGCGCATTGAATGCTGGTTCTGCTCAATCCATGCCCTTAGACCAGATTGTTCTGCCGCCGAATCAACCGCGCCGTTATTTTGACCCGGAAGCATTAAAGCAGTTAACCGAGTCGATAAAGCAGCATGGCATCCTGCAACCTCTGTTGGTGCGTCCACTAGGCTCTGGGAAATACGAAGTAGTAGCAGGAGAACGACGCTACAGGTCAGGAATTGAAGCCAAACTTGAAGCTGCACCTGTGGTTGTGCGTGAGCTATCTGATGACCAAGCGTTTCAGTTGGCTTTGATAGAAAACTTACTTCGAGAAGACCTCAACCCAGTTGAAGAAACTGAAGGCATCCTGCAACTGCTGTCTCTGAAACTAGGTCGAAGTGTTGAGGAAATACCCCCATTACTGTATCGTCTACAACGCCTACAAAATAAAGCATCTACAGTTACCCATAACGTTATGGGCGCACACGAGAGCGAAGGTGATGAACCTACCCATAACGTTATGGGCGGAGTTGAAACTGAGTCCACTAATAACGCTATCAGCGATGAGGAAGGCGATATTGAATTATCTACCCATAACGTTATGGGCGAAACCGAAACAGATAATTCCGGCCTCAACCAGGAGCAGCCATTAAACCCAGACCTAAAAATCGTTGAAGAGGTGTTTCTTGGCTTAGGGTTAATGACCTGGGAATCTTTCGTTAAGAACCGCCTGCCCTTGTTAAACCTCCCAGAAGATATCCTTGATGCGCTAAGGGAAGGCTCACTTGAGTACACCAAAGCCAAAGCCATCGCCCAGATTCAGAAATTAGATGAGCGCGTTGCATTTTTAGAACAAGTTCTTGCTAACAACTGGTCTTTAAGTGAAATCAGACAGCGCATTATTGAGAAGAAAACCCCAGCCTCTACCGCAAACACCGAGTCGAACGATTACAAAGAGCGCTTTACTGCTGCGACTACCAAACTAAGAAAATCGCGTATTTGGTCAGACCCTAAGAAGCGCAAGCAAATAGAGAAACTACTTGCACAACTGGAGACGCTGACAAATGTTGAGTAAAGGTAAGAGATTATTACTCTCTGGGTAACAAGCGTCTCACGGTGTCTGGTAAGAAACGTTCTAAAAAAAGTTCAATATTCCTAATATTGCGTTGATATAAAGTTCCCAAATAGATCATAGATATTCCCAAAACTGTTAGCGCAAACGGAAATAAGACTGCATTCTGAAAGACGCTGTAAGCGAGGTGTCCTAGATAACCAAAGACACCCATTCCTCCAAAAACAATAAAAACTTTTCGTTTTAACAATACCGACAGCAACATTAACCCGAAATTAATCAAACAATAGAGAAATTTTTGAAATTCATTACTGTCTCCCATTAAAGTAAGACCAAACCAAAAAGCAAGTAATCCAAACAAATATAGCCAAAAAGAATAATCTCCATCGCGTCTACGAGTGCGGATATCTACTAGATAAGCGACAACAATACAAGCAATACCAAACCACACGGAAACTAATAGTCGTAGCTGCCAATCGTACATTTTTTCACCAAACAATAATGGTGTGATATCCATAGACATGAAATATAGCGAAAAGGCGATGGGAGCAGTTAAAAAGGGAAAACGAACAAAATTGATGGCAACTAAACCTGCGATGATAGTTCCTAACTCCATCAAAAACCAACTGCCTTTAATCCAGAGATAAAAATCTTGATATGTACCAGGGTCGCCTTGAGTCCAAAACCCTGTCGCACGTTGCAGCCCGTAAATTGCTAAAGGAGTCAAGGAAACTGCAATGGTAAATAGCAAACCTCCAGGAATTTTCATCTCGTGTCGCCACCAGAGGTTGCTTCCTGCAAGTACAAAGCACAAGGCATAAATGCTGGCTAACAAAAAAATCCCACCGCCACCAAATGATTCCCACGCTAATGTCATGAACCAAGTCATGGCTGAGATGACAATTAACGCCCCAAAGTAAAAAGTGACATTGGCAAAATTAAATTGCGGACGTTCGCTGTTACGCATTAAAAGTGCATTCCATAACGCATTAGCTTGTTCTGCTGTAATTAAGCCTTGAGAAACCGCCCAATCTAAATCTTCCTGAGAAATTTTCATAGTGATTTACCTCGATTAACTCAACTCAATCATCGCTTTTCTTGAAAAAATAGTCGAGATTTTGTGCCGATTTTTGTATGCTCCCGTTTGTCTCAAAGAATTGAAGAGCTATCCATAATGGGAGTGCCCATAACGTTATGGAAAAATATAATTGTTAAATTTTTTGTGAAAAACTGTTTACTAATTTCTAATTCTGGCAAGAAACGACAAAAAATATTAAGTTAAGGAGAGTACCAGTTAGTACAGTCGCTCCCACAAATGTCCCCATGCTAGAGTCAGAAAAACTTATCCAGATAATACAAGCTTGGTTAGGCTATATCAGGTTAGAAGAACTGACTCAAGCTGAGGTCGAACGTTCTTCAGATATCTATTCAAAAGTAGTAGATAAGGGAGTGCAGCTTGTTGGCAACAAGCTACTGTTAGATAGCGAAGTATTTACGCAATTCCAACAACAGCAAGAAGCAGCTAAAAGAGGGAACAAAAATGATGTTCAGATGGCTGTTGCTTTCCCACAAATCTATATAATCAATGGCAAGGGCAAAGACCAGAAGCTGAAATACCTACCTAATTTCACAATTGATATTTCACCCATCTTTAAAGGTAATTACCGCAAAACTGGCTGGGACTTGACCGAATACGAGTTTCAGCCAGTGGTTGTTAATTTGATGAGGCTGTACGGACTAGAGGAGGAGCAAGCCGAATCACTGATTGTTGCGTCAGGAATTGGAAAATTTTTAGAAGATACATTTAAAGGAAGATTCCCAACGCTTCGAGACTTTCTTGAACTGGTAGATTTACCCGAAGGAAAATACAAAACCTCTCGGCAACCTTATTTGCTTCGCTGCGACTTTACACCCTACAATGCCCTTCTGAAACTTGACATACAAGAAATATTCAAGGAACTTCAACAACCTGACTCTAAGGCTGGATGGCTAACTGAAACTCACCCAGCAATGCAGTACCTCTGGGGTCAGCCACAATCACCCAGACATGAGGTGATGTTCTGGGGGGCTTTCCCTGACCATCCACCTGATGAATTTCAAGCGTCTGTCTTGAAACACGCCCAAGAGAACTTATTAACTGCTGTTTGTGGGCCACCCGGAACTGGAAAAACAGAAGTGTTTCTCCACCTCATAGCACAGCAAGTAGTGAATCGGGCGTTACAGCTTGTTCGCGGTGAAGATGATGCAAATAATTTAATACTTTTTGTCGGCACTAATAACAGCACCGTTAAAAAATTCCAACAACGACTGACTATAAATTCTCCTGCTCAACAGTTTTATCTCCCCGGCGGCAACCAAACTATTATCCGTAAGGAAACTCTACCTAAACTACAATCAACCCAAGATTGGCTGCGTAATACTGAATTTGATCAGGATTCTTGGCAACAAGCCAAACTTGAATTGCTGCAAGCCGAGAGTGAAATTCAGCAACTTATAGAGCAAGACCGCTTGAATACTGCTCAAAAAGTTATTGACATTGAACAGCGATCGCAACTGAATGAAGAAATCCAATCTCTCAATGACGATATTGCTGCTAAGTCTGTCTCCTTAGAAGCCCAAACTGAACAGCTATCAAGTTTGGCTGCTTACGAAAATTTTCCCATTGAGGCTTACGAACAGATACAAATTGCGTTATTCCAAGCAGAACGCGAACTGCCCAAAGATTCTGACTCTATGACGAAACGCGCCTTGGACTGGCTTAATGCTACTACCGACAAGCGAATTTTTCAGCGTTTGGCGAATCGGATAAACGCGGCTGTTTTAAACACCTTGGCAACAGCGCATCCCTTTCAGATACCCATTGACCCCTCTAGTTTAACGACAGCAATCACAAGCGTTAACCAAAAAATTGGTTTCTCACGGCAATGGCGGAATCAAAACTTGGAAGTAACTGAAATTCAAAGCCAAATAGCGGCTTTAACTAAGGAACTAGAACTAAAGCAAGCTCAACAGCAACAAATCCAAGAACAACTTGATAGTTACCCTCAAGCGGATTTCTACAGTCGTTTTTACCGCGACCACCACCAATTACAGCTAGAACTGTTTCAACGTGCCTGGGCGTTTCTGTTGCAAGAAGTTCTCCGACGCAAGGAGAGCGTTATGAGGGCATTGTCAACTTATGGCAGTGTCTTGACGGGCGACGGAGGGGCATTGCTAAAACTGGAAAGTCATACTGATGCTATCTTCCGTGACTTGAGCTTGATTTTCCCTGTCATTACCTCCACCCTCCAATCAATGCGTAATATGCTGCCAATTCTCCAACCCAATAGCGTGAAGCTGGCACTGGTGGATGAAGCGGGGACAACTCTTGTACATCAATTATTTCCCTTGCTGGTGCGATCGCAACGGGCAGTAGTGGCAGGCGACCCCCAACAAATTGAGCCAATAGTTAACATGAGCGACGATACTATCAAACAATATCTGAAAACCGCCTTTCTGGATATGGGTATGGGCAATGAAGATTACTATCGCTATGCCCCCACTGCCAAATACACGGCTACCGCTTATCATCGCGCTGCTGGTGCTAGTGGTGCAGAAGGCGACTTAGGCAATGGCATTATTCTCTCTAATCATTACCGTTGCACCCCACCCATTATTCAGTTTTGCAGCCCTAACTATCCCGGTGGTCTGCAAATCCTTTCAGATTATAACGGGGAAGCAAAAGTCAAGCATCTGCTGGCTTACCATGTCGAGGGAAGCCACACCCATAATACCAATCCAGAAGAAATTGATGCTGTAGAAACTATAATTGCGTCCTTGCTAAAACATGGGTATTCTACTAACTCGGATGACAACTCAAAAACAATTGGGGTGATGTCGCCGTTTTCGCAGCAAGCTAACGCGCTCAAGTATCGACTATCTAACCGTTGGCGAAACTTTTCTTGGGATGATATTGGCACAGTTCATACCTTTCAGGGAGGAGAAAAATCGGCTATCATCTTTTCTCCTTACCAGTGCCACCAAGAGCATAGTTTTTGGTTCCTCAACCGCAAACCCAATTTACTAAATACCGCCGTTAGTAGGGCAAGGGAATTGTTTATTTTGGTGGGCAATGTTAGGGAACTAGAATTAGCAGGTGGTGAAACTAAGCGGTTAGTTGAACACATTCGGCTACATGGAGAAATTCACACTTATGTGAGGCTGGAATGACCTTGTTTTAACTTTTTCGATTGGCAATAGTTGTGCGTTCTTGCTTGTGGCTCGTTCATTGTCAAAAGGTTAGGACACCGAATGCAGAGGGGTTAAATCTTTTTATACGGTATTGTTACCTAATAAAGGCAGAGGATACAGTAGAACTCCGCTCACAAGTTCTTGGCTGCAATGTAGTTGCTGAAGTTTTAAATAACAGTAGATCGTTGTTTATTGCAGAGTCAATTCTTGCCGCATTTGAAGCTTTTCTGGCAACAAGTCTTGATTCGCAATTAATTCCTCATCAACCAAATATTAGATTTCAAATAATATCATCCGATTCTGTTGCTAACGTTATTGATTTTCATATTAAAGAGGAAGATGGGGAAACTTTTGAAACTCTCATAGAAGTAAAGCATTCTGCCAATGAATCTTACATAACAGGGCTTAATCCTGAATCATTAAACAAAACGTTGACTGAGTTAATTATTCAAGTAATTTTTAAGATAGCGTTTGTATCAAACCCGGAACAGTATTTTGAAAGACTTTTACAAGATGAACTGGCTTTTTCTCGCGCACTGGATTTTACAAACGTAGCTGTTGCTGTTTGGAATATTTTGGGTAAAAGTCCAAAACTGCAACTAACGGATTGGAGATTAAGCGATAGTGATAAGCATTTTCCATCTCAACGAACAAATATTTGGAACACTGAAACAGTTCAGAATACCTCTCAACAACGAGCTAATGTAGTCTCACCCAAGCCAGGACAAGGTGAACCTCCGCCTGAACTCAAGAGTATCGATCACCTAAAACATCGCGATCGCAAAATTTTATCATTGATTAATGTCCATCTTTGGGATAAAGCTGGTTGGTGCGGAGTAGGCGTTGGATTTATACCGAATTCTCAAAATCTCCCACTCCTACAGCTTGCATTTTTATTTCGAGATGAAAATGCAAGCAAGAAAATTTTTGCTCAATGGCGAGAAGCTGTAGGAGACACAGATGTAGAAGAAAAAATCAGGGTATCTATTATTACTGGAATTGATGCTGATAATCCAGCAGCTTATCGTGTAGTTATTGGGACTAATCCCGATTGCCTGGAAGTTTCTAGTAACTCACAAGTCCTATTGGGTTATCGTATTCACACTATGGAACCAAGCAATTCTAGAAATATTGATCAATTTATCAGTGCATTTGAAAATTTGGGATTTTACATCCTTACACCAGGATATATAGCTCAAGACAGTTCCAGTCCAGATTTTTTCTGGGAGCTTGGAATTATGAAACGACAAATATCCATTCGTCCAGCATGGCAAATAGGAGAACATGATTTTGATATTTGTGGAATTCAACCTGACGATAAAATAATTATTCCTGAAGATGTCAAAGACCCTCCAGTAGTAGCTGCTTTGGCACGTTTGAGAAAACTAAAGTATAGGTAATTCTCTAAAAGCTGCTGAGTGTGAAGTGTGGCATCAGTTTACGGGTGTCCGCCGAGCTACTCAGATTGGGATGCACACTCAAAAGCTAGCACTTACTTGGCATATTTTATAGCATTTTTATCATTATGGATTTATTTACGCCTATTGTCCCTAAAGAGGAGCAACATAATCACTTTCTCTATATTACAGAACCAGGATTTTGCGAACCAGAGATTGAGGTTATTAAAAGTTGGGCTGATGGATTTATAGATCGCAATGGAAAACTGGTACAAGAATTTCAAACAAAGTTTAATTCCGTATTCTGGGAATTATATTTATTTGCCTGTTTTAAAGAACTCGGATGTAGCGTAGATACCTCACATGAAACTCCAGATTTTCTCGTAAGTTCACCCTATGGTGATTTCATTGCTGAAGCAGCAATAGCAAGTAATAGTGAAGGCTATAGACCAGAATGGGATAAAGATTACGATTTATTAGAAAATACTAGCATAAAGGACATACTAAGATTATCCGCAATTAGGCTCGAATTCTCTATAAATAAAAAGTCTAAGAAATTCCGTAAAGATTACTCTAAGCTTCCTCATGTTAAAAATAAACCATTTGTAATATGCGTTGCTCCCTTTGAGCAACCATTTTTTTTCTTGCAAGATTCTCTAGCAATTATCAGAGTCCTTTACGGATATGAAGAAGTCCTTTCAAGAAGAGATGCAGATGGTAATTTGACTATCATTGGAGATTCTTATAACTATAGAGTTCAAAAGAAACCAGGTTTTAATGTAAATGTTGGATTATTTACTAATTCTAAATTAAAGCACGTAAGTGCAGTAATCTTTAACAATAGAGCTACCTTTTGTAAGGTGCGTGCTTTAGCTAAGATTAGTAAATATCCAGTCCTATTTAGTGGCTCTAGATCATACCAATCAGATCAGCAAGTAGGACTGTATAGATTTCTAGAAGAAAGGCCAATTTATAAAGAAACGATTGCTGATGGTTTACATATACTTATAAACCCGTTCGCTGAAAATCCTCTGGATTTAAAACTTTTTGATAATCGAGAAATTGCCCTACATAATTATGATCCAAAAACAGGTGATTATCTATCCTATATACCTAATAATTTCTTACTTCATAGAACTTGCACTAGTATTACTTCCGCAGACCATTTGCAAGAATTAAAAAAATCGTTAAAAGAACAAAACTACAAAGAACTAGAGCCTGAAATTTGGGAAGAAGATGATTTAATAGAGTTTGGCGGAAAGCTAGGATATATCTGTAATAATCACATGGCACATTATAAAGGGTGGAGTGTCATAGTGTCTCTTGACTCAATTGATCAAGATTGGAGTTCTATAGCAATTCAAAAGCTTTGTTATAGCATTTCAGAATTTCAGATCGAGAATAGTAAAGGCAGTCAAAATTCAATTCTTTTAGGAGAATTCTTCTCAACTAAAGATGAAGCTTATATTGCTATGAAAAAGAAAATAGATGAATTTAAAGCTACATAGCACATTCAAAAAATGTAAACACTCTATCCATTAATATTTTACTTATTCAAACAGTGTCGAGTGCTAGGTTCAAAGTACCAGTCAACCTTGCCACTACTTACATTTTTTATTGAATCATGCTAATTATGCTTTTAACAGCGTCTATAGCTTCACTAAAAGTGGGGCATTCGTCTTCTACGGCGTAAGACATTCCTCTAACAAATTGCTGGTATTCATTACCATACAAAGAATCATTTTCTAGTGTTAGCACCATTTCTTGCAAGAATTCTACTTCGGAGTTGGCCAATGATTTAATTTTTTTTCTGCTGCGCTCTATATCTTCTGCTATCACACTAACAACTAAATCCGAAAAATTTGAATAATTAAAAATTAAGCCTCGTAATGCTGTTAAATCATATAAATGGCGAATAAGAGATGGATCATCTTTTTCACTACTTCTGTTTCTAGATAACACTCGCCAGGTTAAAGCACTCAATTTCTCTGCTGCTGTTTCTATGGGTGAAACACAAGCTATTAAAGGAACTTCTGGTGATTGATCCATTGCTTGAGCAATAAAAGACTGTAAAGCCCTTTGTTCAACAGGCAAGGTAGGCACAATAAAATTAACCTCTAACTTTATATAAGGACGAAGTGCCGCAGTTCTCTCAAAATTTTCTTTGTAGCGAATGTTGCAAGTGAATTTACGATTTGCATTTTCAGATTTTGGTTCCTCGTCCAATGACCATTCTGAACTACTTCCACGGATTACTTCAACAATTTGCTTTCGGTAATTACTACATTCATTGCGTGTAGGATTTGCTTTTGGCAAAATTACTTTGAAATCAAGGTCTTCCGAAAAACGCTTAATAAGTCCAAACCCTTTTGATAAGCTAGTTCCTCCCGAAAAAACTAACTGCACACCAAAATCATTCACAGCGATCAAGGATGCAATTATCCGCATAGCATACCAATCCTTCTCAACAAACGAAGGATCAACACCAAGATCACTGGCAATAATTTCTACAAGGTTTGAGTCAAGAAACGTATTCAAAGGTTACATATTTACCGTCGTAACCAATTTTACGTGAAACTCGTCCTTTAACACCAACAACTCGTCCGGTTGGAACTTGCGTTGTACGTCCTTGACTATAAGCTTGATCATAGCTTGATGCTACAACCTCTATCTGTAATTTTTTTAGAGCTTCAGTTGCTAGTTCACGTAACCCTCTACGGGTAACTATACGCTTTGATAAAGGAGAAAATACGGCTTTAGCGTAAAGCCCATAACCAATTTTTACGATTTTACCTTTTTTTACTAATTCCTTGAGACTACGCCCAATTTGAGTGTAGCTAGCAATGTCTACAAAATCCTTACGCATAAAGACATCACGATCGCTACTGTCAATTCGACGAGTGATTCTACCTTCTACTGTGTTAGGGGTTTTCATCTTTTTAGTCTCCCCTGACGAGGATTAAGTGAAGTAATAAAGGCTTACTCGGAGGTTTAATGGCTTTTATTGGCTTACAACATAATGATAAAGCAGGTTTGTTGAATTATGTAACTTAATTCAACAATAGTATTCTTTTCTCTCTGGTAGTTTAAAAATCCAGAGCTGAGATCGCGTTTTGCTTCTGCTTCTCGGTTACGCCCAGATAACGCTCCAAAGCTGCCAAAGTCCGATGCCCCGATATCTCCTGTATGTGGCGCAACGGTATCCCGGCATCGCTCATCCTGGTTAACGCAGTCCTCCTGAAACTGTGGGTACTAACGCCCTCAATGCCCAGCCGCACACAGGTATCTCTGAGGATTTTGTCAGCGCTGACCTTGTGGATATGTCCCAACCCATGCCGACCGGGAAACAAGAACTCTTTGCGGCGATTGGGGTTGTACTCTTCTAAATACTGCTTGAGCTTGGGATGCACTTGGATTTCCCTGGTGTCTCGCTTGCCTTTGGTGTTGACGCTCCGTAACACCAACACCCCTCTCACACCATTGCTGCCAAACACGTCATTTACTGCCAACGTGCAAGCTTCATTGATCCGGCAGGCAGCATAAAGGCACACGCCAAACAAAGCGCGATCGCGTGGGTTGACAAAGCCCTCAGTAAATAGGACATTAATTTGGTCAGGGCTAAGGATCTCTGCCCTGCCGAAGCGGTTTATTTTCATAGGTTCTAGCCTACATGGTCTTTTGATAGAAACACAATCTAAGCGACCAAAAACCTACATATTCCGTGAGCAATGACACGCGATTAACCCAGACTTATCAATCAGCCCTCAAGCACGACCGCTACAACCCGCATGACTTCGTTGGCTGATTAAACCTGCTTATGCTTGCTGCACGTTGACCACTTGCAGGTATAATTTAGCCACCCTTGAACGCTTGCTTCACACCCTGTACCATGAACTCATCTAGGGTCAAATTCAACAACTCCCCAGCATGGATGCCACCCACAAAGCCCAGGTCATCGATAACGAGAAAAAACTCCTTTTAGCAATGAAAACCAATAACGTGGAACTTTTGGATCAACTGCTTCACGATGAGCTTCTGTTTAACGGCCCTAGTGGCGAAACGGCAACCAAAGCGATGGATCTGGAAAATTACCGTTCGGGAAATATCAACCTGCATACAGTTGAATCAAGTGATCTAATGCTAAACATGGTCGGAGACGACGTTGTTGTTGCTGTCACGGTAGAGATACTAGGAAACTATTTAGGGCAAGAAATTGATGGCAAATTCCGCTATCTCAGGGTTTGGAAGCTATTTGAAAACAACTGGAAAGTGATTGCAGGAAGCGTGGTTACGTTAAGCACCGACAACTGAAGACTGCCAGAGCTTTTCGATGATCTCTGTTTGGTATCTCGGCTCAATACCAAGGGGAAATACCGGAAGAATATGTATGAAGTTTTGTTACACAATGCGTAATTGTTACTAGCCAAGCTGAATTTACAATTATTGGCATTCATGGAAGATTTAGAAACCTAATTCTTTCCTCCTCTAGACTTGATTGCTTTATTGGCAAACTGTACTAATCGAATTCTCGTTAATTTAGTACATCGCAAGATCAGTTCACACATCTACCAGTCTGCAAGAGAAGTAAAAGTTATGGATTCTCAAACATCCCAGCAATTACAAGACGAACAAATTCAAAACGAATCGGATGAAACTGTAAATAATTCTAGCTTAAATACATCTGTTGAAAATTCTGGTGTCACAGAAGATAATTCTTTAGAGTTAAAAGCTCAAACGAAGTTCAAACTAATTAATTTAACTCAAGACTTCGCCTTAACAAGTTGTATTTGGTATCAAGGAAGACAAATATGTTAAGATTACTAACTTGAAATATCAATACTTCTTGGTTGAATTACACGCTCGTAAAATTGTAAATCCTTCGAGTCTGTTGAATTTTACAAATATTGGGTATGAAGAATCTGCGGTTGTGGGTTCAAACTATTTTAATTATAACAAGCAGTGTAATAGGTTTATGCACCAAAGCTGCTCTTGCTCAAATTACTGCGGATACTACTCTTCCTAATAATTCTCAAGTTAACCCAATAGATCAGAATAATGTCATAACTATTGAAGGAGGAAGTTTATCATCAAATAAAAACAATCTCTTCCATAGTTTTAAAGATTTTTCTGTGCTTCCGAGAACTACAGCTAGATTTAATAATATTGAAAGTGTTCAGAATATTATTGTGAGAATAACAGGAAATAATATTTCTGATATTGAAGGTACTATTAAAAGTCAATATGCTGCAAACCTGTTTTTGATTAATCCTAATGGCATTATTTTTGGTTCCAATGCTTCTTTACAAATTGGTGGCTCATTTATAGCAAGCACGGCAAATAGTTTAAATTTTGCTGATGGGACTAAGTTTAGTGCAACAGATTCTACAACACCTTTGCTGACAGTAAGTGTACCGATTGGGTTACAATTTGGAGCAACTGCGGCTCCCATCCGTAATCAATCGCAAGCAAGTAATCCAGATGGCATGACAAATATCTCAGGGAACCGTGTTGGGTTAGAAGTTAAACCAGGTAAAACTTTAGCACTTATTGGTGGTGATATAATCCTTGAAGGTGGAAATTTAACAGCAGCGTCGGGGCGAATAGAGTTGGGAAGTGTAGCTGCTAACAACTTTGTGAGCTTAAATTTAACAAACCAAGATTGGATAGTGGGATATGAAAAAGTTGATAAATTCCAGAATATCCAATTCATAGAACGAACCATTAATGGTGCTGATATTGGTTCTGAGGTAGATGCTAGTGGTGAGGGTGGTGGCAGTATTCAAATACAAGGTAAAACTGTTGAATTAGCTGGAGATGGGGTTTTATTATCAACCCAGACTACAGGCGGCAGAAATGGTAAAGATTTAACAATTAATAGCAAAGATTTAATAGTTCGTGATGGAGCGCAAATAAGCACTGCTACAGCAGGTGTAGGCAATGGCGGAAATTTGTTCGTGAATGCTTCTGAATCTGTAGAAGTAATAGGTAGTAGCCCTTTCCCGAATAGTAATAATGTGATTCCTAGTGGATTATTTACTTCAACTGCCGCAAGTGGAAACGCGGGTGATTTGGTAATTACCACTAAAATATTACGGATTGAAGATGGAGCGCAAGTATCAACAGTGTCGAATGGAATTGGGACGTTAGTAGGAGAAGGTGAGTTCCAGATAATACCGGCAACTGGAAGAGGAGGCGATTTAACTATCAATGCCTCCGAAGCGGTAGAAATAACAGGATTTTCAAAATATAAAGCTGATACTGTTAGCAGTTTAGTGGCTTTAACTAATGGTTCTGGTGATGCTGGGAATGTGACAATCATTACAGGTGAATTGACTGTTAGTGACCATGCTGTTATCGGTGTAAACAGTCAATTTTCTAATTTTTCTTATGTTGGAGGTCTACCTAAGTTAGGTAGAGCAGGACAACTCAATGTAAATGCTCAGTCTATATTTCTCAATGACAAAGCACAACTGACATCGGAGAATCAATCAGGTCAAGGCGGCAATATCACACTACAAGTACAAAATTTATTATTGATGCGTCACCAAAGCCAAATTACTACTAACGCAGGTACAGCACAAGCTGGTGGGGATGGCGGTAGTATTACCATCAATGCGCCGTCGGGTTTCCTCGTTACTGTCCCCAGTGAAAATAACGATATCACGGCTAATGCTTTCTCAGGCTCTGGTGGTAAAGTTACAATCAACGCTAAAAGTATCTTTGGGTTTGTGCCGCGCACTCGTGCAGACTTAGTGAGGCTGTTAAACACTTCTGACCCAGAGCAACTAAACCCAAGTAACCTTCCAACCAGCGACATTACTGCTTTTTCTCAACAAAGTCCTTCATTAAATGGCACAGTACAAATCAACTCACCAGATGCTGACCCCAGTAAAGGATTGGCGGAATTGCCTGTAAATGTGGTTGATGCTTCGCAGCAAATTGTTGCTGATTGTAATTCTGGTGGAAAAACAGGAAGGAGTTCGTTTATTGCTACTGGGCGTGGAGGAGTAGTAGCCGATCCCACGCAGCCATTGATAGCTGATGATGCAGTGGTGGTAGATTGGATCACGCTCTCTCCAGAGACGAAGAATCGTGCTGACGGTATTCAAACAAGAGCGGTTATTCACAAGCAGCGAAACACAGAAGAAAAATTACAGGAGGTTAATTCTGTCAATCAACCTACTCAAATTGTGGAAGCCCAAGGTTGGGTAATCGATGCTAATGGCAACGTGGTTTTGGTTGCTCAAGCGCCAAATGCAAAACCTAATAGCCCGGCACTAGCGACTGCATCTTGTGCTGCTCATTAGATAACTTGTAAAAATTTCAAAGCTCTCAATGTCTTATACTTTTGGGGATTCTGTGTACGTCTACAGGGTCTATAATTTTTTCTACTCATTTTTTGATGCTCCCCCCAACTCCTGTCTACTGTCTAGTTTCTTTCTAGAGGTCTGTCTGCTCTGTCCCTTGCTGTACAAGGAGTCTGTCTAATTCTGTCCGTTCTGCCCGTCTGTCTAATTTTGAGTAATTTCAACAGTATTTGCATCCAGCCAGATGGCCAGACTGTTCTCAACTAACTCATTAAACAGTCGCTTCAATTCCTCTGCACTGAAGCGTTGACCTTTAACTTTAAAGTTGGGCTGTATCTCCTGTATGACTGCCGATGTTCTTCCAGTGCGCTCTTCGGTATTGCAGCAGTGATTGGGCATGGGGTAGGGCTAGAGTCGCACCCAAAACTACTTTTTGTCAATCAAAAAATACATTGGGGGTTTTGGAGCTATGCCGTCACAAAGCCACTCATAAAAAGACAGGATCATCGCCCGGCATACACTCCAAAACCCCCTCGTTCATTAGGACTCAGTATCTTCAAAAACCATTGGTTTCAGGTTGGTTGTGCGCTTAGAAATGCTCTTTAATAAGAACCTACTTATATGAGCCAGTCCCAAAAATGCACCTATGCCATCACTAGCATTTAGATAAAATGCATAAGGAGAATCATCTCCTTCTTCTTGAGCAAACTCTTTCAAATATGTTATGTACTTTGAAAAGCAATACTTTAAATTCAAGGGGTGAATATATTTTGATTGTTTATTTGACCACATCTCATAAATTTCTGATTCGTCTAGCCAAATCTGACCATTCTGTAAAATGAACCTTCCCGCCTTAAGAATGTTTCCTCAATCCATTCATTTGTAAATTTTAAATCGGGAAATTGTTCAGAGGCAGCCAAGAGAACAGGTAAAGGAACACTCCATACGGTTCTAAACTGCACAAATGGAGGTTGATGTACTACTGTGAATCCATTCGTGCTTGTACCCCAGTTTGAGATTGACCATTCATACCAATTTTGTTCACCTGGATACATCTGTTGTTCTTCCGTTCCTAAATCACCCTGAAAAACATCTGGCGGCATTGGTACAAAAGCATGGAAATCAAATAAGCTTTGATTAGTATTTGCTTGCTCAAAAAACGCCTTCACAGATTGATTACTTCCCTCAACAGTTAAATAATTTTCAACAGAGTTAGACACGTGATTCTCTCCCGAATAAATTCTGAAAACACTGATTAAACAGTTGACTATAATTGTACCGACACACACAAGCATCAAAGGTAAGAATTTACTTGTTTCCCCTGAGTTGACCATTTTTCATCTAGAAGGCGACAAGCGACATAAACAACATTTTGAGGATTGCGCTTGTGTCTGACATTCGTACCCCAGGAACGGACGGTATAATCACCTTCATAACCTAAGACAAGTGAAAGCTCGTCGTAAGTTAACTGCCATTTTTTCTTAAACTCAATTGGGTGCATAGTATTCACCTATTTCAAGTAATTAATTAGGAGTGTCTAGCGGACATTTGACTTATAACGGGGTATCAAAAAAGATAGAAAACTTGTGCATAACCATCAATAAATCTTTGACTTACCCCGCACTCTAGCTTTGGTCAAATTATTTATTTATGTGTCTAATAGGTATCTAGCAGACACGCGGATATAAATTATCAAAGGTAAGAATCTATTTGTTTACCCTCAGCAGACCATTTTTCATCTAGAAGGCGACAAGCGACATAAACAACTTTTTGAGGGTTGCGCTTATGTCCTCCATTTATCCCCCAGCAACGGACAGTGAAATCACTTTCATAACCCAGGACAAGTGCTAGCTCGTTATAAGTTAACTGCCACTTTTTCTTAAACTCAATTGGGTGCATAGTATTCACCTATTTCAAGTAATTAGTTAACAGTGAAGAACTAAGTATCAAAAGAAATCGGCTTACCGTTGAAATGGTTGTAAATATCCTCTGGGTTAAACCAGCTTGGCAGTGTACGGTCTGCATCTTTCAACTCCTCGCCATTGTCATCAAGCAAGCCGCGAATAATCTTGACTCTGGACAGTGGGATTTTCCCGTTAGCTGAGAATTTCTGAATGAGGATTGTACCCGCCTCCCTCATTGCTTGTGTACCTTCTGGATAGCTTGAATTCGTGTCATTATGGGTAATACCAGTAACATTAACTTTTGCTTTTCTGGTGTCTGTCAGATGCAGTTTGTAAAACTTTTCTGCGGGTTCACCAATCAATGATTTCAGGTTGGTGTACTCATCAATAAGCACTTGTTCAGGCGTGATAGTCGCAGGTTGCTCTAAGTCATTCTTCCCTTTAATTCTTAATAGCCAATGCTCACACAGACTATCAAGCGCAGTACCTATCTCTAACTCGGACTCGGCAATATTTTGAGTATCAAGATATCGCCAAGATGAAGAGTTATCCCCAGTTGCGTGACGGTCAATTAAGTAGTAGATGGGAATCCCTAAGCAATGCTTTCTCACGAGAGCTATAGCCGCGCTCGTGTAAGTTTTACCTGACCCCTGGCGACCGATTAACCACAGTGGTGTTAAGTTGTCGATAATCTTCCACAGCCAGCCCTCTTCATGGGCTTTGAGCGCTTCTATCAGTTGGTTTGCTCGTTGTTGATCAACTGATTGCTGATTGTCACTGTCTGCGATCGCTCCCTTGGTTTTACCCTCAATCTTGCTGCGTTCCTGGTCAGCCTTGGCTTGATCTCTCAGGTTCTCAGCAATGGTTTTATCCATCACAGAATGATTAACAGCACGGGCTTTCATAAAATCCTCTAGCTGAATACGTGCCTTAGCGCGTTCGTTATCCTCATCGGTTAGCCCCAATTCTTTGCGAGAATGAACGTCTAGGTCAGTTAATCCATCTTTCAGGCGTTCAGTATAAAGCTGGGTTGAATGCTGCTTAATCTCACGTTTGTACTTATTATGCTGCCAAGTTGCATAGTCGCCAGTCTTTTCGAGTTCGCCCAATTCATAATCCGTGCGCTTGAGGCGTTGCGAACGCACGAGCAAACAACCCACGACACCCCATAGCCCAATAACCGCAATCCCGTATCCAAGCAACTGATTAGGGTTATCTGTGGGCAAATCACGCACCCATTGAATTGCATCGCCCTTGTAGGGAATGATGCTGCCATACAGTCCGTAGCGTTGCCATTCTTCAGTGAGGACAAAACGCGGTTGATTACAAAAACGCTTATCCAAGGCTATTTGACTATGTACGCCGTTTGCTGACCTTGGGCAGAACTGAATCTGTGTCAGGTCGTAAGGCTGACGTGTTTGCGATGTTGCCAGCCCAATGATTGCGGCTATACCACACACACCAGCCAGCGCTAACTCGAAAACACCCTGTTTCATTCTCGCCCCTTAAAAATAATTGCGATAGAACCAATGAATAAAGCCAACGCGACTGCAATACTTACCCAAGGGTCTGATTGCGGGTTTTGTTTTTCAATGGTTTGGATGTCTTGGCTAATTTGCGTGACTGTTTCTTTAGTCAAATTCTCAAAATATTGATGGTCTTTGACTGCTAACCAAGTTGTGATACCTGCAAACACCAAGCCCCCAGCAGTTTTTATAAGATTTTGCATATTATCTACCTCTAATCCATCACTGTTGTAATTAACTCTCAAGCCCGTTAGCCCAGCGAGAGAGCCAACGCTGCATATAGAAAATGAGAGCGAAATTGCCAACCAGAGATTAACGCCGCCACCAGTTATTAAGAGATATTTAGCTATAAAGAATCCCGTAGAATTTAGCGACCAACCAACAAAGAATCGAGTCAATTTGTCAGTTGTATTGATAACGTCTTTGCGGTGCTGCTTGCGCGATTCCAGGTGTGATATCAAGTCTTTTGGTAACGGCGTATCTGGGGCGATTTCGCTTACTACTTCGTCTTGTGACTCTTCAATGTCGAATGTCATATCTGTATCAGAATATTTCTCGAACCCGTCAGCACTCGGCTAAAGTTATTGACGGGTTTAGTTATTAGAAACCTATTAGGGCATCTTTGATTTTTTGTACAATTGAGCGCCCTGCATATTGCTTTTTAGGTTTAAAGTCGTCACGAGCGTTATCACCCATTTCTAAGTAATACTTACCCAGTTCTCTATCATGTTGCAAGTCAATTGTTTGTTGTCTAATATCTGTCTGCAATTCTGCCTGTAACATCTTATATTCACCGTCAACTTGCATCATGTGT
>LXQE01000192.1 GCA_003326195.1 Nostoc punctiforme NIES-2108
AATTTTATGAAGTTTTTTCAGCAATTAGTTACTCAAAAATAAGATTACCAATAACTTTAATAACTTACTTAGCAAAAATCAAGTTCAGAGAGCTTTCTAGTACAGGAAGAAATGATTAATTATAATTTTAATAATAACTGAAGTAACTAAAATATCAAAATAATTTCTACTTGTTTCCACTATTTTCTACTTAGGTAATTGAAAATTTCTACTTAATATGGGACTGACATAAATATCCAAGATTATTACTATTGGAACATTCCCTCACAAAGGGATTAATTCACACGAAAAAGGTTCAAAATATGAAGCTTATCGAAACACCGCAAGTTTCTTGGGATGACTACAAATCACAGGTAAATCTTATCGAGATCCCCATTCCCTATGCCGGTACAGTTGGAGGTGTGAGTGTTACAGGGATTTTTTACCTTAAAGATCCTGTCGAGGACAGCTACACAGATGGTGCTGCAATTGGTTTAGTTAATGGAACATATCATTTAGACAAAAATAAAACAGAGATAAAACTCTACGATCCGAGTGGCAATCTTCTTCGATTAGAAATCGTTTTGAGCTTTACAGATGAAGTACTCAAAGCTCGATTGTGTAATCGTCGATGGAATGGATCATGGCGCTGCTCAGACTATGTAACTCTTGCATCCTGGTAAATATTCTTTTTGTTGTTCATATAAACAAACCCTGGAGGATTACTGAGCTATGGAATTAAAACTAGCACTCACAGCCTTAAGCATTGCAACTACAGGTCTTGCAGGTGGTTTAACTAACCCCGCATCAGCAACAGTGAATCAGAACTTTGCTACACCAGTAGTTTTCATCTCTCAACCAACGGAATCCTTAGTGCAAGCAGAAAAGTTGGAAAAATGGGAGAAGCAACTTCATCAGCGTCTTGGATTAAATACGGAGTTTTTTGCCCAAGCTTCTTGCTCTTCGACAGTTTCTCATTCCCCAGATGCAGATGACTCTGATATTGACTAGTATTACCTGTATTTTTTCAATATCAAGAGTTTTAATTAAACACTAGTTATGCAGATAACAATTAATTTTTATCTGTATAACTTTTCTTAAATTCAATAATTGTTTCTGATTAACCTCTGTTGTAGGAGTTAGCACATGATGTCAAAAGAAATTCAAATAGGTATTGTATCTGTTGATAACGATCTTCATGCAATAGCTATTCAAAATTTATTTGAAAAACGTTATCACTTGAAATGTCACATTTTCAAAATAGATTGCATATCTGGTACTTCATCTTTTAACTGGTCAAATGTAGATGAACTTGAATACCAAAGCTTGTTGAGTAACTCCACTGGAGATGTAGTTAACATTCGTGAGTTATGCGTCATTTGGTGGAGGCGTTTTAGCCGACATCAAAAAGTTTCTTCTCATGTTGTAGATGAAAGGCATATTGATTTGATAAATAATGATTGTGAAGCATCATTGTTAGGTTTACTTTTAAACACTTTTTCTGGAACCTGGATCAGTGATCCTACAGCTACTCGCCTTGCAGATAACAAACTTATCCAACTCAAAGCTGCTCAGATAGCTGGCTTTCGAGTTCCAAAGACTCTTGTTAGCCAGAATCCACAAGTAATCAGGGAGTTTTGTAGGTCACTGAGCAATAAAGTTGTGGTTAAGCCAGTGAGAGGAACTTCAAAAGTTCCTTTATTTACACAGATGTTAACAGAAGAACATTTAGCCTCTGAGGAGTCATTACACCTTTGCCCAGCGATGTATCAGGAATACATACCAGGTCATCGACATATCCGCGCACACTGTTTTGGTGACAATATCTATTCAGTTCTAATTGAGGCAGAAGATTTAGACTGGAGACAAAACTTAGATATACCTTTTAAACCTTTTGAGCTAAACGCAAAATCAAAGCAATGCCTTCTTCAAGTTTTAAGAGTACTTAATTTGAAAATGGGAGTTTTTGATTTAAAACTAGATTTTGATGGAAATCTTATATGGCTTGAAGTTAATCCTCAAGGACAATTTCTATTTTCTGAAGGTCTTAGTGGTTTAGATTTAACCTCAGCATTTATAAATTTTATCTATCAAGAAGCACAGCAATCATATCACCAAGGGTGTCTGGTATAACTCCTTGGATACAAGGCTTTGGATTTTCTTACTTTGGGGTATTTGATACCAAACTTGGGCTTTACCAGACATAGATAATCGGTTTGGGCGATCGCTAATTAAAACGGCTCAGACCATCGCTTAACTAAAACCTCCCCAGAACTTCTATCAGGGCTAACGTGCAGATATTTACTCATGGTATCCAAACTTGTATGTCCTAAAGGGCATCACCGTGCCAATTTGGGAAAATTGTACGCGCTTGGAATTGAGACTAACCTAACGCCGTGAAAATACGTTGTTTTCAGCAAAGGGCACATCTCTACTCTTTATCCTAGACTTGTCTAATGTCTTTCCAGTTGGTGCAGAGTACTAATACTACTCTGCACCAACAAAATAAGGGTAATCAGCCGCTCAATAGTAAAGGGTAAAAAATCAGTGGCTAAGATGCTTGCTAGGCAGGCTTTTCAGCCTTAGCGTACAATTTTCCCGTTTTGGCACGGTGATGCCAATAACTCTTCATTCAAAAATCCAAAGCAGAGATCGCGTTTTGCTTCTGCTTCTCAGTTACACCCAAATACCGCTCCAACGCAGCCAGCGTTCGATGCCCCGATATCTCCTGAATGTGGCGCAACGGTATCCTGGCATCGCTCATTCTGGTTAACGCTGTCCTCCTGAAACTGTGGGTACTCACGCCCTCAATGCCCAGCCGCAAACAGGTATCTCTGAGAATTTTATCGGCGCTGACCTTGTGGATGTGTCCCAACCCATGCCGACCAGGAAACAAGAACTCTTTGCGGCGATTGGGGTTGTACTCTTCTAAATACTGCCTTAGTTTCTGATGCACTTGAATTTCCCTGGTGTCTCGCTTGCCCTTGGTGTTGATACTGCGTAGTACTAACACGCCTCTGACACCGTTGCTGCCAAACACATCTTTCACGGCTAAAGTGCAAGCTTCGTTGATCCGGCAGGCAGCATAAAGGCACACCCCAAACAAAGCGCGATCGCGTGGGTTGACAAAGCCCTCGGTAAATAGGACATTAATTTGATCGGGGGTAAGGATTTCTGCCCTGCCGAATCGATTGATTTTCATAGGGTCTAGCTTACATTGTCTAAAGCTAGAAACACAATGTAAACGGCTGGAAACCTACATATTCCGTGAGCAACTTCAAACCACGAGACTCAGTTAATCTCTGCTTATCAATCCCAACCGCTACAACCCGCATAATGGCGTTGGCTGATAAAATTAGCTTATGTGAAGAGCGCTATTGCCAAGTAGGGGTATGATCCGCACTTAATACTCATACCTAACTTATAAATGAAGCGATCGCTTCATTTATATGTCCATGATTGAAAAGCCTTACTGTTATTGCAGCTAATAAACAGTTAGTTGCTTTATACTTAAATTAACGGCAATTTCTTCATTGAAGCTCACTTCTGACTATCATTGGTAAAAAGTCACTTATTGGGGGTGAAGTAATGGACGAGCCTAAAGGGGACGACAAAAACAATTTTCTTTACCCTCGCAGTCGCTACTACGGTCAATTTAAGCCGGATAACTTAGTATTTAATGCCAACCTTCAAGAATTTGCTCAAAAAGTTGGCTACATTACCTCTTTAGAAACCAATGGTAAGCTTTCTCCTGATGAGGCTTACAAACAGATTAAGGCGCTTTGGAAACAGTTGAAGTCCAGTAAAAAAGGACTCAAGATTTGTGACGTGCCACCAGAGCAGCCCTAAAATTACTCCAATGTCAGGCATCAAGTCGGCTTTTTCTCATTGCTTGCTCCCCTTAGTCGATGGGTGGTAGTCACAGCGATCGCTCTCACTCAAGTTGTTACCATTTTTATCTTCATCTATCACACAGCCCTATACCATCGGGTTAGGCTTAGTTTATTGCAATTAACTAAAATCCCTATTAGGGATTGAAACACTGCATACCACCACACCAAAAACTACTTTTTATCAATCAAAAAACACATTGGAGGTTTTGGAGCTATGCCGTCACAAAGCCACTCATAAAAAGACAGGATCATCGCCCGGCATACACTCCAAAACCCCCTGAAAATTAGGAATCAGTATCTTCAAAAACCATTGGTTTCAGGTTGGTTGTGCGCTTAGAAATGCTCTTTAATAAGAACTTACTTATATGAGCCAGTCCCCAAAATGCACCTATGCCATCACTAGCACTTAGATAAAATGCATAAGGAGAATCATCTCCTTCTTCTTGAGCAAACTCTTTCAAATATGTTATGTACTTTGAAAAGCAATACTTTAAATTCAAGGGGTGAATATATTTTGATTGTTTATTTGACCACATCTCATAAATTTCTGATTCATCTAGCCAAATCTGACCATTCTGTAAAATGAACCTTCCCGCCGCTTCTAATGTTTCCTCAATCCATTCATTTGTAAATTTTAAATCGGGAAATTGTTCAGAGGCAGCCAAGAGAACAGGTAAAGGAACACTCCATACGGTTCTAAACTGCACAAATGGAGGTTGATGTACTACTGTGAATCCATTCGTGATTGTACCCCAGTTTGAGATTGACCATTCATACCAATTTTGTTCACCTGGATACATCTGTTGTTCTTCCGTTCCTAAATCACCCTGAAAAACATCTGGCGGCATTGGTACAAAAGCATGGAAATCAAATAAGCTTTGATTAGTATTTGCTTGCTCAAAAAACGCCTTCACAGATTGATTACTTCCCTCAACAGTTAAATAATTTTCAACAGAGTTAGACACGTTTTTCTCTCCCGAATAAATTCTGAAAATGACTGATTAAACAGTTGACTATAATTGTCCCGACTCACACAAGCATCAAAGGTAAGAATTTACTTGTTTCCCCTGAGTTGACCATTTTTCATCTAGAAGTCTGCAAGCGACGTAAACAACATTTTGAGGATTGCGCTTGTGTCTGACATTCGTACCCCATGAACGGACAGTATAATCACCTTGATAACCTAAAACAAGTGAAAGCTCGTTATAAGTTAACTGCCACTTTTCCTTCAATTCAATTGGGTGCATAGTATTCAGCTATTTCAATAAATTAATTAGCAGAGACGCGGATAGAAATTATCAAAGGTAAGAATCTATAACTTTCCCCTCAGCTGACCATTTTTCATCTAGAAGGCGACAAGCTACATAAACAACTTTTTGAGGATTGCGCTTGTGCCCTCCATTTATCCCCCAACAACGGACAGTGAAATCATTTTCGTAACCTAAGACGAGTGCTAAATCGTTGTAAGTTAATTGCCACTTTTTCTTAAACTCAATTGGGTGCATAGTAGTCAGGTATTTCAATAAATTAATTAGTCGTGTCTGGCAGACATTATTAAGACATCAACCCTTGCCGTGGTGTCTTGCGGTGTCTGAACTGGTGTCCGAGGAGTGTCTAAGCTATGTAAGGGTTTCAGGCTTTTGGTGTCTGCCGTGTCTGGGGTTGATGTCTCGCATTTTGCCCCGTTTTTACATCCCTTCAGCCAGACACCATCATTCTTTTTCTTGGGATAGCTTGATGACTCCCTCGCCTATCCAGTCTGCTAAACCTGCCCCTACAAGTTCGTACATCCACCCCTTTATTTGCTCAACAGTGAATCTTTCACCAGCCACTTTAAAGTTGCCCTTGAACTCTCTCACATCAGCTTCAATTCGTTCAGTTCTGATGAAATATTCATACAGCTTTTGCGCCATTGGTGATAATTTATTAGGTTCAGATTGGGTGTTACCTGCTTTGTTACCAAGATTGAATTCCAGTTCATAAATCCGCTCTAAAGTGGCTTTATCGATGGTTGGCGGTTCATCACTGGTCAAAGGTTTATCAAGCCTGAAATCAATTCGCTTGTGGTCAAGTTTAGGCAGTTCAATATCAATCCATTGCCCATGCCCAGGTAGCTTAATCTTGCCCTGACCACTAGCTTTTGCCTCTGTGGTGATGGGGTCAATAGTTGCAATTAGTTCTACTTCTAACAGTGCCGCATCTCGAAGTTTTGATAGTCCTTTGGCTTTGGCTAAAATCTCCATTGTGCGGTCGTGAGCGACGAATAAAGGAATCATTAATTGTTTACGAGATTCAGTCATGGCACAGCGAAACCACCTACCAACAAAATCCGGGTCGGGCTTCCATTTTTCATCCTCACAATCGTCTGGCATTGGCTCAATTATGTTATCCGTCCAGGTGGTAAATTCTTCACAGATAACTGATAGCATCTTGCCCGACGCTCTTAGATTCTCCGTCCATTGCTCCTCTGTTAATCCACTCTTGCGGTAATCTTCATAGCGCTGGCGCATTTCATCCATGTACCATTGCATGAAATCGGCTATTTCTTTGTAGCCAGTAATCAGCCGCACACCTCGCCACTCGACAATAGTGCCGTGCGGGTCAAGCGCTACGATGTTCCATCCGGCTTGTACTTTCTTCCAAATAATCTCTCTAGTAGTCCACGACTTACCTGCACCCATGCCACCAAATATCAAAGTGGGGTAGCCGATGGTGTTGTTGATCCAGCGATATTTGTCAGTGGGGGCAATCGCTCCTGGCTCAGATCCAGTAACTTTGTCGTTAGGGTCAATTGTCCCTTGCAATGTCTGGCTCCCTTGCAAATAGGGCGTTTTCATCTCACGTAGCTGCTTAATGTAATCTGCCTTCTGTTGCTCGGTCATCCCCGCCGTTTGCGCCTCAAAAATGGCATCAGTTGCCTCCATTTGGGTAACTTCAATTTCCGTGTGGGCGTAAATCTCGGCTTTTTGGATGTCTACTGTGCGATCATTAGCGACTAGATCCAAGTCGGCTTGYARTTGGACTTCTGCGATCGCAACATCTCGGTAACTCTCTAGTAGCTCGGAACGTGCRGCCATCTCWGCTTTTGCAGCATCCCGTTTTTGGGCGATGTCTTCAAAAACTGCTCTCTGCTTCTCYTCMKAYTGGCARTGCCGCAGCATCCACCCCGCWAGMGCAAACCCCAGGAATCCACCAAACGCCCAAAACGCCTTGTATGGGTTAGTCGCTTTCACCAGCCCATTAACGCCCATAGCTGGGTTACGCACAATCTGAGTGGGCATTCCTTCTAACTGCCATTGTGACCAGTAGTAGGGGGTCATTCTGAAAGGTCTGTTATTCTGATCCTGACATACCAATTTTTTCTGGGGAGTCCGAACGCAGAAATAAATGCGGTCGCTTGATTCCCCTTTCCACGCCATCGCCGCCGAGCTAATACCCACAGTTAAACTTAGCCCAATTGCAACAGCTTTCTTGTCCATTGGTAAGCGACCAAACCACAACATTAAACCCGATTGTTGYGACTCRGATAACTGTTTATGTTTMTCRSWTARATARTTCATTTACCTCTCCTACCACCAAATAGAAAAATCATTAAYATCGCTAGAAATATGSCCACTCCTGCACCATCCATCCAACTTGAAGATTCAGCAGTTTTTGGCTTATAAACCGACTCAATAGAAGTATTAGCTGTTTGTGTAGAAGTCCGAGCTTCATTCCATTCACTAATCGGTTCATTGAGCGCACATAATAACGCTAATGATGCACTGCAACCAGTCATTAGATTAGTGACAAAATTATTAAACCCTTCACCTGTTGCAGTAGCAGTAAAGTATAAGTGTGCAGTACCTACAGCTAGGAACATTCCAACGGGGTGAACTTGCAACAGATGAAAAGTAAAAATCACTGCACTGTTTAAACAACTCCCAGCGACAATTTCACAAGCATTACCAGCACGTCTAAATGTTCTACCTCGGTTATTTTCTGGTAATTGTTGTGGCTGTGATGGTTGCTCAATTTTCTGTTGTTGTGGAGTCTGTGTCAGCCCTTCAAATGAAAAAGGGCTGACGCTATGAGGATCTTCATTTCGTTTCCTTACTAGCATCAGCCGAATCCTTTCAACTAATAGTTATCTATCGCCTAACTTCTGCCACAAGTTACCCAACATTGCACCCCAACCACGAACTGTTCCTGTTGCAGAAACACTTGATGCTGGTGCATGATTTTGGGATTGAATTGGTATCACTTCTGGGGGTGTTTGGTTTGGCTCTAATGCTCGTGAACCATACCGCGCACGGGCTAAAAGTTGTTGTCGTTTCTCTCTTAATCCTGTTGTGATTACCTGCCGTTCTGCTTGCACAACTTGTCTATTTTCGATGCCGCTAATCTTGTTTTCATGCCGCCAAAGTTCAGCTTGTAAATCTTGATGTAATTGGGCTGCAACTTCAGTTAATGCGTGTTTGCGTTTCTGGTCAATTCGCAACAAGTCGGCTCTATCTTGGGCATCTATCTTGCCCATCTCCGAATCAAATTCAGAATTAAGTTTGCGAATTTTGGCGATAGCACCCGCAACATGAGAGCCGTATTGTTTACGAAGTTCAGTCCAAGTTACCTGCCCTTTGGTTAACTTCTCCATCGCCTCAAAGACCACCTTGGCATTGTCCAGAAATGGTTCTAATCGGTCACTTAACTCTTGGGCATTATTCGCATAATCKGCAAAYTGTTCRAGCTTRTTTATATCSGARAGATAGCCCARAATATCAGACTCAAAYCCTCCCCAGCCAAGCGCTTTTTCGTCAATATGGCTTGCATGACCAACTACCGGATTACGTATTGCAAAGTCCATTGCGTTATTCTCCTAATAAGGTATTAAGTCGTAGTTGATATCACTCGACTCTTGGGGTAATTCATCCCAGTAACCCATCTCTTCAAATCGGTTATAAATTCTCGTTGCCAGTTGCCTTACAGGGTCATCCAAATCATCAGAGATTAAATCAAATCTGTTGGAGCCAAACGCCAAGATATTTGCAATGTCCGCGTCAATCCCATTACCCAAGAATTGACCAAATGCAGCAGAGTAGGGATGGTCATCGATAGTTTCATGAGTTGCTATAAATTCCGTCCCAGTGAAGGGTGGGTAATCTTCACTCTCGAATATTGGTGTGTCAAGCGCCTCAATATCCGCCTCAATCATTGCTGCCCATTGTTCAGGATTTTCCGCTTTGAATTGCTGCTTTCTYAGGGCGGAGTCGGTCAGAGGYGATTTGCCCCAATCATTRGGATTTTTGTAGTCAAGTGTCATTTGTTAGAATTCTTAATGTACTTTTCGTTTTGCGGCGAGAGATACATACTCAGTGGGGCGATTGCAGTGATTGGTCGTCGATGCAATCGCTTCATTATCAGTTCTCACAAAACTCATTTAATTCAAAAACCTCCCTCTGCACTTGGTTTTGGCTTAATTCTTTTCTTCTGCCTTTCGAGTCGTTAAAAATGAAAGGGGCATTGACTCGACAATTAGAGCGATGGCTGTAGCGCAGTTGTTGACCACGGAATTCGTAGAGGTGGTTACGCTGTAAAGCTGTCGTTGAAAGCATAAGTTTGTCCCTCAACTTGGGAATAGAACTCGATATTTAGGATGGCTTCGTGAATCTCCATCAAGGCTTGAACGGCATCACCCAGACGCAGGTCATTCGATGTACTGAACTTTTCGGAGGCTTCGATTTGTTGATAATTTGGAGATGCTTGCACGAACCTAAGAGTCTGTTCGCAACCGAGGATGATGGTCATGATTTCGGTTGTTGTTAGCGATGGTTGTGTCTTTTGGGTGTCTTGGTCGCTCATGACTTCTTTCCTTTCCTTTGAGCTTTTATCGGTGCGGTTGGGGCTTCTGGCTGACTCGGCTTTTGAAGTACATAGCTAATAGCCCCTGCACCTCCCACAGCTGCGGCGATAGTGAACATATTGTTACGACCGAAGTATTGGACTCCGAAATAGCCAAAAGCGATCGCTGCTGCTGTTGCTCCAATGCCTAAAACCGTGTTTCTAAATCTGGATTTGGTCATGCTGCCCCCTTGAAATTAGTGACCATTGCGCTAAGTGCTGATTTATTGGGCTGTGTAGATGACGCCGTTTCTGCGCTGCGTGATGCTTGCACATTGCCGTGTTGAAAAATCAGTTTCTCTACACCTGCTGATAATGCCTGTGTCGGTGCATCTTGGGGTAAATCAAAAATCTTGCACAATTCAATTACTGCTAGGTAGGAGATGGTTATACGCCGAGATTCGTAATTCATTGATTAGGCTACCTTTGATATTTGAGTTAATAGTTTCAACCCCAAAGCATTGATGAATTGGGGATTATTCAAGACCACAAAGCCTAAACCGGCTAAGTTTTGATCCACCACTGGTAGAGAAACACCCCCACCCCAGGCGACAAGGTATTTAGCGCGGTCTAGATAATTGCCAGCAGTCACAAAGTTGGCGAATTTCTCAATCCTGTTTGACCACCACTCATCTAGACTTTGGCTGTACTCGGTTTCAAACTTCTTGCCCGTGAGGTGGTTGCCGCCATAAGTGAAAGTTCCTTCAAGAATGCCCTGGTTGATTAAGCTAGGCGAGTGTTTCACATCCTTGGACAGCAGACTTACTTTGTCGTTTCGCTTGTCGAGGGCTTCTGCAATCATGCTGTGCAGTTCACCGGCTCCACCCTCTATCAGGTGTCTGTCAATTACTGCACCACTGCCGTTAAAGACAGTCACCAACCAAGTTGATGAACCGATATCAAGTGCGATCGCTAATTCTGAGGGGTCAAGTATCAAAGATGCTTCACCGAATAAGCAATGAGCAATGCTGCCAAAACCTTCGGGATAAATGCCTGTGACTACGATTTCAACTGTCTTGCTGACAATGGAACGAGTTACAGGGTGCAGATGTTCAAAAGTGTGAGTCCCTTCTACTCGGCGTTTAATCTCTTGGCCCCAGCGTTCGGGGTTGTGATTGCTCAAACTAATTTCTAGCTTGACCCCATCGGGAATATTCAGAACTGCTAAGTCTGCAAGGATGCTTTCTAATGCCAGTTCTGCTTTTTTGGCTTTGTCCTCGTGCAGTAAGGTGTGGTCACTTTGAGCTAGAGCAGCACTGCCCCAGAAGAATTGAACGTCTTTTAAGTCCAGGCGCGACCCTTCTACATAACGCACCCATGCCCCATCTTTTGAGATGGTTTCGTGGTGCATGATGTTGCGGTTGCGAACAAGTGAGTATGCGGCTGGCATCATGATCGAAAAATCACCGATGATTGCCTTACCGTACCCTGCACCTGAGTCTTTTCCGGCGATAAGGTCAGTTAGCCCTGATTTGGCTAACAAGTCTGCCTGAACTAGCCAGTTTTTGGTATTGGAATATATAGCTGTCATGGTTCCGATGATTGGTAAAAGTCTTGATTTTTCTGGCTTTGGAGAATTTAGAGGCTAAATCGCTTTAAATCCACATATCCAGTTGGGGGCAAGCCAAAGCATCACTTTCTGGCTTCTGTTGCCTTTGTTGAGTGGCGTTTTTTGGCTCACAATGCTAATATAGCATCTATTAGATAGTAGTAGGCACTACTAGAAACTAATTTTGCTTATACTTTAGGCACATTAAATAAGGTAATTTGATACTAATAGTGCCTAAAGCTATCTAATAAATGCCAAAGTATAAAGGTAAAAGAGTAAATGTAACTTTCCCGGTAGAAGTTTATGAGCAAGTTGCAGGATTGGCCACTGATGAAACTAGAACAGTAAGTCAAATGGTTGTCGTGCTATGTCAAGAAGCTATTGCCGCTAGGGAGAAAAAGCAGGAGAAAACACAATGAGCAACTTAGCAAAAACCGGAATAACAACAGTATCAACTTTTATTAAGTAATTTCTAGGGAAATTAGAGCCTTGCTACATTTCAGACAAACAGAAGTTTTGTATGATCTAGCTATTGTTTAATTCAATGAGATACGGAGGTGAGTACAAGGAAACGAAAAAGCAAAAAGACAAAGCGTAAATAGTTAAACGCTTTGTCCAGTAGCAAAAGTTCAATTTTATAAGCTTTCAGGAGCGGGAACTTATCTCAAACCTTCCAAAAAGTGGCTAAAAGTGTGGAAGCTTGACCACCACTGCTTGGCAAACTGAGATTTAATCCGCGCTGCTTACTCATATTATATGGGCTGCTGTGGAAATTTCTATATTTTCACTGCGAAATTTTGCATAGAAATTTATCAAAATTTTTGACCAAAAAAATTCTAAACAAGCAAAATAGTAAATCTCGTAGATATAAGGTGTAGCAGCGCGATAACCCCCTCCAAATACTGAAAAACAACGTATTTGAGGGAAAAAGCTGTGAAAAATAGTAATTGTGGACTTCAAAAAATTGAAGTTACACAGAGGTACGAGATCATATCCCGTCCCTCTGACATAGAAGCGCACCATTGGAATGAATGGTTAGCCAGTGCTGTTGACCCTGGGATTATTGCGCTAAACGTCATTTCCGTATCGGGTACTGCCGCCTACGATTACCTGTTCTATGGTCAAAACGTCCCCCGCCGTAACGATGGACGACTCAGAGACGGGGTACTCAAGAAGTATCGCCACATCGAAGGACTCAACTGGTGGTGCAGTGGCGTTGACCCCCTCAACGATTATAGCCCTATGATGTGGGGCGGCATGAAGCCCGATCGCCCCAGGCGCGACCTGAACAAAGTTCTTAAATTCATCAAGTATGAACATCCCCTAAGAGTGCCTACACGGGCATTCTTCCTGGCAGTACCAGATCACATCTGGGAGAGTGTGGCCGCACGATATGACTTGACCATTAGCGATGAAGATAGGGCATTAGGCTTCTGGCATTGGGTATGGAAGTACAACATCTCAGTTGTAATTTGTGAAGGGGCCAAAAAAGCAGGGGCATTACTCACATTGGGCTATGCAGCCATCGCCCTTCCTGGGATAAACAGTGGCTACCGCAATCCCAAAGATGAATTTGGGCAACCCACAGGTAATTTACACCTAATTCCAGAGCTACAACACTTCGCCACCCTTGGACGTAAATTCATCATCTGCTTTGACCACGACACCAAGCCAGAAACAGTTCAACGGGTGAATATTGCCATTAGCCAAACCGCGAAACTGTTAACGAAGTGCGGCTGTCAAGTCCTAGTGACACAGTGGAGTTACCCCGAAAAAGGCATTGATGACTTAATCGCCGCTAGGGGGCCAGCTGTTACTGATGAAATCATAAAACTAGCACTGACAAAAGAAAAATGGCAGGTCAAAGAGTACAGCCGACTCTCAATTGAGGCGGCACTCGTCCTCAATCAGCGTTACCTGGGAGCATTGACCATCCCGGAAACCGCTAAACTGATTTTGCTCAAATCCGTTAAAGGTTCTGGTAAAACCGAGTCATTTGCCGCGATCGTTGCTGAGGCGATCGCTAACGGTCAACCCGTTATCCTCTTATCGCACAGAGTACAGTTAGCCCAAGCGATCGCGGAGCGGGTAGGCATCCCCTACATTACCGAAGTCAGAAACAGCGAAACCGGGATTTTACTCGGTTTTGCGCTGTGTGTAGACAGTTTACACCCCAACGGTCAAGCCAGATTTAACGCTGCCCACTGGAAAGAACCCTTAGTAATCATTGACGAATCTGAACAGGTAATCTGGCACTTGCTCTCTGCCAACACTGAAGTTAAGAAGCATCGAGTGGAAGTCCTCAACCAACTTTCCCAGTTATTCAAAAATGCCTTCGCCCCTGGACGGGGTAAAGTTATCCTGGCTGATGCTGACTTATCTGATTTATCACCAGAAATGGTTATGGGTCTAGCAGAAACCAACGTTACCCCTTGGGTGGTGGTCAACAACTGGAAGGGTCAACCCTGGAACATCTACCACTACAAACAAACTACCCCGGTTAATTGGTTAGCTGCTCTGGAAGCCCACATCAAAACCGGGGGTAAGCCCTTTATTGCCGTTGATTGCCAAAAAGCTAAATCCAAATGGGGAACCAAAGTCTTAGAAGCGAGGTTCAAGAAACAATTTCCCGATCGCAAAATACTTCGTATTGACTCCGAAACGATTGCCGACCCGCAACACGAAGCTTACAACTGCATCGAGAGATTAAATTTGGTGCTGCTGGAATATGACATTGTGCTGGCCTCCCCATCCATTGGCACAGGGGTCAGCATTGACATTCGGGGGCATTTTACCAGTGTTTGGGGATGCTTCCGGGGAGTAGCACCAGAAAATGCCACTCGCCAAGCCTTAGCTCGTGTCCGAGAGGCGATACCGCGTCATCTTTGGGTAGCCAGTCATGGCTTAGGAAAGATTGGCAACGGAGCAATTAACCTCAAATCCCTGTTAGCCTGTGAGCATAAACGCTTTCAAGCTAACTTGAAGCTGCTACAAAATGCTTCCTTGATTATTGACGGCGATGAAATCAATATTAACCGCACTGCCTTAAACGTTTTTGGCAAAATGGCCTGTCGGATCAATGCGGGTATGATTCATTACCGCGACACTGTGCTAGAGGAATTAGGCAACGAAGGTCATAACATTGTCGATGTCCATGACAACAAAATTCGCAAAAAGTTAAACAACGAAATCACCGCCCAAACAAATGAAGTTTACAACGGCGAATGTCAGGATATAACTGCTGCCGATACAACTCTTATGACTGCCGCCAAATATTCGGCGCTGCAACAACAACGGGCTAAAACCACAACTGAACGCCACATTGAGCGCAAATATAAGCTAGAACAGCGTTACGGTGTGGATGTTACCTCGGAACTCGTCAAAAAAGACGATCAAGGTTATTACCCACAACTGAGATTGCATTTTTACCTGACCTTGGGCAGAGCGAAAGTCGCTGACCGCGATCGCAAACTGGGTGAAAAGATGCTTGCCTGCAAGAGCGCATGGCTACCAGACTTTAACGGTGGTCAACTGGGTTTGGTAATTCATGCCTTGGAACTGTTCAACATCCCCAATTTCATCGCCGGCGATCGCGAATTCCGGGGAACTGATGCTGACCTAGTACAGATGGCTAACAATGCCCTATCTGTGAAGTGGCAAGTCAAAACCGTTTTGGGAATTACCCTCAATGACAATGACAGCCCCATCGTTATCTTACGGCGATTGCTGAAGAAGATAGGGCTGAAATTGAAATACATCTGTCGAGATGGCACGGGCGAACGCCAACGAGTTTATCGTGTGGTTGACGCTGACGATGGGCGAGATAAAATCTTCCAAAACTGGCTGTCTAGGGATGCAGCCCAAGCTTAACCGGAATCTTTAACTGTAAATCTATTAAAATACTGCGCCAGTTGTAGCCTTTACCTACAGCAGGGGTTGCCTCATGGAATAATTGCGACTTTCATACCATTTCCCAGTGCAGACAAGCTTAATAATGTGATAGTTAGGACTACCATTCGTCCAAAATGCCTGTTTTCGGTTCCGTCCACTAACGGTAATTAAATAGATAAACAAATTTACTGGACGATCCATACAGGTCAATCACACAGGTAAATGGTCATGAACCCATTAACCCCCAGTAATGGATTTAAAGCCAGCCAGCCAGCCAGCCTGATGTATTAAAGCCGTAAAGCAACTGTCATCTGTCAACAGAAGAAAAATAACTTCAAAGCTCACTAAAATTCGTTTTCAAAGTCAGCTTCTAAATCTTGTTCAAACCAGTGTTCTGCCCACTTTCGAGAAAATAGCGACCCGACACGAGAGCAAAACGCTTTCAATTGTTGTACCTCAGTATTACTGTATTTCTCTTTGGACAGGCGCTCAAATAAAAAGTTTGAAATCTCTGTGGGGGTTGGGGAGGTGTCATCCGACCAAAACTCCTCGTCGTCATCGAGAATACATGGGCAAGCCATTTCAAACAGAATCATTGAGCGCAGTGAGTAGTCTGTTTCTTCTAGAGATTTATTTTTTAGAACTTTGAGGAGAATTTCCTCATCCACTAGACAAACCATGCGATATAAGTCGCACCAAATCTCATGATTATTCTGCCTCTGAACTGAACAGACAGTAGATATATTTTCAACAGTTTGTGCATCAATCGGGCTGAGGTGATCCTGGCAGAACAATCTTGAGATAATTGATTGGGTATTTTTGTCTATGGGAATCTCGATTTCATCTCCCAACCAATCGCTAGAGTTTCCCGCAGTAAAAAGCTCCCAACATAAATTGTTAGGTAAATTAATTAAGGCATTTACTAGAGGCGATATATCATTTTGTACATTGTTTTTGGGAGACTGACGAACTTTTCCATAATTAGGATCTAACGTTTTCCGCCTTTTGGCCTCGCCCATGTTGTATTTCTCCTACCAATAACACTTTTGTGTATCTGCTTTTCTCAAAACTAGAGTCGAATAAAAGTAAGCTTTGGCATCGGTATGTAGTTAAATCTCTTCAGAACTTCAATACGCTTTTTGGTCATAATTGTATTTGTTATGCTCCCACTAACAACACTCTAACCAAAATAGTGAGTCAGACAAATTCAATAGTCATAAAGCCAGCAAACGTCACTCAATCAACCAAAATTCAACCCTGTCCTTATATTTGGAAATGCTTTAGTATAAAAACTAACTTAGTATTTGAGTCATGAATGCTTCTGAGTTGCTCCAGCGTTACGCTGCTGGGGAAAGAGATTTTACCGGAGTTAAACTGCCAAGAGTTCGCTTGCTGGACGTGAACCTTAGCAGGGCTATTTTCAGGTCAGCCGATCTCAGTAACGCCAGTCTGGATTGGACTATTCTCAGTTATGCCGACTTGAGCTATGCCAACTTGAGGGGAGCGCGTCTCGGTGAAGCTAGTTTGGATGGAGTTAATTTGGAGGGAGCTGACTTGAGTGGAGTTGTTTGCGGTCAAACTGGTTTCTTTGATGCTAATCTCAGCCATGTCAACTTGAGAGGAGCTATTTTGACGGAAACCTCTTTCGACGATGCCAACCTCAGCTTTGCTGATTTGAGGGATGCTCAAAATTTTAGTATTAATAGATGCAAGAAAGCTATCTTCCATGAAACTATCATGCCTGATGGAAGTATCCGAAGTGATAATGGTTAATTAGTTTACTCTGATTTATCCCCTTGTCCCTGCACTGCTTTTAGTTGTTTTTTACTCTTGCCCCTGGTACTCTTCACGGGTGCTTCTTCAGCTTCGCTGCTTTCAACAACTGCTGACTGATTTTCAACAGCCCCCTGAACTGATGCACTACTATCGCTGTCAGATGCTTTTTGACGGCGACGGCTGCTTTTCTTCAACTCACCGATTAAATATTTGATTCTGCTGCCAGCCAAATTAATACCCAGACCCTTCAGCATTTCTGAAACTTCGTCGTAAGTGTAGCCGTACTTATCAGAGGTCAGCTTCTCAATGTACCGTCTCATTTTCCTGATGGCCTCTCTGTCCGATATATCCTCTCGTTCTTTCGGCTTCTGTTCTTTCAGCAGATTGATGGCCTTATCAATCTTCTGTTTCGTAATTACTTCTGAATTCTGATGCTCACTCATGGTTATCTCATGAATACCGATTAACTGATAATTATCGGCTATTTGAAATAGTTTGTACCAAGAGAGTTTTCAAAATCCTAAAAAAATCGGCTATTGCGGCTACGCCGAATTACCTTTTCATATTACGGCTACGCCTTATATTTTTTCCTGTGGCAGCTTCGCTGGTATTTTTATTCAAGCTAATACTAAAAAAGCTGAGTATTACAGCTATGCTGAATTATCTTTTTGTATTACGGCTATGCTGAACTATTATTTTGTGCGGTAGCTTCGCTGAATCAGAGAACTTTCATATAGCAGCTACGCTGTTTTTATCTCCTCTATTACGGCTACGCCGAACCAGAATTTACCGACTGCTTGATTTTACCAAATTCCGGCTACGCCGTTGATATATCCCTCTGTAGGTTGTAGGATGATCAGCAGCACGGCTACGCCTTTGTACTCCTGCCTTCAGCCCCCTGCTGTCCCCTCCGTACACACGTAGCACAGGATACCTCACACCCCCGAAAATGGGCTAGAAGCAAGCCGTGCCTTTTGCCTACGGCAAACCTCGCTACGCTCGGACGACAGGCTTGCCAAAGTGGGAAGTTTCCCCCTTTGGATACCCCCTCTCATACCTCCCATAGTTATGCGCCCGAAACTGTCAAAAAACTTGCTTCGTACTAAAACATTGGAAGCTCGTGTTAACGCAATCGAACACGAGATGATTAAGTTGAAAGCACAAGACGCGGGACTTAGCATAGCTGAATTAACCAGACGTAGTGTTTTATTAAAACCACTGCCCAAACGACTGAGCAAAATAACCCTAGCTACTTATAGAGAATTAGTCCGCATCGGCAGCAATATTAATCAACTCACCAGAGCTACTAACACAGCTATTAAAATGGGACTGCGACCACTAGCAGATCCAGAACAACTAAAACAGCTACAAGAACTCTTACAACAGATAGGGCGAGAACTGTCCCAAATCGAAACTGAAATTACTGATGATGATGACATTGATGATGAAGGGGATTCGGAAGACTGGGAGTAAAAATGATTGGCAACCAAACCAAAGGTAAAAGCTTTCGCGGACTCCTTGACTATCTTGAAAACAAAGAGGAGTCATCTTTAATTGGCGGCAATATGTTTTGCACAAATGCCAGAGAACTGGCCAGAGAATTTCGACTGTCTCGACAACTTAACCCAGAAGCAGAAAAAGTAGTTCATCATGTTTCGCTCTCACTAAGCCCAGGCGAACAGCTAGACAATGATACTTGGTGCGAGGTTGCCGATAAGTACATGAATGCAATGGGTTACACAGCTAACCAATATGCCATCTACCGCCACAGCGATCGCAACCACGACCACATTCACATTTGTGCTAGTAGAATCAGTTTGGACGACGGCAAGATTACCCGCGATAGCTGGGAGTATGTGCGCTCTGAAAAAATCATTCGCCAGCTAGAACTAGAATATGGGTTACAGCAAGCTCTAAGCAGTAAAGAGAAACTGAGCCGCGCTCCGAGTTCCGGGCAACAGCAACGATTTGAGAGAGAACAATTGGAGTATGAGCAGGGTGAGAGAAACACGCCGCCACAACAGCCAATCAAAACCCAACTAATTGAAGTAATCGACCGCGCCACAGTAGATAAACCGACTATGCCCCAACTAATAGAACGATTGCAACTGTTGGGTATTGAGGTGCGTCATGGGCTAACACGCAACGGTAAAAGTAAAGGCATCTCGTATTCCTGGAATGATCAGAAATTTAGCGGTACATCTTTGGGGCCTGCCTATACCTTCCCTGGACTGCAAAAACATCGTGGCATTGACTACCAACCAGAACGTGATCATGAGCGCATTAATCAAATTCTGGTAATTCCTGCTAAACCACTCCCAATTGAGCAGTTAGAAAAGTTTCTTCAAGAGATTGAACGCAAACAGCGACAGCCTCAGTTCACCCCACCACCAGAGGATAAAGTTGTTTGGCAAGTGTTGCACAAGTATTTGGACGAGAAACGCTACATACCAGATTATATTGTGCAAGGATTACATAATAATCAGTTGCTTTACATGGATGAGCAACGAAATATTTTGTTTATCAAGCGTGATTTAGATGGTGAAAAAACTGGCGCATTAATTTGGTCAAAGCCTAGAGAAAATCATCGCACTGTGGAGTACGACCAAAGCACCTCTACACCAAATGGTTGGTTTTATCTGAGATTAGGAGGGCAACCAACGGACAAGGTAGAAAACGTCTTTCTGTGTTCTACACCAATTGATGCGATGTCAGCAGCCACTTATCTTATCTCAAGTTGCAAAGGGCTACCACCAACTAGAACCATGTTGATAGTAGCTGATGACCCGAATAACCTACCTATGGAATTTCTCAAGAGTTTCAATAAGGTTGTCGTAGCATTCAATAATGATGAACAAGGTAATAAAACAGCTAGTGCAGTATTGGAATTGTTGCCACAGGGGAAAAGGCTCAAAACCCATAATCCTGATTGGAGTCAGGAACTAGAAGCTCATCTCAGAGAGGAGCAACAAAAGCTCTTACAGCAGGATCGTGGTTTTAGCTTGTGATCCGCGCTGTGCAGACCGAACTCGTGACCGCTACGCTCTCGGAGTCGGTGGCTCTTACGGGCAGAGAAATTACTGGTTGGGCCAACTAGATCCTGCATCCCGCAAGAGCCACTCCGCGTTGCCGCCGACTCCGAGCCACGAGTTCTAAAATCTGGAATCCAGCTACTGTAAACCTTTTGAGTATATTAATGCTTAATTGTTGTACAGTGTTAATACTGTGTAAATACATTAAATCACTGATAAAATATCACCCCAGATATAGCTTCATGAAAACATTGCTGTACAAGCGTACAATTTTCCCGTTTCGGCACAGTGCTGCCCATAATAGAGATTAGTACTATACACCCCTGATAATGCCCAATCGTCCTACCGTCAGGAAAATCTTGATATTGGCTGCGAATCCAAAAGATACCTCAGCTTTAAGACTGGATGAGGAAGTAGCGGAAATTTATGACGGATTAGAACGATCTCGAAAACGAAGGCACTTTGACTTGCGGATGCGGTGGGCAGTGAATACTGATAGACTTCGCCGTGCTATGTTGAATGAAAAACCGCAGATTGTTCATTTTTGTGGACATGGTGCTAAAACTGAAGGACTAGCACTGGAAGACGCTATAGGACAAACTAAACTTGTTAGTACTGATGCTTTGGCGCGATTGTTTAAGTTTTTCTCAAATCAACTTGAGTGTGTTTTGCTGAATGCTTGTTATTCTGAAGTCCAGGCTGATGCCATTGTACAACATATTGATTATGTGATTGGCATGAGTGACAGCATTCCAGACAAGGCAGCGATTAAGTTTGCAGTAGGTTTTTATGATGCTTTGGGTGCTGGAGAATCAATTGAAAATGCTTACGAAATGGGTTGTATTGCAATTCAATTAGAAGGGGTTGTCGGCAACTCTATACCAGTGCTTAAAAAAAAATCTAGTTTAGTCCTTCACCACATATCTTTAAGCAAGCTCATTAACGTCCCAGAGTTGCCGCCGCATTTCTTACCACGCCCAAATCAACTCCACCTTCTCAAACAGAAAGTCTTGAGGGATGGTAATCAGCAAGTAGTTATCACTGGCATCCATCGTCGAGTGGGTATGCAGGGTATGGGCGGCATTGGCAAGTCGGTGTTGGCAGCTGCTCTAGCAAGGGATAAAGAGGTGCAACAAACATTTCCCGATGGGGTCATGTGGGTAACACTGGGGCAAACACCACAGCTTTTAGCTTGTCAATCATATCTAGCTAAAACGCTGGGCGATTTACAGGAAGCTTTTACTGAGATTGACTTGGGTAAAGTGCGGTTGCGGGAATTACTAATAGATAAAGCTTGTTTACTGATTTTGGATGATGTTTGGCGCGCAGAAGACGCAGCAGCGTTTAATGTTTTAGGGCAACGCTGTCAGATGCTGATTACTACCCGCGATGCTAAGGTAATTACGGCGTTGGGAGCTACTGGACACGAACTTTCTGTCTTAAGCGATGAACAAGCACTGCTACTGTTAGCACAGTGTGCAGAGCAACCTCTAGACAAGTTGCCAGCAACGGCAAGGGATATCGCACGGGAATGCGGTAATTTACCACTAGCGCTGGCGATGGTTGGAGCAATGGTGCAGGGAAAACCAGTAAACCGCTGGGATAATGTACTCTATAGGCTGCATCATTCTTCTTTGGAGAAGATTCGACAACAGTTCTCTGATTACCCGTATCCAGATTTGTTTGTGGCAATTCACGTAAGTGTAGAAGCTCTGGAACTGAATGTGAGAGAGCGATATCTGGATTTTGCTGTCTTCCCGGAAGATACGCTGATTCCAGAAGTAGTGTTGCAGAGGTTCTGGGAACCGTTGGGTTTGGATGAGTATGATACCCAAGATGTGATAGATGAACTAGTGAACAAATCACTGACAAGGCAAGATAAGTCGGGATGTTTAACGTTGCATGATTTGCAGTTAGACTATGTGCGAAAGCAAGCGCAGGATATGTCAGCGCTACACCAACGGCTGTTGAATGCTTATGCACGAGAATGCCCAGATGGTTGGCACATGGGGGCAAACGATGGCTATTTATTCCAACATCTAGCGCATCACTTCGTTGCTGCTGGATACGCTACTGAATTGCAACAGCTGCTGCTTGATTTACGGTGGCTACAGGCAAAGTTAGATAATACTAATATCACCGCACTAATAGCGGATTATAATTACTTGCCGCAGAATAAGAATTTGCCGTGGCTGCAAGGGGCGTTACGATTATCGGCGCATATTTTAGCTAAAGATAAAACACAACTAGCAGGGCAAATTTTTGGGCGCTTACTCTACTTTCAAGTGCCAGAAATTCAGGCATTTTTGGAACAAGCAAAGCAGACTAAGACAACTATTTGGTTGCGCCCCCTCATACCCAGTTTAACTCCCCCTGGAGGGCGATTATTGTATACTCTCTATGGTCATACACAAAGGGTAAAGGCTGTAGTCATTACTCCGAATGGCAAGCAAGTGATTTCTGGCTCAGACGATAAAACTCTTAAAGTCTGGAATTTAGAAACAGGAGAAGAAATATTCACCCTCATTGGTCATAGAAATTCGCAACATGGTTCAATAAATACATTAGCTGTCACTCCAAATAGCAAGCAGGTAATTTCTGGTTCATTGGATGACACTCTTAAAGTCTGGGATCTGGAAACGAGAAAAGAACTGTTTACCCTCACTGGTCATAGGAAACCTGTAAATGCTGTAGCTGTTACTCCAAATGGCAAACAGGTGATCTCTGGCTCAGACGATAAAACTCTTAAAGTTTGGGATTTGGAAACAGGGGAAGAACTTTTCACTCTCTTTGGTCATCTCGACGAAGTAAATGCTGTAGCTGTTACTCCAAATGGCAAACAGGTGATCTCTGGCTCAGACGATAAAACTCTTAAAGTTTGGGATTTGGAAACAGGGGAAGAACTTTTCACTCTCTTTGGTCATCGTGCAAGAGTAAACGCTGTAGCCGTAACTCCGAATGGCAAACAGGTAGTTTCTGCATCAGGGCATCATATCGATCGGGGAGACAGAACTCTTAAAGTTTGGGATTTGGAAACAGGGGAAGAACTTTTCGCTCTCTTTGGTCATAGCGACTGGGTAACTGGAGTAGCCGTCACTCCAAATGGCAAGCAAGTGGTTTCTGTTTCAGGAGACAAAACTGTCAAAGTTTGGGATTTGGAAACAACAGAAGAACTGTTTACTCTCACTGGTCATAGTAATTGGATAGAAGGTGTAGTTGTTACTCCGGATGGCAAGCAGGTAATTTCTGCTTCAAGAGACAAAACTCTCAAAATCTGGAATTTGGAAACAACAGAAGAACTGTTCCCTCTCATCGGTCGTACTAATTCGACAGATGCTTCGGTGAGTGCGATAGTCATTACTCCGGATGGCAAGCAGGTAATTTCTATTTCAGGACACAAAACTCTCAAAGTCTGGAATTTGGAAACAATAGAAGAACTGTTCACTCTCACTGGTCATAGCGACTGGATATCTCATTTAGTGATTACTCCAGATGGGAAACAGTTAATTTCTGGTTCAAGGGACAACACTCTTAAAATTTGGAATTTGAAAACGGGAAAAGAACTGTTCACTCTCACTGGTCATAGCAGCTTCATAAGGGCTATTGCTGTCACTCCAAATGGCAAGCAGGTAATTTCTGTTTCAGGGGACAACACTCTTAAAATTTGGAATTTGGAAACGGGAAAAGAACTGTTTACTCTTACTGGTCATAACGACCAGGTAGATGCAGTAGCCGTAACCCCAAATAGCAAGCAAGTAATTTCTGGTTCATTTGACGAAACTATCAAAGTTTGGAATTTGAAAACGGGAAAAGAACTGTTCACTTTCAGTGGTCATAGTAACGGTCGTAGTAACTGGATAAAAGAAGATAAGAACTGGGTAACAGATGTGGTGCTTACTCCCGATGGCAGGCGGGTAATTTCTGCTTCAATGAACGAAGCTCTTAAAGTTTGGGATTTGAAAACGGGAAAAGAACTGTTTACGCTCTCTCATGGTAGCGATAGTGAATACCCTTGGGGGATAAGCAATATAGCCATTACTCCGGATGGCAAAAAGGTGATTTGTCTTTTTGGGAACAGAACTCTTAAAGTTTGGGATTTGGAAACAACAGAAGAACTTTTTACCTTTACTGGTCATAGCGACGGTTACTGGGGAACAGCTGGTGTAGCCGTTACTCCGAATGGTAAGCAGGTAATTTCTGCTTCAGAGGACAACACTCTCAGTGTTTGGAATTTATCCAGTGGAAAAGTAATTGCTAGTTTCACTGGGGAGAGTGCATTACTTTGCTTTGCTATTGCGCCGGATGGGGTGACAATTGTTGTTGGGGAAAGTTTAGGACAAATGCATTTTTGGAGACTAGAGAGAGTGTAAGAAATAGGGGTCACCGTTCCTAAACAGGAGTTGTGTACGCGCTTGGCTGAAACTACTATAGGGTAAGCTTTTCAGCAAGTGCTTTCTATCATAAAAATTAGGAGCATTTTTACTATTTGCTATGAAGAGGCAATAGTAGAAATTAGCCTTCGCTGTAATTAGAGATAAAACTTGGTATGAGTTGTATATTGGTGGTGAAATTTACCCCATCCTTAAATAAACAGTACCGATTGGCGCATCACCAGTTATCTTTAATTGTAACGGGGCAGGTAAACCAACTCACTTATGAGCCGAATCATCGCAGTTTTTAATCAGGCGGGAGGTGTTGCCAAAACCACCCTTACCCAAAACCTGGGCTATCAAATAGCGCAATTGGGTCATCGTGTTCTGCTCATCGACATCGACCCCCAAGCCAGCTTGACTATCTTTATGGGCTTGGTTCCAAGAGACATAGAGCAAACTGTCAACAATGCCATTGTAGATGAACAACCTCTGCCAATTCATGAGGGGATTCACGGCATGGATTTAGCCCCTGCTAACATCTCTCTTTCTACGGCAGAAATGCAATTGGTTAGTGCTTCCATGCGCGATTTCCGCCTGAAAGAAGCCATCGAGCCAATCCAAGAGAATTACGATTTCATCCTCATAGATTGCCCTCCCAGCTTAGGGCTACTAAGTTACATCTCCCTTGTAGCTGCTACCCATGTTCTCGTTCCCCTAGAAACCCATTTCAAAGCCTTTGAGGGAACAGGCGAATTACTAAAAACGGTTGCTACAGTACGCAATAAACCCAACCGCAAATTGCAAATAGCCGGATTTGTGCCGACAAAATACGATGCCCGTAACTCCCAGGACACTCGTACTTTAGCAGCCATCACTGAACAACTAGCGAACGCCGGAACTGTCTTTGCCCCCATTCCTCGCTCCACTGCTTTTGTTGATGCTTCAGAAGAACGAATGCCCCTTGCAGTTTACGAACCAAAGCACCCATCTGTCGCCATCTTGAAAAAAATAGCCGTTAGTTTAGAATCCTTAAAATGAGACGCACTACTAAAGCCAGCCAACCCCTTAAAAGCAAAATTGAAGTACCTTGGGACACCACAGGCGTAGCGAATGCTGGTTCTCCTCAATCCATGCCGTTAGACCAGATTGTTCTGCCGCCGAATCAACCGCGCCGTTATTTTGACCCGGAAGCATTAAAGCAGTTAACCGAGTCGATAAAGCAGCATGGCATCCTGCAACCTCTGTTGGTGCGTCCAATTGGCGGAGGTAAACACGAAGTAGTAGCAGGAGAACGACGCTACAGGTCAGGAATTGAAGCCAAACTTGAAGCTGCACCTGTGGTTGTGCGTGAGCTATCTGATGACCAAGCGTTTCAGTTGGCTTTGATAGAAAACTTGCTGCGAGAAGACCTCAACCCAGTTGAAGAAACTGAAGGTATCCTGCAACTGCTGTCTCTCAAGCTAGGTCGAAGCGTTGAGGAGATACCGCCATTCCTGTATCGTCTACAACGCCTACAAAACAAAGTATCTACAGTTACCCATAACGTTATGGGCGCACACGATAGCGAAGGTGATGAACCTACCCATAACGTTATGGGCGGAGTTGAAACTGATTCTCCCAATAACGCTATCAGCGACGATGAAGGTGAGATTGAATTATCTACCCATAACGTTATGGGCGAAACCGAAACAGATAATTCCGACCTCAACCAGGAGCAGCCATTAAACCCAGACCTCAAAATCGTTAAAGAAGTGTTTGAAGGCTTAGGGTTAATGACCTGGGAATCTTTCGTTAAGAACCGCCTGCCCTTGCTCAACCTCCCAGAAGATATCCTTGATGCGCTAAGGGAAGGCTCACTTGAGTACACCAAAGCCAAAGCCATCGCCCAGATTCAGAAATTAGATGAGCGCGTTGCATTTTTAGAACAAGCTCTTGCTAACAACTGGTCTTTAAGTGAAATCAGACAGCGCATTATTGAGAAGAAAACCCCAGCCTCTACCGCAAACACCGAGTCGAACGATTATAGAGAGCGCTTTACTGCTGCGACTACCAAACTAAGAAAATCGCGTATTTGGTCAGACCCTAAGAAGCGCAAGCAAATAGAGAAACTACTTGCACAACTGGAGACGCTGACAAACGTTGAGTAAGCTCAGGTTGCCACTGCTCCCCAGTTCTCTCGAAATCATGACTTACGCTAGTTACGGCTAAAAAGTCAGGGGAGCCAAAGTGCCATAATAAAAAAACTAGAGAAAGTAAGATCCGTTTCTCTTTTTCTCCATTAACAAATAGGAGTAGTAAGATGGAAGCTCACAAAATAGAAGCTGTTTTAACGGAAGATGGAACTTTGATGCTACAGGGCTTACCTTTTCATGCTGGGGATGCTGTGGAGGTGATTATTCTGTCAGCTAAAACTCCACAACTTCAAGGAGCAGCGCCTAGCCAACCAGAAACAAATCTCTATCCAATGCGTGGTAAAGTAATCCGTTACGATGATCCAACAGAACCCGTTGCCTTGTCAGATTGGGAAGTTTTGCAATGATCATACTTGATACACACATCTGGGTTTGGTGGGTTGACGATAACTCCAGACTAACTACAAAGTATCGGGAGTGGATAGAAGAATATCAATCTGAGGGTTTGGGAGTAAGTATTGTTTCTTGTTGGGAGGTCGCCAAATTAGTCGAAAAAAATCGACTGGTTTTTTCTTGTTCAGCTAATGAATGGCTAGAAACAGCTTTGGCTTATCCCGGAGTACAGCTATTAAATTTAACCCTGCCGATAGTGGTTGATTCAACTCAATTAAGCGGATTTCATAGCGACCCTTTTGACCAAATTATTGTAGCTACAGCCAGAAATTATGGGTGTCCTTTGTTAACTGTTGACGCGAAAATCCTTAACTATTCTGGTGTGGTAACGCTTTCATAACGTTCTGAGCAATTATAATTGTTAAAAATTTTGTGGAAAACTGCTGACTACTGCGGTATGTTTGCGACAAACGACAAAAAATATTAAGTTAGTCAGAGTGCCAGTAGTACAGTCGCTCCCACAAGTGTTCCTATGCTAGAGTCAGAAAAACTTATCCAGATAGTACAAGCTTGGTTAGGCTACATCAGGTTAGAAGAACTGACTCAAGCCGAGGTCGAGCGTTCTTCAGATATTTATTCAAAAGTAGTAGATAAGGGAGTGCAGCTTGTTGGGAACAAGCTACTGTTAGATAGCGAAGTATTTACGCAATTCCAGCAACAGCAGCAAGCAGCTAAAAGAGGTAACAAAAATGATGTTCAGATGGCTGTTGCTTTCCCACAAATCTATATAATCAACGGCAAGGGCAAAGAGCAAAAGCTGAAATACCTGCCTTTATTCACAATTGATATTTCACCCATCTTTAAAGGTAATTACCGCAAAACGGGTTGGGACTTGACCGAATACGAGTTTCAGCCAGTGGTTGTTAATTTGATGCGGCTGTACGGACTAGAGGAGGAGCAAACCGAATCACTGATTGTTGCTTCAGGAATTGGAAAATTTTTAGAAGATACATTTAAAGGAAGATTCCCAACGCTTCGAGACTTTCTTGAACTGGTAGATTTACCCGAAGTCAAGTACAAAACCTCTCGACAACCTTATTTGCTACGCTGTGATTTTACGCCCTATAACGCCCTCCTAAAGCAAGACATACAAGAAATCCTCAAGGAACTTCAACAACCTGACTGTAATAGCGAATGGCTAACTGAAACTCACCCAGCAATGCAGTACGTTTGTGGTCAGCCACAATCACCTAGAGATGAAGTGATGTTCTGGGGTGCTTTCCCGGATCATGCGCCTGATGAATTTCAAGCGTCTGTCCTGAAACACGCCCAAGAGAACTTACTAACTGCTGTTTGTGGGCCACCGGGGACTGGAAAAACAGAAGTGTTTCTGCACCTCATAGCACAGCAAGTAGTGGATCGGGCGTTACGGCTTGTTCGCGGTGAAGATGATGCAAATAATTTAATACTTTTTGTCGGCACTAATAACAGCACCGTTAAAAAATTCCAACAACGACTGACTATAAATTCTTCTGCTCAACAGTTTTATCTTCCAGGCGGCAACCAAACTAATATCCGTAAGGAAACTCTACCCAAACTCCAATCAAGCCAAGATTGGCTGCGTAATGCTGAATTTAATCAAGAGTCTTGGGAGCAAGCCAAACTCGAATTACTGCAAGCAGAGAGTGAAATTCAGCAACTCATAGAGCAAGACCGCTTTAATACTGCTCAAAAAGTCACTGATGTTGAACGGCGATCGCAACTGGATCTAGAAATACAATTACTCAATAACGAGATTGCTGTTACTGATTCCAAGTTACAAGCCCTAACTGAACAGCTATCAAGTTTGTCTGATTATGCAAATTTTCCCATTGATGCTTACCAGCAGATACAAGAAGCTTTATCCCAGGCAGAACGAGAACTACCAAAAGAGTCTGACCCTATTACCAAACGCGCCTTGAACTGGCTTAATGCTACTACCGAGCAACGAATTTTTCGCCGCTTGGCTTTGCGAATCAACGCAGCTGTGTTAAACACCTTAGCGACAGGGCATCCTTTTCAGACCCCCCTTGACCACCCTAGTTTAACCGCAGCCCAGGCTTCTGTTAACCAAAAACTCGATTTTTCACAGCAATGGCAAAATCTTCACCAAAAAGTCACTGAAATTCAAGCCCAGCTAACAGCTTTAAATAAGGAACTAGAGTTAAAACTTTTCAGACATCAGCAAATTCAGAAACAAATCGATAGTTACCCACAAGGGGATTTCTACAATCTTTTTTACCGCGACCACCACCAATTACAGGTAGAACTGTTTCAACGTGCCTGGGCATTTCTATTGCAAGAAGTTCTCCGACGCAAGGAGAGCGTTATGAGGGCATTGTCAACTTATGGCAGCGTCTTGACGGGAGACGGAGAGGCATTGCTCAAACTGGAAAGTGATAGTGATGCTATCTACCGTGACTTGAGTTTGATTTTTCCCGTTATTAGCTCCAGCCTGCAATCAATACGTAATATGCTGCCAATCCTTCAACCCAATAGCGTAAAGCTGGCACTGGTGGATGAAGCGGGGACAACTCTTGTACATCAATTATTTCCTTTGCTAGTGCGATCGCAACAGGCAGTAGTAGCAGGCGACCCCCAACAAATTGAGCCAATCATTAACCTTTGCGACGATACTATCAAACAATATCTGAAAACCGCCTTTCTGGATCGGGGCATGGGGAATGAAGACTATTATCGCTATGCCCCCACTGCCAAATACACAGCTACCGCTTATCACCGCGCTGCTGGTGCTAATGGCACAGAAGGCGACAATGGCAATGGCATTATTCTCTCTAATCATTACCGTTGCACCCCACCCATTATTCAGTTTTGCAGCCCCAACTATCCCGGTGGTCTGCAAATCCTTTCAGGTGATCAGCAGACTGCAACGGTCAAGCATCTGTTGGCTTACCACGTTGAAGGAAGCCACACCCATAATACCAATCCAGAAGAAATTGATGCTGTAGAAACTATAATTGCGTCCTTGCTAAAACATGGGTACTCTACTAACTCGGATGACAACTCAAAAACAATTGGGGTGATGTCGCCGTTTTCGCAGCAAGCTAACGCGCTAAGGTATCGACTATCTAACCGTTGGCGAAACTTTTCTTGGGATGATATTGGCACGGTTCACACCTTCCAGGGGGGAGAGAAAGCAGCCATTATCTTTTCTCCTTACCAGTGCCACCAAGAGCATAGTTTTTGGTTCCTTAACCGGAAACCTAATTTACTAAATACCGCCGTTAGTAGAGCAAGGGAATTGTTTGTTTTAGTGGGTAATCTCAGGGAACTAGAATTAGCAGGTGGTGAAACCAAACGGTTAGTTGAACATATTCGGTTACATGGAGAAATTCACACTTGTGTGAGGCTTGAATAAACCCGTTTCATCATTAGAGCAGATTTTTAATTACAACGAACCAAAGTTGTGAGGTATCGATTAAATGTCCTTGTGAGTCAAGCTTGAGAGTTTTTTTGTAAACAGACTGTTTTACATTTCCACCGATGACCTCAATCTGCTCTGGCGTTGTAGCGACAACAATATCACAATGAGAGCGATATTCCGAATCTCTTGTAGCATCGTATTCTACTTTGCCTCTATCTTCCCCACTTGAAAAACAGACTAAATCCCCAATTTGAGGCGCAACTTCATTAAGTCTATAACCCTTAAATGCTCCATCAGGATCATTATTTTCTCGCTTGCGGATCGCATCTTGGATATAGACAGAATGACGGGAAGAATACTTAAACTTATCGCCTGCTTCCGCTTTTTTCATCACCCAAGATACAAAAGCTGCTGACCAACGATAATCGTCTCGACCATCTCTATCATTCCGACCTACGCCTTCTCGCCAATAATCTCCGACCCTTTGCCAAAAGCCTTCTTCGTGTTCTTTCTTTTCACCCCGCTTAAAAAACTTCCATTCTTTCTCTGCAATTTCCTTCACTCTTTGCTTGAAGCTTGTTATTTCAGTTTGTTCATCTATTGACTCCTCACGAGGGCTTTCGGGTAATTTACACTTCCCTGTAATACGATTAAATACGCCGCCCCTTCTTTCACACTCTTTTTCATCCATTTTTTATCTCTCGAATCTGTATTAATATCCTAAATTTTCTCTTAGTTACAAAGGCTGCGATCGCTTGCTTTTACGTACTGATTATTTTTTAGGTAATTTTTTAACCATTGGCATGATACCACTTTTAGTTGAGACAGATTATCATCTAATAACTTCTTAATAGTTACGGTTGAATCTTTATTACAAATAGCAATTGTCTTCCCATCGAGGCTGAAACTCGCACTTATAACCCCTCTTGAATGGCCATCAAAAGTTTGGAGGAGTTGACCATCTGTACTCCAGAGTTTAGCAGTACGGTCATAACTAGCAGTAGCAAATGTCTTTCCATCAGGACTAAAGCTTACACTGAAAACTTCATTTAAATGACCTTTGAAAGTGCGGAGGAGTTGACCATCTGTAGTCCAAAGTTTGGCAGTACCGTCAGCACTAGCAGTGACAATTGTTTTATTGTCTGGACTAAAGCTCACATCCCAAACTTCATCAGTGTGTCCTTTTAAGATTAGAGAAGTTTTGCTCTTTAAGTTCCAAACTTTTACAGTATTGTTTTTATTAGCGATGGCAATTATGCTACCATCAAAACTCAAATCTACACTATTGACTCCATTCTTGTCTCCTGAGAGAGTTTGAAGTAACTGGCCTTCAAGATTCCAAAGTTTGACAGTACCATCCCAACTAGCAGTAGCAATTGTTTTACCGTCACGACTAAACCTCACCTTATAAACGCGATCTTCATGCCCTTTTAGAGTATGTAATAACTTACCGTTTATACTCCAGAGTTTGGCAGTATCGTCATCACTGGCAGTAGCAATCATATTTCCATTGGGACTAAAATTTGTATGAAAGACCCAACCTTTATGCCCTTTTAATAAAGTGAATCTGTCTTTATCTGTACTCCAAAGTCTAGCAGTACCGTCAGCACTAGCAGTAGCGATTATTGCGTCATCAGGGCTGAAACTTACACCGTGTACAGCCTGAGAATGGCCGTTGAAAGTTTGAAGTAATTCACCTTCTGTAGTCCAAAGTTTAACAGTATGGTCTCCACTAACCGTGGCAATTTTCCGTCCATCATGGCTGAAACTGACATTCCAGATCCAATCCTTATGGCCGATGAAGGTTTTGAGTAACTGACCGTCTGTAGTCCAAAGTTTAGCAGTTCCATCCATACCAGCAGTAGCAATCCTTTTGCTATCAGGGCTAAAACTTATGCTCAACAACCTTTTTTTATCACCCCTGAAAGTTTGGAGTAATTGACCATCTGTAGTCCAGAGTTTAGCAGTACCGTCACCACTAGCAGTAGCAATTGTTTTACCATCAGGACTGAAGCTTACACTGTACACCCAATCACTATGGCCGATGAAGGTTTTGAGTAACTGACCGTCTGTAGTCCAGAGTTTAGCAGTTCCATCTCTATTAGCTGTGGCAATCTTCTTTCCATCAGGGCTGAAACTTACACCGTGTACAGCCTGAGAATGGCTGTTGAAAGTTTGAAGTAATTCACCTTCTGTAGTCCAAAGTTTAGCAGTACCGTCTCTACTAGCAGTAGCAATTGTCTTGTCATCAGGGCTGAAGCTAACACCGTACACCCAATTGTTATGACCGTTATGACCCTCTAAAGTTTTAAGTAACTGACCATCTGTAGTCCAAAGTTTAACAGTACGGTCTCTACTAACCGTGGCAATTTTCCGTCCATCATGGCTGAAACTGACATTTAAAACATCACCTTTATGTCCTTCTAATCGATTGCGCTCTTGTACTTCGTAGAGTATCTGCTTTAGCTGTTCTACAGTCTGATTTTTGATATCAGGTGGTACTTCAATTTCGAGTAATTGACTTGCCTTTAAACTTGCCGTCAATGCTTCAAGCTGATTATTTGAACGCCAAAATAATTTAGATGCTGCATTTAGCGCACCTATTTCTGCTGATTTTCTTCGCTCCTCAGCTTTCTTGACGCTATTGTCTGCTAATATCACTACTGTTGCTGTCACAAACAAAATAATAACCAGTACAGTAATTCCAGAGCGAATTATTCGCTGTGCTTTACGTTGCGCCCTAATCAATGTCTGATTAGCTTCACTTAATATCCAACTCGCCTCTTTCTCTACCTCTAAAGCAGTTTGAGCTTCTCGCTTTTCTAACTCAAGACTTGCTGTTAAGAATTGATAATCTAAATTGCTCAAGCTTTTATCCGCAGCCCACGCCTGTGCTTCCCATAATGCCTGCCCCCTCAACAGCCGTGATTCATCCTGGCAATGAGAAGCTAACCATGCCGTAAACATCTCGGAATAAGGCCGCAAATCTGCTAATGCCTTATGCACCCACTTTTGGTCAAATACATCTGCGTAAATGCGATTATAAATTTTCAAAGAGCTTTGCTGCTTGACAACTAACCCTGATAGCCGTAACTCCATTTGCTGAGAACTTCCATCAGCTAGAACTTCACCCTTTTGTAAGATTTGCTGGTAAAGACCTAACAACCGGGCAGCACGCTGTTCATTGTTTAAGAGTCGGTCTCGAATTGTCTTTAAATGCTCTGGCTCATCCTGAGTTTCCCAGTTACTGATAATGTACTTTTGAACCAATTGTTGAATATTAGGGACTTTACTATCTGCCTTTTTTGCAATCAGTTGGCATAACTTTTGAGTGAGAAAAGGTTGTCCGCCTGTCCATTTCAAAACCTCTTCTAACACACCTTCAGGGTTTTCTACTGTCTCTTCTAAACCCTTAACTAGAGATAATTTAGCTTCACTTAATGTAAATCCAGTAAGTTCAATAGCCCGACCGATATTAAATGGAGTACGTGTTTTATCCTGAATTAAGCTAGATGGAGTAGCTACTCCCAATAAACAAAAAGTAAGTCGCTCATATTCTGGTCTATCAACTCGCTGATTGTAACAAGTACGAATAAAGGTAAAAAAGTCATCTTTGAAGCTCACTTTGAGAATACTATCAATTTCATCAATAAAAATTACAATATTTTCTGAGAATTTGATTAATAATATATCTTCAATAAAACGACTTATTCGCAATATAGGTGATAAATGTTCATGTCTGTGCCACCAGTCATACTCATTAACCTCTGTTAGAAGATCAAAACCTCTCCATAACTCAGATATGAATCCTCCATACCACTTCTCTGGAGTGGTAGAGTTACCAAGTTTTCCTATATCAACAGATGCACATTTTATTCCTTCTCTACTTAAAGTTTTCATTGCTTGTACTCGCAAACTAGATTTACCCATCTGCCGCGAGTTCAGCACATAGCAAAACTCTCTATTTTTTAATCCCTCATAAATATCTTGATCTGCTTGCCGCTCCACATAAGTAGGATGCCCATACTTTAAACTACCGCCGACTTGATAATAGTTGTGTGCTGCCATTTTTTAAGCTAAATTACCTAAACTCAAGTTTCTAGCCGCTCTCGAAAATACAGTTTATATAACTCACACCTGGGAATTACTTGATTGTCCTGCCATTTAATCAATCCCATACTGTGCAGTTTGTACCCCTGGATTACACCTAACTGAACTGGTTCGTTCGCTGTAATTACCTGTTTAAATGCTGCTGCTAAGTCAGGCTGATCTCTAAGAGTTACTAGGAGTGGGCGCAGATGTCGTCCATATATTCCAGCATCTGTAGAAGCGGTTTGTAAAAATTTCTCTACTGTTACCTCTGGGTGAGCAGCAAGGTGGAATAGTGCCGACTGTACTAAACAAGGGTGTCCTCCAACCATTGCCATTAATTGCTGGGCTTGATTTCCATACCAATCTAATCGGTGCTTCTGCACCAACTCTTCTACTTGTGCTTGAGTAAATTCCTCCAATTCCACTGGTAGCCCAACATTGAAGGGTGATTGATTAATGTCTAGTCGCCCATAGTCTTCAGTACAGTGAACTACCACTAATCTTAGTTGCTCCCAAATTTCAAGGTTATTGGCTTCTTCGTGCCAACTTCGTAGTAGATAAAAAAAGTCTTGAGTAACTTCAGGGTGCTGAAAAACACGGTCTATCCCATCTAACCCTAAAACTAAAGGATTGTCTTCTTGTTTCAGTAGCACTTCAAAATATCTAGTGCAACTGGTCATGCTGCCTCTATCTTCATTCCAGTAATCATTTAATTGGTGTGAGGACTGCAACTTATCACTAATGTAAGTACAGAACCAGCGTAAAAACTTGTCCAAATCACTAAACTTTGCCTCTTCTACTTGCAGCAAGTTTAATCGAACTCGGCGATAGCCTTGCTTACCTGCATAGGCAAGAATCCTATCCAGTAGTGAAGTTTTACCCATTTGTCTGGCGGCTTTTATACGAATTAATGCTCCTGGTTGCGTAATTGCTTGATAACAGTCCGATTCAATTGGTGGACGCTCAATATAAAAACAAGAGTTTAAAGGGACTGGAGCCTCATAGTTAAATAGGTTGGTATCAGTGGAGGCTGTAGCTTGTGAGTTAATAAGCCATTCAGGATGTTTGGTATGGCGCAGCCACTCTAGCAGTTTTCCAAACTTGCCTGGCCCTTGGTTACGAGGATCAAGTTCAGGACAACCGCTAATTCCACCAAGCTTCTCATAAACCTTGGTCATGTGCTTTTTATAAACTTCAAGGCTTGTCTCTATAAGCTCACATATTTCTCTATCATTCTTACGCCAATTTTCAAAAGCAAATCGAGCCAAGAAAACCTCTCTCGGCTTTCCATCAAGCTCATAACTAACAGCGATTTGTTCTAAAAACTCTTGCCATAATCTTGGTTTCATAATCTCTCACGATATACAAAAATTTTATGAAGTTTTTTCAGCAATTAGTTACTCAAAAATAAGATTACCAATAACTTTAATAACTTACTTAGCAAAAATCAAGTTCAGAGAGCTTTCTAGTACAGGAAGAAATGATTAATTATAATTTTAATAATAACTGAAGTAACTAAAATATCAAAATAATTTCTACTTGTTTCCACTATTTTCTACTTAGGTAATTGAAAATTTCTACTTAATATGGGACTGACATAAATATCCAAGATTATTACTATTGGAACATTCCCTCACAAAGGGATTAATTCACACGAAAAAGGTTCAA
>LXQE01000193.1 GCA_003326195.1 Nostoc punctiforme NIES-2108
GCCGAATCGAACGCAGCAAATGATTGGCTCTACGGTCAAAACTGGGGTCAACCGTCAACCGTCTTAGGCATTTGTGAAACCTCCAGTTAATACGGCTAACTGTTGTTGCAGAATTGTTATTTGCTGTTGATAAAAGTCAATCTCTGCGGTAATTTCTGAGAATAATTCTTCTGGTGTGAGCGGTTTAATTTGATCCTCTTTCAAGTACGATATTTCATCAGAATTCTTGTTAGGCATCAGAGCATAACGCCAACCATCATCAAATTGTTCAGCCAACTCTGTACCAGATGGGTAGTAGTAAAGTCCAAGAATCGTGCCTTGTTCTGTACGCTGTTCCAAAGTAAAGCGAGGGTATGCCCAGTGTTGGGGAATGGATATTGTGGCTTTCATAGATTTAATTGGGGATTGGTGAATAAATAATTAGGGAAAGGGGGAAAGGGGAAGGGAATGAAGAAATTTACCTTTCCCCTTTCCCCTTTAACCTTTTCCCAGGCGAAGCCCAAGACTTACGCTGTTACTAACTCCGCTTTTTCCAGCAGCCGTTGCAATCTATCGCCAGTTAGCTGTTCTAACGGCTGATCTAAAAAATATTCATCAAAAATGGATTTATCATCAGTAGACACATCCACCATCGATAATGAACGCACAGCATCAAACACAGAGTTAGAATACTGCTGTTGACCTGAATAACGCCTCTTCACCCACCAGTTACCCTCAGTACATCCGACTTGCCCCAGTTTCACGCCGTTGTTGTTGTAAATGCCATCATTGAGAATTTCAAACCCGTAATTCTGGCACTCGTTGAAGATATGCGCCATGATTTGGTTTTCAGTAGAAGAGGAAGGCATGGGGGCAGAGGCGCAGAGGGGCAGAGGAGAAAGTTGTTGTAAGTTTTTCCCCTCTGCACCCCTGCTCCCTTGCACAAGAGCTTCTTGGACTGGCAGTGTGCCATCTTTGTAGTGAGTGCAGATGAAGCGATCGCAACGCATTAGAGTATTGGCACGAAATACTTCTTTATCGTTGACCATTACTACCCAGCGTTGGGTTAAGTGGTTGTCGTCATGGCTAATGCTGGCTACCAGTTTGTCATCAGCGTAATATTCGTGATGGTCAAAAGAGATTTCGACTATTGTCAGTGGTTCGGGAGCTACGGCTTGGGCTTGGTCAGCGATGAAGTGGTCGAGTTCGGCTTGGGCGAGGGCTTGGTTGTCGGTGACTTTGTGAGTTTGGGTGGATTGGTGGGTGATAATTGCGTTTATCCAGGTTTCAGCCGCTCTTTTGTCTCCAGTGGGTATTACGCCGAGTTCGGCAGCAATTCTTTTGATGCGGGGTAGATTATAGCGGGAGAGGGCTTGCTGTGTATACCTTACATGGGTCATAATGAAGTTTCCTTATTATTAGGGACAGAAAAAGCGCTCTAGATTCGCAGTCGGGGGCGCTTTTTCTATATTTATTATGCGTGAAAAAGTTCACGCTGTCAACTAGTTCACATGAAGAAAGTCATGGTAAGATAATGCTATGAATTAGTGCATGGGAGAAATTTACGTGTCTAGGATTGCAAAACTCAGAGAGGAAAAGAATTTGACTCAAAGGCAGATAGCGGAGGCGCTGGGGCTTGATGTCTCGACGGTTCGTAACTGGGAAAAAAGCCGTGATGGAGTCAAAATGTTCGTTCGAGTTGCAAAACTTTGTGAGTTACTAAATTGTGAGCCAAAAGACCTTTATGAAGCTGTAGAGCCTGAAGAAGATGCTGAATTATGAATGCGTTCATCTTCTTTCTATGCCTTCACCGTCTCTCAATAAGCAATGCCTGCGGCAGGCTAAGTCTAAACAGTTGTCAGTTACATCCAACATTTACGTTGCAATCAACTTAAAGCAAGTAGCATCGGATTAAAGGAGGTGGAAGTATGAACCAACCACCTTCTAGAAGACGGAAAAAAGCTACCCCTGCCGCATCTGATGACAGCACATTACCAAATGACCTTGCAGAAGAGAATATTTCCCCTCAAGAAAACCCAGCCTTAGCAACAATTGATGTTACTGCTGTTGAAATTCCTGAATTAACCGAGCAGGAAATTAGCGATCGCCTGCACCTAGAGAGGAAAGTGGAGAGGGCATTTTTTGAGGCAGGCAAGGCATTGGCTCAGTTGCGCGATCGCAGGTTATATAGATCCACTCATCGCACATTTGAGGAGTATTGTCGTGATAGATTTGGATACACCCATCGTCGAGTCAATTATTTAATAGCTGGTTCTGTAGTATTTGACAACATAGTGGCGGGAACAAATTGTTCCCAAAATGAGGAAGTGGATGAAACGGGAACAAATTGTTCCCAAAACGAGGGAGTGGATGAAACGGGAACAAATTGTTCCCAAAACGAGGGAGTGGATAAAACGGGAACAAATTGTTCCCAAAACGAGGAAGTAGACAAAACTCGACCTAACCCCTCACGAATCCTGCCGACTAATGAAGGACAAGTGCGCCCTCTGGCAAAGCTAGAACCCCAGCAGCAGGTTAAAGTTTGGCAACAGGCAGTACACGAGGCTGGTGGTAAAGTTCCTAGTGCCAGGATCGTCACTGATGTTGTGCAGAGAATTATGGAGCGAACCCAAGTACCCAATACCTACCAAATCGGCGAAGTGTGCCAAATCGTAGTAAAAGACAACCCGGAACTCAGGGGTAAGGGTGGCTGTTGGGCAATTGTCAGCGCAGTGAATGACTTTAGTTGCAGCATGAGAATGTGGGATGGCGAACATACGGTTGGTTTGCAGCACCTAAAGTCGTACAACTACTTGCCTCCCGAGTGTGAGCAGATGCTGGTGATTTGCGATCGCATTCGTAGGCTACGGGAAAACGAGAACTTGGAAGATGCCCCAAGTGCTATGTTGAAGTACCTGGGGGAGTTGAAGCGACCGTATTTGACTCTTGTGGAGGAGAAGCTGTTGGGTTTGATAGAGCTTGAATATGGGGTTGATTGAGTGTTGCAGTAAATTCTGATAAATTCCATCGGATTAGGGATTGGGTATGGGCAAACACCCTGGCTCTAAAAAGAAGTTACAATTAATAAACTGCCCCCAAGCGCGATGATTTCTTACCTGCAAACAGACTGGAGACTAAAATGACCCCAGCAGCGATCGCTACGCCCCGTCAGGAATCACCCCTGTTGTTTGAGGGAGTGACCTGGAGAGAATTCAAAGCAGTTGAGCAGTTGCTAGAGCGCCCAGGATATCGGCTGTCTTTTCTGGATGGAATATTGGAGATCCGAAGAATGCCTGGAGAAGAACACGAAACCGTCAAGGAAAGGCTTGGTGCATTGCTGGAACTGTACTTGCTTGCGGCAGGGTTTGACTTTACTCCAACTGGTTCAATGACATTAGAAAGTGAATCGGTTGCAGTGAAGCGAGAAGCAGATAAATCCTATAAACTTAGTACGCCGTTGGGTTGCAGCACCTGAAGTCCTTTAACTACCTACCCCAAGAATGTGAGCAGATGCAGTTAATCAGCGATCGCCTTGCGCGAATATATTTAGATTCGCTCTTTGGAGACAGTTAAAAGTCTGTTGCAGTCGTTGGGGAAGGTAAATCGGCCTTATCTTACTGCGGTGGAAGAGAAATTGTTGAGTGTTTTGGAGTTGGAAATTTAGGCTGAATCTGCAATATAGTATTAACGTACTATATTAATATTTGAAGTTTCAGCTTTTGAATATGACCGATACTAATCCCCAAGCCCTTGTAACTTCGTTCTGAGAATTTCACTTGATGTGTGAACCGACAATTATTATCTGATTATACTCTTTGAGCAAGATCCCAAATGAATTCTATACTGGGATTAAAAAAGATTAGAGAGCGGGATTTATGATAGTCATTTATGTCCAAGTTCGTTGAAGTAGTTAACAAAATCTTTTCCAGTTCTTGACTTTTAATATGTACTGTTGAATTACTGACTTGAATTGCAAAAGACTTTGGCTCATGAAAAATTCTCCCAAAACTATTGTGTCAACTGTTGTTGTAAGTATTTTGGCATTTGGTGGTAATATGCAAACAACATATGCCCATCAATTGCCATCTCATCTTTTAGCTAGATCACAGTTTGCTAGCGGTGTTCAAATTGCGGAAGTAGATAGCCCTCATGATCGTGATAGTAGTCATGAAGATGGGGATAAAGAAGCTAGTGATCTGAGAAGAGTGTCTGTGACAAGAACGCACAGAAGAAATCAAAATAAGTATCCTTTGACACATCATAAAAAATATCATCATGTAAGGAGGCAGCATAGCTAAGTTTAGGATGTGATGTCATCTCACAAATGGCACGCTTGTGAACGTAAAACCCTTGTCAGGAGTGGGATTAAGAGTGTAATGATGTGAGGTGTAGGGAAAAGCGTTGTATATTTTGTATTCTTCGTTCGGTTGTTAGTTTTGACCGTGCAACCCTTACCTTCTCACACCCTTACGCCCACAAGTCTTATACCTGATGGATTTGGCGAAAAAAGCGTGCCGTCATCTTACTTCTAGCGAAAGATCGAGACGTACAAATATCATGAATAAGATGTTAAACAGGGTTCCAGAGGTGACAATTTACTTCTGGATTATTAAGGTTCTGGGAACCACGGTAGGTGAAACCGCAGCAGATTTTCTATCTGCAACCCTGAACCTTGGTTTAGGCATTACATCTTACATTATGAGCGGCGTGTTATTGATGGCGCTGTTGAATCAGTTGAAGCTGAAACGCTATGTTACAGCAAGTTTCTGGTCTGTAGATTTGCCTTGGGTACTGCAACAGGAGACCTTTTAGCAGAAGCTTTGAAAGTAGGTTATGCACAATCAGCACTGATATTCGGCGCTTCAATTGCAATCATAGCGATCGGTTATTATTACTTTCGGATGAATGCAGTTTTGGCATTCTGGTTAGCCTACATCTTGACTCGTCCGCTTGGAGCATCTATGGGTAATTTACTATCCCAATCTGCTACAAATGGAGGTTTTGGTTTTGGTACGGTTGGAACCAGTATGCTTTTTCTTTCTATAATTGCGAGTCTGGTTATTTACTTAAGCCTTAAGCAGAAGAAACCAGCCTTACTGCCAATTGACCGACAAGACTGATTAGCGATCGCCTTCTCGAACGAATGGCATTTTTCTATTTGTGAAAAGGCGATTTGATTGGAAATTTTCGATTACCTAAGCTATTTTTTGACTGTTCAATAGCTTTAAATGTAGTGCTTATTCCACATAGCTTAGAGCTTTTCAAGGATACCATTAATATCTTAGTTGTTTCTAGCAGACTGCGCTAATCTGAATTATCATAACTGACTATTTTTCTTGTAAAAAATAAATGAACAAAGTTGTAAAAGTCACAATTTTCTTCTGGATCATGAAGATCATTGCCACGACGCTGGGTGAGACGGCAGGTGATTTCATATCAATGTCTCTTGGGCTAGGGTATTACGTAGCCTTTGCCATAACGTTCGCTATACTGGCGATTCTCCTATTTTTTCAAATTCAATCCGACAGATATATTCCAGTCCTTTACTGGGTGGCGATCATTGCGACAACCACAGCTGGAACTGAAGTTTCAGACTTAATGGATCGATCTTTCGGGCTGGGCTACGCAGTGGGATCGCTGATTCTGGTAGCCGGTCTGTTGAGCGTTCTTGCCATCTGGTACTACCGGGATCGAGATTTGAGCGTTTATCCGATCATCAGGAAAGACGCAGAGACTACCTATTGGCTGGCTGTCGTGTTCTCTAACAGTTTGGGAACGGCCTTTGGTGACTTTCTGACAAGCAACTTAGGACTGAGCTATATCCAGGGCGCATTCGTGACGGCCAGCGTCATTGGTGTTGTCATCGCCCTTCACTACGTAACAAAGTTGAGCGATATTCTCCTATTCTGGCTGGCGTTCATCTTTACGCGACCCTTCGGAGCCACCTTTGGAGATTTTCTGACCAAACCAGTGAAAAATGGCGGTCTATCACTGCCAAGGGAATATGCTTCGGCGATCGCCTTTATCCTGCTAGCAGTTGTCCTATTCTTTTCCGTGCGAAAGGAGAAAAAAGTGCGTCACCCAATTGAGTGATGCCTTTAAGAGCTAATTTGTAAACTCAAGTAAAGTACTTATCTAATAAGGGTTTCAGTAATTTAACTCAATACAGCATTTATTCGCTGAAACTCAGACATAGCAATGAGTTGAGTACCCTTAAGATTTTCTTTACGAATCAGCTCTAAGCAAATAGATGACCATAACATAAAGATATGAGAATATTAATAATTGAAGATGATGATCGCATTGCTAAACCCTTAGGCGAAGATTTAAAACACCAGCATCATGCTGTTGATATTGCTTGTGATGGCATTGAAGGTTGGGAATATGCCGAAGCAGGTAATTACGATTTAATTTTATTAGATTTAATGTTGCCGCGCTTAGATGGAATTACTCTCTGTAAACGGTTACGTGCTGCTAATTGCAACGCTTTTATTTTGATGTTGACAGCAAGAGATACAACACCAGATAAAATAACTGGACTCGATGCTGGTGCAGATGATTATTTAGTTAAACCATTTGAACTAGAAGAATTAGCAGCACGAATTAGAGCTTTATCTCGGAGAAGCTCAGAAACTCACCAACTAATTTTAATTCACGGTGATTTACAATTAGACCCTAATAATTATCATGTGACTTATAGAAACAAGCCTTTATCATTAACACATAAAGAATACATGATATTAGAATGCTTTTTGAAAAATCCTACTCAAGTTTTAACTCGCTCGGCAATTTTAGATAAATTGTGGGAGTTTGATAAATTATCTGGGGAAGAAACCGTTAAAACTCACATGACAAATTTAAGAAAGAAACTCAGAGCGCTAGGAAGTTCAGAGGATTTTATCGAAACTATTTACGGTTTTGGTTATCGCCTGTGTCCTAAATAAATCCAATTCGCTTTTTCACCCATTCGCAATTAAACTCAGACAGGCACTCCGGGTTGGGGTTTTTACCTACCAAGAGAATACAAGAATTTTTTCGCGCCACTTGCGGGCGAGGTTTTGAACCTTTACTTTTTTGATAAATGTAAATTTAGCTGATGTTTGAAAAAATTCGCCGTCGTTTACTGTTGTCTTATTTAATCGTTTTATCATTAATCTTAGGTGGATTTGCAATTGCTGTTCGGATTGTCTTCACTCATAGTCTCTATAAACAACAAATACAAAAACTTTATGTCTTAGCACAAGTTGGTGCTGCTAATGCCGAGTTTAATAACGGAAAAATTAGAATTGAAAATGACTTACCTGAAGATAAATTGTTTAAAAATCATCAAGAACTAAACTGGTTTGATACTAAAGGTAATCTCATCGAAAAACAGGGACAAGATATTTTAAGTTTACCTACTCGTGTAAAAGAAGGAGAACAAATTAATCCAGTTGGTAAAAATCGCATTCAGTCTGTTACTTTAGCAATTATTAATAGTGATGATAAACAATTTATTGGATATGTAAGAGCAAGTCAATCTCTAGAAGAATTCGATGAAACTTTAAATAAATTAGATTTGGGATTAGGCGGTGGAATTATTGTAGCTTTAATTATTAGTGGTGCTGGTGGAGTTTGGCTAACTCGTCAAGCGATGCAACCAATTGAAGAAAGTTTTGAACGGTTAAAACAGTTTACTGCTGACGCTTCCCATGAACTCCGCAGTCCTTTAATGGCGATTAAAAGTAATGCAGGGGTAGCACTCAAGTATCCAGAAGGAATGCGAGAAACTGACGCAGAAAAATTTCAGGCTATTTCTAGTGCTACTAACCAAATGACTCGACTTACAGAAGACTTACTATTTTTAGCTCGTTATGATAATATTCCTAACCACATTAAAGAAACTATTAATCTTAGTTCAATTTTAAATAACTTAATACAACTATATCAGCCGCAAGCAATGGCTAAACAAATTAATCTGAAAAGTCAATTGAATGAAAAGCTTTATTTATTATGTGATCCAAATCAGATAACACGATTATTTAGTAACTTAATTCAAAACGCTATACATTACACGCTATCAAAGGGGACAATAGAAATCATAGCTAATCGTAGTGTTTCCCATCTAATAGTTAATGTCCAAGACACGGGTGTAGGAATTGCACCAGGAGATTTAGAAAATATTTTTGAGCGTTTTTGGCGAGCAGATAAATCACGTTCTTATAATTCTGGTGGTTCTGGTTTAGGATTGGCTATTGCCCAAGCTATTGCTGAGAATCACGGTGGATTAATTACTGTCACAAGTCAATTGGGAATTGGTAGTTGTTTTACTGTGCATTTACCAGTATCTTAACTTAATTAATATTTATAAAAATGTCTTATTAAATACCACAATACAGCTATTTTAACCATAATTGCTCCCAAAGAGAACTGGGACAAGTATCAGGGTGAAAATAATATCAAACGATCGCACAAGCGCTCACAAGTCAGTTTACGTGAGCGTTTTTATAGTTCCGCCCTTCCATATAAATCCAAAGCCTGTAAACCTACGCTTAACAAATTCAGGTAAATCTTTTCGAGTTCTTTACTTTTAGTGTGTAAAGTGGAACTACTTACCAAAGATTACTGATTAATAACCATGAACTTAAATTTTAGTTTTGCTATTGCACAATGGTTGAAAAATATAACTTAAGATACATCTCTTGCTTGGATCTTCCCTACCTGTACTCTCAACGTTATAGAAAGCTGATTCCAGTAGAATCTGTCAATAATATTGTGCTAAATTTCTAAGTTCTTAACTTTTGTTATCCAGAGTAAATTTACTCACTATATTTTTCAGGAAGGTTAACATGAAAAAGCTAATTCATGCTGTTGGATTAACTTTAATAATTGCGTCTTTCTCATCTGCTGCCTATAGCACAACCACGATGAAAAATAGCAGATTTCCTAACATTGTTGGGGCAGTACAATTCCCTCAAAATAAGGCAAAACTTGTCAGACATTCTTTCCGGCTAAAAATTCCTCAAGATAGCAGAGTTTTATCCCAAATGACTATTACTGTACCTCAAGGTTTAACTGTAAAGAATGACATTGACTTATCTGATCAGTCTGGTAAAAAAATTGCTGCCAATATTACTGTCAATGGCAGAACCATCACAATTGCTTTCCCTCAACAGGTAGCTCCTGGAACTGAACTCAAGATTAATCTGAATCGTGTCTTAATCTCCGGGACTTCTAATGCTTGGCTCTATCCGGTTTCTGTCAGACTTGTGGGGCTGAATGCAGATATCCCAGTGGGTGTATTTCGGCTACGAATTTACTAACAGGTGTTTTTGGTAAAAAGTTGCACAGCAATTTTAGCCGTGATGGTTGTGATAACAGGAGTATAACTGCGGGTGTCACGTGTATTAGTACTGTCTTTATGCATAACAATTGAGTCGCTAGTATGTTTATCCGTTTCCTTGCCAGTTTTTGCTCAGACAGCTAGAGTATTAAACCTCACCTTGGAGACGGCAATAAACCAAGCTGAAGCAAATAATCCTCAATTGCTGGCAGCACAGCGCAGTATTTCTGTTGCTCAAGCAGGAGTCGCCGTCGCCGGAGTTATACCAAATCCCCGACTAGCAATAGATATACCCTTTGGTCAAGCTGAAACTAAGCGTACTATTGGTATCGAGCAACCGATTGAACTGGGTGGTAAACGCGGAGCGCGTCAAGCTTTAGCCAACTCCCAGATGCAACAAGCCCAGTTACAGTTAGACTCTTTACGTTGGCAAATTCGTATTCAGGTACGTCAGGCTTATGCAGAGTTAGCTTTAGCTCAAGGAGCGCAGCAGAATACAGAACAATCTCTTGCTATCAACAAACAACTTGTTGATATTGCTAAGATGCGTTTTCAAGCAAAGGATGTRGCACGAGCAGATGTTGTCCAAGCTGAGTTTGCATTTACTCAAGCMCACCAAAAACTGGAACCAGCAATTAACCGCGTTCGTCAGGCTASCATTCGTCTCAATACCCTTTTCGGTCAACCTACTGACACAGTGATTAATTTAGCGGATAGCGAGGCGTTCCGATTTTCTGGAAAAGACTCACAGCCAGGATTGGCGATTTTAGCAAAGCTTCCAGATTTAAAGGTATTAAAAAAGTTAGCGAAAGCGTCACGATTAGATTTAGCTCTAGCTCAACAACAAATACAAGTTAATAATAAACAGATTCAAGTGGCTGACTCAGCCCGTATTCCAGATATCACCTTGGCAGCATCTTATGTTTGGGACCCTGGTTTAAGTACAGATAGTGCGCCACCTCCTACGACGACAACGGCTGTCATTTTGGGCGTGCGAGTGGATCTGCCTTTGTTCAATAGCGGAGGGAGTGGAGTTGGACAAGCCCGTGCTAATCTTTCTGTGGCTGAGGCACAGAAAGCAGTTCTAGAATCACAAGTTGATTCTGAGGTGGCAATAGCCTACGAAAATACCGTGAGTACCCAACGAGTATTAGAACGCGATCGCACAGTTTTATTACCGCAAGCTCTAGAAGTTCTCAATTTATCCCGCAAAAGCTATGAGTATGGTCAAACTGGTTTGAGTGATGCTTTACTCACACAGCAGTCTGTGCAAGCTGTGTTTGATAACTTCTACACTGATATCCTCGCCTACCAGACGGCTTTAGGCGCACTAGAGCAAGCCGTTAATCTACCTCTGTCTATGATTCACAACACCGATGTCCCCAAAACACCTTAAACAAGCGGGGTGTTTGCCGGGGAAACTTCCCTTGCCAAACATCTTTACCACTATTTTGCTGATGCTGTTGCTAATTGGTTGTCAAGGGAAAGACCCAACAGCCACCGAAACTCCTCCCGTAGTATCCTTACCTGTTGTTGACGTGCAACGCCAGGATATACCTGTGGTAGTCAACATTCGCGGCACAGTTAGCGCTTCTCCGAATATGAATGCGAAACTTAGCCCAGCTGTAGCCGGAAAACTTGTAGCCGTTACCGTAGTACCTGGTCAGCAGGTGGCTAAAGGGCAGATAATAGCTCGTCTGGATAATCGTCAAAGTCTCGATCAGGTAAACCAAGCAACAGCAGCGTTACGTTCAGCCCAAGCGGGTGTTGCTCAAGCACGCACGGCTTTGGAACTTGCACAGAACAATTTAGAGCGATCGCGCCGCCTCTACAACGAAGCTCTTAATCCGACGCAAAAAGCCACAGACCCCGGTATTCAAGGAGCAAGAGGAGGTGTTGCTCAAGCTCAAAGCAATCTCACTTTTGCCCAAAATAACTTACAACGACAACAAAAACTCTTTAAAGAAGGCATAACACCCAAAAAAGACTTGATTGCCGCCCAAAATCAAATCGAAACGGCTCAAGCTGCTTTGAACACTGCCCAAGCAGTTGTGCAACAAGTCGCGCCCGAAAAAGATGTGATTGCCGCTCAATCTCAATTGGAAACAGCCCAAGCTCAACTTGCTGCTGCCATTGCTCAAGAGAAACAGGTTAATGGTTCCCGCGAGCAAGCCCAAACTCAACTCAGCTTTACTGATATCCGCAGCCCCATCGCTGGAGTTGTAGCTAACCGCTTTCTGAATATTGGTGATAGCACTGACCCTACTATACCAGTCATTCAGGTCGTCAACTTATCAAAAGTGATAGTCAATGCCAACATCAGCGCCGACAAAAAAGCTAATATTCGTGTTGGTCAAAGCGCCAAAATCCTTAGCTTAACTGACGGAAGCTATTCCAGTGTTGTCACGGCTGTTAGTCCAATTGTCGATCCCCAGAGTAATACCCGGAATATCCAAATCCGCGTTGACAATTCTGGAGGGCGGTTAAAAGAGAACCAAATTGTCAATGTGTCTATTATTACAGATGTTCAGCAAGCAGCAATTACAGTCCCCCAAACAGCGTTGGTTTCAGACCCAGAAAATCCCAATGGACGTATGGTTTATACCGTCAAAGCTGGGAAGTTGGAAAGAAAAAAAGTGCAAATTGGTATCCAGCAGAGCGATGTACTGAATGGCGGCTTTGCTTCCCGCGTTGAGATTGTGTCAGGATTAACAGGTAATGAAAGAGTAGTAGCTAAAGGGGCTTACGGATTGGCAGATAGTACTCCTATAGAAGAGGTAAAGCAATGATTCGTTTTACCAAACTACTACAATCTCAAGCAAAAGCGATTTACCTAATATTTGTATTAATGGCAATTTTAGGTATATTCGCTTACAGTAATCTGCCCAGTGGAGTTTATCCCGAATTATCCTTTCCTCGCATTGCCGTAATTGCTGAAGCTGGGAATGTTGCCCCAGAACAGATAGTCCTCACCGTTACTCGCCCTTTAGAAGTAGCTACTAACCAAGTTTATGGTGTCCAGAAGATCCGCTCAAAAACTGCCCGTGGCTCTACAGAACTCTCAATAGAGTTTCAGCCCACGACCGATATGCAGCAAGCTCTCCAACAATTGGAAGCCAAAATTAATGAAGTACGGAGTACCCTGCCATCTGGGGTTAACCTCACGGTTGAGCGAGTTACCCCCGCCATTTTTCCGGTACTCAGCTACAACATCACTACCGATACTTTAGCGCAAACAGATTTATACTCGATTACTCAGTATCAAATATTGCCTTATTTAAGCAGAGTTGCAGGTGTTGCTCTTGTCAATCTTCAAGGGGGAAATATGCCGGAAGTGGAGGTGCAGCTTGACCCGAATCGCYTGCAAAATTMTGGTTTGAGYTTATCACAAGTTGCCGACACGATTGGGCGTTCAACTCAGAATCAAGCAGTAGGTAAACTAGATAGTAACTACCARCAAAATTTARTAGTTACCAATGGTCAGCCAATAGACCCGTCTGCGCTCACAGGGATTGTGGTAACGACAAAAGGTGCTGGTAAACCTGTATTTTTAGAGGATTTAGGACAAGTTTCTTTGGGTGAGGCTGACCGTACCCAAATTGTTAGTGCCAAGGGTCAACCAGGATTAACACTAAATATCTTCCGTCAGCCGAATAGTAATGTTGTAGCTGTAGCTGAGGCGGTACAGCAGGAAATTAAGTCGCTGGAAAAAAGCTTGCCGCCAGGAGTGCAAATCGCTAAAGCTTACGATGAATCTGGACTGGTTGTAGACGCGATCGCTAATGTCCGCGATTCTATTGCTATTGGTATTGTCCTGATTATCATTGTACTATACGTATTCTTACGAGAATGGCGTAGTACAGTAATTGCTGCCATCACTATTCCTCTGTCTGCACTTGCGGCCTTTGGGGTGTTATCCTTCGTTGGTCAAAGTCTGAATCTCATGTCTTTGGGAGGACTAGCGGTAGCCATTGGCTTAGTAATTGATGATGCAATTGTGGTAATTGAAAACATCGACCGCCAACTGCAAAAAGACTTGAACTCAACCGCAGCTGTCGCCGTAGCAATGGCTGAATTAACTGAACCCGTGATTAGTTCCACGATCACCACAGTAGCAGTGTTTCTGCCTTTGGGACTGTTATCAGGTGTTGCTGGACAGTTTTTTACTAGTTTGACCACTACCTTAACTGCTGCGGTTGGTTTCTCTCTACTGTTGGCGCTGACTCTCACTCCTCTATTAGCAGCAAGCTGGCTGCGGCGTCAGTCAAATCACTCAGAACCAAAATTGTTAGTTAAGCTGGACAATGCTTATACGCGGCTATTGCGTATTGTGTTTGGAAAAGCGCGTTGGGTTGGTGCGATCGCACTGTCTCTACTAGCAGTCGGGGCAGTATTATTTACTCAGCTAGGTTCGGATTTTTTACCAACCTTTGATGAAGGCAGTTACATCATTGATTACCTCACACCGCCAGGAACATCCTTAACTGAAACGGACTTTCTCGCACGCCAATTGGAAGAAATTATCGGCAAAACCCCTGAAGTCACAAATTGGACGCGACGTACAGGTGCAGAAAATGGTTTATTTGCGACTCAGCCGAATAAAGGTGATATTATTGTCGTCCTCAAACCACCGGGGCAGCGTCAACGCCAAGTCTTTGATATCATCGAAGCTCAACGGCAAGATATTTCTAAAAAATTACCCCAGGTAGATATTGACTTTCACCAAATCCTCCAAGATGAACTTAACGACCTTTCTGGTGCAGCTAGTCCTGTAGAAGTGCGAATCTTTGGCGAAGAACCAGGCACTCTGCGTAAATTAGGAGAGCAAGTTCAAGCCCGTATTGATCATATTCCTGGTTTGGTAGACTTGGTGTCTAGTGGAGGAGTGATCTTACCGCAATTAGATATGCGCGTTGATTCCATACAAGCCGGACAGTTAGGATTGACAGAATCAGACGTTGCACAGCAAGTACAGGATGGCTTGTTTGGACGGGTAGCAACTCAGATTCGTCAGGGTGACAAGTTAGTAGATGTGCGAGTTCACCTTTTAGACAGTGTGCGTCGAGATCCGCAACAACTAGACCAAATCCCAATTCTCGGTACAAATGGCACTACATTACCGCTTTCTGCTGTAGCTAAGATTAAACCAACAACAGGCGAAGAAGCGATTCTGCGTGAGAACCAGCAGCGTTACATTTCTTTTAACGGTGGTGTGGAAAAACGCGATCTTGGTTCGGTTGTCCAAGATATCAATCAAAAATTAGCCGGATTTAAGCTACCTCAAGGCTACATCCTCTCAATCGGTGGATTAATTGCTTCTCAGCAGCAGTCTTTTTCACAATTACTGATGGTCATGGGTTTAGGAGTATTGCTAGTCTATCTGGTACTGGTTATACAATTCCGTGACTTATTACAACCACTAGTAATTTTTACGACAATTCCCTTAGCGCTTTTAGGAGTAGTGCTGAGTTTGTGGGTTACTCAGACACCACTGAATGTTTCATCGTTTATGGGGATTATTTTGCTGGTGGGCTTAGTGGTAAAAAATGGAATTATTTTGTTGGAATATACTAACCGTTTACGTTTAGAGGGTCATTCTGTAGAATCTGCTTTACTTGAAGCTGGTCGTGTCCGGCTGCGACCAATTTTGATGACCACACTCTGTACTATTCTGGGTTTACTGCCTTTAGCTTCGGGTTTAGGTGCAGGAGCAGAATTGCAAAAACCACTAGCGATCGCCGTTATCGGTGGGCTTTCACTTTCTACTATTTTTACTCTAATATTTGTCCCAGTTGTGTTTCGGATCGTTTCTCGATTTCAGCGTTAAAATGCTATGCAAATTATCATGTATCTGACAAAAATTTTTTATAAAGTGGGTGATATTCCTATATTTAATCCTCTTTATATCCATGCTTACATGATTCATCAATGGCTATTAAACTTTAGAAGCCAGCCTTTGTCAGTTAATCAAAAATCAGCAATAATATTCTCCCCCCATCAAGATGATGAGACTTTAGGTTGTGGTGGTTTAATTGCGCTTAAACGTGAAATGGAAATTCCAATTAAAGTTATTTTTTTGACCGATGGGCAAAAATCGCATACAGCAACCCCCTGGATTAAACCACCAGATAATCTTATTCAAGTTCGTAAACAAGAAGCAACAACAGCCTTACATATTTTAGGGGTAGAAGTATCAGATATTCATTTTTTTGAACTGACAGATTCTACTTTAAGCTATCTAACTAGTGAACAATCTGAAAATACTATTAAGTCTATTGTTGAACTAATACAGACTTTTAAACCAGGGGAAATTTATGTTCCCCATCGAAAAGATAATCATTCAGACCACGAATGTACTTATAAATTCCTTAAAGTCGCAGTTGAACAATCAAAAATAGAATTGGAAATACTACAATATTCCATTTGGATATTTTGGTTATCGCCATTATTTATAAAATTAAGATTTTCTGATTTAACTGGTGCTTATCGATTATGTATTAATTCTGTTTTAGAACAAAAAAAGCGAGCAGTTACAGTTTATAAATCTCAAGCTCCAATCCTTCCACCTCGGGTTATCAAAAGTTTTTTGCTGAATCATCACGAAATTTTCTTTAAAACTCAAGCGAAAATATAAGTTAGTAAGTTAATTTTAAATTTAATTTTAAATCTATTTAAAACTTAATGAAGGTGTATTAAGTCTTTTTTTGTCTTTTATCACTCTTATTATAATATAAAATACTTAAAACCTTGTTTCTCTGTGCTTGCTTCCAAACAAGGTTTTTTTGGCTTTCCTGAACAAGCGAGGCTTTAACAAAGATTCAAGATAAGTATCTTATTTTTCTCTCCTCAGAGACATCAAATAGCGCTAAACAATAATTAAAATTAATTACCGTTGAAATATTACCGATAGGTGGTGTTGATTTAGAACTATTTAAACTCAAACTCTTCTGTGATATCTTTTGCTTTAAGTATAATTTTACCGTCTTTAGTTAACTTAAATTGCAACCCCCGCCACTCAATTGTAGTGCCAAAAAGACAATAGCACCAGATTATAAAGCTCATGAAGTCTCGTAAAATTACAAGCCAGAAATATTTTTTCGCGCTCGAATCTTGGAGATATTTGACACCAACAATCCAGCCCATTATTAAACGTACTATCCAGGTAACAGCTAGCCCAAACCAACAGAGAATAGACCCTTTTATAGTCATCATTAGTATTAAGGTAGTGATATTTCCGTAAGTAAAAACTAGTCCCAAATAACCCCAAGGCCGAGAAACTCGAATACCACGCAACCAGCGAACCTGATGCTGAATAGAATCAATCAAGGTGTTAGCAAATAATACATGTTCCACTATATAGTCAGAAAGCATGACCTTGTAACCCACTTGGGCAGTTAGATAGCCAAGTTGGAAATCGTCTGCGAGATAATCGGCGATCGCTTCAAATCCCCCGATTGTTTTTAGCACTTCTTGACGAATTACAATCGTTGAACCGAGTGCGAACTTTATACCCTCTAACTGTTTGCTGGTAATAACACCTGCGTGAAAATCACAAGCAGTCCCAACCGCTTCTAACTTTTCTACCCATCCCTGTGCTACGGAGCGATATAAACAGGTGACAACACCAACATTCTTATTATGTAACGGTTGAACAACTCGCTGCAAGTAGTCTTCCCCAACTCGGATATCGCTATCAGCAATAACTAGGATTTCGTATTTGGCGAAAGATAAAGCATTTGCCAGATTACTCACTTTTAGGTTTGTACCAATAATGCGATCGCAGAYTATTAACTGAATATCTAGTCTTGGGAAGTCTCGGATAATTTGTTTGACCACATCTATTCCAGGGTCTTGCGGGCTGCGGACGCTGAAGATAATCTGATAAGTTGAATATTCCTGTCGGCAAAATGTTGCCAAATTTTCGTAGATATCTCTGTCTAGTCCGCAAATTGGCTTCAGGATAGTAATGGGTGGATAAAAATTGGGAGCATATATATGGGATTCTCCGAAGGTGACAACTGCTGAATAGATTGAATAACAATAAAATAGGATAGCTGACAAGCAAAGAATTACTATTAAAACGTCAATAACTTTCAGGTTGATATTTATCAAAAAAGCAGATGCAGAAATTTCCATTAACTTAAAGCATTAATATCCCGATTTCGTCGATAAATATTGATTACAGACCATTAGTATCTACTTTCACTAAAGCAAGTTGAACGTCTGTAGTTATATGATGTATTTCGGGGTTTGCAATCTGAATTTAAAGATAAAAAGTTAAGAACTCGGAAAGAATTAGCTTTTTAATAAGAAATGACATTATTTTTCGATTATTCCAGAAAGTTTAAAAATCATAATTAGAAACCAGGACAATCAGCGATTATTTGCTATTTATCGCTGACTGCTAATAACTTAAAACCTTTCGCCAATACCAAAATTGATGCGGTTGTCACCGTCGCCATTGATGCCGTAGTCAATGCGAATTGGCCCCAGTGGCGATTGTACGCGCAGACCAAGACCATAACCGTAGCCAGTACCGTTTTTGTTCAGCACCTCCGCTGATCTGGTACTACTTCCCAGATCACTGCCGATATCAAAAAATAGTGCGCCACTGACGACTGAGAAAACTGGGAAGCGATACTCGGCAGATGCTTGTACATAACTACGTCCACTACCTAATCCTCCTTCTTGATAACCCCGGACGGAGTTACTACCACCAAGGGTAAAGGCTTCGTAAGGAGGCAAGTCACCAAGGATAGTTCCACCCTGCAAGTTAAATGCTAAAGTTTGTGGGCCTTTAGTAAGACTAATAAAGTTGACAGGAAAATATTGGCTATAGTTACCTCGCAACCTGGTGAGAAAAATATTGCCTAGTCCCACTGGTACTGACTGATCGACTCCGAAGCGGAGATAAGAACCGCTAGTCGGTTGTAAGGGGTTGTTACGGCGATCGCTTTGTACCCCTAGTTGCAAAAGTAGCAAATCGTCTTCACCTTGTCCAGATGTACTAAGTGGAACCAGTTCTGTGGGCGCTCCATTCTTGAACACCGTTCCTTCTTTTCTGATGTTTCCATTGGCATCACGGGTGGAAACTCGTTGATACTGCAAACCTGCTGAAGCTGTCCATTCAGAATTTTTGTAGGGATTATTGCTCAGGGGACGGGTAAAGGTGACACCGCCACCGAGACGGAGGACACGAGGGCGATCACCATCCGTCTTCCCCTGTTCAAAGGTTTTGATGTTGTTATTTTTGCCATCAAAAATCAACGAAATGGAACTGCGGCGAAAAATATTGGTTGTATAGGAAGTCCGGTAAGGATCTCCCGCAATCCAGGGGTCTGTATACCGTAGGTCAAACAACAGTTCCCGTTCTCCCACCTGCACTTCTGTCCCCAGTTTTTGGTTCCTACCGTTCAGGTTTTGCTGTTGATAACTTACTGTTCCAAAAAGTCCGCTAGCAGAACTAATCCCTGCCCCAGCCGCAATAGAACCACTACTGCGTTCAGCTACGTTCACTACTACATCCACCTTGCTGGGGTCAGTACCAGGGTCAAGGGAGACATTTACATCTTCAAACAGTCCCAGTCCATACACGCGCTGTAAGTCTTTTTGCACGGTGTTGCGATTGAATATTTGTCCTGGCTTCAACTCCAATTCTCGGGTAATGATGTAAGCTTGTGTCCGTCCGCGAATTGGTTGTCCCTTTTCGTCTGTCTCTTGACCATCTTTATTGCGGAACCGGACTCTAATATTCTYTACWACWCCTTCTGCTACTTGYAAGGTAACAACTCCGTTTTCAGMGACTTGGGGCGCTCCAATGACGTTGGCTAGCACRTAACCTTGGTCTTGATAYCGCTTGTTTAACTGCTTGATGCYTTCTTGCAAGTCACGCAAGTTRAGGATTTTGCCATATTGCTCCYKAAATACTTCATCSACAGTAKTAGCTGGKARTACRGAGGCRACACCAGTGCCAGGATTGGCTTGCACTTCTACCTTGCTCAGGATGGGGTTAGGCTGCACAACAAAGCTCACCCGCACTCCCAAGGGGGTATCTTCTGGCGATGCTTGGACGTTGGAGAAGAAGCCAGTACCAAAGATGGCGTTAATATCTTCTTGCAGTTGGCTGCGAGTTGTCGTTTGTCCTGGTTGGGTACGAATTACTCTGTAAACTTGGTTTTCTAGTTCTGTTGATAGGTGCCCTGTCTGAGATTTAACCACTACTTCCGACACCAGTACGCGGGGGTCATTGGCTTCTGGGGCTGTGTTGGGTTTAATATTTATTGGAGTTGTGGGAGATATAGGTGTCGCCGCAGGTAGCTTGACATTTTCCCCACCAGGAGTGGTGCTAGGAGACAGGGAAGGTGTTTGTTGTTGAGTGAAGTTTGGGTTTCTTTGAAGGGTTTGTGCCATTGTAGAGGTTGGCACTACTACCTCTGGTAAAGCCAATAATGCTGAATTGACTGTTAAGGCTTTGACTGATTGAGACTTGAGATACTCCGAATTTGGAATACCTATTGTATTAGGGTGAAATTCTAGACCTTGACTGAAGTGACTTTGAGCAGTGCCTTTTTCTGCCTGCTGATTTGTTCCTAGTGTAAAAATCTTTGTTGTCTGTTTCAGACTATTAGCAGTTTGTGCATTTGCACTCTCGCAGCTACCCAAAGGAGCTGCAATTGCCAGCACTGCCACCAATACCGGGGATAAACGCATTTTATTTACATTCCTCATAGCTACCACACGCAGTACTCCACAGGAGCCACAGGAGTTACTTAGCGATCGCCTCCGACGGGGCGTAGCCCATCGCAAAATCATGCTCTTATGCAAAGCAACTAACCACCAAAGCCAAAAATACTGATGAAAACTATAGCTATAGTCGGATTAGTTGAAGAATTCATGTGTAAATTTATCTGAAATATAGGTTTCTGATTATAAGCAGCAAAGGTCAAGAACTCGGAAAGATTCATCTCAATAACTTGATATTTTCATGACCTTGTTAGTTACTGAGGCGAACGCGGCATATTTTTAAAATTGAAGCAAATCTTTCCGAGTTCTTGACTTTTATTCTTTACAATTCAATCCAAGAACCTTACTCATACAGGTTGTTTAACTTTAATTTAAGAATTGAATGCAATGAAAAATTCTACAAAAATGATAATAGCTGTTGTTACTATAGTTTTATATTAAAGAGCAGTTTTCAATATTGCCTAAAATTTTAGGATTTTATATTTGCAACCTTTGTAAGGTATAGCCAGAATTAAAAATAATACTTCATTCGATGATAAATCTTGCAGAAACTGCGTATCTAGTGGCAATGTATCGCGCATTGGAAAGCGAACGTGCAGATGCACTATTTAAAGACCCATTAGCGCGTGTGTTAGCTGGTGGAAAAGGTGAAATGTTTGTTGAAGTTATAGGGGAGAAAGACAAAATTACAAATGCGATCGCCATCCGCACTTATGTTATTGATAACTTGATTTTACAGTTAGTTGATTCAAAAAAGATTGACACTGTAATCAATCTGGCTGCGGGGTTAGATACTCGAACCTATCGATTACCTTTATATGCATCACTTCATTGGATTGAAGTTGACCTGCCGGAAATCATTGATTACAAAGAACTTGAGATAAAAAGGCTAGCATCTGTTTAAGTGTAAAAAGTGTGCGATAAATTAATCGGCTACCTTTCCTTTTGCGGTAAGGATTCAGGTGGCAGAGTATTGACAAAGGGAACACTTGAGGGAGAATATCACAAATATGAACCAAAACCTGCCTCAAGAATTAGACTTAGAAAGCTTGAACCAGTTGCCGAAAGAAAAACTGGTAGAGATAATTATTGAGCAGAGCAAGGTAATACGTGAGTTACAAAAAATCATTTTAGAACTACAGCAAGAAATAGAGCGTTTAAAAGTCAGTAGAGATTTAGACAGTTCTAATTCGTCGAAACCACCATCTGGGGACATCCTCAAAAAGAGCGAAAACAAAAAGGTATCCCTGCAAGAAGAATCAAATCAACTGAAAAAGAAACCAGGTGGACAGCCAGGACATCAAGGTAAGACTCGTAAGGGGTTTGGCAGAGTAGACCGTTATGAAATCTTACGTCTAAGTGATTGTATCTGTTGTGGTCACAAAGCATTTGCACCCCTAGCAGTAAAAGTAGAAAAACAGGCTGTAGCGCAATTGGTAGAACGTCCCATCGAAATAGTAGAATATCAACGCCATACCTGTGTGTGTGAGTGTTGTGGAAATGTACAAACAGCCTCATGGTCGCCAGATATCGTTCCAGGGCAAGATTTAGGAGTTAGATTACAGGCGTTTTTAGGATGGGTAAATAATTATGCACACATGCCCTACGAGAAACAGCAAGAAATGTTATGGGAACTGGGACAAATTGAAATTCTTTTACCAAGGTATTAAATATACAAAATCTACAGGATTTATTACCTTTAATCTTGCAGGTAAATGGAAACGTAAGCACTTTGGAGTTGCTCCAGAAGAAGGTTGGTTTATCCTGACTAATTTAGATGATTTAGATTCAGCGATTATTGCTTATAAACAACGTTTTGATATTGAAGAAATGTTTAGAGATTTTAAGAGTGGTGGTTATAACTTAGAAGATACTAATGTATCAGGTCAAAGGCTAATTTCCCTAATATTATTAATCTCGCTCGCCTATACAAGCGCAACTATATCTGGTCAAAAAATTAAACGCATGGGTGTTCAAAAATATGTCGGTCGAATCAAAGAATCTGGGCGGACAGTTCGCCGTCATAGCAGTTTTTATATTGGATTATATGGCCCACATTCCGCAGGTTAGTTAAGAAAGAAGATAATATTTTCGACAAGGAGCACCAAAAAACTGGAGAATCCATTGCCTTTCATGGGTTAAATTGGCAATTTGCTTGATTTGGGCGACCGTAACCAAATGAATTGACATAAAACATTGAAACACCCAACGTAAGGTTGGAGTAGAAGTTGGTTTACCCAACTGATTATCAAGAGTTTTTTTTGACCGTTCTAAAGCTTGACGTAAAGCCCTTTGACCCAGACTATAAACAAGCAAGCACAAACCCATAACCATTGCTAGTGCAGCAACTCGCTCAGTCGAATTGAGGAATACACTCGAAGTAAAAAACAAAGGGTCTTTGAGAAACCGAAAACCACGCTCAGTAGACTGCTGTGCCTTGTATTCCCGCAAAACATCATCATTGCTGAGTTCTTCAGTATCGAAGACATTGGTTGCTAAAATAAATCTTCCAGCTCGTTTGGTTTCAATAGCGATCGCTATTTCCTTGGGTTCTAGCGTTGCATCAACTTGGTAGTAACAGGTGGGGGAAGCATTCTTGCTTGGTCTACCACGTCCAGGATGTTTTTTTACCTCCTTAACCTGGATATTAACCAGTTGGTGTAAGGGCAACTTAGAACTGAGCCTTTGTGCAGCGATCAGAGCATCTTTGGAGCAGGCAAATTCTTGGTTTAGCAACTGCCGAAGTTCCGATTGGGCAACTGATAACTTTTTAATCAAACGTTTTTCCAACTGCTTGAGGTCAGCTTCTTTTCTCGCTTGACTTTCAACAACTAACCAGGACTGTCGTACACCACCATATTCACTACAACTTGGTGCAATTCGATATCCAGGGATTGTACTGTCATTAAACGCAACTTCTGGCATCTCCTCTAACAGCATTTTCGCAGTAGTTAGGGTACCTGGAACTCTCGATACCCAACGAAGATGTTTCATTTGTTGCAAGTTTTCTTCCGTATAAAGTGCGGCATCCGCAACAAACAAGGCATCAATTTGCCATTGCCGTTTGAAGTCAGCAATGATAGTGGCAAACATTGCTGAGTCTGATTCATTACCGTCTCCAACTCTTAAGTATAGAGGAATATCTCCATCCCCAGTGCACATTAAGTCTAGAATAAATTGTTTCAAGTCTGGGCGGTGGTCTCTTGAATAACCATAGGTAATTTTAATTCCTCCTGGTTCTGCCTCCTCTGCTGTTGCATTGTTGATGTAATCGCCATCAACGTGGAAAGAACTTGAATCAAGGTGTAGGCTATCCATTTTGACCCCGAATTTACGTGCTGCACAAAGCGCCACTGTCACAAATACTTCAGTTAGTCCAGCCTCATATAATTTGTCCAATACTCGACCCAAACGGTCATCATTTAAATGTTCTGGGCGTATTCCTTCTCCTAAAAGATGCTCTGTAGCTTTACCTACGAAGAACTTTTCAAACAAATATAAAGGCGCACTCACAAACCCTAATCCGTTTAAAATCATTGCTTTTACAACTTGACCTGCACTGATGATTTCTTGAGAGTGAGTTCCCAGCAGTCGGTTAATTTGTTCTACTAAATTCATCTCATCACAGATGCCTGCGACTATGCCGCAGTGGTCAATATCCTGTACCCTGATATCTAATGGTGATGCTGTCATGCTTCTAAAATGCAGCATTTAGGTCATTTTCAAAAATACAGCATTTACGAGCGCACTTGCGGAATCTGGGATATGGGTCTAATTGGGTCAATTTTATGGAAAATTCTTATGAATTGGTGGCTGAGTTAATGACACTAGCTCCTAATAAGCAGAAGTATTATCAACAAGGGCAGAGAGCTATGAGGCTTATTTTATCTGCATCCTAGCCCTTTTTGTCCCCCCTTAAGCCTTCGGACACGCTTCGCGAACGCTGCGTTTGGCTGTGACAAAACGCAAGGTTAGTGGTGGTTCCCGTTCGATGGAGCGGTTTCAACACACTGCCAATTTGTTGACTGTGGTGCAAACTTGTCGCCGCCAAGGTCGATCTGTGATTAATTTTTTCGTACAGGCACTACTGGCTGATTCTCTTAATTACCAATCTCGCCCGTCTTTGCTTCCTCAGTATTAGACCTGAATCCTTACAAAATAGCGTCGCTCACACTAGGGGCTTATTGGCTGAAAGTATTACTATTCATCTTAATTTGTCAATGGCTGTAACCAATAAATTCAAGTATGCTGAATTTATCAGTGAAGAGTGCAGATTCCACAGGAGATAGCTTTGTTCAATATTAACTTTTCTTTTTGTATCTGGTTAAAACAACGTTATACAGTCATTGGAGTTTTATTGCTTGCTATGTCTATTACAGCTTGCAATAACTCTGCTACATCACAACTAGCAGATGCCAATCGCCCAACGCTGGCAAATCTTTCTTCCAGGTCTAATTCATCTTCTCTACCCGCCTCTGGCACACAAAATCCTGTAAAAAACCAGTCCCAAGAACAACAAGCAGTCCAACTGATTCATGATTATTACGATGCCATCGCACGTCTTGACTATAAACAAGCTTACTTGGCTTGGGATGGAGATGGTACTGCCAGTAAGCAATCATTTGAGGAATTTCAGTAGGGTTTTGCTAATACCGTATCCATTGTTGAAGAAGTCGGAAAACCGGGTTCTTTAGAAGGGGCAGCAGGCTCGCTATATATTGAAATTCCCGTTACTGTTACGAGTGTTACTAGCAATGGAACTCCACAGCGTTTTCGTGGTAGCTATAAGCTGCGACGAGTCAATAACGTTTCTGGCTCAACTCCAAACCAACGTAGATGGCATATCTACTCGGACAATATTTCTCTTGAGCAGTAATTGGTTCTAGAAAAATTCGGAATCATCCTGAATGCTCTGTTACTTCCTTTGAACTGATTATAGATTTTTCAGGAATTTGGTGTTGGAGTTGTGAATCTATATAAATAATGCTTCAACACTATATCTAAATGACATTCATTTCTCTACATACAAGATGGGAGAATAAAGAAATTGGGGTGCAGACCGTGAATAACAATAATCGGTGGTTTTCGTGGTTGAGTTGGGGTCTAGTTGCAGTATTAGCGGTGTTCTGGTGGGTGTGGTGGATATACTTTCGTCCTCTTCCCTACACTAATCCCTGGCGGAGCCTCGGACTGCATGGCACGATTTTGTTAGGATTCATCTTGGTGTGGATTAGTAACTATTACCGTCGTGGAAATGGCCCAGGTCGTTGGTGGTTCTGGGCGTATTCGCTCGTTGTTGGCTTTGCCATTCCAGGCGTTATCGAAGATATCCTTCACGTCAATCATGTGAGGACTTTATCATCGTTGTGGGAAAATGTCCTTTTGAGCTTTGGATTATTGACGGCGATTGGGTTGGGCTTCCTTGCCCAAAGGAGATGATACAGAGCCATTCAAAGCCAGCTTTCAGAAATGGCAATCGCTTTGGAATTTGGCAGCTTCCTCAATTAAAACACCATCTAAATCCCCGATTGCATTTTCAAATTCAGCCCCAACGAGCCTTGGGTAGCAGGACTTTTAAGGCACAAGCCTTGAGAAAAGATACCAGCCGTCACAGCGAAGAGCCATTATTCATAAATTGTAGAAACGCTTTAATTGCCTGTAATTGAGTTGTATTGAGCAACTTCAAGTGAGGGTGATAATAACCCCCTCTATTTTTGATGGCATAGATTGTGTTATCTAAAGTGTCGGAGTTAGAAGTTTTGTAGTGTTTTAAGCACCAAATTATGTAAGCGGGAATGTAGTAGCGAAATCCTTTTACATCAAAAAAAGGAAAGACATCAGAGAAATATTCAATCCATTCATCTGGTATATCCTGCCATTGGCTTTCACTATCTAATTTTCTGGCTTTCTGAGCATCTGCATAGTCATCTAGCGCTCTGGCTTCATGTAATGTAATTCCGTCTGACCGCTTGACACCATCAAAAGCGGCGGTAATTTGTTCAATTAAGGCTAGCCTAGTATTTTCCTCTAAAGTATCAAGAGTTTGCCAATTGCTATCTCGCACATCCAAAACTGTTGTCGAACGAACAATATCTAGCCATTCCTGCTCACAAGCTCCAAAGGCAATATAATTTCTTTGTGCTTGGCGAAGAGATACCTGATTAGATCCCACCCAGCTAAATCCATAGGAATCTATTGTTTCGCTATCATCTGACCAAAAACAAATAGGACAAATAAGGTATGTTCCAGGTGGCTTGGCGTTCAGAGTTTTGTAACCACAACAGGGACAAGGATAGAGTTCTTCAGTATCCATATTTTGATTCAAATCACTTCAATAGCTTCAGCAAAGTGTTTCCTTTGATACCTAAAATTCTCCTACGTAAACTAAGCCGAAGAACAAATACATTAAGTAGAAACAACTTCAGGATGTACCGTTTCGGAAAAAGGTACTTTAAGAAATTGCCAATAATTTTCTCCCTTGGTTAAATGGACTGGGGTCTACGAAGAGCGATCGCACTCTCAATCAAGCGATCGCTGCCTTTGCTTGGTCAGGCTTCAAGGCTTTTACTATGCCAACCGCCAATATCTTCTAAATCTGCAACACCCTTGCCCTTCTTTGTCCGAGCCACAATCACTGTGGGATAGTTGAGGTTATCGATAGTTGCTGTGTATGCAACGTCCAATTTCTTCTAGGTTGTGACCGTCGATTTCAATCGCCCTTGTGGTAATTAGGCTCATAGTTATTCTTAAAAATAAAAATTATCCGCCATCCCAGGCACTAAAATTGTCAAATTCAAACAGAAGAATAAGTGATAGTAATGGCGAATCCCAGAGATACAGAGAATGGATGGTCGCAGTTAACTCGTGGTGCGCCATTGGCAGTAATGGTAGCAGTGGTACTCTACATTTTATACCAACTTTTACCAGTATTAGAACTTTTAGTTGTTGCAGCATTGATTGCTTTAATTTTGCGAACTTTCCAATTTCTTCTAGGTTGTGACCGTCGATTTCAATCGCCCTTGTGGTAATTAGGCTCATAGTTATTCTTAAAAATAAAAATTATCCGCCATCCCAGGCACTAAAATTGTCAAATTCAAACAGAAGAATAAGTGATAGTAATGGCGAATCCCAGAGATACAGAGAATGGATGGTCGCAGTTAACTCGTGGTGCGCCATTGGCAGTAATGGTAGCAGTGGTACTCTACATTTTATACCAACTTTTACCAGTATTAGAACTTTTAGTTGTTGCAGCATTGATTGCTTTAATTTTGCGAACCCTATTAAGGTTTTTGCAAAAGTTAGTCAAATCACAGGATATTGCTGTTTTGCTACTAATTGGATTAATCATTGGATTTGTTGTGGTATTAGCTACTGTAGTCCTACCTAGTGTGACATTTGAATCTCAAAAATTAATCAAAACATTACCAACTTATCTCAATAGATTGACAGGAGATGTTGAGCAACTGCGTCAGAAATTTGCTTTTATTCCTGACATTTCCCAAGCACTAATACAATTACGAAATTTGACCGACCAGTTACTAGGGGGAGTACCAGTTTTCTTAGGTGAAGCTTTGAGTTTAACCGTAGAGCTGGTAGCGACGTTAATTTTAGCGCTTTACATGGCTTACGATCCTACTTCCTTAGTAAAAGGGATTTTAAGATTAGTCCCAAGGCGACATCATCAACGGTTTAAACGAATCCTTAAGGCTTGTGAGACAAGATTGCGAGGCTGGATTTTCGGGACAGGAATAGCGATGATATTTCTGGGTGCTGGAGCAACATTTGGACTTTTGATTTTGGGGATTCCATCAGCACTACCATTTGGGATTATTGCGGGATTATTTGAAATAATTCCTTATTTTGGTTCGGTCATTGGCGCTTTTTTACCAGCATTGGTAGCATTGAGTATTTCACCGCTAAAACTAGTATTTGTGTTGATACTTTTCTTTGTAATGAATCAAATAGATGCCCATGTTGTTCAGCCTTTGGTGATGGGTCAGCAAGTTAATATTCATCCAGTGATGGTGATTATAACATTTTTGGTCATGGGTAAGCTATTTGGATTTATTGGTGTGCTACTTGCAGTGCCTGCGGCAGCAGTGATAATTACGCTAATTGATGAGTTTACTCCGTCAGAAAACCTGATAGAGTCAGTTGGAGTTGAAACTGGAATAGATGTTCAATCGAACGATTGAATATCTATTCAGTAATTGATGAGGTATTAACCAAACCTGCCGCTTTCATCCAGCAAGAAGCACTTTCATTACCACTGTTGCCCAGAGGAATAATCGACTGAATTACTGAAAAAATGATTTAGAAAGGTAAAACTTATGGCAAATATCATTGGAAGCAACGGGAACGATACCTTAGAGGGTAAGTCTAATGAAGCGGATACAATTAAGGGTCTTGCAGGCAACGATACTATATATATTGGTTATCTCGACACCTTAACTGGTGGAGGTGGCAATGATAAATTCGTCTACTACAACAGCAACTACGCAAATAATGATCTTGCTATCATCACCGATTTTGGTGGCGTAGGTAAAGGSRYAAAYCCSWCRGCAGGAGTCATTGCCGAAGTGGAYACCCTAGAGTTCCAGGGCGATGGCTCCACTGCCCAAAATTTGTTGTTGACCCAAAAAGGCAACGATCTGGAAATCAGTTTTGAAGGGGATGCTATAACGAGAGTTTTTGGTGGTGCCCCAGTTATCCTGCAAAACTTTGCCTTGGAAAACCTAGATAACCTGAACAAATCGACAGGAGCCACTGTAAACTTAGCCAATATCCTGTTTTCTGACCAAACTAGCATCACGGATAGCTTTGATGTCTTCAATGCCAGTTCGACCCAAAGCACTATCTTCAACAAAAATACTGTTACTTTTCTTAACGACCTAGATAATAATGTTAGCGGCTTTGACAATTCCGATGATGTGATCAATGCTCAAGGGGGCGATGACATCATTGAGGGCTTGAGTGGGAACGACATACTCAGAGGTGGTGGGGGTAATGACTCTCTCCTTGGTGGTGCTGGCAATGATACTCTTGTTGGCGGTACAGGAAATGACTCCCTCACAGGCAATGACTCTCTCGTTGGTGGTACTGGTAATGATTACTTAAATGTTGAATTTTCAATAGGCGATAACACCCTCAAGGGTGGCGTTGGTGATGATCGCTTAGATGCTGGGGCAACATCAGGCAATAACTTACTCTTTGGGGGCGATGGCAATGATTACCTTTCCACCTCAAACGTTTATACCAGTGTAAATCCTCACAGCTATTACCCCTCATCAGGTAATAACACCCTAGAAGGAGGTGTTGGTGACGATACCTTGAATGCTGAGTCTCCATCAGGCAATAACTTACTCTTTGGGGGCGATGGTAATGATTACCTTTCCACCTCAGGCATAAATTATTATAGAGCCTACTCTGATAGTTTTACTTCATCAGGTAATAACACCCTAGAAGGAGGTGCTGGTGACGATACCTTGCGTGCTGAGTATTCAACAGGCAATAACTTACTCTTTGGGGGCGATGGTAATGATTACCTCTCTATCTCTGGTTATGCGATTAGCTACGCCATAGGACAGAATCTTTTCCCCTCATCAGGTAATAATACCGTCAACGGTGGCGCTGGTGACGATACCTTGCGTGCTGAGTATTCAATAGGCAATAACTTGCTCTCAGGAGACGATGGCAATGATTCCTTCTATCTAAGCAGCGCATCCCCAGATGTTGTCCCCTCTGATTTAGTGACTCAAACGGTAGATGGAGGTAATGGTAACGATTTGTTAACAGTCGATTACAATGGTGTAAAAAAAGGAGTGATTTCGACTTTCGATGCTACTACTAAGACTGGATCAATTGCAGGGGGTACATATCGGGTTAATTATAAGAGTATCGAAGGATTAAATATCTCAGGCACAGCCTACGATGACAATATTGTGGGAAGCAATGGTAACGATACCCTGTCTGGGGACTCTGGTGGTAATGACATCCTCAACGGTGGGAACGTTATTGATACTTTTGCTTTCAATAATAACTACAACGGAGGTATTGATAGTCTTTATGACTTCAACGCCAGTAATGAACTGATTCAGATACCAACAGATAGTTTGTATTTTTCTGGTAGTGGGTTATCACCAGGTACACTCTTAGCAAATCAGTTTACTATCGGAACATCTGCAACCACTAGCGAACAGCGATTTATCTACAACAGCGCTACAGGTGCATTGTACTTTGACCGAGATGGTAGTGGATCTGCCTTTAGTCAGGTACAATTTGCACAACTATCTGCTGGATTGTCACCAACTAACAACAATTTTGTAGTTGTTTAAGAGCTAGGTAAAAGTTATGGCAAATATCATTGGAACCAAGGGGAATGATACACTATTCGGCAGTTACAACGACACCTTGACTGGTGGAGGCGGCAAGGATATTTACGAATCCTACTCCGACATCAGTTATACAATCACCGATTTTGGTGGCGTAGGTAAAGGCGTAAATCCCTCGGCAGGAGTCATTGCCGAAGTGGACACCCTGAGTTTCCAGAGCGATGGGTTAACTGCCCGAAATCTGCTGCTCACCCAGAATAGCAACAATTTGGAAATAAGCTTTGAAACGCTATCTTATTCCACCGATATTGATTTCACTAAAGTCACCCTGCAAAACTTTACCCTGGAAAACCTAGAGAACCTATCAGCGCTGGGAAATATCCTGTTTAAGGGACAAACCAGCATTAATAACAGCTTTGATGTCGTTAATGCTAACTCCACCCAACACAACCTATTCAACAAAAACACAGTTACCTTTTTTAACGACCTGAATAACTATGTTAACGGCTTTGATAACTCACAAGATGTGATTAATGGTCAGGGTGGTAATGACTACATCAACGGCTTGAGTGGCAATGACTTGCTGCGTGGTGGTGCCGGGAATGATACTCTCATTGGTGATGTCGGGAATGATACTCTCATTGGTAATCAGGGCAATAATATCCTTATTGGTGGGACTGGTGACGATTACTTGAATGTTGACGCTTCAACAGGCGATAACCTGCTCTCTGGGGGCGATGGCAATGATACTCTTACAGCTTCTAGGAATTATTTCAGCAGCAATGGTGCATCTGGCAATAATACCCTTAACGGTGGTGGTGGTAACAATACCTTAAATGTTGACTATTCAACAGGCGATAACCTACTCTCTGGGGGCGATGGCAATGATACTCTTACAGCTTCTGGCTACTACTACTACGACAATGGTGCATCTGGCAATAATACCCTTAACGGTGGCACTGGTAACGATTACTTAAATGTTGACTATTCAACAGGCGATAACCTAGTCTCTGGAGGTGATGGCAATGATACTCTTACAGCCTCTGGCGACAGCACCAGATATGGCTTTTATCCCTCCCAGGGCAATAACACCCTAAATGGTGGCACTGGTAACGATTCTTTGAGTATTGACATATCAGAAGGCGATAACCTAGTCTCTGGAGGTGATGGCAATGATACTCTTACAGCCTCTGGCGGAGTAGACACCACCGGAACCATTAGTGGTTTTTTTGGCAATAACACCCTCAACGGTGGCGTTGGTGACGATATTTTGAATGTTGACTTTTCTAAAGGCAACAATTTACTATCTGGAGGCGACGACAATGATTATCTTTCTGCCTCTAGTCGCTCTTACGCCAGCGGTTACGGTTATGGAGCCTCAGGTAACAATACCCTCAACGGTGGTGTTGGTAACGATACCTTGAATGTTGATAATTCAACAGGTAATAATCTACTTGATGGCGACAATGGCAATGATTATCTCTCTGCTTCTGGTTACTTTGACAATTTAGTACAATACTATCGTACTACGTCAGGTAATAACACTCTCAAGGGTGGCGCTGGTAACGATACCTTGAATGTTGATAATTCAACAGGTGATAATCTACTCGATGGCGGCAATGGCAATGATTATCTCTCTGCTTCTGGTGCGTCAGGTAATAACACTCTCAAGGGTGGCGCTGGGAGTGATATTCTGACAGGTGGAAAAGGTAATGATGCTCTAATTGGAGGGAATGGTGCTGATACCTTTACTTTCAACAGTTACAATGAAGGTGTTGACAGTATTTATGATTTCAATGCAAGTAATGACCTGATTTGGGTATCACCTGCTGGTTTTGGCGGTGGGTTATCACCAGGTTCACTTCAGATAAGTCAGTTTACCATTGGAACATCTGCAACGACGATCGCTCAACGATTCATCTACAACGACATTACAGGTGGACTATTCTTTGACCAGGATGGCAGTGCGGCTGAGTTTACTCAAGTACAATTTGCTCAACTATCAGATGGATTGTCACTAACCGAAAACAATTTTGTGGTTGTTTAATCGGAGTTAGCGCTCTGTAAGTCACCAAGTGGTAAGGTTTGTGGGGTTCTATTTTTTAGCATCTCGCATCTGTTTTGCTTAATGCAAATCCTTTTGGTCAGCGATCGCAACTTTCTCACGCCATCCACTCAGTCTACTGCGGCGCATCTGTCACCAGTTGAGCAAATTCGTTATCTCCATATTCTCAAACTCCAGCATCACGCCTCGACGCTCACCAGTATTGCCCATCTTTTCCAACAGCGATCGCCAGCCGCAAGCAGAGGCGAAAAATGCTTTTAAAACCTCAAAGTAAAAAACATTAGAACTTATGTTGCCAAATGAGTATAAGTAAGTGGGTGCTAAAATTTCCCGCTATGTAACAGAATCTTAATCAGAGGGTTTAGAATTAAATTTTACACGCCGTGTACTGTGATTGCTTTTTTCCCCTCTAGCTTGAACACCATTGATTACAGCGTAAGCAAGGTCTAGCTCATCATCAAATGCTTGCCCAGATAACTCATCTTTTTTTATGTGTTGCCATTCCAATTCAATTGGATTCATTTCTGAGCAATACTTTGGTAGGAAAAAGATGTATAAACCCTGACTCTCCCATTTTTTCCACAATTGTTGAACTTCTTGGCACAGAAGTAAGTGGGTGCTAAAATTTCCCGCTATGTAACAGAATCTTAATCAGAGGGTTTAGAATTAAATTTTACACGCCGTGTACTGTGATTGCTTTTTTCCCCTCTAGCTTGAACACCATTGATTACAGCGTAAGCAAGGTCTAGCTCATCATCAAATGCTTGCCCAGATAACTCATCTTTTTTTATGTGTTGCCATTCCAATTCAATTGGATTCATTTCTGAGCAATACTTTGGTAGGAAAAAGATGTATAAACCCTGACTCTCCCATTTTTTCCACAATTGTTGAACTTCTTGGCACCGATGTATTGGCCCGTTATCCTGCACAATCACCCTTGTACGTCCTATTTCTTGTGCAACACTCGCTTCCTGTTCCATCATTTTTATGTAAGATTTACGGTCAACACCACCGATAACTAAACCGTAAACAAAACTGATAAAAGGCTGGAGAAATCCTATGATGCTTAACCTACGACCACGACGCTTTGTTTGTTCCAAACGTTTTTGCTCACCTCTAAAGTAATAGGTGTAACCAGGCTCACTCCATACACAAAACCCTGATTCATCTAGATACTTTAAATCGATTTCGCCAGTTGCAGCAGCTAATTCCAGCATATCTAAGTCTGCTTGCTTATTTGCTCGCGCTACCGGATCTTGTTTTCCTTTATGACTTTTCCTTGCCCGCTTCCAATCGACCCCCTTTTTTTGAGTACCCGTCTTAACCTATCGGGACTCAGAACTACGTTGCGTTCTGTTTTTAACTTCAGAGCTAACTGCGGACTGTTGTATGTGCGTGGCTCAATTCTTAGGCATTCTTCTAAAAATGCAATGTCATCCTCTTTCCATTTTGGTTTTCCACCTCGACCTGGAGATTCCCAAAGTCCCTTTAAACCCAGCTTTTCCCATGTATTCAAAACTTTTCTTACTGTTTTTTCGTTCCAGTCAAAGTGCGCTGCGATGTTCTCTACATACCAGCCATGTGCGTTTAGCCTAATTACTTCCGCTCTGTCTTTGACCTATCGGGAATCGGGACTCAGAACTACGTTGCGTTCTGTTTTTAACTTCAGAGCTAACTGCGGACTGTTGTATGTGCGTGGCTCAATTCTTAGGCATTCTTCTAAAAATGCAATGTCATCCTCTTTCCATTTTGGTTTTCCACCTCGACCTGGAGATTCCCAAAGTCCCTTTAAACCCAGCTTTTCCCATGTATTCAAAACTTTTCTTACTGTTTTTTCGTTCCAGTCAAAGTGCGCTGCGATGTTCTCTACATACCAGCCATGTGCGTTTAGCCTAATTACTTCCGCTCTGTCTTTGACTTTYTGTGGCACATTCTGTTTTCTCAGGTTTAGCAAAGTTTGGTCTTGCTCATGCGTCAGAAATACCCTTAAACGTGCCCCCATACACAAATCACTTTGTAGATGTATTTTCAGTATTTATATATCTTAACATACCGGACTTTTTTGATGCCTATCTACTTATACCAAGTAGAGCAACTTGTGTTTTTAGAGCCTGGGCAAATTGACGTTAAACAAGTTCGTATTGAATATAGAAGACATAATTCTCTGAGCAAATAGTAATTAATGCCTGACTTCTGCTGCTGTTATTCAGAGGTCAAGCAATTTGCAACTTCTTTTTGAACCTAAGTCATAATAGCTATGAACTATGAAATTATTCAAATACCCAATTAAGCTTGCTTCTTCTTGCTTTGCCATCTGTGTTATCGCTTCTACGGCTGCGGTAATTGCTCAACCCAAATCTCCACAAACCAATTCAGTAATAAAATTAACACCGACTCAACTAAAAGTTTTACGTTCACTAGGCTTAAAAATAGCATTACCAAGTTACGTACCTACAAATTTTCATGCTGACAAGGTAATAGCCTCGGCTGGGCGCGAAAATGTTGACAGTTTGCGTTACTTAATTGTTTACCAAAATTTAAGTGCAGATAAATGCTTTGCGATTGAGTCAGTATCTGGGGGTATTGGCGACTTACCTTCTGGGTCGCGCAGTTACCCGATAAATTCTCCGATATTTGGAAAAAGTACTTTGGAGCAAGGATTGTACGGTAATGCCAAACAACCAACATTGCTATCGCAGTGGTGGGGAGAGCAAAATGGCCCCTTTTACAGATTTGTTGGTACGGGAGTAATGCCAGAATTGTCTAATTGCAATAACGTTACTCCCCAAGAAGCAGTCAAAGTTTCACAGTCGATTCGATACTTGAATTAATCGATTATGGCTTTGCAGTGATTGAATTGACAGTAGTAAAGTAAATACATTGGTATTGATTAGGGTGCAACTTTTTCTTTAAACTGTTTCCCCGCAGAAAACGCAGGCACTTTGGTTGCTGGAATTATCATTACCTCCTGGGTTTTCGGATTACGCCCCTCACGCTCTGAGCGTTCGCGTCGCTCGAATGACCCAAAGCCTATGAGCGTTACCTTTTCACCATTAGCCACAGCCTCGGTAACGACTGACAAAAAAGCACTGATGATTTCATCGGTTTGCTTTTTTGTGATGTTGGTCTTTGCTGCTACAGCATCCACTAATTCACCCTTGTTCATGAATCACCCTGAAGTCTTGTTTTGAAAAGGAAATTTACTTTACCATTACCACCTTTTGTGAGGATAGGGGGAAAACAACTAACAATCAAGCAGCATACGAAAATTAACAATGCACGGTTACTCCTGTGGCAACTTGAAATTAAGGGGTTGACAGCACCCAGTTCCTCAATAAGTGANTCACCCTGAAGTCTTGTTTTGAAAAGGAAATTTACTATTTACTTTACCATTACCACCTTTTGTGAGGATAGGGGGAAAACAACTAACAATCAAGCAGCATACGAAAATTAACAATGCACGGTTACTCCTGTGGCAACTTGAAATTAAGGGGTAGCTCCTTGACAGCACCCAGTTCCTCAATAAGTGAGGATAAATTATACCAATTTGAAAAATGATTGCGACAGATGGAAAACTGAAACACTTATCCAATGGATGTTTCACAATCCAAAATCTAAAATCAAAAATCCAAAATGGTATTACATCTAGCTATGGACACTCAACTTCGACAGCAAAAGAAATTATTGGTACAAATGTATTGTAGGCTATGGTAGATTAAACAATGCACCTTCTATGGTTCCGTCGAGATTTACGATTAACTGATAACGAAATTGTCACAATAGCAACTAAGTTTATTTAGGCAGTGCGTGCAGTTTGTTTCTCTACGTAGCGATTTTAGTTTAATCTTGCCGTTTATCTACTTTTAGCGAGTAGATCGAATGTACCTTCAATAGAGCTTGCTCCTAATCGGAATCCGGATCTGAAACTCTGTACCTTGAAGTGGTTGTGTAATACACTTAAATTGACCACCATGCTTGTCTACAATTTGATAGCTAATTGACATTCCTAAACCTGTACCTGAGCCAACAGGTTTAGTTGTAAAGAAAGGGTCAAAGATTTTTTGCCTTACTTCTTCTGTCATCCCGCAACCATTGTCAATAACTCGAATCATTACTTGATGGCTATCTAAAACTTCAGTAACAATGCGGATTTGTGGATTATTATTCGTCGGTTGCTGATTTTCAGCGCTTATAATATTGCTCTTTGGCACCCGACAACCGACGATTGACTCTCTCAAAGTATCAATGGCATTAGTCAGAAGGTTCATAAATACCTGATTAAGTTGTCCTGGATAGCAATCGACTTGTGGGAGTTCGCCATATTCTTTAATGATTTCAATATCTAAATATTTTCCTTGACCTTTTAATTGATTCCCTAAAATTAAGAGAGTACTATTAATACCTTCGTGTAGATCAACTCTTTTTATCTCGGCTTCATCTACCCTCGAAAAACTCCGTAATGATAAAACAATTTCGCAGATGCGTTCAGATCCTATTTTTATTGAAGAGAATATTTTGGGTAAATCTTTTTTAATAAAGTCTAATTCTATCGTCTCAGCTAAAATCTGAATTTTTGATAGGGTTTTTGGGTAGCATTCTTGATAGAGTGAAATTAATTTCAATAAGTTCTCAGTATATTCATTCGCAATGCCGATATTACCATAAATAAAACTAACAGGGTTGTTAATTTCATGGGCAATGCCTGCGACTAATTTCCCTAAAGAAGACATTTTTTCAGTTTGAATAAGTTGAGTTTGCGTCTCTGCAAGTTCTTTGAGAGTAAGTTTTAGTTGGCTGTTAGCTACTTCTAGTTGTGCTGGACTTGGCAAAGCTAACGCTTGGGGAATTATCGGCACTAATGTGAAAGCTGTATAAACCGATATCAAAGCAGTCAAAGCTTTTATAAAACCAGATAGCCAATAAGTTGGATACCAAAGCGTCCAAATTTCCATTATGTGGGTTGTACCACAAAAGATGATGAAAGCTCCAAACAGCAAAAGTATTGATTTAAAGGGTAAATCCTCCCGCTTCCGAACAAAGTAAACAAGCGCTATAGCGATAGAAAAATAGGCAAGGGCCATTAAAGAATCTGATAAAATGTGTAACCACACTAAGCCTGTCTTCCAGAGGTAACAATGTCCATGAGGAATAAAACCGTTTGAATAGAAGGGATAGTTGAAAAATGCTAACATCATGCTAAAGATTGCTGTGATTTTCGTGTATTGTGCGACTCTAGTATTCCCAAATGATCATTCCATCTGAACTTGGATCTGCTAATGCATCTGCTCAAAGTCGCGAATGCCGTCTGTGAGCAGCTAGCTAATACTGACTTCTATCCTTTGTAATACCAACTTCAAGATTATTCGAGTTTTTCGTCAAGTACGAAACTTCAGGTGAATAGTATTAGAATTGTCCTAAAATTTAATGCAATTAATGCTGAATGGTCAAGTTGCTTTGCTCCAATTCGTAATTCATAATGGGCTGCGCCCATTACGAATTATTTGGTCATTGGTATTTGGTTCATCTTGGCTAGGACTGTAAAGCGCTCCTATTGAGAATCTCTTACATACTTTGCATTGACTGATTCTATAATCACCTTTTAAGAGGAAATTGTGTGAAGCTGTAAGAGAATGAAGAATTAAATTTTCTTCTACTAATCAGTTCTAACTCACATAATGTAAATATGCCTTCAATTTCCTACAACCGCACCGATAGCCAGCAACCACAAAGCATTACCATTCAAGGTTATGTTGTCCGTCCCGGATTACACATTCTCACTTACGAGCAACTCAAGTTGTTACGAGAACAAACACAGCATCATTCTCAGCTTGAACATTTAGTCAGCCAAGGCGTGATTAAGTTGACTGGTTAATAGTCGCCAGCACAAAAATCCTAACTCGCTACATCTAATTCCACTGTTGCTAGCTGTTGTTCTTCCTTTACAGCACCCAGTGACTCAATAAAAGCGTCAATTGCCTTGGCTGCTGACTGCTTACCTGTTTTCAACTTATCAAGAATTTTTCTAATCTTTTTGCTTCGCCTAATGTAAGTAAAATTGTTATTGGTTTAAACTTGTCTAACGTCAACTGTTTTGCAGAGGTAATACAGATGTGGGAATGTTGCAAGTGCCATGAGCAGAATGAAGAGACTTTCTCTTTCTGCTGGAGTTGTGGTACCTCAAACGATGGAATCGAGGATAAGTCATTCCAGGGAGTTGACGAAATTGCTCCTTCTAGCATTAAAGGTCAGCCAGTGTTAGTCACATCAACAGGGCTAGCCGAGTATCCAGACCAACAAAAAGTTGAACTTTTGGCATGTGTTAAATGTGGCTCTGAAAATATAATTCCAAACGTTCGTATTGTCACGCACACAGAAGAGTTTAAAAAGGATCTGCAAGTAGAAATTTACGAAAATCCAAAAGCGCTCATATTTAAAGGAACTCATACTGGGACATTAACAGCATATATTTGTGGTCAGTGCGGTTATACAGAGATGTACATCAGCAATCCCCAACACTTACTCAATCAGTACAGGAAGAATAAGAAAATTTAATTGCGACACATGCCCCTCGAAACGAGGGCGTAGTGTTAACGACTGACGGGATTCCAGATCAGCAATGTATTTACTACTGTCGTCAAGGGTGCTGGACTGCACCGTTGCTAGTTTGACAGGAACAGCAACGGGTTGTGCGCCGGCAGCAGAGTCAGTCTAACGGCAAGCGTTTAATGCAGTAATTTGTTTGTAAATGTGACTTGAACCATAAAATGGCAATAATTGCCACTTTATGGTTCACAAACTAGGTGTCCAATATATACTTCTGTTTTCATATATAGGGAATTTATTTGGTAATGATTATCGCGTAGAGGGGAGAAGTGGGTAGTTACGAGACGCGCAACTACTCAATTCTCCGTGATTATCATTTTTACTTGGGAAAAGCCATTTTGGCGATCGCCTTTCTTACAAACAGAGCGATCGCAATAAACAAATATCAGCGTTAACTCAAATATAGATAAAAATATAGTTTTGAACCATATCATGACCGATCAAATATCAGCGTTAACTCAAATATAGATAAAAATATAGTTTTGAACCATATCATGACCGCTTTGAATCATATCTGAGTACAAAAGTTCCAAATTTAGACTGAAATTGAAGTGTTTGAATACTCCTAAATTTAATAATGTTGAAATTAAACTTTTGGTCGCATTATGATGCACATTTTAAACTTGCGGTCATTATTTGATTCACAGCATGAGATGTTGATTGTTTCAAAGCCTTGAGATTACGTGAACTATTGGTCAGGTTATGATTCATTTTTTGGCCAAATTATCGTTCAAAGCACAGGAAGTCGCAGAACACCCTCATCACCACGGTAATTCCAGTACCAGGTCAACCATTCGGCAAAGAACGTCGGTCGTAGGTGTGTCGTCTGCATAGCGGTTCGATCCAATAGGCGTTCGCCAAGCCAGTGCTGGCGTGCGGCATCGCTATTCGCCTCCCGGCGTGCCGATATCTGGGACATGTTCACCACTGCCTTGACACCGGCTTCGCTGGCCGTCTGGGCGAAGATAGCGGTGGCGTCGAGCAGTCCGGGATTGATCGGGTAGCAGAAATACCCTCCTGTGACTCCTCGCATCGCGGCGCTGACGGCATGGAAATCGAGAAGATCACCGACAACAATCTCAGCCCCATCTGCGGACAAGTTCTCGGAACGTGCATCGATACGGTGGACGAAGGCGCGGACACGGTGCCCCCGTTGAAGCAACAGGCGCACCGTCGTCTCACCCGTGTTCCCGGTCGCTCCTGTGATTAGAAACAGCTTATCATTCTGCGTATTCATGAAAAAACCTCCTTGACGGCAGTTTGAGAAATAGAGTTAATCAAGACTTCTAAGGGTTGAGATCCCTTGAGCTTGTTCATGTGTTACCTCTTGAGAGTGCCTCGCTGCATAACAATGGAACCGACCTCACTCAATCACAGATGCATCCGTGATTGAGTGAGGTCCTCGGTCGAGTGGGAGTCCGTATGGATTAGCGCTGGCCTCCGGTAGCGAGCAGTTGTTCGCCTGTGAGCCAGCCAGCATCGTCTGATGCCAGGAAAACGGCAATAGAGGCAATGTCTCCGGGTCGTCCCGCGCGACCAAGCGGTGTCTGAGCAATGAATGCCTTCTCGAAATCAGAGCCGATGTAGCCAGCACTTACTGATCCCTCGGTTTCGACAATGCCGGGGTTAAGAGAGTTGACGCGGATCTGCCTCGGTCCGAGTTCCCTTGCGAGTACACCTGTGATAGCATCAACAGCGCCCTTGGTGCCGCTATAAACCGCGCTGTTTGCAGGTGTAATACGGCTGACACCAGAGCCGATGTTGATAATGCTGGCACCTTCGCCCAGGTGCTTGACGGCTGCCTGCGTTATGAGCAGAAGACCGAGTACGTTAATGTTGAATATCTTATGGAACTTGTCTTCGGTGATGTCCTCGAGCGGAGCGAACTCGTAGACGCCAGAGTTGTTGACGAGGATATCGAGATGTCCGTAGTGCTTGATGGCGGCGTCAATGATGCCCTGTGCCTCAGCAGTCTTGGAGACATCACCACCCACGGCAACAGCCTTGCCACCGGCTGCGGTGATCTCACTGACCGTTTTGTCTGCACCAGATTTGCTGGAGGCGTAGTTGACGACGACGGCCGCGCCTTCGGCAGCGAGTGACTTGGCGATCGCAGCACCAATGCCCTTAGATGCGCCTGTAACGACTGCTACCTTACCTGTGAGCTTACTCATAGTCTTAATATCCTCAAATTAGTAAATTGCTTCTGCTTGGATTGGCGACTTTGATTAGCAACATTTGCTTATACTTCATTTTTTAGCGATCGCTCAATGCAGACCACTCAAGTTTTCTGATTTAAAACGCAACTTAATCGTGATGCATTGGATGTAAGCAGCGGGAAGTGATTCGGGGACGGTTAAACCGATTTTCTTAATTGAGATGATTTGCTGATGTATTTGTATCAACAAAACCTTCGGCATCAGAACAACGCACGGTACTATTGAGGGGAAGACTCATGCTGCTCTTTTGCACCATCAGCTTGCCTATGTATTCCAATGCGTCAAAATCTGGACGGGGGCGACCCGCTGCTGGGCGAGTGCGAGGGGTCATCCTATCACCCCTGGGGTGGCAGCGGTTTCAAACTGCAAAACACCAGGCGGAAACAAACGAAACCTGGGGGAAGCACTTCACCCAGGAAGATATCAGCGAGCGCACCGGACTCTCCCTCAATACCCTCATCCGAATTTTCAAGCGCGAATTAGGGGTTGATCGCCAGTCGTTGGAGCATCTCTTCCAAGCCTTTGGGTTGACATTAGCAAAAGCAGATTTTACATCCCCTGTTGCACTAAATGAAACGTCCCAAACCCGATGGGCAAATTTCCAACAGGACTGGGACACTGCGGTGGATGCCTCGGTATTTTATGGGCGCGAGGCAGAACTGACGCAAATGTGGCAGTGGGTCGTGTCTGAGCGCTGTCGCGTGATTGGGGTGTTGGGCATTGGGGGCATTGGTAAAAGTACGATTGTGGTTAAAGCGGCGCTGCAAATGCAGATGGAATTTCAGAGCGTGGTGTGGCGATCACTCGCCAACGCGCCACCATTAGATGAACTTCTCGCAAGTGTATTAAAATTTCTCATGCCTCTCCAGGGAGAAGATCCCGTCCTTCCCACCACGCTCGGTGAAAAGCTCTCGAAATTGATGCAGTCTCTGCGATCACGTCGGTGTTTATTGATGCTGGATAATGCTGAAATCATTTTGCACAATGAGCAGGTCGGGCAGTGGCGATCGGGCTATGAAGGCTACGGAGAGTTGCTCAGAACCATTGGCGAAACGCCGCACCTAAGCTGTTTATTGCTCACCAGTCGAGAAAAACCACGAGAAATGGCGCTGATGGAAGGCGAACATACGCTGGTACGATCGCTGACATTGAGTGGACTGACACCCGCCGATGGACGTGCCATCTTTCGCCAAAAAGGAGCATTCACAGGTTCAGAAGCCGAATGGCAGAACTTGATCCATCACTATGGGGGTAATCCTCTAGCACTGAAGTTGGTGGCAGCCACAACTCAGGACTTGTTTAACAGCAGCGTTACGGAGTTGTTAACGTATCTCGATCAGGGGATTCCGGTGTTTGCCGACATCCGCGATCTGCTGGAGCGTCAGTTCAATCGCTTACCCCAGAATGAACAGCAGGTGATGTTCTGGCTGGCAATTTGTCGAGAGGCAGTCTCGATCGCAGACCTACAAGAGAATGTGATTGATCCTGCTTGCCAAAAAGCTGTACCCAATCTGATCAACGCGCTGCTTCGGCGATCTCTCATCGAAAAAATGGATGGGTTATTCTTCTTGCAGCCAGTCGTGATGGAATATGTCACAGAACAATTTGTGCAGCAAGTTTGTGCAGAGTTCGAGACTGCTCAAATTAATTTTTTGCGAACCCATACCTTGATTCGAGTGCAGGCGAAAGATTATGTGCGAGAGATTCAAGCTCGATTAATTGTGCAACCCGTAATGGAGCAGCTTCTGTCTCGCTTTGGCAGTGTGGCAGCAATCGCGACGCAGGCACGGCAATTATTGACACAACAGGGAAAAAAGCCAGGGTACGTTGCAGGCAATCTGATCAACCTGTTGGTGCAGCTTCAGGTGGATTTGCGCGGCTCAGATTTTTCTGATCTCGTCGTGCAGCAAGCCGACTTACGGCAAGTTGATTTAGCTGGGGTCAATTTTCAGAATGCCAATTTAGCCAAATCCGTCTTTTCAGAAACACTCAGTCTTGCCATGTCCATCGACCTGAGTCCAGACGGTCAAGCGATCGCAGTGGGGGATTCCAGTGGCAGAATCTATCTCTGGAACATCGCCACAACCCAACTCTTCGCCACCTTTGCCGGTCACACAGGCTGGGTCTGGTCGGTAGCCTTTAGTCCAGATGGCAAAATGTTAGCCAGCAGCAGTACTGATGGTTCGGTACGCTTGTGGGATGTGCAGAACGGGCGCTGCTTGCAGGTGCTTACAGAGCATACAGACTGTGTTTGGTCAGTGAGTTTTAGTCCCGATGGTCAGCAACTAGCGAGCAGCAGTGAAGACAAAACCGTGCGCTTGTGGAATTTGGAAGGGCAGTGCCTTCATGTCTTGCAGGGGCACATCCAGAGTGTTTACGCCGTCCACTTCGCACCTGATCAGCCAACCCTAGCCAGTAGCAGTCACGATACAACCATTCGGATCTGGGATGTGCGCGATGGAAATTGCTTGAGTGTTTTACAAGGGCATACCAGCGGGGTTCAAAGTGTGCAATATAGCCCGGATGGTCAACTGCTAGCGAGCGGTAGCCGCGATGGATCGATTCGACTGTGGAGCCTTCATCGCTCTCACGATCGACCATCAAAGCCCAATTTCATCAATGCCAGTGTCAAGCTGCTGCGGGGACACACCGATTGGGTTTGGGATCTCGCCTTTAGCCCGAATGGTTGTTGGTTAGCCAGTGCCAGTCGCGATGGCACTCTGCGCCTGTGGAGTGTCCAGGACGAGCAAGCTATCCATGTACTCGACAGTCACATGCACGATGTTCACGGGCTTGTCATCAGTGCCGACGGTCAATGGTTAATCAGTGCTGGTCAAGATCATACAGTGCGGCTATGGGATTTGCAGAGTGGGCAAAACCTCAAAACGTTGCGCGGCTATACGGGTGGTATTCAATCCCTAAGTCTGAGTGCAGATGGTCAAAGGCTTGCCAGTAGCGGTCAGAATGAAACAATCCATCTGTGGCAATTGCAATTGGATGATAATCTGGCATCGCTTCACCGCTACAAAACGTTTTCCAGCCCGACCCGTTGGATTTCGTCATTAACTAATTTAAGCTTTAGTCCCGATGGTCAAACGCTGGCAAGCAGTCGGCATGATGACTCGATCGCCATGTGGCATATCCAAACCGGGCAGCTTGACCAGTGGTCAGCCCATAGCGCGGCTATCTGGACAGTGCTGTTTAGTCCAGATGGAAAAATTTTGGCCAGCAGCAGTGAAGATAGCACCATACAACTGTGGGATGTGCAGACGCATCACTGTTTGCAGGTGTTACGCGGACATGAGAGCGGTCTTCGTGCGATCGCGTTTGATCCCAGAGGTCAATGGTTAGCCAGTGGCAGCTACGATATCACCATACGCCTGTGGGAGGTGCAAACCGGAGCGTGCCTGAGAATCTTGCAGGGGCATACGAACGCCGTCTTCACAGTGGCGTTTGCTCCCAGTGGTCAACAACTGGCAAGTGGCAGTCATGACCAAACGATTCGTGTGTGGGACGTACAAACCGGGGTATGCTTGCAGACTTTGCGGGGGCATACAGGAGCCGTGTGGACGCTTGCCATAAGTCCCGATGGTCAAACCTTGGCAAGCGGCAGTAATGATCAAACCATCCGCCTCTGGGATCTGCAAACGGGGCATTGCCTCCACAGCTTGGGCGAACACACCAGTTGGGTCAAATCAGTAATATTCAGCTCCGATAGCCAAATCTTATTTAGTGGTAGTGACGATCGCACCATCAAACTCTGGGATGTGCAGACTGGACGCTGTATCAGCACACTGACGGTCGAGCGCCTGTATGAAGGCATGAAGATTCAAGGCGCAACCGGGCTAACAGTAGCTCAAAGAAGCACGCTTAAAGATTTAGGCGCGATTGAGCATTAATATCCTCATAGGGAGCAAAATACTACCGAAACCTAAGATTCATTCAGCACCTTCTCTTTTGATCGATCGCTTCTAACAATCGATCAAATGCGTTGAGCGATCGCGCCATTTCTTCACTCAAAAGTTGGTCAATCCATTCATCCAAATTAATCCCTTGCAATACCCTTGCCAGAGGCGTTTTAGCATTTTCACCATCAGTAAAACTGGTAAGTAGTAGAGAAACCTCACGATACCTTTCTAAGGTTAATGGCGATAGCAGCATAACGGTTTCAGGAACTACTAGAGCTTGAAGATAACGCCATGCCGATTCCGGCGAAACATCTGTGCAATCCCACACCAGACGCAATGGTTTTGCCCTTCCAGGGAGCGAACGCCAGCGTTCACTTCGGCAGAGGTTTCGATAGTGCTGGTACAAAAGCTTGGCTTGCATCACGCCAAAAGATATCTCTGAGTTAGCGATGAATGGAGCAATTACTGCATCCAAACGACCAATAGCAACACTGACGAAACAAACAACCTCATTCACCGATTCTCCTTGCCGCATCAATCTCTCCAGCCCTCTGAGATAACTATCAAATATCTGCTCATACACGCTTGGAGAAAATACCAATGTTGCATTCACATTAATCCGATCACCAATCAATTGTGTAATCACTGGCAACATCAATTGCGTGGCTGGGATTTCCACCAACAAATTACTCCATCCGATTGACTGCCAGATGTTTTGAGCTGCGGCGATCGCGGTTGCAGCCTCAAACAGCGTGTCAGGTGGCAGATTAACCTGAGTATAGCCATCTCGCCCTTGTGTTTGCACATGCGTTTCTTTCAGCAAGTCAGCCGCTAATTGCATATCTCGCACAATTAAATACTCATAGGCCGCTCTTGCACTCCGACTCATCCCTTGCTGCGCCAATGTATTGAAGTCGCGATCGTACTCTTGTCCTTGAATTGCTGCAATTAAGCTTTGGAAATTTGATCGGACACCCCTCAAAGCATCCTCCTCAATGTACTGCTGCAATTCATCACGACTAATCCAGCCTCGCTCAAATCCATCCAGCCAGACCGATTGTCCATAGCGACGGAGTGATTGCAACAGATTCATAGCTCACGTATCACGATTCAAACGTCCACTGAACTAGTCTGCAAAACTGCCTCAAGTTTCACCACTCAATATCTGCCAGTTAAAGCCCAATTTAAGTAAAGGATAGCCCAACGAGAGATTCCCAACATCATCACTCTCCCATTCATTGCTAGCATTGCATTTATGAGCCAGTACCGAATGGCACGCTTGTTAAGCTGAATGGTAGGCAGCGTAAGGATTACAGAGGGGTAGGGGTGCAGGGGGGAATTTCTAAATATCCGTTCGTATAGCTAAAACTTCTTGTTTCTCCCCTGCTCCTTTGCACAAGCACACCCCTGCTACCTCAACGATTTTCCCTTTTCTTAGTGCCATTCGTCTTTTACCCCTTTGAGGTTAGCTGTAGGTTCCTGGGCTGACTAGTTCAAACAAGCGTGATTCTATTTCTTGGCTGGCTGGGGCAGGTACGCTGACTCGATGACGAAAATCTGGATTCCCTTGCTTTTTTCGTGGTTTACTCATGGCTCTTTCAACACAGGGATGTTGATTGACTTTTACCATTGATTTGCCCACTCTTGACAGCCATCTATTTTTCTTAACTTGACACTAATGCTTCTACCTCCGTCAAATACGGTCGTTTAAACTGCTCCAAGTACTTCAACACAGGATCTTGGCATTTTCCAAATTTTCGCGGTTCTGCAATCTACTGATACGTAAGCGTAGCCCACCGCAGGCATCGCTCTTAGAGAAATGCCAGTTATCTACATCTTCTGAAATCCTATTTGGTTTTGTTCATTTCTAGCCAGTTGTAGAGTGGGAACTGAACTCTGTTGAGCGCTGTATCAATTATGTAGAGCCATTCTACAGCACTCATTTAACAACTGGCATAGCACAGGACACCAGAAGCGGAAAGTTTTGCCCTATCCCTCGTACAACTTCTTCGCTGTCCCGTTGTGGTGATATCTCCATTGAAACTGTAACCCAAAGCCATTGGATGCCAAATTGCCAAAATTGTTTAGGGTGTTATCTCTCTGCCGTATTCAGACTCCAAAACGCTCAAAAGTTTCTCTTCCACAGCAGTAAGATAGGGTCGATTCAGCTTCCCCAACGACTGCAACAGATTTTTGACTGTCTCCTCCAGCGAATCGGAATATACTCGTGTAATGCGATCGCAAATCACCTGCATCTGCTCACACTCGGCAGGCAGGTAGTTGAAGGACTTCAGGTGTTGCAACCCAATGGTGTACTCGCCATCCCACATTCTCACGCTGCAACTAAACTCGTTTACTGCACTGACAATACTCCAGCAGCCACCTTTGCCTCTGAGTTCGGGATTATCCTTGGCTAAAATTTGGCATACCTCGTCTAATTGATAGGTGTTAGGTACTTGAGTACGTTCCATTATTCGCTGCACCGCATCTTTGACGATGCGATGAGATGGTACTTTCCCGTTGGCAGACTCTACAGCTTGCTCCCATGCTTCGGGCTGAATGTCCGGGTCAAGCTTGGATAGTGGCCTAATCTGCCACTCATTAGTCGGCAAAATGTGAACGGAACGTTCACATTTTTCCACCAAATTATCAAAAATAACCGCAGCTTCGATTAAATGATAAGGCTGTCTGCGGCTAAAACCAAAGCGTTTACAGCAATAGTCCTGACTAATGCAACAGGGCGTTGTTGCGTGAATAGGTAAAATGGTAAATTTTACCTATGTTATGTTTAATGTTCTCTGACTGCCCTTAGCCTAACAACCGGGGTGAAAGTCTATGGCGAAGGCGAATGGAAAGTCCGCACGCATGGAGTAGGGAAACGACGGATGTGGAGAAAGTTACATCTAGGAGTGGATGAAGGAACAGGAGAGATTTTAGCTGCGGTAGTGACTACTAATGACATGGCTGATTGCGAGATTTTAGCTGATTTATTAGAGCAGATTCAATACTTCTCAGTTAAGAATTAAGCAGTATTGAGAATAAAAAAAGTGAGTGGTTGACGTTTAGCACCTGCTCCTGTGTGGATTGGTTTTCTAGATGGAAATTTAGAACGAGGTTTTTTGACTACTCTGGGATTTGTTCTGCCTTGTCTTGGAGGAATTTTTTGCTCCAAAATCTCCACAATCAGCTTGGAGAAAAAAAGGGTAGTTGCTCACTATTAGCCGGAGTGAAAATCAGCAATAGCCCGACGAATGACTTTGAGAGTACCAGTAAAACCTAAGCGTAATGGAGATATTTCGGCCTCTGTCGCTGCTTGAAACATTAAAGTGCGAACTGCATAATGACTGAGAAGCCAACCGTAGATTTCTTGAACAACTTCGCGGGGTTTGAGAGAACGAATTGGAGTTTTACGCCCATTGAGATGAGTTTTTAACTCATCAATATAGGAATCCGGTTTGATTCCTGAATTTACTTACGTGGGCAGGGAATAGGGAATAGGGAACAGGAAAGAAGGCATAAATCCGTACTGAGTCTTGTTCAAAAATCAAATAGGAGTCCTATAGTATTTTCGATTTCCCAACGCTGATGATATTCTGTGGCTAACAACAAAGCCGGAAATAGAGCAATATCCATCAAACTGGTAATTAAACGATAAGTTTGTTGTCCATTCTCTGAGTCGATAGTATATTCTATCACCCGCACTTGAATCCTTGACCCACCTTTGTGCTTGGATTTGCGGTCTGGAGCAATCCAAGACAGATATGAGCCATCGTCTAAAACCTTGTCTACTGGAAATTTAACGTTCTTTGGCACTCGCCCCAAATAGTGGCATCCTTGATTTAAGGTGGCATGAACCATACGGTAAGAATGTAATCCTCTATCCCACATCAGGAGCATCCCTTGACTACAAGCTCGGAGTAATTTTAAAGCTCGTACTCTTTCTCCTATGCGGTAAGGACACATCAAGGCATCAACAATTAGATGTGTTCCCGCCTCAATCAGCAATACTAAACGTACTTTGGGAAATGCCGCTCTAGTTCCTTTTCTACTGCCTGGATATCCAAACACCCTGGCATTGGCAACACTATCTGGGACATCCAATACTGTACCGTCTACCGCCATTACTCGTAGTCCACCTAAAAATGCCCAAGCGAGTCTGCGCTGTAGCCAATGGCCTGACTATCTTGTGAAACAGCCGACTCATTGCCCAACATCCCAATCTCTGTCTGGCTTCACTAATTGAAGAACTAGTTGGTACTTTCCAATATTGTCCTAATCGCGTCCATTCTTTACTTAATCCATTTACCAGATTTTTCAGTACATCCCCTATTGCATCTGATGACCATAGATTCATCGCTATCACTAGACACACTACCAATCCAGATGGCAATTTCCGCGATCGCTCTTCACAACTGCCTGTCTCTAATAGAGTTTGTCTAATCACGGACGGAGAAATCACTGTTTCTATCGCTTTGAATATTAACTCTGCTTCTAACGTTGGCGTTATCAAAGAGAAATCTTTTAGCAGCACCAGTTTTTTATCGCACTTCTTGATGAACAATTATCACTTTACCTTGCTTTTGTTCTTAACCGAGAAGTATTGAGAGCAGATTGACTCCGAGATTGAACAAGTGTCAGGTGATGGTGGTTATGACACATTCGACTGTTACGACACCATTACCAAGCGAGGAGCAAAAGTTGCGATTCCACCTCGCAGTAATGCCAAAATCCAACAACGTGAAAACTTTAAAACACTGCCCTATCCACGTGATGAAAATATCCGTAAAGTGCGACAAGTTGGAGCTAAACAATGGAAACAAGAACGTCCTTTAAATTTGGGTAAGGAAAGATGACCAAAGTTTAAGTTGTTTTAAATTCTTTAAGAGGGGCTGGATTCCCTAAGCAAATAAACGCTGCCCAATATTTAGGATGCCCATAAACACGTTCGGAATCGGGTTTTTGACTTAATTGTCGCAAATGTTGAACAACGTCTTTACTACGCTTTTCTACCCATTGTATGGCTTCTTCGGTAAGCCATTGTGATCGCATTTGTCCGATAGTCAGATTTCGCACATCGTATTTAGCTTTTCTCAACGCTTCTGCTTTACTCAGTTTGGCTTGCAGAAGATAATTATAGAAATGTTCCATCAGGATAGTCGTAGCGACATCATCCACTTTCCAAAGGCTCATAATCACGGTTTTTGCCCCTGCTTGAATGAAAGAACGACGCAACCCGATAACGGTTTCTCCTGTGTGGATATCTCCTAAAGCGGTTTCACAGGCAGAAGTGATAACTAATTCTGTTCCCGCTAAATCAATAGATTGCACGTCTAAAGCAGTTAATAAACCATCTTCAGCTTCCTCTGGCAATATACCCCCATTGAGCATCGTATTGACTCCCGCAAAGGCTAATCCCGAACGCAGCAGGGGATTTTGCATCCCGCCTAAGTGTAACCGTTCTGATGCGGAAAGGTTGGAGAGAAGGAAGTTTTGATTGATTGTCTCAAGATTGGGGATTATATCTCCGAGAAAGTAACCGTGAGTAGAAATGTGGAGAATATAGGGGGATTTCTGCGTTCTTGAAACCAGAGGTTTTAAGGCTTTTGCTTCGGTAATTGCTTTGACTCCTAGCAGTTTAGCAATTTTTTCGCCTTCGATTTCTGTACCAGGGAGAGAGGAGAATATTTGTCCTTGTCGGGAGGAAGCTAAATCTCGTAGGGAGGGGGTAAAGGTAAATTTTTTATCTATTTCATCGGTTGATAGGGGTTGAGATACAGTTGCTTGCGCTAGATTATAGTCAGGGTTGGCAATAACCAGAGGTTTTGTTACTCTGGCGGGAATTTGAGCTTTAAAACGCAGGATATCCCGTCCCACATTCAAGAAGTTGAACTGATATTCATCCATTAAATAGCCTCCCTCATCAGTGGGTAGCACTTCAAAGGGTAAGCAGTTTAATTCACCATCGGGACAGATAATTAAGTCTTTGGTGAGATAAGGTTTAAGTTGGTCAAAAATAAGCTTCCGTAATTCAATTTTTGGTGAAATATCATCCTCTGAAAAAATCTCATTAAAAGCTAATCCCCGTCCATTTTCGACCAACATCCGAAACTTTCTTACTTGTTGGTCTATAAGATTAGCTTCTCCTAAATCTATCATTTTTAGCTGTTTTGGTGCTTGGGCGGGGAGGATAAAAGCGAGGTAGCGTGGAGGAAGATATTGTGCGTCACCGTTAGCACGAATAGCTTTAAAGTTGCAGTTATTAAACCTGACAAATTCAATTAGAGTTGTTCCTTGAGGTAATTCTAAGGCTATCGTTTGAAAATCTGCGTTTTGCAGTTCTTTTTGTAGATTAAGTTCTGAGATATTGAGTTCTTGTTCGAGGGTTTCTGCTTGCTGTTCGAGAGAAGCAAGTTCTTGTTGATAGTAGGGGAGTTGTTCGGGTGTGGGTATATCAAAGAAATGTTTCGCTAATTGCTGTCTGACTTGTCGCCATTGTTCAAGTTTGGGTGCAAGGTGGGTATATTGTTCGGATAAGAGAGCAATTTTTTGGAGGATGGCGGTTTCGGTTGCGATCGCTTTTCGTCTTAAGATTAGGTCATAGGCAGATTGTATGGCTTCAGGGGTATTAGGAAAATTTTGGAAAACGAGGGAGAGAAATAATTCTAATTTATAGTAGTTTTCTTGAAAATAAGTGAGGCGTTGGTTATCGGTACTAATACTAAATATTTGAGCAATAGTTTTTAAATCAATTTCTGCTGACTCCTGCATCAATTTCAGAGCTTTTTTGGGGCGGTTAGTTGCTGTATATAAAAGAGACAAATTGTAGTTAATAATAGCATGGTCAGGATGTTGATTCCCTAGCACTTTGGCTCGAATTTTCAAAGATTCAAGAATTAGAGGTTTAGCCTTACTATACTGTCCCATTGCAAAATATAATAATGCTAAACTATTGAGAGAATGTCCGTAGTCAGGATGTTCAATTCCTAAGACTTTTGCTCGAATTTTTAGAGATTTTGTATGACGAAATTCAGCCTCATCATATTTCCTCATCAATCCATGTAAGTGAGCTAAATTATATAAAGACATAGCATAGTTAGGATGTTCAGTTCCTAAGACTTTAGCCTGAATTTCTAGAGCTTGTTTATAAAGAGATTCAGCTTCGGTATATCTTCCAACTTTCTCATATAAGCGAGCTAAATTATGCGATGACATAGCATAGCCAGAATGGTCAGTTCCTAAGACTTTAGCCTGAATTTCTAGAGCTTGCTTATAAAGAGATTCAGCTTTGGCGTATCTTCCCATTGGATAGTACAATACAGCTAAACTATTGAGACTATTGGCATAGTCAGAATGGTCAGTTCCTAAAACTTTAGCTTGAATTTTTAGAGCTTGTCTGCAAAGAGGTTCAGCTTCGGCATATCTTCCCATTAAATAATACAATGCGGCTAAACGATTGAGACTATTGGCATAGTCAGGATGGTCAGTTCCTAAGACTTTAGCTTGAATCTCTAGAGCTTGTTTAGAAAGAGATTCAGCTTGATTGTAATGTCCTAATAAGTAATATAAAGAGGCAAATTGAGCCAGAGAGTTAGCATAAATGATATGCTCAGTTCCTAACACTTTAGCAAAAATATTTATACTTTTTTGATATAGAGATTCAGCGTCAAAATAGCGATTTATCTCCTGATAAAGCCGAGCTAAAAATTGTACAGATACAGCATATTCAACATGGTTAGTACCATAAATTTTTGCATTAAATTCTATAGCTTTTTGATAGAGTAGTTCAGCCTTAACGTACTGTTTTACCTGCATATATAACAGAGCTAAATTGTATAGAGGAATCATATAATCAGGATGCTCTGTTCCTAACACTTTAGCAAAAATTGCTACAGCTTCTTGTAACAAAAGTTCGGCTTCTTCATATCTCTCTTTTACACAATACAACTGAGCTATAAAAGTTAAAGAATAACCATAAGCAGGTGTGTTATCTGAATATGGCTCAAACAGAATTTCTACGCCTTCTGGAATGAGTAACTTTTTCTCTTCTTCTTTTAGCTCTTCTATTATTTTTAAAAAATTTTTAAACAGTTCAATTTTTGTAATGACAAGTCTGTCTAGTCTAAATTCATTATCTATTTTGGGTAGAGTAAGCGTAATTTTTGGCATAGTCAATTTCTCCTTATTTTTTAAACAATACCTATATTAAAAGAATGATTTAATATTGTTCTTACAGCTTCGCAATTATTTTTATTTTTGGCATGGCTTTCAAATATTTAAATGATACAATCGTACAAAATTTTTGTTATATTACGTTTCTAAAACTCTAAACCGCTTATAAAACACCTCACTATCGCTCTGCTGACCCAGTTTAACAAATATCTCCTCAAAACGCTTTGGATTTAAGATAATATCTCTAGAATCTAATTCCCAATGAACCCAAGATAATTCAATTGGTTGCTCGGTGACTATCGCTAAAAAATATTCATCTCCTTCCGCATCGTATTGAAAAAATGGAGCGCGTCCTTTTTTTCCATCGTTTAGAGGTAAATAAAGATTTTCTGATAACACCGTGTAAGGAACATCTGCAAAAGCTTTTGAAGGACTAAGGAGATAAAAATTTCCTTCTATACTTTTATTAATCAACAATAAATACTGCCCCTGGGAAGATAAATCTACCTGCAAGTAATACCTTGTGTTGAGCTTTATACAACAACCATCATCAGTCGTAATTACATCTAATTTTAACCCTCTTTTCGCTGCTTCAATGTCTATCATATTTAATTCGTCAAAAGCATATGTCGCAATTTCCTTAGCTAATTCCCATCCCATCCGAGGAAATTTCTTCTCCCATAACCATTTATATGTTATTTGATAGGGAGAAACGCTATGTTGTGGATGTCCTATAGAATTATTAGAAATTAAACTGATATTTAGTTTATCTAGTAGCATTTCTTGTTTAAATACTTCTACTATTCTGTCATTAACTCTTTTAGCATAAGTATTAATACAAGATTCTTCAAAAGTATCATATTTATTTTTAACCATTTTGGCAATTGATATCAGTTTTTTAGTTTGATTTTTGGGATTATAACGTATTTTAAATAAATACTTAGAGATATCCAAAGTAAAATCAAGATGTTGCAAGACTTCCTTTAAAAAGGCTTCTTGTAATAAATTTTTATCATTACAGGTGTCGTTAATATTAACCATTTTTAGTTTAAAATCTCTTAATAACAATACTTCATTCGTATAACATGTCTTATTTTTTGTCAAGTTTTTGATAAAAAACATAATGTTATTAGTTGCTATTTAAAGTTATTAATAGTTATTCATTGTTATTAAGTTTGCATCGCTTGTTATTGGAGAATCCTGATAACTTTAATCATCAAACAATTAAATTTTTTGGTCGAATAAGTTGCTCAAAATCGGTGATTTACTATGAAAAAGCTTGTAACAAATAACATTGAATTAACCCATCTAAAAGATTGTTATCTGAATAAACCAACTCTAGAAGATGACATTAGATAAACGATGAAGAGAGATTTACCTAATTGGCTTCAATCCTTATTAACTAATCTGAGTGCAAAACCTTATTACAATGAGAAACCCCGTCAGCAGACAGTATTGAATCATGTATGGACAACATTTCTTGCTTTAATCGTAGGAGTTTATATCAGTACCTTTTCTGTAATTAAGTCTGATTTTTATCTGTTATTACTTCCTTTAGGATAGAGCTTGACAATTCATGGTTCACGTAAACTTTGTCTTACTATTATGCACGCTTGTAGCCATTATTCCATTTTCCAAAGTAAGAAATTTAATACTTGCCTAGGATCATTTATTTCTATGCTGACGTTAACTTTTAACTTCAAAGCATACCAGAAAGGTCATGTCAAAACTCATAACTCAAAAAACTTATTGCTACTAGGAGATGAAACCTATGAGTAGTTCATCAATACTGTAAGTTTTCGTCTAGGAAGTTTATAAATCAATGGAGATTACCCCATGTCGACCATTTCAATTTTTACAATCTCGCATAACTTTACTGAAGTCAATCATCCAACTGTTTCTCTTGCACCTACATCTGAATTTCCTACACCTGTACCACTTGTGTTACATCAACCTAATTGGTTGCTTGCACTTATGGTGCTAACTGTTTTGACTAAGCGTTTACATCAATTGCTAGTAGTTGCACTCTATTTTCTGCAGGAGTGGAGAAAAATGGACAGTTCTAAGAGTAAATAGTTTGAAAAGGCGATGGCTAAAATAACTCGCTAGCGATCGCTTCTGAATACTACTTCAATACAATAATTCCTTGATTAGATTTATCGAGAGTGATGTCACTTGATTTGCCGCTTGAGGATTTATACGCACGGATACAGCGCATCTAACCAATACTGGTGCTGATAACCGGATCGGTACTAAACCCCAATTTCCGACTCCAACAAACTCAGCACTTTTTCTTCCAGTTCAGTCAAATAAGTCCGGTTCAGCTTCCCCAATGACTCCAAAAACCTCTGCACCGATTCCTCCAACTCCCTGGAATAAACTCGACCGATGCGAGCGCAAATCACCTGCATCTGCTGACATTCATCTGGTAGGTAATTGTAAGACTTCAGGTGCTGCAAACCAACCGTATACTCCCCATTCCAGGTTCTAACGGTGCAACTGAAATCATTCACTCTTGCGACTATGCCCCAATATCCGCCCTTACCCCTGAGTTCTGGGTTATCCTTTGCAAGGATTTGGCAGACTTCGCCAAATTGGTAGGTGTTGGGTATTCTGGTACGTTCCATAATTTTCTGCACCACATCAGTGACGATCCTGGCACTGGGAACTTTACCACCAGCCTCGTGTACTGCCCGTTGCCAAACTTTAACCTGCTGCTGGGGTTCTAGGGGTGCGAGAGGGCGCACTTGTCCTTCGTTAGTTGGCAGGACTCGTGAGGGGTTAGGTCGAGTTTTATCTACTTCCTCATTTTGGGAACAATTTGTTCCCGTTTCATCCACTTCCCCATTTTGGGAACAATTTGTTCCCGTTTTATCCACTTCCTCATTTTGGGAACAATTTGTTCCCGCCACTATGTTGTCAAATACTACAGAACCAGCTATTAGATAATTGACTCGGCGATGGGTGTATCCAAATCTATCACGACAATACTCCTCAAATGTGCGATGAGTGGATCTGTATAACCTGCGATCGCGCAACTGAGCCAGCGCCTTCCCCGCTTCAAAAAACGCACGTTCCACCTTGCGTTCTAAATGCAAGCGATCGCTAATTTCTTGCTCGGTTAATTCGGGAATTTCAACAGCAGTAACGGTAATTGTTGCTGTAGCTGGGTCTTCTTGAGCAAGATTATCTGGTGATGTGCTGTCAGTGGATGAAGAGAAGGTGGATTTTTTGGGATTTGAGGATGGTTTCGCCATGATTTCACCCTTATTAAGGGTATTTGCTCAGACTGGCTCACTCTCATTATGGCTGTAGTCAGGGCTACAAACGCTTAAGAGCGGCTAATTTCAGCTTCTACCGCCAGAACCTCAACTGAACCTCTAAGCGATCGCTTCTGTAGAGTCACTGAAAATAGCGCGGAAGTTAATGGCTTGAGGTCAAGCATCCTTTAACTCTCCATTATTCCTGGCACGCTCCAACTCTTCTTCGCAAAGGACTTCTATTAAATTTGACAGAGAACGCTTCCTAATCTTAGCTAGCCGTTCTAAGTCAGACTTTAATGCTTCGTCCAAGTAAAGCGATATTCGCTTTTTGGCTGTAACCACCGACAACACCATAGCACTACTCCAAAACTATACTTCCTTCATTGTAGCATGAGGGTAACGCTACTTTGAAGCAAAAAGATGTTGCAGTAGCGTTAAAGTAGTGCTACCATGTGAATAAAGAAAGCGCTACCGACGGTCAATCTGAAGCGCTTTCTGTCCCGTTAGGAACTGATTTATTATGACTCACGTTATTTACACAGCACAACAGCTGCAACTGAAATCTATTGCCCGACTCAAGCAAATCTACAGCGAAATCACCTGTACAGTCGAAGTAAACGACAAACGCTGTAAGGATTCTTGGATCACTGCGATCGCTAAATATCAGGCAAGCAAGATTCAGAAAGTCACCCTTGCTGCCCCCGACGAACAAGCCCTCGTCCAAGCCGAACTCGACCACTTCATCGCAGATCAAGCCCAAGCCATAGCTCCCGAACCCCTCACAATAGTCGAAATCTCGTTTGACCATCACGAATATTACGCTGGTAATCAACTGATAGCCAGCATCAGCAATGACGACAACCACTTAACCCAACCCTGGGTAGTCATAATCAACGACAAAGAAGTATTTCGTGCCAACACTCTAATGCGTTGCGATCGCTTCATCTGCACTCATTATAAAGACGGCTCATTACCTGTGCAGGAACAAGAAGCAACACCCCCCACGACCGAAAACCAAATCATGGCGCATATCTTCAACGAGTGCCAGAATTACGGGTTTGAAATTCTCGATGATGGCATTTATAACAACAACGGCGTGAAACTGGGGCAAGTCGGATGCACTGATGGTAACTGGTGGGTGAAGAGGCGTTATTCAGTCCAGCAGCAGTATTCTAACTCGGTGCTTGATGCTGTGCGATCGCTGTCGATGGTGGATGTGTCTACTGATGGTAAATCCATTTTTGATGAATATTTTTTAGACCAACCGTTAGAACAGCTAACTGGCGATAGATTGCAACGGCTGCTGGAGAGAACGGAGTTAGTCACAGCGTAATTCAGTAGTCAGAATCCAGGAGTCAGGAGTCAGTAAAGAAACGAAGAGCAGGGTGGAAAAGTTAATAAAATCTGCCTTCCTTCCTCCTCTTCTTCCCACCTCTTCCCGAAATTCTGACTTCTGTTAGCGGATAGCTAAGGTTTAGCCCATTCTGACTTCTGAATTCTTCTCTCATTTTCCCTTCATTCACCAATCAATATGCAACCCACGATCTCAATCCCCCAACACTGGGCATACCCTCGCTTTGCTTTAGAACAGCGTACAGAACAAGGCATGATTCTCGGACTTTACTACTACCCGAATGGTACAGAACTGGCTGAACAATTTGATGAAGGATGGCGCTATGTGCTGATGCCTAACAAGAATTCTGATGAAATATCGTACTTGAAAGAGGATCAAATCCAACCGCTCACCCCAGAAGAATTATTTCAGCAAATTACCGCAGAGATTGACTTTTATCAGCGTCAAATCTCCATCCTGCAACAACAGTTAGCTGTAGTAACTGGAGGTAGTAGTAATGGCTAATTCTACAAACAGTTTTGACCGTAGAGCAAATCATTTGCTGCATTCGATTCGACTTTGCGGTGGTTGTGTTCCATTGCATCGGCTTCAGTTCCAATTCTCCGATTCAGTTATTCAAACTCTGCTGGATAAAGAACTAGTGCAAGTACAGAACACGGGACGCGGTTTTTTGTTGGAGATTGCCGAGGATTTTTAGCTCTTAATCGAAGAGGAACCAATTATGAAACTTTACGCTAAGACGATTCCACACACATTACCAGATAGCAGTTAGCTGTAGTAACTGGAGGTAGTAGTAATGGCTAATTCTACAAACAGTTTTGACCGTAGAGCAAATCATTTGCTGCATTCGATTCGACTTTGCGGTGGTTGTGTTCCATTGCATCGGCTTCAGTTCCAATTCTCCGATTCAGTTATTCAAACTCTGCTGGATAAAGAACTAGTGCAAGTACAGAACACGGGACGCGGTTTTTTGTTGGAGATTGCCGAGGATTTTTAGCTCTTAATCGAAGAGGAACCAATTATGAAACTTTACGCTAAGACGATTCCACACACATTACCAGATTGGGCAACCACCGTTACAAAGAGTGCAGATTTGTTTGAGGTTGAAATTAACGATGAACACCCGAATTTCCAATCTCTGCTTGAAGAGTTAGCGACGGAGATTGAGCCAGGAACATTCGGTGTAAAGGCAGAGGATTTATGTTCACGACTGGGCATCGAAATGTCTAACCCACATCTCCACCAATTAGTTGAACAAGCCCAAACCCTGATAGCCGAAATTGCTACGCACCCAAACTACAAACAACTCTTGGAAGTAGGGTATCAGCCAGATTTAAACATTGCCGATGCTCAAACTGCTTTGACTTATCTGCAATGGGAGTTAGAGCGGAATCGATAACTTTCTGTTTAGTAAAAAAGCGATTGCTTGAATATCAGCTTTTCTTCAAGCAATCGTAAAGCACTGAAAGTTTACGCTACAAACCACTAATTATCACACACCCCAACAAAATATGTTTACTGAAATTAAACTAGGCTTATGCAACCCCCCCGAACCCATCTATTTATTTGTCAGGAAGNACGCACCCAAACTACAAACAACTCTTGGAAGTAGGGTATCAGCCAGATTCCAGATTTAAACATTGCCGATGCTCAAACTGCTTTGACTTATCTGCAATGGGAGTTAGAGCGGAATCGATAACTTTCTGTTTAGTAAAAAAGCGATTGCTTGAATATCAGCTTTTCTTCAAGCAATCGTAAAGCACTGAAAGTTTACGCTACAAACCACTAATTATCACACACCCCAACAAAATATGTTTACTGAAATTAAACTAGGCTTATGCAACCCCCCCGAACCCATCTATTTATTTGTCAATCAGGGGGAAGTAGATGGTGAATCTTTCGTTTGGTACAAGTTCAATATTAGCCAGGAGAAGAAAATCCCAGTTCCCCAAAGAGCATTAACTGGGTATTTGTCAGAACTGCGATTGACTACTAAAGAATTCAAGGGAAAGGACAATTTTAAGCTCGATATTGTTGTCAGTGCCGATGAACTTTATGTTATCAGAACTGGTGTTGAAACCAATTTCGCTAAAAGCTTTCTTTTAGCTGCCTCATTAATCCAAGATTTTTCTAAGCCACTTATTATCGTTGCGAATGCTGGCGACGAGAATACAGTTTTCTGTAATCTTTACGATGCTGCAAGTAAAAGCAGAATTGAAAGAGAATGGAACAAAAATGCTGATTGGGCAACCATCATTCATGACATTCAATCTCGCTTAGGCGGCACATCCTCAACTATCCCATTTACACCAAAACTTAGCGTAGTCCCTCAACCAGTACACCCACAGGATTTGCGAGTTAAAAATATTCGCACCTTGCTTGATTATCCACTTGATTTGGTCAAAGAGTGGTTGCAATTTCAGGATGTTGACCGTCCAAGTCTACTTCACATTAGCAAGATTAATGAACTGGTTAAAACAATGTGTTTGGCTTGGGCAGCAGACAAGTGTGAATATCCCAATCATGCTGAATCTTCATATCAAAATCAGGTTGTTGATGGTGTTGTTAGCGGTGCGGATGAATTAACAGCAATCAACGCATGGATGCAACAGTTGCAAACTGCAAAAGCCGGAGCAGTGTAAATCACAAGTCAGAATTCAGGATTCAGAATTATTTTGATTTGTGACTCCTGACTCGTGAATTCTCAACATCAGAGGAATTAACCATGAGAGTCATCATTACAGTAGCCCTTAAAAATCACAAGTGAAGCGCATATCGATATCCCTGATGGGCTGAATCAATCCGCAATTAAACAGCACATCGTAGACCGCTACAACACTGGGGCAATGTCCACAGATATGAACATCTTTCAAGTTGACTTTGAATCTATGAGCGCTCGGATTGTACAAGGACAATCTGATGCTAAATCTGCATAAATATGGGAGGTAATCAGATGAGTATCAAATGGACTGATGAGGAACTCGCAATTATTGAGGCGAAAGCTGAAGTCTATACAGTCAAACAAATAGCTTCAATCCTAAAAAGGCGAGAATATCAACGCACACCAGTTGCAATTTATCTAAAGTTAAATAGCTTAGGTTATTCAGCCCGTCCCACTCTTGATAACTATTCTTGTAAAGAAATTGCTCAAGTTCTTCAATTGAATTTCTCAACTGTTACAAGGTGGGTAAAACGAGGATGACTTAAAGCTACAAGACGCTCTGCCAGACATTAACAAGTCCGTAAATGGCATCTAAAACAGTTTTTTGATAATCCACCACAATCAATTAAAAAACGTATTATCTCTCTTGATCCAGAAGCGATTAATTACTTATTGGGGAGAAAAGCATGACAGAAAAAATCACTCCCCTGGAAACTCAAAAAGTCCTTGACCTCTGCTCTGGTATTGGCGGCTTCACCCAAGGTCATCTGATTAGCGGTGGTTTTGAAACTGTAGCCTTTTGCGAGATTAATCAGTACTGCCAACAAATTCTAAATCTACGCTTCCCACAAATTCCAATTATCTCAGACATCCATGATATTACAGTTAAGTCTTTGGCAAGAATCGGAGTTGGAGAAATTGACGGTATCATCGCCGGACTCCCCTGCCCTCCCTTCAGCCTTGCCGGAAAACGTCTTGCATCCATTGACGAGCGCAATCTGTTCAGTGAGTTCTTTAGAATCCTTCGCCAAGTTCGACCAAGATGGGCAATTGTGGAAAACGTACCCGGATTGCTCACTGCTGAAGGCGGTCAATTTTTCCTCACCGTACTATGGCAGTTTGCCCAGATGGGGTTTGATGTGCAGTGGGGAGTGCTTTCGGCAAGCCAAGTGGGGGCCATCCACAAACGAGAACGAGTTTGGATTATTGCTACCAACTCCCAAAGCTCAAGACGGCATACATCCTGGAACCAGTACGAGAAAGAGCGGACAAACGCTGCATTTGTCGGCGGCGGTAATCATTGCAACTTCCACAGCTCATCACAAAGTCACAACTCAGTTGAATACGGAGCCAGAGCGATCGCTCAACGTACATTTAGTAGAGGCGATGATGGGTTTCCCGCAAGGTTGGACGGATGTTTGCTGGGAGTCACAGGACTTACAGATTGGCTATGTGCATCCACAATCCCCAGCTTTAATCGGCTCACTCGTAATGAAGTTGCAGCGCTTACGCCGAATTGCCAGAACGAATATCGCCAACTCTATGCAGAATACCTTGCAATCAGAAGACAACAGACAGAGCAAATTAAAGCTTTAGGGAATGCGATTGTCCCTCAATGCGCTGCACTAATTTTTGAACGTCTGAAAAGAATTTTATCTCAACAACAGAAAAACTCATGATTAACAACATTAACGCACTTCAAACAAGTTGGTATCTCTCCCCACCTTGGGGTCGAACAATCCCACCGATTGCAGTTAATTTACTGGAGAGAGTTTTTCTCCGCACAACAAGAACATTCGGCTATTGCTGCGGTATGCAATGGAAACACGAATGTTGGATTTATTCAATTGATTGCGGAAAAGAAATCCTCCACGCTACACAGAACCAAATCATCGGGACGGGAGAATTAGAAGCCATCAAGGTGCCAAAACCTGCTTTCGTTTTGGGTGAAAGAGTGATCCTCTGTTCTCACGATAAGGGAACAAAACAACGGCTAATTCTGGGGATTGCGCTGGTGCATAAATCTTGGTTTTACCTTGTTGAATTGATGTCACCAACGTTAATTAAGACACCAACTATATCGAATCGTTTCTCACTGGTTGGTGAAAAAAGTTTGCTGCGGGTGAATGTTTAATTCTTTCTAATCACACAACTAAAGTTATGTCACAAATTGAAATCGCCGAAATCATCGAACAGATAAAACAAGAGATTGAAGTTGACGCTAATGGTCAAGCGAAAGCTAGCCTTCGGGCAACTGCAAGACTTGCTGGGGTTAGTGATAAAGCTATCGGGAAAGCATTAGAGAGCGCGAACCTGGAACCCTCTAAACTAGCTCAAATGCTTATGCAACAAAGCTTTGATGCCGCGAACCTAACCGACTGGAGAACCAGTGGTATTCCCGACACTGCGATCGCAATTATCCTAGAGTACTACGCTTACGAAGCTGGGCGATACTGCACAAAGCAAGCCAGATTGGTATGCCGTTCATTCAACACCATCGGCATTCGGGCATGGATTCAGGACAAATTGGGCTGGACTAAACCTGTCACTGACAACAAAACAGGAATGACAGAAATACAGTTACTTGCTGCTCTAGCTAAACATTTGGCAGAGCAAGAACAGCATTTACTCCAACAGCAGCAGCAACAGACCGAAATTTTGCACCGGCTAAAAGCTGTTGAAGTTGAACAAGACAGAGTAAATACCCCATGCGGCCATAAATACAGTGTTGTTGGTTTCGCTAATCTTCAAGGTTTAGAAATCTCGGTTAAAGAAGCGGGTACTAAAGGTCGAAAGGCAAGTGCATTGTGCCGAAAACAGGGAATAGAAATAGAACGGATTCATGACCCACGTTTTGGAAGAGTCGGTTTGTATCCAGAGAGTGTGTTAATTGAAGTTTTCTCTACTGGTCAAAACTAACAGCAATTGTCTTCAGAATACTTTCTTGAATTGGAGAAAAGTATCATGCAACAACTCAATTTATTTGCTGAATCAACCCCAGCCTTACCAGTCACTTATTACCCCGATTTTTTAAGCCAGGAACTTGCCAATGAACTTTACCAACACTGCTTGAAACTGGAGTGGCAACAGAATCAAATCAGAATGTTGGGTAAAACAATCCCAAACAATTCGCAATTCGCAATTCGCAATTCGCAATTATTAATTAAGAGCAAAAGGATATGAATCAAAATATTAGCATTGCTGACAGAACAAAAGCTTTAGCAATAAGAATAGTTAAAGCTTGTACTTTCTTGGATGAAAAACCTGGAGTTTGTCGAACATTATCAAAACAATTACTCCGAAGTGGAACTTCTATTGGAGCTAATGTTAGAGAAGCACAATCTTCTCAATCTGACAAGGATTTTCTTCATAAGCTAGAAATTGCACTTAAAGAAGAACGAGAAACTGAATACTGGTTGGAAATATTAATAGAGTCAGAACTGGTCGAGAAAAACAAGTTTGAACTTCTACTCCAAGAAACCAGAGAAATTGGAAAAATTTTAGTTTCATCTACTCGGAAAGTTAAGGAGAAAATTAACAAGCACAATTAATTGCGAATTGCGAATTGCGAATTGCGAATTGCGAATTGCGAATTGTGTTGATGCACCCAGGTTGTCAATCGACACATCTGCATCAGGTTCCCAAAACCAACAAAGTGGTTAGGACACGTATTAATCTCACATTCCGACCACATACAGCAAAAAGCAGATAATTCTGATTTTTTCAATCTGAGCAGAGAAACAATAGCACTTCAAAAAAGCTGTCAACCCTGATTCTATATCAGATTCACTGGCTGACAGCATCAATTTTTCGTGCAATTGATTTTTTCTAAGTCATCTACAATCACAATTTATTAGTTCTTTTGTACTACCTTATTTCATCAAAAAGGAGTCAGATCATGGGAGAAGCAAAACGTCGTCGGTTATTAGATCCTAATTATGGCTTACCTAAAACACCCAATACTTCTGAACCAACCTCAAAAGGAGTTTTCAAAAAACAAACTGATTTCAAAACTGTACCTAAAAATCACTTCATCAATTCTCATTATGAATTACCAAAGCATTATCTAAATTTACGTGACTCCTCAAACCAAAATGATGCTGATCATTTGAGCCACACAATTGAGACACATCAGAATCAGAACAGTGAATTAGCTCCTAACCACTGGCATGAATGGGTAGTAAATTCCGCCGTTGACCCCAAACTCACTGCCCTAAATGTCCGCTCTTTAAGTGGTTTGGAAGTCTACGAGTACCTTTTATACGCCCTGCCCCAAACCGCTCGACGCAACGATGGGCGACTGCGCGATGGCTATTTGAAAAGATATGCCCATGCAGAGTCCGGTGCATGGTGGGTTAGTGGACTTGACCCTCTCAATGACTGGCTGCCAATGGACTGGGGACGGATGAAACCCGATTACCCAAGACTCGAATGGGACAAGACAACCCAAGAGCAAACTCAAAAACCTGTCAAATACGAATCGCCACCCAAAACTCCCAACCGAGTCACCTACCTGAGAGTCCCCCTGCACATTTGGCAGTTGATATCGTTGAGGTATGACGTGCCGATGCCAGAACATATTACCGTTACCTCGGATGGTGAAGCTTTAGGATTCTGGGCTTGGGTAATGGCACATCCCGTAATCCCTGTATGCCTTATGGAGGGCGAGAAGAAGGCTGCTTGTCTCCTCACATTGGGGTATGTAGCGATCGCACTTCCTGGAATTTGGAACGGTCGAGTCGGCAAGGAAGACTTTGAATATCTGCACCCCGATTTAGTCCCAATAGCTCAAAAGGGTCGCAAATTCGTTATCCTTTTCGACTACGAAACCAAACCCAAAACCAAACAGCAGGTTTTTAGTGCTACTCGCCGCACCTGTCAAGTCATTCTCCAACTTGCCTGTCAATGCGAAGTAGCAGTTTTGCCTGGGCCAGAAAAAGGAATTGACGATTGGGTTGTGGCTTTGGGCAAGAAAGCCGAGAAAGCAGTGTCCACGATGATTGCTGATGCCTTGAGAATCAGCGAGTTAAGCCAAAGATTTTTCGTGAATCGTGCCAAGGGACTTCGCAAATTCAAACCCGATGTAATAGTCAATACTCGCTATCTTTCCACAGTTATCCGCTCTCTGCCTCAATCTGGGTTAGTGGGTTTGGCTTCTGATATGGGGACAGGTAAGACCGAAATCTTGGCAATGATTAGAAGAGATAACCCAGAATTAAGCTTTTTGAACAATGGGCATCGGGTTACTTTGCTGAAAAATCTTAGCGATCGCTTACAAACAGCAATGTACTCAGCTATATCCTGCGGTGACTGGGCTAAAGCCAAAGCACTGAGTATCACTGTAGACTCATTGTATAAGATGGCGAACGATTTACAGGCTTACGATATTCTATTTATTGATGAAGCCTGTCAGTACCTCGCTCACTTGCTCAAGTCCAAAACCTGCAAGGAACACAGAGGGGCTATTTTGGAGGTGCTGGAGTATCTGGTTTACAATGCCAAGCTGGTAGTGTTGGCAGATGCTCACCTCGATGATTTGACTATCGAGTTTTTTATGAGAATGCGTCCGGCTGGTGAAAAACCCTACATCATCAAAAATGAATATCGCTCTGGTGGTCGTCAGGTTTATTGGTACGAAGGTAAAAACAGTAGTGCAATCGTTGCCGAGTTTCATGCTCAGTTGATGCTGGGTAAAAAGTTGATGATGGTCAGTGACAGCAAGCGGTTCATCAAAAAGCTGGAGAGAGCGCTCAATGATGGTTCAGCAATTGATGATAACGACGAAACACCGGAATCAGCCGAAGACCGCAAGTTAAGGGTGTGGGCTATTCATTCCGAGAACAGTGGCAGTGAAGAGAATGTGATTTTCATCAGGGAGATTAACATTGCCATTAAGGATCTTGACGCTTTTTTAATTACTCCCAGCCTCAGTTCAGGGGTTGACATTTCCAGCTATCATTTTGATGCCGTGTTTGGTGTATTTCATGCTGTCTCGCAATCAGCTACAGAATGCGCTCAACAGTTATGGCGGTATCGTCCAGATGTCCCCATGTATGTTTGGGTGGCTCCTCGTCCTCCCTTTGGTTACGCAGAAACCAATGCCCGACGCATCAAGGAAAGGATTCTCCAAACGAATGAGATGACCGCTTTTCTCATCCGCATTGACAGAGAGACAGGCAGACGTGGTGCAGAGAAGGACTGGGCATTGGATACCTCTTGCCAAATTGAAGCACAGCGCAATTGGTCGATCAATAATCTTCGGGCTGATTTGCGATCGCTATTAGAGGAAATGGGCAATACGATTATTCCTTTGGGCGACGGTGATGATGAAGGGACTTCGCGGTGGATGAAAGCGGCTGGTATTGCCATCGATGAGGAGCATTACCGTAAAGTTGCCAATGCCAAAGATATTGACAGAAGGACTTATGCGGCTAGGCAGCACCAAGACTATCTCAAACCAGAAGAGGTTTTGGAATGTGAGAAGTTCCGCATACAGGATACTTACGGCATGAGCGTAACCCCAGAACTGGTTGAGCAAGATGATGGGGGACGCTTAATTAAAAAGATTGTCGCACTTGAAGCGATATTGGCCGCACCCCTTGAAATGGTTACTGATGACCAGGGGCGGGAGTTTGTTCCACCGCCGACTATTGTTGCCGAACGCGATAAATCGGAACGGGAGCGTTTGGCTATCTGCACAGACTGGAATAATCATTCTACCGCGTGGTTGATGCGTCATCGCCTGGGACTGAGGGCAGTGCTGGTGGATCTCATGGCTGGGGTTGAGATTAAAGGCGACGAGGCGATGATTCAGGCTTTGGCTGAGTTCTCCAAACGCAATGCATCTCACGTTAAAGGCATTCTCAATCTGACCATCCCGCTATCGGAGTCTCCGATGTGGATTTTGGGGCAGTATCTCTCGCAACTGGGTTTGTCTACTGAGTCGCGGCGACCGATGGAGGATGGGCAGAGGGTTCGGTATTATCGGCTAAATACTTCTGATGTCGAGTTTATTCAGAAGGTACTGGATTATCGCCAAAGGCAACGGGAAGAGAGGGAAAAGAAACGCCAGGAGGAACAAGAGAGAAATACGGCACATAAAGCTAGAATGCAAGCTCAATATGGGATTGATGTGCCGTCCACACCCACCTTTAATGAAGATGGAAGTAATAATCGGGGGGGTATGGACACAGATGCAGAACTCAGTGATTCTTGGTGGAAACGGGTTAAATATTATGCTCGACTGGCGATTGAGCGGGTTGAGTACGGTGTAGAATCAGTTAAAGAATTACTCAGTACGCTAACGAGTGATGAGCGTTGCGGCGTGATGCTGGAATTTGAAGACGCAAGCCCAGACAAGTTTGCTCAATTAGTGACAGATGCACCACAGTGGACTGAATGGATGGGGTGAGAAAGTGGGGCTTAGTATTAACCACTTTACTTGTTAGGTTAAAAATACTACTTGGGTTCACGAAAGATCGCGCCGTACTGGTTGGTGAGAGAATTTGTGTTGCCTTTTATCAGTTATCAGTTATCAGTAGCGAGTCAAAGTTTGTTGCTTTGTCTTAACTGTTAACTGATTTGGTTTCAGTCACCTGTAATCGACAGATAGACAAATCTTTTGAATGGGTGAATGTATGAATGCGTGACTGAATATCTTATAATTAAGATAAATATTCAACATTCATTGCATCTCGATTTCTACCTGTAATTAAAAGTTATCTAATTATGCCAGAATTTGTTTACACAACCCTAAAAGGTACGACTAGAATAGCCTTTTATAGCGAAGTGGATCAGGACTTAGTTGATAATTTTAGATGGCGAGTTGATAGTGATGGTTATCTGCGGAGAAATAGTCCGCGAGATCAGCAGGGAAAACAACAAACTATTTTCTTTCACTTTCTTAGTGGCTCAAAGAATGGGGTTAGATATGTCCCTTGAAATTCACCACTTCAACAGCAACACTTTTGATCATCGACGCGAAAACCTCAAAGCATCGACCCGTCAACAAATTCAAATGAATCGAGGCAAGCACTGTAATAATAAGTCTGGCTTTAAGGGAGTAGTAGTGTGTAATGGATGGCGTGGGAAATTTCGAGCGCAAACCACAGTCAATAGTCAACCAATAACCATTGGTTATTTTGACAACCCTGAAGATGCTTATCAGGCGTATTGCGATTATGTCCAACCCATACATGGGTTAAAAGAGCTTAGTCGNCAAAGCTCAAAGCATCGACCCGTCAACAAATTCAAATGAATCGAGGCAAGCACTGTAATAATAAGTCTGGCTTTAAGGGAGTAGTAGTGTGTAATGGATGGCGTGGGAAATTTCGAGCGCAAACCACAGTCAATAGTCAACCAATAACCATTGGTTATTTTGACAACCCTGAAGATGCTTATCAGGCGTATTGCGATTATGTCCAACCCATACATGGGGAATTTTTTAAAAGAGCTTAGTCGCCCTCTCCCATGCCCCTCTGCCCATCGGTGAGAGGTTAAGATAGTCTTACTTTCTCATCATATCAAACCTAAGTTCTAAAGTTTCTTACTAAGAGGTTTTTAAAAGCATTTTTCGCCTCTGCTTGCGGCTGGCGATCGCAAACCGTAGGCGAAACAGCGCCATCGCTGTTGGAGAAGATGGACAATACTTTGGCCAAGAGTGGTGAGTGTTGCGGCGTGATGCTGGAGTTTGAGGATTGCTTACCCCAAAAAGTTTGCTCAACTGCTTGTCGATGCCCCGCAGTGGACTGAATAGATGGCGTGAGAAAGTTGAGTACAGAAAGCGATTGCTAAAAGGTCAGTTCCTCCCAAGTAAAAAGAACTAACTCTTATCCAGCATCCAGGGATTATTAACTATGGGGGGTGTCTATGAGCCTCACCAAAATTCTAGTCGCACACCAACGTCAGATAGCATATCCAGAACTCGTATCGGTACACAGTGTAAACATTCTATTCAGGCATTTTCTACCACGGTTCCTTGGTGATACACAATCTTCCAACCCTGCGGTGTCTGTCGCCAGATCGTTGAGCGTCGGGTAATGCGAGTACCCTGAATCAGGGTATAGGTTACAAGATAGTTCTCGGCGGCAATCTCAAGGCAATGAAAGTCGCAAGTCTGCCATGTGTCTTCCTCTGGGCTGGCATAACGCTTCTCCATCTCATCCAACACATACTGCCGACTATAACGCCGACCCGACGCACCCACTTCCCAAAATGTACTTTCCGTCATCTGCTCAAAGTCGGCACGTGTCGTCCCCAACTCTGGACGATGAAAAATCGGTTCCCGTTGTATAAGTTCGTTCAAAACATTTAGTATCTTTGGATCTGTGACTAAATTTGGTTCCATATTCTTTGACACAACATCACAGTCAATACCCCCTAATATTAGATGGGGCGGCTCAAAGCCGTCTGAACTTTTTCTGGAGAAATCTCAATGACCATTTCAATGTACCAAGCTTTAATACCCGTGTCTATTCGCGCACTGAATAACCTTGCAAATATTCTTGAAAAAGGTGCTGCTTATGCTGAAATTAAAAAAATAGATCCGAATGTCTTGATTAATAGTCGTCTCTCCCCAGATATGTTCCCATTATCAAAACAAGTACAAATTGCCTCTGATATAGTAAATAGAGGTGCCGCACGGTTAGCAGAAATAGAACCACCTAAATTCGAGGACAATGAAATTACTTTTCCTCAACTTATTGACCGTATTCAAAAAACTATCTCTCATTTAAATACTTTTAAACCTGAGCAAATTGACGGTTCAGAAGAGAGAGAAATTACCCTACAGATGCGTGACAACACTCTCTCTTTTCAAGGAATGCCATTTCTCCTATATTTTGTTTTACCAAATCTTTATTTCCATGTCACAACAGCGTATGACATTCTTAGGCACTGCGGTGTAGAACTTGGCAAAGGAGACTTTCTTGGTCAGCCTTAATCGGAGCAATATCTAACGTCATTATTACTATTCAGTGTATATAGTCCCAGGGTCGGATCTATTCCCATCGAAGGAGGTTTATCTGCTTGTGCTGAAGCTGGCTTCGGCATAAGCAATACAACATTTAATACTTTTATCCAGCAGTTGCGTTCAATTAATCCCAAACCAGGGACTTTCTACAATGTAGAACTTACCGCAACCTGCAAACAGAAATAAAACGTTTGCGCTCAAGCGCCGTCGGATGGGCTGAAGTACCAAGCTTATCCATCGCAGTTACACGTGAGATCGTAAGCTTAATAGGAAGGAATATTTTAGATAATAAGTAAATGTCGGATAACTCTACTCACCAAAATGTAGCCATTTCTGAGCCAATATGAGTGTTCAAGCCGCATACGATAATTGGTCAACCACCTATGATGCTGATCAAAACCTCACCCGCGATCTAGATCAAAGACTTGTATCATTCTTGTTCAAAAAGTGAATCTTAATAATAAAATTGATCATGCGTGAATTTTGAATTGTTTTGACGGCTGGTATATTTTTCAAGGCTTGTACTTAAACTGTAAACTCTGCCAACCCCTGCATGAATACCTTACTTGCCTCCTACCAAATATTGCACTAGCCAGCAATGTAAGCCCACCATTATGAACGCCAATGGCAGCATCAACATTGGAATAATTTCTAAACATATAGAGTTACCAACACAACCTCTCAAATATTAGAAGAGGTAGTGTCCAGACCCCAAGGACAAGCCTAAAAAGGGCTGAAACTGAAATTGCAGCAAGGACTCGACAGTGTTGGATAGTTTTACCAACATCTGGCTTCCCAGCTTGGTGAGGCTATTGGGATAGCTGATAGTGAGCCTTACTGGAACGCTTATCTGAACCAGTGGCAGGTTTGGGTTAACTTTGGAGACGAGTATAGGTCTGTGATCTGTGATTGGCTGGTGGAGGTGTAGCTGATGTTGTCTTGAAGAAGATAGTATCAGATCAAGGCAGAGGGCAGAATGTCTAATCTTGAATCTTTTGTTGATAAATTTGCGGTGCAAGAATCACTTGAATTTGCCTTTCCTGGCATCTTTGAGAAAAAACGCTAATTTGCTCGCTCCTTGAATNTTCCCAGTTCCCAGCTTGGTGAGGCTATTGGGATAGCTGATAGTGAGCCTTACTGGAACGCTTATCTGAACCAGTGGCAGGTTTGGGTTAACTTTGGAGACGAGTATAGGTCTGTGATCTGTGATTGGCTGGTGGAGGTGTAGCTGATGTTGTCTTGAAGAAGATAGTATCAGATCAAGGCAGAGGGCAGAATGTCTAATCTTGAATCTTTTGTTGATAAATTTGCGGTGCAAGAATCACTTGAATTTGCCTTTCCTGGCATCTTTGAGAAAAAACGCTAATTTGCTCGGACTCGTCTCCTTGAATTGACAAAGAGCGCAAAAATCCTTGAAATCCTAAAAAAGCTAATTCGTAGATAGCTTTTTGACTAAAACTACCTTCAAAATAGCCGGTGTGGGTATCAACACCTTGGGGATCTCTATTGTTAATAGACTTCCGAATGAATGCCCAGGTTAGGAAAATATAATTCCCGAAATTTATCGCTGGCTTTTGGATGGCAGAACTAACAAGTCCGCTCTGATTAATCCGCTCATCTTTATAATCTGTACAGTCAAAATATGTAAATATATCTGCGGGTTGTACCGAAGATTCGGAGATTTCAGTTATCTCTTCAAGTTTTCTATGTTCCCTATTAGAAGAACGAATCTCTAAATATTTATAAGGGTTATCAAGTCTGTAGGCTTTGTCAGAGTCTTGTTTGTGTAAATTAACAACTCCATATCTGGGTCTGTTACCCACGAAATCATTTTTATTGTGAAAATGCTTAACTGTTATATTACCAAGCCTGTAACCACTAATACGAGTTTTCGCTGGAAAACTAAAATAATTTGCGGCAGTAGAAGTAAATCGTAACGCTAAGTCTCCCTCATTACAAAATATATAAGCTTCTTCGCAACGACGTAAAGAAGAACGAAGAAAATTAGCACGTCCTGGCAAGATACTTTCTACAGGAATATCAGGTGCAACTAACACAAGTCGGCCTAATCGGAATACATTGCCAAGAGCCGAATCCGGTTTTTTATTAATAGATTTAACATCAAAAACATCAGAGAGGATACGAATAACATCTGTAACTACAAAACACCCCATACTATGACTAATAAAAGATAATTTAATCCGTTGATTCGAGGGTAGTTTTACAGTGAAATCAAGCTGTCTGATCAATTCAACTAAATCTGTAACCCCATAATTACTCGCTCTATAAGTATCACGAAAATAAGTAGATACCCGGAGAATAATTAAGGTAAAAATAATTGCAGATACAATGCCAGATAAAATTAACATCCCTGTGAAAAAGTGGACAGTGCTATTACTCAAAATATTTAGGAACAATAAAGTAATGGCAGACCATAAACTAATTATTAGTCCCACAACTAAGCTGATAGCTAGTAAAATTGGTAGAGAAGAAAATGCATTGATTAGCTTTTGCCCAAAGTCACCAGACTCATCCGTTTTTATGGGATTTTCCGATGGCCATCTATATCCGATAAAAATATACTTGTTTGCTTGCYGAATATGTGTATTCACATATTCATAAATCTTTTGGCAGCCTGTCTCTGTATCCGATGCTGTAGAACTATATCCATGAATATTTATAATGATTTCTGGTTCGGGGCTTGATTGCAAAGTTTTAGCAATTTTCTCAAACTAATAACTAATTATTAGTCCCACAACTAAGCTGATAGCTAGTAAAATTGGTAGAGAAGAAAATGCATTGATTAGCTTTTGCCCAAAGTCACCAGACTCATCCGTTTTTATGGGATTTTCCGATGGCCATCTATATCCGATAAAAATATACTTGTTTGCTTGCCGAATATGTGTATTCACATATTCATAAATCTTTTGGCAGCCTGTCTCTGTATCCGATGCTGTAGAACTATATCCATGAATATTTATAATGATTTCTGGTTCGGGGCTTGATTGCAAAGTTTTAGCAATTTTCTCAATCATCTCTTGGGTTGAAGGTTCAGCTTCTCCCTCATTGATGTTATTAAAAAACTTTTGATTAGTAACTGATGATAAATATTTATTAGAGTTATCTTCTGATGTCTCCACGTTCAGTTTGGCAGTACTAACTATGAAATAACCAGGGATTTTTCCCTGATTAGTTTTTTTTAATTCGTAAATTTTATAAGGTTGATTGTCTGGTAGCTTCTGATTATCAGGAGAGTTCATCAGCTCTGTTTCCTTTTACAATTTAGGTTTAGTATATCGCAATTGCTTTTTGTTGATGTTGGGTCAGGGCTATTCACTCCGAGAACAGTGGTAGTGAAGAGAATGTGATTTTTATTACAGAGATTAACATTGCTATTAAGGATATTGATGCTTTTTTCTAGAGCGGTAAAACTTGCTAGAGGTAGGTTGGAAGCATAGTAAACTCATTTGATATTTTCTAAGACGCATACGTAATCAAGCCTTTAGTCTCACCTCTCCAGTTAGTTTTGCCGTTCTAGGCTTTTTTAATTACTCCTAGTCCCAGTACAGGGGTTGACATTTCCAGCTATCATCCGCTTTATAAAGAACTTTAGTTGCTAAAAATGTACTATAGCGATCCTAAATCATTCGTGAAAAATTAGATCCCCGACTTCTCGAAGAAGTTGGGGATCTGGACATCGCGCATTTTC
>LXQE01000194.1 GCA_003326195.1 Nostoc punctiforme NIES-2108
TTGGATATCGTGCTGGATATGACGAGCGGTTTAGACCGAGAGCGTTTATCTTCGGCAATATTTGATGCACGCTACACGATTATTAATAAGGTCTACAGCAAAGACCGTAATTGCTCGGCACGCCCTGATTGGATAACTTTTGACCGAATACAAGCCCTAGCAAGTGCGAAAGACCCCACTTTAAGACAAAAAGAAATTTCTCATATTGCTGATGCAATTAGAGTGGCAACAGCCCAATATTGGGATAATCTATTGCGGTGGATGGACAAAATATTACCCAGACCGTTGAACGAGGTAATCATCGGTGGGGGCGCTGCTTACCATGTAGAAGTTGAGTTGGAGAAGTATTTTAATTGTGCATGGCAACTCAAGAAAATAGATACGTATAGCAGTGTTTACGAGAGAACTGGTCAATACATCCCCAAAGACGACAAATTGCCAATGATACCGATGGTTTGGGGTAGTGGTTTTATAACTCAGGTGCAAGAAACTTTTAATTTAGATTCAGAGCAAACGTACAGATATAGTACGTCAGCGCGTCTGGTGGACTGCTTTGGGATGTTTGATTATTTGTTGGGGATGGAGACAAGTCAATGAACCAAAGCAAAAAGAAACGCAAGTCTTTGAGTTTGCGGCTTCAACCTTATGAGGGTGATGTTTTAGCGGAGGTGGTTGATTACTTGAACTCGTTGCCCAAGGACGAGGCACAGCGTAAGGTGGCTGATATCTTGGTGGCTGCTTTCTTGCCAGTGGCGCGGTATTCGAGCGGTAATTTTACGCCAGAGCAGATCCGTTTTGCTTGCTGGGAAGCGCAGGACTCGTTGAATAAACACGGTAGTTATATGCGTTTGGCACTGTCGGTGGAACAACCGCAGTTTGTTCTGTCACAGCCAGCGTTGCCTGCACCAGTTGTAGCGGTCAATGCCCCAAGCTACAAGAGTAATGCTTTAGAGTCGCCTGATCTCCTGGGGGAAGCGGCTGATTCAATCAGACCTGCTTCAATAGTTCAAGGTCAGGCTTCGTCTCAAGAATTGGATGCGATTTTTGGAGGAGATTGAGCGAACAATATTTGAACAATAGCCGCCGCAGTTGTAGCTGTTAACTGTGAGGCGGCTATTGTCGTGCTTATGTAGTTTGTTGGTAGTCTTTTTTGAGGGCTATTTTTTTCTTTTTCGGTTTTGACTCTCAAAAACTTTCCGCCAAATATGGCGTACTGTGCGTCAGAAAAAGATGGATTACAGAGTTTATGCGCTAATTAGCGTGTTTAAAAACTCGTTGGCAAATATGGGGATAAATCGGGTGACTTTTGGGATTTATTGGGAATTATTGAGCTAATGAGAATTTGGTGACTGGAAGATGTTGAAGAGGTAAAAAAATCAGGGATGAATTTGAATTTGCGTTCTGTAGGATTGGGATATATTGAGTTTAATTGGTAAGAATTGGTAAGAATTGGTGAAAATCGAGAATTTGGGCGATTTTCGGGGTCATTCACAAAACAGCAAAATAAAAGCACAATTGTAATCTTTCACAAGATTTATTTACAAAGGCTGAAGGCATTACGGTATAGGCGTTTACGCCTTTTCGGAATAATTCTTAACAAGGGGTCAAAAACGGGGTAAATTTTTGTAGATTTAATGTTGAATCTTGATTCTCTTTCCAGGGGAATGCTCAAGGCTTACTTCGTTAGATATCAAAGAGATTAACCGTAGTTCCCGCAGGTTGCGTCAACCTAATCCAAGATAAAATCAGGAGCGGGAAAAATGAAATTGATGATGAGCCAGGGGTAAGGTATGGAAGCCAAAAGCGAAGTGACAATAAAATTTAGTGGTGAATTACCAACAGCTACACCTCTTCAGAATAAAAAAGTTGCAATCGAGTTGACCGATCAGAATGGTATAGTCTTCACCGCTCAAGTTAACGCCAAAAGCTGGCGGAAGGCTGAGACTAGCGCCTCGGAATTTGCAGACTGGGCTGGGGCTGTATCGGGCAAGCTTGGCGTGCGAACAGAAAACGGGTTTGAGGTAGTTGATGCTGGGGTTCAAATCTTTGAAAAGAAAGCGAAAGAGCCTAAACCAGATGTAGCGGCGGCTGAAGCTGGCGCAAGTTAATAGATGTGTCTCTTGCATTCATGTTCAATGAAAGGAAGAGCATGGATGCTAAGGCATTTGTTCATATGAGGGTATAAGCTCCCATTAAAAATACTTAAGGCTTTTGGAGTAGATTGAAAGAAGAATATCTTAGTGGGAGCCGCAGTTTACAATCATAAAAGCAATTCAAAAAATTACAGATTTTAACTTTGTCCGCATGACAATTACGAACGATACACAGCAGTTATTAGTTAATAATCACCAGATCAGACCGACAGAGCCACTAGAATCTCGTGCAATTGGTCGGCTCTGGGGGAAGTATGTTCCAAGTAGTGAGCTTATTTATCAAGGGCAACTAATAACTGCTGACGGTGTAATGCTTGAGACAAACCTTGCTAAGAGAGCATCGAAATTAGTTCAACAATCTCAACTTGATTTATCACTTGATTACCTGTGGACTGTTTACCCCAGAACACCATTCAAAGATTCTCCTACCCAACTTCGGGTGACTTTGATAAATGTTCGCAACGAAAAAAAATATACCGACTCAGTAAAAAGCGAATTGCAGTTAGTAGCTGATAACTTTTCTATACAAGGATTAGTTGTATATCAAGACTTAGCACAAGGGATAGTAGAAGTTAAAATTTACCAAAAACCTCAGAGAGACTTTGAACCACCCAAAGATTTCCAACTAAGACTAATCGGATTTTTACCATCAAATTCGATTAAAAAATTCTGGAATTTTAATGTGCGACGTGTCGGGGCTAACTTAGTAATTCAATCAGGGGAGTGCATTAAATTTCCCGGTCGTGAGCAATCTTCAACTTCAGATATCTCAACCGATACAACAGGTTGATACTACCGAGCTAACTGAGAGCTAACCTGACAAAAAAGTGTAGTTATTCCTTGTTAATAGCTAATTTAATCAACGTTTCAGAGTGCATTGCTGCAATAATTTCTTATGCCTAAACGTAAATCCACCAAGACTAATAGTTCACCATCACCATCAGATGCCGCGCCAAATAAATCTGCCATTTTGCGTGTCGTCAAGCAAAAATCTACTGCCACTGACGATAATAACTCTGCACAATCTGAATCAGCATCAACTAGCGTACCAACAGAAAACCAGCCAGTTGAGCCGGAATTAGAAGTAAATAATAACCAGAGTAAAAGCATTGAAGTTTCAGAATTAAACAGTAGCTCTGCCCTGAGTTATGACGCTGTGCCTCAAACAATAGAAGCAGAGAATGAACAGTTAGCTTTACCGATAACTCTCGAAGCCGCACCAGTTAATTCATCATCATCAACTGCAAATCTGGAAAATACCTCTGCTGAATATGAGCAATCAGAGATAGAAATAGAGCAACCGCAATTAAGGAATAAACCACCCTATAAAAAATTAGAGACAGCAACTAATAGTTCAGGACAGACCTTTACTGTCAAAGAAAAAATTGAGGTAAGTACAGGTAACTTTGGTATACAAAAGGTTTTTATTATCTCCTTATATTCAGCACCAGATGGAAGTATTTGGGCTTATTACCATCCTGTAGATAAAACTACTAGACTGCTATGGAAGCGGGGGTGCTGTCGGATTGAGAATTTGAAAAAGCTGCCAATGGGATTAAGCACTGGTTGAGGGAGTAAAAGCACAGTTATTGAAAAGTTGTTGTGAAGCGATTTTGAAGAGTCAGTAATCACCGAAGACATCCACCAATAGATCATTATAAGATGGGCATATATACAGAAATCCTTATAGCGAACTCTCATTATTCTATTGTGTGCTTTTAGGCACATCAACCACATCAATCGCCCCCAGAAGGGGGTATTTTTATGGCGGTAGTGGCGAAAGCGAGGTAACAATCAAATGAGCGTGGCTCACTACCATCTGAGGTAGTGTTAGGCGAACGCTGTAGACATCAATGAATCTAGAAGACTTTGAGGCATCGATTACACGTTTGACTAATAACGTGGAATTAATAATTTTAGCTGTTTGAAAGTTGAGAAATCACTCTGCTGCACCTTAATTAAATCACCACAATGCATCGAATTTTAATATTTGGCAATTCCGGTTCTGGAAAAAGCACTCTTGCAAATAGACTTGGTAAAGACTTCAGTATTCCAATTCTTGATCTCGATACTATCGTTTGGGAACCAAACCAAATTGCCATCCGGCGGACTCGAAAGGATTCAGAAAAGGATCTACAAGACTTTATAGAAAATAATATTTCTTGGATAATTGAAGGCTGCTACAGTACGCTAATCAAAGCTGCTATCCAATTCTCAACTGAAATTTATTTCCTAAATCCCGGCATTAGTAAGTGTCTTGAAAATAACCGCAATCGACCTTGGGAGCCGCACAAATTCAAATCAACCGAGGAGCAGGCACAAACATTCGAGTTTCTACAGAATTGGATTCAACAATATGAAGAACGCTCAGATGAATTCGGTTATTCATCGCATCGTTCAATATTTAATCAATATAATGGCAGAAAACATGAAATTATCGCATAACCTAATCATCTCAAATTACGGGGACATCACAATGAATCGAGAAGAGTTTGAGGCTCTGATTCAACGTTTTAGCCCTTATCTGTAGCGCAACTATATATTGATATGACGAATGGCGATCGCCGCAGTGAGCCGCGACGGGAGCAAGAATAGTGCGAGACAATGGTGACTGTAATCCTTTATAGATAAAGCTTTGAACCCAGTAAAAACTACCATTGCTTAATTTTTGCTTATTGCTGCTAAATTCCATAAAGAAAACCCTCATAGTGTTTATGAGGGCATACCGCTATATCTATGTCAGTTCTCAAGTGCGGAAACTTCTTTTACTCTGCCTGTGCTTGGCAACTTCTTTACGCTTGCGTTTTTCTATAGGCGTTTCAAAGTGACGATGCTTTCTCATATCTGGAAAAATCCCAGCCTTGGAAACTTCTCGCTTAAATCGACGTAAGGCTGACTCAATGTGTTCATTGTCACCCACTATTATTTGGGTCATTATCTCTCCTGCTAAATTGACTTACTTAATGGCTGATAGTGGTAAGCCGCCCAGTTAACTAAAGTGTAAAAAAGGCAGACTCTTTGTCTAAAGAGAAAATTCGCTCTCTCTTTCTTTCCGGTTTCAAAGCTTAGTAGCGGTTACGTCCACCGCCCCCATCGTATCCCCCCCGATTACCACCAGACGAACCTCTGTCTTCTCTGGGCTTGGCTTTGTTAACTTTCAGGTTACGACCCATCCACTCAGCACCATCAAGACCCTCAATGGCAGATGCTTCTTCTGCATCTGTTCCCATTTCTACAAAACCAAAACCGCGTGCTTGTCCTGTTTCACGATCAGTAGGTAGTTGAACACGCTTTACAGTACCATATTCAGCAAAAACACCTTTAATATCATCTTCCTTAACTTCGTAAGAGAGGTTGCCTACATAAATTGACATCGATTATCTCCAAAATTATTAGTGTTTGGAGATTTAAATTTCAGAGAAAAGTCTGTAAATATCAAAAGGTAAAAGCCTGTCAATACTAAAAACAAAGATACTCACCGAATTAACTCTCCTAGTCTAGGATGACATAAAAGCCAATTCTCTGCATTTAGTGATGTAAGACGCGGATGCGATTAAACTATTAGACCTTCATGGTATTAGTCAGCCAAAGGAGCTTGCTTCTACATTCTTGAAGAGTCGTCCGCAAGTATAAAAAGTAAACATATTAAAGTATTAGACCTTCATAGGATCTACAAAAGGTCATCGCCCCAACATAATTAAAGTCACGATATATTTAAATGTATAGAGATATTAAAGTATTAGACCTTTATGGTATACACTGATTAACGCTTTAGTCTTTTTAAAATGATTGTTATCAGTGTATTCAACTTTAAAGGTGGGACAGCTAAAAGCTCTACTGCCCTGAACTTAGGGGCATTTCTAGCATCTCCCAAACGCCAAACCCTGCTGATTGATTTAGATGGACAGCGTACTCTCTCGTTCGGTCTAGGCATGGATGGTACTGAGCCAACAACCCTTGACTGGCTAACCAGTAAAGAAGCGATCACACCCAAACAGACCCAAGTAAAACACCTTTGTCTGATTCCAGGTGATATAGGTATGTTTCGCCTGACATCGGAGGATAACTTGTTTGTTCCAGCACTGTCACGACTTTCTGGGTTTGATGTAGTCTTAATGGACTGTCCCCCTGGACTGTCGGTAGCATCAGTGCAAGCCATCCTTAGCAGTTCGCGCATTCTTATTCCCACAATGAACGAACCTGCTTCCCTAAAAGGACTTTCGGAAGCTGTAGAACTAATTCGAGGGGAAAAGGCAGATATTCCCATTGATGTTGTCAGAACTCGATATAAGCCCCGGTTAGTTCTGACTAAAGAGGCTGACGATTTGCTAATTGAGGCAGCAGTGGAGTTAGGTTATCGACTCTTACACACAACTATCCCTGATAACATAGCTGTTGCTGAATCCATCGCAGCGCAACAACCAGTTAGCACTTACGCCCCCAAGTCCAGTGGTGCTAGAGCTTACCAATCTTTAGCTAAAGAATACATCAAACATTGGGGGACGAAATGACCAAAAAGAAAATGTCTGGCATGAAATTAAGCCAGTTTTCTGGAATTAAGAGCCAATCAGAGCCAGAGATTACCTCTCCTGCCGCCGAAGTAGAACCAACTTCCTTACCAGTTGAGAAAATGCCTATAACATCACCAGCCCCAAAGTCAGCATTAGAAGCGCCTACTGCATCACCAACTTCTCAAGCAGTAGTTAAGGAAAAGCCCGTGACGATCAATATAAAAATTACTCGCACACAGCATGACTGGTTAACGGATACAGCCCGAACAGTGCGGGACAACAACACAGAAGCAGTTCCCCCTGGTGAGCGGGTTTACCCTCAGCACCTAATCGGAGTTGCCATAGAACTATTGCTTTCTTGTGAGGTTGACTGGAGCCAAATCAAGAATACTGAAGACCTCAAACAATTACTAAACCTATAATCTCATTAAGGTCTAATTACTCTAAGATATAAAGGTCTAATACTATAAAAGTATAATATATACTTCCTGCCCTGCATGACAGAAGAATTAGAATAAACTATGAATTGGAGTTTTCCCTTATGAGCGTCATAATTCCCGATGACATCCTCCGAGCATCAAACATGACTGAGGATGAACTGAAATTAGAAATTGCCATCTTGCTTTATCAGCAAGGTAAAATTAGCAGTGGCAAAGTCCGAGCCTGGACAGGAATCACAGTACTTGAATTCCAGCATGAACTGGCTAAACGCGGTTTACACATCAACTATGATGTAGAAGATTTCCAATCCGATGTGCGGACACTGCAATCAATGGGCTTGTTGTGATTATAGTTAGCGACACATCACCGATCACAAACTTGGCAGCGATTGGTCAGTTAGATTTACTGCGTCAGTTGTATAGTCGCGTTATCATTCCCCAAGCCGTTTATAACGAGATGGTAGGTGTAGATAAAGTTGTCCCTGGGGCAGTAGAAGTACAACAGCTATCTTGGATTCAGACGATAGCTGTTGTTAATTCTCAACAAGTTACAGAAATTCAGGAAAAACAGGACAATATTGACTTAGGAGAAGCCGAAGCAATTATTTTATCCAAAGAACTGAAAGCTGACTTGCTATTAATGGACGAACGCCGAGGACGAGCAGTCGCTACAAGTTATGGACTAAATGTTACGGGTCTGTTGGGAGTCTTGCTACAAGCCAAAAAACAAGGGCTAATTCCAGCTATTAAACCATTAATTGATCAGTTAATTGCTACTGCTGACTTTCGGGTTAGCCAAAAGTTGTATGCAATTGTCTTGCAATCTGCTGATGAAGGTTAAGACTTTAATAGAACAAACGCCTTAAATCCCGTGGCTCGAACAATTTTCAACAGAGTAAAACGAAAACAACCAGACACTGCGTTGAAAAAAGTACGAGTAGGTAATATTAGCCTACTTACCATAGACGGCAGCAGTTTTTGGGTGTTGGCTATTTGAACCGCAGGCATCGCTTTGGGGCAGAGTCCCCAGTATTCTTGTGCTACCAAAATTGATATCAATTTCGATATCAAAGCAGCAATTTTACAGACTACCACAGTGCTAATGATACTTAGTAACTTCCGCAACAAGTGGCTCTTGCTATATCTTGTGTAAACACGCTTGGCAAGAACATTGTATGTAATGATGAACGTTATTGGAAACGTACATTATCAATAACGAATTAGTGAGCATTTATGCCTAACGAGGCGGGGCAGCGGGGCAGAGGGGCAGAGGGGCAGAGGGGCAGGGGAGCAGGGGAGAAATGGAAAATAAGAAACCAATTCAAAGCCATAGAGATTTGGAAGTTTACCAAAGAGCGTTTGATGCTGCTATGGAGATTTTTGAACTCTCCAAAAAGTTTCCTATGGAGGAACGATATTCGTTGACCGACCAAATTCGTCGTTGTTCACGTTCTGTCTGTGCTAATTTAGGCGAAGCCTGGAGAAAACGGCGTTATGAAGCTGCTTTTGTCGCTAAACTTAACGACTGTGTTCGCGGAGCGTGTCGTAGACAAGCTGAAGCGGCAGAAACACAAATATGGATAGAATTTGCTGTCAAATGTAAATACTTGGAGGTTGAAGTAGGAAGACAGCTTTATCGCACTTATGACTTGATTCTAGGTAAATTAGTGAAGATGATTGCTAATCCTTCACCTTGGCTAATGCCAAAAGCAAGAAAAGAATAAACAACCCCTCTGCTCCTCTGCTCCTCTGCTCCTCTGCCCCTCTGCCCCTCTGCTCCCCTGCCCCTCTGCCCCTCTGCTCCCCTGCCCAAGAGCTTATTCTTTAAGAACGCGAGTCAGCACTTATGTCAAATCCACATTCTGGAGAAATTGTCAAGTCTGCGTTGGAGGCGTGTTTAGATGCCCCGATCGCAAGATATTTTGACGCGCAGCTTGATCTTGATCCAGATGTGTTGGCGCAGTTGTTGGCAGATAAGCGCAACCCCAATACTCGACGGGCTTATGAAAAGGATTTGAAGGATTTCTTTCTGAAGATGACGAGCTTACCGCCAACTGGTGATAGTGTGCTGGAGTTTTTGCACTTGCAGCGCGAGCAAGCGGTGATGGTGGTGCTGAAGTACAAGGCGATGTTGATTAAATCTGGGTTGCGGGAGGCGACAATCAATCGGCGGTTGGCGGCGATTAAGTCATTGGCGAAGATGGGGCGGAAGCTGGGAGTATGCAATTATTCCCTGGAGGATGTTTCAGGAGAGAAGGTCAAGGCGTACCGAGATACGCGGGGTGTTGATAGCAAAGCGATCTCTCTTGTGATTCAACAGTTTGATAGGGAAACTTTGATTGGTAAACGCAACTATGCGATTTTTCTGGTGCTGTGGGGTTTAGCTTTGCGTCGCCAGGAGGTATGCCTTCTTTTTGTAGGGGACTTTGATTTTTATGGACGCAAGTTGAGAGTTTTGGGGAAGGGTAAGGGAACGAATGAAGAATATTTGGATATGTCCAAGGATGTGGCTCATGCTCTTGCAGATTGGTTAATTGCTAGGGGGGATTTGAATGGCAATTTACCGATTTTTACAGCGTTAGATTTTCATAATTTGGGGCATAGATTGACTACGGATGCCATCTATAAAATAGTGGCTACTGCTTTTAAGAAGGCGGGGGTGAAGAAACCCATGTCACCGCACAGGGTCAGGCATTCGGCGATTACTGCGGCGCTTGATGCAACTGATGGGAATATTAGAAAGGTGCAGAAGTTGAGCCGTCATGCTGACCCGCGAACGCTGATGATTTATGACGACAACCGGAATAAAGATTTGTGGGAGATGTCGGAATTGTTGACGGGAATGTTGAAGAATTTGGGTGAATAAAAGGTAATCAATTGTTATAAAGCTTTAATTCTCTACAATATTGGTTAATGCTTGATTCCGGTTGAATTAACTGTTTTTATTTCTGAGTAACGAATAAAATCAGTGATTTCTGCCGACTGCTGAAGTGCTGCTACTACCTGTTCGGTAGGAGTTGCAGAGAAAATACACTCCGTTTCAGATTCTAGTAGTTGCACGAGCATGGCAGACAACACAGGTTTAATCTCCGATGGACTACGGTGAGTTATCTCAACTAGTATCTGGGTAATTGTCTCAAGTTCGTCTGTATGTAATTTGGAAAATTCTTTGACAAATAATTCTGATTTATTATTTATATCCATAACATCATTACTATTTAAGATAATCGTTCAATATTTATTTTACCAGATTGTCAAAACCCTTGAACTATCGTGATTTCGCTCCCGAATTTCTCAGGATTTCAGCAGCCAGTGCTGGATACCTTGATTGCGCGGCATTGGCTAGCAGATGGATAAAGCATTAAGCCACAACTTTACTGACTTTTCAACCTGGGATTAAGTAAGCTATTAAAGATGCAAGATGTGAGTTAATAACCTCCCGGCGCAACAAAGCGAATTTTTTGAAACTATTTTGACTAATATAAGCAAAAATTATGAAAAAGGCAGCTTATATAACATACTTGTACGTAGACTAGGATTGGCGATCGCGAAACCAGTTAAGGCTCCAGTCAAAATCAAAACTTGTTGCCGTCTGTGCCGACTTGATAGTAAGCGCTCGAAGTTGAAGTTCTGCATATACTCCCCTGTGGGAGATGTGGGAAGGACTTTCTTCGTGGCTCTTATGAGGTTTATGAAAAGGCTTGTGCTGAGGCTTACCGACGAAAAAATGGGGAAAGTCCTAACTAGAAAATAGTTTGATAAGCTTGGCTGAAGCCAAAATATTTCTCGGAGTGCTTTAAATCCTTGGACAGGAAATCAATCATGATTATTGATACATTAATTTTAGTAGTTTTAAGTATCAAGTGACGAAAAAGGAATTTGAACAATGCTAATATTTTTAGGGAATTTAGTAGCACGAATCAGAAAATCTAATTGCCATCCTGATGATACTCATGTATTAGAAATAAGGTTTTTTGATAATACGAATTTTAATTTGGGGTATGATTATTGCGGCACTTTTGAAGATTGCATTAGAGAGGCTATAGCAAGTTTTAAAGATTTAGCTAGATTTAGTTAATTAAAACAAAAAGGGAATTAGGTCAAGCGGGAGACGCGATTGACTCAATTTGCAGCGATTTGGACAAGCACCCGCAAACACGAGGTCATGGGGCAATAGAGTTGTCTATGGGACTAAGATTAAGTGGGAACCTTTCAACTTGTGAAGAAGTAGCTAAATTTATTGAAGGTATCTTATGAACAACAAAAAATCAAACATCAAAACTTATGGTATCTGGGATATTGAGTGGGAAGACGGCCGAAATTATGCCAAAGGGCAAGTTGCAACTCCACACGGTTTTGTGCTTGTTTATTCTGAAAAAGGTGAAAGATCCTACACTTATTTAAGATTTATTTGGAATGGGATTGAGTATTACAGGGGAATTGCCAAAAGCTATTCACAACCGTATTTGGTAACATTAGCTAGAAGATACGCAGAAGAAATTGTAATTAAATCCGAACAATCTAATTTAGAAACATTATGGAACAAGCCAAAATTGAATCACGAGTTAAGGAATTAGACGCGAATTTAGAGTTAACTTCTGGGGAAATTTTTGATACTGTTTGCGGTGAATTTGGACTTGATATTACTTCTTTGGAATCAGAATTGGGCTGCAAGTGTCCGTTTGCATTAGTTGGCTATTTGTCAGAGTGCGAAACAGTCAATCATGAATATTAGCAAAAAAATGGAGGATTTGGGATTATGACGGAATCTGAAATAGAAGAATCTGAGCGACTAAAACGTAGAATTAGAGGTGATTGGATTGCAACAATTCAAATGGAGCTAATAAAGCTTGATTATTGTGCAATGCTTGTAACTATAGATAATCATGAGGCGTTTTTGGGGCTTAGACCATCGCTTGCTGCTATTAGAGCTATTCAAAATCTTTATGAAAATACCCGTGGTGTTTGAGGAATAGCATTATGTATACTGACATGAATTTTCGCTTATAAAACCGAAATTTATTACCCAGAAGGAGATGACATCCACTTAATAGAAGGGCGAGTTTGGGAATTAAATGAAAATCTCGAATTAACCACTGAAGATATTTTGGATGTTGTGTGTCAAGAATACCACCTGAATGCTGAGTTGATAGAAAAAGAACTAAATTGTAAATGTCCATTTGCAATAAAAAGGCTTTTTAAGGGAGTTAGAACCGCTAGAACTTTCCTATTATTTTAAAATTGAAGAAATGGTTGAGTTAGATAAACAGTAGTAAATTATGTCAACAATCCAACGCTTATCAAACGGATTAAACCTAATTGTTAAGTACGATGAATCAGCTTATGTTGGTATTGGCTCAGAGATAAACGAGCCGGGTATCATTTATGTAGAGGATAAGTCTTTGAAAACTTATACCAATATGTCAGAACTTGAACGTCATAATATGAATTCTTGGGGTTGGAAGTGGGATAATGGATTGTGGATAATAGACCTAGACTAAAAGATTATTAGTGACCCTGACAGAGGCAAAAAGCAAGCCGGGTGCATTTATCAGGGATAAAACCATTGTACAAAAAGGGAATTATGACCAAACAGGAAGCAGAGAGACAGGAAGCAGAGGAGCGCATTAAGTACTGGCTTGAGACTTTTGGCGAAAATATTACCAGAATTGACCACGTTATTGAGTTATTGGAAGATTTAAAAGATGAGCTAAAAAGTGAGAAGGTTGATTTACATACCATTGGCATTAATGATTATATTTATGGTTCCCTTACTAGTTTGAAGTTACTAAAAAAAGATTTATCTAATGATATTAAAACAATCAAAAATTGTCTTTCTTGACAAAATGGGTAAAAGAAAATTAAAACCCGGCGAGCGAGTTACTTTTGAGTCGCATGATGAACAGTGTAAGCCATTTCAGCAATTTGGCACTGTAAAGCATTATCTTTATCCACACTTTCACCCAGATGGGTATATTGAAATTGTGGATGAAGCCGGCGATACAATTCTTTTCGGCAATGCGGGTAAAGGGATTCAGAAAGCTAAAAAGCAGATTGATTAATTTGTGTTTACGGCGAAATGACAAAATGGAGAATTTTATACAATCAGATCATCAAAGCATGGATTTATACAATGAGAATTACTGAGATTTACGTTAGGAACAATTGTTTAGTATTTTGTACCGATGATGGATGTAAATCAATTTATCATTTATCAAATATTGTTATAGACACAGGCTTATCAATAGATTCGCTCTCTCCCGAAAACCTACCAGAATCAAGAGTACAAACAATTATTGAAGCTGAAGGTGAACAAATAGCAATAATTGAAATCAAAGGCCCAGTTGGTAGATTAGAAAATGCGGAGAATTGTCTTGAGGCTAATTATAATGAAGCTGATCACAGCTGCTCTTATTGCTTTTCCGGGCAAATAAACAATATTTTAAATCAACTTTTTAGTTAGCTTTGTGAGTTGAAAAGGTAATTACGCAATGACAGATTCAGGAATATCAGGAATAAAAGAATACGCTCATGCTCAAATATACGCACAAATGTATCGATTTGCTTGGGGCTTATTTCATAATGTTAAAGAGCCGGAAAAATTGCTTATAAAAAATGATTTAATACAAACAATTAACAACATTAATGAGCCTGAACATACTCTAATTTTCATGGTGAGTACAGTTGAAGACGCATATTTTGAGCAGCCCAAATATGCGAACTATTTCTCAATGGTTGTTAGGAATAACCCTAATTAAGTTACAAAAAGGGAATTTGAACAATGCTAATATTTTTGGGGAATTTAGTAGCACGAATCAGGGAATCTGATTATTATCCCGATGATACTTATGTACTGGAGATCAGATTTTTGGATAACCCAAATTTTAATTTGGGGCATGATTATACTGGGAGCTTTCAAGATTGTATTTTAAATGCTGTTGCAAGCTTTAAATGTATACTCAATTAATGCAAAAAGTATAACTAATGACTAAAGATTATCCAGTCTCTGCAAGGCTTTCCGCTCAGAAATTAAATCAAATTGCGGTTTAGGAATTTCAACGTATTTCCTTTTAATCTTCACAACGAGTCATTGCAGCACTTGATGAGGGATTATCGTTGCGTCAAAGAGCAACACAAGCTGATGTGGCATTGATATTCTTGATTAACCTAGTATCGTTGATTTCAATAACTTTACAACCACAATTTGAGTTTTATAGGTGCTGAGGTAGCAGAGAATTAAATTATGTTGATCGAGTTCAATCCACTAGCAACAAGACTGGAAGATTACGCCGCGATTGCAAGGAATGCAAAAATTCGCATCAAAGCCAGAAAACGAATCGGTACGCGCGATGATGATGGTACAGCAATTATCGAAGAATGGTGGGCAGAGACTGATTTACTTGCATATCTTCCAGCATGGGATCTAGAGGACATCCAAAAGGGGCGTGATTATGCGGTGATTACTCCACAGGCAGACTTCTACCCTTCATGGTGGTATCAACCTTGGGAGTGGCAAGAAAATCAGCGTCAATTGCTCACCCGCGCTAGAAGCTCAATGGATATTCACCCTGATGACTATCAACAGTTAAAAGCTGAATGCAACAGAATTCGAGAGCAAATCGGAAAAGAATTCTTGATTAGTAAGAATGGACTTGCCTGGGGATGGAAAGATTTTAAGATTGTTTAAAAATTTCTAGTTGCATTTAATCCTGGCTCAAACCGATTCCTTTTCCCAAAACCACATAGTACACTCCTAACTATGTTGAACTCCATTTGTAGTAGATTAATCGTAATTGAAGAACTGGTAATTAAATCGCTACGCATTTTTAGAATCAGGAAATGCCCCAAAAATCTCAGTCACGTTATCCAGAAAATTGGTCAGATATCGCTCTTGATGTCAAACAATCTGTAGGGTGGCGTTGCTCTAAGTGTGGCTTACAGTGCATTCGCCCCGGTGATGATACGTCCGAACTTTCCCGTTCTAAGAGAACAGCGCTAACATTAACAGTGCATCATTTTAATTTTCTGCCAGAAGATAATCGTCGAGAAAACTTATATGCCTTATGCACAGCTTGCCACCTCAGTTTTCATACGCGACGCAGGGGAAATGTATCGCCAGGGCAACTGTCTTTATTTTGAGCCAGCTTCTTAGCAAGGCGATGGATCTTTAAGAAGGCTCTGGGATATGAGTGATGAGTAAACACCTTCATCTGTGGGAAAAACTCAATGAACGGCAGCAAGCCACACTCACTGCCATTTACCGTACTGACCAGTCGGTGGAGGCAGCACAAAAAGAAGGTTGGCGCAATAGTTCAATCAGAGAGAAAGCATCTGTATGGCGTAATCTGCAATATTATTTTGAACCCACAAGCTATGAAACTTTATTGCACAAGTTGCTATCTCTTGCTGGTGTAGTTGACCAGGGATTAGGTTCAACTCTTGCTCTTTTGGAACGACACAAGTTAATTGAATGTAATTATTATGACGGCGAACTAATTTCTATCAAGCTCACCACAACTGGACGTGCTGTAGCTCGTGCTGGGTTGGGTGAATTAGCGCCTAAAAAGCAACCCAAGGGACAACTTAAACTCTTGCAATGGGAGGCACTTTGTACAGCCTATCAAGCTGGTGAATTAGGGCTAGAGAGTGGATTAACCTTTGGGGATTATGCCGGGTTTAGTTGGCAATGGACTTGGTTGAGATTGCGAGATTATTACGGAACAGACAACGGCTTAGTCAAAGAAATTGGGTACTGGAACAAAGACCGTAAGCACTCAACCAAGCTAATTATTACTCAGGCTGGAATAGAGTTTTATCGACAGCAGTGGCCACAGTACCGCGCTCTTTACCCTGATGTAAATGCGCCCAAACCTGATTAAGGTTATTTACCTGCTACTCTAAGCAATTGTAAATTTATCACCTTGTCTTAAATATTGGATACATCTCTTGCGCGATCGCTTCTAACTTATCACCATGAGGATGAGGACGAGCGATCGCATCCCCTTCATCCCACCACGAACAGCCGCCAGCCAAACTATAATGCAGCGTAAGAGTGACTTCGTGCCAATCACCGGATAAAAATAAACGAGTATCTTTCAATGCAAAAGCTAGATTAAAATCAAATCTATCTCTTCGATAATATTTATGAAATGGATTACTGTGTGGCCTATCCTCAGAAGTAGATTCACTAAGGTATGCCACAAAATTCATTTCTATCCAATTATCTACTTTAAAATTAAATTCGGGGATTATCCTAAAGTGTGTGTGCGGATAGTGTTTTTCTGCAATTTGAATTAAAATCAGTTCCGTTTCAGGTAATACCGCTTGCATAATTTTTGACCACAGTTCGCAAAACTAAAAAAGCTTGTCAAACAGATCACTACAGGTAATTTACTCCCCCATTTCTGCCATAAGGCATTGAAGCTCCCAAGTTAGCCCTTCAAAGTCAGGCATATTTTCCTCTCTATCACGCGAGTAAGCGCTTGGTTCTATGCCGATAACTTCAGTTTCCACACGCACATCTGCTACGTGATTCATTCGGCTGCATAAGGGCATTGCAAGTGTATCCCCTATTTTTTTGTAGGTGTCTTCGCCGCTTGGGAAACAAAATAAATCGCCGCGCTGTAAATCTGAGAATTTCATGTCTTCTAAAAGCTTTTTTATTTTGGTGAATCTCAATATTCTTGCACATCCACTTACCTGGACTGTGGCTGATGTATGACCTCATTCAAGTAATATTTATCGATTTGCGCCCTCATGTAAGCTAGGGCTGATTGAGTATCTGGGAATGGTAAGCTTTCTTTTAGCACCATTTCTGACTGCATGGGTACATATAATTCAGCCAAGTAGCAGCCAAGGCGTAGATCAAACCACACGTCAATAATGCAGCCTTTATACCAACCTTGCGAATAGTATTTATCGATCTGTTCCCTCATATAAGCTACAGCCGATTGAATATCTGAGAATGCTTGCCTTTGTTGCATCAACATTCTGTTGCGAACCGGGGCATATAATTCAGCCAAGTAGCAACCGCGCCTGTCATCACGCCAAACATCAATACTACAGCCTTTGTATTTCTCGGAGTGCTTTAAATCCTCGGACAACAAATCAATCATGGTGAACACCGTTTTGCTTATGAATAGCGGTCTTGATACCTAAGAGCGTAAAAGTTTCTCGTTTCTTTGATTACAAGTTTTAGCATTATTTCTTCAATTATCTAATAAACTTAGGCTAATTGGAAAGCTAATTTATTATTGGTGCTTCTGCCGTGGTTGTCCGAGATGCCGTAACCATGCCGTAGGCTACGACCTATACAGGGTATGGATTGCCGTGATTGTTGCCGTATGCCGTAGACACCCATTAAAGCCCGTTCTACATACCTGATTCTCACCACGGCATTACGGCATTACCTTCACCAATTAGGCAGAGAGTAGCTATCATTGCCATCAGAATTTACCTTTTCAGTCTTAACTAATTCAGCTAAACCATCAATTAATTCTGATTCTGAATAGCCGGACAACCTATCTGCCTTCTTCAAATCGCGTAATGTTTTTGGCGTTTTAGACTTCACATTCTGGAAGTATTCATAAATCTTTTTCGCTACTTCAGATAATGGCTTGGGGTGGTGAGGGTGAGTCGGACTTAAATTAAATTCCAGGTCAAATACTCTATCTAGATATTCATGCTCCGAAGCAATCGAGTTGACTTTATTAGATAAAAGGGGCATTAATGCCACAACAAAACCACCAACAGAAGCAATCATAACTGGACGCAAGTTTTGATAAGAGACTGCTTTAATATCCAAGTATTTAGATTTAATTTGTTCTCTCTCTTGCTTCCCTGGAATAATGTCACCTCTATTTAAAATCAGTTCCAGCACCCCATAAGATTCTTGTTCCCTTCCATTCTTGATATACCTGTTACCTAACAACAATAAATTTAGACAGAGACGAGTTTGAGCATCCATCTTTTCAATACCCAAAGCCGCCAAATTAAAAGACTGTAGGGAGGCAATAAACTTAGTATTAAACTCTCTACCAATCAGTAAAACGTCAAGCAATTTACTTCCATAATTCCAATCAGAGTAAAGCTTGCTTAATGAGTCAGCAATTACTAGCCAATCATCCAGAATTAGAATCAATGGCGGTAAGGATTCGCGCTTTGATTCTGGTAGTTGCTTACGCTTTTTGTAGTCGGTGTAAAAGTTGTCAATTACCTCTTTGGCTAGGTCTGGGTTTTCCCCGTCAAAAACAATTACCCTTTCTTTCTCTCGCAAACCACAGAAACTATCATTCTTAGCACTAATTACCCAAATATCCGCGTTGGGGGAATCTGCAAGGATTTTCTGAATTAAGTAATTAAGCGTTACTGATTTACCGCTTCCTGGTGCGGCGACTAAAGCAGTGGAACTATCTGCTCTGGCTAGGGCTTGCAAAGTACTTAGGGCAAGAGATTCTGATGGGTCAAGGCTTTGGGCAGTATTTTGTTGTAATGTCTGCTGTTGAGAGCCGGTCACTTTATCGTCACCCCTGGCGATATCCTGCATTGATTGCCCTGGTAATGCTGCGGCTGGCTGTCCAGTTACCTGTTGCAGTTGCACCCGTGCTTCGGCTTCTGCCCTTAACCTCACTTGTTCTTGAAAAATAGCTAACTCTTGCGGTGTCATTTGAGACAACTGCGCGGTTCTTACCCGTCTATTCTCAGACCATTGGTGGAATTCGTAATCTAGTTGGGCAGTGTAACTTTCTTTGTGGAGTCTTAAACCGGATCTTAGTTTGGCGATTAACCAGTTGCTACGAATTTCCTCTCTAAGCTCCGGTATGATTTGTAGCAATCGCCATTCCCTAGCTTTGGATAAAGCAAAAGCGCTACCAGTTGCCACAACGGAGGCTAGACCCCAAAGCGGTTTATCAGGGTTGCTTGGTGGAATAATTCTTAATCTGGTTGCTTTGGTAGGCAGGAAGTTATCACGCTGAAACTCTGGGTTAGCTGGGGCATAAGCTTCAGCATAAAACTCCGATTCGGGCATTATGTAACGCTTGTTGGGAGTGCAGTACCTTTGACGGTTAACCGGCTTGGTGAGCGTTGAGGGGATGAAGCAATATTCAACCAAACTAATCATCGTGCCGGTAAATGACTTTGCCCCACAAATTAAGCCAATCGTTGCCAGCACCCCTACAGTGATATTGTTCGCTCTTCCTGAACGCAAGTATGACTCGAATTGCTTACGTTTCATTGGTTTGTCCCCCTGACGATTGCTGCCAACACCAACAACCCAAAGCCAGCTAACCCAATTAGTAGCCAAGGTGTTTCATTCTTTGGAGTTGGCTTAACCTCGTAGCTTTTCACCTCTTGATAGAACCGCGTCTTACCTACACTAGATGCATTAGACACTGCCCTATATTCATCAAAGGCAATCCACAGCGAAGCTCCTACACTTGCGGTTTGGGCGGTCGCTACCAAAAAATCTTTGTCAATGTGGATTTGTCCTGAGTAGTGAAGCTTGGTCAGGGTATTGGCGAAGAATAGCCCCAGTACAATGCTGCCCAATGTGCCAGAAGCCATTGCCCCAATTCCAAGACTTGTTAGTAGGCTGACTCCAGCATTGGCAGTAAACACACCCAGGAATGTAGCCAGTGCTTTGTTTAGCAGTTGCTTGTTACTGAAGACATCACGAATGGATTGCTCTAACCGTTCGCCGTCTTCGCTCTCTGGGGTCGGTTTTTCTGAAGTAGTTTCACCCCACATTAACGGTGTGGACTGTTCACTGGTGTTTTGGAACTGTGATAATAGGGAATCAATTTCATTCATGTTTACCTCGCAAGAGGGGTGAAACAGAAAAAGCCAGAGTTTTCTGTCACTACTGGCTTTCGACTAATTACGGTTAAATGCCCATGAAGTTGCGGAACCACTGCCCTACTCGGCTAATCCCAGCAGTGCGCGAGTAATTAGGCTTTGGTATGCGGTCGGTTTTCGCTTCACTACCATTAGTCCACAGTGCGCTAGTTACCGCAGTTTCATAAGCGCGATCTGCCGCATCTTGGGATTCTGGCACTTTGTTAGAAGCTTTGATTAAATCAGCCTCATATTTTGCGATCGCCATAARGTCTGCTGTRGCCCCAGATATCTGAATCAAGGATGAACGTTGCGCGTGACGGGTTGCCTCGGCAGTAGTGGCGTTGACGTGTTCYGCCTGCATCTCGGACATCTCGTTTTTGAAACGCTGCTCTCCTGTCTTACTGGTGTTGATAGCTTTCAGGGTTTGCGTACCGTGTTTTTGGGTCAATTGCACCAGTTCAGCGTAGGCAAGGTTAACATCGCCAGTTGTTTCAATAATCTTCCGATATGCCTCCAAAGCTTTAGGCAGATTAGCCTTAGCTGTGTCAGACAGTCGCGCCATGTCTGCAATTTTGGTGATTACCGTTTGATCTCCGTGTAAGGCTTTATTGAACTCCTCAGCCGACACATCAAATAGTCTCCCCATTGCTCCTAACGTACCGGGGGCATTGTTGGGAATATGGTTTTTGAGTTTTGCTGCTCCAAAATTACGTGCCATTTATTCTCCTAATAAGGGATGTAGTCATAGTCGATATTGCTGGATGATTGGGGCAACTTATCCCAGTAACCCATCTCTTCAAATCGGCTATAAATTCTCGTTGCCAGTTGCCGTATTGGATCATCAAAATCTTCAGAAATTAAATCAAATCTGTTCTCACCAAACGCCAAGATATTTGCAATGTCCGCGTCAATCCCATTACCCAAGAATTGACCAAATGCAGCAGAGTATGGATGGTCATCGATGGTTGAATGAGTTGCTAGAAATTCCGTCCCGGTAAAGGGTGGGTAATCTTCACTCTCGAATATTGGTGTGTCAAGCGCCTCAATATCCGCCGAGATCATTGCTGCCCATTGTTCAGGATTTTCTACTTTGAATTGCTGCTTTCTTAGGGCGGAGTCGGTCAGAGGTGAGCGTCCCCAATCGTTGGGATTTCTGTAGTCAAGTGTCATGTTAAAATCCTTCTGTACTTTTCGTTTTTGCGGCGAGAGATACGTCCCCTAGTGAGGCGATTGCAATGATTGGTAGTCGGTGCAATCGCTTCATCATCAGTTCTCACAAAACTCAACAAGTTCAAAAACCTCCCTCTGCACTTGGTTTTGGCTTAATTCTCTTCGCCTGCCTTTGGAGTCATTGAATATGAAAGGGGCATTGACTCGACAATTAGACTGGTGGCTGTAGCGTAGTTGTTGACCGCGAAATTCGTACAAATGGTTACGCACTAAGGCTGTCGTTGAAAGCATTTACTTATCCCTCAACTTGAGAGTAAAACTCGATATTTAGAATCGCTTCGTGAACTTCAACAAGCGTCTGAACAGCATCACCCAGACGCAGGTCATTCGATGTACTGAAACGCTCGGAGGCTTCGATTTGTTTGTAATTGGGAGATGCTTGCACGAACCTAAGAGTCTGTTCGCAACCGAGGATGATGGTCATGATTTCGGTTGTTGTTAAGCTTGGTTGTGTCTGCACGGTGTCTTGGTCGCTCATGACTTGTTTCTCCTCCTTTGGGTTTTTACTGGTGCGGTTGGGGCTTCTGGCTGGTTCGGTTTTTGAAGTACATAGCTGATAGCCCCTGCACCTCCCACAGCTGCGGCAATGGTGAACATATTGTTACGGCCATTGTGCTGGACTCCGAAATAGCCAACTGCGATCGCTGCTGCTGTTGCTCCAATGCCTAAAACCGTGTTTCTAAATCTGGTTCTGCTCATGCTGCCCCCTTGAAATTAGTGACCATTGCGCTAAGTGCCGATTTATTGGGCTGTGTAGATTGCGGTGTTTCAACTTTGGGCGATGGTTGTACATTGCCATGTTGAAAAATCAGCTTCTCTACACCTGCTGAAAGTGCTTGTGTCGGTGCATCTTGAGGTAAATCAAAAATCTTGCACAATTCAATTACTGCTAGATAGGAGATGGTTATACGCCGAGATTCGTAATTCATTGATTAGGCTACCTTTGATATTTGAGTTAATAGCTTTAACCCCAAGGCATTGATAAATTGGGGATTGTTCAAAATCACACAGCCTAAACCGGCTAAGTTTTGATCCACCACTGGCAAGGAAACACCCCCACCCCAGGCGACAAGGTATTTAGCGCGGTCTAGATAATTACCAGCAGTCACAAAGTTGGCGAATTTCTCAATCCTGTTACTCCACCACTCATCTAGGCACTGGCTGTACTCTGCCTCAAACTTTTTACCAGTAAGGTGGTTGCCGCCATAAGTAAAAGTGCTTTCGATAATTCCTTGGTTCACCAAGCTGGGTGAGTGCTTCACATCCTTGGACAGCAGACTCACTCGGTCGTTTCGCTTGTCGAGCGCTTCTGCAATCATCGAGTGGAGTTCACCCGCTCCACCCTCAATTAGATGGCGGTCTATGACTGCACCGCTACCGTTAAACACGGTAATCAACCAAGTGGATGAACCGATATCGAGTGCGATCGCTAATTCTGAGGGGTCAAGTACCAGGGATGCTTCACCGAATAAGCAGTGAGCAATGCTGCCGAATCCTTCGGGATAAATGCCTGTGACTACAATCTCAACTGTCTTGCTGACAATGGAACGAGTCACAGGGTGCAGATGTTCAAAGGTGTGAGTCCCTTCAACTCTGCGCTTAATCTCAGTTGCCCAGCGTTCGGGGTTATGGTTGCTCAAACTAATCGAAAGCTTGAACCCATCGGGAATATTCAGAACTGCTAAGTCTGCAAGGATGCTTTCTAGTGCCAGTTCTGCTTTTTTGGCTTTGTCCTCGTGTAACAGGGTGTGGTCACTTTGCGCTAGAGCAGCACTGCCCCAAAAGAATTGAATGTCTTTTAAGTCCAGGCGTGAACCTTCTACATAACGCAGCCATGCCCCATCTTTTGAGATAGTCTCGTGGTGCATGATGTTGCGGTTGCGAACAAGTGAGTATACGGCAGGCATCATGATCGAAAAATCACCGATGATTGCCTTGCCATACCCTGCACCTGAATCTTTTCCGGCGATAAGGTCAGTTAGCCCAGATTTGGCTAACAAGTCTGCCTGAACTAGCCAATTTTTGGCATTGGAATATATAGCTGTCATGGTTCAGATGATTGGTAAAGTCTTGATTTTTCTGGCAATGCGTTGATTTTTAGTTAAATCACGATAAATCCAGATATCCAGTTAAAGGCAAGCCATAGCATCACTTTCTGGCTTCTATTGCCTTTGTGGGGTGACTGTTTTTGGTTTGCTTAATGCTATATTAGCATAGAATCGCATGAATATAGAATGCGATAACATGAAATAAGCAAAGACAATTACCACATGAGGCTAGAATCGATGAATAAAGAAACTTTCATCGACATGACTAAGAGAACAACTATTGTTTTACCGGATGCAGTTTATGAAGATTTACAAATATGGGCTGATGAAGAAGGTAGAGCCACAGCTAATCTCGTAGCGTTTCTTGTGGAACAAGCCATAAGAGCTAAATTTCCGTCCAAGTATCCTCCTGCTTACAGAAGAGTAGAGGCAAGCGATCGCCAAACATGACATTAATAGATGGCTATTAGTTCAAAAGATAGCTATTAGTTCAAAATGTAGTGTAAAGCATTACTATCGGTACAGTTCGTATAATTTCACATCATTAATTTTGATGTCTCCAATGACTACCGTGAAAGACCCAGCAACCGATTTTCAACTTCCGCCGCATAACGAAGCGGCGTTAAAGTGGATTAGGGAGGCGATAGACCATGAATCTGGTCTAGCTCTAGTGACTGGTGGTGTTGCGCTTGGTACAGGCAGCTTCATTAATCCGCTTGGCTGGCTTGCTTTTGCATTGGCTTACAAGCCGTTAGTACGAGTTCAAAAACTTGTGCGGCTGGAAAAAATAATAACCCTACTTTTGCAAGAGTTTAATAGCTTTGGTATACAAGTCTTTCCGGTACTGAAAATACAAGACAAGAACCCTGTAGACTTATTTATTAGGTTTCCTGGGAAAACTCACCTGTTTATCTCCATTAGATCGAAAGGAGACAGCTTGATTGTCTACAACGAAGCCAAAGAGGTTTTGCAGGTGAGAAGAAAAAAGAATCGCTTAGGAACTTGGGAACCTTGCCCTCTAGTTGAACTGGGAGATTACAAAAGTTGGCTTGACAAGAATAGAGCAATATTTGGGATGTCTTCGCGTGAAGCGCAAAAGACACCCACAGCAAGAGTTTTGGTTTTATGGCCTCCGACAAAGGCATCCCCAAATCATAATGAACATCTTTATACGGAGATAGGAAACATGAAAGTTCTAGTTCTCAAGAGAAAAGGTAGTGCATTTGTAATTCCAGAGGAGGAAGTAACCGAGTTTGTCAGAAATTGGTTAGGCAAATATGAATAGAATAAATGGCGAAAACCCCGGTTCCTGCTAGGACACGGGGCTTTCTAAGTTTATTCACTTGGAATTGGGGATTGGGTTTCGCAGCCTAATTAGTATCCCTAATAGTAATTTTATCTTACACGATTTGGTGTAAAGCCAATGTAATACTGGCTCACCAGATGTCAACAGCGTTTCAGGAATTTTAGCAAAGCATGATTTTTGAACGTTTGTACTAGAAGATTACTGCCACGGGATAGCTCCAATTCCTCCAACACACATAATGGAGGATTTGTAAAGTGTCAAAAAAACAGCTATTTCATACTGATACTACCAGCAAGCTGCTATTCGCAACTATTGCTAACGCTTGCCCCCACTGCGGTAAACCAGACTGGTGCTACTCAATCTTGTCTTTTACAGTCTGCGATCGCGATCGCTTTCATCAGCCTAACTATGCACTGGCTCAACCGAAACAATCGCCAACTTATGTATTAAGCAATTGTCAAAAATTAAATAATGTTCTTCGAGGTATCGCGTAATGGTTGCACAGTTCCCCAATCAACAGGCGTTCGCCTCCTTCGATATTCGCAATTTTGTAGACCAGTTAGAACCAGCCAAAGAGAAAAATAAATATATCTGCCCAGTTTGCGGTGGGCATAATTTATCTATTGTCCAAGAAACTGGGAAGTACAGCTGCTTTAACCAGTGTGAGTGTAAGGACATCCGGGAAGCGATTAAACCTTGGGCTGAAGTGGTGGCAGAAAGAGCAGGGGTTAATTATACAACTTCCCCAAAAGCGAAAATACCCAACCCCAAGAGAATCTTGCCCAAAAGTGCGCCAATTCCAGATGGTGAATTAGCACTGGTGATGTTGACCCAAGCGGCGACTGACATACCCCAAACTCAAAACATAACTTGCAAGCTCCCAAAGGGAATACCAGGGAATGCAACACAAACAATCTATCCTTACTCACAAACGCAATGGGTAATTCGCTATGAATGGGCGGATTACATCAAAGAGAAGGGAAAAGATAAATCCTTCCGCCAATGGCACAGGCTTCCAGATGGCACTCCAGAGATGAGAAAAGGGGATGAACCCTGGAAAGCTTACCGCATTGATGAAGTGATCGCTGCTAGTAAATCTGTACAAGGAACCCCGGCACTACTCCAACACGAAGGGGAGGGGTGCGTAGAAGTTGGTCGAGAGCATGGGCTTGCTGGATTTACCTTCCAAGGTAGTGCCTGGGACAAAAAATCAATCCTGCCAGAATACCAACTTATCAAGGATTCAGGCATAGGATTAATCGTTTTTCTGCATGACCCCGATGACACTGGGCTAAAGAAACTCCAGACCTGCCAGGACTGTGCCGACGAGGTGGGGATTGCATTTATTGGAATTAACCCTCACGACATCTGCCCCGATTTACCATATAAATCAAGTGACATCAAAGAAATCTTGGGGCAAATGGAAACACCAGAATTTATCCGCAGGTTAGAGCAGGAGATCCACGCGGCTGTGGCAAAGCGATGCCTACGGCAAGCTGCGCTAACGCAACAAGCAGAGGTAAACGTCATTGATGATGACGACCAAAATCCGGTTGTAGCCTTTACCCAGCAAGCTTTTCAAGCTCTCTACGGAGATAAGAACTGGATTTGTGCTGCTGATAAGCTTTACTACCACACTGGCAATCAYTATAAACACTCYCCAGATTCCACAGAACGCAAAAGAATCTACGACTTTTGCAATTCCTTTGTGGTCGAGAACGAACAGGGTAAAAAGTCTTGTCCCTATGCTTCACCTAGTTCAGTCAAGAAGGTTTTGGAATGGGTAAAAATGGGGACAGAAATTGACCCAGAACTAATCAATCCTCCTGGCGTAAATTGCACTAATGGGATAGTCAGGGTTGAGTGGGAAGGCAGGGATTTTACAATAAGATTAGACCCGCATACGCCCCAGGACTACTTCATTTATGAACCGTTAATTGAATATGACCCGTCGGCTGACGATACATATTGTGAGCAACTTTTAGCTTGCTTAGACAAGCCACAACAAGAAATATTTCTGAGAAATATTGCTGCATCCCTTGACCTTCAAACTGTTAGAAAATTTAGAGGGAGAGAGGTAAAAGCAATGTTTGCAATTGGTCTTGGCTCTAATGGTAAAGATGCTCTGCGCGAATGTGTATCAACCATTTATGGGAAAAACGGATTAACTTCTGTTTCTTTGGGTGACTTTCAATCTTATGACGAAGGCAGAAAATTCGGACTAGCCCCACTTATATATAGTCGAGTTAACTGGGCTTCTGAAAACCCACAAACATCTAGGATTGATAGACTTCAAAGTTTAAAATTATTTGTCACTGGAGATACACTACATTGCGAACAGAAAGGGAAAGACCATATAGAATTCTCTTCTAACGCAATAGGTATTTTCAACTTAAACGAGACTCCCGCATTTCAAGGCGTAATACAAGCAATCAAAGATAGGATTGCAATTTTAGAATTCAGGAAAACCTTTGTAGATAATCCTTCGCCAAATAATCCAAGCGAGATAAAAGGCGACCCCCGATTCCGCTACGATCCAGAGTTTATTAGAACGCATGTTGCCCCAGCATTCCTAAATAGAATGCTAAAAGCACTCAACAACCTTATAGAGTCAGGTATCAATTATGAATGCACAACCGACGCTTTCCACAACCTTCAGAGAGAGAATAATCATCTTTTTGACTTCATAGAAAGCGCAAATATAGGTTATGTGCCTGATGGGGAAATTACCGCACGGGCTTTATGGTCAATGCTGGAACAGCACTATATCCATAATGGAACGCTGACCATAGATGAGGGCAACCGCAGAACGTGGATCGACCAAGTTCGTCCCAGCGATAAAAACGTGAAGGGCATCAATCAAATAATCCCACGCATCTCTCAACTCTTCCCCAAGGCTGTCAAGGGAACTAGGTACTGCGACATTGCTAAAAGAAACATTCCAGTACTGAAGGGTATTGGCATTTTGTCAGTTACCCGCACCACATTAGACGAAACCCGCACCACTTCCGCACCACTTTCCGCACCAGAAACAACGCAAAATCAGGACTTCCGCACCACCCGCACCACTTTTTCAGATTTTCAGGAAAACATTGAAGAGGAAGAACAAAAACCTGATCTATCCCCTTCCTCAACGTATAAAGATGAAAAGAATTCACCTCTAACTGATGCGGGTGGTGCGGAACCCTTGCAAAATAAGGAAAACTGCTGCGGTGAGTCCTGCGTCAGTGGTGCGGATCAGCTAGAAAGTGGTGCGGAACCCTTACAGAGCATGGAAAACTCATGCGTCACTGGTGCGGATCAGCTAGAAAGTGGTGCGGGTGAATCAGAGTCGGTGCGATCTTCCGAAGATTCCAAGGTTTTAGCCTCAGAAGCGATCGCTTGTATCTTGGAATCCCCTAATCCAAGTTGGGAGGTGGTTAAAGAGATTCTGAGCGAAATGGAAATTCTTTCTTACTCGGAACTGCACGGGTTTTTGACGTTGGGTGAATTCGCCCAACTTGAGATGCTAATACCAGCCGCCGAGAGGGAGGTTCACTTTGGCTCATAAAAATGGGTGGTCACTACCACCCGTTAGCTCACTGTTTTATAAATAAACTACTTAAGGGTATTCGCCGTTCGCTATATTTACCCCAACAAACGGAATTGTTTGTTGGGAACTCGGTTGAAGTGCGATCGCTTAGTGGTGCTGTCAAGTTTGCGGGTGAGATGACCAGCTATGACAAAACACATGGGACTATTACTGTGGTGACTGAGGAAGGCAACCGAGATGTTTACCTCAGAGAAGCATTTGTAATTGGTTGAGTTAGGTTTTGTTGCTTCTTAAAAAGTGCGATCACTATTTGGGTTAATCTTGGTCTGGATGCTTTACTGTACGCCAGTTTAACCCCAATGTCGTCAAATCTATATTTCCCGACATAACCATCACTTGTATGCCCCAACATCGATAATGATGTTACCGCTCCCCTTAATTGTTCCGGTCGAACTTTCAAGTATTTCTGCAATTCTTCTAGATTCCTATGTCCTAAGACTTCCTGAATAATCCTTAAAAGGATACCAGCGTTACTCATCTGAGTTAGCGTGGTACGTCTGAAACTATGGGTACTAACACCCTCAAGACCAACACTTTCACACGTAAATCGCAAAATCCTTGATGCTAATTCAGAATTAATATGTTCCCTACCATGCCTGCCAGTAAACAGAAAACCCTCACGGCTATCAGGTTTGTACTTGAGGGAGCATCCATTTTCGGCGGATTTACTTTTTTAGATGAACCATATAGTAGGGTTTTCGGAGTATCAAAATTATGTTTCTTCCAAAAGTGGATGCTCCCATGCGAACAGCTTTACCACCACGGTTAAGAACGTGGGTATAAATCATGGTGGTTTTGACATCCTTGTGTCCGAGTAATTCCTGAACGGTGCGGATGTCGTAACCATTTTGTAACAGATGGGTTGCGAAACTGTGGCGAAATGTGTGACAACCCACCTTTTTTGAATTTTTGCGGCTCGAACTGCTTGTTTTAAGGCTTTTTGTAAACTGCTTTCATGCAAATGATGGCGACGTAGACGTGCGTAGCACGGCTTCTCGAAGAGTACTTCTCCGCTACGGGGGTCTTTGGAGATGCTACCAGAAGGGAACACAAATTGCCAAATCCAATCGTATTTTGCCCTCACATATTTTCTCTAACGCATAGGGTAAATAAACCGAACCGTAGCCTTTTTCTAAATCTTGGTTATGAATAATTTTGACACTCTGTAAATGAATTTTAAGTTCTTCTGCAACACTTTCAGGTAACATCGTTACTCGACTTTCATTTCCCTTGGTATCGCGAACGGTAATCTGGTTCTGAGCAAAATCAATATCTTTAACCCGTAAATTTAAGGCTTCATTTAATCGAAAACCAGTGCCGTAAAGTAATTTCATTAAAAGTTGATATACTCCATATAATTTTTGAATGATTGCAAAAAATTCATCTTTCGTAATAATGTTTGGTAGGAAAATTCCGTATAATAATTCCGTATAATATAGGACTTACGCATTGACATAAAACCAAAAATGACATGTAGAGTTTTCAAGGCTTCTATCTAGATTTTTCAATCATATTTTGGCGATCGCCAGCAATCAAAAGCAACCTACAAAAGCCTGGAACAACGTATTTACGTTAATACACAAGATAGTTATTTTGTACAGTGCGTAAGTCCTATAATACTCTAAATATCGTAACTACTCAGACTCAACTCAACCACTCTGGACTGAAAGTCCAGGTGTAAGTTCCATAACCTTTTGAGTTCGCTTCAAAATTTACGGAGAAAACTGCCATGAATCTCATGAATCTATCGCTCAAGAAACTCGCTTATTTTGCTACACCTGCTTTAGCTGGATTAGTCTTAACTTTAGGCGGGGCAAATTTAACTGGTAGTTTGCCTGCTTCCGCAAGTCTTGCTGGGAACTGGACTAGTATAGAATCAATTCGCGATAACGTCGTTATTTTTTACTCTACAAACGGAGCGGCAACTGTTGCTAGCATCCTCGGCGGTTCTGGTAATGTGCAGACACTCAAAACCTATACCTTTGCTGGGGGTTGGACTCACTTAACGAAGATCCGTGATGGTGTCATCTTGTTCTATAACACCTTAACAGGAGCGGCAACTGTTGTTAGCTTCGACAATTCTGGTAATATACAGACACAACAAGGTTATACCTTTGCTGGGGGTTGGACTCGCGTAACGAAGATCCGTAATGGTGTCATCTTGTTCTATAACGCCTCAACAGGAGCTGCAACTGTTGTTAACTTCGACAATTTTGGTAATATACAGACACAACAAGCTTTGTAAAGAGTGCGATCGCTGTGAGCAGGCTAATCTAAAATTGAATGCTCTACTCTAACCGCTTTTAATCCCATGTCGATTTGTAGTTCTACACCATTACTAGTAATAGGTGACAGCATCGCCAAACTCGCCGCCGCCCCCAATACCTGCTCATCGCTCACTTCCAAGTATCTCTGCAACTGCTCCAAATTCCGATGCCCTGAGATTTCCTGAATAACTCTCAGTGGGATGCCAGAGTTACTCATCTGGGTGAGTGCGGTACGCCTGAAGCTGTAGGTGGACACGCCACGTCTAAAATCTCAGTCATTGATGAACCACCTGGATCTATTCCTAACTGGGAGCAAGCTGATCGTAAGCACCCCTATTAGAAAATTTTAATCACTATTTTTTTAGTATTAAAACATATCAGTACACCCAAATTGAGAGTGTGTTATTTCTGTGGCAATTCTCAGTCAAAATAACGTAAAACTCATGGCATTTATCAGTCATTCTCCAGTCAGTTCTTACTACTTCCAGGAAGTTCCGGGAACCGATTTTTATGTTAAAAACATGGTTAACTCATGGAGTATGTATGGCATACCTATGGCACTTTCGCGGCAACTGAATTTTCATTGATGACGCACAGTACGCCATCTTTGGCGGAAAGTTTTTTTGAGCGAAAAGTGACGATTTAAGTAAATTTCAAATCACTTGAATCAAAATTAACTACTAAAAAACTACTTTTATACTACAAAACTAACTGTACAGTTCACTACTAGAACGCTGACTATTAAAGACTCAATTCATCATCCTGCTCCTGCTGTTGCTGATTCTGTTGTTTTAACTGCTGCCCATAATCGAGTAGCTGCTGATTCCAATCGTCAGCCTTGCACTTGAGCCGCTTGGCTTGTGGCAGTAGTTCCTTAACAACTCGTGCAGCTGCATTACCAGAATCGTCCGAGTCAAAAGCCACTTGTACATTAGGAATATTCTGCAATTGCTCTACTGGTAAGCTTTTGGGATTATCTACCGCCATGTACAAAGTTCTATTGGGTGGCACGTCGCCTCTAAGCTGATATTCCAGCATGGCAAAAGACACGGCATCGATAGGCGATTTCAAAAGCACCACTTTCTCTACAGGTGAAGTTGGCTGTCCGCCTAAGCGGAAGTGAAACCAGCTATCACGCCTAACGGTTCCTTTCTCGTAGCCCTTAAACGTGTTGTTCTCGCCCCGTGTCCCCCGCAGGAATGCTCCTATTGCCTGGGGTTCTTCTAATAGATTCCGCATGACGAACACAGCGTTTTGCTGGTCATCAGCGTAAACTAGCCCCCTCTTATGCAGAAGTTCCACAAAATTTTCAGGTATTCCCCGTTTCTGGGTCAGGTAGTTGTGAACTGCTGTCCACTTGCTTTTATCCTCAACTGGTAGCCTGAATTTGTCGCGTGGTTCTAACTGGATAATTTCAGCAGTCACTTGACGACTTTTTGCTATCGCTGCCCGTTCTACGCCAGCTTCACCGAATCGCTCATCTAACCAGACAACCGCTTGCCGAAAATTGCACTGATTAACGTGCATCACCAAGTCAATTGCCCCACCTGAGCCTTTGGAGTGTTCGGGGGCAAAGTCATAGAATTTTTCCGCATCTATATTAATGATGTGTCCGTGACCCCGCCACCGCTCACGCTCGTAATTTAGCCCCAGTTCCCAAGCGACATCCTCTAAAGCCAAGTCGCGCAGTTGTTGAGTTTTCAATTCCAGCTCGCGCACAATTTCTTCTAGCCGTTGTCGTTCCTTCTCGCTGGCCCTAGCCCGTTGCTCCGCCCTCTCCAATCGCTCTTGCATGAAAGCCCGGTCAGCCAGTTGGTGGTTAATCGCTTGGAACTGGTCATCAGACTGAATCCTGGTTACATAACTACTAGCTGATTCAAAAGGTTCGGGTTCAAGTTTTTTATTTGACCAGACGTTGTTTAGTGGTTCACTGTTAACGGCTTGGTAATATTCTTTGACTTTGGTGTGGGTTGCCTTACTGCCCTTGACCCCTCGTTCAATGCCCAAAGGAGCAAGTGCAGCAGCATAACTGTCTTGGAGTTTGGATAACTTAATGCTGGCAGCGCGACCATTACCCCCAAACATTTCTTTGTGGCTTAACTGCAAGGTTTTCTCGTTGATGGGTACGACATAGGCATGAATGTGGGGAGTAGCTTCATCCAAGTGCAATTCTGCCCTGACGCACTTATCACCATAGTTGTTGACTAGCCAACTGCGAGAAGCCTTAACAAAGTCCAGCATTCGGGGATTATCCCATTCCCCCGCATTTGATGGATTATCGGGGCGAAAATATTCTGGGGATGCCGAAAGAAAAATATCGCTACACAGCACGGCATCCTTGCGCGGTTTGTGTAAAGTTGTGTTGGCTATCTTGTTTTTCACTAAAACTTCAAGCGGTGAATCATCCTCCATGCCAATCAGCCGGATATTTTTTTTAGTGGTGTCGGCATTTGGGGTATCTTGTAAACGGGCAGTATGCTTTTCGCTGCCGCCAATGTTGCCGAAAGACTTGAGTTTTTCAACGCGCAGAATCGCTAAAGCCACCATTGTTTTTTCTCGGATCTTACAGTTGTGCCAATGGGTGCAAACTCCCCGCAGGGGCGAACGTAACTTCTGCGTCTTGAGCGAAGCGAAAGATGGGCGCAGCCCACCCGCAGGGCGCAAAAGTGTAGTGAGTACACCAACAACATGGTACACCGAGGCGAAATTCTGCGGCAACAGCACCCACTCCCGCTACTCGCGCGACCTCTTGGCACAAAAGGAGAGCAACTCAGCACAAATATTGAGCAACTTGGCACAATTTGGTCAGCCAAAATCAGCATTTAGGGTCATGAACCGAGGTGAATCATGAGTGCCAGATTGTGCTAAATTGGTGCAATATCTGCACTCTTGTAGTGCCAATCTGCTCTAAATCTGCACTAAAATTAAATCATCGTTTTAACCAGCTATTTGCATGACTGACATTTACCTCAGCGTGGACGTTGGTGGGTCGCAAACTAAGATAATTTATCAAGTGGATGACCAGACTAAACCAAATTATGTTCTGCTGCCACCAGCGATAGAAGAGATTACTAAGGATAAACTCAATTTTTTCATGGAACGCTTGGGCTGGATTGGTAGCCCCTCACCAGACCAACAACTGTGGGTTGAGTGGAATAACAGAGTGGTGGTGTTGGGTGAGTTCGCGGCTAACTTTGATCCGCTTGACCGGATTAAGGAACTCAAATATGAGAATGCCTTGTGGAAGGTACTGGGCGCTGTTGGCTTAATTGTTGAACTAAGCAACGTTAAGGTGACGGCGAAAAAACAAATTCACTTGGAGTTGGCGTTACTTCTGCCGTGGAATGAGTACAGCGATCGCCGCCGCTTTGAAGAACAGTTACGGGTGATGCTGGCTAATTTTACGGTACGCAAACAATATTTAAAGGTGAACTTAGAGCGTTTCTTGTGCCGTCC
>LXQE01000195.1 GCA_003326195.1 Nostoc punctiforme NIES-2108
TTAGGTCTTTTAGGTCTTGATCCCAGCCATGCGCGTAAGCTAACGGGACATCAAAGTGATAAAGCCTTTCGACGATATACACTCCGTAGTGAGCAAGAAGCTGCGATCGCTGCCTACTATCGTGCAATCGGTGAAACTCAAGTGGAGTAAGGTATGCCAAAGCCACTTGATCCCAAATGTCAGCTATGCTCCAAACTACCAACAACTCAAGCAAAATTACTGCATGGGCCACAAGGGGACGGGTGTTGGAATCCCAAAGTCTGTCATAATCGCCGTTCGTTTTACCGCCACCGCTCCCAAAAGAATTCAGCAGGAATTGATTCAGTAACAGTCGAACCACCAGCAACATATTTTGCAGTGCTGTATTTGTATAAAGAATCAGGCGATAAACCATTGCACGCCTTGGGCGCAGAACTCTGGCTGGGGCAACAGCCTATTTGTCGCTTAGAACCAATTCACTGCTTTGGGCTAACGGCTGGTAAAATACGCGCCTATACAGATCAGGTGTTGCAGGCTTTTGCAAAACAATACAGTGTTTCACTATATCAATATAAGGATATGTTTGAGATTAGCTCAAGCTACTGCCCAGTGCGACCCTGCCCGTTACATCCAGAATCGTAATTCAAAATTCAAAATTCAAAATTCAAAATTATTAGTAATTAGTACTAAAGAGGATAGGATAATTATTATAAAGGTAATTTTTATAATAATGAATCAGCATCAACATATTACAGATAGAACATTTAACTTTGCAGTAAGAATTGTTAATCTCTGTAAAATTTTAGATGAAAAACCTGGAGTAGGCAGGGTTTTATACAAACAATTAATAAGGTCTGGAACATCTATTGGTGCTAATGTAGCAGAATCTCAATCAGCGCAAAGTAAAGCTGATTTTCTAAGTAAATTACAAATTGCTTTAAAAGAGGCTAAAGAAACAAAATATTGGTTGAGAATATTAATTACTACTGTTATTGTTGAAGAACATAAATTGTTGCCTCTTGTTACAGAGAATGAATAAATTATCAAAATAATTGCAGCTATAGTAGTGAAAACTAAACAAAATGAGTCCAAATAATTTTGAATTTTGAATTTTGAATGGGTTTTATGGGTTTTATACAAACAATTAATAAGGTCTGGAACATCTATTGGTGCTAATGTAGCAGAATCTCAATCAGCGCAAAGTAAAGCTGATTTTCTAAGTAAATTACAAATTGCTTTAAAAGAGGCTAAAGAAACAAAATATTGGTTGAGAATATTAATTACTACTGTTATTGTTGAAGAACATAAATTGTTGCCTCTTGTTACAGAGAATGAATAAATTATCAAAATAATTGCAGCTATAGTAGTGAAAACTAAACAAAATGAGTCCAAATAATTTTGAATTTTGAATTTTGAATTTGATATGATCATCTGGGATGTATTAGATGAGTTGTCCGAATCTCCACCAACTTCTTCTCTTGATGCTATGTGGGATTGTTTGGATGCCGAGCTAGAAAGTTTACCCTTGGAGGCACAGTTATTAACCGCAGCGCTTGCCTTCAGTCAGATTGCAGATATTCTCAAGTCTCGTGCCAAAGTGCTGTTGCAAGATACCCGCGATCGCAATAGTCTTTTGGGGCCAGTTGTTAGCACCGATCTTTTTGCTGGTCTAGTGCGGACAACAATGCACCTAGATTTAGATGATTTGATTGAACCGGAAACACCACAAACCTTTAAATCACACGGCCCACACCAATTTTCATCTCCTAACCAGGAGGGTGATTCTGTAGTAGCACCTGTTGAGAAAGCGAATGTTTTGGCAATGCTTAATGAGGTGACAACTTTAGAAGATGTCCGCAATTTGGCATCAGACGAAAATGTGGAAAAATGGCAGAGCGCGATCGCTAACCATCTGATAAATGTCAAAGATGAGATTTCTTTAGTTAAACTGCAACGTATGTTGCAAATGCCGATGGTGGAGGTATGGTTAGGATTGCTGCTTGGTGGTTTTACCTTGGAGCAACGTGGAGATTTTTATAACAGTCGGAATATTTGGGTAAAAAGTTCTCCAATTGTGGGTTTGCAGATCAGATGAAATTTGAACAACGAAACTACAAAGGTTTCAGCCGATGCGATTCGCACATAAAGTGAAATCGACTGTGAAGCAAGGCTTTGAGCTTCGTGCCAATTCGCGCATAAAGTGAAATTTTACATCTAATCACGGAAACTCAGGGTATTTTCTTCAATTTTGATGACAATTTATACCTGATTTTCTAAATATTCTATAGTCAAGCTGCTTGGTCACCTATGGCACGGAGCGATCGCCTGGAGTGAGGCGTAAGCCTGTTGCACTTCAAAAGTACGCTTTTAAAAGCATTCGGGCTGTCGTTAAATCAAAGTCGGAAAATTTCAATTTATGTGCGAATTGAATATTTGGCTCAAACCCAGACTCCACAATGAATTTTACTTTATGCGCGAATATCGGTACCTGGAACCCTTATGTGCGATTCGTTGTCAGAATTTCATCTTATCTGCGAACCCACAAAAGTGCCATGCAAACCATAGGGGACGTGATGCTTTAAGTGCAGGCGAGCTATGGGTCCTTGGCTGAGGCATTTCCCATCCAAAATTACAACATCAGTACGGTGGTGGGCGGCATCATAAACCAGGGTGATAACCCAACCATCATCCTCTGCTAAGGGTGTAGAGCTTTCTTTTACACTTGAGCGCGGTACAAAAACAGGTTCTCCTACAAACCCCTTGGGAGCCGCACTCCAAAACTCTTGCTGTCCCGATTCTGGGTTGATTTTCAGTATCGCTTGCAGAGGCGCATTGCCCCCAGCTTGATCAGCAGCACCTAAAAAAATCCAGCGATGGGGTTGTCCAATTCGCTCAGAACAGACTTGGGGAAATTCTACACACCGAGAATCAACCAGCTCCCGTCTAGCAGTTTTCTGACTTAAATTCAGGTGAAACCGCCAAAGTTGACCAGGAGGTAATTGGTCAAAGTCAGTATTATCTGGGTAACTACGTTTGTGGTCAAGACCAACAAAGTCTTGATAACAAACGGAATCTACAATTATCTCATCTCCCTGTTCAAAAGCATTGGCGTGATGAAAGACAAAGCAAGAATCAGTTTCTATAACCTGCACGGCTTCCCCTTCGTGGCGAGGAATTATCCAGACTCGCGTGGGTCGATCTGGCTGAAGCTTAATAGACTCCGCCGCCCCCCGAAAGCCAAAAACGTAGGGGAAGGGATTGAAGGATACCGGAGGCTGAAAAAACAGGCAATAGTTAGGGGTAATTGCAAAGTCATGAATAAACAGAAACCCTGGAACTCGATGTGTCAAGTGTTGAACTACAGTTCCAGCAATATCCAGCTCATAGGTATGAATTTTCGAGAATAGGCCAGCATTAATAGCAAACGCTACCAAACGAGGAGCTTGAGCGGAGTTCCCTGGAGAAATCTTCGGATGAGCGGCAATAGGAGAACCTTTACGGAGCAGTCCATCGAAAGTTTCAATACCCAAAGTCTCCAGAGTTTTGGCGTTGAGGCGGTAAGGATTTGCAGCTTCCCACAGGGCCAGCAGTTCCTCTCCCCAATATATTACTTGTGTATTAGCAACATTTTTTAGCCGCAAATCAAAGATATTAGCTAACCAGCCACCTGGCTTTTGTGTACCAAATACGCCTCGATAGAGAATATGCCCAGCAGTGCGTTCTGCCAGATAACCCTCAGTTTCAATAAATCGATTACGAAAATGGGCTTGTCCTTGGGAAAAAGTAATGGCGCAAATCATACCATCTCCATCCCAAGGATGATGGAGTTGCTGACCATTCACATCTAGCAGTCCAGGCCCATTGCGAAATAACGTACCATTTAGCTCTGGTGGAATTTCTCCCTCAATATCATCAATTAAGTAGTCAAACTCTTGCTGAAGAGAACGCGCCCCTCCCTTCCAATCTTCAAAAGTGTAAGGTCTGTCTTTATGCAATAAAAATTTCTCAAAATTATCCTCTAAAGTCTGCTCGGTAAAATAAGGAAAAACTATGTCATAAAACAATTCTTGAACTGCTTTGCCTTTCTTCTCAATCAAATGTAGATAATCTTGCTTAACAGATTTTTGTCGTCTTTGACGGCGTTTCTCTGCTGAACACTGCTGCTGACGAATATCAGGTAGCCAAGTGGAATGTATTGTCATGGCAAGATTCAAGGGTTCATCCTCTGAATTAGCACTCAGACGATAAACTGGTTTATTCTTTAAATCATCGGCATGAAAAATCCAAAACTCATCTGTAGCACGGTCAGATTGACTTGGGTCTGGGTCTAACATTACCGTACACACAATAAAGCCATGAATCGACTCATCTATGTCTTCAGGACAGGGAAGAGAACTAGGAATAAATTGCATTGAACTAACATAACTTCCAGAGGGGAAATGATATGAATCAACAATTTTCATCTGCTGTGTATCTAAACGCAGTAGAGTAATTGGTTTATTTCCCTCTGGTAATTGTTCAACTGGAACAACTCTACGTGGATCTGATTTATAAGCATCATAGATGCGTTGAGGTATCAGTTCCCATGTAAACCCTAAAGATAACCAGTAAACATTTTTAACTTGTTTAGCTGTTTCTGTTAGCGAATCGCGGTTAAGTTCCCGGTGGGTATATAAAGATAGCGCCCAAGTTGATTGAATATCTTGAACAGTTTCGCAACTTTCTATTTTTCCTGTTTCGCCATCAACCACATATCGTCCGAGAGAACCTAAATCCGTTGAACCAACCATCATTCCCTCTAAATCTTCACGAAATGGCTTATCAGGAACAGGCGTATCATGGCGTGTAATCCATTCTGTAACATCCCAACCGTTAACATGACCAACGTGAATTATAATTTTTTTATTATCAGGATTACTATAGTCAGCTGTAAAATGCGAAATCTCTCTAGGTAGTCTCACCTTTTGAACGGTAATTGTTGTTCGATTACCAGGTAAATCTGCTATAGAATATCCTATGTTCCCCTGATCTAAATCTTGACGATTAACAATATATAAGCTGGCAAATGGAAGAGGTTTAATTGCCTGGAAAAAGACGGCATAAATCCAACTACCTAGTGAATAAGTTCTATTAAATTTCCACAATCTTAAAAATCCAAACAAAAAAGGAGTAAATATTTGTGAAAACTCCATTTTGAAGGCGATATCAGCAAGAATAATATATTTCTCGGTTATTGCTAATTGATGAAGAGATTGGTCAACCAGTACTGCCTCACCATCAGGCAGTACCAATCGCCAACGCTCCGTAGTAGCCTGTAACCCTTTTTGCTCGTCTGCAAATCTATAACGAATTAAATGAGTAAAACGTCCTAACTCTTGCTTGGGATTGAACTCTATTTGTAACAAGGCATAGAATGATTTTACTACTTGGCGGAAACTACTACTATCTAATACCCAATTGACAATTTTTTTAAAATTGCCATTGTAACCTGTTGAATAATTTGTTGTAAATAGCTCATCTCGCTTACCATTTAAGCTATTTAAATCTGTAACATAATGAGCTGAACTAATATAAGTCTCAAAAATATTAATCCATGTAAGCTTAGAAATAACCGGGAAAATGCCGCACCATTCTTCAGTGGAGCCTACTGGTTCTAATAGTTCCATACTGTCTGGGTCAAGTTGGTAGGCGCGACCCGCATCCATTGTTAGTAAAAGATGATCTCTAGTCTTTAAAAAAGCTGTATTTAATTGATTTCTCGATCCCAAAACAATACTATAACGACTAGGCCCGCCATTGCGAAAAGCTGAGAAGTAGGAGAAACACTTATATTTTTTAACAAAATATGAAAGTATTTTGTTTCTAAAAAGGGTAAATGGTATGGGTTCAATCGCATAATCTCCTAGATAGAACTGCGTAGCAGGATCTGCATAGTAGCAAGGAGTTTTAGCGATTCTGGTTTTGAGTATTGCTTTGCCATCTTCAAAGCCCAAACGATAGACCATACCATCGCCTGTGTAAAGTTGCGTTCCATCTTCTTGAGGTTTCTTTTCAGATTGAAACAAAGCCCCAACGATAAAAGCATAGCCATGCAACCCTGCGGGTAATTCGGCTAATTGTAGCTCTGCTAGAGGAATGATTTCATTTTGCCTATCTTGATTTTCTTGTTTACGAATTTCAAGATGCCAACAGCCTTCATGACGACTAGTTTTGATAACAGATTTCGGAATATGAAAACTCTTGGAAGGTTGTCCTTTAGAACTAACGTCTTTACTCACCATTTAAATATCTCCCCCAAAATTGTTAAAAATAATCATTAAAATAGCCATATACAAGATGGCAGCCTTTAATGACAGATAAGACCGGATTTTTTGCCAATTCGTAATTATTTTGAAGATGAAATTAAATATATATCGAATTTACATTATTACTAGGTTTTTCGAGGAAATAATGAATGATGCGTAGATGCAAAGAAAGCGGCTTGCTTTTGCCATCACCTGCCTCAAAATTTTGTTTAATACCCCAATTTTTGACAAAAATTAAAGTATAATTACTTATTGACAGAAAAACTGTGATTTTACCCTGTAATTGATAAGTAGTTTTGCTACTTTAAAATCGCATTGATGTAAATTAGCATACTATAGCTCTGTAATCTTATTAAGGAATTATAAAGAATTGTTACTACGGTTGTCGTACTCCAAAAGAGAACCCATTCCCCGCAGTCCAGGGTAGGCATCAGAACTTTTTTGATAGATTTGTTCTACGAATAAATTAGACATCTCCTAAATCTATCAAAAAGACCCGACCTTTTTCCGACCATCAAACTTTATACCAAGTAGTATGATATTTAAATAAGCAGTATTCTTATCGCCAATTTCTTAGAGGGGATACAGGAGAACCAATGCCTGCTGAGTTTCGTAGAAGCGATCGCAGAATATTATGCAAGTTAAATGTGGAATAGCTTACTTAAACCTCAGCCGTGCCCCTACATTTGGCGATATAATTTTGTACTGCATCTGAATGGGAATCGTTATAAATCACTAGTAGTTCGCTTTCCCCAAAATTGCGCTTGTGGAGGTCGGCGCTTGTGTAAGGGAGCAGAGGAGAGATTTGTACAAGTTCTTTCCCCCTTGCCCCTGGGCATCTCTGCCCAAGAGCTTGCCACCACGCAAAGTTTGTGTGGCAAAGCACTAGACTGCACCTAGTTCTCTTAACATTGCTAACTGAGCTTGGGTCAACCCTTTAGCTCCTGTAATTTTCATTTTTTCGTATGGTCTTTTGGCTTTCAGTATCCGCAGACAATTTCCCAATCGCATATTCCATAGTCTAATTGTTTCATCTTCACTAGCACTAGCCAGGATTGAGCCATCTTGAGAGAAAGCGACTGACCATACCCAATTTGAGTGACCACACAGAGTGTTAAGACAACTTCCTTTTTCAATATCCCAGATTTTTATAGTTTGGTCGCATGAAGCGCTAGCAATTTTTTGACCATCTGGACTAAAGCTAACAGCCATTACCCAGCTAGTATGTCCTTTTAATGTCTGCAAACACTCGCCTGTAGTGACATCCCAAATTTTGACTGTTTGATCCAGACTTGGGCTAGCAAGTAAACTACCATCTGGACTAAATGCGATCGCTCCTACTCTTCCTGAGTGTCCTTTTAATACTTTGATACATCGGTTGTCTGATAAATCCCAAAGTCTAATCGTGCAGTCATCGCTGCCACTAGCCAGAATTTGTCCTAGAGGGGTAAAGGCTACCGCCGCTACTCGATCTGTATGTCCATATAAAGTGAAACGACACTCACTAAGATTGAGATCCCATATTTTGATAGTATGGTCAAAACTGCTACTAGCTAGCACCTTACCATCTGGACTAAAGGCGACTGACCAAACTTCATCTGTATGGCCGATGAAAGTATGACTGCATTCACCACTTTTAAGATCCCAAAGTTTGATCGTGGCATCTTGGCTACCCCCCGCAACTATCTCCAAGTTTGGGTGAAAAGCTACTGCTGGTAAACCTTGAGAGTATGCTTTCAACTCGTGCAGACATTCACCACTCTTCATGTCCCAAATTCTTAAAGTATTATCTCTGTGCCCACTGGCTAGCATTTGAGCATTGGGACTAAAAGTTACAGTCTTAACCCAGTTATTATATCCGTGGATGCAAGCAGTACACTTGCCGTTACTAACTTGCCACAGCCTAATTGTTTGGTCTTCACTGGCACTGGCAAGAGTTTGGTTATCTGGACTGAAGGCAATACCCCAGATTTGATGGTTGTGACCTTTGAGAGTATGAAGACAAGTACCAGTCCTTGCATCCCAAATACGGATGGTCTGATCTGCACCACAACTAGCAATTAGCTGGTTGTCCATGCTCCAAATAGCTCTCCATACCCATCCGGTGTGACCTTTAAGAATTCCTAAACACTGATAATTTTCAGCACTCCAAATTCTCACCGTGCTATCACAACTGGCACTGACTAGCAACGCGCCATTCGGACTGAAGTGAGCTGCACCAACCCAGTTCTCATGCTCCGTAATCGTATAAAGGCATTCTCCAGTTTCAACATCCCAAATTTTGATCAGATTGTCAAAGCCACTGCTGACCAATTGTTTGCCATTTGGACTAAAATGAACGGACATCACTCCACCGCTATGTCCGTGGAGAATTTTTAGACAACAGCCCTCTGACACCTGCCAAATTCTAATGGTGAGGTCGCTACTTCCACTGGCAAGCATTGAACCATTTGGACTGAAAGCCAGTGAATAGACACTGCCCGTATGCTCAGATAAGGTATGCCAACATCGACCGGACTGTAGCTGCCATACTTTAACGGTTGAATCTTCACTAGCACTAGCAAGTATCTCTCCATTTGGGCTAAAGGCAATCCTGCGTACCCAATTAGTATGTCCTTGCAGGGTTAAAAGACGTTGTTGATCTGCAACTTGCCATAAATGAATCTCACAATTGGCATTACCACTTGCTAGGGTTTTTCCATCAGGGCTGAAGGCAATTGATATCACCCCATTAAAAGATTGAGTGAAAATAGATTTAGAAAAACAACACTGGGAAAAATTAACATCTTGCAAATTTATATCTTGTAAATATGCTTGACAAATTGTTAAATCAGAAAAATCATAACTACTGAAATTAGCTTGAATTTGTCTGAGAAGATTCAGGATGTTGCCTGCTGCATATCCAGAATGGGTTGAAGCCTCTTGTTTCAATTTTTTGAGGAGTTCCTGCACCTGAAGCTGAATCTGGTTGGAACTACCCAGAGCTAATATTAAATTATCAATAACAGGGGCTAGGATGAGACGAATTTGTGCTTGTCTTACATAGTCTTTGCTCTGAGCTTTAATTAGGGCATAATTTCTCAAAAGTTCATGGCTTTGATTGACGATTTCCTGATAAGCGAAAGCTACTAATTGATCGGTAACGTACTCCATCAACACAGGCTGAAGCGTAAAGCGATCTCCTGTACGCTCTAGGGGAATCTTGCGTTGCAGCACTCCCAAAGTTGCAGGTAGTGCTGTCTTAGCAGTTGATAACATCAAATCTTCCCGTAACTCTGCTAGGGACACTGGTTCCCGATTGATTGCTAACCAATACAGTACTTCACAGCACTCTTTGGGGAGCCGTTGAAAGTGCCAAGATAGGAGTTCTTGCAGGTCGTGAAACACTGGCTTGCCTTCCCTTAAAAATTCGGCAATACTGCCAAAAAATACTTCCAGTATGTGTTTACTAACCAATTGCAGTGCTAGAGGATTGCCATCATAAAGCTGAATCAACTCCTGCCAGTCTTCTTCACTAGCTGTAAAATCGCCAAGCTCTGCAATAATCTGTTTTCCAGCTTGGATATCTAACCCCTGTAACACCAAAGAACGCACCGGACGACTTGGCCCATCCATTAAAATGAGTTCTTGGGGTTTTTCGCGGCTTGTCAGCAGTAAGCAACTTTGATGCGCCACTTCCCCAACCTGTTTAATTAACTGTCCATAGTCTTCATAATCAGCTCGATACCGACCGATGGGATCTCCGGCTTGCAGAAGAGTTTCGGCGTTATCTAGGATTAAGAGACATCGGTGGGTTTTCAGGTGATGGAGCAACAAAGAGATGCGTTCGCTAATTGTCTCTGGTAGTGTTGTCTGCTGTTGTCTGGAAAGTACTTTAATTAAGTCTGCAAGTAGGTCAGACAGGAGAGGGGCATTGAGAAGCGATCGCCAGATGACAAACTCAAACTCATCCTGGATACCCTTGGCTAACTGAAGTGATAGGTCTGTTTTGCCAATCCCACCCAATCCCAGTTTTAGTGAAAGATGGGTCTTTCCAATCCCCCGCATTCCGACAATCGCCACACATCGAGTGCGATCTCGAATAATCCAGTTCTGTAGAGTTTCTAGTTCTTCTGTTCGTCCAAAGAACACTTGCACATCAGGAGCGTCTCCCCAGTCTCTGTGGAAATTGGAGGGTTGATAATTTAGAGTCGATGAGGCGTTTGTGTCCTTTTCTCGCTGTGCGGTTCGCTTCAATACTCCGTGCAGGTTATTTTTGGTAACTTTTTCTCCTAAAGCTCTCGAGAGCGATCGCCATAATTCCGAACCAACATCTTTAATGTGACCAGGATCGTAATCGGAGTCTACAGCCATGTCTAAGTATGTCTGTCCTGCCCATGACTGACAGAAGACAATCTTTTGAACTTTTGTTAAGTGCCCCCGTTCTAATAATTGCTCTACTAGTGCGATCGCTTCTTCAACCGTCATTTATCTTTCCACGTAGAAATATCAGGTTAACTACGATATTCCCACTATAAGTTTTGTTGTTTTTAGAAGTTTACGTAAATCTACCAAAAAGATCCGACTTTTTTCTGACTTTTTTCCGACCGTAAATTATTACACTTACAGCTACAGTTATGGAACAATATGCCTTGGACGAGAGTACATGTATCGTTACATACTGCCAACATTCCCTTTTATTTATTTTCTTGCCAGCTTGACTGCATTAATGACACAACCAGCTTTTGCAGCTAATTTTACTCTCACAAATGGGAACTCTACAGCTGATTTTGACAATAGTTTAGGGACTGGCTTTGTCAGTTGGAAGATAGATGGTGTAGATCAAATTGATAATTCTGTTACAGCCGGTCAAACAGCCACTTATTTTCGCATTGGTGATAGTACCGAACAAACACTGGTGGAAGAATTTAGTCCAGATTTATTTGAAGAAGTCCTTTCTCTTAGTGGAAATAAAGCATCGGTAAAATACACAGATTTGGCTGAGAATTTTACGATTAATTTTGATTTTCTTTTGAAAGGTGATTCGTTAGGAACTAATCGGGGTAGTTTGAGTCAAACTATGACCGTAACTAATATCAGTAATGCGCCTCTTGACTTTCGTTTGTTTCAATATAACGACTTTAATATCAACGGGACTATAGCCCCAAACAAAGTAATAATTGATGAAGACACTTTTACTGCTACACAAACTTCTCCTTTTGGTCGAGGAATTGCCACTTTTGTTACACCTACTCCAACCGCAGCTATAGCTGCTTTAGTACCAGATTTAGTTGATTTTTCACCCATAGCTCTCAATAATACAGTAGGCAATCCCGTTAACTTGTCCGGCCCTCTAGTTTTAAATGGTGGCGATGCTAGTTTTGCTTATCAATGGAACTTTAATCTAGCACCCAATCAATCTGTTGTAGTTATGCAAACTGCTACTACAATCCCTGAACCATCAATGTCTTTAGCTACCTTGATTGCGTTTGGATTTGGATTTATTAAATCACGTAAACGCAGCTAGGCAAAATTTTGGTTGGTATTTGACGAAATCATGGGTCAATTTAGAATCTAAATTACCCCTCACTTCATGCTCAATATTTTAGAGAGTATCCTAAACATGGAAACAGATTTATTGAAATTAAATGGAACGAATTTAGAGACTTTAACGAATAATCCAGAAACTTTATTATCTAAAACTTTTTTGGCAGATTCTACCCTTTCCTCACTAGCAAATACCAAAACAGGTAGTATGCTACCTTCATCTGCTCAGTTTATTAATCAATTATCTGCATTCACTCAAGCAACTCAGGTAGGTTTGATACTGGAAGGAAATGAAAGTAATAACCTCTTGACCGGAGGTAACAGTAACGACCTCTTACTGGGATTGGGTGGAAATGACAAACTGACTGGAGGCGATGGCAAGGATCTCCTTATCGGGGGTGATGGTCGAGATTTGTTAGTTGGTGGTTTAGGACAAGATGGCTTTGTTTATGAAGCATCTACCGAGTCTCTTGCCGATCAACCTGATCGCATCGGTGATTTTAACTTGACTGAAGGGGACAAAATTCAATTATTCGATTTACCTAATAATTTTTATTATCTAGGTAATCTCACTGGAAATAGTCTACTGAATGTATTGTCTACCGCTTATGGAGATAAGGATGTAATAACCCCTGATAACCAAGCTTTACAGGTCAATGAAGCAGTAATGTTTAATTGGCGTAGTCGTTTTTATGTATCATTTAACTATAACTCTCCTGCTTTTGAAGCTCAAAAGGATCTAGTAGTTGATCTAACTGGAATCAAAGGAGCTTTACCCAACAAAGGATTGGTTTATGAGGAAGATTTCTTTACTACTCAAAATCCCTCTTTATTAGAACGAGTCTCTAAGCGTTGGTTTGAACAGGTTAGTGAAGATGCTTACCCCTTAATCGGAATTATTGATAGTGGCTTTAGTGCTTCTAATCCTGATATTGACTATAGTCGTCTCATTCTTGGTAGCGATCGCATTGATGGAGATGACAATCCTCTGTTTATCGACGGGTACATGTCTGACGCAGATGAGCATGGTACTCGCATTTTAGGAATCATTGGAGCAATCCGAAATAATAATATTGGGATTGATGGCATCAATGACCGCGCACCAATTTGGTTGGGTCGCGCTGTAGGAAGTGGAAATTGGGCAGAGTCCGTCATTGAGTTTGTAGACAAAGCGAAAGAGCTTGGTAAGAAAGATGCAGTTCTCAATCTCAGTTTTGATCTGACCCAGACAAATCCTGATGGAAGCGTAACTACTCGCTATCAGTTAACCACCGCAGAACGAGCCGCTCTGGAGTATGCAGAGCGCAACCAGATATTGGTTGTTGTGGCATCTGGCAACGAAGGAAGTGAATTGTCGGCATTGGGTCAGGCAACAAAAGAATTTGACAACGTTATTACAGTTGGTGCTGCTGATGGAACACAACGCGCCTACTACTCCAGCTACGGTAACGGTTTAGATATTTTGGCTCAAGGTGGTACACCACAAAGTCCTCTCTATTCACTGATTGATACAGCCTTTTATCCAACTTATGGTTCGTCTCTGGCAGCTGCTAAGGTTACTGGAGCTATATCTCTTGCTTGGGCGGCAAATCCTGATTTGAACTACACCCAAGTTTTGGAAGTTATTAAGCGCAGTGCAAAAGACATTAGTACGCTTGGTTGGGATGAGGAGACTGGTCTAGGGTTATTAAATATTGGGGCATCAATCGATTTAGCAAAGGCGACTGATGCAAAGCCTTACCAATCGGTAGGAATCTCAATTTTGATGGAATTCCTGAATGAATATCAAATTCCAGAAAGTCTCAGGACAGAATTTATCAGCCTCTACAACTTTTACGATCAGGAGTCTAGTTTTACAGCTTCAACCTTTCAAAATTCATTTGGCGTTATTCCTCAAGAAAGATCTGCCAATATTGTCGATGACTTCAAGAACGCTTTCAATAGTTTTATAAACTATGGCAAGAATAGTTTGGGAAGTCTCGATAATGACTTCAAATCTTGGCTAGATTACGGCAACCAAGGTTTAGGAAATATCAGAGCCTCTATTAACTCTGCAATCAAATACGGTACTGACTACATAGATGATATTGAAGCAGGCTTCAAATCTTGGCTAGATTACGGCAATCAAGGTTTAGGAAATATCAGAGCCTCTATTAACTCTGCAATCAAATACGGTACTGACTATGTAGATGATATTGAAGCAGGTTTCAATTCTTGGCTAAAGTATGGAGGAGAAAGGTTAAATGGTATTGAAGAAAAACTAAGCTTTGTAACAGAAGCTGGCTGGCTTGAAGCAAGTAACTTTATAAATGATCTCACTTCTCGAATTAGTAGCAGTAGAAATACTTTGAAGACATTGGTAAATAATGGGTCTCTGGCAATAGAGGATGCTCAAAAACAAATTAGTATTTCTGAAGATTCGCTCAGTGGAGTTAGCAAACTTCTAGATGTTTGGAGTAAAGTAGCTATTCTTGAAAGTCAAGGTTACTTGACGCTAACAACTGTTGAAGGTAGTTTTGATCAAACAGCAAAAGCTGGAGTCAACGCGCTCGACAATGTTCGGGTTGGCATCAATGAAGCTAATCAGGTTGCAAATCAAGTATTAAACGAGTTTGCGAATGGATTGAATGGAGTCAACGACTTCTCTAATGAAGTACTTAGGACTGTCCGAGCTAATATAAATAGCATCGATAAGTCTGCGAACCAGTTGCTTGATGAGGTTTTTGACGGATTAAACAAAGTCAACAACTTCTCTAATGAAGTACTTAGGACTGTCCAAGCCAATATAAATAGTATCGATAAGTCTGCGGACGAGTTGCTTGATGAGGTTTTTGATGGACTAAACAAGGTCAACGACTTTGCCAATGAAGTACTCGATGAAGTTATAGGTGGCATAAACAAAAACATTGATAAGCTACCGTTTGGCATTGGAAATGTGTTAAACAATTTTGTAGATTCTATCAATAATCAATTTAAGAGTCTTAATGATTTTGTGATAAGAAGTTCAGACTCTGCTTTTGGGAAAGCTAGACAATTCAATACAGCAGTCAATAATGCTGTAAGCTCTGGCTTCGATAGACTCGAAACTCTCAATAGCTCTATTGTAGGAACAGCAGACTCTGCTTTTGGAAAAGCTAAACAATTTAATACAGCAGTCAACAATGCTGTAAGCTCTGGCTTCGATAGACTCAAAACTCTCAATAGCTCTATTGTAGGAACAGCAGACTCTGCTTTTGACAAATTTAGAAGTCTCAATAGCTATATCATAGAACGAACAAAATTTGCTATTGATGAGTTTGACAAACTCAATGCTTTTGTTAATGACAGTCTTGTTACTGCGCGTCAGGAACTGGGATCTTTTAGAGACTACGTTTTTAATGAATACAGTGAGACAGTAGGTGACTGGCGTACTCAAATTACTGGGTTAGCCAATCGCTTAGAAAACAAATTTGAGGAAAAAGTTGTTGATAAAATTACAAACATTTGGAAGGATGACATTCCAAGATTTGCAGAAGACGTTGACGATAAACTCACTCAAGGCAATCGCAAACTTGACCAGTTCGTCAATTTCATCAAGGAAAATCCAGAGGTTCTAACAGGTAATCCCCTTGCTTACGTTATTGCTCACCCAGAAGAACTCCGCCATGCTTACGAAACTGTCCAAAAAGTTGGTGTAGCAATTAAAGAATTCGCCAATAAAGCATTCTCGCCATTAATTGATAAAGCACTTGACCAGCTAGAACGATTTAATCCAATCTCTAACTTGATAAACCAAAATCCTTTGGGACAGATAAAGGGTTTTGTAGAGGATCGTCTCAACAGCCTGAGTTCAACTATTCATGATGTTCTTGAGAAAGTCGATAAACCTCAAACTGATGGTGCAAATGCAGTGTTGTATGTCCTGGAAGGTGACTTCAAAGAAGCCTGGAATGCTTTTTCCGGTAGCTCAACAATTCAGAGTTTGCTGAACGCTGGTAAATCAGTGTTGGATGGAAATTGGGAAGAAGCAGGCAAATCATTCCTCACAGCAATCGGCGTTGACCTGCCACCAGCAATTGAGAAAGCAGTTGACCGCACTCTGAAATCAAATAAGGTTCCGAAAGATGAAATTTATGAACTCCTTTCAACTAGTGGGCTAAGTGTCAAAACGATTAAGGCAGCAGTAGAGGGAGAAAAAGCTGGATTTACCCAAGATGACCAAATTCATGCCATCTTCAATATCTTGGCATACCCGAATATTCCTATTGTTAGTCAAGTCGCATTAGCAATTGACTCTGGCTACTACCTTTCTGAAGCTGTTAAGCAATTTGATCTCGGCATTAAAGATCAGGCCATCAAGGATTTACTGACCGGAGCAGTCTCCGCTGCCAAGGTTCAAAATGCGGCTGATTGGGTTGATGCAGCTTGGGCATTGAGAGATGTAGACCTAAACAATCCTGGTTCAGAGGAAAGTAAAGGCGCTTTTGAAAGAACAATAGGGTCAGCTTTAGAAGCAATAGATGTTGACAATGGTAAAAAGTGGGTATCTGGTGCGTTTAATTTAGCTGATGCAATCAATGGTCAAAAGGACAAGTATGACGATGCCCTATCCTCACTAGTTATTGCGGCTGCCGATATTGATGACCCAACCGACCAAAAGGCACTCGATACTTGGGCACAGTTCGTCTTTAACATCGCAGAAGGCAGTTCTGAAACTGTCTTGAGACAGGCGATTACAACAGAACTCAAGAAACAAAATAGTTCGCTGGATGAAGAAACCGTGAAAGCCTTAACGGATATTGCGCTAAATATTAAGGAAGGTAAATTTGTTGAGGCGTTAAAAGCAGGCTTCTCCTTTGCAGGGTTTGATGACAATTCAACTCAACTTGCTGATGCTCTCCTTTCCTTAAAAAGTGGAGATTATGAGAAGACACTAACTGGACTACTTGCTGCGGCAAATGCTCCTGGCGCAGCTGACCTTATCAACGCTGGCAAAGCTTTAGCAAAAGTTGACCTCAGCACCATCGATTTTGATCAGACAAAGGAAGATGCCTTAGTTGCTATTCTGAAGGCAGTAGGAAATGGTTCATAAGTAGAAAAAAGACGAGTTGTTGACGCTGCCAGCGAAAACTGAACCAAAAATCAAAACTCTAGCTTATGTCAGAACTCTAAGGGTGTTGTTCATACCTTAGTGGATATGAATGAATAGCCATGTTTGATTAGCACGAAGCTATGAGCCATTCTCCTGACCACACTACTTTGCACTAAAATGTGAGCCAATGGAATCAAACCCTCTTTTTGTCATTGATGGTGAAGCCATTTCCCTAGAACAAGCTTTACAATATCTGCGTATTGCTGGTGAGCTTCCAAAAACACTGCGAGAAATTACTCAGCAACACGTTTTGGAAAAAGAGATTCAGATGCTAGGTATCGAAGAACCTTCTACTGATATAATCGAGCAACTTATTCTAGAATTTCGCCTCCAAAAACAACTGACTACTCCAGATATTTTTCAACTTTGGTTGGCTAGCCAAAGACTGGCTTACTCAGATTTTCGTCACAGTATTATCTTTCGGCTTCAACTGGAATCCCTAAAATCAAAAGTGACTGAGCCAAAAATCCAAAATTATTTTGAGGAAAACAAGGCATTACTTGATCGCATTGTTCTTTCTCGAATCGTAGTCGAAACTGCTGAAACGGCACAAGGCTTGAAGGAAAAAATTGAACAGCACGACGCGGATTTTACTCAACTCGCTAAACAATTTTCTATCGTAGATGATTCAGTTGTGGGTGGAGTCATGGGGTCTGTGATGCGTGGACAGATGCCGAAACCGATCTATGAAGCTACAGAAAGCGCTCAACAAGGGCAAATTATTGGACCGCTTGAGATAGAGGGACGATACTGCCTTTTAAAGATTGAACAACTCTTACCTGTAAAATTAGAGGGAGAACTTAAACAAGAGCTTGAAAACCGTTTGTTTAATGAATGGCTGAGGGAGAAGATCAGAGAAATCAAGATTCAATTCATCAATCTTTAAGATGCCATTCATTTTTTTTAAGTTTAGTACGGCTAAAAGCTTAGAGAAAATTGAGGTCAGCGAACTGCAATATCGTTACACACGCACATATCTTAAGCAAAATGAACAATGATAAATTATTGCAGTTCAAGCAACGGCCATCTCTGTATAGATCACCTTTTTAAAGAGTCACAGACTTTGGGTGTGAAGATTCCACAAATTTAGTCATTCGTGTAATGAAGCATTCAAAGCCTTGATATTACATGAAATGAGAGAATCATTGCAGATATATTCTTATTGGATTAAGCGACAAGCTGCTAGGAATTCGGATAAGACAGTAGACAAATTATCAGAGCGCCAAGCAGCTACAATCTTTAGCATTGGTGTTTGTTCTTGAATCCTTCGGTAAACAACTCCTTTACGCTCTATAGTTTGTACATTAGCAGGTAGTAAGCTGATTCCAAGCCCTCCAGCAACTAAGCTCAGGATTGTCAGCATTAAAGTAGCTTCTTGTGTCACCTTGGGAACGAAACCGATTTGCTGACACAAACTGACAATTTGCTGGTACAAACTATAAGACAGATGGGAGGGTGGTAGGATAAAGGATTCATTAGACTTGTCCGGAATATTAACTTAGGAAAATAAAAATGGTAAAACCTTTAATTGAGTGTCTACCATTTTGCGATATTAGTTATGGTTTTTGATTATATCCAAAAGTATCCACAACGGACAAAACAAATTTTAGGGATTAGTTACGAGCAGTTACAATCGCTGTTAAATTGCGCTATAAATCGTTACAAAGAAATTAAAATTAAACAAGAAAGCCAAAAGATTAGAATCAATGCGTCTGGTGGTGGTCGTCCAGAAAAGTTATTAATCCAAGAACAGGTATGTTTATGCTTGTTTTATTTAAGACAAATGCCAACATTTCAAGTGTTAGGAATGTTATTTGGTATTTCTAAGACAGAAGCTAATGATACATTCCATGTTTGGATACCCATTCTTCGTGACATATTACCATCTAGTTTATTAGAACAAGTCTCAAATAATGAAAGCGATTTACTGTTTGTTCAAGAAGTCTTAACGAACTTCAGACTATTGGTCGATAGCATGGAACAGCCGATAAATAGACCTTCTGACGATAAAGAGCAACAAAAATATTTTTCTGGAAAGAAGAGGCAACATACTTTAAAAAATCAAGTAATCGGGTTGCCATCAGCTAAAGATATTGTCGAGGTAGACGTAGGCTCTCGTGGCCCAACAGCAGATATAAGTTTGTTCCGTAAGTCTCAGGAAAAATTTGATAAGTCTCAACCATTTTCAGGGGATAAGGCATACCAAGGTGGTGAAAATATTACTACCCCTCATAAAAGAAAACCTAAACAAGAATTAACCCAGCAACAGAAAGATGAAAATAAGGTTTTATCTAGTAATCGCATATTTATTGAGCATTTGATTCGGTTGCTAAAAATATTTCGCATAGCCTCACAAAGATTTCGCTTAAGGATTGATACTTATGAACAGATTATCTTAACAGTTTATGGGTTAGTGAGGCTAAGAATTGGTAGTTTAGTTTTACCAAATTAATTACTATTAATAGCAATGCTAATTTAGATAACTAGTGAGTATTATTTATGACTCTAAACTAACAGTAACTATCTCAAAGCCTTATGATTACGTTTTCACGAAGATATCAAAGCTTGCTCTCAAAGCTTTGAACAGTCTGGCTTTGGAGTTTTCGGACAAGTCTACTATGAAATTTTGCATACTGGCGACCCGTTATTTCTCGGTTTTGATGGTGAGGTGATTGACTATCAAGGAGAATCTTCCATTTTTCCAATCTTCATCAATGAAGCTGCGTATTACGAGAAACATATCGCTATGAGCTTGGCTATCAAACAAGAAGTAACTCTTTAAGAGTCAGTGAAATTTCAACTTTTTTCTTTGCGGCACTTATAGCTGTTGGCAGTTTTGCGCTTTGCTGACTGACAATACAAAACTGCTCTCAAGTTTTGACAAGAGAGCAGTTTTAGCTCACGCCAGAAATTTACATGGGGCTTCATAGATTCAATGCCCCGGTTACTGTATAAGTGATTCGGTATTGTTAGATAGACAGCTTGTATGGTAGCAAGTTCCGAAAAAAATCATGTTCTTTACCAATAATGTTTCCTTTTGCTGCCATCACAAATTAATCAACCCAAAAACCCAAAAGCGATCGCTTTTTACTGGCTGTATCTTCACTTCTGGTGTTTCCAGACAAGATTGTACTCCCTTTCAACAGCCGCCAGCAGCTTTGCCTGCAAGGATGACAGATAAGGTTTGGCTTGCTTACCCAACCCCTGCAACAGCCAATCCACAGAAGAGTCACGGCTGGCCACTTGATGCAATTGCTGTAACCTCACACATAGCTGCTGCATGAATTGGCAATCTTCATCAAGCAATTCCAGTAACTTCAGGTGTTCAATCTTCACGGTATAGTCACCGTCCCAGGTCTGGACTGTACAACTGTATTCTCCAACATGGCTGACTACGCCCCAATAACCTGCTTTACCTCTCAAGTCTGGGTTATCCTTTGGCAAAAGAATGCATATTTCACCAATATGGTAAGGATTGGGTACTTTCGTCCTTTCGCGTATCCTATCTACAACATCTTTCACTATGCGACCAGATGGAATCTTATTGCCAGCTTGCTCTACTGCCTGTTGCCAGACATCCGCTTGCACAGATGGTTCCAACTCTGCTTTCGCCAAAAAGCGCAATTGTCGTTCGTTGGTCGGCATTGGAATTTGCCGACCAATGGTCGGCAAAAACTTTTGAAGATTCTCATAAACCACAGTAGCCGAAATCTTCAAGTACGCCGCATCACGACTATAATTGAAGCGATCGCGGCAATACTCCTCAAATGTCTGGTGCGTGGAACGGTACAATCTGCGATCCCGCAACTCCATCAACGCTTGTCCTGCCTCTCTCTGCACACGGCGTTCCAANGCTTGCTCTACTGCCTGTTGCCAGACATCCGCTTGCACAGATGGTTCCAACTCTGCTTTCGCCAAATTCGCCAAAAAGCGCAATTGTCGTTCGTTGGTCGGCATTGGAATTTGCCGACCAATGGTCGGCAAAAACTTTTGAAGATTCTCATAAACCACAGTAGCCGAAATCTTCAAGTACGCCGCATCACGACTATAATTGAAGCGATCGCGGCAATACTCCTCAAATGTCTGGTGCGTGGAACGGTACAATCTGCGATCCCGCAACTCCATCAACGCTTGTCCTGCCTCCAAAAATGCTCTCTGCACACGGCGTTCCAAGTGTAGGCGTAAGCTTTGTTCTTCCTCGGTCAACTCTCTTATTTCAACAGCCGCAACCTCAATGGTTGCTAACGCTGGCTTATCTTGGGCGGAAATATTTTTGGGAGCAGAGTCAGTTGCTGGCTTTAGTTCACCAGATGCCACAGGGATAACTTTCTTGCGTCTAGATGGTGGTTTGTTCATTATTCCACCTCTAGGCTGACAGCAGTCGAACAAATATTGAGTTGTGTCATCATGAAATATAGAGTTTTTATTTATGCCCCCATTCTTTAAACAGGTTGGGGTTTTTCATTGCTTTTTATATTTTGCAGCCTTAAAGCACTACCAAATATAAAACTCATTAAAAAATCTCATAGAGCAATTATCAAAAAAAAACACCACACCAGGGCCCCCACAACAACAAAATACTGTTTGGGTGTATTCTAGAAAATACCCTCTTCAACACACGGGTAAAACAAAGGCTAATGCTTGATTATTTGACAGCAAGTATTGCATTTTGGATGACTTTGTTTGGAGTACAAGAGTCGTTGTTAGAATTTCGCCTGGGTTATCTCGGTCGTTACTGGTTTCTTGCGATTAGTGCTAACTTACTTCTGAGCTTTTTGCTCTCTGCCCCGATTACTATCACGCTAATCATCAAATTTGCAGTAGATCCGTTCACTTGGACAGGTAATGTTATTCTTTGTGCATAGCTTGCCGCCTTCGGCATCGCTGCGGTAATCTTTGGTGTGATTCTTATTCTGGCGCAGTGGCTGATACTTCGTCAAACCGAGATGACACCGAGAGTCTTTGCACTGATCAATACACGACCCCTTGCAGATATCTTGAAGCAATCCCCCATCTTTAAGTTAGTAGTTATTGGTTGCTGCTTTGTTACATATTGGGACAGGTTGGCATATCATCTCCAACGAGTAGCCTTGCAAGACTGGGCAATGCCTCACCGTAAGTTGGGTGAATGTGAACCGATTGTTCAAGTACCTGCCACGTTGCTTTAGCTTCCATAAGTGACAAAAAGACATGCACCAGTTCAGCCGTTTCGTAACCAACCAGCGTTGCTCCTAAAATCAAATTCGTCTGGGTGTCGATGACCATGCGGTAGAAACCCAGATCGTGCCCCCACTCAATGCTACGGGCAATGTCAGCCATTGGCAGGGTGACTTCGCTCGCAGTAATGCCCTGTTTGTGAGCCTGCTCTAACGTCATACCCACTCGACCCACTTGTGGCTCAGTGTAGACGGCATAGCCTAACACCCGATCGTTGCGTGTCCGGTGTTCACCACACAGAATCGCTTTCAAGCGACGATAGTCTTCCCAAGAAACATGCGTAAAAGCAGGCTGCTTGGCAGCGTCTCCGATCGCATAAATCCCAGCGCAAGTCGTTTGAAATTGCTCGTCGATTTTAATAAAACCCTGTGCATCTAATTCAACGCCTGTCACCGCAGAATTTAATGCCTGAGTATTCGGTTTGCGCCCAGTCGCAATCAGCAATGCTTCTCCATCTAGTACTTCACCATTGTTCAGTGTTAGGGTAAACACACTATTGGTATAAGCAATCTGCTGAACCGTCACATTGAAATGTAGTCCAATTCCGTCTTGCTCAAAGGCATCAGCAAGCACAGCACTGACATCGGATTCTTCTTGAGCCAGCAAGCGATCGCCCCGCACAATCAATTCGGTTTGGCTCCCTAAACGCGCCATTCCCTGCCCTAACTCCAGGGCAATATAGCCACCGCCGACCACGAGCAACCGGGGCGGAATCTGCTGCAAATCAAAGAAATTTCGGTTGGTCAGATAAGGCGTTCCAGCTAAACCCGGAAAGTCAGGAATGGTGGAGGATGTCCCTGTATTGATGATGATGATCGGAGCCTGCACAGTCATACCTCCTCCAGTTACAATTCTCTCTCCGGTGAAAGCAGCTTCAGCGCAGACGACTCTAACCCCTGCACTGTCTAGTCGCCGTTTGACACCCTGGTTAAACTGGCTGCGAATACTACGCACACGCTCCATCACCGTAGAAAAATCGACTTCAACCTGTACGTGTATGCCTAGCTTTGCAGCTTGTCGAGCGCGACCTGCGGCATGGGCAGCGGCTAGAAAGGCTTTAGAAGGAGTACAGCCATAGTTTATGCAACTGCCGCCCAACGCATCACGCTCAAATAGAACGACGTTTCGACCTGATGATGCAAAGTCAGCTGCAAGTGGAATTCCGCCCTGACCGCTTCCAATCAAAATTACATCTGCTGTTTCCATTGTTACCTCTGTTGATAGTTGGTTATTATAGTTTGTCAAGAGAATGCATATTTCCCCAACGTGTTGAGGATTGGGTACTTTCGTCCTTTCACGTATCCTATCTACAATATCTTTCACTATGCGATCGCTAGGGAATCTTATTCCCAGCTTGTTCTACTGCCTGCTGCCATACATCCGCTTGCACAGCTGGTTCCAACTCGGCTTTCGCCAAAAACCGCAATTGTCGTTCGTTGGTCGGCAAAAACTTTTGAAGGTTCTCATATACAGCAGTAGCCGAAATCTTCAGGTACGCTGCATCACGACTATAATTGAAGCGTTCACGGCAATACTCCTCAAAAGTACGGTGCGGGGAACGGTACAATCTGTGATCGCAGCCCATCGCGCAACTACTTTAAAGCCTTTCAGCTTCCTAAAATGCATGTTCTCCTTCTGTTCCAGCAGTAACCGTAGCCATACCGTCAGACTTATCACTCTCCTCCTCCTTGGTCAAATACCTGTTTTGCGATCACACCCTTGCAAAGCACAAAAATGCTCCCAAAGGAGTCACTTGCAAGAGGTTAGAATGATTGCACAAACACAAATGTCTGCACCTTTGCAGTCCAAGGTAATAAATCTATCTTGGTGGCTGGCTTTCGGAGATATTTAGCCACGCTTAAGTCTAACACTCGCCTCTTTCCCCCACCAATTACGATTATTATTGTTAAAATACTTTTGAGTATTTTAGCTGATTGACAAAACGCACTTTTTATTATATTTTTTTTCAGATGCCCTGCACCTTAAGTTCAATATTATAATCCCGATCTTCACTGGAAAAAACTTTTCTCTCATGAGAGTTTATATGTAATTATTTATTCCCTCACTGCGAAATAGTCAAAACCTTGATTTTTCGTTTTGGAGAAGGAATAGTATCAAATATTACTTTTGTTTGAGAGAAAGAATCAATTTTCAGCTTGCTAAAAAATGAAAAGTACACCAGTAGAGCAAACAAAACTCCGCAGCTTGGCATGAGAATCATTCTTCGTCTAGTGTTTTAACAACTACTTAAAAGAACCACACGGATAATGATTTTTTTTATGCTGAATTCTGGCGACTAACGAGTGTATCCTATTTTGATAAGTTTCCAATTGATGTTCCCAATTAATGACTGCTAACTTCCCTAGAAAAATTCCTGCTCTGGGACTATTTATATTGCTTAATAGTATAGTTTACAAACCATTAAAAGCACAGGTTCCAGCACGTCCTCCTATAATCCCTCAAGTTATCCCTAGAGATATCCAACCACCTTCGTCCGCTCCTCTGCCAACGCCACAACCACCGCAATCGCCTCAACCTCAAGAAATACTTCCACCATCTAACTTAAGTCCTAATCTTGAAGAACAGTTTCCTGACACAACTAAAGAAACTTTCACTGTGAAACGGTTTGAAGTTCTTGGTGGCACAGTTTTTAGTCAACAAGAGTTAGATAAAGTTCTTAAAGAATTCATCAATCGCCCAATCACACTCGATGATTTGTATCAGGCACGACAGAAAATTACTGACCTATATATTAGCAAAGACTACATTTCATGTGGTGCTTATATTCCACCTCAAAAAATCTGGTCTGGTATCGTTAAAATTCAAATAGTTGAAACTAAGCTCAGAGATATTGAAATCGAAGGTACACAACGCTTAAACAAAAGTTATATACGTAGTCGTATAGCAGCAGGAAATAACGGGCCTCTCAATCAACAGCGTTTGCTAAAGTCATTGCAGCTGCTAAAACTCAATCCTTTGATTGAAAACTTATCTGCTAATTTACAACCTGGGAATATTCCTGGGCAGATTAAGCTAGTTGTAGAAGTTGTTGAAGCGAGAACTTTTAATGCTCAAATGATTCTTGACAATACACGATCCCCTAGCATTGGAAGTTTCCAACGCCGAATACAAGTAAATGAAGCTAACTTACTGGGACTGGGAGATAGTTTAAGCCTCGGTTACAGCAATACTGATGGTAGCAACTTTTTTTATGGCAGTTACACACTGCCCCTCAATTCCAAAAACGGAACCCTCTCTTTTAACTATGGAACTGGCAACAGCGGTGTTATCGAACATCCTTTCGATACCTTAAATATCAAATCTGCTTCCCGATATTATGAACTAACATTCCGCCAACCAATGTTTCAATCCCCTACTGAAGAATTGACTTTGGGTTTAACTGCCTCTCGACGAGAAAGCGAGGCCAATTATGCTCCACTAGGAGAACAAATTCCTTTTCCTCAATTAGGAGCTAACGACCAAGGAAAGACCAGAGTATCCGCATTGCGATTTTTTCAAGAATGGATTACTCGTGGCAGTACTCAAGTCTTTGCAGTGCGATCGCAATTTAACTTGGGGCTAGATGCATTTAATGCCACAGTTAATCAAGATGCTCCTGATAGTCGTTTTTTTTCTTGGCAAGGGCAAGTGCAGTGGTTAAGATTATTAGCTCCTGACACCTTACTATTATTTGGTTTCAATACTCAATTAGCGACTAGATCCCTTGTACCTCTAGAACAGTTTAGTCTGGGTGGAATTGAAAGTGTACGTGGCTATCGTCAAGATTTACTGCTAGCTGATAATGGTATTTTCGCTTCGGCTGAGGTACAAGTTCCAGTACTTCGTATATCTAAGACAAATGGAATATTGCAACTTATTCCATTTACTGATTTTGGTGTAGTCTGGAATAATTCAGGAAGCACAATTGCTAACACCAACAGCCCTAATATTCTTGCTTCCATTGGACTGGGATTACGATGGTCGCAGAATGCTAACTTTAGCGCTCGTCTTGACTACGGCATTCCTGTTGTATCTGTTGACCAGCCAAATCAAACATGGCAGGAAAATGGGCTGTATTTTTATTTGCAATATAATAATTTTTAAGCTTAATCTGCCCACATACCTTAAATTATCCAGAATTATTCTTTGCTAAAGTCACGTTTTTTTAATCAAACTTATTGATTTACTTCTCCATCTGGAATAAAACACAACAGTAACCTTCATAGCTATTTTAAAAACTTAAAAGTTTATATCTTACTTTAGTTGAATGCATAAATAGAAATATTCATAAAGAAATAAATTTAGATTCTATTAACGCATTCCAGTTACTACCATTTCAAAATTACTAGGAGGTACCATAAGAATTCCACGTCGAATAGGCTTAATAGGACAGGTCGTAATTAATCTTAATTTCAAACGGGACAGTATAGTTGCCAATACAAGTTTAATCTCAAGCTGCGCTAAAGCTGCGCCAACACATCGGCGATTGCCACCACCAAAAGGCAAGTATTCGTAAGGAGAAAATTGACGCTCCAAAAAGCGTTCGGGATTAAAACGTTTGGGTTCTGGATATACTTCTTTTCTTTGATGAGCCAAGTAAATTGAAACATTCACAATTGTTTGAGGTTCAAGCTGATAACCTTCAATCTCCATAGGCTTTTGTACAACCCGTGTAAAGGCATTTAAGGCAATTGGATAAAGACGCAATGTTTCAGAGCAAACTGCGCTGAGATAAGGTAGGCGAGAAATTTCGCTCTTATCTTTAGTAAAGGTGAAAGAGTTAAGTTCAGATAAAAGGCTTTTTTGAACCTCTGGCAAGTAGTGACTCCAGTACAATGCCCAAGAAATAGCAGATGCAGTAGTTTCGTATCCAGCGAATATTAAGGTTAATAAAGAATCACGAAGCTCAATGTCTGTCATTGATTTACCAAACTCGTCCTGTGCCTCCATAAGCATATTCAGAATGTCTTTATAGGGAGAATTATTTTGTCTTGTCCGTTCAGCAATCAGAGTATACATCACTTGGTCTAACTGCTCTATTTGATGCATTAAATTTGCCTGTGGATTCCAGATTCCCCAATCGTTTTGAAATCTAGAGAACAATAGCATAAAAATAGAACTCAAAGGATTATCAAAAAGCTCAAACAGCGAGTTAAGTATCTGTCGCAGTTTATTGTAATATTTACCTGTTTGCAATCCAAACACAACATTAAGGATGACACGCAAAGAAATTTCCTTCATGACTGAGTGAACTACAAAAAACTTTCCAGGAGCTAACTGGCTTATTACTTCTTCAGTGATCTCACAAATAACCTGACTATACAGACGCATTCGTTCTGAATGAAAAGGAGGCAACAACATTCGTCTTTGATGTTGATGGCGTTCATTGCCAAGAAAAATAATAGAATTTTGTCCTAATAATAGTTTCACAAAATCACTATTTTGAATAGAACTAATATCCTCTGGAGAGGATGTAAAAATTTTTTGAATGGCTTCTGGACTGCTAAAGTAAATAAGAGCAGGAAGTTCGTTTCCTCTAAGTCTAAAAACACTACCATAGTCCTCAGACCAGGCATCTAAAGTTTCTAATGGGCGAAGTAAAAACTGAATATTCTGTAATAAAGGTGAGGTTTTTGGCCCATCAGGTAGATACATAAAAATATGTTTGAAATTGACAAAAAATATTTTATCATATAATTAGTAGCTTTATATGCTACTTTTTCATAACTGCCATTACTAGGCTTTGAGCTTGATTATGAATATTTTTTCTATCCGCAACTTAATGGTATCTATTTTGATATCTCATCCTTTTTATTTACCTATTTTTTCTGTTTCAGCCCAAATAGTTCCAGACAAAACACTACCTGTTAATTCGCTTGTTACCCCTCAAGGAACGAACAATATAATCGAAGGGGGAAGTCAGGGAGGAAGCAATTTATACCACAGCTTTGACCAGTTTTCTGTTCTTACTGGAGACACTGCTTTTTTCAATAATCCTGTAAATATTAAAAATATTATTACTCGTGTAACAGGTGGTTCAGCCTCGAAAATTGATGGATTAATTAAGGCTAATGGGGGTGCAAATTTATTCTTTATTAACCCCAATGGAATTTTATTTGGTCACAATGCACATCTAATTATTGGTGGTTCTTTTATAGCCAGTACTGCCAACAGCATCAATTTTCCTAATGACATTCAATTTAGCGCTAAAACTCCTGAGAACACTCAACTATTAAGTGTGAATGTTCCTATGGGGTTAGAGTATGATGGTAATTCATCAGGATCAATTAATGTCCAGGGTACTGGACACAGCCAGGTTATATACGGTAATAAGGTAGCTGCTTCAATTACCTTATTAGGAGCAGGAGAAAGTCAAAATGGTCTGCGTTCACAACCTGGTAAAACTTTCGCTCTAATAGGAGGTGATGTTTTATTTGATGGTGGACTAGTAACTGCTCCTTCTGGACAAATTGAAATAGGTGCTGTTGATACTGGTATAGTGAATTTTACTTTTAATAATTCGGGTTTAAATTTAGATTATAAAGGAATAAATGGCTTTAAAAATATTAGTTTTATTAAGCAATCGTTGTTGGACGCTAGTGGTTTTATGCCAGGATATATTTCTGTTCTAGGTAAAAATATAAATTTTACAGATGGCTCATTAGCTTTGATTGCAAATCTCGGAGCTTTTAGTTCAGGAGCTATACGTTTAAAGGCAACTGACACTTTAGATTTAACAGGAATAACATCTTTTAATATACAACCTTTTCTCAGTGCGACAAGAATCAATCGAGGTATTATCACTTCAACTAATTCTGGCAGAGGAGCAGATATTATCATTTCAGCATCAAAAATAATTGCTCAAGACTCAGAAATAATTACTCCTCTAACTTTTGGTAATGGTAATAGCGGAAATTTAACTATAGATGCTTCCGAAAAAGTAGTAATTCGTAGTGTGGCAGTTAATGAAAGTTCTGGAGTTGCTTCTGCGTTGGGGACTATAACTTACGGTTCTGGGAACGCAGGCGATGTAATATTATCGACCAAAGAATTATTAATTGAAGATGGAGGAAGCTTAGAATCTTTGACTTTTGGTGATGGCAGAGGAGGTAAGGTAACTGTAAATGCTTCTGAGCTTTTAAAAATTTCCGGTGGTCATCCTAACTTCGTGTTACTAGCTTACGGAACACCACCTATTCCTACTTTTTCAGCAAGCAATATAACCTCTCTCTCAGTTTCTGCTGGTGATGCTGGTGATCTAAGTATTAATACAAGACGATTGATTATTGAAAACGGAGCTGGAATTGCAGCATCGGGGCTAAAAAGTGGTAATTCTGGTACTGTAAATATTAATGCCCTTGAATCTGTTAATATTAATGGTTCAAGTTCAGTTAATCCTTCTTTAAACCGTAGCAAAATAACTTCCTCTGTAGGTACTGGCGACCCTTTTGTAAGCTACATATACAATCTCAAGCAACCATCTGATGCTTTATCTGGAAACATTTTTATCAAAACAGGAAACTTAAATTTAGAAAATAACGCTCAAGTTGAAGTTAGAAATGATAGTACAAAAAATGCTGGGATAGTGACAGTTATTGCAAATTCTATTAGCTTAGATAATCAAGCAGGAATAACTGCTTCAACTAAAAATGGTCAAGGTGGTAATATCAATTTGCGAACTAAAGTTTTGAATTTATATGACAACAGCTTTATTTCTGCAACCGCAGGTGGTATCGGTAATGGGGGTAATATTACTACCAATGCAGATATTATAAATGTTTTGGGAAATAGTCGGATCACAGCTGATGCTTATAAGGGACGTGGTGGTAACATTCAGATTAATTCTCAAGGATTTTTTGCTTCTCGTGACAGCCAATTTACAGCTAGTTCCGAGTTAGGAATTAATGGCAATGTCCAATTTAACATTTTAAACGATAATATTGTACCTCCTAAAGCAATAGCAGAAACAATTCAATTACCTCCTGAGATTACTTCAGCTTGCCAAGGAAATTCCCGCAATGCAGCTAGTAAGTTTGTAATTATTGGAACTGGTAATCTCCCACGTAGTTATAAAACCCAAGTATCTAACAATAGTGGATGGCACGCTAATTCTGCTGCTATAGCCCCAACTTCTAACAATTTAGACAAGCAAAGCTTACTAAATAATGAAATTAAACCAATTGTAGAAGCACAATCAGTGTTGATAGAACCATCAGGAGAAGTCAATTTATTAGCGTCTAGCAATCAGGTTGCTGCTGTTGCTTCACAGTTGCCTAAAAGTGCTTGCTTTGCTACAAGTTCTACATCCAAATTATTTCCATAAACCAGAGCGATAAGTGAAAATTACTAGACGTAGATATTTATTTTGCAGTGTTGCAGGTTTCCTTATTGCAGTCAGCAAACCATCTCGGCTGATGGCTCAAAATGTCAATAAAATCACCGAACAAGCAGAACTTTTGACTGAAAAAGGGCATGAGCTATTAAATCAAGGTAAGTATTTGGAGGCGCTGGAGGCTTGGAAAGAAGCCACTAAAATTTATCGTCAACTCCACTTAGATGAAGGCATTGCTGGAAATTTAATCAACCAGAATCTTGCGCTACAAGGGTTAGGCTTGTATCTTAATGCTTGCGATCTGCTTTTATCAGCTTTAAAAATAGATACTTGGAGCTATTTTCCAACACTTAATGCGCCTGATAAATCTAGCAAAAAAGCACTTTATACTGCAATCTATCAAGTTAAACCAACCCCAGTAAATTTGTTAGGATTACAAAACTTGGGAGATATTTTACGTTTGCTGGGTAAGTTAGGTGAATCAGAAATAGTTTTAAAAGAAACTTTGTCAATGGCTCAAAAGATGACACTCAATGCAGATATTAGTTCAGTTCTTCTCTCATTGGGAGATACTAAACAGTCTATGTATGAACGTTCGAGCGTAGAGTATAGGTGGATAGGAGAACTATTGTTCCAAAAAGACACTGTTACTGAAATTCACCAAAATGCGTTAATATCGCTTGAATATTACCAACAGGTAAATAACACAACAAATGCTCCAATAGCTATAAAACTGCAAGCTCAACTACGCAGTTTAACTTTATTATTAGATTTTGATAAATGGCTGAAAAAGGAATTATTATCAGGTAATAGCAGATTGACGACTACTAAAACTAATATTCATCGACAGATTCAGCCTTTAATCGACTTAATCATCAAAAACTCTTCTTTATTTAATGAATTACCTGTTAGCCAATCTGCTTATGCCAAACTCAACTTTGCTGACAGTTTAAATAAAACTTCAAATAAACAGTTACAGTCTCTAGCTATAAATTACGCAAAATCTGCATTGCAAACTGCTGAAAGCATTAACAATCAACTTTTACAATCATTCTGTTGGGGGACTCTAGGCAAATTAAATCCCGATGAATCACATGTCTGCTTTAAGCAAGCTCTATTGTTTGCTCAATCAATTCGGGCATCGGATATCGTCTATGAATGGCAGCAGCAATTAGCTGATTTATACAGCCAACAAGGAAAATCTAAAGAAGCTTCCTATTTTTACGAGGCAGCTATTAATAGCTTAATCCAAGTTCGTGCTAACCTTTTAGGTAGTAATCCAGATACTCAGTTCTTTTTCTACGAAAAAGTAGAGCCTATTTACCGGAATTATATAAGATTATTAGCAGCAGATCCTTCGCCAAATTTAGAAAAGATAATTCAAGTAAATGCACATCTGCAACTAGAACAGTTAAAAAACTTTCTTCAATGTGGCAGACTCAATCTTATACCTTTGAATAATCTTCAGGAGTTGCCTAGCACCACTGCAATAATCCACATTATTGATTTAGATAGCACCATAGAAGTAATTGTCCAATCCCCTGACCACTCTCTTCACCACAATTCTGTTGATGCTAAACTAATTAGAAATCATGTCAATAATTTATTAGATATTGTCCAGTCTCTCAAATTTTACTCTAATAATCAAAGTGAGATTATCTTGCATTCTCAAAGACTTTATGACCTACTAATTAGACCTCTTAAAATATATTTTCATTCATCAGGGACACTTGTCTTTGCTTTAGATACATCTTTTCAAAGTCTACCAATGGATTTACTTCATGATGGAAAAGAGTTTTTAACACAGCAATACAGTTTTGCACAAACTGTAGGTTATAAAATTCAACCACTTAATTCCTTATCTAGAAATCAGCCAACAGCTTTAATCGCTGGCTTGAGCAAGAAGTCTCCTAGTTTCAATGACGAAAATGCTCCAAAAGGCTTGAAACCACTGCCTGGAGTAGTAATAGAAGTAGCAGAGATTAAAACACAAATTACTAACTCTAAAGTGTTATTAGATGAAAAATTCACCAGTTTACAGTTTCACAAAGAGATAAGTAAAGATGATTTTCCAATTATTCATGTCAGCACTCATGGGCAATTTAGTTCTAATGCTGAAAAAACTGTCTTTTTGGCATACGATAAAGTCATTAATATTTTAGATTTTAATAATTTTATAAAATCTCAAGCTCAGTCTAATGAAAATCCAATTGAGTTATTAGTCTTGAGTGCTTGTCAAACAGCGAAAGGAAATAAAAGATCAGCATTGGGGATGGCTGGCGTGGCAGCCCAAGCAGGCGCACAAAGTATAATCTCTAGCTTATGGTTAGTAGATGAAAGCTCCACTGCTATACTTATGCAAGAGTTCTACAAGGCTTTGAAAAATGGTTTGACTAAAGCAGAGGCACTGCGTCAGGCAAAATTAAGTTTATCATCCAATCCTAAATACGTTCATCCTTACTTTTGGTCAGGCTTTGTGCTAGTTGGCGGATGGTTATAAAGTTCTACTATTTTTAAACCTTCTTGTACACGAGCTAGTTCATCTAGGTTATTAGTGTTTTTTGCCAGTTGTGCTGCTTTGCTATATTCACGAAGCGCCTCTTTTGGCAACCATGCCTCTAAATATCTATCTGCCAATAATCGGTAGATAGTAGGGTTTTGACTTCCTGCTCTTACTCTTGCTTTCAATGACTCAATCGTTTCATTTAAAAGATTTCTTGCCATAAACACAGCATCTAAATCCCATATCGCAGCTTCATCTGGAGGTAAGTTTAATTCTGTAATCTGCTTTAGCCTTTCTGCGAAAGCATCTTGTTCTTCTTGTCTCAAAACACTAACTACTAACGTTTCAGAGGAACTAATGGGAGTATCGCCTACATTAGCAAGTACGGTAAATTTATAAGTATTAAAAAATTGCAATTCTTTTTCTTCTTTTGGATAGGGTAGTGCAGTAATAGTTTTATCTACTGTCTTCTCCCAGTAAAACTCATAACCGCTAACAACTACTGTGTAACTAGTAGCTTGAGGTACAGCATACCAAGAAATTACAGGTCTGGTACTCAGCATTGAACTGCCATAGGGACTAATTAGCATTGGCACATTTGTTGGACCTTTAATGCCGTCACATTCAGTTGGGTTCAACCCCGTACATAGCCTTACTCTGTCGTGCGGTAGCCTACATTTATCTTCAATATCGAAAATGCTACTTTGTTTAAAATCTAGAAATTCTCCGTTCAAGTAACATAAAGTATTAACTGTTCGTCCATTCATTGGAGTAATGCGATCTCCTGAACACAATAAGCTATTTACTCGCCAGCGAAGATCACTCACGCTAGTAACTCGACCAATAACCTTACACCTACGTTTTGCTTCTGGCTTTACCTGACCCCACGCATTGCTCCAACCTAAAAGAAGTATCGTTGATGCAACTACTAAAATTTGGCAGATGTAGACTTTTCTCCCAATTTTGCTCTTTTGCCTGTGTGTACTCAGCATCAAAAGTTTTATATAGTTATATGCAAGTTAATAGCATACAAGAATCAGAGAGATAAAAAAAGGTGTTTAGGATTGTTAATTGTAATAATAATTTGTTACTCTTGAGAGGCTATTAAATTCAAGAAGCTTAATCTTGAATTAAATTAGGAGCTTTTTGTCTAATTCTTTCTATTATTTCGGCTCGCCAGATGAAAACTTCTGGTTCTCTAGATTCAGTTAGCAAACAGGCTTCCCAGGAAAGCCAAGAGTTATCAAAATCACCTAAAATTCCCTGCACTTTTGCTAGCAAACAGTGGGTAGATGTTCTTTGAATATCTAATTCTTTTGCTTTCTCTAAATATCGCTTTGCCTCGCTATATTTCTTCTGTTCAAATTTTGCCCAACCTAAATTTTTATACAAAACTGCTTGCCATCTGGAATTTGTAGTTTTTTGTAGTCCTTCTTGGGCGAGAGAAATTGCTGTATTATAATCACCTTGTAGAATTTTTACTCTAGATAAATTATTGATAGCAATTATCGCTTGTCTATTAATTTTTATGGCTAACTGGTATTGTTGCTCCGCTAAATCATATTTCATTCGTTCATCGTAGTAAGTTCCCAATCCATAATGCCCTTCCCAATTATCAGAGGTTAACTTAAAAGCCTTTTCATAACTATCTATTACACACTGATAATCTTGTAATTGTTTACACACAACACCTAAATTATTATATGATTCTACATTTGTGTCATTATATTTAATTGCTAATTCATAGTATCTTTTAGCTAATTCTAGACTCTTCGTACTACGAAGTCCTTTTTCAAAATAAAATTTGGAAATTGTGTATCTGGCTTGAGAATTAATTTTTATAGCTGAGTCAAAAAACTCTTGTGCGGTCTGAAAATTATTTGCTGCCTCAGCCTTCTCCCCTTGAGACAGTAAATATTTAGCTCTTAATGGTAATAATACTTTGAAAGTAACGAAGACTGTCAAAATCATAAATCCAATTGCTGCGCTAATTCTGAATGTTTTAGACCTCGTTAATCTATAAATTTTACTTTGCTGAGGAAGTAATTTTAATCGTTGCAGGATAACTTCAGTACTTTGCGGACGTTGCCCTGGTAAAGGAGCCGTCAACTCATCAATAAAATCACCAAAAGGTTTGTCAATTTGCGGTGCTTTGTTTCTCCATATTAATCTTCCTGTCTGTTTATCCGTAGGTAAATCGATTAGTTGAATTGCAGTAAGTAGATGGACAAAAGTACGACCCAAAGCATAAAAATCTGATTGCGGTACTGCCTGTCCATCAGTTTGTTCTGGCGGAGAGTAACGAGGTGTGCCAACAGATGTAATTTCATATTTTCCTCCTCTAGACGTGCTGTCTCCTCCACTTCCGCTTATTTTAGCTAAATAAGTACTAGTTACTCGCCGTGCTACACCAAAATCAACTAACGCTAATTGACCACTTGACTGGAGAATTATATTAGAAGGTTTAATATCTCTATGAAAAAAATTAGCACGGTGTACTGCGGCAATAATTTCAACTAATTCTTTTAGCCATTCTAATGCTTGAGATTGCAAAATACGCCCATTAGATTCTATCCATTGCTCTAAATTCTGTCCCTCGATTTTATCCATAACCAAGCAATGTAAGGTTAAAGAAGTATTGACAGGAACAAAAGTGAAAAAGTCATCTAAGGTACTTTTGGGAATATTTGGATGATGGATTAGTCGTAAACTAAGAGATTCCCGCTCGATTAATTCAACCAGTTTCGGCGAGTTCAATTTCAGAACTTTCAGAACTCGCTGCTTGCGGACGGGATTCCATTGAGTACCAGCGTCCTCCACTTCAAAAACTTCAGTATAGCTGAATGGATTTTCATTCAGCGGTCTTAATGGCTTAATCAAGCGGATGCGGTTATTAATTAGCAGCGAAGTACCACAAAAAAGACATTCTTCAATGTCTTTAGGATTTTGACGTTGCTCGCATAGGGGATTTATACAGTAACTCACATTCGCAGGAGGATAGCCAGATATAAACTACCTACCCCAAATCTAGTCTTTCTTCCCATCAACGATAATGTAAGTGAAGATTTAAAATTTTGAGTAGTCATTTTCGATAAATCAAGTATATTTTATAACTTCAAAATAAAGAATAACTAGGAAAGTTGTTAATATTTGTGTATCGATGGTAGTTTAACAGCAGCATTTAAAGTAATGAATTTGATAACTGCTACTGTGATCTAGTGACAGCAGTAGTTTTATTAACTACTTTTTCAAGATGTACGTAAGTAATGATTCTACTCTATCTTTCGTCCCCTTTGCATAATTGGTGACTTGAGTTATTATTTGTTTGGAGCAAACAGCTATTAAGTAGAGAAATCAAGTATCACTGAGTTATATTTGAAACTATTGATGGCGGTTGCACTGATAAAAAGCGTATGGGGTTGGTCGCTCGCTCGAACAACAGAATGAGTATAAGTATGGATTCTAATGCTGTCCAAATACTAAAATCACCAGTCTATTCTCCCCTTGCTTCAAAGAAACAAGAGCTTTTAGGGCAAAAACACTCTTCTGTGACAGTAAGTTTTGATGAAACTTTAGTAATAGTCAATGATTTAGTGCTTGCCAAAAGAGGTAGATACTTATCTCAACCAGAGATACTTATTATGAAGGGAGCGTGGCATAACCGTGAGTTTGTAGAGATAGCAGAAAATTCAGCTTACAGTGTCAATTACTTACAACGAGGCGTAGCTACTCGGTTATGGGATATACTCACAAAAACAATTGGAAATGGCAAGCGAGTTACTAAAAAGAATGTACGGAATTTTTTAGAGCAACTTGCACAAGAGTATTATCCTCAATCTGCTTTTACTAGTGAAGAAAAAAGCTTCCCTGTCAAAAATTGGATACAAATTATAGGAAGTAAACCTCCTGACATCTCAAGTTTTTATGGACGCGCAGGAGAACTATCTTGCTTAAAAGAATTAATAATAAAGCAACGCTGCGTATCGTTAGTAGGGGTAGCAGGCATTGGTAAGACTGCATTAGCTGCAAAGCTAATACAAGAGATTAGTGTAGAATCAAAACCAAAATTTGATTGCATAATTTGGAAATCAGTTGCCCATGCACCACTGTTTCAAGACTTTATAGCAGAGCTAATAGAGCTAATCCAACCTTTAGAGCCTAAGCTAGACTCACCTAAATTTACTCAAGCAATGGTTTCAGCACTGATCAAGCAGATGCAATCGTGCCGATGTCTTTTGGTATTGGATGAATCTGATTCCTTGTTTGAAACAACTAATTTAGAGCAACACTTAGAGTACAAACTATTTTTTCGCAGATTAATAGAGGAAATGGATCAAAGCTGCTTGCTCTTGACTAATCGAGTCTTTCCTGATGAATTTGAGGATCTTATAATAGCAGGACGTCCTATTCAATATCTAAAAATAAAAGGTTTAGAGACTGATCCTGCAATGCAACTTCTTTTTGATCAAGGATTGGATGACGAAGAGAAATGCAACGAATTAATTAAAATTTACTACGGCAATCCTTTAGAGCTAAAGACGGTAGTTACCAGAATTCACCACTTTTTTGGCGGAAGTGTTCAAAAGTTTTTTGAAAATAGAACTACCCTTTTTAGTAGCCAATTTCAAGCAATGCTTGATAAAGCCTTTGGTTACTTATTAAGTAAAATTCAACAAGAAATTATGATTTATATAGCAGAAGAGTTAACTTTAAACTCAAAACCTGTTAAGTTTACTAGTTTATTAAATGGCTTGAATCAAAAAGAATCAATATCGTTATCAATATCAGATTTAATTACAGCATTAGAAGGGTTGGAAAAGCAGTTTTTAATTGAAACTATTAAAGATTCTGCTTCTGAAGAAAGTAGTTTTACTCTTCAACCTATAGTCAAAAAATATATTAGAAAAAATATACCAGGACTGGTGCATACATCTAATGCTTCACCAGAATTAGCGCTCACATTTTAATAGAGGTAGCTATGATTGCAGGCAAACTAGAAATCACAATTAAAATCAATGAACTGCCACAATCTAAGGACATAGAGTGCGGTTGGCAGCATTTTGACTTAGACTGCGACAGACAAATCATTTCAGCCACGGTTAAAGTAAAGATTTGGAAGAAACTGACCGATGCTGCAAGTAATTATTCTCAATGGGTAGGAGCAATTGTAGGTAAACTTGGACAGCAAGCAGAACAGGGTTTCGTGTTAAAGAAATCCAATATACAAGTTTTCGAGCGCAAGCCCAAGGCAGAAACGACCTCTGCATTAGGTGCTACTTCTTGAAAAAGCGATTACCCAATCAGGGTAAGCTGGAATAAACGCTGGTAAATATGGAGGAGTCAAACAAAAAAATCAGAATCTCGCTAGATACGGAAAGACCATAAGTTGTGTAAAATCAAGCTGAATAGTTACGTAAAGAAGATAGAGGTGAAGAATTTACAACAATACCCGTATTTAACGCACAAAGCGCCACTAGGGAGTCGCGCTTTGTACGAATCTTAAATTTCATATAACCTCAGAGCGGGGTTGATCTCGAAGGAACAAAATAAGTGGTTGTTAAAGTTTGGCGACTAAGATTACCACAAAAATTGTCCGACTGAGTTAAATCCGCGCTGCTTTCCCTATTATACAGGGGTTGTCACCAGATCGTCGAATTTTTGGTGGCGGATTTTTGGCTGTTAAAATTCTTTAAGTAGTGAAATGTTAAATTTAGTTAAGAAAAAACTCCGAATTTTGTAGCTAAAAGATGTAGCAGCGCGAATAACAGTTATCAGTTACCAGTTATCAATTGGAATTTACAGTCCTTGATAAGTGTCAACTGTTGACTGTTAACTGATGCAGCCCCCTCTGAGCTTGTCAACCAAGTTATCAGGGGAAAATATCGTGATAAATAGAGAACGCTCCAAGAGCGCAGTAGTAGAGCGCATGGGGTCGAGTGCAGCTTTCGCACGGCAACTTTGTGCTGTAGCGTCGGGCAATTTTAGGAATATCCAGGCTAGAGCAAGGGTTTCGCAGCTTGAAAGAGTTCTCTCTAAGGAATTCCGAGGGGAGAACCGATGAATGCAGAGACAACTGAATACCCGAACAATCTCACTGCTGCCGAATACCATGAGTTAGCGGTGGGCAGCGCCATTCATCCGGCGTTGATTAAGCGCAACTTTTTCCATGTAGAGGGAGAATCAGTTTATGATTTCCTGTTCATATCTGATAAAATCCCACGCAAAAATGCGGGTCGGGTCACAGATGGATACATAAGGCAATATCAGCATCTATTACTGGGTGGAACCTGGATTCAATCTCTTGACCCCTTTAAAAACTGGCAACCAATGGAGTGGGGAAGGATTAAGCCGAACTTCCCGCGTATTGATTGGCAAAAAGGGAAACCCGTCAAATACGAGTCACCCCCCAAAACTCCCAACCGTGTTACCTACTTCGATGTCGCTAACCCCATCTGGGACAAAGTTGCAAAGCGTTATTTAATTAAGCGCTATCATTCACTTTTAGCGCTGCGCCTGTTGGATAAACTCAATCCACTAATATTTTGGGAGTGGATAAAGCAGCACCCAGAGATTCCGATTATCTTATGCGAAGGGGAAAAAAAAGCCGCTTGCTTGCTTAGTTTAGGGTTTGTAGCGATCGCACTGCCGGGGATTTGGAACGGGCGCGTGGGTAAACAGGATTTTGATGAACGGTTGCATCCTGACTTAGTACCAATGGCTCAGGCGGGGCGCAAGTTCATTATATTATTTGATTACGAAACTTCTTCTAAAACCAGGTGGTCAGTTTACCAAGCAACGGTACGGACTGCCAAAGCGATTGAGGCAGTAGGTTGTGAATGTGAAGTTGCGCTGTTGCCGGGGACAGAGAAAGGTGTTGATGATTTTGTAGTTAGTCGCAGTGAAGATGCTAACGCTCTACTGACCGCAATCATCGATGATGCTAAATCACTAAAAGATTACCAGCGCTCGTATCGGGCTAAGAAATGGGGACTTAGCAAATACAAACCAGATGTCACTGTTAATGTATTGTATCTTTCTGAGGCTTTGTGCATTCCTGAACTTGAAGAAAAATGCTTGAGAGTGCCTGAGCTTTATGAGCTTGAAAAGGAACAACTTTTCACGCCATCTATAAAAGGACATTGGAGAAAGAAGGAGTCTACGGATTCTGGCGGAGTTGATTCAGACAAATCGAAGAAATCCCCTAGCTTCAATTTCCCAAAATCAGGACTGGTCGTACTCTGGAGCGACATGGGCACTGGTAAAACTGAACTTATGCGCTGGTGGCGTGACCAAAACCCCGACGCGCGGTTCCTCAACAATGGACATCGGGTTAACTTGCTGAAAAATCTTGCCGAACGCTTGCGGACGGCGATGTATTCAGACTTGGGTTACACAGGTTTAGCCCAGGCCCAAGCCCTTAGTATTACTATTGACAGCTTGCACAAACTCAATACTCAGTCTCTCACCTACGGCTGCATATTTATTGATGAAGCTTGCCAATACCTCACCCACCTACTGCACAGTAATACTTGCAAACAGCACCGTGCAGCAATCCTAGAAGTCCTGGAATATATAGTATACAACGCGCCACTGGTCGTCATCGCTGATGCACACATGGATGACCTGACTGTGGATTTCTTCCGCTCCATGCGACCACTCGGTGAAGTACCTTACATCATTAAAAACGAGTGGCGAAACGGTTCACGCACAATTTATTGGTACGAGGGGGATAATTCAAGCGCCATAGTCGCCCAAATCTCGGCAGCGTTGATGCTTGGAGAAAAAGTTATGGTTGCCAGCGACAGTAAGCGTTTCATCAAAAAACTCGACAAATCCTTTACTATCAAGTACGAAGAATCTAACTCCGAAAAATCACATACACAAAAAAAATGTCGTATCTGGTCTGTTCACTCTGACAATTCTGGCAGTGATGAAAATGTCGCTTTCATCAAAGATATCACCAACGCCGTCAAAAACTTCGAAACGGTTCACGCACAATTTATTGGTACGAGGGGGATAATTCAAGCGCCATAGTCGCCCAAATCTCGGCAGCGTTGATGCTTGGAGAAAAAGTTATGGTTGCCAGCGACAGTAAGCGTTTCATCAAAAAACTCGACAAATCCTTTACTATCAAGTACGAAGAATCTAACTCCGAAAAATCACATACACAAAAAAAATGTCGTATCTGGTCTGTTCACTCTGACAATTCTGGCAGTGATGAAAATGTCGCTTTCATCAAAGATATCACCAACGCCGTCAAAAACTTTGATGCCTTGTTCACTTCCCCTAGCCTGGGGACTGGTGTCGATATTTCTGAGTATCATTTTGACTTAGTATTTGGTGTCTTTCACGGCGTTTCCCAAACTGCTACTGAATGCGCCCAACAGCTTTACCGTTATCGTCCAAAAGTCCCGTTTCATATTTGGGTGGCCCCACGTCCCCCCTTTGGCTACCAAGATACAAACGCATCCAAGATTAAAGAGCGCTTGCTCCAAACCAATGAAATGACTGCTTTTCTGTTGCGGATTGACCGTCAAACAGGCAAGCGGGGTGCAGAGAAAGATTGGGCGCTTGAGGCTTACTGCCAAATTATGGCTAACCGCCACTATTCTCTCAATAATCTGCGTGATGACTTGCGATCGCTTCTCACCGAAATGGGCAATACATTTATATATGTGGGCAGTGATTCAGATCCTCAATCTCTTGAAAGTCTTAAAGCAGCAGCACAAGCTTTGGATAGTGCCCACAATTCGGCTGTTGCCAGGGCTAACAATATTACTTTGAGTGAGTACCGCGCCCGTCAGAGCAAAGATTACCTTGACCCTAATGAAATTTTTGAATGTGAAAAGTTTCGCATTTCTGATTCTTACGGCATCGAAGTAACCGAATCACTCGTAGAAATGGATAAAGGTGGTCGCTTAATTAGAGCGATCGCTGGACTTGAGGCAATTTTAGCCCCACCCGAAGAATCGTTTACTGACCCCAAAACCGGGCAAAGTTATCCTACACCACCAACAATTGTCACCCAAAAAGACCGCACCGAGCGCGACAATCTACCTTTGTGCATCGACTGGGGCAATTACTCGGCACGGTGGCTTGCTAGATTTAACCTGGGACTGCATCAAATTCTCACTTCTTTAATGAAGGGTGATGAAGTTACCGCCGATGACCCCACTTTGCTCAAGATGACGGAGATCGCTATACATTGTGCTGCTCACGTCAAAGCAATTCTTGGGTTTACTATCCCCAGTGACTGTAAACCTATTTGGTTGCTGGCGACTTTACTAGAGCAGCTGGGGCTAAAGCTGACTTTCCGCAAGCAAGGTAAACGGGGTCAACAGGTGAAACTTTTCTCTTTATCTAAAGAGGAATTAGAATTTGCTCTCCAGGTGATTGCTCATCGCGTGGAAAAGCGTAATCAAAAAGAAAATCGAACCTATTACGCTGCTCAAACCCCTGCTGCGTATAGTCTAAACCCCAATCAGCAGGCCGTATCCACGCCCCCCCCTAATGCTATAGGGAACTCCCATTGCCAAGGGGAGGATACTACCGTTTATGTTCCGCCCCAAACTGACCGGATTACTCTACTTCATTGCGTAGAAATACTTCGCTCTGGTATTTCTCGTGGAGTTGAGGCAATTAAAGGCATTCTCAAGCGATGGGTTGAAGATTTGCGTTGGGAGACAGTACTGGAACTTGAAGCGATCGCAGCGAGTGAACTGCGACTTGTGGAATCTCTTGTCCCGGAATTTTATGCCTTGCTAAGTGAAGAGGTGTTGCCGATGTCGGGGGGCTAAACTTTCGTCATAACTAACCGCATCATTGAAGCAATTTCTACTTTTGCTTTCAGCAATTGCGCTGATGCTGCTTTGCGAAATCGATTTTTTGGTAAAATGGGGTCAATGCCTTTTCTTTACTGAATTATCGGTCACTTCGACAAAGACGGGTTTCCCGAAGTCGTCTGACGAAACCGGAGCAAGTAGTGCTAAAGATGATACCGCTCCCAATATTTGATCCTCTCTTACCTCCAGGTACTTGTACAGCTCGTCCAACGTGCGATGCCCAGAGATTTCCTGAATCACTCTTAAGGGAATTCCGGCATTACTCATCGAGGTGAGTGCTGTGCGCCGAAAGCTGTGAGAGCTTACGCCTTCAACTCCTACTTTTTTGCAAGCGACTCGCAATATCCACAATGCCGAATCCCGGTGCAGGTGGTTATTCGCTCTTGAGTGGTCAGCATTTCCAGGGAACAGCCAAGGAGAATCATCACGCGGTTTATATGCTTGCAACCTGACTCGCAATTCTTGAATTACCGGGATGGCACGGGTAGCCAGTTTCCCTTTCGTGTTACCCTTGCGAAAGATGATTTTGGCTCTGACTTTTCCTTTGGCATCATATACGTCCCGCTTAAGCAACGTCACTGCTTCGTTCACCCGACACGCTGTGTAAAGCATCACCGCAAACAGTGCTTTGTCTCGCAGTGAATCTACCCCCTGCGAGAACAGAAGTTGGATTTCCTGCAAAGACAGAATCTTTGCTCGACCATGCCTATCAATTTTCAAGGTTGCTGCCCCATCAACACCCCGCCCTGTTCTTATTATCCCAGTCCACGGGGACAGGAATTGCTACGGGGTGCAATTTTCGCAGCTATGCAGACCCGCTCATAAAGATACGAAAGTACGATCCAGATCCACGCCACACAACGAGCAATTAAGAACAAGGCTGGCATCTTTTTTTGTGGTTCCCCCTAAAAATACACCTCTAAAAGAAAAACCTAAAAATAGGTGAAAAAATAAACCAATAATGACTTTATAGTTAATCAGTAATACAACAGGTCAAAGAGCATACTTCTAACAGTTCACTACAGAAATATTACAGGTGTAGGTTTGGGTTAAAGAAAACGGGCAAAGGTGGTTATTTTAAGAAACTTGTACAAAATTCTTCCCTGCTTCTGTTGCTTTCATGCCAAATCAAGCTTATCGGAATAGCCCGCTATTTAATCGCTATCACGCCATAAAACTATAGAGTCATTTTTAGTTTATTTTTTGAGAGTGGTTTGATTCCTCTATAAAAAATTCTTCAAAAAACGGACGGGTAAAACTTGCGTGCCAAAAACTCAAACTTTTCTCCGATGCGTTTGGACACTAATTATTTAAAACTGACAACTAATTCTTTAATGGACACCAGGGCTTAAAAGCAGGGGCAACTTTTAGAGACGCTATGCGTAGCAAGATCCCCGTAGGGGTACAGGCTTACTGTACTGAATGCAATTATTGCTTTCTTACTTAGGAATCTAACTAGGTACTCAGCACTGTTTCGATGAGCAAAAATTAGATAAAGCAATCCTGCAAGTGTTTAAGCCTGAGATAATTTTTGATCGCCAATGGTAGCCGTTGGCAGTAGCATCTCTTTACAAAAACCATCGCTTGAAGAATGCGCTGACACATTTAGCGATGATAGCATCAAGGTAATTCATCATGATGAATTACACGATTTAATAAGCGTGGACAGTCCGAGTTTACCTAGATGACACGTGAACATGAGCAAGACAGGGCGTAATAAAAAACTGGCATCTTTCAACTGTGATCAAAGGATTTGGGAGCAGTTTATCGCCCGGTGCAAATTGAAAGGGACGACCGCAACAGCCACGTTGCTCGAATTTCTCGAACTCTACTTAGACGATTCCCAAGATCAGCTTGATGCAATAGGTAGTAATAATTTAGACAAACGCCTAGATTCTAAGATTAAGACAAGTGTTGAGAATTACTTAGTAAAGAGGAACAATAATAACACTGTCCTTTTTAATTTTTAAAAGGAGGTAGCCCCAGAGACACAATTCTAAGTAAGTGGCATCTCGCCTCAGAGAAAATTAAGTCTTTGACACTAACCTGCTTTGCCAACACCTAAAGCATTGCTCCTTTGAATATCTTGAATATGAAAGAACATCTCGTGTTTCAACCTTAGCCACAGACTCGAACCGTTTTTTTCCCCAATGCTCTCTCCGTAATTCAATTTCTGAGGGATCTAGAATATCTTGGTTGTGCCAGTAGTATAAGGGATCTAGAATATCTTGGTTGTGCCAGTAGTCAGAATATTTAGATAAATCGACTACAACATAGTGCCAAGTACCGCCACTGATACGCCGAAACCAGTGGCGATCGCGAAGGAATAAGTCTGCTATGAGATCAAGCACTAATTTAAAGAGTGTCATTTTGTCACCGCATTGCAAGATACTGCTCTTTGGGAGGTGTCGTAAAATAAGTGTCTTCAACTTGGGTATTTAAAATAGAGTCCCAATTCTTACTAACAGATGTGACTTAAAGGGAAAGATGACCGCTTTTAAAGGATAAAGCGGACATCTTTTCCTTTAAGTTACACTGACCGTAGTAACAACTACTTGGGTAAAAAATCTGCTCCTGAATTCTTTTTCAAAGCTTGTTCCACTTCTCAAGGGTGAGACAAGGTTGCAAAGCAGCATTTGGCATAAATCCACTGGAAGAAACACCAAAATTGTTTAAAGAAGCAATTTCGTCTTCGGCATTATCAATAGCGACTCGTATAGCTTTGGTTTTATCTTCAGGGGAAAGTTTATCAATTTTAGCGCTGTCAGGTTTTGGAAGGGCTGAACCTTGTCTGAGTGTAAATTCGTTTATTTTGTAAAACTGCTCTCCTCCTTCGGGTTTACCCAATAAGAGACAACCTTTAGATTTAACAAACAAACCAACATTTTGCATACTGAAAGCAAAATTAGGCTTACTGACAAACTTCACCTCTTGAACAGGCCCCCAAACAAGGACGGCTTCACGAAAACCTTTAGATGCGACATCTCGACTTTCTTCACAGCCGCTGTGGTTTCGCCCTGGAAAACCGTCACTACAAACTTTCCAATTAACTCTATAGAGATCGGGGGTACTGTCAACAAATTTTTTGACTTCCTCTGCTTCTGCTTTTTGCTTTGCTGCAATCAACTCAAGTTCTGTTTCTTTGGCAATCTGTTCAGGCGTTTTACTCTGGCAAGAGATGATACCACCACCGACGAGCAAAGCTAAAGTGATGGCGATTTGTGAAGTTTTGAAAAACATACTATTCTCGCTTAATAGCTAACTATTTATTCTCAGAAAAACTGGATAGTAAAAAAGCTAAACTTAGTTCGATTTGGAAAACTAATTTGATGTATTTGTGAAATGAATTAGAGCTAAGTTTCATCCTAAATAATATATAATAATTCGATTTCAAATAGCAAGCTAAAACCAGCAATTAACTATTAAAAAACTTGAACTTTTGCAATGAATCTATTTTGAATCAGGCAAAAGGGCTAATTCTATAACAGGATGTTAACAAAAAGCAATAGCCAGAAGTACGATATTTGTTTAGACTTCGAGCGATTCCTTTGAAGTGGGGGAATATGCCATAGTGTCTAAGTAAGAATTCAGCATGGGCAACAGTCATTGGGCTACACTCATTCAAAATAGCTGAATTCTTCTTCAAGTATCTAACGTATCTTCTTATGATAAAAAGCTAGCTTTTACAGTAAGAGGAGGGAGAACAAAAAAGTTAGTGGAGAAATGGTAGAAGTTTGGCGATATTGGGAATTTGAGCATCCATCAAGTTGTGTAGTAAGAGTGATAGCAACACCAACAGGGCTAGAGTTATTTGCAGTGGATGTATTGCAAATAGTAGCTCCAATAAATGATAATTTGGTGAGGTCAATAGAAGTTCAGAAACGATTAGTGATGATGGAGAATAATCAATTGAGTTTGGTATCAACACTCAGCGCTCTATCGATTCACTCATTAATATCACTAACAATAGTAGAACACAATGTAGTCAGGCAATTTATGCAATGGGTAAGAACAAATGTGATGCCAGTGTTTAAAAATGATGTAACAATGATTGCAGTCGAGCAACCTAAATACTTATTTCAAGAAATAGATTACTCTCAAAAAGATTCTTTGATCAAGTATTTGTATTTTCAAAGTAGTGATTCTTGGTCATCAAATAGTATTGATTTATATTTGAAGTTTATTTTTAAAAAGCTTCCATTGCCAGCTAGCTGTCCTCAGACTATTGATTTAAATGGGATTGATTTTAGAAGCAGATATTTCCAAGTATTAAAGACAGTACTAAGGTCAGTCAGCAGTTATGAATATGTTTATGAAGATTTGGTGATCCGGTCGGAAAATTTATTGATAGCTCAATCATTAGATTTGTTAGTTTATTATCATTCCAGAAAAATAAATGAGTTGGATTTAAATCAGGTACTATCACAAGGATTAATATTACAAGCTTTGGGAACAATGGCTAATAAATCAATTGACAATTTCAAGGATTTAAAACCAATATATTTAAACCTATTGGACTACTTTTCGGCAGAGATGTTAGCACTGGATTAAACCCCGAAACTGGTTAAAAATGAAATAGAGGAGAAAATCAGATGACAGCTATTTTAAATGATGAGGCAGAAATCGTTAATGGAGCAGAAGAATTACTCTTGCTAACAGATGAAACAACAGAAGCAGAAAGCACAGAAGATGTACATCAGATGCCAGAAGCAGTAACTATAGGTGAAAAAACAGAAGTAGGAAATACAGTCCTGCCACAAACAAAAACCGCAGTTAGCAATAAAAAACAGTGGAGTCGGAGATTAGTGATAGTGACAGGAGATAAAGGAGGAGTAGGGAAAAGTACTTTCGCCAGAGGGTTAGCGCAAACATATTTGGATATGAAAAAAGAATTTTTGGCTTTTGATGCGGACATATCTAATTCTCATTTAAACAGATTTTATGGGGATAAATGTCTGGTGAGAAAACTAGATTTTTTTACAGAAGGGAATGTGGACATTTTTCTAGATGATTTGAAAGAGTTAATAGAGGATAGTTTAGACACAGAAGGGGCAGTTATCCCCGGAAAGTCTTTATTCTTATTGGAATTACCACCACAGTCTATGAGAATCTTAAGAGATGTTGTAGAACAAATGAAGTTCTTGTCTACAGTTGAAGAATTGTATGATATGCGAGTAACAATCGTAGTTGTAATTAGTCGAGTAATGGATTCAGTCAGGCAGTTGACAACTCTATATGATTTTTGTCAAGACCAAGTAGATTATGTCGTAGTGAAGAATTTGTTCTTCGGTTCGCCAGAAAACTTTGTCAGATATAAAGAGTCTTCAGACGTAACAACAATTAAGGATTTATTAAAAGAAAGTGAGATTCCCTTTCTGGAAATAACGATGCCAGATTTGATAGAACACGCTTATGATTATTTAGATAAAAATAGCTTGACGTTTAATCAAGGAATAGAGCAAAAAGAAAAACCATCAGTGAAAGGAAGGGTAAGTACTTGGATTAGCAAATTCAAGGAACAAGTTTGGTTAGCAAAAAGCATTTTAGGATTAAACGATGTTCCCCGGTTGTAGACGTGTAGTAATGACTGTAGGTGACTCGCGGGTGGGAAAGTCTACAGTGATCAAGTTATTAATTGAACTATTCCTTAGCCAACATCAAACAGTTAAGATTTATAACCATGATAACCGTAATAAGTTCAAAGCTTATGAAGGTATAGTGCCAATAGAAAACTTAAATTTTTTCACTGACAACCCGGATTTGGTGTTAGACGATTTACTTAATGACTCATTAGATGTGCTTTTTGTAGATATGCCGGGACAATATATCGAAGAAACCTGTAACTACATATATGAGGCTGATTTTTTTACTGTTTTGGCTGAACTCAACTGGAAATTAACATTCTTACAGCCAATTTCCCATAGAAGTGATTGCATGGAATATTTCTTGCAGCTATTAGATTTTGCAACGGACAATGCTAATTATGTCATAGTAAAAAATCAACATTTTGATACGAGGTTTAAAGAGTACAACCAATTAGTACAGCGAAAATTGCCCTTGATTGGGGGCACAGAAATTAGATTAACAGCCTTGCACAGAGATCACTATCAAGGAATGGAGGATTTAAGCAAACCTTACTCACAATGTTTTCATGAGCAATCCTTATATGTGCTATATCGCTCATATATTTATCACTGGCTAAAAAATTTCTTTGATGGTGTAAAAAATAATCAAGTCGCAAGTATTTACTTAGGAGTATCAGCAGGTGAGAACATCAGAAATATTGCAGGGGTATTCTGAAGCCGAACAACAGAGGATTGTTGAAACAGCGCATCAAGTGGGGTTAGCAAAAGATGACCCGATGTTTCAAGTTATGGCAACACTTGGCAGATATGAAGAGACAATGATTTCACTGCAAGCACGAATGGAGGCAATGATTGAAGCTTGGGTACTAACAATGGAAGAGAAAGTGGCGAATACTTCTAAAACAGCCCAATCAATGAACAAAACTGTAGTCAGTAATGCTGTGCGTGATGTCTTAACTGAACAAATGCCTTTGCTGATACAATCATCTGCATCATCTGCATCATCTGCATCATCGCCAGCAAAAGAGATGCGATTATCTACAGGGAATTTTCAGATGCATTTTTGGTCTATCTGCGCTCTGGTAGGAGGAGTGACAGCAGCCGGTGCGATGCTTGCTTCATTTACAACTTGGAACGTGATGACTAACTTGGGACAAAACCAATCAGTCATGTTGTCAAACAACGACTTGAAGATTTTACAATGGGTAAAATCTAGCGAAGGTAAGCAAACTTATAAGCTCTTTGTTGAGAATCAACAAACTCTGGCTGCTTGTCAAGAAGAAAATCGCTTGAAAGGATATTGCTTGATTCAAATGCAAAAGAACAAGAAACAATGAACTACCCAATAGCTCTCCAGTCTTGCGGCAAAGGTTCTAGGTAGCCAAAACTTTGAGCTTTAATAATGGCATTGACCCGATCTCTAGCTCCCAACTTGAGAAAAAGGTTGCCAGTGTGGGATTTGACTGTGCTAATACTGATAAATAGTTGATTAGCGATTTCCTTATTGGAGCAGCCACTAGCAATTAATTTGAGAATTTCAATTTCTTGAGTTGTAGGTAACTCGTTGTACTTTTTGCCTTTAATTTTTGTACTCTGACGATGGTTCAATTCCAGAAATCTCTTGATAATCGCTTGGTCAAGATATTCTTCGTTTCGATAGATACTACGGATAGCGTTTTTAATCGACTCGATCTTGGTTGTCTTTAAGAAATATGAATCAGCACCACAGGCGAAAGCTTCGTTAATCATATTTTGACTAGAATAAGCACTGAGGATAATAACTTTGGATGAAGTGTCCTTCTTAATCCTGGTTATCATCTCCAGTCCATTGATATCTGGTAGTCCAATATCAAGCAAGACAATATCAGGATTTGTTGAGTTGACTAACTCTAATCCCTCCGATCCGCAGCTAGCCTCACCGCACAGTTCCATGTCTGATTCTTGTGCGATCGCCGTCCTAATGCCAAGTCTACATAGTTCTTGGTCTTCAATTACTACTACCCGAATTGTCATGATAGTCATATTTGCACCGAGAATATTTGTACCGGAAGTTAATCTTTAACCTCTCCTATTTTTATACCATAAATATTTGAATTGAAGCAGCTAAATCTAGATATATATATTTTTGTTTCTTGCAGAATAAAAAAAATAAAATATTTCTGGATTACCGGAGAATCTTCAACCCAAGCAAGAGATATTTTTTGATGATTTAGCTATAATTAGAAAGAGTAAATTCTGCTAAAAAGTATTTTATTGAGATAAGTTAAATCATGATAAAGAGTGTTTCTATGCCCCAAAAAGAATTAAGAGATAAAATTAATATTTCTGCCTTAGTGCATGATGTATCCAATGCAGTTGTGAATGAATCAATTGTGTTAAAGCAAATGATAGATGGAGAGTACGGTAGTACCTTACAAGAGATAAAAGCAATTCTTGGGTCATTATGGCAGACTAATAACAGAGTTATTCAACTGATAGATATGTATCGAAGCGCTCGTTCAATAGATAGATTTATAGGGGTAAATCCATCTGGGATAGGTGAATTTGATATTTGCGATTTATTGAATAATGTATATCAAGAATATTTGCCGTTAGCAAAGTCAAATGGCTTAAAGTTGCACTCCGAAATGTGTGAGGAATATAAATATGGAACAAAGGTAAATGGAGATGCAATACATATTTATCGGATGATATCAAATTTGGTAAAAAACGCATTACAATATACAAAAACTGGTGATGTGTTTTTGAAGCTTGTTAACCAGGGTAATGATTTAACGGTATTAATTGAAGATACTGGGATTGGTATTAAGTCAGAAGAACTGGCAAATATATTTTTACCTTTTTACCGCACTGAGGCTAGTACAAACGTGGACTCATCTGGTTCGGGACTAGGGTTATATATTGCCTTAATGGTAGCTTCTTCTCATGGACTAAGGCTATCCGTAGATTCGATAGTTGGTAAAGGCACAACATTTACAGTAATATTTTCCTACAAAAAGGATAAACCTTACGGCTTAGATGATACGATGTTCATAAAAATTGGTCAGGCTCATGGGCTACCTGGACGACACTAAGCTATGGGATAAGATAGAGTATGTAGTTGGATGTTTGATATTTGGTGGGCTGTTTATTGCTGCCGTTATCACATTCAGCACTGATATATTTGAAGCCACATTTTACATATTTCTTGCAACAATAATTGCTCCTTTTGTGAAAATAAATCCAATATTAAGACGGTATCTCTTAATCAGTGGATTTATATTTGGATTACTAATGGGGTATTTTAAGTAAGTGTGAGGAGTGTGGGAGGTGTGGGGATGGTGGGCAAGGCGGCCGCATCATGTCAATAAGTAAATTCTATTCTCAATAGAGCGGAAATAATGTCATTAACTCTTGCTTATTGCGAAAATCTTAGGCGTAGGCAAAGCCCGCCGCAGGCATTGCTTTGGTCTTAAAAAATAATCAAGCGCAAAAGGAAAGATTTTTTCGTTGGTTTTTAACCTTGGTTGCGATCAAGAGTAATTTAGATGCGTTTGCCCTGAGAGCAGTAGTAACTAGCCTTAACAGGGATTTGGCTGATTTGTAACCAAGACATTTAAATACTACAAAATTCTATGTAATATTTTTGTGGGATAACTTGATAAATTAGAAGTAATAGTATTTGAAATTACCTAACTACTGCAATGAATCAATTTCAAGTATCATCTGTTCATTACTACAGTTTTATAAATTTTACTTATTCTTCTTTATTTTTATTGCTAAGTATAATTTTCCTACCTCAGCCAGGAAATGCAATACCTATAAGTCAATCATTGCAAACGACACAAAAGTTAGAACCAACTCAACAATTAATTAACCAAGATAAAATTGAACAAATATTACAAGAAGCGATAAAACTCTATGAACAAAAAACTCCAGAATCTCGACGAGAGTCTATAAGAAAATTAGAGGAGGTACTAATATTACAGAAAAAAGCAGATGACAAATTTGGAGAAGCACATACTCTAGCCAATATTGGCTTATCCTACTCCTCCTTAGAAGAAAATCAGAAAGCGCTTTCATATTACACATCTGCCTTATCTCTTTTTAGAGAGATAAGAGATAAAGCTGGCGAAGCTTTTACCCTAAATAAAATTGGCGAAGTCTACGAAACATTAACAGAAAAAGATAAAGCATTAGAATATTTTAAATTGGCACTAACTCTAGCTAGAACAGCAGGTGATAAAGATAAGGAAGGTAATACACTATATAATCTTGGTAGAGTTTATTTTACTTTAGGAGAAAAGCAAAAAGCACTCTCTGCATTAAATCAAGCACTGCCTATTTATCAAAGCCTAAATGATCAACTTGAAAAAGCCAAAATACTCAATCAGATTGCACTGGTATATTCTGATTTAGGAGAAAAACAAAAAGCACTTTTTTTGTTAAATCAGACATTAGCTATTTTTCAAGCAGTAAATAGTAAAGTAGAAGAAGCTGTAACTCTTAACAATATTGGAAAAATTTATAGTGATTTAGAAAAAAAGGAAGAAGCATTAAAATATTATAACTCAGCGTTATTTATGTTTCGAGGATTGGGGCATCAAGCTGGAGAAACTCTAGTGATTAACAATATAAAAGCAATGGAAGTAGAAAAAAAATCTACTCCTCCTCTGAGTATCTAGTTACAAAGTGATAGTTAATGCGTTGGACAAATGAACCAAGGATAGCCTAGTTAAGGTAACAAAAATCCTGATTTTTTCGTTGGTTCTTAACCTTCGTTGTGATCAAGAGTAATTGTGCTTTGAACGATAATTTGGCCAAAAAATGAATCATAACCTGACCAATAGTTCACGTAATCTCAAGGCTTTGAAACAATCAACATCTCATGCTGTGAATCAAATAATGACCGCAAGTTTAAAATGTGCATCATAATGCGACCAAAAGTTTAATTTCAACATTATTAAATTTAGGAGTATTCAAACACTTCAATTTCAGTCTAAATTTGGAACTTTTGTACTCAGATATGATTCAAAGCGGTCATGATATGGTTCAAAACTATATTTTTATCTATATTTGAGTTAACG
>LXQE01000196.1 GCA_003326195.1 Nostoc punctiforme NIES-2108
GATTTCACTGCGGGCTTTATTCACTACGTCATCAACACAGTCGCCAATAATACCAGACGCACAACTAGTGGCAACAACGATCGCATCAGGATGGTATTTTTCATCTACTTCTCGAATCGCGCCTGCTAATTCTTTTTCGCCTCCAAAAATTACCGCTTTCTCTGTGACTTGAACCATAAAATGGCAATAATTGCCACTTTATGGTTCACAAACTAGGTGTCCAATATATACTTCTGTTTTCATATATAGGGAATTTATTTGGTAATGATTATCGCGTAGAGGGGAGAAGTGGGTAGTTACGAGACGCGCAACTACTCAATTCTCCGTGATTATCATTTTTACTTGGGAAAAGCCATTTTGGCGATCGCCTTTCTTACAAACAGAGCGATCGCAATAAACAAATATCAGCGTTAACTCAAATATAGATAAAAATATAGTTTTGAACCATATCATGACCGCTTTGAATCATATCTGAGTACAAAAGTTCCAAATTTAGACTGAAATTGAAGTGTTTGAATACTCCTAAATTTAATAATGTTGAAATTAAACTTTTGGTCGCATTATGATGCACATTTTAAACTTGCGGTCATTATTTGATTCACAGCATGAGATGTTGATTGTTTCAAAGCCTTGAGATTACGTGAACTATTGGTCAGGTTATGATTCATTTTTTGGCCAAATTATCGTTCAAAGCACAGGTATTTCTTCAAGTCCCTGTCTCTGAGCCGCCCATCGTTGCGACGGGAGATTTTGGGACTGTAGAGCAGATATTCGTAGGGTAAAGTCCCAGACAGCGATCGCACATTTAGATGATAGATTTCTTCGTCAACGCAACTGTTGAGCCATTCTTGTTGATGTTTAGCTTGAGAATCAGACTCGATTATACGCATATCCCCTCCGATATTTTGACGCATGGAAATGGAGCGGCATTGCACCCATGCCGCCGGTTCAACTTTTTGTGAGAGCTTTTGCTGGCTATGAAATCCTGACTAAGCCAGCCAGAGGGTTATTTATTCCTCCCGGTGTGCGGTCGAAACGTAAGATTAATTCGCGTGCTAACAACTTTATTGGTCTTGGGAACTTGGTGCAGATGTGTAGACTGACAACCAGGGTGCATCACAAGCAAACTGCCGTGTTCCAGCCAGAAGTCCGTTGCCTTGCCATTTCTCGGTTTGATTTGAAATTTGCGAACACCACCGAGGCTAAGGGAAGCGATCGCTGGATTTATACCCATTGATTGCTCATTGTCTGCGTGCCACCCTATCGAATCCATACCTGTGCGATATTGATTGCCGATAACTATGCGAAACTTGTAGCCAGTTAGCGCAGTGATTCTGTCCCGCAAGTTAGACAGAGGTTCTGTCCAAGTCAGGGGTTTCAAAAATACGCTATTCGAGTAGAGGTAATCACATCCGGCATCACCGTAAATACATTCGAGGCGAGGAACGGGCATTGTTTTACCCAGCATCCTGATTTGATTTTGCTGCCATTCCAGTTGCAAGCAGTGTTGGTAAAGTTCATTGGCCTGTTCAAGGCTTAAGAAATCGGGGTAATAAGTGACTGGTAAGACTGGGGTTGATTCAGCAAATAAATTGAGTTGTTGCATGGTACTTTTCTCCTATTATTGAAAGTATTCTGAAGACAATTGCTGTTAGTTTTGACCAGTAGAGAAAACCTCGATCAACACACTTTCTGGATACAAACCGACTTTGCCAAATCGTGGGTCATGAATGCGTTCTATTTCTATTCCTTGTTTCCGACACAATGCACTTGCTTTTCGACCCTTAGTACCCGCTTCTTTCACCGAGATTTCTAAACCTTGAAGATTGGCGAATCCAACAACACTATATTTATGGCCGCATGGAGTGTTTACCCTGTCCTGTTCAACTTCAACAGCTTTGAGTCTTGCCAAGATTTGAGTTTGTTGCTGTTGTTGCTCCAATAAATATTGTTCTTGCTGTGCCATCTGTTGGGCGATCGCAGCGAGTAACTGTATTTGAGTCATTCCTGTTTCGGAAGGATTGGCGGGTTTAGTCCACCCCAATAAATCTTGAATCCAGGCACGAACACCAATGCTTTCAAAAGCTTCACAGGCTAATTTTGCTTGTGCGGTACATCTCTTACCAGCTTCATAGCCGTAATAATGAAGTATGGTTGCTACAGCGACATCGGGAATACCGGACTCAGACCATGATTTAATCTCAGCACCTTCAAAGCCTTTGTAGATAAGTCTTTCAGCCAGTTTAGAGCGAGAAATATCAGCAGCAGTTTTGAGGCTTCTAAGCAATCCAGCATCATTAACATTTGCTAATCTGGCTGCCGCCCGAATACTGGCTTTGCCCTGACCATTAGCATCGATTTGAATCTCTTGTTTTATTTGTTCGATGATTTCGGCGATTTCAATTTGTGACATAACTTTAGTTGTGTGATTAGAAAAAATTAAACATTTACCCGCACCAAACTTTTTTCACCAACTAATGAGAAACGATTCGATATAGTTGGTGTCTTAATTAACGTTGGCGACATCAATTCAACAAGGTAAAACCAAGAATCATGCACCAGCGCAATCCCCAAAATCAGCCGTTGCTTTGTTCCTTTATCGTGAGAACAGAGCATGACTCTTTCGCCCAGAACAAAAACAGGTTTTTGAACGTTGAGGGTTTCTAATTCTCCAGTCCCGATGATTTGGTTTTGTGTGGCGTGGAGTATTTCATTACGGCAGTCAATTGAATAAATCCAGCACTCATGCTTCCACTGCATACCGCAGCAATAACCAAATGTTCTGTTGGTTCGTAGGTATACTCTCTCCAGTAAATTCACCTCAATGGGTGGAATTGTTCCACGCCAAGGAGGAGAAAGATACCAACTTGTTTGAAGTGCGTTAATGTGGTCAATCATGCTTTTCTCCTCTGGGATTAATAACCTAAAAATCCTTGGCAATCTCCAATAAAAAGCCGCGTCCCGTATTCTGCACTTGCACCAGTTCCTTATCCAGCAGTGTTTGAATAACTGAATCCGAAAATTGGAATTGCAGCCGATGTAATGGAACACAACTACCGCAAAGCCGAATCGAACGCAGCAAATGATTGGCTCTACGGTCAAAACTGTTTGTAGAGTTAGCCATTGTTTGCACCCTTAGTTAATACGGTTAACTGTCGGTTGAGAATGTTTATCTGTTGTTGATAAAAGTCAATCTCTGCGGTAATTTGCTGAAATAATTCTTCTGGTGTGAGCGGTTGAATTTGATCCTCTTTCAAGTACGATATTTCATCAGAATTCTTGTTAGGCATTAATACATAACGCCATCCTTCATCAAATTGTTCAGCCAACTCTGTACCAGAGGGATAGTAATAAAGTCCCAAAATGATGCCCTGTTGTGTACGCTGTTCTAAGGGAAAGCGAGGGTAGCCCCAGTGTTGGGGAATGGATATTGTGGGTTGCATTGTTGTGATTAGTGAATCAAGGGATGGGTTAGGCAGAGGAGCAAAGGAGCAGGGGGCAATACCAATTCGCAATTCGCAGTTTAATTACGACTTGCGAATTGCGATTTGGAATTACGCTGTTACAGGCTCCCGTAACCGTTGCCAGTTTTGAGCGGTTAACTGCTCACAGTTAGCCACTTCTGCATTTAGCAACTGCTGTAATTCGTCAGTAGTTAGCTGTTGCAATGGGCGATGCTGCAAGTATTCAGGAGTGGGTTCAGTTGCAAATGAAGTATCTGCCATCGACAATGAGCGCACTGCATCATAGACCGAGTTAGAGTACTGCTGCTGTCCTGAATAACCCAGGATTACCCACCAGTTACCCTCAGTGCATCCGACTTGCCCCAGTTTGACGCCGTTGTTGTTGTAGATGCCATCATCGAGAATTTCAAAGCCGTAATCTTGGCACTCGTTGAAGATATGCGCCATGATTTGGTTTTCGGTCGAAGAGGAAAGCATGGGGGCAGAGGCGCAGAGGGGCAGAGGAGAAAGTTGTTGTAAGTTTTTCCCCTCTGCACCCCTGCTCCCCTGCACCTCTGCTTCTTCTTGCACAGGTAATGAGCCGTCTTTATAGTGAGTGCAGATGAAGCGATCGCAACGCATTGGGGTATTGGCACGAAATACTTCTTTACCGTTGACTATTACTACCCAGCGTTGCGTTAAGTGGTTGTCGTCATGGCTGATGCTGGCTATCAGTTTGTCATCAGCGTAATATTCGTGATGGCAAAACGAGATTTCGACTATTCTGAGGGGTTCGGGAGCTATGGTTTGGGCTTGGTCGGCTATGAAGTGGTCGAGTTCGGCTTGGGCGAGGGCTTGGTTGTCGGGGGCAGCGGGGGTGAGCTTCTGAATCTTGCTGGCTTGATATTCAGCGATCGCAGTAATCCAAGAATCCTTACAGCCTTTGTCGCTTACTTCGACTGTGCAGGCGATTTCGCTGTAGATTTGCTTGAGACGGGCAATAGATTTCAGTTGTAGTTGTTGATAAGTGTAGATAGCGTGAGTCATAATTAAGATTCCTGTACGGATGTATGGGTTTTTCAAAAGGCGATCGCTTCCAAAGTTTCCGAGGCTAAGGGCGATTGCCTTTTGTGATAGTTATATTATGCTATTCTGCTAACTGATTGTCAATATACTGATTAGCAGTTATTCTGTTAATTGATAGCCTGTATGCTGATTGGCTGTTATTCTGTAATCAGATAAGCGTTAATGGAGGTTAATCATTAAAAACGTGTTAGCAGTTTGGATGGAAGCATATATTGATATTTCGCAATGGTGGCCCAAAACTGAAGATGGTAGCCTCTTGTCTGTCTATGCAGTTCATAGGCAGTTTGAGGGTAGCCCGAATGAAGTCACTAGACATACCTTGACTGTCGCTCGTGATGGCAGGCTAAAAAAAGCGGATATCGATAATTTGGTAAAACTAGCAAGGATTTGCTCTGTGCTATCTGGAGAGTTAGTAACAGTCAATGACATTGTGAAAATTCAAGAGGACTCGTGAAGATGATAATGCTGCACCGAGTCCAATCCCAGAGCATTACTGCCATAACTCACCACATACTTAATCTATTTGTCATTGATTTTGAGCAAGTACTATTGAATTAAAGGGGTGGAATGATGGCTAAACCATCTTCTAGGCGTAAAAAAGCCACCTCTGCCGCAGAGATAAATTCAAAATCACTCAGTAACTCTGCAAATGAAGATATCTCTGTTGAGGAAAATCCATCTACAGCAACAATTACGGTTAGTGCTGTTGAAGTAGAGGAATTGACCGACGAGGAACAAAGCGATCGCCTGCACTTAGAGCGCCGTGTAGAAAGAGCAGTTTTTGAAGCTGGCAAAGCGCTGATGGAATTGCGCGACCGTCGACTGTACCGTTCCACCCACAGCACTTTTGAGGAGTATTGCAAAGACAGGTTTGGATTTCAACGTCGTCATCCTTACAGATTAATCGAAGCTTCGGCTGTGTTTGATAACCTGATGAAAATGTGTCCCAATGGGACACAAACTGAAAATGAATCGAGCGATGCGGAAATTTATTCCAATGGGACACAAACTGAAAATGAAGAAATGTGTCCCATTGGGACACAAATTTTGCCTACGAGTGAACGCCAGGTTAGACCGATAACAAAGCTGGAACCTCAACAGCAATGGGAAGTATGGCAGACGGCAGTGGAAGAAGCCGGAGGTAAAGTACCATCTGCCAGAGTTGTAGGCGATGTAGTACAACGGATTATGGAACGTACTAAAGCGCCAAATCCTTATCGTGTTGGGGAAGTCTGCCTCCTTATTGCCAAAGATAATCCGGATTTACGAGGAAAAGGCGGAAATTGGTGCATTGTCAACCATGTGGGCGAATTTAGTTGTACAGTCACAATGTGGGACGGAGAGTATACTGTCAGAATTGACCACTTGAAGCCGCTGAATTACCTGGAGTCGGAATGTCAGCAGATGCAGCAGATTAGTGATCGCATTAACAGGCTACGGGACAGTGGCAAGCTAGAAGCACCAGCAGAGGCAGTTTTGAAGTGTTTAGGAGAGTTGAAGCGTCCATATTTGACTGTGTTTGAAGAAGAACTTTTGGGTTTTATAGAGGAAAAATGTCTACTGAGTAGTGATGTAGCAGGTAGCTCCACTGACTACTGAAGACAAGTGCGATCGCATATCTGGTAACTTTTTCTTTAAGGATATTTTTAAAATTAAACCGAGATGCTTGTAAGCTAATGCCTTTTCACGTTGCACATCTCGGCTCAATGCTTTTATGGCAAAACAGTCACTAGTGCTACCGGAATCGGTAAAAAATAAGTTTGCCGGCCAAGCCGAGGAAGTTGCCTCCTAATACTTGTCGGTCAAGGGGCAAAGAGAAATTAAAAACCCTTAACCCTTTCCCAAAACCAAACTTTGGGTTCAAAATGCTTAACCGAGTAGTATTGAGTTGCCTCCCCCTTCGCAACCTATCTACAATATTGGCTACTGCTGCTCGTGCTTGTTCTGCCGGAGCCTGAAAACTATAGCGTGAGAATCGATCACCTCAAGCCACTTAACTATTTACCTGTAGATGAGCGCCCACCGTAGGTGATTGCATTAACAGACTGTGAGAGAACGAGAATTTAGAAAAACAAAAAGCTGCTCGTGCCGTGTTGAAACACTTGGGGAAAGTGAAGCGTCCGTGTTTGACTCAGTTTGAGGAAGAACTTTTGAGTTTGATTGACTCTGTTGGCAAAATGCGATCACTATCCTCAAAGCCTTGGTATGTCATAGTTGCTCACACCAGAAATTGCGGTTTACATGAATTTACCAACAGAGTCGGTATCCCGACTGAACCCTTATCTCTTTTTTATTGGACAAACCTGACATTTAAGTTATATAATAAGCACTAATAGATGACATTGTTTAATTAATTATCTAACTAAACCATAAAAGTAAGCTTCCAGCTTTGGAGGTCAAACCATGCCTGACGGGGATATATTTCACAGTGAGCTTTCAGGAATTTATCAGAAATCATATCGAATACTCTGTGAAGGAAAGCTTGAGCGCAACGAATGTGCCAGGATAACGACGCAAGCCTTTCTGAAGGATATTAAGAAAAAAGGTGCTGCTCCTATTGTGATAGCTAAGGGCATGGGAAAACTCTTAACCCAAGTTACTGAACATACTGGTGAGAACCGATCTGTGGATTGGACTGCTTTAAGCAAAAAACTTGATAGATTAGCCCAACAAGCTAACATACCAAATCGTGCTAAGTCACTTGTCCTTGATGCTGGAAAAAGCGTTCTTCATGATTTCCGTTACGGTCAGAAAGCTGATGCCAGCGCGATTCAAGAGTTAGTTATAGAACGATATATGCAGAAAGTGTATTTATCAAGCTTCGAGGAACGCATTCCACTCACTCGCAATCACCACGCCAAAGTTGACCACGCGACCGTTACAGAGCGTGTAGAAGCTCTCCAGCCAGATATATTTGCCCAGATCCACAAATGGGCAAGGAAAGCAAATGATGATGAGGATGTAGCAAACCTAAGACGAACTCGACGCTCGACGATTAAAGAGATAGACCTAGATGAGGATCTGCTATGAACTACAGACCTTTAATTCAGCAAAAACTTAATAACAGTGATTACAGCGATTATATTTTGCACTTTGAACCTATTGTAAACAGTAATGGGTCTGTACACTTCATTGATCATTCCCAATGCAATAACTTCACTATTGGTATTAATGTAGATGATACAGAGTTCAAATACCGGGTTAAGGAAGAGTTTCCAGCTATTGTTGCCGATCTCATTGACCTCTCTGTGGCAATTCATACTTCAGACCGTCTTGCGCCTCAAAATCTGAATGGGAAGCAGCGTCGCCTTTACGTGGTACTTCCAGTACGTCATCCAGAATTGCTGAGTGCCGAACCATTTCGCACAAAGTTAGATGACTTGCTTAAATGGGCAACTGATAGTGAATGGGTTTTCGACTTCCAAAGACGGATTGCAACAGAACGCCTTGTTGAACACCCATCCCTTCCAATAGCACCTCAAGGATCTGAAGTGGCACTGTGGAGTGGCGGACTTGATGCCCTTGCGGGTTTGTATACTCGCTTTCGGATGTATCCAGAAAAGCGATTCCTGCTGTTTGGAACTGGTAGTAATGATAGTGTATATGCCCGCCAGGAAAGAGTAGCAACGGAAATTAAATCTATATTTCCTGGTCGTTCCAATCTTTTCCGTGTCCCGATCCGCTTCGATGATAGCAGGGTACAGCGCAAGAACAAGCTTTCTCGTGCGCGAGGTGTTGTATTTACTCTCCTTGGTGCTGCGTGTGCCCACCTCATGGGACAGAAGGTTCTTTATCTGTATGAGAACGGAATTGGTGCGATCAACCTTCCGTACCGCGAATCAGCTGTTGGACTGGATCACTCCCGCTCTGTTCACCCTCTGACTTTGTTTATGGTTGGTGATGTTATTTCAGAGCTTTTAGGAGAAGAGTTTCAGGTACATAACCCGTTTTTATTCTGGACTAAAGCCGAAATGTGCAAAGCATTGGCTAAAGATTGGAGAAACGACCTACCACCGTTGAGTATGTCATGCGACAGTCCACATCGCCAAAAGCCAATTCAATGTGGTTATTGCTCCTCTTGTCTTTTAAGACGACAAGCACTTGCTGCCGCTAGCATAGAAGATAAGACTCGCTATGTAGTATTGCATGGAGAACGTCCAGTGAAGAACCCGAGCTTATATTTCCTGAATATGCTCGCCCAGGTTCATACTCTCCGTTGCCTACTTAGTATCTCTGATGAACCCAGTCTTCAGTGGAAAGCTTTGACCGGAAAATTTCCAGTACTGGATGATATTGTTGATCGAAGTGCTGTGGCTGAAAATCTAGTACCTGCTGATATGCGAAGTCATTTAATTAAACTTTACCAGAATTACGTTTCTGAATGGGATGCTGTCGAATTGGAGATTTCGGACGGACTTTTAAATAAACATAGCAATCAACAGGAATACAGCAAATACGTAGTCTCGGCTCAACAAGGTTGAGGTAAAAAACTATGGCTACGAATATCCTTGATAACATTGACTTGCGGACATTAGGGGAACTTCTTCAACAGACGCGTAAAAAGTGTGGTATCACTCAGACTGATGCAGCTAAAATCATTGATGTTGCACGCACCACTATAATTGCCATTGAGAAAGGAGAGCGCCGCCTGAAGCCAACCGAACTGATTAAGCTGGCTCGTGCTTATGGGCGGTCTGTCAGCGACTTTGTTCGACCGCAACCCGTGGTGGAACCTCTTGAGGTGCAATTTAGGGCAGTTTATCAGAGCAGTGAGGAGCAACAGTCCGAGATTAAACCATTCATTCTTCAGTTAGGGGAATTGTGCCAGAATTACCTAGAGCTTGAGAAGATTATGGACGCACCACTGCCGCAGAACTACCCTCTTGAATATGAGGTAACAAATATGCCGATCAGTTCTGCTGCGGAGAGCATGGCGATCGCAGAACGCCAACGGCTCGGTTTGGGGGACGGCCCTATTCCACGTCTTCGAGATATCTTAGAGCAAGATGTGGGACTCCGCATCTTCTATCTGAAGATGCCACCAAAATACTCAGAAGTGTATAGCTACAATGAGCAAATCGGTGGTTGCATGGCAATTAACGCTGATCACCCAGAAGAGAGGCGACGTTGGTCACTGGCGCATGGATACCTTCACTTTCTTGCACATCGGCGAAAGTCTGAGTTCCACTTTGATGGTCAGTATCAGCGAGTTCCAGAAAGCGAGCGGCTAGCCGAAACGTTTCCCAAATATTTCCTGATGCCAACAAGCGGCTTGCTCAAGCGTTTTAATGATATGTGTCGTACACATACTGAATTCAAATTTACTCCGACTAATCTATTCACACTAGCGCATTACTATGGTGTGTCTGTGGAAGCACTTGTTTATCGGTTACAAGAAATGGAACTTGTGCCGTCAGGAACTTGGGACAAATTACGCGATCGCGGCTTGAAAGTAAGAAAGGTGCAACAGGAACTTGGCTTGGAAGAAATCCCGCAGCGGACTGATATGATGCCACTCCATTATCAACACTTAGCAATTGAGGCATTTGATCAAGGGCTGATCACTGAAGGGCGCTTTGCAGATTTCCTCTGCGTTGACCGCTTAGAAGCCCGTCGTATTGCAGAGGCGTTGCGGGAGTATTCAAGCGGAATGATGGAGGAAACTACTGATTTCGACTTGCGCCAGATGCAGGAATAATAGTGAGTGAAGGTCAAATTATGCACATTGCTCACTCCCACCTTCTTCTTGATGCCTGCTGCGTTCTCAACTTTTGCGCTTCAAGCAAATTGCTAGCGATCTTAAAATCTATTCCTGCTCAGGTTGTAGTCACCCAGGTTGTGCTAGAGCGCGAGTTAAAGACACTCCAACGCCTCAAAGATGAAGAAAACGAAGGTGTTATCCAGTTTGAGGCAGCCATTGCACAGAGTTTACTTACAGTTGTGGACTTTGGGTCAGAAGAGGAGGCGGAATCGTTTGTGAACTACGCTGCAATTCTTGGAGACGATGGCGAGTCTGCCACCTGTGCGATCGCTGTTCACCGAGGATGGGCAATCGCGACCGACGACAAGCGGGCGATCTCTTTTGTTCAGCAAGGGGCATCATACCTTCAGGTTGTATCAACTCCAGAAATAATCAAGCATTGGTCAGAGGAGACAGGTCTTGATTTATTAACACTACGTGATGTACTGAATGCGATTCGGGTAAAAGGGCGGTACTTCCCGCATAAAAATCATCCTTTGCAAGGTTGGTGGGAAGCTGCTTTAGCCAATGTGGATTTTTGATGAACAAAGCTATGATGCTGGTGAGAAATCTCAGATTTAGTTTTTTGCTACTGCACTCCTGTGGTTACACAGGCATTTTTCCTTAAAGTTAAAGGATGATTCGTAGACTCTCAAGGGTTGTTGATTGGGGTTCTTGTCACGCCCAGTAAATGCCTCAGAACGATTAGGGGCGGTGATTGTGTTGGATGCAGCAAAAGAGAAATTGTCCAAATTAGAAGTGATCTGGGTAGACCAGGGGTATTCTGGCAAAAACTTTGCCAATGCTGTTGGGCAGGTCTGTGGTGAGCGGGTGCGGGTGGAAGTGATTAAACGAACCTCTGAGACGTTTGAGCAGTTGCCCAAGCGGTGGATTGTTGAGCGAATCAATGGATGGCTAAACCGATTTCGGCGGTTAAGCAAAGATTATGAGGTGTATTCAGGGGTGAGTGAAGCGATGATTTATGGTTCTTTGCTTCGTCTCATGGTCAGGCGATTAGCTACTTAAGATTTACTTTACGAATCAGCTCTAACAAAAATGATTTATAATTATTGAGTTTTAATTTAATGTTACAGAAGTTCCGCTTATTAAACTTGATTATGGCAATTGAAATTTATTTTAAATTGTTTAGCAAAGTTGGCTTAAAGCGAATTTGGAGTTCATTTGTTAGTTCTTTCGGTTTGGTGGGGTTACTTGCTAAACCTGTTTCGCTCTTTTTCCCTGGAAGGGCAGATTTTGGTTGGACAGGCTACTTTGTATTGGTAATCATCTGCTTTATTTTCGCCATTTTAAAGTGCTTCCCTCGAAGAAGTTTTTGCCATAAACTATCATCTCCAGATTCAATGGTTGAAGTTAAAGTAGGAGATATTTTTGATGAGAAAGGTCATATTGTAATAGGCACTAATGATGTTTTTGATACTGAATTAGGAGAAATAATTAAACCTTCAAGTGTTCAAGGACAGTTTTTAACCAAAGTTTATGCAAATGATATTGCAAGACTAGACGCGGATATTGAAACAGCACTTGAACCGTTAAGTAATCTATGTAAAGAAGAAACTAACAAAAAGCGAGGCAAAACTGGTCGATATCCCATTGGTACAGCTATAACGCTTGGTACATACGATAAACGTTATTTTTTAGCTGCCTATGGTTATATGAATAATGATATAACTGTGCAATCTTCTTCTGAATATATTCTGCAATCTCTTAACAATCTTTGGAAACAAATCCGCCTCAAAGGTCATAGCGAAAATGTAACCATTCCAATCATCGGCTCCGACTTGGCTCGTACTGGTTTACCAAGAATGGCATTAGCTAAGTTAATTATAGAAGCTTTCGTTATAGCATCTAAAGAAAAGTTTATAACCAAAAAATTAACAGTAATGATATATCCTAAAGATTTAGATTCTATAGATTTATATAAGTTAGAGGAATTTTTAGAATCAGCTTGCTTTTAGAATACTGAATACTAACTATAACCTTTACAATTATAAAGTACATTTACCTTTTACCTCTAATGTTTTTGGTTCTTGATTTGCGTAAATATTCTGTATCTTTCCACTAAAATCAATTGCTACAACATTTTGATTAAGACTGATTTTAAATTTTAATATATGCTCAACTATATTTTTACTTTTCAAAAGATGTACTGCTGCCAGTCGTGCATTGATTAAAAACATTTTTGGCTTATTCTTCCATTTCTTCCATATATCGCTAAAAATAAATTTTTCTAGTTTTGTTGAATAGCTATTTCCTGTAAGCATATAATTCAGCATAGGATTATTGGCTTGAGTTTGATTATCCTGAATTTCATTTAATAGTAAAAAACGTATTTGTAGCTCGGAAGTTTGCTCTACAGTGTAGTTATTATAACTAACTATATTATAATTATTAGATTGTTGTATTGGCTTCAATGTAACTATGCAGGAAGTTTTACCTTTGATAGAATTAGTTTCAATACTCTCAACTTGTACCATAGATGCATCATTTTGGTAGCTATAAGAAACAAGCTTGTTACTATAGCAATGGTTGGTTTGTAGGTGTCGTAGATTAGTTTCCTGTTCTGAATTTATAATCGGTATATTAAGAATCAGTTTTCTATTAACATCCTGAAAAACTGATTTAGTTTCAAACAAATTGTCATCAAGTAAAACCCAAGCACCAGAAGTACTTATACTTTTGCTATTATTAGTTTTTGATATAGTAGTTTTATTTTTGTTAGTAGCAGGTTTTATTTCTTTTATTGGCTTACTGGAAATTAGACTTGCTTCATTAGAATTATTCGCTACCTTTGTTTTATCTATAGGCTTCTTTTTCTTAGGTGAAACAGTTTTGCTTTTTGAAGTATCACTACTCTTTCTAGTTTTTTTATTACTGTAATCATTCAACCATAGAGTAAGTTGATCGTGTAACTGACTTTTAAAATTGGAAGGGTTTTTATAGTCTCTAAATAAACCGTACCTATTATTTATATACCTAGTTCTAAATCCCTTTACTTTCGCCTGCTGCTGTTTATCTTCCTTCTTCTTTACATCTTGCTTCATTGAGCCAGAATAAAACCATATATCAGGCTTACCTCTTTCCTTGTGAGCTTTTTTAGCTAGTGTAAACTCCTCAACTGTTCCAGATGCATGACGCTTAGTAGGGCTTCCAAAGCGGTCTTTCATAATTAGGATAAATAAATCATATTCATCCATTTTGCCTATCTGCTCGTTGATAATTGCCTGACCGTCTTTACCGTATCCAGGATATGCATTTTCAGAACATTTTACTTCTAGTCTTACATTTTTATCTTGAGATACAGTACGATTAATTGTTGCAATAACTTCTTTAACATAATTTCTTTCCGTCTGTACATCGCCTGGAGAAGCTAGAAAAATTTTTATTAATTCTACTGTTGTCATAAATACTTCGCTAGTATAAAAATTGCTTATTTGCGGATTAATTTGGTTTATTCTCTAGTCTAGTTTTAACGGTTATGCCCTGCCCGTCAAGTCTTCCTTATTTAGCTCAATTAGTCTAATTTTAGTCTAAATATTCAGTACTTGTTTAAACTCTCTTGTCAACTGTGGCGATCGCAGATAAATTATCACTTAAAGGAAAAGATGGCCAGAATTAAAGGATAAAGTGACCGCTCTAAAAACCCGGAATGCTTATTTTTGCGTCGCCTACTTTCGCCATACTTTACAACTTGAGTTTGGACTAATTGGCATTTAGCAGCAATGATATAGACGGTAAGAGAAAGTTACCCAACTATCTTGTAAAGGCTGAGTTAAGTTAAATCGTTGAAAAAGAAGCAAAAACTAAGCAGCAGTTAGATCAGCGTTCTTAAATGATTTTTCGGTTTTAGTTTTTTTGGATGAGTGTTTTTTGACAGTTGGATAACGGGGACGCGGAGATGGCTGATGCCCTTGGGCGCGATCTGGTGATTTACCGCGAGTTGTAGGGGGTTGAGTAGGAGTGCCAATGGCAGCTAAAATTAGGAGAAAGGCTTGTGCTACGCGCCCTAGAGACAGTGTATCTTGAGTTGATTGCCTTGGCGCTAGCCTCTCCCTTTGGGAGAAGGCAATGGGAAGTCGATGCAGGCAACTCACGAAGCCATAGTTGCCAAGTTAACAAAGGCATGAGGTGACTCCATCGCTCTGCCGCCTGAGTAGAACTCAGATGAGGCTGTGTCCAATGTAACCACTGCTTCGCTTTATCGATACCAATGCAAAGCAGGCAAAACGGCGTAAGTATTTGTGCCAAAGGTTCTCTAATGCAGGCATCGTCAAGCCTAATCAAGCTAGCCATAAAGGTTGGAACTTCCGATTGCGTAATGTCCTCGGCCCGAATGATTCTATTGCCCCCGTCACCAAGGTTAGCAAGGGACAAGTAAACCTGTTGGTTTAGCAGAGAGGGGTAAGTGAATTTGTGGCGTTCGGCGTATCTCAGATGGATGCAGTTTCGTAATAGCGAAGATAAGCCTTCTGTGGTGAACATGGTAGGCTGAACACGACTAGTCGCTTATTAATTTACTTATTTAAGATAGAAGCGCTCATTGCTAAAACTTGTGAGACTGAGCTCTAAAAAGCCTTGGTCACTTGGGTTGACATAAACTATAGTAGCCCTCTAAAATTATTTTGTCAATCGCGGTGAGCAAAAAAATTCAGATTATGTCCGTGGATATTAGCGATGTAGCATACATTAAATGGAACGATGAAAAAAGTTTGATTGTAGTAGAAGCTATGAAAAAGACTGGAAATAAGAAGAATGGAATGGTTGCAAGAGATTTGGCGAAAGCCTTGCAAGATAAAGGAATTTCTTGCAGTTACCAAAATCTTTATAAGCTTTTAACTGGTAAATACTCTGTAGTCTCTCTTGAAATAGCTCAAGGTATCTGTGAGGTTCTATCTATCCCAGTACCAGAGATTATTAAGATACATACTTTTTTGCTCACTGGGGTTGACTAGTCTACCGAGGTAAGCTAATATGATATTTATAAGCAGAGGAAACGAGCGCAATGCCTCTCAAATAAATAAAAAAACGCTTATAGGCAACAAACAGCCTAAATCAATCGCACCAAATCAATCAAAACTAGGAGCCAGCGGGATGAGCAGCCGCAGCCTAAAACTTGTAATGGTCAAGCCACCGCGAGATGATTCCGATGACCTACCATGTCTAAAAACTGGTTGTGAAAACTTCAATCCTCCCAGAAGTAAGGCGATTATTACTCCTCAGTATGTAATCGCCTTTTCAATTAGTTTTCACATGGCTGTACAGAGGACACGGTAACATCCCAATATCTTCTCTACAGCTTAGTGCTGTCTGGTGTTTTGATCATCAGTTAATATGCTTTACCCTGGAATACTTTTATAAGGCTTCGCCAATTCTAGATTGAGAGTGTTGTGCTTTCAGCACAACAAACTTACCAATAAAAATAGGACGATCGCTCCGTCTGCAAAACTTGCGATCGCCCTTTTACCCATTTAAGAGGTATTTGCTAATGATTACACAACTTTCAGCCCCTACGCCAACAAAAGATCCGTTAACCACACGCGATCGCAAAATCATTGCAACCATCGTCAATCAGTCAGACTACTCAAAAGAGTGCAAGCCCGAAGATGTAGTGACTATCTGGATAAACTCGGATGATATCGTGTGGGTGAAAATGATCCACGGCTATGCTCGTTACCATAAAAAATCTTTCAAACGCGCTGTTGCAGAGGTAAAAGCGAGTCTTTCTGCTCCAGTAGAGCGCAATCATAAGGAAGATGAGGAATTGAAACAAGCTGCTGAGAAAATTGGCTTGTTGGGCGATTGTGATTGGCTATCGTTGAGCGTCCAATACTATCCTGATAAAGTAATCGGTCACGCTGGTTGTTATATCTCTCACAAGGCTCGAATATTAACGCCACCGGCTGAATGGGATTTCACCCTGCCGAAGTGGAATATGCCTGCTGCCATCTGTCCAGACTGTGGTGGGCATGGGTGCGGTAACTGCTCGTATCGCGGGACTCGTGCAGAATACTTGTGCGAACCAGTGGACGGCTACCGACTGACTTATGTAGGGCGCACTGACCTCCAGACGGCTCACAATGTATATCTAGATGGTGAGTTTTTGGGCATACTCTTCAAGGTCAGAAACGCTGAGGAAGTCTGGGAAAACGACCCCAAGACATACTACTGGCGCTGTGGCGATGGAGTACGGTACTGGAGTGTAAAAGAGGCTGTAGAAGCACTGTCCAGGGTAACTGCTCCGATTGAACTGCCGCAGGTTTGTCAGGAGTTAGTAGCGGCGTAAGTGAAATGGTGGAAGAGAATTCTCTTCCACCACTGTTTTTAAAACAGTGCCATTCGCCACTCAGAATTAAAGCTTCGCTTATTCTTTGCGAAAACTAACATTAAAGAAAGGCAGCAGCTACTATGACAGCTTTTGACTTTGATTCTGCTGAACATAAGGCATACGAAAAGACCCCAGCAGCCAAAAGCATTCCTTCACCCGCAGGCATTTGGATTGCTTACGAAAATCAACAATTAGCAGGATGGTACGAAAATAAAGAACTAGTTGGTGGGAAAGAGTATAAAGTTCTTACTAATAAGTTGGACGAAAACGATGAAAAGATAGGCATTCCTGGCGCTCTTTATAGACAACCACGAATACTTGTGATTGGGCGATCGCCTCTGCTATACGGAAACGATAGAAAGGTGATTGGAGTTTGGCGTAGCAGTGATGGTTTGGACAAGAACGCCTACAAATTCGGTAGGCGGTATATGGTGATTTTCGTCGATGCCCAAAATCAACCTCTTCATATCGCACCAGTACAAATAACTGCTTGGGGAGTGTTTCAAGTGTCGTTTGATCAACAACTAATGGCATTCCGTGAAACCTGCGAACAAGCTTATGCAAGTTTTCAAGGCAAACATCACCAACCAAAGAATTTACTTTGGCATTCGATGTGGGTATTTTGTCCCACATTGAAAACAGAGAAACGTGAGAAAGGAGGGCAAACTTCCAATGCCTGTGTATGTACCGGATACGAAAAGCCAACTGCGCTCAACTGGGAAAGTTATTGTATTGGCAAGAAACCAATAGCTCAAGAAATTGCTCTTGTGCATAATTCCATCTGCGATTGGTGGAAAAAAGGATTGCCCAAGAACAACTTACCAGAAGTAGCTACGTCTCATGCACTTGATCGCAATCAATTGATGATGGAGTCGCAACGATTAATTGAAGCTTTAGGTTGGAAAGATGAAAAGGGCAAACAGTTTCTCATAGATAACTATGGGAAAAAAGGAAGGCAGTCACTAACTAACGAAGAATTTGCTAACTTCGTCAACAAATTGCAGTCTATGCAAGCAAATTATGACGATGAAGTTGGTTACTGGGAAGATGTGCCTTCTTAATAGCCAAATACTTGTTGAGGTGATTGCAGCAATTGTGTTCGCCTTTATTCTTCCCTATTTACCTTCAAGTAGGGAAGCATATTTAACGAACAGAATTCAGGAGTCAGGAGCCAGAATTCAGAATTGAATTCTGTGCGAGTGGGGGATTCAGACCCACCACTCATCCATTCTGACTCCTGGATTCAGAATAGCTGAATTCTTCTTCAATCAGTTCTCAAGTCTTGTCTACAGCTAATGAAGAAGGGTAAAGGGGAAAGGTTAAACCTTACTATTCTACACATGGTTTAATTCATGAATCCCTTTAACCCTCCTCCCCTCTTTTTGCTGTGTATTCACTATTACCAATAGCAACAAATGACTACAACAATCGTTCCCCCTAGCCTCGAAAACTTACAGCAGTTTTCTGACTTGTTCGACATCGAGAAACTATTGCAATCTAAAGGAATTCTGCCGTGGCTTTTAGCAAATGGCTGGAACTATGACAATGAATCTTGTTTGATTGCAAACATTATTGATGAATCTACAAGCTTGGATCAAGTTTGGGAATCAGACGAGTTTGATTTTAATGCTCTGTCAGATGAATTAAAAGAAAAACTCAATCAGATTTTTGAGCATTTCTATCTGTAGTATTTGTCACTTTCAATCAATAATTAATCATTGGTAACGAATATGCAACCAACAATCACACTTCCACGCGGTTATGGAATCCCAAAGTTTAATGTTGGACAACGTACTCAACAAGGCAAAGTCATTGGTATTGAAGTATTACCACACGATAGCGTATTAGCTGAGAATTGCGGTCATGGCTATCGCTATATTGTCATGACTTCTCGCCATACCGAAGAAGTTAAATATCTGGAATCAGATCAGATTAAGCCGCTCTCACCGTCAGAAGTAGAAGCTGAGATTTTAGAAGAGGTTGATTACTATTTAACTCAGCTTGTATTGCTGCAATCCGAGCTAAAGGCTGACCTCAAAATCCAGACTCCATTCGGTCAAATTAATCCACCGATTTCAACAACTAAACGTACTTCTGGGAGTGGTTCTAGGTTGTCTAAACCGAAAAAAGAAAAAGTTGCTGCTTAACGAAAGAAGAATCAGATTATGTGTGAAAAACTCTCCAGTCAGATTGATTAAATCTGACTGGAGAGAAAAATCGATTCCACAACAAATTATGGCACACTTCACTGCTACTAAGATGGAAACAAATTTGATCAAAGTGTATGACGCGACACTGTTAAGCTCATCAAAAGTTTACCAAATTAATGGTACACATTGTCGATATTTGGGAGATGAGGGTAGCATACAACATCCACAGTATCTGTTTCTACCTCTGCCAAATCAAAAGAAAAAAGCCAGCTTTCGGCTAAATCGAAACAAACTTATGACTCGGTGTTATGAAGTCGAAGGCATGGTTTATAAAAAGCCTGTGGCGCAGGATAATTCACAGCAACTTCAACTATTTTGAGCCATGTCCATACATAAACCACCAGTCATCAAAAGACACATTAGGTTACAAAAAAGCTCTAAAAAAGTAATCTATAGGGCTACTAAAGACATTCAAATAGTCACAAAGAAAGCTTCGCTTAATCGAGAGTGAAAATAGTGATTGAGGTAAATAATCATGGTACAAGCAATTGACAACCCTATTGCTGCAAATTTCCTGACTGATGCAGTAGTCGAGCGCCACAATTTCTCACAGTTAAATAAAACCCGTATTCGCTTCCGTATCCAGTTAAAGAAAAGTACAAAGTCTGCCGCTCCCAAATGGGCTGATGTACTAAACGCTGAAGTTTCTGAAATTGAATCAGACCTTGTGAAAGTTACAAATTCCGAAGTCGGTTTGCGAGGTATTAAGGTATTTAAAAAGCTTGATGAGGCTGCCGCACAACTTCGTCAAGAAATTGCTTCTGTGCAGGAATGGATGTCTGCTGATACTGGTGATTGGATTTGTCCGATTGATTTAGCTCCACTCGTTTGGAACCAGTTAATCAATATTAGGGATAATATCGCCCCTGGATTGCGTAATCAATTAAAAGCTGATTACGAGGCGGGACTTAATGATTATCAAGAGCGGATTGATCAGTTCCTCTCACTTAACACCTGGGAATTAGCACAGGATAAGCAAGAGTCAGTCAAAGCAAACTTGTTAAGAGCATTTCCGACTCTGACCGACCTTGAAGACTATTTACAAGTCGTCATTGGTCGCCCGGTGATTATCCCGGCATTGTCCGAACAACTCAATCAGCAACAAGCCGAATGTCTAGACCAGATTACCAAGTTCATTCAGCAGTATGACCAAAATCTGGAACAGAGATTAAGGGAATCTGCTTTAGCTGGCGGTGAACAACTCGCCGCGCAGTTGCTTGAAGAGTTGGCTGATTGGGAACCAGGGAGGAAACCCATACAGTTTAAAAGGAAGATGGAACGTCATCTGATGAAGGTTCAAGTGCTACTGGCAAACGCTTCACCGGAGGCAGGCAGTAGCTTGGAGGCGATGATGGCACATCTAGATTCTATCGTTAATGATCCAGCGATTGAGTCCAAAAATCTTGGTTCTGATACGCGCAGTCAATTGCAGCAAAAGATGCAAGAGATTCGCACCAAGTTGTTAGATGAACAACGCAATCTACAATCACTTGCGACTGACGACGTGGGCTTATCGAAAGCTACTGTGATGTCGTTTAAGTTTAGGTAAAAAGCAGTCTTAGGCGAATTTGCCCTCGCCCAAGACTAGCACCTTAAACGAGAAATTATATACACCTCAAAAGAATACCGCACTTCTACTATAGGAACAAGATTCTCATGTCACACTTCTCAACCGTTAAAACCAAGCTCACCAACCGCGAATGTCTAATACAAGCTTTACAAGACTTGAAACTGAATCCGCAGGTACATGAAACAGCACAGCCACTAAAAGGATACTACGGTGGCTCTCAAGGAAAAAGCGCTGAAATCATCGTATCTGGTCGCACCATAAAAGCCCGTGCAGACATCGGATTCAAGTGGAGTCAGTCAAGCGGCGTGTACGAGGTAATACATGACGGTTACGAAACAGTTCCGAAGTTGGGACAAGACTTTTTCAGTAATAAACTAATGCTGGCTTATGGACAACGGATGGTTCGCGCTAAAGCCGCCGAGTTACAAGAAAGGTTTGGTGAATGTGCGATCACTGAATCAACTAATGGAAATGTGCAAACCCTACGCCTAACCTTTGCCGGACATCAGGAAGTTCAACAGTACGTGAGGAGATAAATTATGGAACGTTCAATACTGATTCATTTTGACAGCGCTACAGGTGAAGTTCGCGTGGAGGCCGAGGGGTTCGAGGGTTTGAGTTGTTTATCGGCTACGCAACCATTTGAAGAAGCACTTGGAGTTGTGGAGGGCGCTCGCATTTTCAAAGAAGAATCAGCACCACAGCTTCGCACTACGAACAGTAGTCAAACACGCCTACGTCAGTAATCAACACGGGGGAATCAACAAGTTCCCCCCTCAAAAACAATCATGAACGAATTAGCTAAAGAATACCCATTTGTTCACGTTTATGCCCAGCAAAAACTAAGACAACCCGTGATCATCAAAGCTAGTACAGAGGGTTTGTGCGTGCTTTTGAATGCAATAGTAACAGCGATTGCCTACCAAGAGAACAACGGTACAGCAGAAGTTTTTGACGGCGATGCCGAAGCCTATGAGGTAATCGTAAAAGTCGTAAACACACACGACGAATTATCTCCAGTTCCTTATCAAATTGAAAAACAATGAACCTCTCAAATCTTCTCTCCACACTCGATTCACAAATCCCGATCGCCGCAGTTGATGTTCTGTCTCCTGATGAAGCGACGATTATTCAGTGGCTGACTGCTGAAGCTAACAATAAGCTCTCATGTCCAGTGTTCTTTTGGAATCTGGGAGTATCAACCTTGGAGCAATGTTTAATTGCAGCAGATGGGGGATTGGTGTTTAAGCCAGTTACGGAGTACAAGAAACCACCACACGCTGACCCTCTGTTATATGTGTTTGATTACATTGCTAACTTTAGCAGAAATGGTGTATTTATCCTCGGAGATATTCACCCCTTCATTACTAAAAACTCACCCCAATTGAGTTGGGAGATTTTAAGCAAGGTAAAAAACCTTTACCACAGGTTAAAACCCACAGATAAACGCATTGTCTTGTTGGGTCAGAACATACAATTACACGAATCTCTAGTCAGATTGATTCCTTATTGTGAAGTCCCTTTACCTAGTATTGACCAAATACTTGAGCATATAACTTCTTATTTGCATGACCTACAACAGTCTGCTATTGAACAGGAATTAACTTTCACTGTTACGCTAGAAAATGCTGAGTTTGAAACTCTTTCTCGTGCAGCGCTAGGTTTAACCTTAGAAGAAATTGGTGATTTCCTTCGGTTAACAGTCAAAGAAAACTTAACTAATGATGGTGTCGTTGTCGGCGCTGATTTTATCCCCAAAGCCGTTGAGTACAAAACTCGGCTACTGTCTCAAATGGGTATCGAGTTGGGTAAACCAGCCAGCATACCATTTGGCGGACTTGACTTATTGCGCGAGTGGCTGACTCGGCGGCGGCGACTATTCACACAAGAGGCGCGAAGTCTTAGCTTACCGCAACCCAAAGGGGTGTTGCTGGCTGGGCCACCCGGAACAGGAAAATCTCACTGCGCCAAAAACATTGCTAGTATACTCAATCTACCACTTCTGCAACTCGATATTGCCTCCCTTCTAGGTTCACTAGTTGGCGAGTCCGAAGGTAATGTTAAACGTGCATTGAAAACAGCAGAAGCCATCGCACCTTGTGTTTTGTTTATTGATGAGGTGGAAAAGGCGCTTTCTGGTATTGGCGATACAAGCGGTGTTTCTCAACGCATTCTCGGTACTTTGCTTACGTTCATGGCTGAATGTACAAGCGGCGTATTTATAGTTGCGACCTGCAATGACCCATCAGCACTACCAAGTGAATTCAAGAGGAAGGGAAGATTTGATGAGGCTTTCTTTGTTGATCTTCCCACAGAGCCAGAGCGTGTACAGATTCTAGGGATTCATCTACAACGCTTTGGCATTCATCTGGAATCGGAGTATTTGGAGGCGATCGCAGCCAATACCGCGAAATTTTCCGGTGCTGAACTGGAAACCCTTGCTTCGGAAGCTGCTCTGCTGGCATTCGATGAGGGTAGACCGCAGCAGGTAACGCTTGCTGATCTGGAAATCTGCCGCCAAACCATCACCCCGCTTGCGATTCAGGACGCTGCGGCAGTCGAGCGGATGCAGGCATGGGCATCCACTGCACGACGGGCTAGTAGTCCTGTGGTTGCAGCGAAAACTCAGTCTTTGCGTGCTGCTAAGTTTCGGAATATGAACTGATGAGAAAGCGATTGCCTCCTGATTCTATGGGGGCAATCACTCTTTTTTTTTAGTAATTGAAAGCAACCAATTAACATAGTTAATAAGGCGAATAAACATGACGACAGACTTAGTTACTTATTACGGGCAGACTCCAACTATTGACCAACTGGTTGATAAATATGGTGTGTATTTAGAGAAGTTGGACAGAGAAACTAAGCTTATGCTCCGAATGGCATTAGTAACTTACATTTTTACGTTAGAAAAAGACAGTTTTACTAAGCATACTGTTGCTGAGGCACTTGAGGATGCATTGTCTAATCTGGGCTTATTAGTTTCATATCCATTGTATAAAAACTTGTTTGAGGATGTCTGCTCTGTTTTAAATGGACTAACAACTCTGGAAGCGGAAACATTACTTGAAGCACTACAACATCAAATTCGATGGGGCAATGCCCAGAAGTTAGCGAGTTGACTGGGTTAAAAACATGGAAATCTATTTAGTCTTTGTTGATGCTATCCGAAACAGCAATAAATTCTGGGCGGCCATTGTCGAAGATGGGAATTTGACAGTCCAGTGGGGGCGAGTTGGTTATCAAGCGCAAACCAAAGTTCACACATTAGGCAATCATCAGAGGGCGGTTAGTAAATTTAACAATCTGGTAGCCGAGAAAAAAGGTAAAGGCTACCGCGAAAGTCAGCCAGAAATAGATACCTGTGATGTTTACGAAATTGAGAGAGCTATTGGATTGCTTAATGCAATACGATCTTATGTGATTCATCGGAATTTTGATCAGCATTACATTCAACTCCTTAATCAATACTTAAAAATCGTACCCACGCCGTTGGGGATGCAAATTAATCCCTACACAATATACCGAACTCATGCTGATGTGGATCATCAGCGAGAATTACTCAATTCTTTGTTAACGACACCTGCACCAACTGCTGTTGCGGTGGCTGGTGGTCATACTCCAGAAGCAACAGCAGAACCCAAGGTAGTCAGTCTTAAAACTATCAGTAAAAACTTCTGGCGACATTTGTAAACGAATTACCACAAAACTTATTTAATAGTAGTTTTGTGGTAGTTTTTTATCGTTGAAAATTAAAATAATGAGTGAATATGGCGAAAATAATTGTTAGTTCTTGGGAATCAGAGGGGTATGGACATCATTCTTATATTGATGAGCAAATACATCCTCAATACCTAAAAATAAGAGAAATATGCGAACGGTTAGGAATTGATATTCCAGAAATGGACACTCAAATTACGTCACTTAGCACAAGGACAGAGATTATTGCCGATGAATCTGTACTGGATTATGTGGAGCCAATTTACCATAGCGATGCAGATGGATTTTCGCCGGATTACTTCGATCCATCCGACTACATCAATGCAGAGTAAATAAAAAGATTCCCCAGTGTCTATTTTACTGGGGAATATTTGAAGAAGAATTCAGATATTCACCAATTCAGGAGCGGAGCCGGAGACTCCGTTGCTCCCCTCAGAACAAGAAAGCGGGGTTAATTGAACTGAATTGAAAAGAAAAATTATATCTTCTCATAACACCAATAGGAAAAATATCATGCCGAGAAAATCCACTCATTCCACCTCTACTGACCATTCCTGCTTGTGCCTACAGTCTCTTCGTCGTTGTGGTGGTAGCGCACGATTATGCAGCATCAACTTTAGTCTTAATGTGATTCAAATGTTGGTCAATCAAAGAAAAGTAAAGATTAAGAATACTGGTACAGGGTTTTTTATTGAATTGGAGGAATCAGGATGAAAGTACAAGTCGAGCAGCTAACTGCTAACGAATTTTTATGGGCGAAAGAGTGGATAAAAGAGTGTTTGCCTTGGCGCGATTTATCCTGCCCCGAAGAAGTTGAAGAACTCACAGAACAAGAAATAATTTCAGGCATCAAAATCCACTATAGCGGAGGGATAAAACAGTTCAAGTTGGCTGTAGAGGATCATATTTTTCCTAGTAATTCATGAGAATAAGTGAAACCAATGGCTAATCACAAACAAATTGCTCGTTCAAGTATGCAAGAGCCAAAAGTCCGATTAGTTAAAAATCATCGTCCAAGAAGACGATTCAACTCTAAAGTATTCATTGATCGCACTATAGAAACAACTGCAATTCTCTCTCTACTCTTGACTGGCTTTTCAGGGGTTGGAGCAATGGCTTGCTGGGGGCTGGAGATTATTGAGATAAATGCTAATCCAAACATCATCATCTCTGGTTGGGAGCAGCAAAAAAATATCTGCCTGGGTGCAATGCTGGTCAGTTTTTCCGCCTTCTTAGGCAGTTCTTTAGTCGGAGCAAGTGTAAGTATTCAACGAGATAAATTTTAGGTGAGTTAACGGCAATGAAAGAGTACAAAACCAAACATGGCGGCTACAAAATCGAGACTACTGAATTATCAGATGGTGCTGTAGATGTTCACGTTGGGAAGCAGGGCTTTTTTAAAACAACTTGGGCATCACCTTCAACTCAAACTTTTGACAATCATACACAAGCTGTTGGCCACGCAAAAAAGGCTATTGATAACGGCGAAATCGATTCAGTTTTACAAAGTTGAAACTAATGGAAATTCGTTCCTTTCAACCATCTAAATTTAGAGGAGCAAGAAAATGACATTAACTTTAGATAATCACTCTCAAAAGAAAGAATCGTCCTTAACTCAAGCATTACGGCAGATACAACAATTAAACTCCAAAATTGCTCTGTTAGAGCGGCAGCATCAAGATTATGTGCAGAAGCAACAAAATCTGATTGCAGCCATCGCTGAAATCTGTGTTTCTCCAATGCAGGAAGTACAAGGGCTGCGGATTCTCATATATCGGGGAGAAGCAGCTTGTCGGCAGTACTTGCGTTCGGTGCTAGTCAAACAGGGTCAGGCTTCAAAAATGACCACAGGACAAATAGAAAAACCCACTTTAGATAAAAGAGCCAAAAACCGGGGTTTTCTGCAAAATTCAAAAAAATGATTTTTCTTTCTCATAGAGGCGCGGAATCAGTCAGGGCAAGGGATTGAGCAGACCATGAGACAGTTATTTTCACGGCATTACTAGGGTTTCGAGCCTCATCGAAATCATCCGCGTGTCCCAAAGCCTTGATTCGACCGTGTTTGAGGTCGAGCAGAGTCTCATGGTCTGCTTGCTTTTTAGCGAAGGCACAAAAAAAAGGGGTGCAATATCCCCCTTTAGACTAAATCCCGTCAACTTATTCGGCTGTACTTTGTGCTTCAGGAATCAAACCCAACTGGTAACGGGCAAGAGTTCCTTGAAGGTGAAGCGCAAATCCTTTTTCCCAAAAGACGCGATGCATTTCTGACTCATTCCAGCCCTCCATTGCTTGAACTCGCTTTGCGGCTTCATACAACGGTTCTGGAATAGAAACTCCAGTCTGAACCATTTTTGGTGTAGTTTTCTTAGGCATTTTCTCCTCGACAATAACGCTTACCTAACTTTACCCCTATAGTTCTATGTTTTTGCCGGGAATTTTTCAGAATAATACCTTATCTATAGGGTTATAGATAAGGTATTTATGTTAATCTAGAATTGCAAAGATGTTACGGCTGTTTCTATGGCAGGAACAATTCTGAGGAACGAATATGAAAAAATTGTTGGTCAAGTTAGTGATTACACTTGGCCAAGAATTCTTCGTCGATTAGAAATATCTGATACCACTAGTGCCAAAGCTGGGGTAATTCTGCTGGTGAGAGCTTACGCTCAACTGAAGCTTTTAAATCCCAATCGCACCATTCGATTATCAGATGTTCAACGCTACGAATTTATTTGTTCAAACTTGCCACAATTGTCATGCAACGGCGCTCAACTCTTTGAAGCATTACAAAGACTAGAACCGCGACCATCTAAACCAACAATTTATCGGTGGGGTCAAGAAATTGGAGTGCCATTTTCTGTGGACAAGATGTACACAGAAATTGAAATTCAGCAATGGGTAAAGAAAATTGCTTCTCAAACTAAATTTAAGTTTCGTCAACCTAAATCAATAGGAGTCGCTTCATGAACGATTTGCAAGAACTTCTCATCGCTAACGGAATCGAAATGAGTTCTGAAGAACTACGCTTGTACTTACAAAAGAAAAGCGTAGATCCTGATGCGATTACTGAGGCAGAAATTATTGCCATATCTGACGAACTTGTGGCACTCAAAAAAGCTAGTAATTTAATTGTTTCTAGCAATGGTAAAACAGCTAAAACTACCAAACGTACTGCCAAAACCAATAAAGCTCAACAGAGCATGAGTGATTATAAAACTTCACTTGCCAATCAGGCCAAGCAGTCGTTAGCAGAGATACAATCTTTTAATTCTGCAATTACCCAANCAATGGGTAAAGAAAATTGCTTCTCAAACTAAATTTAAGTTTCGTCAACCTAAATCAATAGGAGTCGCTTCATGAACGATTTGCAAGAACTTCTCATCGCTAACGGAATCGAAATGAGTTCTGAAGAACTACGCTTGTACTTACAAAAGAAAAGCGTAGATCCTGATGCGATTACTGAGGCAGAAATTATTGCCATATCTGACGAACTTGTGGCACTCAAAAAAGCTAGTAATTTAATTGTTTCTAGCAATGGTAAAACAGCTAAAACTACCAAACGTACTGCCAAAACCAATAAAGCTCAACAGAGCATGAGTGATTATAAAACTTCACTTGCCAATCAGGCCAAGCAGTCGTTAGCAGAGATACAATCTTTTAATTCTGCAATTACCCAAGGGACACGCGAGTTTGCTCACAAGGAGGCAGTTGAAACAATCGAGACTTTAGCTAATGTGTCTAACGAGTATTTAGCAGAAGTCGCACAGTTCGCCAAAGAATTCCAGGGAGAACCAGAAGCCTTTTTTCGGTTCGGTCAGGAGATTACATCGCTCTATCTCTCTGCTAGCAATGCAGATGCGACCGAATAAATTCATCTTGGTAGCAGCAGTACTAAATCTGCTGCTATTAACCCTCGTTTTGGGCGTGGCAATATATGGAGCAACAAGACCAAACCCATCGCAAAGCATTAAATATTCACCTGAAGAAGGACGGCGAATTGAATCTGTCAGGGCTGACACTAGAAAACCTGACAACAGAAGAATTCCTGGTAGTCCAGCAAATTATTGATGAGTCAAGAGTGCGATCGCAGTCCAATAGACAGATTGAGGAATTGATGCAACGGGGAATGATGGCTCAAACTGCGATCGCAGCAATAACAGTATTGATGTTTTCGTTCATGGGGATATATGGCATAACCCGGTACATCGGGTCACAAGTTCAACAAGTTCAGGAGAGTTATAGCAATGTTAGGTAAATGGCTTCCTGGTTTATTCGGCGGTAAAGGTGATGGAGTGGTATCAACAGATTTAAGGGTTGGGGATGCTACCCAAATTGAGGGTAATTTACCTTCATCAATCCGCGATCGCTACACATTGCCAGCTTACACTACAGCAAAGCAGGTTCTTGATGAAGCAGAAGTGGCTGGCACTCTAAAAGCACAGAAGTGGTTGCACACTAAATTTTCCCGGCATAGGCTCAAGCAGTTGCAATCCTTGGCAGAGATGTATAAAAACCAATTGGCATATTCCCAAGAAGCCATGAAGGTTGAGGAAGATTTGCAGCGAACCAGAGGGTTACATGGGGAGGCGGTAATCCGTCATGCCTTTGGTTCCCAGGAACAGCAGCGTCAACTCGGAGGATACGAGAAAGCATTTGATGAAGTGGGAGATAGTTTCAGGTTCTAGGTTATGCAAATCAAGCTCTTTCATATAGGATATGCAGTGTGCGGGGTTGGCTTTTCTATGTTTATGGGTTATTTATCGGTTGCCAGCCCCGTTAGTAAGTACATTCTTTGGTTTATCGGCATAATCTCTATCTGCTGCATATTTCTGGGGTTATTCAACTTTGGCGGTTTAGTCGTTAAAGGTTTTGGATTTAACCGCAAAACTTTTACCATCGGCTTGATGCCTGGAGTGATATTCCTGTTTGTCTTCTTGACTTTAGTTGCAGCCGGTGTTGCGTTGGGGGTGAGATAAGTTATGCCATTTGAATTACAACGACTAACTGCCAGTGGGGTGATTCATGCAGAGCGAACTATTTTATGTTCTTTAGGAGCGAGTGCAGTATTATGCCTGTCTGCTCCTTTTTTCTTAAACACTGACCGAATCACAACCGGGATGCTGCTTGGTGCTGGAACGCTAAGTGCTGGCTTATTTGGGGTATCTGCCCAAATCAGCGAAGGCAAACAGAAAGTATACCGCTCTTTAGAAGAAGCTGACCTGAAATCACTTAAGCAGCATTTACAAGGTGAAGCTGTTTATGATTATGTCACCACTGCGATCGCTGCCAAACGCCGAGTTGCTGATTATGTGAATCGCCTGCCCGTTAGTGAGCGCCCCCGGTGGATAGCTGAATATCAGTTGCAAGGGTTGGTTACACTTCCAGAACCACCAGCACAACGATCACCTTCACCGACTGGTATTCCCAATCCCGATATTGCTGACATTGATGAAGAGTCGGTGCAGTCGGTGATTAATCCGGGTGCGATGAAAATTCTGCAAGCGATCGCTGCTAATTATCCTGAGTACATCAGAATTGATAGTGCTTGGATTGATGAACTGTGTAATGCTGCATCTAATCAAGATATGACTCTTCGCAGTAATCACCATTTCTACATTTCTGGTGGAACACAGTCTGGAAAGTCAACTTTAGCAGGCGTGATTATCAACAAAATTGCTGCAAAATCTCAAACGCCAGCAATTGTGATTGGCAGTGATCCAAAAGATGATGTCACTAGATGGCTGTGCAAGTTTAGCCGTAAGTTTGACGGCATGAAAGAATTAAAAAACTGGATTACTTTTGCCACAGACCAAATTGACAAGCAGAAAGCCAGAGTATCAATTGTTGGTGGTGAATGTCAGGGCGTTCCCGAATTATTTCTTGCTCAAGATGAGGTGGACTCTGTATTTGGTGGTGGCAAGGGACTTCCAGGAATGGTTGATGCTGATACTGCCAAAGACTTGCAAGGTTTTTGGAACTATATCATCAAATTCACCGCCGGACTTAAAGGACATGGGGTGTTTATGGGCCAGTCCCCGCTCTCTGGAGAAACCGGATTTAGTCGCCCATCTCTGAAAAACGTTTGCTTTATTGCTGTAGGGCAGACATCGAGTTATATCCTTGACCATCCCCAGGATTTTCTGAATGTCAAAAAAGAAATTCTTGAAATCTTGCGACAGGCTTGCGAAATGTTGGATAAAGCCGGAGTTCGATATGCCCTAGTAATTCCAACTCGTGGTAATCCCTTTGTTGCCCTAATCCCGGAATTTGATATCAAAGGTCTGGAACAAAAACAAGATTCCAAGCCGAATAATGACACTGTTAATAGTTCTAAAAATAATCAGCAATCCTCACAGCAGCAGGTTGACTGGTATGAAGAAATTAGAAAATGGGCAACAGAATTAGGGAGAAGACCGCATTTTCAGGAAATTAAACAGAAGTGGTACGAATTAACGGGGCAAGAGTTAAACGAAAAAGGGGTGACTCTATTACTAGAAAATCTTGGCTACCCAGAGAATTAAACTGGAACGCTCGATATGGTAATCCCAAGGAGTATAGGAAACAAGTAGCGATCGCTCACCGAAAAACTCACAATTATTGTGTCGTTTGCTTGACTAAKAAAAGTGAAGAAATCCATCACGCTTACTACGGCAACGACATCATTGGTCAATCTACATTTCCTACGTGCTACCGTTGTCATAATGAGRTTTGTCATAGTCCAATCAACTGGATAAAAAGCCGTAGTAATCCTGTTTGGGGGAATCGCAATACTGACGAATTTATTACMAGATTGAGGCTGGGATATCARYTACTTTATGGAGGTGTTATTTGGTGATTAAGCTATTAATAAAGTATGCGCCTGACTCCGTTGTGGATGCTGTAAATGATATTTCTTTAGCAGAACTGGACAAGCGAGGTTTAATAGTCTGGACAGACGCACCGCCACTAGAGCCAGAAGCTGAAAACTCAGCATTTAATTTGGCTTCTCGTTTCACGGAAGTAACGCCTGATAATCTGCTAGAAGTTTTCATGACTATTGCTCAAATATACACAAACTACGGCGATTGTTTAGCCTTGAGATACTTGATGGAATTATCGGCAGAATACTTTGGATTGATCGGAGTTGAATAAAATGTATAACGAATATGACAATTTGAGTTGTGAAGAAGAATTACACTTAACCGAATCCCTTGTCAGACAGCGACACAATCAGCAGATGTTCTTGCGCCGAAATGCTCAACTTTTGCAGCAGGAGTTAGAGCTTGAAGCTGAATTGTTAGAAGACAGTCCAGAGTTAGCTCAGGTGATTCATTCTTTTAATATGCAGGAAATTCAGAGTAATCAGCAAGGGCTAAAGAATGTTTTAGGCTCACAAGAATCAGCGTCAAAAGAGCAAAGTGTTTGGAGTAAGTTTTTTCCGGGATTGGGAGGTAATTATGGTGTGGACTAAATCAATTTCCTTAGATGTTGCTAACAAGCTTTTTGACGTAATTGGAGTTTATTTTGAGCAGAACGAATTGGAAAGTGGTTATCTTGCCAAGTATAAACATAAGATCCTAATCAGACTAACGTTAACTGCTTGCTGCATAGCTGTTTTGAATGATTGGGTAGCGATAAAGGAGGATTAAATGTATACCGAGTCTATCAACTCTAAATTTGAACAAAAAAAGGATGACTATTAATTAAAGATTAACCGCTGTTTTTGTACTACCACCATGTTGAGTGACCCTGGGACGACATCTGATTTTTACGGTTCCTTTGGTAAATGCATCATCACTAGCTTTAGCCGACCAAATATAAGCTTCACCAGCACCTAGATTACTCATATTTTCTGGAGTTAGACTGTTAAGCGATACATTAGCTTTTTGAATATGCTTTAGCCAAGCTGGTGAATTAAACCGATGCATTATTATATGTGAAGATAATTCAATGAGCGATGTGGGGACTGATGGTGGATCTTGTGAAGCAACCATAATACTAGTTCCCTTATGCCGCATTTCTCGAACTACCTCGATTAGTCCAGCTACTAGGTCTGGGCTTTCTATGTACTTGTGTGCTTCATCAAAAACAACAAGTTTATTAAATAGCTGTCCATTATGAGTTGCTTCGGAAAGAATTTGCAATAAAACAACAAAGAGTCCCAAAGCTTCGTCTTTTTCAATAAACTCATCTCGTAAATCCACGATAATTAAGCGACCAGGACGAACAGAATCAGTTAAGCGACGGGTATCATTAATGTATTCAGCCGCAAATTCTAATCTAGTTCTGGCTAAATCTTTTAGGTGATCTGATAGAGAAGAGTTTTCTACACCTCGAATAATTTCTTGAAGTGTTAGTTGCTCGCGCAACTTTCTCATAATTTGGTTTACTTGACGCAAATACATACTTTGACTACCAACAGCACCCATCAAAAACCTCCAGTGTGTAGCTTTTAGTTCTGATGCCGCAAAGGTAAGAGGAAGAACTTCTATATTTGGGTACTCAGCTTTTCTTTCTTCAACTTTTGAAGCGGGAACGAGGATCACAACATCTTTAAGCGCAGCTGGTTCTGCCCCAAATCTTTCACGCAACAAAGTTACTTGAGCAGACTCGGAATTGGGTGAAACCATTGAAGTAAACTCAGGTTTGTAATCTTGGGTCGGACTGTAATGAAAAATTACGGTTGCTAAAGGGCTTGGTAGAATGTTGATATTTGAAATAGGCATACAAGCCATTTCAACAATACTGCCTAATGTGTAACTTTTTCCTGCTCCTTGAACTCCAAAAAGGCTGATGGTGTGAGTTTGATTCAAGTCTAAGGCAACCTTACGTCCAGATGTTTCTCCTAGAATTCCATACTGAGGGGTTAGAGATTGAACGCCAAGCATTACATCATAAACTAGTTCATTTTTAGGCGCTTCATCAGTTTCAACATTTAGTGGTAAAGGTGAGGCAAGATTCTCTGGTAGCTGTGATTTAAGAACTTCAACACATTTTAAGACATCCTGAACCTCTTGTGTTTCTTCATTGTTTATTGCGGAATCTTCTATCTTTTGATTGATATTTGAGGATATCTCGTAAGAATTTACTGATGAGTAAACTACTGGAGTAGAAGTTTCAGGATGTTCTTCTTCTAAAAGAATACTTTGTTGCTCATCCGTTATCAAATCATCCCAAGTTGTAGAACGTTCCCTTGATGGGACAAGAAAAGTGGCTGATCTCAAACGAGGGATCGAGTCTGTAATATTCCTTTGCTGTGACTCTTTTATAATATCTTTCCCCTCAGAAGATTGAGCAATTTTTACGTCAGGTTTTGCTAAAGCGATCAATTCTTTAATTAAATCAATACCAATACGATGATATTCAATCCCTTGGTCAGATTCCGGTGGTTCTGTGCCAGATTTTTCAAAATCAAAAACTAGCGCACTACGCGTAAATTGAAGTGTGTAACCATCTTCTAATGTTGTGATTAAAATTCTTGCTTCTTCTGCGGCATCCTTCTCAATTACTTCATAGCGCAAAGCTCGTTCTAAGTAAAATTCAAGTAGAGTTGCAAATTCACGAATTTTTAATAATATGTCTGGTCTTGGCTGTGCCTCAAAATGTAAGCACAAAACGTTTTGAGATTGATTAATTTGTTCTGCTATTTGCTCTTTTAATCGATTGAAACTGCTAATACTTCCTACCTGGGCATAGCATTTAACTTCAACTAGGTTGCAAACTATAGTTCGAGTTTTAGCATTGAGATCAAAAAGCGCTAAATCTGTACGTTGCAAACTGACTGAGTTACCTAATTCATCTGCTTGCTGCTTCGCTTTTTGAAACAATTCTACATGGGCATCAAGAGGAAGTATAATTTGGTTTGATAATGCTCCTTGGTACTGCAAAAATAGACGAGCTAAAGCTAGTCCAAGAGCTTCTGCTTGTTGATTAGCAGATGAGATTAGTTTTAATGCTAGTCGTCCAGAGAGCGATCGCAGATGTTCAAGAATAACCCCTGCATGACTTCCTTCAGCTTTGAGTCCATGTTGCTCTAAAACTTGCGACAAAACTGATTCCAGTTCTGATAAAGAGCGCGAAGTAACGACCAATCTATGTCCAAGATTAGCAGTAGTATTAGGAACATAGTCAACTAAGTAAGGTGGGCGATCGCTCTGACCACCGTGGTCGAAAAATTCAATGCCGATATTACGATCAATGGTGAAAACCCAATCACAGACATTATGAATATGGTGTAATAATTCCCGTTGTTCTGCATTTAGACCTAACGTTACCACTGGACGATTTTCAAAAGCTGGTACCCCTGTAGCGACAGTAGCGGTTGCGCCGGACATTATTTTAGGCAACTCAGCCAATAAATCAATCAAGTTTTCTGCACCAACAACAGAACGCGCTCCGCCATGCCGGGGTTGTCGCCGCCAGAAAGTACCACTCTCATTGTCTTGAAATTCAACAACAAAGTCTTGAACTAGACCATGTAAGGATGCAATCTCTTTCGAGCGGAAGGGTGGTGCTGAACCGATTTCTTTTGCGGGAAATAAATCTACTAATATACTGATATGAGCTTGATATTTATTTTTTGATTCTGGGTTACGAAAATCATTAACGGAATGAACTGCCAGATTTAATTTGGGAAACAAGTAATTTCCGCTAGATGTAGAAAAAGCATCAACTACCTCTGACGTTACGGTGGAAATTGGTGTAAGGAGTTGTTCTATGGCTTCACCAACCCCAGGCGCTTCTGGATCAGGGACAAATAAACGAATGTCATACCGTAAATCTCTAAATGCTTCCCGCTTTTGCAATAAAATAAGGGCATCTGCAAGAACAGTGGCACGACCTGAGTTAAATGCATTAATACTGAGCGTGCGGATGTATGGATTTTGTGCCAAATAACTTTCAATCCGAGAAGTTAAGACTTCAGCATTCACCGCAGCGCCAATGGTAGGTTCTGGTAGTCCTAAAGCAACGCAGACTTCCCCTAATAAGCCCCGTGTGTTTTCTTCGGTTGATGGAGCATACAGCGACCAGAATGGATTAATATTATCAACGGTGATAAAAACTCTGCCGTCAGTTAGGGGCAAAGTTGGGGGTACGTTTAAAGGTAGAAAAGCGTGCAAAATGCCATCTCTCGCAGAACCCACATATTTTTCTTGCCCATTGTAGGCAGTGGCAACCCAAGATTGTGCAATTTGACTCCATGTTGTTAGCCATAAGGCACGTAGTGGATGGGTTGATCCTAATAATATAGCTTCCCGTGTTTGTCCACGGAAGTCTGTAATCTCTAAGCGCACTGTGTCTACCAACAGTACTTTTTTCAAGTCACTGAGAGATTGCCAGTCTGAAGCATTGCTTTTTTCTACTTTACGGCACAAGTCAACTAACAGTTCTCGGTATGCCGCAGCGTACTCATAAGCAACTTCTTTCAAAGCAATAAAATTAACCGCCTGAGAAATAAGGTTTTTATCTCCTGAAAGAATCTTGCCAAAATAATCAGCACGGGTTGATAAAAAACTTGATGCTACTGCTGATTTCGGAAAATCAATAATATCTGTTGAGGGCAAACCAACTTGACCCATTTTGACCTGTAATTTCCAACCTACAGGACTTTGCGGAGACGTTAATATTGCAAGTTCTAAATCCTTTAAGCATTGCGCTATGGGGATGCGAAATTTGCCATCACGACCAAATTTTACTTCTAAGGCTTCTTGAGTGACGCTGCGAGTTGTGCTACTTTTTTCAGCCCAAACTACATCTTTGAGGGTAACTACATTGGGGTCACGACCCTCGGCGATCGCCTTAAACTGGAGTCTTAGTTTTGCGTGTTCTAAGCTAATTTCTTCAGAAAACTTTATTTCTGGTGGTTCTGCATCAATCTCAGCATTGGGGAGTATATAAAATAATCCACTTTCATAAGGATTTATCTGGGCAAGAGTTGAACTATTCTCTGGTTCAGCTAAAGGTATTGGATCATCATTCTCTGTCCAAGGTAAAACCCTAACAAAATGCCAGCCTTCTTCAAATTCAAATTTATCGAGCTTATCTAAAGTAACATTTTTATTTTGGCTTCTTGTTTTCCATACTTTAACTTTTTTAGCACTTCCAACAGTACAACCATCTTGCGTCATAATTTGGATGCTAAAGTGAGCTAGACCTTCTATTTGTTGAGGGTGAGGGTCTACCTTAAATTCCACTTTCATTTTTTTTTGGTCTTTGGGAACTAATACTTGTTGACCAATTAGGCTTTGTAAATTTTGATTAGTTCCATTATCTTGAACAAATGTTATCCCAATATCTAAAACTTCTATCGATACTTTATCAGGACTAACTTCTTCCTGAAATTTCCATTTATCAAAAGAAATATCCCTATTTTTTGGATTTATTACAACTTGCTTCGTCCAGATACGAGGATCTTCTAAACCTACTTCTACTAAAAATCCAGTTAATCGATTTTGAACTATTTTGTTTGTTAACTCTAAATCTAAAACTCTACCTCGAATCGATTTGTCAAAATTTAAGGTAAGTTTTTGCATCGATTCTAAATTCTTGCGAATTTTAAAAGTGGTAGTTGTAGGTTCATCAAACAAATGAAAATCTGGAACCAAGCCCAATTCATATAATGCAGCACCAAGGGTATCTCCATCTATTCCATTCATTACTGCTGTTTGCAGAAAACGTGCTTGTGTTACTGCATTAGCCCAACGCCATTTTTCTTGGGTTAAATACCTCAAAATTTCTCTAACATAACCTTGTAGTGGTGTCGGAACTTGCTGAATGAGTTTTTGAACCAATTGCTGATAAACATCAGCCACAGGAATTTCTTCAAATGATGCTACATTAAAGGAATCTTCTGCATTGGTTTGCAGATTTGATGGTAAAAATACAAGTAATGGTGGTCGCAATGACCCATCAGGTAAAGGGTTGCGTAGTTCGATTAACTTAGTAGATGAAATATATAAATCTGCATCGTCAGTATTTTGACCGTTACCATTCAAAATAAAAACTTGCGCTTCTGGGACTTCTCGACGCAAGCTGCATGTCAGTACCATCATCAGATCGGAGTCTAAATCTGCGACTCGCATACAATGACCTTTGTTGCGTAAAGCAAGAATATCTCTCAGGCGCGGTAACAATAATGATTCTAAAGCTTGAGTTAATTCCTCATGCTGAAGCTCTTGAAAACCTTGGCTCATTTGTTACCTCTGGGATTCTCAGTATTAATAGTATAACGAGGAGTCACTGTTTGAGTAACATAGGCATCCGATAGGTCTTGGAAAAATCCGATTTCTCTCAGACGAGTCTTGAAAGCTGTAACATTTTTTCGTAGTGCCTGCTGATCTACAATGCTGGGTTGTCCAAAGCCATCACCAGGGGGTAAACGATCAATGTAAAGACCGTAGCGATCGCGCAGAAATATAAGCAGTTCATCAACCCTAATTTCACGGGTCACAAAGCTTGTTCCGTTGGGTTCTAAAACAGCAATTTGCAATAGTACTTCAAGTAATCGACTTCCTAAAGCAAACCAGCGAGGGCTACCCTTAGCACGAGATTGACGTAGCAAACCTGAAGCACTATTCTTTAGCAAGAAAGCATCCAAGCATTTGATAATCGCCTCCCGATGAAAACTGCCTCGAAGAGCCACTAGAATTTCTATATAAGTATCAAACTCTCCCAAACTCATATTAATAATTCGCTGTACTTCTGGAGGAATGGAAGAATCTGTTCCTCCTTGCTGATATCTTTCTATAAGTGGTGTGAGCCTTGTTTTAAAATAATCCTCTCGTTCTTTATTGTTAGAAGGATGCAAAAGTTGTAAAACTTCTCCAACAGAGAAATAATTTCCAGCAGGTGATAACTTGTTTCTTGTTTTTAAATATTCAGCCATTTCATCCAATTTTTTGGTAATTAAATGGGCTTCAATATAACCCGGTATGCGTCGGTAATGAGCATCTGCACTATGACGAGCCAACTCAGTCATGTGGGGATTGGTGGGATCGCCCATATCAACTAGTAACCCGATACGGTGCGGACAATCACCATGCGGTGAAGATGTTCTGGGTTTAACTGGACAGCGTTCGCACGTTGGGTCATTTCCACGCCGCTTTACTAACGCTGGTAAAAGCTTCATCAGGCGCAGGTGGTAAAGCCCTAAGTGGAACGATAACAGCGTTTTCAGGTAATCCACCAAAACTGATCGAGGCATATAACTTTCATAGGTCAGCAAACGAAGAATATCATCTGCTAGCAAGTCTGCTTGACCAATACAAAGGGGTGAGTATCTCTCAGGTTCTTTGGAACGGTCTTCAGCATCTTTTTTGACTTGCTTATCAAAATGTAGAATTGCCTGAGTTTCTACATCAATTCTTTGGTCTGAAAGCAAAATGCGGTCAGTTTGTTGGTCAAGTCCAGCAAAAATAAAATCCTTCAACGCATCCCTTGTAGCTTGACCCAAACCCTTACGGGCATGATAAATCATCCAATAAATTTGCTCAGATGAACCATGATCTTTAGCGTGTTTTGTATTTCTATATTTGTATGCATTACCGTGTAGTGGTCGAGGCGATACAACAGCTTGGTTTGATTTTCCTCGATTAACTAAATCCAATAAATCAGTTTCTAGCCACTTATAAACGATATCTTGATGAGCGGCAAAGCCAACAAACTTATCCTGATTTTCTTCTTCGAGAAAATCTTCTAAAAATTTATCTATAGTCAATATAGTGCTGGAACTTCTAACTCTACCGGGATAGCCATCAAATTTCAATCTAGGAAAGAAATTGAGTAAAGCCCTGTCGATTTCAATATGTGTGTAGTCAACATAAGTTATTTTGCTAAGTGCAAAGGCTTTGTCTTTTTTATCCAGTCCCATTAAATTCCCTCTTGGACTTGTGTCAGCGATAAATTACCAACTTCATCGCGGCTGATACTATAAAAGTCTTGTCCGGTTTCTGTGAGTAAAACTTCTTGATAAGGGGCTGAAGCCAAGATATTCTTGAATACAGCTAAACTCCGGTAAAGCCCCTGTTGTTCTTCAATACTGGGACGATAACCCGCATCAAGCCTTTTCAGCATCTCATATACGTCCAAGTTTATACTTAACTCTGCATCATGTCTCATTAAAAAATGATACTGAAGATAGAATGCTTGTGGCAAAAATTCTATAAAGCGAGTAATTCCCCCAGATTCACCAAGTTTGATGCCAAAACTATTACTATCAAAGACACGGTAACTGCGGATAGTACCATTGTTGACTTGGTGAACTCGTAGGGCTAGTTTATTGCCAAGACGAGATGGATTTCTTAGCCCTTCACCCCTGTTAATAGCTCGTAAGAGAGGTTGCACTTCCTTGGCTAAGTCTTCCTCTTCTGTTACTAACTTGAGAAAATCTTTAAAATAAGAATAAGGTAGCATTTCTTGCCATCCTGAATCTCGGCGTTCAAAGTATTGCCGCCGTCGTAGCATAGCTATATATTTTTTGTATGCTTTTTGACGATTGTCTTCAATTTTACCTCGATAGTCACGAGGTAATTCTTCAAATGTCTTTTGTAACAAATGGTCATCATTGCAGCTGCGGTCTGAAAAGTTAAACCGTCCCATTTCTTTAGCACCAGGTTCTAAAAAGGCAAAGCTGCGGTCAAGACTAGGATTGCTGGTTTCTCCAACATCAATTTCTTGCAGCAGAGAAATTAAGCGATCGCCTGAACCCCCCATACCTCCCATCCAAGAATTAAAGTAAAATCCATCAAGGATGTGTTGTCGTGCTTCGAGGGTGCTTTGGCGATACAATTCGTGAACGCCGTCACAATCTCTCGTTCCCGCAAGCATAAAGGCTAAGGCTGAACGCAAATCCCGCAAGGTAATATGCAAGCGTCCACGTAGGTGGGTGATAGTATATAGGGTTTTAAGCCTTTCAATCACCTTCGGGCTTGCTGTCCCATCCATGAAAGTGCGGGCATTGTGGTAAATGTAACATCTTTCTTTCAGGTCGCAACTACCGCAAGCTTCCCAGAAGCGCGGTTCAGTCATGCGGCGAATTAATCTATCAAAAATTGAGTGATTTTCTTGACCCAAATCGGCGACAACTGACCGGATATTGAGGTTGATGACTGCAATACCGTTTTCTGGATCTGCACCTTTTATGCCATTCTTGACTATTTTGGCAAGTTTCGGAAAGATTCTTTCATGTTCAGATAAAAAGTCAACTAGGCGACCTTCGTTAATTGCAATCAACCGCGTTTCGTTAGTTTGCCAAGTTTTTGTATTTGACCCTTGGAAAGGTGCTAAAAATTCTAAAAGTACCTCGTTATTAACTTTATCACCTTCATCTTGGCTACCGTCATAATTGGTTAAAAAAGTCCGTCCCCTTATTTGGAACTCGGAACCATTTAGTCCTCGTTTTAATTGAACGTTTTCTTTATCTTTTGCATAGTTTTCTAATTGCTGAATAAAGGCAGTTTTTCCATCACCCGCGTTACCGGAAATCATCACTAGGCTAAATTCACCTGCTAAAATTGCAGGTTGCAATGCTTGGTCTAACAGTGTAGGGACATAAGTTAACTTGCCTATTTTATCTAATCCTCTGGTTCCTGCATTGGTTTGCTGACTTTGGCTGTACAGGGTAAGCAAATGGCTAACAAAGGGATTGAAATTAGGTTTAGAAGTATCTGTTAAGGTCGATGGCAAGGATTCAGTTGTTAACTGAGTGGGTTGGGAAATCTTTCTTGGGTGTTTGATTATATCTAATGCTTCGCCAAATTCCTTAGCAGAAGAAAATCTATCAACCCTGTAGGGAGAAATAGCTTTCATCAAGAATTGTGCTAATTCGTCACTCAAATCTTTAGACGCAGTGAAATTTCGTGGATCGTAGGGTAGTTTATCTCGCCTTAGCTTCGGATCTCGATCATCGAAAGGATATTTACCTGTAATGCACTCATAAAAGGTAATTCCCAGTGCATAGAGGTCGCGATCGCTTTTTTGGCCCTGATCAATTTGGTCTAAATCTAGAGTAAGGTCAAAATCTGGTGGGATATAAGCCCTAGTTCCACCGCCTGTCATGCTTTCATCCCGTTCTGAGACAGCAACGTTAAAGTCAATGATCCGAACTCCCTTGTCTGTCAGCAGCAGATTAGAAGGCTTAATATCTTGATGATAAACACCATTTTCGTGCAGATGTGCCAACCCTGCGACGGTTTGTAGTGCAATTTTTATAGTGTCTTCCAAGGAAAGGGCTTCTGTTTCTAGAAGCTTTTCTACATCTTCACCATCAATGTAATCAAATAGAATGTATGGTGTATCATCTGGAAATTTACTAGCAAAAATAACTTTGACAATATAAGGATGTTCAGGAATATTTAGTAGTGTTTTGTATTCTCGTACCAGACGCTGGTAAATTGATTGCTTGTCGCGGGTGATAAGTTTCATTACTAAATCTCTGTCTCCCATCGAATCAAAGACTTTGTAAGCTACCCCAAACCCACCCTGGCCAAGACGCTTTTGGATAATAAATTGATTACCAAGAAGATATTCTGCTGGTAAATCTCGCAAATCTATTTCAGCTAAAGATTTAGGGTTTTCCCCTGTATTGGGTGTTAGGGGTAGCACTGGCGATTTTGGTGTGATGACATTGTTGAGTTCCATAAGTGTAACTGCTGCACTTATAAAACGGTCTTCAACGTCAAAAGCGCAAAGTTTCTGCAACCATTCATCAATACCTGCTGGGAGGTCTGGTTTATAGGAGGATGGTTTTTCTGGGAAAATAGCATCGCAGTCAAAAATTTGGGAAATATTCTCAAAAGCCGTTTGTCCGGTTAATAATTCGTAAAAAACCAACCCAGCCGAGAATAAATCTGAGGCGATACTGGCTTCGGTGGGGTCGCGGTAACATTCAGGTGCTTGATAGTTATAATCAAGCTCGTCTACGATATCTCCTGCAATTGTACTGCTGCGATTTTTTGTCACTCTAGCGTAGTCAAAAGCAGTTAGCCGCGCATTCCCATCAGGAGTAACTAAGATAGCATCTACAGTTAGGTTGCGGTGAATAACCTCGTATTTATGAGCGTGGTCAAGAGCTGAGAGAATATCCCGTATTATGCCAATTTTTTGGTCAAAAGTAAGTGCTAAATTCGATTTTCTGATGTGTTGGCTGAGGGGTTCTCCGGCGATATCTTCTATAACTAAAATAAATTTATCTTCTGCTTCAGTAGGAAAAAATTCTGTTAATTTCAATATATTCGGATGACCAGGCATTTGCACCATTGAACGATAAGCATTGCTAATAAGATTGCGCTGGCGATCGCGAATGCTATGCTCTTGGTAGGGGTCAACTTCATAAACGCGCAGTCGGGCTATTCCGCCGCGTTTACCGAGAAAACTATGCTTGGCGCGGTATTCTGTATATTTATCTGGGGTTCCTCCTAGTTCCTCTTCTATTTGCCATTCACGGTAAATAGTAGGCGCAGACTTGGGACGGGCTTTCCCGACAATTGCTTGTTCAATATTAGTGTGAAAAGAACGAATATCCTGTGAACGATGGCTAGGAATATGACCTTTACCTTTGAAATAAGTCAGGCATTTTTGATTGAGGTAAGTGATATCATCCTCATCAGAATTACCATGAGCCTCGACATGAGAGTTAGGTGCTGTCATTAAAATTGCAGCGTGGACGTGAATTTGTTTGAGGTTCGTTTTGGTAGGATGAGCATCACAAATTAAAGCTTTGATGACCTTAGCGTTTTGTCTACACTTTGCTAATGGTGCGCCAATATGGTCACGTCCTTGTGGATACCATTTTGAATTATAAATATCAATTAGTCCGGGGATACCTTTGACATCAACTATAAATATGCTGTGAGGGGCAATTATAGCTAAGTCAATTTCATACTTTTCTTTGCCTTGGGTAATTTCAAAGTTATGAATTATTATGTAAGTATCGAGTAAATTATCGCGGAGAAATTTAATTGCTTGTCGTTCAGAATCGTTTACAGGTTGACCGATAGGAATTACTTTAGCAACCATCAATCACCTCCCTTATCAATAGTACTTTCAACTATTTTTACTGCCTGAGCTTCTATTTGAATAGCTTTAGATAAATCTTCCCAGGCATTAAATACTGGTTGCCCAATTGATTGCCGAGTTTTTTCATCTGGCCAAGGGATGAGAACTTGTTCTACATGTTCATAAACTACTCTGGGAATACTGTAACCATAAGCTTGTCTTTTAAGAAGTCTTTGACCATAATTACTTCTCAAATAAGCATAGATGTAACCTGCATCGGACTGATTATGCGGAACTAATCTGAATACATCATCAGCACAGAACATTCCATCAAGATGTGAGTTTACTAAAATTGGCCATCCAAATATTCCATTAAGTTGTCCTGCTGCTTGAAAAACGATCCAACCTTTTTTTAGCAAGTAAGTTTCAATATCTTTAGATTTCTTACTAACAAATCTCTCTGGCGATGGACTCATTCGATAAATATCATTTCCACTTACAAACGCTGGCCCATAATTTTCTGATTCTACCCACTGTCTTTTAAAAATATTTGGCTTAAATAGATTTTGAGTAACAGATCTATGAGCAAGAGTTAGAATATCGCAGTTAGCTTTTGTAATCGCCTTTTCTACTTCTAGGGCTAAAGGTGAATGAAAAGCACCATCAAAGCGCATTCTTAGAGAGCTAGAACTAACCCCTGCTACTAGAGGTTTAGATATTTCATGTAAATCTGGTAATCGAGGTAGCTGTATCTTATTTTCTAATATTTTATCGGACTCATACAAAATATTTAATGCTTTTGTTCTCTTAATAGAAGCTGCTGTAATTAGTTCATGTACTGTTTGTTCAATATCTGCACCTAATCTTGGCACTGGTAAATCAGCAATATGATGAGGCTCAATACTTTGAATTATTGAACCATAAGTTCCTGAGATAACAAGAGGAACTCCAAATTTACTACTGAGATAAGCATATAAATAACCTGGCAAAATCTTATTATTGTCAGCAACAACCCGCATAAAATGCTGTGAGCCTGCCATCCCTTTCATGTCAGAACGGGAATAAGCCATTCTACCGATAGTTCCAGAGCAAGTTATTAAAGTCCAGCCTTCATCAATTAGTAATTCTGGATGTGAAGCTATTTGTTTTTTAGACAAAAGAGTAAGATTTGATAAATCTGCTGCCAGAATATCTGTACTGCCAAGAAAAGGAATACCATGTTCTGGATCTTCAACATAATTACGAGAAAATCTAGGGCCATTAAAAATTCCTTTCAGGCCTCCCTTTGTAACTTCATGCAAAGGTTGTTTCTTCGCTGATAGCTTTTCAAGTATTACCTTGGCTTCAAAAGCCCCTGAAAGGTAAGGGTTACAATCCAAACGCCGCCCTTCCTCCTCCATCCATGAACTACGAATTACTTTAATCTTCATAGCTGCACCCATTGTTTAATAGCGTATATCATGCGGGAGAAGCTTGAAGAATTTAGCATTGATTCAACTTTTCCCTGCTTGATGTATTCTTCAGTTATTACAATATTGTGGTCGCTTTTATTAAAATACTTGAGCCTCTTATTATATCCCTGACCAAAATATCGTTTTAGTTCTCCTGCTGGATTTTGGCATCTGTCAGGATCAGGTGGATTCCATCTTTCAGCTTGTCTGCTGTTACTTGAAGCTAAATCTTTGAGTACACTCCCATCAGAAAGCAGCCATCCATCGCAGGTATAACAAACAGAGATCAATTTAAAAAGGTCTTCTTTTCCATTTGGATGTTCCACATCACAATTAACAAATTTATAACGGTTAGCAAGATGTAAAGCTTGTTGTTTAAGAGAATTTGATAAATGTTCAGAATTACATAGGAGATTTAAGAGCATCTGACGTTGTTCGCTCCGACTCGGTTTCTCTGACCATTGGCAAGATACACCCATCTGATGCCCTAGAGGAAGTAAATCCCAAACAATTAAAGCCCGCTCAACACTTTCTTCACTGAAAATTTTTTCAAGTTCAATATCACCTGCCTTGAAAATAGCTTCTTTTGTTTTACCCCTGATAAAAAATTCTACACTTGGAAATAAGTGTTTAAGTAATGTATTAATAACTGGCGCATCTGTTTTTTCACCCTCACACAATATGCCAATTTTCATTCATCAGCCTCCATATTTACTCTACTTTCATGAAAATAACGACTGGCATACAAATCTCCTGTACCCATCCGTGTTTCAACAAGTTCCAAACCTGGTAACTTATCAGCTGATGTAAATATCACTTGGTCTAATTGGCGATCGCAAAAAATTATGTTCTCCGACGGGAATAGATTCAGCAAGTAAGGGCTATGACTAGTGAGAATAACTTGAGTTCCCCGTTCAACAGCACTGGTTAATTCATCCAAAATATATTTAATAGTCCAGGGATCTAGTCCATTTTCTATTTCTTCAATACAAAGTAAAGGCGGAGGGTTATCATGTAGCAAAATAGCAAGGATAGCTGTGACTCTTCGCGTTCCTTCTGAAAGTACCCAAGCAGGAATCTGTAATAGAATTTCCCCATCACTACTGGCTTCTATAAATGTGAAATAACGTCGGTCTGCCGGACTTCCAGGATGATGAGCTTCTAAGTTATTTGCTCCTTCGATAATAAATGAAAGCTTTTCAATAAGAATTTCAATAGTTTCTTGGTCTAGTTCTCCTAGCAAAGCCGCCAAACGATATCCTTCATCATCAAGTAGGCGTGGAGAATGTTTCATACGAGGAGGAGTAAAACTAGCTATTGAGCGGGGGCTTAGACGTAAGAAAACTGCTCTTTCTAAAAAATCTCTAACCAAATCACCAGCTCTATCCTCAACAGCTTCCACTTCGGATAAAGCTAATCTATCAGGATTAGTGCTTGGTAACCATTTGTATTCAAATTCTGTTTCTTTGCTAATAAATGGTATTTCAGCTTTCCATTGAGCTTCTTCATCTTTGTTAGCTTCATCCTCACTGCGATCATCGGTTAAAGCTTCATATATTTCATCCTCTTCTTCATTATTAAGGTAATCCTCAGTTTCATCTGATAATTTTGCAATTACCTCAAGGTTTACACGACGTTGACGTGTTCCACCAGATGTTTGGATGCTAACTATACTCCCGTCACGAGTTTCAGCACTCAATTGTTCATATACAACTTTGGGTAAATCACCTAAATTGTCAGAGGCAACTTTTATCTCGTAACAAACCTCTTCTCCTGCACTAACATCCTCCGGATCTAAGAATAACCTCACACCAAAAGTGCGTGAAGTATCTGCGCTCGTCCATCCGTTAATAACATCACCAATACGCTGAAAACGCTCTGTAGCAGCATCAGCCCCATTGTCTATAGCTTGACCTAACCAGTCTAGTGTTTCAATTAGAGAACTTTTGCCTGAACTGTTACGACCAATTAAAACTGTTAAAGGTTTTAATTCTAGTAATCCAGAGTCTTTAATCACCTTGAAGTTTGTTACACCAATTTTCTTTAACATGATTAACCTCAAGAAAGACACTTAAGATGTCCATATTTACTAATGTTCTCATCGATAAACTCTCTGTACTTTTGCCCAATTATTGGCAGGTCATCATCAACAATTTTCTCCTTGCGCTTCAGAGGACGGTCAATAATGCGATCACCAATGCGGATTCGCTCGATTCTCTCTCGCACTACCACAATATCTTCACCATCAGGATTTCTTTTATACAACGTATTTCCCCGGCGATCAAACCCTACCTTCTCAGCGACTGCCATAAAAACTGGATACTCCGTTTTACCGCCCAAATCCTCAGCCCTAATTTCCTCCTTAGTCTTCTTCTTGAGGAAAAGCAAACTTGTGAGGATATTTACATTCGCTTCCACAATAAATGCCTCAACTGGAATATCAACGCTAGCTAACACCCAAGAATGTCGGAGAATCCACCACCGGATATATTCAGTTCCAGGATTGCCCAAAATACCATCCGGCAGAACAATCCCCATCCTTCCAGCAGGTTTCAGCCAATTCAGACAACGCTCAATAAATAGTATCTCTGGTGCAACACTGCTCTTGAGTCTGCCAGTGTTGCGAAAAGTATTATCTTCTGTACGTTCCCAATCGTAAGCTAATTCAAATTGCTGGAGTGTATTTTGATCAGTAATCGGAATATCAGAACCAAAAGGCGGATTAGTCAACAACAAATCAATTGATTCTAGAGGAATTTCTTTTTTAGCTGGTTCTAAACCGTCTAAATGCCCGTTGGGAAAATCCACAGAATTGATGTGATAAAGATGACCCCTGCCATCTCCTGCCATTACCATATTCATCTGGCAAGCTTTAATTAGAAACGGGTCAAAATCTGCACCAAACACTTGCTTCTCGGCAAACTGGCGCAGGCGTTCATTAACAGACAGAAACTCCTCAGTAGTTTCAAATCCTACAGGCACATTCGCTTCTTCTCGAAACTTCTTTACCATATATGCCAGCACTGCCACCAAAAAGCCCCCAGTCCCGCACGCTGGATCTAAAATTCGCTCATTTTCCTTAGGGTCAAGCATTTCCACTGCCAGCTTGATGATACCTCGTGGTGTAAAGTATTGACCGCGATCGCCGCGCAAATTCGCACCAACGATTTCTTGGTAAGCTCCCCCTTTAGCATCTACATCTGTGCGTGTAAAGTCATACTTTGCTAATTCAGAAACCATAAAGGCCAAGGCGCGGTCAGAGAGAGTAATTTCCTCATTACCTCTGAAAAGATTGCTGTAATTCTTTTTCACATCCTCAAACAGAGGTATAAGCCGCTTGCGGATTTCCTTGCGTCCTTCAGTATCAAACTGTTCCTTCGGCCCTGCCCAAAATCGCCGTTGACCGCGAGGCGATTTCTGCTCATCGTGCATTTTGCAGAAAATCAGGTATAAAAACTGCCAAAAGGCTGCATCTTTCGGCATTCCCTCATTCCCGTGAATGAAATTATGGCACCGCCGGAAAGCTACACGCAGCATTTCTGGGTCAGCCTTGCGGGTACGCGCACTAGAAACTACGTCCTGTGTGTCCAAAGATTCATCAGCAGGCGGCCAATCTCCTATCGGCTCAAATCGGTCTTCAAACCGCGTTTTTTGCTTCTCTAAGTAAAAGAACTCTAAACCATTCGTCCACAAACCATACTTACAGGAGTCAATATGCTCCATGATGGTTTCTAGTTCTTCTAAATCCTTAGCCGCTTGGTCGTAATCTCGAATCCTAACCGCATTTCTGCCGACCTTCGGTTCTGGGCGACAAACCACCACACGACTTAAATTTTGAAGCGTATGCTCCTGGTCGTTGTGAAAAATGGCAATATCCAGCTTTTTCCGCTTCCCATTAATAGAAACTGGAAAATCAGCCGCCATATCTTCCACCGAAATTCCATACTCGTGAAACAGCGCCCGTGCAATCCGTTGACGCACCTGTTCTTTTGGCGTATCTTTGAGACTTTTCTCACCACTAATAAAGTCAAGAATATAACCATCAGAAATAGTGGAATCTTCTGTATCAACTTCTAAATCAGGGATAGGCAACTGTTTTGATTTCATTTGCTATGACATTTTACTCATTCCCCTTCTCACTTACAGGAAGAAGGCTTTTATGACTCAGAGACCGCGAGTATTGTATCCGAGGATGGCTCTCCTAATATATCTCGCTTAATAAAATGCTCAACTTTACCAAGCTGCTCATCAGAAAGTTCCTGAGCCATCACCAAACGTAGCAGTTCTAGTACCTTTGGCCTTTCCTTCAGCAAAGTCACTACATCTGGGTCTGTGGAAGGACAAAGCCTAAATAGTACATCAGTATCAGCAGCTAAAATTTTTGCTAATGCTTTTATAACTTCTGGCTTTGGCGGATGCTCCTTACCCCGCTCAATACGACTCAGGTAAGCAGGCGAGATACCGACCATAGTAGCCGTCTCTCGAAGTCCCAAATTCTGAGCCTCCCGAAGTTGCCTGATTGTTTCTCCAAACTTGCTCATCCCTCCAATCCTTGTTACCTGTTATGTAACACTAAACATTTTTGGACTCAGCCGTCAACGGTAGTTTCGGTAGCAATTGAGAAGCTAGCAAAGGGATCGTATATTTTTTGCTATTGCGAAGATAGAAAGAGCGTCCTCATCACCCAGCTATATCCTTCCCACTCTTGTAGTTCATCGCTCTGGGTTTCCTCTTGCCTATAGGGACTATTTTCGATTGCTTGGGAGGTTGTGGCGGACGGCATGTTTCACAGTAGAGCGGTCGGACACCAAATGTTTCTCGTTGTGTGGGTTGTTCACACTGCTTACATACGAAGTTAAAAACGCGAGTGTGAATTTCCCGCTTGTGCGCTCTAACGGTGTACTCTCGGACATCAATTGTTTTGCTGGGCATCGGTTCTATAATCGCTGTTCTATTTATAAGGATAGTTTCTGGGCATCAATATATTCATGCGCCATTTGATTGAAACAGTAACAATCTGATGGTTTTTCGCCAGTGACTAAGCAGAGGTAATCGCCACCGGTTCATTGCGGGTACGCGATCGCACCGCACTCCTAAGTGCCGCAATTGGAGGCATCTAAAAAGGCAGTGGCGACTGCTTTTAGTCTTTGGAGTAGCGGATTTTGCTCATATAAATGAAACACTTAATTAAGAAGATAGTCTTTAATCTTGTTTTGATGAGAGCGCAAAATTTTTAAAGCAAGATGTTCAGTTTTACGAATTGTTTCCAGGCTTTGATTTAGGCGTTTTGCAACTTGACTCAAAGTTAATTCTTGATTATCTTCTAATCCAAAACGTAGAGTCAATACTTCTCGTTGCCTTGGCTTAAGCAATGCCAGCAACTCGCTCAAGTCCTGGTGTAAAAGCTCAAGAGTAATTTGCTCATCTAGAGAAATGCTATCCATCGGTAAAATATCGACTAGTTCACTTTCACCCTCATCTCCCACTCGCATTTCTAATGAAACTGGAGACTTGGAAACCTGAAGGTAATCTCTTATTTGGCTTGGCAATAGATTCAACGATTCGGCAATTTCTGCTACAACTGGAGGACGACCCAAAGACTGAGATAGTTGCTGCTGTATTCTCCTGATTTTGTTTAACTTTTCGTTGATATGAATTGGTAAACGAATAGTGCGAGACTTATCTGCTATAGCACGTGTTATTGACTGGGTAATCCACCAATAAGTATAGGTTGATAGTTTGTAGCCTTTGTTAGGGTCAAACTTTTCGATTCCTCGTTGCAGTCCCAGTGCCCCTTCTTGGAGCAAGTCGAGAAAATCTAAATTGTGGTTCTGGTATTTTTTGGCAACAGAAACCACCAACCGTAGGTTAGCTGTCACCATTTTCTGTTTAGCTTTTTGACCTTGTTGAACGATTGACTGTACTTCAGCTTCGGTTTGCCCAAGCAAGGTAGCTAATTCTCTTGCAGTTGGTTCTCGGTTTAGTTGAAGTGCGAGGTTTGATCGCTGTTCTTCAATCGCCATCATCTGCTGCACAAGCCTAGCCAATGTAATCTCTTGGTCAGGAGCCAGCAGAGGATAGCGACCGATTTCTTTTAGGTAGGAGCGAACTGAGTCGGTAGTTAGGCTGGGCATACTTTCAATTAATTGTGACGAATACTTTTACTTTTCGTTTGAATAGAATCTTTTATTTTAACAATTAGCTAACAACTTAAATCTTAACTATAGACTTAACCCAATGTTTCTTTTTGTCAAACAAGCTTATAACTATAATACTTGAAATCTTCAAATAGGTAAATACTAAAAGCTGCTTTATTTTATAAATAAGATTTAAAATAACGAAGAAATGTAGCTGAGTCAAATCAGAGAGACGCTACGCTGATTTTTGAGTGAAGTCCTCCCTTGAAGAGAGGATATGTTCAAATTCGCTTCACATTTGGACAAGGCTCAAAGACGCTTTGCGTAAATCAATTGAAAAATACAAATACTTAGTTGAGGAATAATCATGGATATGCAATCTCTACTCACTTTGGCAATCGTAGCTATCTTTTGGGCATTTGTTACTCTCGTCATCTTCCAGTTCATTAACGGACTATTTGTATCGGCTAATTACGCTAGTAATCTTATTTCAGTTAGTAATGCAAATATAGCCGCTTCTACAATTCCATCAGTATCAGAAATAATCACACCACAACAAGTTCAGACTTTTGAAAAGTTGCCAGATCCTTGGACACTAGAGAATGAAGTTGTTCATCGTACCAGTAATGAAGCAGTTGTTCTCTCATTCCCTACATTAAGATTACTGCCTCCAGTTAAAGAAATTTTACCACAACCAAAACGTACTACTCGTTCAAAGAAAGCTAACAATGCTGCCAACAAATCACCGAAAATTAAAAAGGTTGATGTAAATTCTTCAGGCAAGCGCAAGCCAGGCAGACCACGTAAAACTGCTTAATTCGCTTTTTAATTATCGTCCGCTCACCGAAGAATAAATATCTGAACGTTCAAAGGTTTAAATGAGGCAATTACTTGCCTCATTTATTACTAAGAGAAAGGCTTCGCCATAGCAAAAGTGAAAAAATAATATTGTGAGTGATGCAATGGTACAGCAACTTTTCACTCAAGGTTCTCTATTCGATTTGCAAACAGTAATCGATTATGGGCAGTCAGTTATTAATGTTGCCCAAGAGCTTGCAAAAGTTTTAATAGATAATCGCCCTCTCTCTACGAAAACTGTTTCTTCCCAGATGAATCGCTACTTTCTAGGCAGTGCTGCGTCTGGTGCATGGCAGTGGAAAGACGCTTACGAGGCAGTGGAAGTGTCGCAAATATTATATCTGCGTCATCTGGGAATTAAGATTTTATCACAACAACCTCAAGTGGTTGTGCAACAATTAGAAGAATTAACAGCCCTCTGCCCGACGCATACTCGCCGTAGTGAAGAGTCAGTACAACTTCAGCAATTCTCCACCCCTCTGCCGCTTGCTTATCTGGTAGCCAAAGCAGGATTTATAAAGGCTGATGATTTGATTTTGGAGCCAAGTGCCGGAACTGGTTTGTTAGCACAAATGGCTAAACTGCACAGTGCAAGTCTGATGCTCAACGAGCTTGCACCCGATAGAAGTAAGATTCTGCGTCGGTTGTTTCCAGGTACACCGCTATTCTCAGTAAACGCGGAACAGATTAACGACTATCTGGTTGGCAAGACTCAGCCCTCAGTTGTGCTGATGAATCCACCTTTCTCTGCATCTCCCAAAATCAACAGTCGCAACCCCGACGCAACTCCTCGCCACATAAACTCGGCATTGCAAAGACTGGCTGACGGTGGACGGCTGGTAACAATCACAGCCAACTGGTTCTCTCCGGCTAACCCAAGCTGGCGAGAGACTTTCCTTAAGTGGCAGGATTTTGCGCGAGTTCTACTATCTGTTGGGGTTAACGGCAAGGTGTACTCAAAACATGGTACACAAATCGATACCAGAATCACAGTAATTGACAAGGTTCCGGCTGACTCCAGCGAAATCCCTTGTATTACTGAAACTTTGGATCTGCCTGAAATACTGGCATTAATTGAGCAGTTGCCACAGAGGTCTTCGTGGGAACGCTCAGATATCAAAGCTGCTGCGAAGGCAATTGTTGTTCAATTGCCAAAACGCTCTGTGGTAGCTCAAGCAGAAACACTTTCTTCAATTCCAGATGTGGTTATTCTGGAATACGAAGTCATCGAATGGTCTGCTACAGAAGGACTCAAAGATACTTTATATGAAACTTATCGCCCACAAAGAATCCGGATCAAGGACGCTTTACCTCATCCCTCGCTACTCTGTGAGAGTGCAGCCCTAGCGCTTGTCTCGCCACCACCACCCACTTACAAACCGCATCTCCCGCGAAACATTGTCTCACAAGGATTGTTATCTGAAGCACAACTTGAAAGCGTTATTTACGCAGGTCAGGCGCACGGTGAATTTCTTTCTGGGTCTTATATTGTCGATGATTCATGGGATAATGTGACTGTAGCGGCTCAAAGCGAAGAAAATGCCGTAAAATTTCGTCGTGGCTGGTTTCTTGGCGATGGGACGGGTGCGGGGAAAGGAAGACAATGTGCAGGAATCATCCTCGACAACTGGTGTCAGGAACGAAGAAAAGCAATTTGGGTATCAAAGAGTGCTGCTCTTCTTGAGGACGCACGTAGGGACTGGTGTGCTTTAGGAGGTGATGCAAAAGACATTATCGACCTCTCAAATATCAAACTTGGCGACCCCATCCCTTTCACCCAAGGTATTCTCTTCTGCACGTACTCAACTCTACGCTCTCAAAAGAACGGTAAAAGTCGGCTCAAGCAAATCGTTGAGTGGGCAGGCAAGGACTTTGAGGGAGCGATCGCTTATGACGAGTGTCACAGTATGGGCAATGCAATGGCGCAAGAGGGTAAACTCGGTATGGTTGCAGCATCCCAGCAAGGCATTGTTGGGCTTCGGCTACAAAACGCATTACCGCAGGCACGGGTTATCTACGTTTCTGCTACTGGAGCGACGAAGGTTTCTAACCTATCTTATGCAAATCGTCTGGGGCTTTGGCAGACTGGAGATTTTCCGTTTACCTCCCGTGAGGATTTTGTGGAATCCATTGAGGGCGGTGGTATCGCTGCGATGGAAGTGGTAGCCAGGGATCTCAAGGCTTTGGGGCTGTATCTGGCGCGGAGCCTTTCATTCGAGGGAGTTGAGTATCAAACTCTCGAAATTGAGTTAACGCCGAGGCAGGAACGGAGCTATAACAGCTACTCCGATGCTTTTCAGGTTATTCATAATAATTTAGAAAAAGCGTTAGAAGCTTGTAATATCTCTGGCGCAAAAACGTACAATCGTGCTGCTAAGATGTCTGCCAACTCGCAGTTTGAGTCACACAAGCAAAGATTCTTCAATCATCTGCTGACCGGGATGAAATGCCCTACCCTGATCAAAGCGATTGAGCAGGATCTAGCCCAAGGTCTTGCAGTTGTCATTCAAATAGTTTCGACTAATGAAGAACTTTTGAAACGACGACTTGATGAAGTTCCGGCTTCCGAATGGAAGGATCTCAATCTTGACTTGACCCCACGAGAATATGTCATGGACTACTTGATGAGTGCTTTCCCTGTTCATCTGCATTCCATTCATTCTGGCGTTGATGGAGAAGAAAGATCCGAGCCGGTCTTTGACGCTGATGGCTCCCCAGTTATTTCACAAGAAGCTGTAGCTTTGAGAGATGCCTTAGTAGACAAACTCGCCAGCCTTGATCCAATCCCTGGTGCATTAGAACAATTGCTGTGGCATTTTGGTCACAAGCAAGTGGCTGAAGTTACGGGTCGTAGCAAACGGGTGTTAAAAGATGAATCTGGACGTTTGTTTGTGGATTCACGCGGTGGTGGAGCGAATATTGCTGAGACTGCTGCGTTTATGCAAGGAGACAAACAAATCCTCATCTTCAGTGACGTTGGTGGCACAGGCAGAAGTTATCATGCCGATCTAAATGCTGCGAATCGGCGGCGGCGATCGCATTATTTGCTTGAAGCCGGCTGGAGAGCAGACAACGCAATTCAAGGGCTTGGGCGATCGCATCGCACAAACCAAGCATCAGCACCCGTGTTTAGACCTGTTACCACTAACGTCATTGGTGAACGCCGATTCATCAGCACTATTGCTCGACGGCTGGATAGCTTGGGCGCACTCACAAGGGGGCAAAGGCAAACCGGAGGCAATGGGATATTTGAAGCTAAAGATAACCTTGAATCGAACTATGCAGAGTACGCACTATACGAGTTGTTTAAGCAGATTTTCCAAGGTCGATTTTATGAAGTGCCTTTAGGAAAGTTCGAGCAAATGACGGGACTGAGTTTAACCTCTCATGAAGGCGGGATGAAAATTGACTTGCCCCCATTGCGGCAATTCCTCAATCGGCTGCTGGCTTTACGCATCGATATGCAAAACATCATTTTCGAGCGTTTTGAGTTGTTGCTAAGTCAGCAGATTGAAGCAGCGATCGCGGCAGGGGTCTATGAGATGGGGGTGGAAACACTTCGAGCAGAACGGTTTATTGTTGAGAGCCAGGAAGCTGTATATACTCATGCTCAAACTGGTAGCGTCACCAATTACTTGAAAGTGGAACGCACCCAAAGAAACAACATCAGAACTGCTGAAGAGATGTTGGAGTTTGCTGCCAAGTACCAAGGGCGATTCATGGTGAATGAGAAAGGTAGTGGGGCGGTAACAATTCCAACGCATAGTATATTCGATGCGGAAGGTGGTGTTGTGCCAAGGGTTTTGCTCGTCCGTCCACAAAAAGAAACTCGTGTCATAGTGGAACAACTGAATTCTTCCACTTGGCGGCAGGTTTCGGCTGATACCTTTACTGCGGCATGGTCTACTGAAGTAGACGCATTGCCCAAGTTCACAACCGATTACCTGCATTTGGTAACTGGTATTCTCCTACCCATCTGGAAAATCCTGCCACAGCAGAATAGTCGAGTCTTCCGACTACAAACCAGCGATGGACAAAAGATTCTCGGTCGGGTGGTGAATGCTAATGATATTAAGTCGGTGGCTGAACAACTCGGACTCAAGAACAAGCTATTAAGCCCACAGGAGTTAGTCTCTTTAGTGCTAAACGAAGGCTATTCCCAGCAGTTACCGGGTGGCGTAACTTTGCGACGTTCTTTCGTTGCTAATGAACCTCGCATAGAACTGGTTAATGCTATCTCACTGGCAGAGCGACTCTTAGCTGTTGGATGTTTTACCGAGATCATCAACTGGAAAAAGCGGGTATTCATTCCGGTTTCAGATAAAGCGCCAGCTATTCTAGCGGCTGTGATTGAAATCTTAGGATAATTCCCAACCTCAAAGACCCAGGCAGTTAATCTGGGTCTTTTTTACTCTCAGAAAAATTAATAAGCTAATCGGTATTAAAGTTTTACCCATTCACATGTCGTAAAAATCAGCTAGATGCATAGCTTAGGGATTAGGTAGTAACATAAGTTCAGTTGTTGCAAAACTCCCCGATTTCACCAGCTTTGCTTTTTGGGCTTTGGGGAAAAAATGTCAGATGTTTTTTACCCCAAAAGATGATGTTTACGCATTTCGATGCTAAATTCACGCGCATAGATGAGATAGTTCCTAATATATATAAGCTTTCGATATCAAATAACAAAAAGTTTGTTTTCAGTCAATTTCTGCTCGTTGATGAGCACCCGATGCTGATTCATACAGGTCGCTCAAATTGGTTCGAGCAAACTTATCAGCTAGTAGAGTCTGTCTGCGATCCTTCAAAACTTGATTACATAGGTTTTTGTCACCTTGAAGCTGATGAGTGCGGAGCGCTTAATCAGTGGCTTGAAGTAGCGCCGCAAGCGAAAACAATTGTGAGTCCTCTAAATCAATCAAACATGGATGACTTTGCACTGCGACCAACAACGGCTCTTAAGAATAACTCTGTTCTTTCCCTTGGTAGAAGAGATATCATCCTGATTGAAACTCCTCATTTTCCTCATGGATGGGAAGGTTGTGTATTTTATCAGCCGCAAGAGGAGATCCTTTTCTGTTCCGATCTCGCGGCTCATCCGGGTCAGTTCGATGAGCCTGTTACCGAGAAGGATCTTACAGAATCCATCATTAAGTTTCAGCAAAAAGTCGGGTTTATGTCTGAAGGGAAAAGTTTCACTCGAGGAATTGA
>LXQE01000197.1 GCA_003326195.1 Nostoc punctiforme NIES-2108
TCTGGTAATGTGTGTGGAATCGTCTTAGCGTAAAGTTTCATAATTGGTTCCTCTTCGATTAAGAGCTAAAAATCCTCGGCAATCTCCAACAAAAAACCGCGTCCCGTGTTCTGTACTTGCACTAGTTCTTTATCCAGCAGAGTTTGAATAACTGAATCGGAGAATTGGAACTGAAGCCGATGCAATGGAACACAACCACCGCAAAGTCGAATCGAATGCAGCAAATGATTTGCTCTACGGTCAAAACTGTTTGTAGAATTAGCCATTACTACTACCTCCAGTTACTACAGCTAACTGTTATTGCAGGATGGAGATTTGACGCTGATAAAATTCAATTTCTGCGGTAATTTGTGTGAACAATTCCTGTGGAGAGAGCAGCTGGATTTGATTCTCTTGCAAGTACGATATTTCATCAGAATTCTTGTTAGGCATCAGCACATAGCGCCAACCATCATCAAATTGTTCAGCTAATTCTGTACCATTCGGGTAGTAATAAAGTCCGAGAATCGTGCCTTGTTCTGTAAGCTGATCCAAAGCAAAGCGAGGGTATGCCCAGTGTTGGGGAATGGATATTGTGGCTCTCATAGATTTAATTGGGGATTGGTGAATAAATAATTAGGGAAAAGGGGAAAGGGCAAAGAGGGAAGGGAATGAAGAAATTTACCTTTCTCCCTTTCCCTTTAACCTTTTCCCAGGCGAAGCCCAAGACTTACGCTGTGACTAACTCTGCTCTCTCCAGCAGCCGTTGCAATCTATCGCCAGTTAGCTGTTCTAAGGGTTGGTCTAAAAAATATTCATCAAAAATGGATTTATCATCAGTAGACACGTCTGTTATCGACAGCGATTGAATTACTTCCATTGCAGAATCACAGGGTATACGCTGGGTTTTGTCTGCTGCACGTGTGAACCACCATCTGCCGTCAGTGCAGCCCACTTTGCCCAGCTTCATGTTGTTGTGGTAAATCCCATCGTCGAGGATTTCAAAGCCGTACTTCTGGCATTCGTTGAAAATCTGCGCCATGACTTCGTTACCAGTGGTCGCAGTTTCTTCAACCTCAGTTTGTGTGGGTACTGGTTCGTTGAGTGTTCCATCTTGGTGATGCCATTCAATGAAGCGGTTGCATCTTGCCCAGGTGTTAGCTCGGAATTTTTCAGTGCCGTTTACCATCACTACCCAAGGCTGGGTTAGATTATCGTCATGGCTGATGCTGGCTATCAGTTTGTCATCAGCGTAATATTCGTAATCAGAAAACGAGATTTCGACTATTCTGAGGGGTTCGGGAGCTATGGCTTGGGCTTGGTGAGCGATGTAGTTGTCGAGTTCGGCTTGGGCTGTGGCTTGGTTGTCAACTTTATGAAGCTGGTTGGATTGGTGGGTGATAATTGCGTTTATCCAGGTTTGGGCCGCTCTTTTGTCTCCAGTGGGTATTACGCCGAGTTCGGCAGCAATTCTTTTGAGACGGGGGAGGTTATAGGGGCAAAGGGCTTGCTGTGTGTAGGTTGGATGGGTCATAATTGAAATCTCCATAATTAATTGGAACAAAAGGCGATCGCGGAAGTTTCTCAGGCTCAGTCGGTCGTCTTTTGTTTTTGTTTTTTTCTTTTGGTACTACTTATGGTAGCGCTACCATAAGTAGTTAGCAATAGTCTAAAGTCAACTTTCGTATTACGATTAGTAATGCTACTCTTAGTAATTATTTAGATTACTTATGGATACACACACTATAGATAACCAACTGAAAGTAGTGCTACTTTAAGGAGTAAGAATTAGGAAATGCCTGTGCTTGTAAAACTGAAAAAGACGAGAGAATCTAGAGGCTTGTCTCAAAATGAGCTAGCGAGAAAAACTGGTTACAGTCTGCAAAATATTCAAAAAATTGAACAAGGAAGAGCTGCCTCAATTACATTTGATGCCTTGGGGAGATTTTGCGAAGTACTTGAATGTCAGCCTGGAGATATTTTGGAATGGCGGCCAAACAATATTGATGACAAAACTGGCCACTTATCAAATGATGAGGTGTTAAAAACTGCTTCAGAGGAAGTAGAAGGAAAAAGTGAGTCGCCAAAATCAACAAAACGTCAACCACACATGATTGTCATTGATGCCAATAGAGGTGCGGCATGAGACAAATTCTATAATAGCCAACGCCAGGATGATTATGAGACGGCTTTTTTGCTATTGAAAAGAAAAACGGCATGACTGAAGCGAACGAATCTAATCAGGATAAAATACCTAACAAAAAGTCAGAATCGTCCGATAAAACTATTGATTACGACTGGCGCGATCCCTCAAAACCTCGTAATTCGGAAGATGATGTAATTGTGGATGGTTGGCGGCGACGTGCTGATGGAACTTTTGAGAAAGTTGAAGATACAGAGGCAAAGCAATGACATCGTTTATATGTGACCAAATCATAGATTTTGAAGCGAAGAATGCTTATGAAGCCCAAGATATTGAAAGGCTCATAGAGCAAGTAAAAACTTTGGTGGCAGAGTCAAAAGATAGCAAAGTTGTAATTTTACTTAGAAATGCTCATTATCTGACTACTAGAGCATTTGTGATTCTTTACAACTATATTCAAGAACCTTTCTCGACAAATGCAGTTTTTGTATTGGTTTCTACCGATAAATCCAGAATATTCCCTCCTTTACTTGATTTAGTAGAGCATCGGCAACAAGTAGCTTAAATATCAACCTAGAGGTGGGTTTATGGACAAATCAACCCGTAAGAGCAAAAAATCCACCTCTGCTGCTTCTGATGATTCAAAAACACTCCCTAACTCTGTAAATGAGGATATCTCCCTTCAGGAAAACCCAGCCTTAGCAACAATTAACGTTACTGCCGTTGAAGTTCCAGAATTAACCGAGCAGGAAATTAGCGATCGCTTGCACCTGGAGAGAAAAGTAGAGAGGGCATTTTTTGAGGCGGGAAAGGCTTTAATGGAGTTACGTGATCGCCGACTGTACCGCTCTACCCATAAGACCTTTGAGGAATATTGCAGGGATAGGTTTAGTTATACTTACCGCCATGTAAATTATCTAATAGCTGGTTCAGTGATAGTTGACAATATAAAAATGGGAACTAATAGTTCCCAAAATGAAAGCCAAGATGAAATGGGAACTAATAGTTCCCAAATTTTGCCCACATCAGAAGTACAAGTTCGCCCTCTGGCAAAGCTAGAACCTCAACAACAGCCAGAAGCATGGCAGCAAGCGGTAGAAAAAGCAGAGGGTAAAGTCCCAAGTGGTAGAATCGTGAAGGATGTGGTGCAGCAGATAATGGAACGCACCAAAGTACCCAATACCTACCAGATCGGGGAAGTGTGCCAAATTTTAGCCAAGGACAACCCCGAACTCAGGGGGAAGGGTGGCTGCTGGGGGATAGTCAGCCATGTAGGCGAATTCAGCTGCACTGTCAAAACCTGGAATGGGGAGTACACCGTTGGTTTGCAACATCTGAAGTCTTACGATTACCTGTCTGCCGAGTGTGAGCAGATGCAGGTGATTTGCGATCGCATCAGTCGAGTGTATTCGGGTGCGTTGGAGGAGTCGGTGCAGAAGTTTTTGGAGATGCTGGGGAAGCTGAAGCGGGCTTATCTGACGGCACTGGAGGAGAAAGTGCTGAATTTGTTGGAGTCAGAAGCTAGCGGCTGAGGCAATTATCACGCTTGAGTTCTGGAGCGATGGCGATTGCTTTTTTGTTGTTTACGGGAATTTTATGCAAGGGCAGACAGTTAGCCTGTTTTATTATTCATGGTGAAAATTATGAGTGAGTTAAATGATGATGTGGTTGTAATAAGCGAGGAATTTAGTTTTGCCCATAAATCATAGACGTTTTTACTATAACAAGTAATGGAGAACCAAAAAAATTATGATTGGTCATTTTGAAATTGTATATAACTAATTATATTTTGATAATCTAAGTAGTCATGGTAATCAATAATATCAGATTTACTGTATCCATCATAAAATAATTGGCTACGGTAAAACCAAGAATTGCTTTCAACAATACTATTAAAACTTGTATTAGTACATACATACGCACATTTATATGTATATTCTGTATCATTAGAGCTATCTTCATCATCTAGATCATCACATTCAAACTTATCATTAAAACTTAGTATATCTAACAGTATTTCTGTTTCAGCCTTTTCGTCTTCATCATTAACCTTTAATGCATTTAGTAAATATTCTTTAGATTGACTTTTATACTCAAAACTAGAATCTAAATAATTTTGATTGGAGATATCACTTTCATGATCGTTATCGTGATTAAGCGCAATATCTCTTATGTATGATATTTTGTCTATTATTGAAAATGCTTGTTTATTATCGTTCTGTGTCGCGGTAATCTGCGGTGTATAAACTACAGCTATATCAACAGACTTATCAATATTCTCTACAGTAGCAGTAACAGTAATGTTTTTGCACTGATTATTTATACATTTACTTGATAAAGTACCATTAGAGTTAATATCTCCACTTGTTGTTCGCCAATATACATTATTAAATTTTATTGGATAAAAATGTTGGTCAAAAGCTTGAATTGTAAAATTAATACTTTCGGGCGGATTTATCTTTGCTTTTTCTGGATATATTTCTAAATATCTTATAACAGGTACGATTGTGATTTCTGCTGAAACACTTAAGCAGGCTGTTGCTTGTTTAAAGCAAAATCTACTAATAAATGTAAGAAATTTAGCAATAAATTTAATAAATGTTTTACTTATCCAATTTTCTATACTTGGATTAAAATCATAGGCTTCTACTGCTGTTTCTATGGTAATGATATTTGCTTCAGATTCTTCATTATTTGAATCAAGTATAAGTTTATCTTGAACCTGTGCTACAACACGAACTATATAGGATAAAATCTTAAGAGAAAGACTAATATTAAAAAGTATTGCCCTTGACTTTTTTGTTAATTTAGGAGTTAAATAAGAAGTTGCAGTTACTAGAAATTGTCCTTTAGCATGATGATCAGCAGTAAAATTGCCATTTTTGTCAATGTCTCCTCCGGTTGATTCCCAATTAATTTTTCCAGGATCACACTCATCATCAAACTGGTCAATGCCTATTACGGTAAAAGTTTGCCTTTCATTAGGTTTAAGTTTTACAGATGGAGGAGAAATCTGTAATTTTCTTAAGACTGGTAGTAGCTTAACATAAGCTGATTGTTTAACATTACCAATTGAGGCAGTTACGGTAACTTCTCTGTGAGTATAACCACCTTCAAATATTCCTTGTTGACTGATTGAACCACCTTGAGTCGATTTCCAATTTACTTTTTCAAGTTTTATCTCAACATTTTGCTGATCAAAACCAACAATAGTAAAAATTTCTGTTTCTTCAGGTGTTAGCTGTATTTGAGAAGGAAAGATTTCTAGCTGCTGCAATGCTGGAGGAATAATGACGTTTGCTGAAACGCTTAATCTTCCAATACTAGCAATAATCGTAAATTGACCTTTTTGGTCTTTGCCTGCTAAGTAATTACCAGCTTGATCAATTTTGCCACTTGTTGCTTTCCAATTAATTCCACTGATAGCGATCGCATCACCACGCTGATCCAGACCTATAACCTCAAAATGCTGGTATTGTTCTGGATTTATTACAACTTTTTCTGGAGAGATGACCAGTTGAGTAAGCCTTGAAGGTTCAACGATTTTAAAATGGGTTTTACCTACAATACTTCCTACTGTTGCACTTACTGTAATATCTGCATCTATGCTAACAGCTACAAAAGTTCCATCTGAGTAGATTTTCCCCTGAGTTGTTTGCCAGTAAATATCTTGAACTTCTACTTCATTTTTAAATTGGTCAAAACCCTTGGCTGTGAAGTTGATTTGTTCATTCGGTTTAAGATGTGTTATTTTTGGCTTAATTTCTAAACTTCTCAAAACAGGTAGCAAGCGTACATAAGCTACATCACTGACATTTCCAACGTTAGCAACGACCTCAACTGTATCTGCATCATAATTACCGATGAATATATCATTATTAATTGTTCCTCCTGTTGTACATTGCCAACTAACGCCCTCAGCAGAGATTTCAGTTTCTTCCTGATCAAAAGCTTTGACAGTAAAACTTTGAATTTGCTTAGGTTCAATATCTACCTGTTTGGGCAGAATTTCTAATCTTTGCAAGATTAGAGGGACAAAAACTTTTGCAGAAACACTTACATTTGGTTTAACTGCACAAGCTGATATGTTGAAATTGCCCTTAGCACTCTGATTAACTACAAAAGTTCCATTCTGATCAATTGTTCCCCCAGTTGCGCTCCAGACTATCTTTTCAACTGCGATCGCATTACCACTTTGGTCTAAACCTTGGATACTAAACTTTTGCTGTTCTCCTGGTTTCATAATCACTTCTGGAGGAGAAATGATGAGTTCAGTTAATTTTGGAGCTTCAATAACATTAATTACTGTAGAAGCACTTATATCTCCAACTCTAGCAGTAACAGTAATTTCTTGTTCTTGGTTAATTGCTTGTAGTCTACCATCAGGAAAAATATTGCCACCTGTTGCGCTCCAAACTACTTTCCCAAGCTTTATATTATTCCCATATTGATCTAAGCCTTTGGCTGAGAAGTATAAGGTATTACCAAAAGTTAAAGAGCGTTGTCTAGGGGAAATAATTATTTTTTCCAGCTTTGGCGGTTCAATTAGTGTGATTAAAATACAGGCTTTAACTGCTTCTACACTGGCTGTAATAGCAAATTCGCCAGGATTTTGACCAGCATAGAAGTTCCCATTAGCATCAATAGTTCCTCCTGTAGCTTGCCATGATAGATTTTTGCTAACAATCCTTGCACCACGCTGATCTAAGCCTTGAATATTAAAACGCTGAGATTTACCACATTTCAGTGTTATTTTTTGGGGAGTAATAATCATCTGCGTTAATTTAGCAGGTTCGATAATAATTACCGATGCTGAAGTTTCTAAATTTCCTGTTATACCTGTAACTGTATATTTACCTTCTTGATTACCTGCAACAAATAATCCACTCTGATCGATGTTGCCTCCCTGTGCCTGCCATGATAATTCTTGAATATTAATCTTTACACCATGTTGATCTGTTCCTTGAATTTTAAAAGTTTGACACTGATCACACTCAAGCTTTATTTGACGTGGCACAATCGATGTATGAGTTAATTTTGGTTTTGTACTACCCTTGATAGGATGGAGTAATTGACCTGTCTGTAGATTCCAAACTTTAATCCAATCACTGCCGCCAGAAACAAGAATTTTATTATCAGAACTGACGGCAGCAGAGGAAATAAAGCCAGTGTGACCTTTGAATGAACGAATTAATTGCTTTGTTTTAATACACCACTGTTTTATATTGTTATCATCACTAATACTAATAAGATTTTCATTATTATTAATAATAAGATTATTGACTGTATCAGTTAAGTCTTGATGTATAGAATGAATGCATTTTAAATTAGCTAGATTTAATGCAGAGTTTTGTTTGTTTTTACTGCCAGAAATATTGCTTGAGTAAAGGAATGGCGCACCAAGCCAAAAGACGGCTCCTGCTCTTAACTTACTTATTACTATTAAAAATATAAATTCTATAATTTTAGCAATAAAGTTGGTATTATCTGCATTAGAAGTTTCTGAATTGTTTTTTTCATCAGAATCCGCCTGCCAAATTTTAATATCTCCGTCACGACTGCCACTAATCAAAAATTTGTTATCTTGACTAATCGTGACTGCTTGTACCCAATCTAAATGTCCTTCTAAGCTTTGATACAATTTACCAGATTCTAAATTCCATATTTTAACTGTATTATCTGTACTGCCACTAGCAATAATTTTTCCATCTGAGCTAATTGCTATACTCAAGATGTCACCAGAATGCTCTTCAAGAGTATGCTGTAGTTTGCCTGTACTGATATCCCAAATTTTAATTGTTTTGTCAGCACTTGCACTGACTATAGTTTTACTATCAGGTGTGATGTTGACAGCATTAACCCAGTTATTATGAGCATTTATTTGCCGAATTAGTAGCCCAAGTTTTAAATCCCAAATTTTAATTATTGTATCTAAGCTACTACTTATAAGAGTTTTTCCATCTAAGCTAATAGCTACAGATAGTATCCAATGAGAATGTGCATTAATAGTGCGAAGTAATTCCCCTGTTTGTAAGTTCCCAATGAAAATTTTTTGCCAGCTTCCTCCTACTAAAATGTGGTTATCAGGAGTAATGGCAAGACAAGTAATTGTATCTGTAGGGAAAATCCGGTCATTAGAACTTCTTCTTTTAGAATTTTCGGATAAATACGGATTGTATTGATGAAGTATCCAATAAGCCGACTGGCGAATGTTTTCTGATTTATCCTGTAATGATTGCTGTGTAAACAAATCAAGACCTTGCTGACCCAAAGTTAGAGCTTTTTGTAAAGCTATAAGTCTCTGTTGTTCGCTATTTTCAGCTAAATCTCGCTTGATTGCTTCTAGCAGTGGATCTTCATTTGGTACGCTAAACATTAGCTTATTATTTATATATTATTTTTAGTATTCCCTTTTAGGGATTTTTAATAACGTTAATTAGTAAAAATTTGTTGATTTAAAAACAAGGCTAACTTACTAATGCTAGAGCTTAATAATTAATAATTAAATTCAACTTTGTAAATACAACTACACTCTAGATTTACTTACAAACTTAATAAGTTTAGCAACTCGGTTTGCCACTCTTCGTCATAACGTAATGTCAGCACAGTATAACCAGTCTCGTACCTAAGATTATCGCGCTCAATTTTATCTTGCTTGCGCTGATCAGGGCTATCATGAACTGAACCGTCACAAAAAACAGCGATCGCCTCTTCCTCATAAACAAAATCTGGTTTACAGTTCGCCTCTGGAATAAATTGCTGTGCAGCATCGGGTAATTTATACCCCCGTTGATAAATTTCCTGCAAAACCACACGCTCAAAATCAGAGTTAGGGTCTGTTTGCTCCAGTAATTTTTGATATTGCTGATCGCGAGAAAGCCCTTTGACTTGAGTAATAACGCTACTCTCCAGTAAGAGGTCAAGCCAAGGTTTGATGAGGTGACGATTTATCAGTGCATGGTCAAATTGATTGCGGTAAGAGAGCAAGCATTCATAACAAGCTTGAATACAACTGTCTTTAGGTTGTGTGAAATGACAAATGTCGAAAGCTGCATCAGCAATTTTTCTAAATGCCTCTGGTTTTTCTAATAGCTGAGAGAGTACACCTGCACCACCTTCAGCAGCTTCCCAGAACAATAAATACTTGCCTTCGCCTAGTCGTTCGGAGTCGAGTTCATCAGCTTCTAATTTGTAAACGGCTTGAATTGCAGTTTCTAAGGTGTATTGCAGAGTGGCAATAAAAGCTTCTCTGTCCTCAACAGGAACATTTAATGGCTCAACAATCAAGATATTGCAAGTATCATCAACCATTAAATTGACTTCGGTATGCAAGCTATCGGGTGTTTGTTGAGCCTGTGGATTTCTATGGTCGCCCCATACACCCGTTGTTGGATTGAGCTTAAATCCTCGTTCTTCTCTATTCTTCTTCAGCCCCCGATTAATTCGCCAAATGGTAGCTGTAGCTCCATAGGTTAATTTGAATAGTGGTGTACCGTCAGCAGCTTGAACAATAGCTGATTCCCGCTTTTGGGTAGCGTAGCGGAAATGAGTGGTGATATTGTAGCCGTACTTGAGCCGTTCTTCTTCATCGCAGGTAATACGTTCTCGACGACGAGCGATCGCAGTTTCCATTGGCAGTACACGAGTTAATTTGGCTACATTGCCATGAACATCAGGTTTAATTTCTGCACCGCAGTTTTCACAAGTGTCACGAAAATCGCCGTCGTGGTAATACCCGCAGTTAGCGCAGACACTCACCCGTTTATACTCGCCTTCAATGCCACCAACAGGAACTTTAGTTTTGGCCACCATAAATTTACTACCTTCGTAGTAAAGGATATTATTGGGAGCAAATTCCCGTAATGCCATTGAGCGGGGGCGAGAAATAAATTCGCCACCTTCACCAGCCGGAATAAATGCCCGAACTGGCAGGCGAGGGAAATTGAATCCTGGTAAAAACCCTTCGGCAGCAAAGTAACGATAGGGATAAAATTCAAACTGGGAATTACTCTTGCCTTGGCTGTGTCCTACAAGTAAATCAATTTGTCGTTGTGCTTCTCGTGACTGTGATTCGGCATTTTTGCGTTCCTCTTGGGTGACATCACCTCTAGCAAAACGGTCAATGGTGCGACGGGCAGATTCTAACTGTTTAACTGACTCTATATATAAATCTCGCCAACGCTTACAGGCACGGTCAAAAGCATTCAAAGCATTTTCGATGGTATTCTGTAACCAATTTACAGAATACCAAGAAGCTTTTTGCAGATCCTCTTGGCAGAAAAAGTCTGAGAAAATAGACTGAGCAGCTTGCAGACATTGGGTTAATTTGGCTTGGCTCAGAGTAAGTTGTTGGTGAATACTGTCTTTGAGGGGATAGTTTTCTAATTCCAAATCCAAGATTTTATTCATGGAATCTTCCAAGTAAACCCCAGTATGTGCTAACCAAATCGAGTAAACATGAGATTTAATTAAATCCTGGTTGGCTAATTCTAGTTTTGGTGGAGCAACTACCCCAGCAACCATTTGATTTTGGCGCTTGAAAAAGTATTGATCGTGACCGCTACCAATGGAAGCATAAGTAATGACTAAAGCTTGCTGTCCGCTTCTACCAGCACGACCGCTACGTTGGGCGTAATTAGCGGGGCTGGGGGGAACGTTTCGGAGATGGACAACGCTAAGGTCAGAAATGTCGATACCTAATTCCATTGTCGGAGAACAGAACAATGCAGCTAATTGTCCTTGACGGAATTTTTCTTCTCGTTCTTGACGGTCTTTGTTGCTTACTTGTCCGGTATGTTCTCGCCCTTCCATTGTTTGGATTTGCAAGGCATTGGTTTGGTAGAAACCTTGGAAAAATTGATTAACCGAAATATTGGGTTTATCGTTACCCTGCAAGCGACGCGATGTTAAGGGATCGGTAGGGATTTCCTTGAGGTTGGTTGCTTTCCATAGTAGTGAGTCTATGCGTAGCTGTACCTCAGATTTTTCTTGCACTAGGTAGCCAGCATCACACAAAGCATCAATTAAAGTAGTGATTAAGCTGTTGAACTCTACATCTGTTAAAAGTTGGCTACGGAGCGACCATGTATTTGGCGAACGCAAAAATCGTCCAATTTTACTTCTAGTAGTAAGTTTAACTTTGGCTCTTTCATTACCACCAGTGCTAATAGTTGCCCAAGTTGCTAAGTATAAATATTCGTTCTCATCGAATACCCAAGGTTCTTTAAGAGCTTGAATGACTTCGCTTTTGAGTGAATCTTTCTGGTCTGGTTGTAAAAGTTTGGCATCAATTGCTAATTCTCGCCTCAGATGGTTGAGGAATGCTTGGGTAATGATGAAACGTTCTTGTGGAGTGGCTTGTAGTAAAAGAGAATGGCGGTGTTTTTGCCAAAGATTGTTGTCAGCACAGGCTTCTTGCAGTCCGTCATACTCAATTATCAACAGTCCGCACTGTTCAAGGTTGGGTTGAACAATGCGCCACCCCCGACGCAAGTCTTCGTAAAGACGATATTCAATCAGTTTACGAAAGGCTTCTTCATTGCGTCGCTTCCCAACACCAAACTCTGCTGCTTGCTTGGCATAATCGTTTTGAGTAATTCCCATGTATTGGACGACTACACTAGCTAATTCGCTGTGGGTGAGTTGCCCTTTGGCTTGAATTGCGCCTAAAAGTGCAGCCCGTAAGAAACTGGTTTGGACAAAATCATTGAAATGCCCTGCTTGTAATGAAGCATCTTGACGATTATCAGTAAAACTGAGGATTTTGGCAGCTTTAACTTTCTCCCCTGTAAAGACTTGCTTGAGGCGGCTGGTGGTAGAAAGACAAAGTAGAGTGGTAGCGGTACTGCGCCCTTCACTGCTGAGGCGAGAGAGTTTAGCAAATTCGTTTCGCTTTTTGTCATGAAGTACGCCGCAGTTGAGACAGGTCAAAAATGGTTTGGGAATAAACCAACAATTGGTTCCTTGCAACAAGGAGGATGTAACTTTACCATTGGGTAGAATTTGGAGTTTGCGAGGAATAAATCGTAGAAAGTCTTTTTTGGCAACCCGTCCTTTCTTTTTGGTTTCACTAAACCAAGAGTCAGGAAGTCTATCTTCATCGCTTATATCCCAAAGTTCTGGTTCATCGAGAGTAAGATAACCTTCGGTAATATCTGCATCATCAGGACTAATATCTAATGCAGTGGGCAATTGGGGCAGGATAATATGCTTATCGGCATCGTAGCGCACGACATAATAATCCTGTCCACATTCCCGACAAAAAACAAGGGGATAAAGTAAGCGGTTGTCGGTGGTTGTATATTGACCTTCAAGGGTTAAATGGCGTTTGTCTCGATTTTCAATAGTGGCGTAAACGCTTCCCCCTTGGGAAATGAACTGATGTAGGCGAAAAGCAAGTCCATTAATCTTGCTTCCCCAAAGGAACATCTGTTTGAGGACTGTTAAACAAGTTTCCTCTAGAAGCTGGGTTTGTTGGGCAAGTTTAGTTGCACCTGTTTCTAAACTAATCGGTTGACGGCGAACGAGATGTCCTTCTCTTTCTTCTAAACCGAAGTTCATCTCGATCCAGTAGCTTAGGGAATGGTTTTGGAATTCTGTTAGTGTTTGTTCTAATTCGGTTGGTAAACCTGCCGAGATTCCTTGGCACAGTTGTTCAATAGTAGGTTCAACACGTTGGATAGAACGTTCTAGGGTTTCATCAATGACATTACTGGGTTTAATTTCCACGCCAAATAACTTACTAGCGACATCTGCCACAACCTGACGGCGTTGTTCGCGGGAACCGACTGTTGACATGGTGGCACTTGTACCAATGCAGAGTAATTCGTCATTACTTTTGCTACGCTGACGCAGTTTGCGGATCAGTATGGCAACGTCTGCACCTTGTCGTCCCCGATAGGTATGTAATTCATCCAGTATCAGGAATTTTAAATTGGGAGACTCTACCAGTTTATTTTCGTGAGTGCGTGAGAGCATTAACTCTAGCATCACGTAGTTGGTGAGTAAAATATGGGGTGGATTGTTTTGAATTTCGGTTTTCCTGGTTAAACTTTCTTGCCCGGTGTATTTTTCAACACGAATGTGAGTATTCGGAACTTGGCGTAAAAATTTGTCGAGTTCTTCTTTTTGTGAGTTAATTAAGGCATTCATGGGATAAACCAATATTGCCCTGACTCCTGAAATTTCAGGATGACGCAGTAAATCATCAAAGATCGGCACAACGTAAGTCATGCTTTTACCGGAACCTGTGCCTGTAGTAACAACGTAAGGTTCTTGGCGTTGTGCGGTTTCAAATGCTTGCTTTTGGTGGTAGTGGAAAGTAAAGGGTGTGCCGTCTTTTTTGTAGAAATATTTTTCGCAGTCTGGATGAAGCGTTTGCTGTTGTACTAACTCTTTAACTGTTGCACCTTTTTTGTAACTGGGATTGAGTTGAACTAGGGGGTCAGTCCAAAGTTGCCCCTTGTCTAATTCTGCGTCTACAAATTCTTTGACTTTGCGATCGCGGATTTTAAGGAAGCTTTCTATATAGCGTCGGTAATCGCCAATTACTTCGTTGCGGAAATTAAAAATATCAAGCTCATTTATAGTTGTTGATTCGTAGTCAGTAATGGAGGTTTGGGGTTGGATGTATCCTAAACGTTGGTTAATCCAGTCTTGAAGTTGGTGGTTAAAGGTCGGGGTAATTGTGGAGAGATCGAAAACTTCTGTAATTTCGGTTGACTGCCAAGTTTCAGGGATAGCTGTAAATAAAAGGGTTAATTGCTCTGGAGTAACGGCAACCACACCTGAACAATCTAATAATGCTAATTTTTGACCTAATAGAGTGCTGATAGATAAAATAGCATTCTCTGGTTGCTGGATTAATTCATTTAGCTTTACAGTTATAGCCATCTTTTTTTATTAAAATTAATAATTAGAAATATTTATCTATTTGGTTTTGCTACGAACCAAACAAATTATCCCAAGCTTCTAGAACTAACCTTTGGGTGCGGTATTCACCAAACTTCTTAATTTCGTTATTCTTCAAAACACGGAATGTTTCGCTGGGGAAGTCTGCACCGTAGACATCAGCAGGATCTAGAATATATCGCAGTTCATCACGGGTGAGTCCGTAGAGTTTGGCGTAATATGCGTCTAATTCTGCTCTTAATAATGCGCGTCTGTTGGGGTTCCAAATGAAGGGTTCGCCGTCGTATCCCATATCTTTGGCGAAGGGTTGCATATCCCAGGCGGTGTAGACTAATTCGAGTACGTGATCGCTAATAAATTTGATATCTTCTGGAGTGTATAATTCTGGAGGAAGAACGGGCAGTTGTCGCATTGTAAAATATTTTAAAGCTGTTCCTCCTATTTTTTGTCGTGCTACAAAATCACAGATTAGGCTATTTAAACAACCTAATAAACATGGAATTAATTCTGTATTTGAAAGGGATGGTAGCATTAAAAGAAACTTATCATTACACCCAGATACAGGAAAAATTGTAGAAATTAAAGTGCGTTCATTAGTTGAATTAGTTACATCTCTCCAACCTAACAACCATTTTTTATCCCACCTCTTACCTAACTTATTCTCAACTTCAACCTGGCTTACCCAATAACGCGGCTGAACAGAAAAAGATGCATCACTCTTTTCCTCATCAGTCAAATCACGAGTATCACCATTATTTTTATAAGTCGCCCAACGGTGAATAAACTGGTGAAACATCTTCGCTTCGTAAAGTGGAACGAATCCATCACCTGCCTCATTTTTAAACAACCCGCTATCATTGGCCATGTGAAACATAGCCATAAACGAAATACCCCAAGGATTGCTACCTGTTTTCTCATTCTCTAAAACAGGAACACGCTGATAAATTTTCTTGGTTAATTCAGCATCTTGGCTATTTCTAAAAATTGGACAAGTCAAGGTATTAGGATTAATTAAAGCAATATCTTGAGGTGCTAAAGTAAATACTCGATTGTCTTGACTAAGTTCTTTTGCTTCTGATATATAGAATGCAAAGTTAGATGATTTGACTTTTTGTTTCACGCCACACAAACACATTAAAACAAAAAGTTTTTGATTCAGACCAATATCATTAAAATAAACTTTATTATCAAAAGCATAAAGACTTACTAACAATTGGGATTCAATAATATTTGCAAAAAAACGCTTATATGTATCATCTGTAGCGATACCGACAGGAACAATAATCCCTACTCTCCCATCATTTGAAATCAAATTCTTCGTAGTCTCAGCAAAAACAGCATAAGTATTGATATCCCCCACCGCAGTTAACGGAAATCTCTCTGACTCACGGATAAACTTACTTTGCGCCTCAGCATCATGTTTCGCGTCTTCCCAAGCTTGTGCTAACTCAGGATTTTTCTTAGGTAATTCCTTAATTAACTTTTCCCGCGCTGCCTTATTTATAGCGTTAGCAATTTCCGCACTTTGAGAAGCAAAAAATTCTTTCTCTTGTAACTTAATCCGTTCCCAAGGTGGATTACCCAACACACAATTAAATCCGCCTTGTTCAAATACTTCAGGAAACTCTAAACACCAGTGAAAAAAGTGTTTTTCTTCAGCTAACTTATTCGCCGCATCTACAACCTTATTTAATTCGTAGTTCGTAATTTGTAATTCGTAATTATCCTCTGATTTAAGAATTTTTTCGACTTTTTCACGCCTTAAACGGCTTAATGCTCCAGTTGTCGGTAGTAACTGCAAATAATGTTCAGTTAGTGACATAAAAAATGCTGCTGTCCATAGGTTGCAAGCAGAATATTTTAACCACCAACTAGATTCTTGCAGATTCTCTTTATATTGCTTTTGCTTATCTTTAACTTGTTGTGGCGTAGTTTCAGGAATTACCCCCAACTGTCGCCACATTTGGGCATAATCTACGCTATCAGTTTGTAATTTCTCACCAATTGATAGTTGTCCTGCTTTCTCTCGTTCATTTTTATTCCGTTTTTTAAGCTGTGTAGATAGTTTTTTATCATCACCTGTTACTGGCTTAAACGCTTCATCAGGTATTCCTTCATCTAAACAACTCAAATCCATCACTCCCACAAGGGAATTACCACACTTAATCCTGTGGTCTAAAAAGTTAAGAGGGAAGCCACGAGAAAAACCTTCAATCCATAAGGCTACTTTGCACAAATCAACGGCCAAGGGGTTTAAATCCACCCCATAAATGCAATTTTGGATAACATCTCGAATCGCTAATTTTAAAGGTTCACTCCCTGGTTCAGCTTCCCCAGTACGAATTTTAGCTAATTCCTTTCCTACGCGACGTGCTGCGGCTAAGAGGAAATGACCCGAACCACAGGCGGGATCTACAATTTTGAGGTCGAGAAGTGCTTTTTCTAATTCTTGATGGTTACTGAGCGTAGTCGAAGTATTGCTTTCTGCATTCCGAAACTTTTCTTTTGTACTACGAAGTTTTTCTTCAATTACAGGTTCTAAAGCTGTTTTTATCAGTTGTCCTACTAACTGTGGTGGCGTATAGTAAGAGCCAGTAGTTTTCCTCTCGCTACCAAATGCTAATTTGAATTCGTAATTTTTAGGAGAGATTTCTGGGTGAAAATCAAGCAGACTTTCATATACGCTACCCAATTCTTCGACATCTAAAGCAGTATAATTTATCCGTCGCAATTGCCCCTTATGTTGATATAGTGATAACTCCCGAATCGCTACTAGTAAATCGTGATTATCAATAGCACAATCATCTAAAGCTGGTAGAGTGTACGAACCAAATAAATCGCCATTTAATGGTGATAATCCTAAATATTTTCCCCGCCAATTTTCATCAAACAGTAAGAATGTAACCCGCAAACCCTGCCATAAATCTTGAAAGCCTTCCCGCCGCCAATGAGGGCGCTCTGCTAACTCTCGCAGTCGCTCAATGCTGTAATATTCTCGGTAGATTCGGGCTTTCTCTACATCATTTCCAATTAATAAATTACGGGACTCTGCCACCATCAAAAACAGTAAGCGATAAATCAACCGCAACAGTTGGCGATAAAAAACTAATTCGTAATTATTAGAGAATTTTTGGCGGAGGTGTTCGTTTTGTGGATGTTGTAGAAAACCAGTGCCTAGCTGTATTAGTGCTTTTTCTACCCCATCTCGGAGTCTGTCGCGTACCCGTCCCCCCTGTTGCAGTGCTTCTTGGTGGTAATATTCCAGCAAGCACTTATCCGCATCATCCATACCTTCAGGTAAGCGGGAACGGTGGAACAGTCGATAAAATAGCCCAAACTCAGCAAAGTTCTCGCCACTGAGAATTTGCTCTAAGTCAAATTCAATATAAGTAAGACGAGTCATCAACGAAGAGTCACGCAGTAACCGCCAGCGAAAACCATTGGTTGCGATCGCCCACAAATGCTCTGTCTTGTTAAGATATTCCTGCACCAGTGCGTGTGCCGATAACCTGGGTGTGCCACTGGGAGGACGTTTATCTATTTCTAGCCGACAACCAATAATGTGGATAGGTGGCTTATTTTCTCCTGCTTCTGCACGGTGGGAAATCGCATAAGTTTTGTCTTCTACTACTTCGGCTGTTGCAGTGTATACAGGTTCATAACCTAGACTTTGCAGTAATGGCACTGTCCAAAGTTCACGGGTAATAGTAGTAGCCGAGTTATTCTCATCGAGCCTTGCCAATGCCCGTTGAAATGCTGCCCAGTATGCTTTAGCATCGCCCCAGGCAGTAGCAATTTCATCTGCTAGCTTATCAGTTTTATTAAAACCAAAGTCTTCTGGCAATTGTCCTTTGATGCTGCCTTCTAGCATTTGGGCAGTCATATCTGGAGCTAGTAAATTTCCTTCGATTTGAAGCGCAGTTAATGTAGTTTTCATATTTAGAGAATTAAAAATAAAAAATTAATAGCTGGTAGCAGCGCAGTTCTAGGACAACCAGCCTTTTACTTACGTCCGGGTTGGAGGATGAAAATGCCGAGAACATCCATCGGCAATTGGGGGGTGACGCGGATTCGACCTTCTTGGGTCATTGCTCTGACGCGCCTATGGCTTTGTAAAAGTTCTTCTGCTCTTTCTCTGGCAAACTTTTCCAAATCTGGCTGGAGTTCTTCTAACCTTTGGAGTAAATCACTAATTTCTATCTGCTTGATAGCTTTAGTAACATCGCTGACTGGCTTGGCTTGTTGCAGTAGTGATGTTGCTTCCAGCTGCGTCAACCAGCTAGGGCTAGAGGGCGAACCTGTAAAGCCAATAACCGCGCATTCTTCCGCTAATAGAGATGTGGTATTTCGCGTTTCTATACTACGTTTAGAACTATCTAACAAATGCCGTAACCTTACCAGCAGCAAAGTTGTGCGCTTTTGTACCGCATTAGTTGTAGTAAAGCCGCATCGTGCTGCGATCGGTTCATTTGTATGGGAAAGTGCATCTTCTAGGATGTACCGTGCCAAGCCTTCTACTAAAGGGTGATTTCGTCCTACGTATTCCACGCCCTCTGGTGTTGGGGTGGTAAAAGAGAGTAAACGCGACTTATCTCCTAACGTTGACTTGAGAAAATCCGGTGGTTGAGAAAGTAACCATCCCTGCTTTTTCTTAATTAAAGAACAAGATATGCGATCGCAAGCCGATAAGACAAACTGCTCTACATCTTGCTCATTCCCTAAAATCTGGTCAGAGTCAATTAATTCCTGTTCTACTTGCTCAGGTTTAATGGCACGTTGAGCAAAGCGAGTCCGATTGGTTTTTTCACGTTCTACTGCCTTGTCCCAATTCTTATGAACTTTATCAACCGCAGATTCTTCTTGAAAATCAAACAGCGATAACTGAATAACCTCAGTAGTACGTTCAAAAAGGGATTTAAATACTGCTTCCGCTACAGTAGTACTTTCCATTGGTACGGGAACAGTAATCCCTAAAGACTTGTGAATCTGCACAGCTTTGCGAATCAGAACATCCAGAACTGCACCATCAACGGGATTATCTCGACCATAAAGCAAGCAGGCTTTCACCTTAGTTGCTGTTTGTCCGTAGCGGTCAATACGTCCTTCACGTTGTTCTAATCGGTTAGGATTCCAGGGTAAATCGTAGTGAATTACTGCACTGAAGTGCGTTTGCAGGTTTACCCCTTCACTCAAACAGTCCGTAGCAACTAGGACTCGCTGGGGATAAGATTTTAGCTCCTCTAGTCGAGTTTCCCGCTCATCCTCAGAAAGTTCTCCAGTAATTGCAATTACGCGGATTTGACTACCCTTCTTCTCCAATTTCTGCCTGAGAGCATCAGCTACATAGTTTGCTGTAGCAATATAGCGACACCAGACAATCGGGTTCATCTCGTCTTTGAGGAAAGATTCTACCGTAGCAATGCACGATTGCAGCTTTTGGTCTTTGCCACCTTGCAACTTCTCTGCTGCTTGCACAAAAGCTTTAAGTTTACGTTTGTCTGCGTCTTTGTAACTTTGCTGTCCTTGTTCTATAACTACAGTTGGCGAGGCATCAACCGCTTGTTCTTGCTCTGTGGGATCGTGGACATAAGAACTCATCAAATCTTCGTCTAAATAGGCCAGTAAGCGTTCACTTGATTTACTAACTTGGCGATTTAATGTAGCGATCGCAGCAGCAGGTGAAGACATGACACAACGAATCAAAGCCAAAGCCGACCAGTATCTTCCCCGACGTTGAGCATGACTCATGTCCGCCGTAGTCGTTTTCACTAGACCACGGGCAAAATCATAGACTTCATCAAATAGTTCTTTGTATTCTTTCGATAACTTATATGACTCCTCGCTTGACTCTCGTTCAGGAAAAGGAGTTTCATTACCTAGCCAGAGCTTGACATCTGCCCGTCTGCGCTGAACAAAATGATTGGCTAAGTGATCACGTTGTTTGTCAGTTAAGCTATTGAGATTGAAATGCTCAAACTCCGGCTTCAGCAAACCTAAAAGTGAGAGAAAAGATTCTTCAATCCCACTGTGAGGAGTAGCTGTAAGTAACAGTAAATGCTGTTCTTGTTTTTGAGCAATTTCTGTAATCAGCTGGTGTCGCTGCTGCTGGGATGTAGTAGTTTTATTTGGACGGGCGCAAGTATGTGCTTCATCCACAATTACTAAGTCAGGGCAGTGAGTTATAAAACTAGCACGACGACGATCTGCCTTGGCATAGTCCAAGCTAACAATCAGGTGGCGATAATAACTAAAAACACTGTCATTATTAGGTATATTTCGCTCTAATTTGGAAGCTGTGCCAGAACGTACTACCACCGCATCAATATGAAACTTTTCACTTAATTCCTGATGCCATTGATCGCATAAATGTGGTGGACACAGTACTGCAATTCGCTTAACTTCACCTCGGTCTAGCAATTCACGAGCTATTAATCCAGCTTCGATGGTCTTACCAATACCCACGTCATCAGCTACAAGCAGTTTTACCGTCTCTAACTTTAGTGCCATCAATAAAGGAACTAACTGGTAAGGACGAGGACGCAATGACAACCGTCCTAAACACCGAAAAGGCCCTGCACCGCTACGGAGTAAAAGACGTGCAGCATCCATAAGCAAAAGTGCGGCTGCATGGTCTTGTACGCTAGTAGCTTGAGGAAGAGGAAATGTGGCTAATTGAATGTTCTCTAGCTTTTCTTCTAAAAGCTTTTGATAAATTCCAGCTATTTCATCTTCATTTCCAGAAAGCGGTCGTAAGCGAATAACATCCTGATTTTCTGAAGGCATTACCACCCATTGCCGGCTACGACAACTGACTATGGAACCAGGTGAATGATTCACGGTTTCCCTCATTATTAGCCTATATTAATAAAAATTTGGCAGCAGAAAACAGAATACTAATCAGAATTACTTCTATCAAGTCTCTATGAAGATATGCTGATGTCCAATTCCCTAAAAACGAATTGCAAAGAGTGCAAAGAACAACACGAGGAGAGAAATATATTGGCGCAGATAACTTCACGAAAAAATGGCATTAGGTTGTAATTCTAATTTGATTGTATCTACTTAATAATTAAGCAGGTACAGCAGCAGACTGTGTTAAGCCTAAAGCTTCTGCATATTTCAAGTAGGTTTCAACAGAAGCAATAACGATCCGAGCTTCGATTGCAAGTAATTCAATACCAACTAGAGAAACACGTACCCAAGCATCTATAACGATACCTTTATCCAAGATACGATCAATAACTTCTGCCAAGCTTGAAGAAGAATTGGTTTTTTCGACTGCCATGATTTTAGACCTTAACTCATTGTTGATTTTTCGTATTAGCGAAGCATTTGACCTTGCTCTCTACTGAATCAAATAAAACATACGTTTTCCCAAACGTAAAGAGTTTATCTGTATAAAAAATACAAGAATATAGCTAATAAACAATAATTGAGAGGTTTGATGTTTAATTAATGTTGATTTAATCTAAAATTCCCATTGAAATGTAAGTTTTAATAATTAATTACGTTTGTTTTGTCATCTTTCATGTATTTTTTAATTTTGTCATTTTTTCAAATTATTTTTCCTCAATATGTTAATTGATATTTGAAAAATAACTTAGTAAATAAATACACTGTGATTTTTCCAACCTGATTTTTGCAACTACGTAATATTACAGTTAATCAAATCTGAGAAAATTAAGTTGCGGCTTAGAAGATTTCAAGCTTAGGTAGCACTTGGAGGCACAGCAATTGGAATACTATTAGCTCAAACAACTTTTATTGCCTATATAAGTAAGTTTGAACTCAATAATTATCGCACCGAGCCGTAATCCATACAGCGCTTCCGGCTATTATGCAATAGGCATCTGCGACGAATGGCACTAAGAAAAGGTAAAATCGTTGAGGCAGCAGGGGTGCAGAGGAGCGGAGGAGCAGGGGAGAAAGAAAAAATTTTAGGCATTGCGTTCAGATATTTAGAAATTCCCCTCTGCCCCCCTGCACCTCTGCAATCCTTACGCCGCCTACCCTTCACCTTAACTTAGTGCCATTCGCATCTGCGACTTTCAGCCTCTTCCTTGGTGGTACACAGAATATGCTTCCTGGTGATGGTGTGTTGAGTAAGGAAATCTGGGGATAGAGAAAAGACTTCTTACTGCCGAAAGTTGTGCTGATATGGGGCGTTGGTAGGAAATCTGGCGCGAAGATTCGGTTTGAGAGCTTTTGTGTTAGAAAAGCTACTGTTGAGGGAAAACTGAAAACAAGACCCTGTTTTGAAGACTTTGATTGTAATTCATCAGCCGAACGCTACAAATTACACAACAGAATTGGCAACGCATACATGAGTTCAATTCATAGTATTTGTGTACTATTTATTGACAAATAAGTACTTGTTGCTAAAATCTTTTAACAAGTCAGGGTAAGTTAAGTTAGTAATTTTTTAGAAATGAAATTGCGAAAAAGCAATCTAATTAGGGATTCTCATGCAAGATTTATCAAATATTGACTTATTTTATGCTTATTTAGACTTAGAAATTAATACTGAAAATAATATATACCGCATCGGATTGGTATCTCTGAACTTAACAAAAGATTTCTATCAAGAGAATCTAAATCAAGCTTATGAAGAAATGAGGAAGCTGAAAAATAGTAATTTATCAGTATGCGGTCATAACTTCCGCCGCTTTGATTACCCTTATCTGATTGAGCAAGAACCGCAATTATCTTCTTGGCATATAATTGACACTTTAGAACTATCAATACTCGCTTTCCCTCTACAGCATTCCCATAAGCTAAATAAAGACTATAAGCAAAGTGAATATTCAAGTAATAATCCCGTAGAAGACGCACAGGCAACTCGATTATTACTTGGTCAACAATTAGAAGCACTATTTAAAAAGCCTGATGAAGTACAACAGGTATATATTTGGCTCCTGACTTGTGGTTGCGAAGATGCAGACCTTGCATATCAACAATTTTTCAGTGATAACCTTGGTTTGAAGATTGAACAACCTGCCATAGAAATGCTGCTAGAAACAATGCTAAAGGGAATAAATCAATCCTATTTGCAGCAGCTATGGTCTAGTCCACAAACTTATGATTTTGATACAAGATTATGTGTGGCGGGATTACTGGCTTGGAACTATGAGTGCAATACCAATGAATCGAAGCAGGTTTTTTGTGATTGGCTCAGACATTTAAATGGTTTTCAAGCTGTACTTGAGAATTTGCGTCCTTTAAGTACAGATCAATTTGCCATAAGTTCTTACTTGGAATATTTTGAAATTCCCAGTTTTCGACCTTTGCAAGAAGAAGCTGTGCAAGCAATTATTAATAATGAGCGTCCGCTTGTTCTCATGCCTACTGGTGGTGGTAAATCTTTATGCTATCAATTACCCGCTTTCATGTTCCACGAAAGGCACAAAGCGCTTACTGTTGTCATTTCACCGCTCCAAGCACTAATGGCAGATCAAGTGGCAGATTTAGAACAAGCTGGGTTTTTCTTTGCCACTTTTATCAACGGCAATCTCTCAGCAGCAGAACGTCGTCAGCGATTATCAGAACTGCGTTCTGGTTCCAAAGGTTTGCTGTATATCAGTCCTGAGCAATTGCGGTCAATGAGTATTCGGGCATTGTTAGAACAGCGCCCTCCGGTTCTTTGGGTGATTGATGAGGCTCATTGTGTTAGCCAATGGGGTCACGATTTTCGACCAGATTACCGTTACATTCCTAAATTTATTCATGAATTATATCAAGAGCGGCAGCTTGCAATGCCTTTGTTAGCTTTAATGACAGCAACAGCAACAGTTGCTGTTATTGAAGATATTAAAGAGCTATTTGCCCAACATAAACTAAATATTAATCGTAAAATTGATGGGGCAACAACAAGAGATAATCTAACGTTTAATGTGATTCCAGTAGCAGGGAATAAAGAGCAAGTTTTGTTGAATCAAGTAAAAGAAGCTCTTAAACTAGGTGGTAGTACTCTGATTTACACTACTACACGCAAAAATGCCCAAAAGTTAGCAGAACTTCTTAAACAAAGTCATATTGAAGCTAAATATTATCATGGGAAACTTGCAAAAGAACAAAAACAACAAGTTTTGCAAGAATTCAAATCAGGTAAATTGAATGTAGTTACTGCAACTTGTGCTTTTGGCATGGGCATCAACCGTAAAGATGTACGCGCTGTCATTCACCATTGCATGAGCGCCAACTTAGAAGGTTATATCCAAGAGGCTGGACGGGCAGGACGCGACGGAGAGCCAGCAGTTTGTACTTTACTCTTTGATCCAAAAGATGCTGATACAGTTTTTCGTTTGCAAAGTTTGAACCAACTGAGCGAACAAGATTTAAAAAATGTCTTTATTTCCACTAGACATATCCGCGATCGTACTTTTGGCAGCGCTAGAGATGATTGGTTTTGGGTGACAACCAATGAAATCTTTGAATCAGGTGACTTTGATGAAGAATTTGGTGAAGAATCAGAACAGCAAAATACTAAGATAAAAGCAGGATTGCATTACTTAGAAAAATTTGGTTTATTAGAACGAGCCGAGAACTTGTCAAGCTTTATCGAATTTGAACTAAAGCATAATACCTTTACTGAGTCTATGGAGCAGTTTGAGGAATACAGCCGGATGAAAGATTTATCCCGGTTTGAAGCAGATAACTTTGAGCGGCTGATTCAGACAATGCATATTGCGAAAGCTTATTGTAATAGTAATGATGAACCGTTCCCCCTCGACCGCCTCAGTGATGAAGCTGGAATTAGCTTACATGACCTGACTGCTAGAATCCGCGAATTACAAAAAGCTGAAGTCTGTTCTTTTGAAATACCAATTACACTTGTGATTACCAAGGGCGTAAGAGGAGATGCCCGTAATAATCATGAACGTATTCGCCAGTTAGAAGACCAATTACTCCAAGTGCTTAATGAGTTGTTTGGTAATGAAAATGAAATACAAATAAATCTGCGTGGGCTTGCTTCTCGAATTGACCCAGACAATAGTAAAAAAATCAGAGCATCCAACATCATAGATATTTTGGAAGGTTGGGTTGCTCAAAAATGGTTAAAGTTAAGTAGAATTTCTAGTGATGTGGTTCGTTTAGGAAAAATGGAAGTTGCAGAGCATTTACCTGAGCATAAAATTCTCACAACTACAGTATTGGAAGTTTTGTATCAAGCATTGGGAGATACAACAGGAGCAAGATTACCTCTGAAGTACGAATTAGGTAAACTTGCTAAAGAAGTTACCCAAAAAAGCCAACTTGACTGGAATAATGAAGAGTTAGAAGTTATTCTTTTGTGGCTGCACCAGAGAAAAATCATTCGATTAAGTGATGGGCTGAATCTCTTTCAACAGTCGCTGAAAGTCCGTGTAATAAAAAACGCAAGTGTTTCCAGAGTAAAACGCCGTTACCCTGAAGTTGAAGCTCACTATGATGAACAAACCCGTCGCACTCATTACATGGTGAAGTATGGTCAGTTAAAGTTAGATGAACAGCGTCAGCAATTTGTTCGTGATTACTTTGGTACAAATCAAGAAGAATTCGTTTCAAAGTACCAATTTTTGGCACAAGAGATTACCAGACCGATTCTTCCAGAAGATTACAACCGTATTCTAGAACCGCTTAACCCTGCTCAAAAAGACATTGTTTTAGCTTCACACCCAACAATGGCAGTGATAGCAGGCCCTGGTTCTGGTAAAACAAAAACTATTGTTCACCGGATTGCTTATCTTGTAAAGGTTAAGCGAGTTGAGCCGAAGCGTATTCTTGTTTTAGCTTACAACCGTAATGCAGTTAGAGAATTACGGTTGCGGTTGCGTAATTTGATTGGCGAACAAGCATCACGAATCCGGGTCTTTACTTTCCACGGTTTAGCCTTATCACTTTTGGGACGGACGGTAGGTGAATACAGAGGAACTCAAACAACAAATTTTGATCGGCTTTTGGTTGAAGCTTGCGAATTAATTGAAAAAGGCGAAGAATTTGAAGATGTAGATGAAGATACTCAGGCACGGCGAATTCAATTATTAGGAAAATTAGAATATATATTTGTTGATGAATACCAAGATGTTAGCGAACAAGAATATCGCTTAATTAAGTTAATTGCGGGGTTAAATGAGTCAGAAGATGAAAGTCGCTCAGTACAAATAAATCTTTGTGTCATTGGAGATGACGATCAGAATATTTATGAGTTTAGACATACCGATCCAAAATATATCCTTCAATTTGAGGAAGAGTACAAAGCAAAACGCCTCTTACTAATTGAAAACTATCGTTCTACAGAGTCAATTATTCAAGTTGCCAACAAGTTAATTAACAATAATAAAAAGCGGTGCAAAATTATACCTGAAGAACAGGTAAGAATTGATAACTACCGCAGTGGATATCAAGGTTTAGCAGTTGAAGCTTATAGTTTTAATAATATTAACTCGCAAGCACTTTGGGTACAGCAGCGCATTCAGTTATGGATAAAACAGGGAATACGTCACAATGAAATTGCTGTCCTTGCTCGTCATTGGGATAACTTAGCTCCCACTAGATTACTTTTAGAAAGAGTAAGAATTACAACTTATTCTTTAAAAACAGATGGATTTCAACTTATTAAAAATTTAGTAACCTGTAAGCTCATCGAAGAATTAAAGCGCCACAATCAGAAAATTCTTCTACCAGAAGAATCCGTACAAGCTTGGTTTCTCAGTCTTTTTGCTCAATGGGAACGCAGTTCGCAAGAACCTACAGTCAAAGTCTTGCTCAAGATTGCCCATGACATTGACCAAGAACGAGGATTTGATTCTGAAGAATTAGCTCTTCTCATTAGTGTAGCTGATGTTCTTACTACTTTATTTGAATTCAATGAAAGTCCAGAAGTAATGTTAGATGATCGAGCGGTTTTAGTTACAAGTTGTCATGGAGCAAAGGGGCTAGAGTTTAGAAAAATCATTCAGTTAGTAGACGGTTTTAAAGTTTCTTCAGATGAAATTGAATCAGAGCGCCGATTATTTTATGTAGGAATGACTCGTGCTAAGGAAGAATTAGTTCTATGTTCCACACGACAAAGTTTATTTGTGATGGAATCAGGTGTAAATACAAAATCTTTAAGCCCTGCGACAACCTCTCTGCCACGGCAGATGTTCTATTCAGACCTAAGTCCAGGAGATGTTTATTTAGGACATCATTCTACTAAAAATAGCCAACATATAATAACTCATCTTCAAGAAGGTACTCCACTCAAATTCCAGAGCAACAAATACAACAACGGTTGGGATATCTTTACAACACAAGGACAAATCATTGGAGCTTTGTCAAAAAAAGCGAATGCTGAATTAGCTTACAAAGGATTCAAACCTGGACAATTTCAGTTTCAAGCAAGTGAAGTTATAGTCCGAAGTATATATCGTCATTTAAGAAAAGATGAGGTCAATGGAAATATAACTGAAGATTGGTTTGTTGTAATTCCGCAAATTCGCGTATGCCGATAATAAATTGGATAGGCAATGCAAGTAACGGAAATGCCAGAGTAAACTTATTACGTTTATACTGACAGTCAGTAACAAATAATTTACTGCTAGCAGAAACATAAATTTGTGACTGATAACAAACCAACCGATTACGCCGCAATTATTCGTGCTGCCAACCAAACCATTCCAGAACCCCCTGAATGGCTGAGTGCAGGTAAATACGTTTACTCGCCGGAATATGGAGTTGGGGAGGTAATGGCATTATTGGGCAGACGGTTGATTGTCAAGTTTGTAGAAGAAGTTAAGCCAACCCAATTTGGAGATTGGGAGCAGGCTCTAGCTTTGGGATCAATTAAAGCAAGTAACGCCAACTTAGTATCTTCGGCAACATTTCTTGAAGAGAACAACACCGCAGCCACAACAATTACGGAGCGTATTCAACAAATCCCCCAGGTAGTATTTCAGTCTGTAGCGCAAGAACTGATTGCAAGCATTAGGGCGATAGATATCAAAAATGCTAACCAAGGAATAATTCACCCCCTACCGAGCGATTTACCACCTGCTTTAAGTTTAGCGTTACAGAATAATGGTATCACCCAGATTTATTCTCACCAATTAGAAGCTCTAACAAAGTTACGTGCTGGGTTTGACTTGAGTATCACTACGCCTACAGCAAGCGGAAAGACGCTGTGCTACAACCTGGCTATCCTGGAATCGTGTATTAAGCAACCGCAAACAACAGCATTGTACATTTTTCCACTCAAGGCATTAGCCCTAGATCAAATGCGAAAGTTACAATCGCTTGTCAAGGCAATGCCTAACACTCGTCTTAAACTCGCATTGATGACGGGAGATACACCAGCTACTGAGCGGCAGCGTTTTTTTATTCCCAACCCTCCAAACATATTGGCAGTCAGCCCCGACTTGTTGCATTACTATCTTTATAATGTGCGCCGTCGGGATGAGGGAGTTGGGTGGCGACAGTTTTTAAGACAGTTACGTTACTGTGTAATTGATGAAAGCCATACATATACTGGGGCTTTTGGCGCACACTTTGCTAATCTTATGCGGCGGCTAAGGTTAGCAGTTGATGCGGTTGGTGGTAATTCCCAAAGACTGCAATTT
>LXQE01000198.1 GCA_003326195.1 Nostoc punctiforme NIES-2108
CAATGCTTTCCGAATGGCAGCACAAACAGCAGGTAAGAGCAATTCTGCCTTGGGTGCTTTTTACCGTCGTTTACGTTCTCGCCTGGGTACACCCAAAGCTATCACTGCTACTGCTCATAAGTTAGCACGGATTTTCTACCGACTTTGGACATCTGGAGGTGACTATCAAGATCCTGGCATGGATTATTATGAACAACGTTACCAAGAACGAGTCGTCAATAACCTCCAGAAAAAAGCTCTAGCTTTAGGTTTTGAGCTTGTTCCCCAGCCCGAAGCAAATACGGTTTCTTAGGAGAGGGGTATAGTCGTGATGCAGCGTACCTGAAGATTTCGGCTACTGCTGTATATGAGAACCTTCAAAAGTTTTTGCCGACCATTGGTCGGCAATTGCGGTTTTTGGCGAAAGCCGAGTTGGAACCTTCTGTACAAGCAAATGTATGGCAACAGGCAGTAGAGCAAGCTGGGAATAAGATTCCATCTGGTCGCATCGTGAAAGATATTGTAGATAGGATACGCGAAAGCACGAAAGTACCCAATCCTTACCACGTTGGGGAGATATGCGTTCTTCTGCCCAAAGATAATCCAGACTTGAGAGGTAAAGCGGGTTATTGGGGCGTAGTCAGCCATGTTGGAGAATACAGTTGTACAGTCCAGACCTGGGACGGCGACTACACCGTGAAGATTGAACACCTGAAGTTACTGGAATTGCAAGATGGAAGATTGCCAATTCATGCAGCAGTTATGTATGAGGTTACGGCAGTTGCATGAAGTGGCTAACCGTGATTCTTCTGTGGATTGGCTGTTGCAGGAGTTGGGGAAACAAGCTAAACCTTATTTATCTTCGTTGCAGGCAAAATTGCTGGCGGCTGTGGAACGGGAGTACAAAATCGAGTGGAAGCAACAGAAATGATGGTGCAGCGAGGAAACAATAATTTAATGCAACAAAGTTCACTAAACTCGTTTAGTTTCAAATATTTCTCGCCACAATTCAAATTCAGGACAATTACACCAAAGGGTAACGAACCCATCAAAAAGTTTAGTTTCTGAATTTTGAACTCCCCTTGGTAGAACTTGGATCAAGATAGGAATATCCAAATCACATTTCCAATTTTCTATTTCTTTTTGAATTTGGGCAATAGTGTCTTGATGGAATCCTCGGTCGTTGTTAGAACATTGAACAAGTAAACATCCACTATCAGAATCTTTGACTCGCTTGAGCGAGAAATTAATCTGCGTCCACATTGATTGGACTTCATTGAAAATATTAGGCAAACCATAGTGATTGCCTAATATTGCCTTTCGGCGTTTCGATTCACCCATAAGTCCCCCTCAGCAATACAAATTTTGACAAGGATGACGAAGAAGATAAGAAATCTTCTGACAACGAATAAGCTCAATAGCGCTCAGGCTAACCCTTTGTGGATTGTTAACTACTAATACTATTGTAACGATAAATCAAGGTTTCAAGCATTTTGTAGTTGCAAGGATTAGGGATTTTGCTAAACCGTATCTGTCATCCTTGCAGGCTTTGTTGCTGGCGGCTGTTGAAAGAGAATACAAACTTGTTTGTCAGCAGCAGAAGTGATGAGATAGCTAGTAAACAATAGGTTAATCCAACAAATACAGAATGTAACAGTGCAATAAATAACTCATTGTATGAAGCGGTAAGCGATCGCCCAGCGTCTTTAAGAGTTGCCATGCCGGAATGGCTTATCGGTTCAAGAAGAAATCTGAGTACGGAATGAGGAGTGTCCTTTTATAGCCGCCATAATCGGACACTTGCTTTTCTAGATGTAGAGCAACAAATACTAATTCTCTGCGAAATACTCCTGGCGGATCAGCTTTACCTTACAATTATATTTCTTCTGCTCTTTCGTCAACTTTTCCCTTTTGGCTTTTTGAGTGCTGTTTCACTTAATCGATGAATTTTAGTAATACCTTTATTCGCTATCAATTTAACTAATTATCCAAATTTAATTCCACTATTTTTAAATAAGGGAAAATTATGAATACTCCCTTTATCATGCCAAAAGCAGATGATTTGGCTGCTTTTTTGATGTATTACTACCTGGATTTTTAAAGTATTTTCTCCCTGTTTTCCACTAAAAATCTTTTTTGACCTTTCTTAGGTTTTTCAATTGGACTCTCCGTGACATCCATTATAACTAAATATTCTTCAGAGGACATTTTCCATAATTGTTTTTTCCCCGGCAAACTAAACTTTCTTGACTTAGCTAAAATATTTTCAATTTTAAAAACTATTCGACAAACCGCAGATTCCGAAAGCCCAAAGTCTAACCCAAGAAGGAGACATATTGGCTTGAAGAGCTAGATCCTCAACCCGCATAAGAATTGCTGTATAGTTTGAGGTATGCCAGATTATACTCCCAAGAGTTGCTCTATGATTGCTCTACCTGGTATTGCTATCCAAGACAAGATATACGAAAGTTCTAATTCTCTAGTTTATCGGGGCATCAGAGACGACGGAGTAGGGATCGTCGTAAAAATGCTAAAGCTTGATTATCCCTCACCTCAAGAACTAACCCGTTACAGACAGGAATATAAAATTATCAGTTCCCTTAACTTGCAAGGAGCGGTGAAGGCATACAGTCAGCAGGATTATCAACGCACTCTGGTGATTCTCCTAGAAGATTTTGGGGCAGAGTCCTTAGAGCAATGGATGCACAAGCGTCCAGATATATTCTACCCGATGCCTTTATCCACTTTTCTTGGTCTTGCGATCGCTGTTTGCGACATTCTGGGCAGAATCCATGCAGCCAATATCATTCATAAAGATATCAACCCTGGAAACATAGTCTTTAATCTGGATACTGGCATTGTCAAAATTATTGACTTTGGGATTGCCACCCAATTTAACCGCATTAATCCAACCTTCAAAAGTCCTCATGTTTTAGAAGGGACACTCGCATATCTATCTCCAGAACAAACAGGGCGGATGAACCGTTTGCTCGATTACCGGACTGATTTCTACTCCCTTGGTGTGACATTTTACGAACTGCTCACCGGACAACTACCATTTCCCACCACAGACGTGCTGGAGCTAGTCCATTGTCATATCGCCAAACAGCCTATTCCACCTCACGAACTGAATGCAGTGATCCCTAAAGCCGTTTCAGATATCATTTTGAAATTGATGGCGAAAAACGCAGAGGATCGTTATCAGAGTGCCTGGGGCATCAAAGCAGATTTAGAAATCGGTCTTCACCAGTTCGCACAAACCGATAAAATCGATGGCATTCAACTGGGTCTTCAAGACGTTTCGGATCGGTTTCAAATTCCCCAAAAATTGTATGGACGCGAAGCAGAGATTGAAGCATTATTAGCAGCGTTTGACAGAGTAGCAGAAATGGGGAATGAAGAATTGAGAGTGAAGAATCAAGAAAATTCTCAATTCCAAGTTGAGATGATGCTGGTATCTGGCTACGCTGGGGTTGGTAAATCAGCGTTAGTACAAGAACTCTACAAGCCCATCACTACAAAACGCGGCTATTTTGTCTCTGGTAAGTTTGACCTATTTGGGCGCAATATTCCTTACAGTGCGATCGCAAATGCCCTGCAAAAATTGGTACAACAATTGCTCGGTGAACTGGATGAGCAACTTCAACAATGGCGATCGCGCTTGTTAACGGCTTTGGGAACCAACGGACAAATTATCATTGACATCATCCCGGAAGTTGAATTAATTATCGGCAAGCAGCCGTCCGTAGCGGAAGTTGGAGCAACGGAAGCTCAAAATCGCTTCAATTTAATTTTTCAGAAATTTGTGCGGGTGTTTTGTTCAGAGTCACACCCGCTTGTGATCTTTTTAGATGATTTGCAATGGATAGACTCAGCAACGCTGAAGTTAATCGAGCTGATGCTGCTTGATGAACAAACCCAATTCCTATTTTTAATTGGAGCCTATCGAGATAATGAGGTAAATCCAACTCATCCGTTGATGTTAACGCTAGAGAGACTGCGAAAACAAGGGGCAGTGCTTCAGGAAATCATCTTAGCACCATTAACGCTGGGTCCGTTGAATCAGTTGATTGCCGAGACGCTACATCAGAATGCAGACATCGTTCGTCCCTTAGCTGAGTTAGTTTTGCGTAAAACCGAGGGCAATCCGTTCTTTGTCGGTGAATTTTTGAGAATGCTGCATAGCGAAAATTTACTGACCTTTGATGCACAACACTTATGCTGGGAATGGAACATAGCTGATATTCAAGCCCAGGATATTACCGATAATGTGGTGGAGTTGCTACTGATCCAGTTAAATAAATTACCAGAAAACACACAGCAAATTCTCCAGTTAGCAGCTTGTATTGGTGCTGAATTTAATTTAAATACGCTAGCGATCGTTTGCGAACAATCTCCTAAAGCAATTTCTCTAAATTTACTAGTAGCCATTCAAGCTGGATTAATTCAACCTATATCTGAATTAGACGAAAACCTCTTAGTTCAAAAATATAAGTTTTTGCACGATCGCGTACAACAAGCAGCATACACCTTAATCGATGACTCGCAAAAACTTGGGGTACATCTGCAAATCGGTCGCAATTTACTCGAAAAGACTTTGCCGGAGCAGCTAGCAGAGCGGTTGTTTGAAATTGTTGACCAACTGAATTATGGAACCGAGTTAATTAGTGAGCAATCCCAACGGAATGAGATTGCCAAACTGAATTTGCAAGCAGGTCAAAAAGCGCTGGCAGCGACGGCTTATGAAGCAGCTTTCAAGTATTATAATGCAGGGCTTAAACTCCTTGATGTGGAAAGTTGGCAGCGTGAGTATGACCTAACTTTGGTGTTGCATTCGGAGTCCGCAGAGGCAGCATACCTCAGTGGTCACTTTGACGAAATGGAGCAGCTTGTAGAAGAAGTGCTTAACTGTGCGAAGACAGCGCTCGATAAAGTGAAAGCTTACGATAGTAGAATTCAAGCATGGCTGTCGCAGGGAGACCCTAAAGAAGCACTTAAAACTGGCTTGGAAGTGCTGCAACTCTTGGGAATTAGTTTAGTGGAAGCTCCAAGTCAGTTAGACGTTCAAGCAGCATTAGAGGAAACAGCTTCACGATTGGCTGGGCGGGAAATCGAAAATTTGATTGATCTGCCAGAGATGACTGAACCTGTGCCACTGGCAGCAATCCACATTTTAGTAAGCACAGTGGGTGCGGCTTTTAATGTGTCACCCGCTCTGATGGTGCTGATTGTGTGCAAGATGGTGAATTTATCGATCGCCAATGGAAACGCTATCTGGTCGCTTCTCGGTTATGCTGCATACGGCATGATGCTATGTGGAGTTGTACAAGATATTGAACTGGGCTATCGATTTGGCAAACTATCCTTAAATTTAGCGAAAAGATTAAGTAATAAGAAAGGTAACTGCAAAGCATTGCTGATGGTGAATTTTCATATCATTCACTGGAAAGACCACCTGAAAGAGACGTTCCCTGTTTTAGCTGAGGCTTATCAAAGCGGTATACAAAGTGGAGAGTTTGAATTTGCGAGTTATTGTGCATTCAGCCTATGTTATTACCCCTTTTTTGCAGGACAAGAACTGACAGAACTGGAACAACAAACAGCGATTTATCGTAAAGCCACCAATCAAATTAGACGAGAGACTGCTTCCATTTGGCTAGCAATGTTGCAGCAAACAATCCTTAACCTGCGAGGTCAATCTGAAAATCCAAGTCGCTTAGTGGGTTGTATCTATGAGGAAGAGCAAGCACTATCACGGGCGATCGCTGTCAAGGATGGAACTAGCATTCACTATTTTTACTTAAATAAGCTGATTTTATGCTATCTGTTCGGGGAGTATAAGCAAGCTGCAAAAACGGCTACTTTGGCAGAACAGTATTTAGGCGCAGCCACAGCAATAATCTCTGTACCTCTATTTCATTTCTATGACTCCCTAATATTTCTGAGCTTGTTGGCGGATGGTTCAAACTCTGAAAAAGCCGCTTGGTTGAATCGCGTTAACGCCAACCAGGAAAAAATGCAGAAATGGGCACACCATGCCCCCATGAATTTTTTGCATAAGTTTCAGTTAGTTGAGGCAGAGAAAGCACGAGTTTTGGGTCAGTTTTTTGAGGCAGAGGAGTTTTACGAACAAGCAATTTTTGGTGCTAAAGAAAACGAGTACCTTCAAGAAGAAGCTTTAAGCTATGAGTTAGCTGCAAAACATTACTTGGATCGTGGTCGAGAAAGGTTTGCTCAACTCTATATGAAGGAAGCCCATTACTGCTATGAGCGGTGGGGAGCAACCGCAAAAGCCAAAGATTTAGAGACTTGCTATCCCCAGTTTTTTCCTCAATCGCTGAATGTGGCTCCCACACCAGTTCACACCATTGCTGGAACTACTTTTAACACCTCATCTATTGCTTTCGATTTAGCAACAGCGATCAGAGCATCCCAAGCCATCTCTCGCGAAATTGAACTGGATCAGTTACTCAATTCTTTGATGCAGATAGTAATTGAGAATGCTGGGGCACAAACTGGATGTTTGATTTTAGAAAAGGCAGGAGAATGGGCGATCGAGGCTGTTTGTAAACTCAATGGTGATGCGAATCTTTCTGCTACACAAGTACTGCAATCGATTTCAATGGTAAATCGCTTACCCGAATCCATCATTCATTATGTGATTCGGACTCATGAATCTGTCATCTTAAATGATGCAACTCGTGAAGGTAATTTCATCAATGAGCCATATATTCAGCAGAACCAAACGAAATCACTTCTTTGTTTACCGTTGTTGAATCAAAGTAAACTTGTTGGTGTGCTGTATCTGGAAAATCGATTAGTAACTGGGGCATTTACAGCAGAACGCTCGCAACTTCTAAATCTACTATCAACTCAGGCAGCAATTGCGATTGAAAATGCCAAACTCTATTCAAAGCTACGCACTAGCGAAAGTCAGATGGCTCAATTTCTAGAAGCGGTTCCGGTAGGAATTGGAATAGTGGATGCGACTGGTCGTCCCTACTACGCCAATCAACGGGGAATTCAGTTAATGGGCAAAGAGATCGATCCTTTGGTAGCACCGGAGCAAATCGCAGAGGTTTATCAATTTTATGTGGCAGGAACGGAGCGGATATATCCAACAGAGCAACTGCCAATCATCAGGGCGTTGAGCGGCGAACGCACCAGAGTTGACGACGTAGAAATTCATCAAAATAACGCAACCATTCCAGTTGAGGCATGGGGAACTCCAGTATTTGACGAACAGGGCAATGTGGTTTATGCGATCGTCACCTTTCAAGACATCACAGAGCGAAAACAAGCAGAACACCTCTTAGCCAATTACAACCGCACCCTAGAGCAACAGGTAACTGAAAGGACGGCGGCTTTACAGCAAAGCCAAGGAGAACTGCGCGAGCGAGAACAGGAATTACGAGTGATTACGAACGCTCTACCTGTTTGTATCACATATATAGATGCCGACCAGCGTTATCGGTTTGTCAACCGCACTTATGAAGACTGGTTTCACCGTAGTCGAGGTGAGATTCTGGGCAAGCATATTTGCGACAACTTGGGTGAGGCGGCTTATCAAGTTGTACAACCGTACATCAATCAAGCACTGGCAGGGCAAATCACAACTTATGAGGCAGACATTCCCTGTGTGTCTGGCAAGAGATATATCAGTAATTCTCTCATCCCCGATTTCGATGACAATGGTCAAGTCAAAGGATACTATGGTCTGATTACAGATATCAGCGATCGCAAACGTGCCGAAGAAACCTCAATTTTAGAGGAACGCAACCGCATGGCACGCGAAATTCATGACACTCTCGCGCAAGCCTTTACGGGGATTCTGGTTCACATGGGAACCGTTTCTCGATTAGTGGCAACCAACCCCCAAGCAATTCAAACACATATTAATACCGTGCGAGATTTGGCTCGCACCGGGCTGACAGAAGCTCGACGCTCCGTTGCAGCACTGCGTCCACAATCCCTAGAAGACGGCAATCTCTGGACGGCACTGCAACGATTTGTAGCTACTATGCAATCTTCAACCGAAACCAGCCTGATTTGTGATATTATCGGCACACCTTATACGTTACCGCCTGAAACAGATAATAATCTGCTGAGAATTGCACAGGAAGCATTTACAAATTCAATTAGATATGCTGATGCAAACGAAATTCGGATTGAATTAGTTTATGAACCAACGCAATTCTGCTTACGAATTAAAGACAATGGACAAGGATTTGAAGCCAATCATACAACCCTAAATCGGGGGTTTGGCTTACTGGGGATTACCGAACGAGCGGAACGTATTGGGGCACAACTCTCAATTGAGAGCCGACTGGGACAGGGAACAGAAACGATCGTTTCTGTACATCGGGAGGCATCAGCATGAGTCCGTCTACAGCAATCCGCGTTTTGATTGTTGACGATCACTCAATCGTCCGGCAAGGACTGGCCGCGATGATTGAGAATGAGCCGGATATGACGGTGGTGGGTCAAGCGGGCAATGGGCAGGAAGCGATCACTCAATATCGACAACTCCAGCCTGATGTCACCTTGATCGACTTACGGATGCCCCAGGTAAGCGGCGTTGAGGCGATCGTCACCATCTGTGCTGAATTCGCCCATGCCCGGATGATTGTACTGACCACTTATGACGGAGACGAAGATATTTATCGAGCATTACGCGCTGGAGCCAAAGGCTATCTGCTCAAAGACGCTGAACCGGATGCACTCCTGAATGCGATTCATATTGTTCACAGTGGGCAACAATATATCCCTTCCGAAGTCGCTGCCAAACTGGTGCAACGGATGAACATTCCAGAGTTGAGCGATCGAGAACAAGAGGTTGTTCGTCAGATGGTGCTTGGCTTGAGTAATCACGATATTGCTGCGGCTTTGAATATTACTGAAAGTACCGTCAAATTTCACATCAACAAAATTTTGAGCAAATTAGGCGTGAGCGATCGCACGCAAGCGGTGATTACCGCACTGAAGCGGGGACTCGCCAAGTTGTGAAAACAATGAGAACTGAACTTAAGTTCGGTTGAGGGTTAGTTTTAGAGATAGTAAGCAACTGTTGTTTCATCGCTTCAATTACTCAACTCTGAGTTGGCGACAAAGCTGAATTACTTTCATAAGCTAAATACATAGAAAAACGGAGTCGGGAGGAATCACAGATAGGAGTCAATGAAGAGGACAAGGGGCAGGGGGCAGGGAGCAGGGGGGATAAACCGATGAAGCAAGATAGTAATTTTAATCAACTCGTTGTTCCACCTTCCCAACGCGATCACTATCAGGGGATGCTCAATGCCCCGGTTATACTCGTGGAATATGGGAATTACCAATGTCTTCAGTTCAGGGAAATGCATCAGTTGATTCAGGCAATTGTGCAAGATTTCAATTCCGGGCTGACTGAGAAAAATTCGATTTGTGTAGTGTTTCGTCACTTTATCGAACATCCAATCTATCCTCAAGCACAAAAGGCAGCAGAAGCCGCGGAAGCAGCAGCAGCGCAAGGTCAGTTTTGGCAGATGCACGATATACTCACTCATCAAGAGGCATTGGGAAACGGCTATCTCGTTGAGTATGCCAATGACTTAGGTCTCGACATCTGCCAATTTTTGCAGGATATCTCCAAAAAAGTCCATGTTGACCGCATTAATCAAGATATCGAAAGTGGTCGCCAAAGTGGAGTAGTAACTGCACCAGCTTTATTTATTAATGGAATTCGGTATCGCGATTGCTGGGACATGGGGCAGTTGACGGCAGCTATTATCGCTGCAATTAATGAAGTGCTTTGATCCTCAATCACACAATCTAAAGCAGAACAATTAAGTTGCGTTTTTGCTCAAAGAACTTGAGTGTTCTGAATTGAGCGATGGTTGCATTGCGATCGCCCAACAATGAAAACTAACCAATCTGAACATCAACCTAAAGGAGAACAAAATGAGTAGCAAGTCCCTAAACAGTCAAAACATGAAACTCGAAGTTGTGGTATTGCCCGTCTCCGATGTCGATAAAGCCAAGGACTTCTATAAAACGTTGGGATGGCGGCTGGATGCCGATTTTGTCACCGATGAGGACTTCCGAGTGGTGCAGTTGACCCCTCCTGGCTCGGAGGCTTCAATCATTTTCGGCAGTGGTGTTACATTAGCTGCGCCCGGTTCAGTTCAGGGTCTATACCTCATCGTTTACGACATCGAGGCAGCCCGCGCCGAACTCGTTGAGCGGGGTGTTGAGGTGAGTGAGGTGTTCCACGACGTGGGCGGCGTCTTCCACCACGCCGGAACTGAGGGACGAGTACCTGGCCCCGATCCACAACGTCGTGACTATGCCTCATTTGCCTCGTTCAGCGATCCAGACGGCAATGGTTGGTTGCTCCAAGAAGTGAAGGAACGCGCTCCCGGACGGTAACGGGACATCAATCGATAAGGATCAAAAGGAGCCAAAAATATCAGGCTTTTTGCTCCTTTTGACACTCACCATCAGTGCAGCAGTTATGTACTAACCGAAAGAGCTAAAGCCAACAAACTAGTAGTCTGTCTCATAAGTATTAATTAGTTTCTTACCAAAACCCTGTAGAGACGCGAAATTGTACTTCGTCCAGCTACGCTAACGCGTCTCTACAACCCAGCATAATTAATGCGGCAGACTACTAGACAACACCTAAAACGAGGATACACAATGAAAACGCAGAAAGTATGGTTCATTACCGGAGCCTCCAGAGGCTTTGGGTTAGAAATTGCCAGAGCAGCCCTGGCAGCAGGCGACCAAGTAGTAGCGACGGTTCGCAGTCAGCCCGCACAACTCGCCGCTACCCTGCACAACCACCCGGATCTGTACGTTGTGCAGATAGATGTCACCCAGGAAGATCAGGTACAAGAGGCTGTCAAACAAGGCATTGCTCGTTTCGGCCGGGTTGATGTCTTAGTCAATAATGCCGGGTTTGGCATGATTACTGCGATTGAAGAAGCCACGGATGCCGAAGTCCGCAAACAGTATGATACCAACGTGTTTGGGTTACTGAACGTGACTCGTGCGATATTGCCGTACCTGCGACAGCAAAAATCCGGGCGGGTCATCAATATCTCATCTTTATTTGGCTACGATGCAGTTCCGGGTTGGGGATTGTACGGGTCTACTAAATTTGCGATCGAAGGTCTCTCGAAAGGGTTAGCCCTCGAACTAGCACCGCTCGGCATCCACGTCACGGCAGTAGCTCCCGGTCTTTTTAGTACTGACTTCCTGAGCGCTGAATCATATACCGCCGCTAAAACCATTATCGACGATTACCAGGAAACGGTAAGACCGATGCGTAGCGGAGCCGATGCGCTACACGGGCAGCAGCCTGGCGATCCGAAAAAGTTTGCTCAGGTGATTATTCAACTCGCCAATACAGAACGTCCGCCGTTGCATTTGCCCGTCGGCAAGGACGCGATCGCGATGTACAAGAACAACGCCGCAAAAATGGCACAGGAAATTCAAGCATGGCTGCCAGTCGCTACCAGCACCGACCATGACCACCGCATAATGGCTTCGACCATAGCCTGATCTGCAACATTAGAAGCGTTGACTGAACTTATTATCAGGAAAGCAAAATCAATGACCTTTATAGTCAACCATTTCACCACGAGCTATGGCAAAACGGCTCGTAACTTGCTTAATGAAGCGACTCAGCCATCAGAAGCAGGGGCGCGTGCGGCACTTGAAACGTTCTATTATGCCTTCAATCAGCACTCGATTGAGACACTTACTCAGATATGGCTCAACTGTCCACTGGTTCAACTAAACAATCCGGTGGGAGGAATGCTCCGAGGCTATGAACCGATTCGCGATCTCTACTCCAAACTTTTCACAGGATCGTTAAACGTCTGGGTTGAGTTCGAGGATATTGTAGAGTACTTCAGTGGAAAGACAGCCATCTTTGCTGGAGAAGAGCGCGGTGAATTTACAACTAAAGATCGCATTATTCCACTTAGATTCAGAACGAGCCGCTGTTTTCAGTACTCAGAAAATGACGGTGGGTGGCGACAGATTCATCATCACGGATCGATCGACAATGTGAAACTGCTGGAAGCGTATCAACTTGCTGTAAACGATAAAGTTGTGGCGTGATCTCCACGACAGATTGATGCGATAAACATAAACTGCAAAGTGGACTGGCAACGGCTCAAGCGTTTGACGACGAAGGTGCAAAAGTTGTTGTGACGGGGTGCAATACTGCTCGCTTTGTGCATTTTTAACTCGGCATTAGGTTTGGGGTAAAGGTTAAAGGTTTTTTCTTTCCCCTTCCCCCCAAAACCCGACAAGTATTGGAAGACACGCACTCCCGGACGGTAATTTGCAATATTCACACATTCACTTTCCAAAGGAGATTGTTATGAAACTTGAAGGTAAGAAGGCACTGATTACCGGGGGAAACAGTGGCATTGGCTTTGCCACCGCTAGACTCTTCATTCACGAAGGGGCTGAAGTCGCAATCACGGGTCGAGATCAGAAGACGCTCGATGCTGCTGTCAAAGAACTGGGTTTAAAAGCCGTTGCCTATCGTGCAGACGTGACGGACTCCAATGCCCGTGCCGACCTTTTCAGCAAAATTGGTCAACGCTTCGGCAGTCTAGATATCATCTTCGCTAACGCTGGTATTGCTGGAGCTACACCTATAGGCAGCGCTGATGAAGGGGTGTTTGAGAACATCATTCGCGTCAATCTTACCAGCGTTTTCTTTACAGTCCAAGCCGCACTGCCACTGCTTAATGATGGCTCCTCAATTATCTTGAACAGTTCGGTTATCGGTTCCCTGGGTAGTCCCGGCAGGGCAGCCTACGCAGCAAGCAAAGCGGGTGTTCGCGGCATGGCGAGAGCGATGGCATCTGAACTTTCTCCCCGCAACATTCGAGTCAATGTCGTCGCACCGGGAGCAATCAAAACTCCCATCTGGAGCCGTGGGTCTACTCCACCTAAGAAGGCGGACGAACTGACAGCGGAATGGGCAGCAGCAACTCCACTAGGTCGTTTGGGAGAAGCAGACGAGATTGCCAAAGCTGTCCTCTTTCTTGCCTCAGACGACTCATCCTATGTCCAGTCGGTTGAACTTTTTGTTGATGGTGGCATTGTTGGTTCTCCAATCGGTGGAGCGACTTTCCGCAGTGCATAAATCTTTTGACATTCTTTGTTTCATCAACCCCTCAAACGCATAAAGGAGTTTTATTATGGGCATCGAACAGAAAGTCGCTGTGATTACCGGCGCATCGCAAGGCATCGGCGCAGCCCTTGTCAAGGCGTACCGCGATCGCAACTATCGGGTGGTCGCTATCTCACGCTCAATTCAGCCATCGGATGATGATGCAATCCTGGCGGTGTCAGGCGACATCGCCGATCGAAAAACTGCCGAGCGTGCGATCATCGAAGGCGTGACCCGATTTGGGCGCATTGACACGCTCATCAACAACGCTGGTATCTTCATCGCCAAGCCATTTACCCAGTACACCGAGGCAGACTACGAGGTATATCTGGGCACTAACGTCGCTGGCTTCTTTCACATGACGCAAGTGGCGATCGCCGAAATGGAGAAGCAGGGCAGCGGTCATGTTGTGCAGATATCGACGAGCCTGGTTGACCACGCGATCGCTGGCGTACCGTCTGTACTCGCGTCGCTGACAAAAGGCGGACTAAATGCTGCGACCAAATCGCTGGCGATCGAGTATGCCAAGCGTGGTATCCGGGTGAACGCTGTCGCGCTGGGTACTATCAAGACACCAATGCATCCTGTGGAAACCCATGCACAGCTCGATGCTCTGCACCCGATCGGTCACATGGGTGAGATATCTGATCTCGTCGATGCAATCCTCTATCTCGAATCAGCCAACTTTGTGACGGGCGAAATCCTTCACGTCGATGGTGGACAGAGCGCGGGTCACTGATACCGCCTTGCGATCAGAAAAATGCAGCAGTTTTCAGTTTAGTAAGCCATCGGCTGACGAATTTGGGTGTGGGGTGTGAAATGGAAACGGTTGTAACTCTGACATTTCCAAAAAGGAACACAGCTATGATCTATGAATTACGCATTTATCAATCCGTGCCCGGACGACTGCCAGCACTGATTTCGCGCTTTCAGAACCACACGATACAGATATGGGAAAAACATGGCATTCGCCAAGCTGGGTTCTGGACGACGCTAATTGGCGAGAGCAACCAGCGACTCACCTACCTGCTCGCTTGGGACAGCATGGCTGAGCGTCAGGAGCGTTGGAATGCATTTCTCGCCGACCCCGAATGGATCGCGATCAGTAAAGAGAGTGAGAAGGACGGCCCACTCGTGCAAAACATCAGCAACGAACTGCTTCAACCGACCGCCTTCTCCTCGGTGAAGTGAGCGATGGGGTGAGTTCTAGATGATGTCTGGGGTTACGAAAGTTTCGTCAGTTTCAATGAGTTAAATCCAATCGGAGAACGATCAATGTCTAAAAAAATCAACCAACAACGCCGCCGCTTTTTGGGCATTGCGGCGATGACTATTGCGACTACACAGCTAGATCGATTCGGTTCTGCCAATGCCCAATACAGCAAAGTAACACCAAAGGAGACCACCATGACTCAACTTGAAACCTTGCACACCGACACAACTACAATCCGTCCCTTCCACATCAACGTTCTGCAAGCGGCACTCGACGACCTCCGCCGTCGCATCATAGCAACGCGATGGCCCGAAAAGGAGACGGTCGCCGATCAGTCGCAGGGTGTGCAGCTCGCAACGACTCAGAAACTCGCGCGCTATTGGGCAACTGATTACGACTGGCGCAAGGTTGAGGCGAAACTGAAAACTCTACCGCAATTTATCACCACGATCGATGGACTTGATATTCATTTCATTCACGTTCGATCGAACCAGGAAAACGCCTTGCCGCTCATCGTCACGCATGGCTGGCCCGGATCGATCATCGAGCAACTGAAGATTATCGAGCCACTGGTCAACCCCACGGCATATGGCGGCAATGCAGCGGACGCTTTTGACCTTGTGATTCCCTCGCTTCCAGGCTATGGTTTTTCAGGCAAGCCGACCACGACCGGCTGGGACCCTGCCCGTATCGCACGCGCCTGGGTTGTGCTGATGCAGCGCCTTGGCTACTCGCGATTTGTGGCGCAAGGGGGTGATTGGGGGAATGCAGTCACAGAGCAAATGGCCCTGCTGACACCTCCGGGACTGCTCGGCATTCATACCAACATGCCTGCCACTGTTCCAGCCGATGTTGCAAAAGCACTCAAGTTCGGCGACCCACCGCCATCCGGTTTCTCAGCCGAAGAGAAGAACGCGTGGGATCAGCTCGACTTTTTCTATAAGCACGGACTTGGCTACGCTCAGGAGATGGCGAACCGCCCGCAAACGCTGTACGGCATTGCGGATTCACCGATCGGTCTGGCTGCCTGGATACTCGACCACGACGCACGCAGCTATGCGCTCATCGCACGTGTCTTTGACGGACAGTCTGAGGGACTGACGCGAGACGATATCCTCGACAACATCACGCTTTACTGGTTGACGAACACGGCTGTCTCTTCGGCTCGTCTGTATTGGGAGAATAAGTTTGTCTTTTTCGACCCTAAACACGTCGCCATTCCGGTTGCCGTGAGCGTCTTTCCTGATGAGATATATGCAGCCCCGAGAAGTTGGACAGAGCGGGCGTATCCCAAACTGATCCACTATAACCGAGTGGAAAAGGGCGGACACTTCGCGGCGTGGGAGCAGCCAACGATTTTTACTCAAGAACTCAGGGCAGCGTTCAGATCGCTGCGCGCGTCAAAATGACTGCTTTGGAAAGAATGTAACTACAAGGAGGTCGGCACGTGTCCCAAGAAATTAATCATAATCGTCGCTACTCTTTAACAACTGCGGCTTCTGCTCGGAAGTGATGCTGCTCATGCGGTGGAGCAGAGTGACATCGCACGGTTTGAAGCTGACCGAAAGTGGCGGAACTTAAGCATCTCTACCGATTTTGAGCCGAGTGACAGGTCTAACGGAATCATTTCGATTTTGAAAGCAAGGTAGACCCAATGAAAACGAATTTTGAGAATGAATTTGAGCATGAACGGGACAACGATCCGGGTAGCACCAGTAATGATGACAATTTCACCGAGCGCGTCCGCAGCAACCAGCACAAGCTCACCTCTGAACTAAGACACCAGTACGATTTTATTGTTTGCGGATCTGGATCTTCTGGCTCAGTAGTTGCCCGCAGACTGGCTGAGAACCCGGATGTTAGCATTCTACTACTTGAAGCTGGCGGCACCGATGATGTACCCAGTGTTGTCACCGCGAATCAATGGTTTATGAATCTTGGAAGCGATCGCGACTGGAACTTCCAGGGACAGCCGAATCCCCATGTGAACGATCGTTCAATTCCGTTCTCGATGGGCAAAGTACTCGGCGGTGGATCAAGCATCAACGTCATGGTTTGGGCACGCGGACACCAGCACGATTGGGATCTCTTCGCCGCTGAAGTGAATGATCCAGCCTGGGGCTATGAATCGGTCTTGAATCTCTATCGCCGCCTGGAAGATTGGCATGGTGCGCCAGACCCGATGTACCGGGGAACGGGAGGACCCGTCTTTGTGCAGCCCGCGCCAGATCCAAACCCGATCGCACCCGCGACGGTCGAAGGAGCGCGGGTGGTGGGTATTCCTACTTTTGAAAATCCGAACGGACGCATGATGGAAGCGGCGAAAGGCGCTTCTATCAGCGATGTGCTAGTCCGCAATGGTAAGCGCGAATCGATATTCCGCTCCTACGTCTTCCCTTATATGGATCGACCCAATCTGACGGTTCTCAGTCATGCACTGGTGACGCGGCTGACGTTCCAGGGTAAGCGGGCGACTGGCGTGGAGATTTCTTACCGTGGCACACTCTATCGCATTGGTGCGGCAGTCGAAGTCGTGCTGTCACTCGGTGCAATCCATACGCCGAAAGTGCTGATGCAATCCGGCATTGGCGATGAGGCTGAGTTGCAGCGTTTGGGAATTCCTGTCGTGCAGCACCTTCCCGGTGTGGGGCAAAATTTTCAAGACCATGTTGCATTCGATTGTGTCTGGGAATATAAAACCGCTCTCCAACCAAGAAACAACTTGTCCGAGGCAATCTTTTTCTCAACCAGCCAGTCCGGGCTTGACAGTCCAGATTTATTTGTCTGTCAGGCCGAGGTGCCAAAATCCAGTGCTGAGAATGCCGTCCGGTTTGGGCTGCCTGATGCAGGCTGGACGTTATTTGGGGCGATCGCGCACCCCAAAAGCCGAGGCCGTCTGCGCCTGACGGGAGCCGATCCATCCGACCCGATTCTGATTGATGCAAACACGTTGTCTGACGCGGATGATCTCAAAACTGCGATCGCCTGCGTAGAACTCTGCCGCGAAGTCGGTAACTCCGCTCCACTTCGTCCGTTTGTCAAGCGAGAAGTAATGCCAGGTAATTTGAAAGGGGCCGAACTCGAACGTTTTATTCGGGATGCTGCAACGAGTTTCTGGCACGAAACCTGTACCGCGAAGATGGGCCGAGATTCTATGTCGGTGGTGGATAGCAATCTGAGAGTCTATGGAATCGACAATCTCCGGATTGCTGATGGATCGATTCTGCCACGAGTAACGACCGGTAACACGATGGCTCCCTGCGTAATAGTCGGGGAGCGGGCAGCGGAAATTTTACATCTCGAACACCAGCTGCAAACCACCGTAAAAACAAACTCAGGCGTGCAATAAAACCACCGCACTTTTCATTGGTGGACGCACATCTAAGTCGCGTGTTAACTCAAAGAACTTGAGCGGTCTAAATTGAGCGATGTTCGGATTGCGCTCTACTCGCTTCGTGAGTTCCTCCAATCTTCGATTGGAGGCAGCCCAACCCGCAATCATGCGATCGCCCAAGAATGAAAACTAACCAATCTGAACATCAAACCCATCAACCTAAAGGAGAACAAGATGAGCAGCGATCGCGTAAACAGTCCAAACATGAAACTCGAAGTCGTAGTGTTCAGCGTTTCCGACGTTGACCGCGCGAAGGCATTCTACGAGAATCTCGGCTGGCGGCTAGACATCGACGTGGTGGATGGCGACTTCCGTGGTGTGCAGATGACGCCGCACAACTCGGAAGCCTCCATCATCTTCGGCAAGGGAGTCACTCCGAACAATTCTGGCTCGGCGCACAGCCTGGTTCTCGCCGTGGACGACCTCGACGCCGCTCGCGAAGACTTAATCGCTCGCGGTGTCAACGTGAGCGAGGTCTTCCACTACGTCGGCGGCCCCTTCAACAACGCCGTGGACAACCCACACATCCTAGGGCGCGACCCGCAAGGTCGTTCCTACTTCTCATTTGCCTCGTTCGAGGACCCAGATGGGAACCTCTGGCTGCTCCAGGAAATCCAAACGCGGCTTCCCGGTCGCGTTTGGAACTCTACGCAAGCACGAGACATGGACATTGCAACCCTTGCAAACCTTCTTGGCGAGACGGCAGAGTCCCACGATCGCTACGAGAAAACTCACGCCGAGCATCATTGGTGGGACTGGTACGCGCCTTATCTGAGTGCGCGTCAGAATGGCAGCAGTCCACAAGAGTCCGCCGCCGCCGCTGACCGTTACATGGAAGAGGTTTTTCATGTTCTTTCCAGATGATGCGGTCAGATTTGCCACACTCGCCGAGTACGTCGGCGACTAGTTAGCAGCAGAGGCTTACAAATCCAATGATTTTTGCTCAGGAACTCAGGGCGGCGTTCAGGTAGCTGCTCTGAGTCCGCGTCCTCACTTCAAAACTTGCCCAGATGTGTCGGCAGCGTTCCTTTGCCCCGTATCAGATGAGGAGATCGGCTGTTACCGGAGATCATTTTATCACCTGGGATGAACAGTAAATTAAATTATAAAACAATGAAAAAGACTAAAAATATCCTTGCCAGTACGATTGTTAAAGCCGCCGCCGTGCAGATTAGTCCCGTGCTGTACAGTCGGCAGGGTACCGTCGAGAAAGTCGTGAAGAAGATCCGCGAGCTGGGCAAACAAGGCGTCCAGTTCGCTACCTTCCCCGAAACCATCGTTTAGCAAGCGTGGGAGATACTTATGTGGCCTAAAACAGAACTGATAGATTTGCTCAAAATCGCGCATCCAATAATTCAGGCTCCGATGGCTGGCGCTTCCACACCTGAGTTGGTTGCGGCTGTTTCTAATGCAGGAGGTCTTGGCTCCTATGGTGGTGCGGCCACCGCACCAGCCAAACTTCGCTCCATTATCAGGCAAATTCGAGAGCTGACAGACCAACCCTTTGGAGTTAATTTGTTTGCCCCAGCAGTTGAAGCGTATCAACTTACACCTGAGCAGCAAACACCGATGTCTGAATTATTAACAAAATGGCACAACGAACTTGAGGCGGGGCCTGTTCCTGAACCAATACCGATACTAGGGCCATTCCTAGAACAATTTACTATCTTGCTTGAGGAGAAAGTACCTGTTTTTAGTTTCCACTTTGGGCCTGCGCCAATTGAGGCAATTCGAGAGATACACGCTATAGGCTCAATTGTATTAGCAACCGCCACGACCGTCCGTGAAGCAAAAGCTCTAATCGTTGCAGGAGTCGATGTCATCATAGCCCAGGGCTTTGAAGCCGGAGGTCATCGTGGTACTTTTGCTGTGCCTTATGAACATGGATTGATTGGAACAGCAGCCTTAGTGCCGCAAATAGCCGATGCGGTATCAGTTCCGGTCGTTGCGGCGGGCGGAATCATGGATGCTCGTGGAATCGTTGCTGCATTTGCACTTGGGGCAAGCGGGGTACAGATGGGAACCACCTTTCTCGCTTGCCCTGAGAACAATATTCCAGAAGTCTATAGGCAGGCTGTACTCAAGTGTAAGGACGAAGACACGGTTATTACTGAAGTATTTTCCGGCAAACCCGCCAGAGCAATACGAAATCGATTTATACGTGAAATGGAAAATAACAGAGATAAAGTGCTGCCATTCCCGGCTCAGATGTCTATAGGGCGGGTTTTGTATCAAACTTCTGCTCAACAATCAAGTCCAGATTTTGTCAGTATGTGGGCAGGACAGGGAGCAGCATTAGCCGAAGCTCTCCCGGCAGGTGAACTGATCGAAAAAATGATACAAGAATTTCTTGCCGTAACTGCTTCTTTACAACTCAAATAAACAGATAGCCGATTCAATTAAACCAAGTTGAGTTAAATCCAATTGGAAAAAGATAAATGTCTGAGAAAATCAACCATCAACGCCGCCGCTTTTTGGGTACTGCGGCTATGACCATTGCTACTACACAACTAGGCATATTCGGTTCTGCGATCGCACAATCAAGCAAAACAAAACCAGCAGTTTTATCCATGCTGAAGTCGGGGACAAACACGTCGTTTGGCTCACTGAAGCAGATCGATGCTGGTGTTCTAAATGTCGGATACGCTGAGGTTGGCCCCGCCAATGGTCGTCCGGTAATCCTCCTGCACGGATGGCCCTACGACATTCACAGCTATGTCGATGTCGCTCCTTTGTTGGCGTTGGCGGGGTACTGGGTGATCATCCCATATCTGCGGGGCTATGGCACGACGCGCTTTCTTTCGAGCGAGACGTTCCGCAATGGGCAGCAGTCGGCGATCGCTGTCGATATTATCGCGTTGATGGATGCGCTCAAGATCAAGAAGGCGATCCTCGCTGGTTATGATTGGGGCGCGCGAACAGCCAACATCATCGCGGCACTCTGGCCGGAGCGCTGCAAGGCGCTCGTCTCCGTAAGCGGTTATTTGATCGGCAGCCCTGAAGCCAACAAGACACCTCTGCCGCCGCAGGCCGAACTCCAATGGTGGTATCAATTTTATTTCGCGACGGAGCGAGGCCGCGCCGGCTACGAAAAATACTGGCATGACTTTAACAAGCTCATCTGGAAAATTGCTTCGCCGCAATGGCACTTCGATGACGCGACGTTTGAGCGTAGCGCGGCTGCTTTCAATAACCCGGATCATGTCGGTATCGTCATCCATAACTATCGCTGGCGGCTCGGTCTGGCTGAAGGCGAGTCGAAGTATGACGATCTTGAGAAGCGGCTCGCCGCAGCCCCTGCGATCGCCATACCCACCATCACTCTCGAAGGTGATGCCAACGGTGCGCCACACCCCGACAGCAGCACCTACGCAAAGAAATTCTCCGGCAAATACGCACACCGGATCGTCAAGGGCGGGGTCGGGCACAACCTGCCGCAAGAAGCGCCCCAGGAGTTTGCAAAGGCCATCGTCAAAGTTGACGGTTTTTGATGTAGGGATTGAGTAATTTAATTCTTGGATGTCCTTTATAGCACTATCAAAATGATTGGCGAGAAGGCAGCTGATTTAATCAAAGCCAGTCGGACTCGACAAACTGTAATAACCAGTTATCAACAGAGGTAACAATGGAAACAGCAGATGTAATTGTAATTGGAAGCGGTCAGGGCGGAGTTCCACTCGCGGCTGACTTTGCCAAAGCAGTCCGAAACGTCGTTTTATTTGAGCGCGATGCGTTGGGAGGCAGTTGCATAAACTATGGTTGCACACCTTCTAAAGCCTTTTTAGCTGCTGCTCATGCCGCAGGTCGCGCAGGGCAAGCTGCGAAGCTAGGCATACACGCGCAGGTTGATGTAACCAGACCCAAAAGTTGTCAGGGTCTGGAAGCATAAGCGAGGATTTTAGTGTCACTTAAAGGATAATGTGGTTCTTGGCAACTTTTGGTGATCTAGGTTGGGGGAAGGCAGAAGGCAGAGGGCAGAAGGCAGAAGGAGTCAGAAGGAAATTATAGATTCAAACTTTGAGTTTATTTAAACTGGCAACTAATATACTTTGCATTTCCTCAACTTCATTTAATAGGGGAATAAAAAGATTTTTATCTGCCAAATCTACTTCTTTAGAAATGATTAATTGTGTATCGAGTTCTCTTAAAGAGCCTAAAGCGATATGCAAAAACTGTACGTATTCTTGCTTTGAGCGTCTTCCATATCCTTCGGCTATGTTGGATGCTACAGATACAGAAGAACGTCGGATTTGACTAGTTAGACCATACAATTCTGACTGAGGAAATAGGCGGGTAAATTTATAACAATTGATAGCAAGTTGAACCGCCCTCTGCCAGATAAACTGATTTCTATAACTCATATAATCAAGTGTAAATTGTCAAAATTTTGTCCTCAAATAGCCAACAAAAACCGTCGCTCCAGTAAATCTATTTTGGCGCGACCATACATCTGCCGCTTTAACATTTTCAGTCGATTAATATGTCCTTCAACGGGGCCATTGCTGACTGACATAGTTACACCTGCTTTCACAGCATCGTAGTCAGAGTCTAAACTAACAGCAAAGGAACGCAACAAAGAAACAGAGCTGTTTTTAGCTGTGTTTAACCAAGCATCGAGCTGCTCAGGTAGACGTTGACGTACAAGAGATACAAACTGTTGAGCTAGTTCAATAACTGACTTCAAATCAGAATGGGCTGTTTGTAGTTGAGCGATGATTTCACGCTCATTAGGCTGTATTAATTCTGGTCGTCGCAAGACTAAAGCTGTGACGCGACTGGGGGTGAGAGGACGATGGGAGGAAGAACTCACCCTGGGGGACGCGTTTTTCTTTGAACACTTTGCTGGCTTAAATCCGCGCAAGGTCTTGAGATAACGAGTGAAGCGAGCGACCGTGGCATAACCACCGATATAGCCGCAGGTGCGAATTTCTTCAAACAGTTCTTGGGTGTTGTGGTTCCCGCTATTCCAGCGACTGAGGAGGTAATCTTGATTTGGGTTGAGAAGACTCAGACCGTGGTCGCTACGTTCACGACGTTCGGTAAAAGTTGAGCTACGCAAGTAATTGAATACGGTAGTTTTAGAAACTCCCAGCTCTTGAGCGATTGCTAGTCCTGACAGGCCAATAGACCGCAGTCTCCAAACTTGCTCATGGATTTCCCTCCGTCTATCCCGTGCTTTGGCGGATTGAACTTTTCTTTTTAAAGATGTGTTTTGGGGAAACCTTGGCACAACTGGACTCTTATTAGTCTCAGCAATCATGGAAAGGTTATCGGGGAAAGGCAGAGGGCAGACGGCAGACAGCAGAATGTTGGTTTGAGGGTTTTCCTGTGCAGTCAATCCGTCTGTATTCTCTGCCAAAAAGGGTTTAACATCCCCACACTCGTTTTGAATTTCAGTGGTCTGCAATTGGGTGGGGTATGTATCCTCATCCAATTCCCGAATGCCTTCAATTAGTGCTGTTTCTACCTCTAAATGCACTTTAGTATCAGTAATAAAGACTTGTTTTTCCACAACTTTTACGTACTTTGGTATTCATACCAAAGACTTGATAGAGCGTTTGAGATAAGTTCTGCAATAAGTGAAAACGGTCTGCAACTTGAATAGCTTCTGGTGCGCCTTGACGAATACCACTTTCATAAGTTTTTGACCGATCTCGTGAGACGACTTTGACACCAGGGTGCGCTTTTAACCATTCTGTCAAGGTTTCAGCCTTTGCATCTTTTAGTAGAGCAATTGGTCGGCTGCGTTCCAGGTCAATTAGTGCTGTCCCGTAAGTTTTACACTTACGAAAGCAGAAGTCGTCTACCCCAAGAGTATGTGGCGTTACGATGGGTGGCAGTGGGATTGAGCGGACTAAATTTAACAGTGTGTTGCGAGAAACTTTTATCCCCCATTGCTGTAAGAGTCTTTCCCCTGCTGCACCACCATTAGCTAAACCAATCACACTCAGTCGTTGAGCTAAACGTAGAGTTTTTCTCCCCCAAGGTGCGGTTACATTGGTCAGCCTTTCTGTAAAAATGCGTCGTTTACACAAACTATTGATGCAAAAAAACTTCCTTACCCGTAACTGTAAGGTAATGCTGTAATCAGCCCAGGGTAAGTCTGCTAATAAGCGTTCATAGCGACTATGAATTTTTTGAGTTGGTTGGTTACAAACTGGACAGTTAACTACTCTACTGATTGCGGAAACAATCAAATTTATCTGAGTTTTTATTTTGTCAAGTTGGCAATTCTCAAGTCTCAGATTGCTTGAATCTGGTAATAGGTGAGTTAGCACCGACATAGAACTTGCTGAGGCTTATACCTCAAATGTTTGAAGGAGTGAAGTTTGAAGTATCTCGATTATATCTTTCTTCCTTCTGCCTTCTGCCCTCTGCCCTCTGCCTTCCCCCAACCGAGATCACCAAAAGTTGCCAAGAACCACATTATCCTTTAAGTGACAAGTGACAACGCTGGTTGGTTACGAAATGGCTGAACTGGTGCATGTCTTTTTGTCGCTGATGGAAGCTAAAGTAACGTGGCAGGTACTCGAACAATCAGTTCACATTCACCCAACTTACGGTGAGGCATTGCCCAGTCTTGCAAGGCTACTCGTTGGAGATGATATGCCAACTTGTCCCAATATGTAACAAAGGAGTAACCAATGACTACTAACTTAAAGATGGGCGATCGCTTCAAGATATCTGCAAAAGGTTGCTTTAGTAAAAACCCTTCAAATTGTTTCCCTGATTTACTTATGGTAGTAAGAAGGAGAGCTTTTCACCCAGACATTATGGTTGTGATAAAAATCACCACGCTGTTCTAATGTAAACCCACCCAGTAATAATCCTAACCATACTTCTACCATCGGCATTTCCAACGCACGTTGCAGTTTAACTAAAGAAATCTCATCTTTGACATTTATCAGGTAGTTAGCGATGGCGCTCTGCCATTTTTGGACATCCTCATCTGATGCCAAATTGCGGACATCTTCTAAAGTTGTCACCTCATCAAGCATTGCCAAAACATTTGCTTTTTCAACAGGTGCTGCTACAGAATCACCCGATTCAGTAGGAGATGAAAATTGGTGTGGGCCGTGTGGTTTAAAGGTTTGTGGTGTTTGCGGTTCAATCAAATCATCTAAATCTAGGTGCATTGTTGTCCGCACTAAACCAGCAAAGAGATCGGTGCTAACAACAGGCCCCAAAAGACTATTGCGATCGCGGGTATCTTGCAACAGCATTTCCGCACGAGACTTGAGAATATCCGCAATTTGGCTGAAGGCAAGCGCTGCGGTTGATAACTGTGCCTCCAAGGGTAAACTTTCTAGCTCGGCATCCAAACAATCCCACATAGCATCAAGAGAAGAAGTTGGTGGAGATTCGGACAACTCATCTAATACATCCCAAATTGTTAATTGGCGGTATGTGGTCATCTCTAAAATTCTGGATGTAACGGGCAGGACCGCACTGGGCAGTAGCTTGAGGTAATCTCAAACATATCCTTATATTGATATAGTGAAACACTGTATTGTTTTGCAAAAGCCTGCAACACCTGATCTGTATAGGCGCGTATTTTACCAGCCGTTAGCCCAAAGCAGTGAATTGGTTCTAAGCGACAAATAGGCTGTTGCCCCAGCCAGAGTTCTGCGCCCAAGGCGTGCAATGGTTTATCGCCTGATTCTTTATACAAATACAGCACTGCAAAATATGTTGCTGGTGGTTCGACTGTTACTGAATCAATTCCTGCYGAATTCTTTTGGGAGCGGTGGCGGTAAAACGAACGGCGATTATGACAGACTTTGGGATTCCAACACCCGTCCCCTTGTGGCCCATGCAGTAATTTTGCTTGAGTTGTTGGTAGTTTGGAGCATAGCTGACATTTGGGATCAAGTGGCTTTGGCATACCTTACTCCACTTGAGTTTCACCGATTGCACGATAGTAGGCAGCGATCGCAGCTTCTTGCTCACTACGGAGTGTATATCGTCGAAAGGCTTTATCACTTTGATGTCCCGTTAGCTTACGCGCATGGCTGGGATCAAGACCTAATAAGAGCAAATCAGTGGCGTAGGTGTGACGAAAGGAGTGAGGGTGCAAATCTTCAATATGAGCTATTTCACCAATTTTTTCTACAGCGAAGTAAATCCCGTGATAACTCAAGCGTTCACCCTTGTATGAAGCATGGTGTGAAATCATCAGTGGGAAGTCGCTGTTTAACACCTCTCTTTGGTGTGAGCGCGTAAGCAAATACTCTGCTAAAACTTCCCGGCTCTCTTTTCGCAGTGGAACTAAGCGTGGTTCATTGGTTTTGGTGTCTGGTAAAAATAGCAGCTTGCCATCAAATGAGCCAACATTTAGCTGTACAACTTCCCCAGCCCGGAGTCCATGACTGAGAATGTGAACGAGTGCTGTATCTCGTTGCTTTGTTTCTCCCAATAACTCTAACGCT
>LXQE01000199.1 GCA_003326195.1 Nostoc punctiforme NIES-2108
TAGTCTAAATGTTCTGCTACCATTTGCTCTATCTGTTGTTCATAACCAGATAGTTGGCTCGGTTTTCCTCCAGTTGCTGCATTTGGCTGTAGTGTCCCTTTTTCTCGTTTTCGCTTCACGAGGTTTTGTACTGTATTTTTACTTACCTTGAATCTTTCTGCTACTTTGCGAATAGATGTATTTCCCGCTTCGTAAACGCTAATAATTTTTGAGCGCAGGTCTACTGAGTAGGGTTTCATCTGATTTTTTACTTTTATCTTCTCCACTACTGTACCAAACCGTTAGACAAAGTGCTGTATACAAGTGGCAAGTAACCCAATTCATAATTATTAACATCTCCTATAAATAAAGCTTTAATGTTACTAAGTTGTTCATGAGCATTAAGTAATGCATCCATAACAGGACGGAAAGTGTAATCTTCTAAAGAACTTGTGTACCACAATCCGAATACCAAAGCTTCAATCTGATTAGCAAGAGGACTTTGCAACAATATTTGCAGCTTGTCTACACTACTCATAACGGGTTTCCCATAACGTTCTGCTGGGATAATCCTTAAAGCGTAAGCTATATCAACTGTGTCACTAATCTTAGTGGTAGGATCAAATTCAATCACTTTCCGGTTAGCGAATGTAGTTGAATAACCACAAGGAATACTGTAGACTTTTTCAAAGCTGCTCCAGAACTTATAATTTTTTAAAGCTAATTCTACTTGAGGGTCTTCTATATCTTTTAAAATTTTCAATGCTGCTCTTTGTACTTTCCTAGATTTATTTTTTAAAGCTTCAATTACAACATATAATCCTGCATTGCCATAGTTTAATGCTTCACTTACAGATGCAATTCCCACTTCAATATTGGAACTTGATAAACGTCTTTTAACACCTTCAATCCCACCTAAAACAGCACCTTGTACTGGTGGCGGTGCTTCTCCTCCGAGTACTGCATCAAATTCTCTGGGTTGATTTTGATTGTTTGTCATATTTTCTCCAACGGTAGATGTAATGTAAATATCCGTAGAAACGTGATTAATCGCTTCTCTACAAATATTTTTGAAACCCTACTATTTCAATTCATAATCCTGCATTAATTCCTGAACTTTCTCAGAAAATAACCACGCGCCAATAGTATCAGAACGCTCAATGCCAAATTCAGTTAACTGTAAAATATCCTCATCATTTATCGCCAAATTCAAAACAAGCAGTTCTGAAAAATCGGGGAAATCAGCGTATACTTCACTACCAAACTGCTGACGATAACTAGCACAATTCAATCCTTCGTCGGAAAGCAAAGATAACAAAATATACCGCCGACGTTGTTCTTCAGCATTTAGTTGAAAACCATAGTGCGCGTAGTCAAATGACTCATCTGCTGTTTGAATATACGCTTGTAAAATCTCGCTGATTCCCTTTGCTCCCACTGCATATTCGTTGGAGTAGTGCAAAGTATTAGTGTAAGAACGTGCGCCACAACCTAAACCAATCATCCCGTCGGCTTGACAGCAGTAGATGGGAGAGGGGGGAGACAAGGGAGAAATATTGATACCTTGTCTACCTTGTCTACCTTGTCTACCTTGTTTACCTTGTCTACCTTGTCCCCCTTGTCTCTCTTCCAAGCGTCGAAACATCCGCATGGAAACTTGCGTATATCCTTCTGACAATAATAGCGATCGCCCTTCTCGATAACAAGCTAAACGAATATCGTCCCATTCTCGATCTGTACGTCCTAAACCTGTGAGCGATCGCACATACAATGGATATAGATAAATTTCTTCTGGTTGAAAGCGCAAACTAGCTTGTATTGATTGCAACCAACTATTCACAGTTTGTCCGGGTAAACCGTAAATCAAATCAATATTCAGAGTGGGAAATCCCATCTCTTTTATCCTTGTCAGCGTCGCTTCTACTTGGGTAGTGGATTGACGGCGCTGGGTGGCTAAAACTTCCGAATCGATGAAGCTTTGGACACCAATACTAACACGATCTACAGAATGCGATCGCAACAACTTTAACTTATCCTCAGTGGCGGTTTCTGGCGAAACTTCTACAGAAATGGGAATTTCCCGTAACCTTGCACCCATCGTATTTTCAGCAATATTGAGAATAGTTTCGAGGTGCTGAATCGGTAATTGGGTGGGAGTTCCGCCACCAATAGCGAACCTAGCAAATGACGCATTACCCAACACGGCTTTCATCCGTTGCGCCTGTCGCTGTAACGTGCGAACATATTGACTCATAAAATCTTCATTGTGGCTGACTGTGGTAAACAGATTGCAGAAGCCACAACGCATTTCACAAAATGGTATATGTATGTAGAGAAACAGCGCTTGTCTATCTTGCTGCGCCCAAAGTTCTGGAAGATACACAGGTGGGGAGATGGGACGGTAAGCTGTTTTGTGGGGGTAAGAATAGACGTATGCTTGATAAGGAGACTGGGCAATTTTCGATTTAAGATTTTGGATTGTCAGCATAGAATTTCAAGTATTTTCGTGACAAGTTAAGAATTTGCTTTAAGTCTCACGCCAAGAATACCTCTGCGCTTCTGCGTGAGTTTTCATAAAACAAACTCTGCATAGGGAACAGTCCAAACCACAGGATGGCTGAGTCGATGTCCAGTGTAACCATCTTCACCATAAGTTGTCCCGTGGTCGGAACAGAGAATGCAAAAAGTAGAATGCCTTTGTCGTATAATATTCCAGAGTTTGGCTAATTGGCGATCGACATATTCCAAAGCTGCGGCGTGAGATTCAATGGTATCGATTTTATCTTTGGCATCGGGAAGATAGAAATAATTTGGTTGATGCAAAGCAGAAATATTTATAAATAAAAATATACGTTGATTCTTTGGGGTTTTTTCTAAAATTTGTCGTGCAAGATTTATCTGATTTTCTGTAGATTCGGGGTTAGTAACACCTAATTCTGGACTCCAATAACTTTCGGCAAACATTGAGGGAATTACATTACCTAAAGGGTTGCGTTTGTTGAAAAAACCAACTCCACCAATGCAAACTGTATGATATCCTTTTACAGCTAATCCAGTAACAATATTTGAGCTATCTAACACACAAGTTGTATCAGTTGTAGTGGTACTTCCTTCAAATCCCAAAGCAAAAAGACGGGGGTGAATTCCAGGCGTTATAGGTGTAGGTAAAAAGCCTGCGAAAAACGCATGATGAGAAGCATAAGTGAAATTTCCGGGTGAATGGCGTTCTTCCCAACCTGTTTTAGGAAGTACTTTTGCTAAGTTTGGAGTACATTCTTGTGCGAGTAGGTTTTTGGCTACGTCGTAACGTAGTGTGTCTAGAGTGATAAATAAGATATCGTGAGTTTCGACAATTTGATTCATATTGAGCATATAAAAGTCTTACATCATTCATGAAAATATCTTTTTTCTAGCCGTCGAACTCACGTTAATTTATAGCCACAGCAGTAGCGTGTGTTTTCGACGAAAGTAGGGTAGCATCAACAATTAAAGGTGCGTTAGCCTGCGGCATAACACACCCTACATTTATTTTTCCAAAATCGCTTTAACTTCACTTGTGTAAGTATCCATCCCATTCCACAAAATACCTGGCAATAAATCACCAAAAGCATTAATCTCTAAAATTGCATGAGTTTTCCAATCGGGTAAAATCAGTAAATCAACTCCGCAGTATAAACTATTAGGAAATAACGCTGCTGCTTGTTCGCAAGTTCGCTTCATGATCTCCCAATTTTCTACACCAACTTTTGCTAAAAATTCCTCAGTATTTCCCCGTTCATTCCCCAAATGCAAATTTGTCATCGGACTTTTACCAAGGCGAACAACGATATGCTGTGCTTCGCCATTAATAACCACCACACGCACATCAAATCCGCATTCTTGCAAATGTGCTTTGGGTAGCCATTCTTCAACTTGTACGCCTTCTGCTGTCAAGATGTTGATGATATCGGCGATTTCTTCGCGGTAAGTGTAGTGCCTAATTTTCCGGGAGTTGTAAAGCAGAGTTTGCCCATTTTCTCGCACTCGTTCCACAGTAGTTATGGCTGATTCAAAACGCGAATTTGCGCGGTAAGCAACGACTCCAGAAGCGGCGGAACCGTGGGAAAGTTTGACGAATACTCGTTCTATTCCCTGCATTTGCATTTGTTCGCGTAAATTATCGTAGTTGTGAATTTTACCTAGCGATCGCGGAACGGGGATATTATGACGGCTGAATCTTTCGTGACAAGCTGGTTTGTCAAACATCACAGCGATGTCTTGGGGATGGTTCATGAAGTACGCCTCCCCGCAAGCGATGAGGGGAGTAAGTTGTGTTTCCCATTTTTGCAACAGATACCGCCAGCCTAAATACCACTGTCGCGGATAGAGGATGAGTCCTTTGTCAAATTCTAATTTTGTCGCGGCTTCTGCACTGATATGTTGATGACTGGAAGTAGAAAAAATTTCCCTACTCCCTTCTGCGATGATGGCTTTATCGACATCAAAGTTTTTTTCTGGAGAGTCAAAGCGGATAATAGTATTGGGTGTATTGAATTGTTCGAGGGTTTGTTTTCCTGCTATTAAGTCGGCGTAATCTACTACGGTAGCTGGTGGTAAGTTGAAATGGGCGATCGCTTCTTGGAGGAAACCGACACGGCGGTTTTCGGGGTTGGCGATGAGGATGAAATTTAGCATTATCTAATATATTCTTTATTCGTGGAGGGCAGAATAGCGATCGGCAAATTCAGATTCTTCATTACTCATGCAAAGCCGAGTATCGCGAGCCTCCACATCCTCTTTCCATTTCATCTTCTTGTTTATCTGCAATAACCTGACAATTAAGCTGTAACAATCGTTGAACCATACCTTCTGATACGCAATTATTAGAAATGTTGAGGGTATGAAGTTGATTTATCGCTGGACAATTTAACAAAGCGTTTGCCCCATAATCGCTTAAATTACCCATTGATAAGTCAAGCACTAAGAGATGTTCAATAATTGGCGATCGCACTATATTCTCTGCAAGCAAGTCAGAAAACTCGCTGCTACGAAGTCCTAAGTAAGCCAAATTTGGAAATGATTCACCAAAGAAAATTGGTATCAAATTATCAATAATAAATGTTTCATTCCTTAGTTGCCTACCTAGCCACAGTTCCAAGCATTCTAGATTTGGTAATTCTAAAGCACAAATTTGAGAGAAATTTCTATCATCGATATCTGCTGTTTCGATGATTAGTGTTTTGAGATTTTTATGGATTAAAGTTTCGCATTCTAAGAGATATTCATAAAATTGACCACGTACTTTTAGCAATTGCAAATTAGGAAATGCTTCTAGAATTGGACGAATATCAAAAGTTGCTAGCTTAGATTTGCGATATTCATGTTGTTCTGCATCTCCTATAAATAATGCTTGAAGATTAGGCAGTTTTTCATAGGCATCGCAAAGTGCTTCTAAAACTATCCCAAAACAGATATTATTATTGTTCCAGTAATTTTCATATTCTATTTGACAAATCAAAGCTTGAATTTTGCTAGATTGAGGGTCTTCCAAGAGATTATAAAAACTCTCTAAATTTATATTTTTACTGCGATTTTCTGGTTGAAGTTGAATCGCATAAGCATGATTTTCAGGGTTGCTAATACCAACTTGAGGATTAAATTGTTGGAATTTCCAGTTTTCCAGATTGAGAAAAAGTTGACTAATACTTTCTGACATTAAAACCTCCATACTTTGACTGTGTTATCTACACCACCACTCACTAATATTTGCCCATTAGAACTTAGTACTAATGAACGAATAGCTCCTGCATGACCTTGAAATGAGAAAATTTTCTTTCCTGAAGCTAAATCCCAGACTTTGATATTTTGGTCTCCAGCAGTCAGAAAAGTTTTACCATCGGGACTGAATACGATAGAACGAACCCAACCAGCATGACCGTAAAAAGAAAAAATTTCTTCCCCAGTTTGCATATCCCAAATTTTAATTCTCTGGTCACTACCACTGACTAAATAATGCCCATCAGGGCTAATTGCTAAAGACCGTATTGAATGGGAATGTCCTATAAGACTCCAAATTTCACGTCTAGAATTTAAATCCCAAATTTTGATAGTTCTATCTTCACCGCCACTGATTAAAAGCTTGCCATCAGGAGATATACAAAGAGCATAAATTGAGCGACGATGCCCTTCTAAAATAGCAACTTCCTCACCCAAATTCCACTGCCAAACTTTGATACATCCATTTCCATCTGCACTTACAAAGCTTTCTCCATTAGGATGTATAGCCAAAGCATAAGTTATAGTTAAATTCTGGCTTAATTTAGCAATATATTTACCTGTATTGATATCCCAAATCATTATATTTTTATCTGCACCAGCACTAATCATCTTCTGCCCATCAGGACTAATAGCTACCCAATTAATATCAGAAGTATGATGATGATTAAACCGCAGATCAAATTTTTCTTTTCCTGTCTCTAAATTCCAGACTTTCGGCGAATTGATACTGTTATTGTTATAGCGGCTATCACCTGAACCACATACCAAAGTTTTGTTATCTGGACCAATAGCTACAGAATGAACTTGTTGATAATACGCTTTTAATGTATGAACGCACTGAAAAAATTCATAAGGATTAAAATCTTGCAGTGCTTGTTTTACAGATGATAATTCTGTGCGCGATTGCAAAATCTTATAAGCCGATAATCTCACCTGTCCCGATTGATCCTTTAGGGATTGAATCACTGTTTCTAAACCCACCTCTCCATAATTCAACGCTTCGGAAAGTGCAGCAACTTGCACCTCAACCACCGAACTTCTCAATCGGCTTCTTACTCCCTCAAGTCCTCCTAATACCAATTTAATGTGAAGTTGCACATATCTTGATCCCCCTAAATCCCCCTTAAAAAGAGGGACTTTGATAGATGTTTTTCCGGTTCCCCCCTTCTTAAGGGGGGCTAGGGGGGATCGAATTATATGCAGCTTCATAGAAAATTGGTATAAAACTACACCGTTAACTGGTGATGGTGCTTCTCCACCAAGCACTGCATCATATTTTGTGGGTTGATTTGGATTGTTTTTCATCTTAGATAAACTTGTATTATTTTATTAATTTATTCCCAGACTGAGTAATAGCGATCGCTAAACTGAGAATCTGCAATTACTCGACATTTCAAGGTTGAAAGTTGCTCAATTGTATTTTTATGTAAACGATTTCCTGAAATATCGAGAGTATGTAAACGATTAATTGCTGGAGAGTTTAATAAAACATCCCCATTACTTATATTTCCATCTGTTAACTCAAGTACCTTCAGATTTTCCATAATTGGAGAATTCACAATAGCCTGAGCAACTTCACTCATGTTTCCGCATTTTCTCACTGCTAAGTACACCAAATTTGGGAACGATTTACCCGAAAGCACAGGTGCTAAACTATCAATTTTGATTTTGCGCTTCTCCACCAAGTACTGCGTCAAATTCTCCGGGTTGATTAGAATTATTATTCATAGTTAAAATTGAACTAATTAAGAGAAAGTTTTTTAACCCGCGCAGCCAGGTTTTGTCTCGTGTAGCCGCGACTTCCAGCCGCCCAGTGCTGTACTTTTCACTCTGAAACAGAACAATAGCGACTATGAATATAGCTATCGTATTCTTCTTTATTCTGATTATTTGCCAAAACACGCACATCTAACTCAGAGAATTTTTCAATAATTGCCTGAGATAAGAAGTTTTCTGAAATATTGAGAATATCAAGATTATTTATAGCCGAACAATTCAGCAATTCTTCTGCGCCAGCATCACTCAGCGTTCCCATTGAAAGGTCAAGTACGCTGATATAGTCAATAACTGGAGAATTTACAATAAGGCTGACTATTTCATCGGTAAATTGGCTATTGCGTAATCCTAAATAAGTTAAGTTAGGAAACTTTTCTTCAAAAAGAATCGGATGTATATCTTCAATCCAACAGTTTCCACCGTAATCTTCACTACCAAACCATAATTCTAAATGTTCCAATGCCCGCAGATTCATCTGACAAATTTGGGCAACAGTATCTCGACTTAATCCTCCAGTTTCAACAATTAATGCTTTGAGGCGATCGTGTCGTATCGGCGGACTAAATTGTAAACCATCGCCTCCACGAATTTGCAAAATTTCCAGTTTAGGATAAGCTTGTAAAATCGGACTTATATCGCTTTGCTGAATCCAAGAAATTTCGCATTCATCACTAATAATATCGCCAATGAAAACAGCTTTCAGATTAGTTAAATATTGTTTTGCATCAACTAAAGCTTCGATAATACCGCTTGAATTTCTTTCATATGCTTCTTCCTCCCACAAACCAAACACTAAAGCTTCCAATTTATCGGCGTTGGATTCTTGCAAAAGTCTACTAAATTTACTTGGCAAATTATCTTCATTTTCATAAGGCCAGTATCTCAAGGCGTAAGCTTTGTTAAGAGGTTCGGTAATACTTGTATTTGCATCGAACTCTACAACTTGTCGATTAGCAAATTGAGTAACGTTATAACCTTGATACTCATTCAATCTTTCTTCCAAGTTCCAAGGTTTATATGTTTGCAAAGCTTGTTTGACTTGCGGTTCTGCTTGTTGCTTCAATAGTCGATAAGCAAAACGCTGCACCAATCTCGATTTATCTTGCAATGCTTGAATTAATACATCCAACCCAGCATCGCCATATTTCAAGGCTTCGCTAAGTGCAGCAATCCGCACTTGAGTCACAGGATTTGATAAACAACGTTTAATTCCCTCAATTCCTCCTAAAACAACTCCATCCACAGGAGGCGGAGATTGTCCTCCTAACACTGCATCATAATCTCTGGGTTGATTTTGGTTGTCTGTCATGGTGCTTTCCCTTCTGATTCTTTATTAGAATTCCCAAAAATGGGTAATACGCATACATTAATGAATAATTGCGGTTGACGGAAATTTAGTAGAACATAGAGATGATTGTGGCATTTCTAACACACTGAAAAAATCAAGAAACTATACTTATGGCAGAGTATCAGAAAGTTGAATATCGCATTGGCAAAGATGGTAAAATTACCGAAACAGTCATTGGTGCTTCTGGTGCAGCTTGTACAAGCACAACATCTGAAATAGAAAACGCTTTGGGAGAGGTAGAAACTCAAGAACTGCTTCCTGAATATTATGAGGGAGACGACAATCTGACAGGAACAGAACAACAGTCCCTCAAGCAAAAATAGGAGGGAGGTAGATGATTGCAGATAACCTGTTAGACATCCAAGGAATGGGGATGTTTTCTCTAGAAAGTGTTTTGGTGATAGCAATAGGATTTTTAGCGTTACTTTTGATTATCCCAGCAATTAGTGCTGCGATCGCTCCCAAAGCAGACTTGGAAACTAACAAGTTAGAATTGGCGCTATCGCAAATTGAATTGCTAGAGGATGAATTAAAAGCAAAGCGTCAAAATTACTTAGATTTAGAGCAAAAGTTACACCAGCTTCTTTCGGAGAAAACAGCACTGCATCAGGAAGGCTTGCGACTGCATGAGGAATTGCAGCAGCAGCGTCTTGAACTGACAGACGAAATACGTTCTTCGACATTTGAGCAATTGCAGACATTGTTAACAAACTATCCCAGCATCCATCAGATGGTGCGCGTTAAACCAGAATTGCCTGCGAAAAATCTGCTTTCGATGTTTACCTCTTTAGATAATCTCCTCTATAAATGGGGTTACGAACAGATAGGCAAACCTTGGGAACAAGTACCTTACAATCCGCAAATTCATCAACCAGACACTGCTGATATTACTGAAGATGAGTTAGTTTACATCCGATTTGTCGGTTATCAGCATCAAGGACGAATTCTTGCCCCTGCGAAAGTTAGTCGCACTTTACCGGGAGGGGGGAGGTGAGGGGGCAATCAATTCAAAATTCAAAATTCAAAATTCAAAATTAAAGAACTTCTGCCTCCTGCCTTCTCTTTCCCAATTCCCAATTCCCAATTCCCAATGACTACAGTAATAATTGATTTTGGTACTAGCAATACTGTTGTTTGTACTACTGATTTGATTACGCAAAAACCACGGACATTGAGATTTGATTCGATGTCGCGCCGTTTTGAAATCGGGGCGGAACAAGTTAGCGTTGTACCCAGTTTAGTATTTGTGGAAGGACGCGATCGCATTTCTTTTGGTGAATCTGTACGCGCCAAACGCTTGGGGTTTGCCCAGCCGGAACGTTGTTTTAGAGCTTTCAAACGCGATTTGGCAGCAGATTTTGTGCCACCTCCGCGACAGTTGGATGGTAATAGTTACAGCGCTGAGGTGGTTTCGGAACTGTTTCTCAAGGAAATTTGGCAACAGGTTGAACAGCAATTACAACCCAGTAGCGTTATTTTCACAGTTCCCGTGGGTGCATTTGAGCGATATCTTGACTGGTTCCGCAACTTGGGCGACAAGTTAAATATACCCGCAGTGCAAATTGTCGATGAATCTACCACAGCCGCCCTTGGTTATGCTGTCAAGCATCCTGGTGCTGTGGTTTTGGTGATTGATTTTGGCGGCGGTACTTTAGATTTAAGTTTAGTACGAACTGTCAGCGCTGAATCTGAACAGCAAGTAGTGCGTGCGGAAGTTATCGCTAAATCTGATGCTTTTATTGGCGGCGTAGATATTGACACATGGATTGTCGAACATTACCTGCAAAAAATCGGTTCCTCCCGTGCTGAAGTTGGAGAAATCGGTTTTATGAATTTGCTGGAAGTAGCAGAAAGGGTAAAAATTCAACTTTCGATAACAGATGAGGCGAAAGAAAGTTGGTTTGATGATGAAAATTTTATGTCTCATGAATTGCAATTGCATCGAGACGAATTAGGCGAAATTTTAGAAAATCAACAATTATTAGAACAACTAAGACAAACGCTAGATGAAGTATTAGCGATCGCACTTTCTAAAGGGATCGGCAAATCTACAATTGAACAGGTTTTATTAGTCGGTGGCACTTGTCAAATTCCTGCCGTACAACAACTGGTAATTTCCTATTTTGGACGACAAAAGGTAAAATTAGACAAACCCTTTGAAGCTGTCGCACATGGCGCATTAGCTTTAAGTGAAATGGCAGCAGTTGATGATTACCTGCGCCACAGTTATGCTATTCGTCTTTGGGAACCTCATAGCAAAAGTTATTCTTATTTAACTTTAATTGAAAAAGGGGCAAAATATCCAGGAGCGTGTTCTGAAGCTTTAACTCTGCAAGTTGCAACAGAGGGACAGCGAGAAATTCGCCTTGATATTGGGGAAGTAGCAGAAGTTTCCCAAGCGGAAGTTTATTACGATCCTCAAGGAAGGATGACAAGCAGCCAATTAATAAAACAAGATAGTTATCGCTCTTTGGAAACTCATCATCAACAAGTATGTGTCGCTCATATCGAACCGCCTGGACAAACGGGGATAGACCGAATACAGGCACAATTTGAAGTTAACGAACAACGGGTTTTAGTAGTGACGGTGAAGGATTTATTGACGGGGAAGATGTTAGTTGATAGGGGAGCGATCGCTAAACTAAAATAATCTTATCTTTGCGCTCTTTGCGTCCTTAGCGGTTCGTTTAAAAAAGAACCGTAATCAAAAATGGGAATACTACTAAAAGGATGTCTTAAAAGTATCAAATATTTGTTGATCCCCCCTAACCCCCCCCCTTAAAAACGGGGGGAATAAGAGTCTTAAAGTCCCCCTTCTTAAGGGGGATTTAGGGGGATCTCCAAGGGTTAGGCGTATACAAAAAAACTTTTCAGACATCCTTTAATATAGCGGTTTGCAGTTGAATCAAATACAGACCTAACCCCCAACCCCTTCCCTACTAGCGTTGGGGAGTAAGATTCAAAGCCTCTCTCCTTGTAGGAGAGAGGTCAAAACTGTACTGCACCCAAGCTAGAACCCTTATAGTAAAGTTGGAAAAATGCGATGACAGAGAATCATAATCAACCTAAAGAATATGATGCCGTTTTAGGTACTCAAAATTCTGCCCCAATTGGCAGTGTTATCTTAGGCGGACTCGAAGGTGTTAAAAGCCGATTGAGAAGTGTAGATATAGAAGCGCGAATTGCCGCATTAAAAGAGGCACTCAATTATGGAGAAGCAGGTTTAGACTTAGTAATTCAGGCTTGGCAATATGAATCAGGAAAATTAAAGTGGGCTGCCTATTCATTACTTCGCCACAGAGAAGAAGCAAGAGTTAAACAAGCGTTACAAGAATATAATCCCTGGCTAAATATCACTTGTCTCCACACTTTACAGCAGAATATAGCTATCACAGTTGTTGCCATTAGCCCAGATGGGAGGACTCTTGTCAGTGCTGGAAGAGACATTAATCTTTGGGATTTGCATACCGGAGAACTTCAACCTATTTATATGAACGATTTCTACGTTAAATCCTTGGTTATTAGCCAAGATGGAAAAACTTTAGTTAGTAGAGGAGGAGATTATAACGGCTGCTTCACGATAAACGTTTGGGATTTACAAACTGGAGAGTTTAAAAAAAAGCTAGATGAATTTCCTTACAACGTTCGTTCCCTAGTAATTAATCCAGATGGAAAGACATTTGCCTGTTGCAGTAAGGATAATGTAATTAATGTTTGGGATTTGCAGACAGAACAAATTATACGTACCATGAGTGGGCATTCAGATAGTAGGTATTTAAGCAACTACCTAGTTCAAACGTTAGCCATCAGTGCCAATGGAAAAATTATCGTTAGTGGTGCTGATGACGCAACCATAAAAGTGTGGAATTTTGAAACTGGAAAGCTGATACACACTTTTAAAAAACATTCAAATGGTGTTGAGTCTGTAGCCATTAGCCCAGACGGGCAGACAATTGTCAGTGGTGGTCAAGACAAAACAATTAAAGTATGGAATTTACAGACAAAACAGCTTCAGTTCACACTTAAAGGGCATTCAGGATGGGTTTATTGTGTAGCTATCAGCCCCGACGGAAACACTCTTGTTAGTTGTAGTAGAGACAAAACTATCAGAATTTGGGACTTGCAAACTGGGGAATGTCAACGCATTTTAAAAGGTCATACTGATTGGGTTTATTGTATAGCTATCAGTCCAGATGGTAACACTCTTGTTAGCGGTAGTAGAGATAAAACTATCAAAATATGGGGTATTAAGTCCTAAAAAAAGTTGCGATCGCATACTTCAGTAAAAACTGCGATCGCACTACCTCTTTAGCGATTATCTTGCAAATCAAAGTAATTTTATAGCCGTGTATTGGGAATAATGATAGCAGTAAATTGGGAAACATACAATGGCAGAAAATCAACCAAAAGAATATGATGCTGTGTTGGGTGGACAAGTGCCTTCACCTGTTGATGGTGTTGTTTTAGGCGGAATAGAAGGTGTTAAAAAGCGTTTGGCTAATATATCTTTTGAACAAAGAATTGCCGCGCTAGAAGATGCACTCAATTATGGGGAAGCAGGTTTAGAATTACTAATTCAGACCTTGACAGATGTATCACCAGAAGTACAGCAAACTGCCGAAAATTTGCTTTTCCAGCATCGGACAAAACCAAAAGTAAAACAAGCACTGCAAAAGTATAATCCTTGGCTACTTTTTGAATGTCTGCAAACAATCAGCGGACACACACATGATGTTAATAGCGTAGTCATCAGCCCCGATGGGCAAACTATTTTTAGTTGCAGTGTTGACAACACAATTCGACTATGGGGTTTATCACAAAGAAAGGAAATCTTTACTTTGCAAGGACATTCCAGAGGGGTAAATTCTATTGCTATTCACCCTGATGGGCAAATTCTGGCAAGTGGTAGTTATGATGAGACGATAAAATTTTGGAATGTCCAGACAAGACAGGAACTCCGTACACTCACAGCACACTCTGGAGGAGTTCATGCGATCGCCATTAGTCCTGATGGTCACTTGCTTGGTTGTAGCATTACTAATCAACGGAAGATTTTAGTGTGCGACTTACAAACACGACAGCAACTGGGTACCCTGAAAAAACCTCATCATGGTGCCCATAGTCATTGTCTTGCTATTACACCAAATAAACAAATTCTTGTCGATGCTAATAGTAGTAATCGTATTGATATATGGAATTTGGAGACAGAGGAACTAATTCGTACCCTAAAAGCACATTCTCAGAGTGTTAAGTCAGTTGCAATTAGCCCAGATGGAGAAACTTTGGTTAGTGGCTGTAGCGATAACATTATTAAAGTTTGGGTTTTGCGTACAGGAGAAGAAAAATTTACCATAAATGCCCATTCAGGTACTATTTTTTGTGTTGCTATCAGTCTGGATGGGCAGAATCTGATTGGCAGTTGTGGGGATGGCACTATCAAAGTATGGGACTTACAGACAGGACGGGGAAAAGCCATCTTCAACGGACATACAGCTGGAGTTCGTTCTGTGGCTATTAGCGCTGATGGGCGAACTCTGATTAGCGGTAGTGTAGATGAGACTATTAAAATATGGAGAATGCCACAAGGATAAAAAAAAGTGCGATCGCACTTCTATAATTGAAAAAATTATCCCATAGATAGCGCATTTATGAAATTAGGTGATTATGGCGATCGCATTTAATAATTCCATCATATAAATAAAAAGTAAAAGCACGATGTCAAAAAATTCCAATCGCCCAAGAGTTTATGATGCAGTCCTTGGTGGACAAGAAAAAGCCCCACCTGGTGCTGTAGTCTTGGGAGGTCTAGAAGGTATTAAAAGACGCTTGACAAATCCAGTTGTTGAGCAAAAAATTGCGGCGCTAGAAGAAGCACTAAAGTATGGCGATGCAGGCTTAGAATTGGTAATCTTGGCGTTAGAAGATAAATTATGGAAAGTACGCCAAGCAGCTTATTTACTACTTGTAAATAAACAAGATTATGTAGTGCAACAAGCGCTTCAAGAATATCAAAAAAGCAGTAGATATGATGTTTTTGTTGCTATGGGGCGCACTGGAGGAATATCTGATGTTGATACGCTAATGGAAAGTTTGGAAAATGAACAAAATACCGCGACTACTAAGTTAGTTGACTACACACTAGGTTTAGTTAATACCAATGAGGGCAAAGACCGAATTCGACACTACCTTTTCAATGGCACACAGATACAACGTAATTATGCAGCACTTTACTTTAAACGAAAAGGTGTAAAAGATATTTTAATTGAAGCGGTGCGGCAGGGCTGTATTGACAGAGTGCAAGCATTTTCTAAATAAAACAGCAATGTCAGAAAATCCCAATCAACCAAGAGAATATGATGCAGTACTTGGCGGAAAAAATCCTCCACCAGTCGATGGTGTAGTTTTAGGCGGATTGTCAGGCGCAAAACAACGTTTCGCTAGCAGTGATGAAAATTATCGCTTTTTAGCGCTTTCGCAACTCATTAACTATAGACAGGAAGGTTGGGATTTAGTAATTCAGGCTTTAAAAGACCCATCAAAAAGGGTACAGCTAGCAGCATATAAATTATTGCGGGATATCTCAGAATTAAAAGTAAAACAGGCAATCTTAGAATTTAATCCCTATCGGTTTTTTGAGTGTGTTTATACAATTGAGCTTAATAGAAATGATGCTGCGATCGCTATTCATCCCGACGGCAAAACCCTAGTCTGTTGTGATGCTGGCGGTAGTTCTTTTGAAGAACCTCAAAGAGATGGCAGTATTGTTGGTGGGGCTTATATAGACTTTAAAAAGTGGGATTTGAAGACAGGAAAAAGTCTTCGCACTATCAGTAAAATATTTGGTACGAGAATGAACGATTACTCAAAACATTTAACTTTCAGTGCTGATGCTCAAACTTTAGCAATAGGTGATTCTCAGCATGACAGTACTATTAGAACTGAAATCTGGAATTTCAATACCGAGCAATTAAGTCATGTTATTAGCGGACAACCATTGTGGGAGTCTGGAACTCGAAGGCGTAATACTCTTACAGCTATTGCTCTCAGTTCTGATGGTAAAATATTAGCTAGTGGTAATGAAGCTGGTAATATTCTCGTCTGGGATTTAGAAACAAAACAAAATATTTACTAAATTGCGTGATTTGCAGACAGGACGCCTTAAACTCACCCTCAATCAGCATCCACAAAATATTTCTTGTCTAGCTATCAGTTCAGATGGATGCACTCTTGTCTCTGGCAGTAGAACAGGAACATTAAAAGTTTGGAATTTGCAGACGGGCGAACTAAAATGTACTATAGAAGGTCATTCATACTATATTGATGGACTAGCTTTTGACCTAAATAAACAAATAATTGTCAGTAGCAGCCCGAACGAGGTTAAAGTCTGGGGAGTTGGATAAAGTAAATCTGAAAGATAAATTGAACAGAATTGAGTGGCAATAAATAAGGCGATGCAATTGCCACCCAATTCTTTGATCGTTCTACACCCAACGCCCTACAACTACTCGCACAGTTCCATCTTCTAAAACTTCTTCGTCCTCCACATTAAAGCCTTGTTCTTGCACTGTTGCCATCAAGGTTTTATGAGCATATTTTTGGCTGATGGAGTTAACAAACTGCTGTTGATTAATTTTTGCTCCCCAAAAGTCTGCAACTATTTCGTAATTTTCACCACTGCGGCGAAAACCTAAATCATAACCATTCTTCTGGCGAATCACATACTCGGCTTGAGTCGTATTGCCTTGATATCCGCGTACATTCGTGTTGCATTCAACTTGATAGTTTAATTCTTGCAACACTTCATGCAGAATTTCACCGTGTTTGATTTGGACTTTGATAGTTGTGAAATGAGACATAATACCAATTTTGGATTTTAGATTTTGGACTTCGACTTCGCTCAGTCGAACGATTTGGGATTAAATAACGAGGCGCAGGAAACACATAGTTTTTCTATTTTAATCGACTTCTAAAGGGCCTATTCCTTGTTCGGTTGAGTATTGTTTTAATTCTTCTACCAACAGCACATCATTGGAGGCGGTTCTTGCACCGGCTTGTGCTGCCCATTGCTTTAATGCTTCAATTTGCTCATGTGCGATCGCAGCTAATGGTACTGTCTGCGCTACAGCCTGCAAAATATCCTCTGTATTAAAGTCTCGGCGCTGTCCCTCAATTCTTGTGGAAAATGCTTGGTGCATAGCATCAACGATTACCTGCTCAATTTCCGCACCGCTAAAGTTGAGACTCTGTTTAGCTAACAAAGCTAAGTTAAATTCTCGCAGCCGATTCGGGCGTAACCGTTGCAAATGAACTTTAAAAATCTCTTGGCGTTCGGTTTCTGTAGGTAAATTCAAAAAGAAAATTTCATCAAATCTTCCTTTTCGCAACAATTCAGCTGGTAATATTTTGACATTATTCGCTGTGGCAACAATAAACACACTCACGGTTTTCTCCTGCATCCAGGTAATCAAACTGCCAAACACGCGGCGCGATGTCCCCGAATCCCCATCAATGCTACTGGTAATATTGCCAAAGGCTTTATCGATTTCATCAATCCACAAAACGCACGGTGCCATTGCTTCCGTTAACTGAATCATTTGGCGTACCCGGCTTTCACTTTCGCCGACAATCCCACCAAATAAACGCCCAGAATCTAATCTTAATAACGGTAAGCGCCATTCATGGGCAATTGTCTTGGCTGAAAGAGATTTTCCTGTTCCCTGAATGCCCACAAGTAATATCCCTTTGGGGTTAGGAATACCGTAGCGTCTGGCTTCTTCGGTAAAAGCATCTTGGCGCATGAGTACCCATTGTTTGAGTTGATCTAATCCACCAACTCGTTTGAGTGATTCTTGTGGTGTGAAAAATTCTAGAATTCCAGTTTGGCGGATTGCTTGCTTTTTCTCTTCTAATACGCCGTCAATATCAGATTCGTTTACCTGCTGTTTAGCAGCTAAAGCTTTTGCCAATACTCTAGAAATCCGGGTGCGACTTAAACCTTGGCAGGCTTTCACTAACTGTTCCCGCGCCAAGCCAGAAACATTTAATTTATCTGGTACTACCAGCTGTTGGATTAAATTATCTATTTCGCCAACGCTAGGTAACGGGAAATCCACTACTGTCACTTCTTGCAGTAACTCGTCAGGAAGTTCTAAAGTATGGCTGGTGGTAACGATCATTTTACGCGATCGCTTTAACTCCCGCGTCAAGTTTCGCAACTCCCGCACAATCGGGGCATTTTTCTCCATAGTTGGATTTTTTACAAATGGATGCAAATCCCGCAGTACAAACATCGCAGGTGTTTGGGCATCAGCTTTGCCAATTCGCCCTAATGCAGCCATCACCGAACCTTTATCTGCACCATTATCACTCCAACCCCGCACAATATCCCAAAATAAAAGCTGTCGTTTGGGCACAGAACGCAATGCAACTTGCTGCAACACTTCTTCCACAGGTTCTTCTTCAACGGAAATCACATACAGTAAGGGATACCTTGCCCGAATCATCAAATCAAGTTGCTCTACTAAGGAGGCGTATTGCTGATTCTCGCTGTTATGAGTTGCATCTCCTTTTCCATATTGATGAAAATTGCTCATTTCTCTTGAAAATGGGTATAAGGGTATAGGAAGAAGAGTTTTTAGCATTGCTGATTTGAAGTATGAAATTCCCAAATCAAGTGTTTAAAACTCTTATCTTTGCGCTTTTGCGCCATTTCAAATGTTATGTTTATTTCTGCCGTGCTGTACTAGTAATTATTTAGTCTTAATTAATACTATATTCTTTCAAAGAATACTAGTATAAATTCATCAAAAAAATATAAAAATTAAGGACTTCCAGTAATCAACAGTCTGTACCAACGTAAAAAGGCTGGCGATCGCCAAAGAAGCAATCCCAGCTATCTGCATCTTTGCATCTTCTGAGGTTTTATTTGGTTTTGTTCATTTTTAGCCAGTTGTAGAGTGGGAACTGAACTCCATTGAACGCTGTATCAATATGTAGAGCGTTTCTACAGCACTCACGCTTACAACTGGCGTAGTATGGGACACCAGTTGCGGAAAGTTTTGTCCTATCCTTCGTACAACTTCTTCACTGTCCCGTTGCGTTGCTAAATCCATTGAAACTGGAACCCAAAGACATTGGATGCCAAATTGCCAAAATTGTTCAGGGCATTCTCCCATATTCCAACTCCAGAAGCTTCAACAGCTTTTCTTCCACAACGGTAAGATAAGGACGGCTCAACTTCCCCAAAGACTGCAACAGACTTTTGACTGTCTCCAAAGAGCAAATCTGAATACACCCGATTAATGCGATAAGCCTAACGGCATGGCTTCGCTTACCGCCGATTAGCTACATCTGCTGACATCCAGACTCCAGGTAATTCAGTGGCTTCAGGTAGTCAATCCATACAAAAAACAAAAGATTAGCTAGTAGTATTTATGTAACACACTATAACCACATAATACCTTTATGCGAATTGAACCATACGAAGATAGCCAACTTTATACCATCAAAAGTCTTTCACTTCGGGCATGGAGTCCAGTCTTTGATTCGATTCAAAAAGCGATGGATATTGAGGTGTACCATTCATTCTACCCTGATGGTTGGCGTGTAAGCCAGCTTAATGCTGTCGAGTCCGTCTGTACTACAGCAGACATGAAGGTGTGGGTTGCCATCGACTCTAATTCAACCGTGGGCTTGGTGATCCACGAAAACCAGAGATAGCAGCAGCGCAAAGTTATTTTGTTGTGAAAACGCGAGAGGCTGAAACCCAAACCCAGTTAAAAGCCATGACTCAAATACAGTTACTCGCTGCGATTGCACAACAACTAGCAGAGCAAGAACAGCATTTACTCCAACAACAACAGCAACAAACTCAAATCTTGGCGAGACTCAAAGCAGTTGAAGTTGAGCAAGATAGGGTGAATACACCATGCGGCCATAAATATAGTGTTGTTGGATTCGCCAATCTTCAAGGTTTAGAAATATCGGTAAAAGAAGCGGGTACTAAAGGTCGAAAGGCAAGCGCATTATGTCGGAAGCAAGGAATAGAAATCGAACGCATTCATGATCCACGTTTTGGAAAAGTTGGTTTATATCCAGAAAGCGTGTTGATTGAGGTTTTCTCTACTGGTCAAAACTAACAGCAATTACGTTCTTTAATTGGAGAAAACTACCATGCAACAACTCAATTTATTCACTGAATCAACCCCAGTTCTTCCAGTCACTTATTACCCTGGTTTCTTGAGTCAAGAACTTGCAAACTCACTCTACCAACACTGTCTACAACTGGAGTGGCAACAGAATCAAATCAGGATCGCGGGTAAAACAATGCCTGTCCCTCGCCTTGAGTGCATCTATGGTGATGCCGGATGTGATTACCTCTACTCCAACAGCGTGTTCTTAAAACCCCTAACTTGGACAGACAATCTGGCCAAGTTACGCGACTCCATTACCAAATTGACTGGCTATAAGTTCCGCATCGTCATCGGCAATCAGTACCGCAGTGGCCAGGACAGCATCGGTTGGCACGCTGACAATGAGCAATCAATGGGATCTAACCCTGCAATCGTATCAGTCAGCTTGGGTTCATGTCGCAAATTCCAAATCAAACCGAGAAATGGCAAACCCACTGACTTCTGGCTGGAACACGGCAGCTTACTTGTGATGCACCCAGGTTGTCAATCTACGCATCTGCACCAGGTTCCCAAGACCAACAAAGTCGTTAGCACGCGAATTAATCTGACGTTTCGACCGCACACGGGAGGCGGGAGATAAACAGAACTGTATAGCACCAAGTCAAATCATGGATCAAACTCTTGGTAACAAAATAATGCTTTTCTTTACAAAGCTTAAAACCTATCTCAAACGACCTAATAGCAACATCTTTAAGCTTCAAATTCCAAAATCAAGAGGACATTTGATAGTGATTCGATTTCTTAAGTTCCCAAAATCGGTTATTGTGACTGCTTGACTAGTACAAATGTACTAGTATTTTTTGCTCTCATTTATCCAGCTTTGACACTCATAACACACCTTTCTTGATTGCTGGTATTCATTTAACACTTCTTTAAACCCTGTCTGCGTAACCAACATTCATTAGCGGTATGACCATATACCGCTAACTTATCCATGCGTCAAAATACCGGAGAGGATATGAACATAATTGATACACATCAAACGAATAATCAACTAGCTCCCAACCACTGGCATGAATGGGTAGTCAATTCTGCCGTTGACCCCAAACTCACTGCCCTAAATGTTCGCTCTCTAAGTGGTTCTATAGTATATGAGTACCTTTTATACGCCCTGTCTCAAACCGCTCGACGCAACGATGGGCGACTGCGTGACGGGTACTTGAAAAGATATGCCCATTTAGAGTCCGGTGCATGGTGGGTTAGTGGACTTGACCCCTCAACAACTGAGAACCAATGGACTGGGGAAGACTGAAACCCGATTACCCCCGTGCTTATTGGGACAAAGAAAGTCAACAGCAGATTGATAAGCCTATCAAATACGAGTCCCCAGCTATTACCCCTAACCGAGTTACCTACTTGATGACACTAGGGCGGGACTTTTTGACAAAACGTGATGCTAAACGGGCGAAATCACAATTAGAGGCTGGGGAGAATTCGATTTGGAAACCTGACTTCAACAAGGGACAGCTAGTCTCCAAGGTAGGCAAAGCTATCGGTATTACTGATGGTGAGCCTTACTGGAATGGCTGCTTGGGGCAGTGGCAGGTTTGGGTTAATGGATCGCGGGTGTACGTCTGTGGTGTGCGATTGGTTGGTGGGGGTGTAAGGGAAATCAATTATTACGGTTTCAACTAACTAATAACTGATAACTAATCTTTATGTTCCTTGCTTTGAACTGTGAGTTGGCGCATCTGTTAGAGTCGCAAATAGACCACCACTACCAAAACCAGCAGCACTGCTTGTGGATTTGAAGAACAACTGCTCACTCTAAGCGTCGTAGACAATTTTACTGTGCTAGTCTCAGAATAAGATTGTGAGTTGAAAATCACAATCTTTAGCGGTGAAAACTTTTGCTGTTTTGATCTCGAAAGAATTGAAGTTGGATTTGCACCGCATCAGTTCATCTATCTTCAGGCAGATTTTAGAAAAACCAAAAAGCAAATATGGTGTTAGTAGAAATTTAGTTCCGGTTTACTCGGTTGTAACTAGTACCTATGGAAACTAAACCACCGCTACTACCCAAAACATTAGAGACTGCTCTCATCAAAGTGCAAGCTATTAGAAGATGCTTGGAATACCCGTGATTTGGAACGAGTTGCCGCAGTGAGTGGTACGCGATCACACTCACTTACAGTCATTTGTCAATACGAGGCTATTTAATTAATGATTTGCTTTTTCACCATCGGGACAGCGCGGATAACGCTTAGTTTAGCACTCTGTGCGACTTCTATCATTGCTTCTACTAATCTGGCTCAAGCTGCTGATTTAACATTTAACTGGAAGGGTGATGCTGGTTATTCGGCTTCTTTTGAGTTTACCTACGATCAAACCACTGCCCCAGCCATAATTTCCGAAAGTGGTGCGGGGGCCACAAAAGCCTTGCAGTCACTCAATGTTTCTTTTTTCAATCCATCACAGGAGTTGATTGGAACTAAAAACGAAGTTGTTAACGGTGTATCAAGCAATCAGTTTTTCGAGTTTAACTTTGACACGACTACAGGCAATTTGCTTGGGGCTTTTGATGTTGGCACAGGTAGTGGCATAGGGGTAGGGTCGAGGTGTGCATTACTGCATCACCCCTCCCATTCGGAACCGTGCTTGCGACTTTCACCGCACACGGCTACTCAGTATGTTATCCATTTGTCATATCGGACTTCCTGACAACATGACTTATGAAATTAGGAATATCATGTATCCACTCCCAGTTAGATTTATTCCAAAATTGAGAAAGTTTCTCTCGGAATTTTGAGTGGTCTTTTTTCCGAATTTCTATTAAGTCAAATGCGGTCTTTTCGTCGTGACAGTGCCGATGCAGTAGTTGTAGGTTTTTGTATTCATCCTTGCCGCTTAATGCTCTGGGGATTTTATGGTCTACTTCTAAAACATCCCATTCTTGGAAGCTTAAACCGCACCAAGGACATTTACCCTTTTGTTGCTTAAGCAACTTAGCCTTACGATTAGGCATTTGGGGGTGTGTCCCTAGTCTTTTACTCCAATAAACTGTGTCGCCATCGTAGGGGCTTTTATCGCCTTTAACTTTCACATAGTCAGTGCTACTGCCAGCAAACTCATTGTGATTAAGTAACTGGAGGGGGTTCGCTGTCCCTTCCCTGGTTGCGAATACCCAGTTATTATTGCCGATGGAAGTCCAATATTTGATGTGTCCATCGTTGATTTTTCCACATCGGCGTTTTGCCCTGTTTTTCTCAGCAATGTTGAGGCTCCGGGTCGTATCTTCATCTCTCCGGGAGCGACCTCTTATCTTTACCAAAATATTACAGCAGACTATAGTCAATTACTCGATTCGAGTCCGAATCAGATTAAAGCATCTGCGGTTCCTGAACCGACAACTGTTTTGGCAATCCTCATTGAAGGCATGTTGGGTATAGCACTCAGCAGCAACAAAATTGCGTTCTTCTCAAGGAAGCCAAAGAAAATCTACAGGACTTACCGCGCTTGAGTGCAAACACCCTCTAAGAATTGCGATTGGCTGGTGGAGGTGTAGCTGATGTTGTCTTGAAGAAGATAGTATCAGATGAAGGCAGAGGGCAGAATGTCTAATCTTGAATCTTTTGTTGATAAATTTGCGGTGCAAGAATCACTTGAATTTGCCTTTCCCTAGAGCGGTAAAACTTGCTAGAGGTAGGTTGGAAGCATAGTAAACTCATTTGATATTTTCTAAGACGCATACGTAATCAAGCCTTTAGTCTCACCTCTCCAGTTAGTTTTGCCGTTCTAGGCTTTTTTAATTACTCCTAGTCCCAGTACAGGGGTTGACATTTCCAGCTATCATCCGCTTTATAAAGAACTTTAGTTGCTAAAAATGTACTATAGCGATCCTAAATCATTCGTGAAAAATTAGATCCCCGACTTCTCGAAGAAGTTGGGGATCTGGACATCGCGCATTTTCACAACTCNCTAGAGCGGTAAAACTTGCTAGAGGTAGGTTGGAAGCATAGTAAACTCATTTGATATTTTCTAAGACGCATACGTAATCAAGCCTTTAGTCTCACCTCTCCAGTTAGTTTTGCCGTTCTAGGCTTTTTTAATTACTCCTAGTCCCAGTACAGGGGTTGACATTTCCAGCTATCATCCGCTTTATAAAGAACTTTAGTTGCTAAAAATGTACTATAGCGATCCTAAATCATTCGTGAAAAATTAGATCCCCGACTTCTCGAAGAAGTTGGGGATCTGGACATCGCGCATTTTCACAACTCAAATAGGATTGCTATATTAGTTTGCGTTTCATTTAGGATTGCTATATCAGTCTCACAAACAGATGATTATGCAGCAACGTTAGAATTTTACCCATCGCTGAAAAGGTTTTCACCATCGATAGTTCCAAGAACGGATAATGACTTTTAAAATTTTCAAATCACATCAGAATTAACAGACTCCTTATGCTGTTTTCTGTTTGCCATTTGGAGTAAAGGTCAAACCCCCTCAGATGCTCCTGAGAATCCTGTTGATGATAATTGGCATCAAAATCTTCGATTTTATGAAGAGACATAATGTTTTTTGTCCTCCATTTTTTATGGTTTCAATTCATAGACTGAGGTGGAACCAAACTGATGTTCATATTTAAGGAATCATTATCCCAAATCCACTCCAGCCCAATGATCGCAGCTACCTGCTAGTTTACTGCCTCTCTCAAGGATGAGATTTTGATTCTAGATGCGCCCGATTGGGTCGAGTAGATGGCGTGAATCATCTGTTAATTGCCCTGTTTGACTGACAGTTTCTATGTCTTTAGATACAACTTTATTTAATTTTGAGAGATTAATCACAGATTAATGAGATATTAAATTGAAAAACGGTTCTTCAGATATAAACTTATGGCAACCTCGCAAGAGCTTCAATCTCTTTTTAATACCTTGGATCGCGATCAAGAAGGCATTGTTGTCCATTAATGAGCTTTTTTTAAGTCCTGGCTTAAGTGCAATCATCTCGGCTGAAACAGGTATCAGTAGCCCCCAGGAATTGCTAGCTATGCATGGAGATAAAGACGGTAGTATCTCCTTTGAAGAGTTAAAGGAAGTAGTCAAAAAAGCAAGTAATTTAACCTAGCAGTCAAAACCCAATACCAAAAACCCAATACCAAATATCCCTCTAAGCGCCCACGCTTAGAGGGATTTGCATGAAAAAGACAATTGTGTGTTCGTTATCTTCTGAGTCGCTTAAAGTAACGGGAGCAAGGTTTGTTTTAACCCAAGATTGAACCTGAACCAACTTCCCACTGATGTTTGAGCAATTCTTGGTAAGTCTTTTCCCTTATCATCATCTGCTTATA
>LXQE01000200.1 GCA_003326195.1 Nostoc punctiforme NIES-2108
GTCCACCACAATTTACCAAAGAAGTCCACCACAATTTACCAAAGAACAACCTGCTGAAAAACCTAATAAAACCGAAGAGGAGAAACAGAAATATCGGTATTTTCTGCAAACTGCGGGGTATACGGCGGCCGCCCCGATTAATGGCAGTGAAAGCTTCCCCTTAGCTAAAACTTTTGAGCAAGCGCTGACTGCTGCTCGGTGTAAATTGGCTATTGAAAATTGGAGAAATGGATTTACAGAGACGTTGCAAGTTGGGGGGAATTTGGGGATTCGAGAGGGCGATCGCTTTAACTACACTTGCAATGGTGAATTTCGCCAAAGGATAGTACTAGGAGCGCAAACTACACTCAATATTTTGGGCGCGGTTGACGGTGTGCCTAAGGTGACTTCTGTTACTTCCCTCACATTGGGGCGATGGATGTTGCCAGAGTTGACTTATAGTAAAGTGCCAGTGCCCAAGGAGCCGAAAGCGCCTAGATTTAATATCACCGTAACTGATGTGGTAAGCGCCGAACTAGGCAGTATTATTGATTGGGCGAAGATTAGAAGTAGAAGAAATCCTTAGTTATTTTTATTATGTACACCACTGCTAAAGTAGCCGAACCTTGGCGATCGCTATTCCCCAAAATCAAAGAATCTACTACCAGTATTGAAGTTACGGTGCGCGGTCAAAGTTTCACAATTGAGATTCCCAAGAGGCGATCGCAGGTCACTACCAACAGAAATTTACAATTTCGCTAGCCTGAAAATGTCTTTTTCTTTTTATCTTCATTGAAAATTGTTGGCTGCGCTAATCGCTTGACAATTGTAAATTCTTCATTTACGACATCTTTGAAATCACCAACTCTTTTAAGTTTACTGTAGGGCACAAATAAATCCTTGTTTTCCAAAGGTGGCGGCATTTCACCCACGTTCACGGGCTGGTAATTAACATCTGGGAAAACGCTTGCATTTATTGGTGAAGAGAATATTGCATCGTTTGGCGTTAAAGTGGTATTTTCTTCGCCTTCCAAAAACTCTTCTTTGATAAAGATAAAAACTTGTTGCCTGTAGGGATAATCTAATGCAATATCATAAGTACCGGGGATATCTACTTTCAAAACAATGCCGCCAACAGAACCATAAGCTGTAAATGGTTTGTCTCCACTTGGCATTGGTTTTTGCCCTGTGGCGGGGTTTGTCGGATTAATGCTTGCTGAAATATTTGCCCAAAACCCGCCACTCAAAATTAATCCCACTTGGTTGTTTTCAAAAAGCCATAACAGACCTAGATTACAGCATGGATTAACTCTTGAGCTTAAATTATTTATATCTCCTAAATCCCAAATTACAATTCCTTTGTCTCTTGAATTGGCGCTAGAATCACCATCGCTATCTTTAACTCCAGAGATTGCTAAATACTTTATAGTGCCAGATGAATTTTGATACTTTATGCAGAATGAAATTGTTTCATCGAAAAAGCCTAGTAATTGATTGCTGGATTGCACTGAATCAGTAATTGTTGGATTAATTATTATAAAAGGATTGGTTGTGGTTGACAAAGGCATCTGGATACTAATATTTGTTATTTGATTAACCCTATCTTTGCATCCAATAGAATCTACTTGACAATATCCACTAGCATAGTCATAAATAACTCCTTCCAATATTTCTTCTCTAGCAGATGCTGTTAACAGCTTTAGAGTTTTGTCCGAGCCATACCCTAGGCTATAATAAGCACCATTTAATACGCTTTCGTCAAACTGCTCTCTTGTATTCCTACCAATATCAAATGTATTTAACCTAGTTGTTTTAAATCCTAAAATTAATACTTGAGGATTTAAAAAAATCAAATCTGGAACTTCTTTTTTAATAGTGTAAACACTGTTTTTGATTTCACAAATATAATATTTATTATTTGACTCTATTGGGTAAAGAAAAGGGTTGCTATTGGGGTCAACCCCGATAGGGTAATAAACATCGATAATAATAGCTATACCTAAATCAGTAACTTTTTTGATGGGAACCGATCGCCTATATTCAATAATTCTTCTACTGCTGGTATTTTCCGTTTCATTGGCAGCACCAGTGAGATACCAATTACCTTTGTCAGTGAGAAGGGCGATCGCCTCTCCTGCTTCTAGGTTAGTTAAATAGGTTGCTCTAACATTAGCGCCGCTAACTCTCAAGCTTACCGTTTGTGCGGCAACCCCTTTGGGAACCCGAACGGTAAGCATATTGGTGATAACAAATAGCTTTTTGAGTTCTTCAAAAGTAACCATCAAAAATCTGCGCTAACGTTTTCGTAGCCAAAAAATCCACTTGGGCTACTACTGGGTGCGGGATGAGCTATCCAAGTGTCTCTTGTGCCATCCGACCCATATATTAACTTTCCACCTGAATAGAAAGTGCCACTGTAAATCCCCACAACCCAGTATTGAATTGTATTTGCCGATCCTGGGGGGAACTGGGAATTGTTACCAAGTCTGTAAATTTTAGCAGTCGCTCCCCCCGATATAATTTCAATTTCGTTACCGTATACTTGCTCTACTGGTATGCGTATTTCTATCGGGGGCGAAGAATTAGATCCACAAACCAAGATTCTTTCCCCAAAGCTCGCATTGTATGGGGTTTGTGTGGTTAGCACGGTTAAAGGAGCAGCGCCGCCGCCACTATCATTGTTATTGCTTGCACCATACCGATGCCATCTACCCACCCCGTCATTTGGGGCAACTATTGATGGTAGGCTTTCTGCTGTCGATGAGGAACTATTGTATCTATACCAACTTGAACTTCCAACGCCATCATCCAAAACCGTCAAGAAAAGGTTAGGTACACGCTTTGGAGTTGTAGAATTATTTAAAGTTTTTAAAACGGTGATGCTAGCAACTGATAGAGAATCGGTAATAAAAGCCATATTCAAATATATATAATATTGCCATCTGAACTTACTACAATATTGCCCGAACTATCTATCAATATTCTTTCAAAATTAACCCCACCACCCGTAGCTGGGGGAAAGGCAAAAGTTAAATAGGCGTGGGTAATAGTTCCAGCATTAATTACAGTGGGCGGTTCACCCTCATCTAAAATAGTAATTGCAGGGTTAACCTCAATTGTCCCCGGCTCTAATTCTCCTTCAAATTCATAAACGCATGGTGGGGATGCGTGGCTAATTGAGGTGATTTGGTTGCCATCGTAAACAAAACTGTAAGATACGCGGTAACTGGTAGATGGGAAGTTGCCAGTAATTGCAGGCGCGATCGCCCCTGTCAATGGCGCAAATAAAGAGAAATCGTCGTCAGCAAATAGTAAATCGCTGACGACACCCGCAGCCCAATTACTGATAGTAAATTGCTGTGAACTTGCGGCCACCACGCCAAACCCAGAGAAACGGCGGATTTCTAGAGTATCCTGTCTTTGTAAATAAATATTTACACTGAAGGGATTAAACAACCCTTTGTTTTTGCTGATATCATCTGCGATCACGTCTGGGTAATTAGCGCGAATCATTCCCACGCCATTTACTGTGCAAGGATAAGAAAGAATTAGAGTAGCTCCCGCAGTTATTGCGACGTAGCCACTCCAACCACCAGGAGAGCTTTCCCCCGCCAGAGTAGAAACGATCGCCCTTATTCCTTCACTACTAGTTCGCGTATAACTTGGTGATTCCGTAAAAACGTCTCCATTGCCATTAATAACTACTTTTTGTCCTGCTAAATTTGGTTGCAGATTCCCAAAAGTCCGCCGAGGTTTTTCAGGTGGGTTATAGCTGCCAATTAAGGGTATCCCTCTCAGCACATCGTAACTTAGCCCAAAATTGGGCACTACTCGATAGCGATCGCCAACATCAATAATTACTCCGCCAACTGTTTGCGTATACGACAAAAGTAACCCTACAGGGTTGTAGTCGCCCGATTGCACGCGGGTTGCTGGGAATACACCAATGATGTCTTTTACAGTGAATTCAGCAGCTGCAAAAAATGGTTTTACTGCAAGGGCGATCGCCTCTGTTGGCTGTAAGTCGTCAATTGTAATAAAAGGCGTGGTTAGTTTTGGTGTCCAAGGGAAGTCTGCACCGCAATTTGGGAAGTCCCGCCCATCACCATCTTGGGTTCTGATGCTGCCATCGGCTTTCACAAATCCGATGAACTTCACCATGAATAAGCCACTGAGCAGATCGGGACTACGCTTGTTATTGTATTCCAACTCAATTCCAAACTCTGTCCCCGCCGGAATTGCGTTTGGACTGTCATTGTAAATCCAATATTTTGCCTCCCACGCCGGGAGATACTTACTTAAAGTTTCCCCTGGATAAGGGGGAGTGGGAATTGTGGTAATTGGATTTATTGAATTGATGGGGCGATCGCTCCCCACCCCAGCACGAGTATCGCTCACGTAGGTTGATGGGCCGCCAACTCGTACCCACTGGCCAATATCAGCGGCAATTACATCTGGAGATAAAGGTAAATTTGAATTAGCGCGATACTCCACAAAAATTGAGAGGGCGGTAATAAATCGCACTTGCCCGTCAAGGCGATCCGCTCCACTAGGAAGGCTCCCTACGCTGGTCACGGAAGGAGCTAACGCAGTGTGAATACTGCGGGTCAATTCTAGGACTGCTGGCAACAGTGTTTTTACCGACTGCGGTTCAATACCAATGCCGTATTGGAATGCAGCGACGCGAGCAATTTGGACGTGAGTGGAGGGGTCGTTTGTCACCCCAGCACTGACAACAAAATAATGTACATCCCAACCATCGGGCATTTCGGGGATGGTGATGATGATTTTTTGATTGGTGGAGTAGGCGATCGCACCACTTACACTTGGCTTATTGAATCCAGCGCGGTTTTGTAGTTGGAAAGAAAAATAAATTGTTCCAGCAGTGAGACTACCGCCGTTAGTAGCGCCAACATCAAACAAGGGGCAAGTTTCACCAACTCCGGCATATTGGGCGATTAATGCCATTAAACTTGTCTCCCTAATGCAGTTTGCAATGCTTGAACTGCGCTATAAAATGCAGTAGCTTGTGTTGGTGTAATGCCAGTTCCAATGCTGTGAAAGCCGCAAATTAAATTAGAATTTCTTCCAAAAGCAGATCCCGACCAACTACCAAATATAGAAACTTCAGCAGTGGATAAAGCATTAGTAGTAAAAGCCGTATCAATTCCTACTTGATTGCCTCTATAAAATAAATACCCCAAGTTTGCAGCAGTATTAGAACCTATCAAATGTCCAGGAACTATGTTGTTTGCGTAAGCTGCTACAACTTCAGCACCAGAACCAAGAACTGACTGGACGTTATTGCCATTTCTTTCTAATCTAAAATTCCCAACACTATTACATCCAAGATATGCAGCAGGACTAGCCCCTGTTACTGCTCCTGCATTCCTAGCATATACGCTCAAATGCTGATTAAAAGAAGTAGTAAGTTGAACGCTAGGAATAAACCCAGTTTTTAAATATTTAGTTCCGCTGGTATCACCAGTCAATCCAGTGGTTTCTGAGTAATTACCAGGAGCAAAGCCCACATTTGTCAGTGAAGATTGAATGTTACCTGGGTATTTCAATTTAACTAAAGCTGCTGCTAATTCATTACCTGCATACGGCGCAATTTCTAATAAAGAATCCCAGAAATTGTTTAGTTTAGCAGTGGTAATAAAAGTATCAATAGCATTTAAGCTGGAATTTGATATACTCCCGCCTACTGCAATTATTCTATTTTTGAAGCTAGTTATATCGGAATTAAGTTTAGATGTACCTAGTTTTGAGCCAATAATTAGTGCCATCTAATTTAATGCCTCTTGCACCTCTTGTTCGTTTACGGGATAAATTTTTAGTTCTTCAGCACGCGACTGCCCAGGTATTTGAGCCTGCCAATTTGGATCGGGTTCTGTAAGCGCAAGTAAAGCTGTGAGATTATCTTTACTATTTTGAGATATAAAAGTCTTCACTATTTCAAATAGTATTGAAATATTTATTCTGTCGTTTGCATTGATGACCATTTCAATTCTGTCTAGCAACCCCGGTATTTTAAATGTTTCTAAAGCTTCTTGCGGCGTTATCCCTTGTTGGAATAAATCAACCAAAGTTAATTGTTTTGGTAATTTTTCTTGTGGTACGGGATTATTGATTAGCGGTTTTTGATTCAGCAGAGAAGCGATCGCGGGAAAATTCTGCGCTGTTACCAATTGCTCGTATTCTGATAATTCGAGTTCGTCTCTAAGGATTGTAATTTTACTCATAATGTGTAGTAATGGAATGCGTAATTAACTGAATTTGCACCGGATAAGCTAAGGACTAATGCTGTATTCGCGTCTAATCTTAGTTCTCTATTTAAAAAGTAATTAATGGCTAAACCGTCCCCCTGATTTTGACATAAAATTCTTTCTTTCGTCGTAGCACCGGATTTTAATATTATGGTTGTTGCGGTACTTGCTTCAAGTTGAATTTTTAAATAGCTAATATTTATTGATATTCCCGTTCCAGGTGCGGCAATAATCGTATTGTCTCCAACAGTGTTGATTGTCCCAGCAATTATTGTGATAGCAGGTCTATCAAAGAGTGTTGCTAGTCTTTGCAGCAGTCGCTTGAAAAGGCTAATCAGGGTTGCATTAGCAGTGTCGCTATTTGCCGGGATATCTGAAATTGTCCCAATGGCTGAAGAATCACTTGCAGCGATATCCAGTTTTCCGTTAGCCCCAACAGCGATCGCCCTTACCTTGCCATCTGCATCTACCCCGCCTATTACGTGAGTTTGTAAAGTTCCTGTAGAATCATTCCCATTTTCAAATCCCATTATCTTGCTAACCTGTATTGAATTAAAGCAATGGGCGCTCTTATGTTGGGAGCTAAAGCAGTTTTTACAAAAGTGGTATTAAATCCTGCGCCCAACTTTGAATATTTGGTATTAATTGCATTACTACTTTTACAAATATAATCGGTAGTCTCCCCTCCATTGCCAGCGGTAATATTGATTGATTGTAAATTTGACGTGGTGTTTCTAAACTGCAACGCCCAGTAATTTGCAGCGCTCAAATTACCAGACAAGACGCGAAACATTCCATGAATTTTGTATAGATAAATATCATAATCGTTGCCTTGGTTGAAAGGAATATTATCAGTTGTGGCAGAAATATCGCCAATCACGCCGCCAATTAATACTCCCTGTCCTGACCAAGCATGAATTGATTGCTGATACAGTTTTCTAGATAGCCACAAAGATCCATTCCAAAACCACTCCATTACTAAGTCGTTGTTTGCATCGACTTCATTGTGGCGATCGCCCCGATTGGGTGACAAGGGAACACCAATAGAAGTAGTTTCTTTTATAGTTATTTGAGGCGTAAAACTAATATCGGTAGGCATGCTTCAAGTCCGCAGAGGAACGATTAGGAAAGTGAGGATATCCAAAAGGTTGTGCCAGTAGCAGTTGCAGCTGCATCTTTTGTCGGGTCGTAAGCGATCGCTCCTATGGTGTCGTTTCCTGTAGTTTCCCAAGAAAGCCCTTGACCGGGTACTATATTAGCTCCTAAGACAATGCCATTTTTAGTTCCCGCATTGTAAATAAAAACTGATTTTGCCCCCGCCGCTATACTCCCTGCTGTTGTTACAGTTAAATATCCGGGCGCTCTTTGGACACCTGCGACTGTTGATTGAGCTTGATAACTAATAGCCATATTTACTCCTTAAGTCAAAGTAACTAACATGAAGATTGTGTCTGTTGCATTATAAGAAATTTCAGCTATTGTGTCGTTACCTGTTGCTTCCAAAGATACCGAATCCCCCGGCAAAAATTCGGTTTCAAGAAGCAATCCAGCAGATCCTCCAATATTGGCAACAAAAACCATTTTTGTCCCAGCAGGGATAACATTTTCGTCACTGACTTTTTTAATATCGGGTTTTCTTTGTATTCCCGAATCAACAGGTGTAATACTAACACCTTCACCAATTGATTGTATCCTTCCATTTTCGTCAACAGCGATCGCTCTAACTTTGCCTTGAGAATCTACCCCACCTATTAAGTAGGTTTGTAGAGTCCCTGTAGAGTCGTTGCCGTTTTCAAATCCCATATCTACTTAAGTCTTAAATTAACTTCAGTGAAAGTGAGCGACCAATTACTATTTATATAATTTTGGTCGTAGCCAAGAGGTGGAGTTTCATCAATAATCATTTCTCCATATCTAACTGTGGCTAATCTATTGTTGTAAATAAAGCGATCGCCTAATTCCACACTACAAAAGTCAACTACCTTGATTGGGCTGAATTGATTGTATTTACTAGACTCCGAAATCAGGATTAATTTTTGTAAAACCTCCAGAATTACTCGCTCTTTTTGAATAACTGTTGCTTTAAATCCCCGTTTAATTGTACTTGCACCATAGCCAGTACGACTAAAAGTAGTCTTCAAACCTGGGCTATCCCCTAATCTATTTGTTTCTGGTGAATAGTCGGTGAATAATTTTAAATAAACATAGTTATTTGTGTCTGTTTCTTGATAATGGGTAGGGTCAAATAAATAAAACCATTTAGATGCAATTTGCAAATCCTCAATGACTGCAACGGGAGTTAGTACTAGCAATGGAAGTCTGGCTAGTTTTCGCTGACAGTTAATTTGAGCATTGGCGATCGCTTCTAATATGGTCATGATCTTTGTATCAAAACTCCTAAATCATATAATTCTTTTCTAATATCTGTCACTGTTTGAGTAGCTGCTTTTTTGGCATCATCTCCATTAAAATTATTGACAATCGAGACTGGTACATTTGCCTCCGTTGGTGTTGATAGTTTTTGTTCTACTAAGGTATTGAGTTTATTCACTGCCTCAATAATTCCCGCTTGCCCCAAAGTATTTAAATCTTGGGAGGATAGTTTTTGTGGTAGCTTATAACCAAACTCCTGAAACCTACTTAATTGATCCTGACGGAACTTTTCAAAATCAGGGAATTGTAATTGTAAAGATGGAGTTTCAGGATTGATTCTGTTGGCGACTCGATCCGCTCTAAACTGCTGCAAAGGTTCAAGCGTACCCTCTCCAAGAAAGCGAGATTTGGTTGCTGCAACAAACGCTTCCCCTGTGCTACCAACTTCATCTCTCCCTACACCCAGCGCACGGGATAAGGAGCGATCGCGGATATCGCGCAATAACCGCCGTCCTTCCCTTGGGTTAAGAGATTGAGCAAATTCTACCTGTGCTTGGTCGCGCTGTAAAAGCGATCGCTCATTAAAACTTTGCTTTTCTAATCCCCCTAGTGTTGATTGAATTTTTCCCTGCTGGTCTAACAGTCTCCCCGCGAACTTAGTACTAATTGCTTCCTCTACCTTTGCTTGCAAATTAAGCTGTGCAGCTTCAATACTTTGGGGTGTGGCATTGGGGTCGAGTTGGGCTTTTGCAAGGTCGGATTGGGCTTGAGCAATACCAGCTTTACTTTGCGCTTGGGATACACGATTACGAATTTTCTCTTGTTCTAATTGTGCTGCTTGCTGGGCTAAATTTAAATCTAGTACCTGACCTTCTATAGTTAGTTGCCTCTCTAGAGATTGAATTTTAATAGCTGCAATTAGTTGAGCAATGTCTTTTCTTTGGCGGTCATTTTTAGATAATTCAGAGGCGATTTGCAATTCACCTGTAACAAAATCTACCCGCCCTTTGACGAAGGTTTGAGTGGCTTGTAGTACGCTTTTTTGCTGGTCGTAAGCTTTGGATACAGCTTCACTCTGTTGGATTTGAATTTGTCCCGCTAGGTTAATTCGCTGGGATGCTAATTCAATATCCTTAACCTGCTTTTCGATACCCGCTTGCACCTCACGGCGACGGGTAAGGGTTAGCTCAATTTGGGCATCAGTTTGCGCTATTCCTTGTTTTATGTTTAATTCCTTTTGGGAATTCTCAGCAATTTGAGACTGCTGAACTTTGGAGCGTTCAAGGCGATCGCCCTGTTCTTGTAACAAATCTGATTGCTGTTGCGCCCCTTGTATCTGTAGCTCAATAGCTTTGATTTCTTCAGGCGATCGCTTATCTCGATTCGCCCTAATTAACTCTAAATTTAACTCCGCCAATTGGCGTTGATTTTCAATCTTCTGAATTCGGAGTTGAATTGTTTCCCGCTCTAAATTCAACTTGTTAATTTGGGTTTGAGTTGCAAGTGATACTTGCTCTTGCTGCTGAGTTACTGCCAGATTTTTAACTTTATTCTCGGCAATTTGGGTTTCAATTGCGGCACGCTTCTCTAAGTCTCCAGTGAATTTGAGTTGGTTTTGTAGTCCTGATTCAGTCGCCTGGTTGAGTACGCCCTGTAATTGATTAGCGGAATTTAGTAACTGCGATCGCTGTTCGATATCTTTGGATTGGGAATCAACACCACTGCTTTGGCGTTGTAAGGTGAGGGTTTGCAGTTGCGTAGTATTGGCAATGATGCGCTTTTGGCGTTCTTGTTCTAAGTTGAGTAGGCGCTCGACTTCTGCGGCTTCTTGCTGTCTGAGTTGAGAACGAGCGATCGCAATTTTGTTGCTGAGTTCTACACTGGTTTGACCTGATTTATTGAAGTCTTGAACCAAGTTATTGAGGCGATCGCGGGAAGCTTTAATCTGAATTTGAGATATCTGGGTTTGGGCATCTCGCTCAGTAATTTGGCGCTCAGACTGACGCGCTTTGATTTGTTCAATCTCAATATTAAATGCCTCCTGGCGCAATCCTCGCCGCTTCTCCAGTTGGCGATTATCTTCAGCCGTTACCGTTTGCTCGATTTGCACCCTAATGGCGGCTGCTTCTCTTTCTAACTGTGCCTTACGAACTGGGAATTGAGCATACTCCTTAATCTCAATTTCCTTTTGAATTAGTGTTTCTCTTATGCCTTGGAGTTGAATTTTGGCAATTTCTTTTTCAGCGTCTTCCGTACTGATTACTCTCTGTTGCTGCTGCAACTTAACTCGTTCAGCCCCTACTTTAAGTTCTTCTGAAATCTGTTTTGAATTCGATTGAGCAATCTCTGATATTTGTCCGGTAGCTGCAAGGCGATCGCTCTGGGATAACCTAAAGCCTTCCGTGCCATCGGGTAGTTTGATTTTGTCGTCTCTAACTGCTCTTAACCGTTTTATGACCTCTGCCTCTGCTGCCCCTGTAGGTGCAAACAACGGTTTACCGTCTTGGGTTGGCCCTGCTAGTTGCTCAAATAATCCACCTTGGTAAGATTCTAAAACCTGTGATTGCAATTGTGTCGCTTCATTTCTTAGAGTAGAAATATCTTTGAGGAATGGGGTAGCTTTGCCTTGGGCATCAAGTTTAAATTGTTGCCCAAAGTTAGCTTGAGCATTGCCCAAAGCTTGCCCCAAGTTCGACGATTCGGTGATTGCTCTTTTTAGTCCGGGAAGGGTTTCGGTATAGTATTTTGTAAACTCTTCCCGCCCTGCTTTGAGTGCTTCGTTGCGTTTCTCTAGGGTTTGGCGTTCGGTTTCGAGTAGTTTAATGCGATCGTCAAAAGTTGCCTTAAGCTCAGGGTCTTTGATACCCTCGGAGACTTTCTTTTGTTCCGCAATATTTTTCTCAATTCCAGAAATTAAATTTTCATTCCTGGCTTTTTGAGCATTGAAAATTTGATTTTCCCGCTCTAAATCATCAGCAGTTAGCTTTGTCCCCTTCCTTAGTTTTTCATTGGTTTCTGAAGTTAAACCCAACGCACTACGGTACTGATTAATTTTTTCCGCAGTGGCTAGCGATTGCTCACCTACAACATCAAGGGCTATTCCAGTCTGACTGAAATTTTGGATTAACCTATCAGATTCTCTATTTTGTCCAGTTTTGGACACCGCCCCTGCCGGATCTGTAAAGACAGTTGGGTTTGTCGTGAAAGCTGCTAGAGAATTTGCGGCAAGATCAATCGAACTTCCAATTGTCCCAGGTATCCCCCCGAAAAATTCCCCAACGCGATCGCCAAATCCTTTTTCTGGCGTTCCGGTTGCACCTTGGCGAATTGCTTCTAGCTGAGATTTAAACTCCTCTAGTCCCTTAGTAGTTAATTGCCCCTGATCGCCTACTCTCGCCAAGGTTTCACGGAGTTGGTTGAATTGCCCAGTGGTTAGATCGCCGGATAATCTCAGTTGCTCAAGACGCGATTCTACCTGGGTTGCTGATGCATCGGGGACAATTTCAGCTTTGAATTGCAGTAAGCGTTTCTCCGTCCCAAACTGCTTAAATAAATCTGTATCCTGTTTGAGGACTTCCCCTAACCCTGTGGCAGCTTCATTTGCGGCTTTTCGCAAGCCAAATAAATCTTCTCTGAATATGGCGATCGCTGCTGCTCCAAGTGCAAGCAATGGGCCAAGCGGGCCAAGTGTACCCAGTAATCCTGAAATTGCATTGCCAGCTACACCAAAACCACCTTTAAGCAGATTGAGACTGCCAACTACCCCACCCTTAAGGACATTGGCGAGTAGTCCAGAACTACCAGAAAGCAAACCTTGCGCTGTTGCCAGCCCCCGTGTCAAACCTGTGTTGATAGTCTTGAGGCTGATTTCGGTCGTCAGTAATGTATTAATTGCCCCCAACGGGCCAGTGGTTCCGAATAATACGTTTCTGCCAAATATCCGCGTTTGTGCAAGTCCTCGTTCTGCAAGTTCGTCAGCAGTTAAAACTACGGTGTGTGTGGCCGTTGCTGTAGTTGCAGATGCAAGTACGGTGGCTTGAGCAGCGATCGCCCCTGTTGCTTTTGTAGCTCCCTGTTTTACATTTTCATAAGCGATCGCTACCGTCGCCCCCGCATCAATAGACTTGATATTTTCAAAACTAGAGGCTACTGCCTTCCCAACAATATCTGCCTCTTGCTTAATCCGCCCCAATCCAGATGCAAAGGGTTTACCATCAGCCCCTAATATTTGCGGTGGGGCAAAAGCCCCCACTGCTTCAGCAATCCCTAGACCAACATTTTTGGCACTTTGAGCAACTTCTCCCAAGGGGAGACGCGAAACGCGATCGGCTACTGCCTTCTTCCCTTGTTCTGCTGCACCTTTGGTATCGAGTCCGGTAAAGCCCGCAATGTTCTTGTTAAATACCTCACCCGCTTTGTTGCGAACTGCGGCGGCAGCTTTGGTGACAATATTTTGTTTCTCAAGCGCTCCCGTTGTTGCCTCTACACCAAGTCGAAACCGTTGGTCAATGCCAAATAGTTGTAATGCAACTGCTACCAGCCCTTTGCGCTGCACAATCAACTCTTTGATGACTGCCAACTCTTTCCCTAGTTGACCGGATAGCAGCAGTGAGATTGCCCTAACTTGCAAATAAGTTGATGCCAGGGTGAGCATCGTTTGAAATAGGATCGTTACCGCGCTTGCTGTGGCGCGGGTCGTAATCTGAAATACGATAAACTGTCCAACTGCTTGCTTAACTGGTTCTGGTAGTCCGCTAAAAAAGTTAGCAATTTTTTCTAATACATCAATACCAGGTTCAAATACTGGGGCAACAGAAGCGGCGATTTTAATGATTAATTCTTGGAACTTGTTGGCGATTTGTTGAAATTTGGAGATGCGATCGCCTGTAGCAATTTTAAATACTTCATCTAAACTACTAGCACTTGCACTATTGACACTTTGCAAAGTAGATGAAAGCTTTTGCCCGTCTTGAGCGAGCAGTGCCAATACTGTACGGAATGCTACCTCTTCCGGGAAAATATCTTGCAATACCTTGGCATTTCCACCGGCTGCTTTATTGAGATCGATCAGCGCTTGGGTAAAACCTTTGGCTTGAATTTCTGCTTGGTCAAAACGGATCTTTTGTCCATTGAGTGAGAGTTTATCAAGTGCCTTTTGCGCTTCTGGTGTCTTTTGAATGATAGTCCCAGCAATTCGCTGTACTCCGGTTAGTGCGGTTGCAGTATTCACCCCTTGAGTTGTTAGCACTGCTGTACTTGCGGCAAGGTCAGTTAATCCAATTCCTGCTGTTTTGGCGCTCGTCGCGGTTTGTCCAAATCCCAGTGATAACTCTTGGATTGTTGTCAAACCAGATTCAACAATACTATTTAAGATTGCGGCTGCTTTGCCGGATTCACCGGCTGATAACTGGTAGGCGTTAAGGGTTTTAGTCAGGAGTCGCAACGTTTCACCAGGATCGGCAGACGATCCACCAGCTTGCCCAATACCCACCAGCTTTAGCCCATTTGTTAAAACCTGTTGTGAGTCGGCGGCTTTGGTGAATCCTGACGATAAAACCTCGTACTGTCCGGTTAATGCATTTGTAGAGGAGACAGTATTGTTTAATTGCTTGTTTACAATATCCTGAACTTGGAAGGCGTTTTGTAACTGCTCTTGCTGGTTGGCGCGGAGAGCATTACCTGCTGCGTCAAAGTTAACGTTACTTCTAAGAATGGTTCCCGCACGGGACGCTGCTTGTTCAAATCTTCCTAAATTTTGTACTGCCGATATCGCAAAGGCATCTAATGAGGCTTCACTACCTTTAACGGCATCAGTGAGAGTGTAAAAGTCCTCAATACCCTGAGTACTAACCCCAGACGATCGCAACAAATCTAAAGTTTGCGGTATCCGAGCGTACACTGCCGCCGCATCCTGTACGCCCTTAGCAAAGGTGAGCGCCTGCCCACCAAGAAAGGTAATGTCAGACAGTGCAGAGAAAGTTTTAAGCGCCTTTGAATTGACATCAGCTAACTTTCCAATTGCGCCACCAAACTTTTGGGCATTCTCAGTACCAAGGACAAATTGACCAATTGAAGACTCTGAAGCTTTTTGTAACCCTTTGAATCCCGCAGCTAGTGCAGCAGTACCGATGGTTAACCCTGTAAAACCAAGAGAAATATTGTTGACGGTAGCGATCGCGCCGTCATCAACTGCTTTCAATCTTAGGGTGGTAGTGGTATCTGCCATAGGATAAGGCAGGAGGCAGAAGGCAGGAGGCAGAAGGTTTATCCTGTTGCGCTGGAATAGGTGGCAATTGGAAGTATTTGCTACTCCCTTCTGCCCTCTGCCCTCTGCCCTCTGCCTTTATTCCACTACAGTTTAGCTAGTGGTTGTATAAAGCACTAGAGGCTAGTCAATATTGTCATATTTAAGATCCACTTTCGACCAATTCATAGAGAAGCGATCGCACTTTTTCTTGCCACTCTGGAATCGCTTGAATTTTTTCTAAAACAGATGGTTCAATTCTCAAGCTCAGTTTTGCGTCTCTGGGTTCTGCTCTGTCTGTAGTAAATTTTCCTTGATTATTTCGTATTTTTTGCATCATTCACCTCCAATTACCTCTATTGTATGTCAGAACCACGTCCCCGTGGTATAGAGTCTTTTGATGGTAAATGGTTAAAAATACAAAATTATTTATGCAAAACTCTCTTTACATCCATGTCCCCACGGATTATAATGGATGCATGAGGGAAAAAGTTACACCCTCGAAATTAAGGAGGTGAGTAAATGAGTCAATCAGGAAATGGAAAAAAAGAAGATGTTAAGCCGTCGGACATTGATATCTTCGAGAAGGTTGAAAACGAAAACCCATTAACCGAAGACCAAAGGTGGTTCAAAGAGAACCTTGGTACAGGTGAACGGGAAATCGAGATCAACCCACCTGAGCTAGATGGTTCCGAGGATGAACCTCAAGAAGGCTAATCCATAGTGAGGCAGCGCGGTCTTCTCCCAAAGGGAGAGGCTAACGCCTTTCCTTCGGAACGCTACGCGAACGCGGAGCGTCTCGTAGAGAAGGGGGTTTCCCCCAGGAGTGACTGCCGAACCACGAAGTGGAGAAAACCCCTACCCCAATAGGGGTTTTCAATGCTTTACCCATTTTATCAAATTCAGCGAGTATGAATGATTGCACTATTGTTTATCCAAGCTACTTCCGAATTTTTGAATGCAGAGTAGGGCGCTGGTTCATTAAAGATACAGAAATTTTCATAGGGACTGAAAACCCAATCAAAGATAATGATATTGCTGCGCTTTATGGCGTTACCGAGCAAGAGGTGGTTATCAACCTGTTCCGTGTCAATGGCGGGAAATCCGGTTTTTATCTCGCAAATTTGAAGGATAAAGGATATTACTACTGTGGGCAAAACAGGGAAGACCTAAAAGCCAAGCTGCGAACGCTTGGCATTGGGCGCGAAGATCCGATCTCCTAAACTACCGCTTGTATTGCTGTTCTATTTCTTTGTCTTTTTTTAGTACGCCTTCCAGTTGCCTTGCGGCATCATCTGCTGGTTGGCGTTTTAAGTATTCGCACCCCATAAACATCACAAGTAGGGCGATCGCCGCACCCAGCGCTACCCATTGTTTTTTAGAAATATTTTTTAGGTCAAAATTCATACTAGTCAGTTATGTACTGGGTTTATTATTCCCACACTGATATCACTTTTAGTATTTCTTCGGCTTGCAATGCAGGCATATAGCTACTTCTAAAACAAAATATAAATTCCCGCCTGTTCCCAATATTTCGGAGACCCTGCAAAAATTGCCTGACGGTACTTTCAAGCATTTTTGCTTTTCGCTTCGGAGACCCTCAAAACAAGGTTTCATGTTAACTAAACAATTTATGCAATTCTTCCATCTCAGAATTAGTCTCAGCTTGCAATGCCGTAGCCGCGTCTTGCGGCACTCCTCCCAATTCCATTGGGTTCGTTAGGGCAATAATTACGGCTTCCGAGTCTGGGCTTCTCCCTAATCTGGATTTGGTTTTATCCTTGGGTTCACAGAAGATTTCATCTTTGGTATTCGTACTATATCTTGTAGCAGTCAAATCTTGGAATACATACTCTTCATTTTCCAGAGGAGCGATCGCTATTCTCCCACCCATCAATAGTTCTCGAAACTGCCAGTACAACTCTGCCTTGAGGTTAGTAAATTTCTGCTTTGGTTCCTCTTTTTGTTTTTTCTTCTTGTAGCTGGGGACATCCCCAAAACGACAAGGCAAGGCTTGATACCCGGTTTTTTTGAGTTTAGCGAGTGTCCCAGCGCCAACTCCGGTATTATCCACAGCAATTGAGTAACCAGTACCAAGTAGCTTAATTTGACTTGCTGCAATATCGGCGGCGCGTTCTGTGTCGAGTAAGTCTCCCTTGGTGGGGTGGATTTGCACTTCGTACAATACTGGCCCGCGTAGCAGTGCCAAAGCGTGAGGATCGCCGCCGTCGCCAACATCTAAGCCTAATCTCCAAGGGTAACGCTTGGCGATCGCATCCCAATATTGTGGATTTTGATCGTAGAGCGATCGCGCTTGTTTGAGTAGGGTGAGTAGGATGATGCCGTCTGCTGCATCTTCTGCGTATTCACCCATCACCCGCCCTTTCCAATATGCTGAAGTTTCAAACTTCTCTCGCCGGACTCGTTCTATCCAATCAATTGAGATTGCGCCGGGGATGCGATCGCGCGGGAATTCTGGCGGCCACTCTTGCTGTGGTTTAATTTCTCCATCTTCATTGATGATATGTTCGGCTACTTCAGGTTTTAATCTGTAAACGCCATCAGCACACAGTTCATAGGCCCACGAAACATTAGGGTGACTGAACGCAGAAACAGTCAGGCAACGCTTATCTAGTTTACAAGTCTTAGCAAATTGCGACTGCGGATCTACTGGGTTCCCTATCCTCAATCCCCTATTATCTGAGCCAGTCAAACAAGCAATAAACCCGTTATCAATCTGTGGTGTTATCCCGTCCGCTTCATCCTCAATCAGCAATTGCTTTTGTCTATGCTGACCCTGAAAGGAATTCTCTGAATAATCACGACTAGTTATGCCAAATGCGTACACAGTCTCAGAAAACAGCAGTTGCATAATGTCGCATCTACCGCCCAATTTGGTTTTGTGCAAACCGTGAATTTTTCGCAACTCTGCCCACAGTATCCACTTAACCTGATCTTCACTAGGTGCAGTAGTAATTGCCACACCGCCCACGCAAAACAGGAAATAGATTACAAGTAATGAAGCGATAAAGCTTTTCCCGGTTCCGTGTGCTGCTTTGACATTGGTGATAGGGCGATCGCGTACTGATTCAGCTATTATTGTTTGCTCGTTAGTTAGCTCAATACCCAGTTCGTTTTTAAAAAAACCTACCGGATCGTCAGCGTACTGGGGAAAGGGGATAGGACGCGAACCACCATGAACTAGTGCGGCATATTTAGATGACGAGGTTTTAAGTTTGGCTAGTCCCATCTATCCAAAAGGATTGGAAATATCCAGCCTAGTAATAACACAGTCTTCTTCGTAAGTTCTTAAAAATTCCCATGCTTGCTTGTTCCATCTAGCATCAGCAAGTGCGTTGTGTTCGCCTTTGTCTTGTTTTGGTAATTCTGGATCGCCTAGCTGTTTACACCATTGCTTGATGTCGTTGGCGTACATTGGGAACCCTTTGGGAAGGTCAATCATTGCCCCAAATAACTGACAGAAGGCCACCCAATCGTAATCAGCATAGTATCCCCAAAATTCTGGCTTCCACCCTTCCTCAAAATGTGGCTCTTTGGGATACCAGCTTAGAAACCTGACAATACTGGTAGCGATCGCCTGTCTTGTTTTCCATCGATCGCTACCAGTGCAAGTTAAAAAGTCGCCTTCTAAGTGAGGGAGAACGTTTGCTTTAACCCAATTACTTGCTCGACTGAAATCACATTCAGCATTTTGAAAATATAGCTCACGCCCATCTTCGGCAACTATGCCAATTGAAATAAGCTCTATTGTACGACCATCTTCAATAAATTCTGTATCTAGCCAGTAGTGCATAAAATTATTAAGGTTATGTGATTTATAAGCGATCGCCTACTAATTTAGATGATGATTTCTTGAGCAAAAGCAAAAGGAACATACGCAATACCTCTTGAGGATTGTGCCATCAATCCTTGTTGAACCAATTGTGAAACGTCCACAGCATACTGCTTTGGTATACCGTCCACAACTTCCACAACATCAAAAACCTGCTCTACAAAATTGTTAAACCACATTTGATAGCGTTCTGTATCTGGTTGTGTGATTTTAATTTGCATAAAAGCGATCGCCTACTAACTATCACAATCTTAATCTGGTTTACCAATCGTTCTCAACTCTTCTTCCATCCTCCCTATACCCTCACCAATTACTCTTGCTTGCTCTGGTGTTGCTACACCTTCAGCCAACAATAATTGCACCGCATCAAGTACAGGAATATCTTTAGGATACAACCGTAGTCGCTTCATTAATTTTTCTAACGCTGACAATTTATCATGCATCGTTACCGTTGTTGTGGTGGTAACTCCGTCTTTACTTAAAGTTTTGGATACTGTAATACTTTTTACCGAAGCCTTGGCGCGATCGCCCCACTCCTCAGACTTCTTGATTTTTATGTTATCGCCATCGTACTCTAAGATATCAGTGATCCTTGAAAGGGCGATCGCTGCTACCTCAGCAATAATTTTTACCTCAGACAGTCCCGCAATTTCCCCTAGATAGGCTTGTATCTTAGTGTTTCTTAGTAGCGCACAAGCGCTTGCAGCAGCGGAGTTATCGTTTTTGACATTGTATCCTGCTCTGATATATGCACGAGTTTTATTGAGGTCTTTGACGTACTCGTGACAAAACCTCAGTTGCAAGTCTGTTAATTCTTGTGGGTTAGTTTTCTTATCCCCAGGCATTGATCAATAAGGGCGAAGTAATCTAACTTTAACCTGAGACGCTATGCCAGTGAATGAGTAAACACCCCAATTAGGTAATGATTTGGTAGGGAATTTAATTTATGGCTAGTTGGTCAACAATCGACAGGGAAAGTGAGTTCTATTCAATCTTTGGTGAGGAAAGAATACCTATACTTTCTATAGTTCCAATCATCCCAAGAGTTGCAGGATCGCCGCCGTGCTACGTAGTATTAGGGCGTGAACTACCGCCACACATGGTAGAACAGCTAGCCATTAAATTGTTTGATGTGTGGCGACCAGAATGTGAGTCATTGCAAATGGCGACTGACTACATATTGAAAGGACTGCCATTAAAAACCAGTCATTTTAATGGGTGCGGGACGGATGATTATTTTCAAATGCAGATGGGAACAGCTTTAAACGCTGCAATCCATTTTGCTTACAGCGATCGCCCATAACAAGCGATCGCCATAAACAACGAACAATGCAAACCACAAAATTACAAAGATTTTTGCTTGGTGTTGATCTTATTAGGCGTTACGAGGTAGACGCAGAAATAGGGGTTAATCACGGATTTATTAACATTGGTAGTTACGAGATTTGCTACTCGAAGATGCCAGACCATGAATGCGCCTTAATGAAGCAGTGGGGATGGGTTGAAGGTAACGGGGGTTGGTCATTTTACACTGTGGATTAGGAAGCGTAGGCGCTCGATCGCTCACTACCGCAACGCTCACGTCAACTCCTATCTCTTGCTCAAGTATTGGTATAGTTAGTCTGTTGTGTTCAAGCATCTAGTATGGCAGAAGAAGGAGTATGGGTAGTTTCTTGGACGACTCCAGAGTTTGAGCCAATTGTTAGGGTTTCCAAAAACGATCAGGAAGTTTCACTATCTTCGTTTGCAGCTACCCAACACGCGATCGCTATTTTTAATGCTGCTGCTTACGCCGAATCAGAAGTGGCGCTATTTAAGGCTTTAGTCCCAAATGTGCCTAAAGGATTTGGTAAGCCTAGCAAAGATGTACAAATGGCATTGATGATGCTAAAAATGCTACGAGATAAACGGGAACCTTTGCCTAGTAATATTAGCGGTATTTTTGGATTTAATACTCAAAAACCTTTAGTAGAGATTGATTACGGAAAGTTTAAATTACAGTATGAATTAGATGAAGTCAGGTTTCACGCTGCATCACTACTAGAAGCAGCAGAAGCGGCGAGGTTTGATGCCTTCTGGTTTAAGTTTGGCAACCAAGAGTTAGGATTAGAAGAATTAGAAATACTTGGCATTGTTCAAAAGTATCGTCTTTACAAACAGAAATACTCAATTGAAGCAATGTTCAAAAAGTCTTAAGCGATCGCTTGTTATGGGCGATCGCCCGTCAACTTATTCTGCTGGAGGATCGTCTCTGGTATCTCCGGCCGCAGTAAGAAAAGCGTCTAGGTGAACTACGTTCTCTTTCTTGGCCACATTCAGCGATGGCGTAACACCACCCGCTGCGTAGGTTGTGGCGTTGCCTGCAAAAGCGTAAATCAGAGAGCTAAGAGTAATAGTAGCCTCAGTATCCGACTCTAGTATTGAATAGGGTAATACTACGCGGAATAGTACTTTATTAGCAGTCCCCCCACCATCTAAGGTGACAGGGGTGTAAATATCAACAATAAAACTTTCATCTGTACCATCGGCGATCGCGGCTGTTAAGGGCAAGCTTTTTGCTGTTTTGGGCGCATTGGTCAACCTGTTGAAAGTTTCAGTTTTCGTCATCGTCGTCACTCCACATAAAGTCTTTTACGTTCACCGTCTTTTGTTCGCCAGTGGCTGACTGGAATACTAAAGTTTGTTTACTGTGTTCTTTCAGCCATTTTTGAGCTTGTTCGCGCTCGTATTCTTCCTCTCGTTCCTTGGGGTCGCGGCGTAGTTCTACAGTTTGTTCCAAAAGGTCGTTGAGGAATTGGACGGGGAAGGATTCAACTAGATACGGAACTAACCCGCCTTTACCGTAAGCCTCAATCAATAAAGCAAATAAATCTACTTCGAGATTGCCGGAACTTCTGACACTGGCTCTGCTTGAATCTGCTCTAGCGTTTGTTCTAATTTTGCCATTCGCACCTTGCGGCTTTCGTCCTCCCTCTCCCGTACCAGACGGAACAGGGTTGCCGAAAAATTTATATCGTGAATCTTGGCGATAAGGGAAGGGTCGTTGACCAGATTGCCGTTTGCGTCTTTTTCTCGCTCTAGATTATCTTTGATGTTTTCCGAAAAAAATATCCTGCCAAGTTGAGCTAAATCTGAAGAGTTGGCGATCGCCTCTATATCAAATCCTGGCTCAGGTTGTCCAACTACCGGAAGGATGGCCGCGAGTTTAACCATATTCTCCCATGTGGACTTATTAACCAAGAGGTGGGCTAATCGCCCGTCATGCTCTACAAAATCTCGTAGTAGCTTTTCTTGATAATGGATAACTTCAGATAGTCCGCCCTTTTTGCTTTTAAATGGGGCGGGGCGAACTGTTATCTTTTTGCTGGGGTCGCCGTTTTCATTCCAGTAAATAACTTCAAATTCTGGGTATTCACGTTTGACATTGGTCATTGGTCATTGGTCATTAGTCATTGGTCATTGGTTGACTGATAATTGCAAAAACGCCCGATTAGTTTACTAATGTATGCGAGTATAACTAATGTTTTTATACCTAACTTTGCCTAGTTATCGCAATACACCGTACTTGCTAGTTCGTAAACTTTGTATGGCTCGCAAACTCCCAGTCCTGACAGATCAAACTTTATCTCTAAGTTGTCAGCTTTAGGATCGAGCTTGGAGCCAGAAGGGTCAATCTGAGCAGAATAAACCTCGACCAAGGTAACGGTGTCGTCACTAGATCGAGCAATAATATTGATTATTTGCGTACCTAAAGATTCTTCTGATACGGTTCTTGCCGCGATCGCAGGCAAAGGAACCTTAATATGCGTTATTTGGTTGAGTAAATTGGTAGAGAATTTTTTGGCGAAATTAGCTCCAATCGCAAAACTATTATCAGTACTTGGGCTGAAACTGTCATAAGGTTGTTGAATTAGAGGCAAAACGTCTTGATTATCAGCAACAATCGACGCAGAGGTTTGCACATCTTTGACTACACCATAACCAACCTTCCCTGTTGGTGCGCCTGGGTAGGTTAATTTTCTAATTTTTAGTTCTTTAGGAAGAATGAGATTGTCAAAAGTGCTACGGGTAATTTTTCTGCCACGCTGCAAAGCATAAAGGTCAAGCGTTGAGCCTGAATAGGTCAACGTTAAAACGGGCTTGAAACCCTTAACATTGTTGCCAATATTTGTTTCTCGGCCGTAAGCGTCACCTCCTGTAATTTTTTCGACATCTGGGTTGTCATCAATAACAGCATTGGTAGGCAGTCTTCCCGCCCGGACTACCCCTGTCTCCTCATCCGTTATGGTCATACCCATCACACCCGACCATTTTCTGATATAACTCTTTTCACTCATTGCACCCGATATCCTCTGTTATTTCAAAATTTACTAGTAAAAATGTATACACTGGTTCGCCGTTGAGCGACATCACCCGGTACTCAGCTTTAATCTGGCTTTCAGGGTCGAAACTTGGGCAACATCCCCGATGGTTAATCCCGTACTCTCTCATAAGTGAATCAATATTAACCGCAACCCATCTTAAAATCCCTGGTATCCGTTCTTCATCTGGAAAACTCAGACAATATCCTATGGTCATCTGAGTGGTATTTTGCCCCCAAGTGAAGTTATCGGTATTTCGGTATACCTTCAATAGCGGGAACGAGGATAAATCAGCAGGAAGGGAGTTGTAGCAAATCGCGTGACGCACTGCTACGATTCCCGTCTTCAATTCACCAATGCGATCGTTGAGTCCATCTTTGATGTAGGTGGCGATCGCCTGCATTGATGGATCGATCGTGGGAAGGGCGAGTTCGGGGAATGTGGAAGTTGACCAAACCATAGCTATTGTTCAGCGTTCAGATTTTGCCTAATTTCATCAACCGTTATCCCTTGATTTGCAAACATTCGGGCTTGCTGTAAAGCAAAAATTGCAAACTGCTTACATTGAGGATCTTCGATTTCCACATCAACAGCTTTAGCAAACTCTAGCGCCAGTGCGTTAATTCTGTCGTGCTTGCGGACGCGATCGCTCCCTGGCGTAGGAGGATGATAACGAAAATACTCTTCGATTGGGATATCCATAATTAGCTTGACCAAGCCATAAGTTAATTTACGATAGAACCAAGTCCAACAGCGATTGCCCCCACTGCTAAACGACGATGCCATGTCCCTGGCTCTTTATCTTCTGAATAAACCTTAGAAGTTGCCCAAACCGTATGCCCATCAGCGTCAGGGTAATCATTAGTTCCATCTATAAAAACAATCAAGTTTGAATAGCCCTGAGCTATTAATTCGGGCGATACATCTCGCCATAGTTTCACAATAATTGCAGGTCTAATTTCACCTTTATTTCTGCCATCTGGCAAGACATACAAAACGTGAGTTCCTTCCGTTATTCCAGTCAATTTCTGTGACATATTCACCTCTTGATTATTAAAATTATTTGACAAACGATCGCTGCTAACCTCCCAAATATCCAGCTACATAAGCTGCAACTTTCTCAAGTAGCGCCGGATGCCAAAAAAGGAAAGGGCGATCGCGTTGCAACCTAGAAGCTTTGGCAAGTGCCGTACCAAATACGAGTTCAGTTTCAGTCACCTCAAATACTTCATAAGGGTTTCCTGCCGCCGTCATGCTTTGGAGTAGTTCGCCAGTGTCGCGGAGGATCTGACCATTACGACGGATGGGACGAGCAAGTAAGTATT
>LXQE01000201.1 GCA_003326195.1 Nostoc punctiforme NIES-2108
AAGCCCAACAGAGCGCAATTATCACCGCTGCTCACCAAATTAACCGAAGCCACTTTCCCACAATTGAACCGATTTCCGATAATCCCGTGTCTGAGTGTCTGTGGCACGGCGGCGGTCATCACCCCAAACATGGTGTTAAAGCAATATCCGAAATCATTACAGACTTGATTCCCCGCCTGGGTTACAATCTAGCTACTGATGTGCAAGTGCTTTGCCCCACCTCGCGCGGTTTGCTTGGGACTCGTAACCTCAATACCGTATTGCAGCAGTTGATTAATCCGCCCAGTCCCGACAAAGTAGAGATTACCAAGGGCGGGAATTTATTACGAGAAGGCGATCGGATCATTCAACTGACTAATGATTATAATCACGAAATTTTTAATGGCGACTTCGGAATTATCAAGGCCATTGATCTTGAAGAGATGGAAGTTACTGTACAGTATGGTAAGCATACTGTCGTTAGAACCAGAGCAGACTTAAATCAAATTGCCCTCGCCTGGAGCTTCACCATTCATCAAAGCCAGGGTTCAGAATATCCGGTAGTAATTCTGCCAATTTATACGCAGCCTTATATGATGTTGTCTCGTAAACAGTTGTACACAGCATTAACTTGTGCCAAGCAGTTAGCGATTGTCGTTGGTTCCAAGAAAGCGATATCCAAGGCTTTGCGTTCTAGTGACGACCAACTGCGATATACGCGATTACAGCAGCGGTTGGAAAGCGCTTTTTTACACCCGACGATTGCAATTTAGAAATCTTCAACAGTCGCTCATGGGGGAAATTCCCTTTCTGCGCGCTGCCTCACCGTATCAAGGATATTGTGGCTAGGTGACTATATCTTTAACGCTTTTCGCCCCCTGTCTCGTAAGCGACGGTGGGGCATTTCATTACTGGTAAGTGCCTTGGCAATTCTTGAGAAACTACTTCTCTAGCTCCCGTTTGCGGTTCTAGAAAAAAAAGTGTCTTAAACACAAAGCAATCAAACCACTCTCAAAAAATAAACTAAAAATGACTTTATAGTTTTATGGCGTGATAGCGCTTAAAAAGCAGTACACTGCGGCGTAAATAAACTTTGGAGTCCGCTCTTTGACCTCTTATATCATTTATTAACTATAAAGTCATTTTTAGTTTATTTTTTTCACCTACTTTTAGGCTTTTCAAAATAAATACCCTGCTGAACAATTGCATAACAGTATTGTGTTTGTCACGCTCCTCAGTATTAGAGGTGTACTATACGCAAAAATCGAGAAATTTTCAGTCGCTTGAGAGTGAGTTGAAACGCCCATTTTAAAGGACAATAAAAATCAGACACTATAAAACCAGACGAAACTACGTTTGTGTCTGATTTTTAAGGGAGTAATAAAAATGACCCTCTCTCTTGTCCATATAACAGCGCATAGAAAGGCTCTTGCTTCCTTGCCAGTAGCGCAGGCGGAGGCGAAGTTGATTGCGCTGTGGTTGGAGGGAAAAGCAGAGTCATCTATCATCTCGTACCGACGCTACATTAGGCGATTTCTGGAATTTTTTGGCACTAAAACTGGGTGAATTACCAGATGTAATCAACGAACGCTATCTGGATGAAGCTGATATTAAATTGTTGGTACGGGCAGCTTCTAAGCATTTAGCTGATGCTAAAACTCCTAAGCGCCAGTACACAGCCCTACGTAATTTGTTAATTATCAAACTCCTGTATCAGGCAGGGTTACGGGCAAGTGAAATCTGTGATCTGACTTGGGGAGATTTGACACCCCGTGGTGAGAGTGGTCAAGTGTACGTGCGAAAAGCCAAAGGCAGTAAAAATCGGACAATTCTCATCAAGCAGAAACTCTGGACGGAATTAATGGAGTTCAAAGCTTCGGCTCACTCCAATCAAGCAGTGTTTCCAAGTCAAAAGGGGGGACACCTCGACCGTCAAAACTTGCACCCGATTGTTAAAGCGATCGCACTCGAAGCCGGATTAAGCGAACTGGTTTCGGCTCACTGGTTACGTCATGCCCACGGTTCTCACGCGATTGAGCGCGGGACTAATCCGGTACTGGTGAAAGAAACTTTGGGTCATGCCAATTTAGCCATCACCGATCGCTATCTCAAAGCTAGACCCAATGACAGTAGCGCTTTGAACTTAATGGATCTTTGACATTTACACAAACTCTAAGATTTTAACCAGTGAGAATGCAGCACAAATAAGAACCAGTGGCATCGATTCCTACTGGAAACTAAGCAGAAAAACTGCTTTCAAATGCCAAAGAGATTTTTCCCTAGCCAGCCCCCTCCATCGGCAACACTTCTTCTGAGAGCCATTCATAAAATTCCGGGATTTGAGCCTCGACAAGTCGCAATTCACTCGCGGCGATCGCCTCAAGTTCCAGTACTGTCTCCCAGCGCAAATCCCCAGTCCATCGTTTAAGAATGCCTTTGATTGCGTCCACTCCACGAGAAATACCAGAGCGAAGTATTTCTACACAGTGGAGTAGCGTAATGCGATCTGTTGGAGGCGACTCAAATTCGGTAGTATCCTCCCCTTGGCAATGGGAGTTCCCTATAGCATTAGGGGGGGGTGTGGATACGGGCTGCTGATTGGGGTTTACACTATACACAGCAGGGGTTTGAGCAGCAGAATAGGTTCGATTTTCTTTTTGATTACGCTTCGTTTCACGATGAGCAATTACCTCTTGAGCAAATTCCAATTCCGACTTTGATAGCGAGTAAATTTTCACCTGTTGACCCCGCTTACCCTGTTTACGGAAGGTCAGCTTTAGCCCCAGCTGCTCGACTAAAGTTCCTAGCAACCAGATAGGTTTACAGTCACTGGGAATAGTAAACCCAAGAATTGCTTTGACGTGAGCAGCACAATGTATAGCGATCTCCGTCATCTTGAGTAAGGTGGCATCCGAGGCGGTAACTTCCTCACCCGCAACTAAAGAAGTGAGAATCTGATGCAGTCCCAGGTTAAATCTAGCCAGCCACCGTGCCGAATAATTGCCCCAGTCGATGCACAAAGGTAAATTGTCCCGCTCGGTACGGTCTTTTTGGGTAACAATTGTTGGTGGGGTAGGATAAGTTTGCCCAGTTTTGGGGTCAGTAAACGATTCTTCGGGTGGGGCTAAAATGGCCTCAAGTCCGGCTAGCGCTCTTATTAAGCGGCCACCTTTATCTATTTCTACGAGTGATTCGGTTACTTCGATGCCGTAAGAATCAGAAATGCGGAACTTTTCGCATTCAAAAATTTCATTAGGGTCAAGGTAATCTTTGCTCTGACGGGCACGGTACTCGCTCAAAGTAATATTGTTAGCCCTGGCAACAGCCGAATTGTGGGCACTATCCAAAGCTTGTGCTGCTGCTTTAAGACTTTCAAGAGATTGCTCATCATCTTCACTGCCCACACATATAAATGTATTGCCCATTTCTGTGAGGAGCGATCGCAAATCATCACGCAGATTATTGAGAGAATAGTGGCGGTTAGCCATAATTTGGCAGTAAGCCTCAAGCGCCCAATCTTTCTCTGCGCCCCGCTTACCTGTTTCTCTGTCAATTCGCAACAGAAAAGCGGTCATTTCATTGGTTTGGAGCAAGCGCTCTTTAATCTTGGTAGCATTGGTATCCTTGTAACCAAAGGGAGGACGTGGGGCCACCCAAATATGAAACGGAACTTTCGGGCGATACCGATACAGTTGTTGAGCACACTCAGTAGCAGTTTGGGAAACGCCGTGAAACACACCGAACACTAAATCAAAATGATACTCGGAGATATCGACACCAGTCCCCAGGCTAGGGGAAGTGAACAAGGCATCAAAGTTTTTGACGGCGTTGGTGATATCTTTGATGAAAGCGACATTCTCATCACTACCAGAATTGTCAGAGTGAACCGACCAGATACGGTATTTTTTTTGTGTGTGTGATTTTTCGGAGTTAGATTCTTCGTACTTGATTGTAAAGGATTTGTCGAGTTTTTTGATAAAACGCTTACTGTCACTTGCAACCATGACTTTTTCTCCAAGCATCAGCGCTGCCGAGATTTGGGCGACTATGGCACTAGAATTATCCCCCTCGTACCAATAAATTGTGCGTGAACCGTTGCGCCACTCGTTTTTGATAATGTACGGGACTTCACCTTTTGGTCGCATTGCAAGAAAGAAGTTTACCGTTAAATCGTCCATGTGTGCATCAGCGATGACGACCAGTGGCGCGTTGTATACTATATATTCCAGTACTTCAAGTATTGCTGCACGGTGCTGTTTGCAAGTATTACTGTGCAGTAAGTGGGTGAGGTATTGGCAGGCTTCATCTATAAATATGCAGCCGTAGGTGAGAGATTGAGTATTCAGCTTATGCAAGCTGTCAATAGTAATACTAAGGGCTTGGGCCTGGGCTAAACCTGTGTAACCCAAGTCTGAATACATTGCCGTCCGCAAGCGTTCGGCAAGATTTTTCAACAAGTTAACCCGATGTCCATTGTTGAGGAACCGCGCATCAGGATTTTGGTCACGCCACCAGCGCATAAGTTCAGTTTTGCCAGTACCCATGTCGCTCCAGAGTACGACTAGTCCTGATTTTGGGAAATTGAAGCTAGGGGATTTCTTCGATTTGGATGAATCAACTCCGCCAGAATCCGTAGACTCCTTCTTTCTCCAATGTCCTTTTATAGATGGCGTGAAAAGTTGTTCCTTTTCAAGTTCATAAAGCTCAGGCACTGTCAAGCATTTTTCTTCAAGTTCAGGAATGCACAAAGCCTCAGAGAGATACAATACATTAACAGTGACATCTGGTTTGTATTTGCTAAGTCCCCATTTCTTAGCCCGATACGAGCGCTTGTAATCAGCAAGTGATTTAGCATCATCGATGATTGCGGTCAGTAGAGCGTTAGCATCTTCGCCCCGCGCCACAACAAAATCATCAACACCTTTCTCTGTCCCCGGCAGTAATGCAACTTCACATCCACAACCTGCCGATTCGATTGCTTTTGCAGTGCGAACAGTGGCTTGAAACACCGACCACCTGGTTTTAGAAGAAGTTTCGTAATCAAATAATATAATGAACTTGCGTCCCGCCTGAGCCATCGGTACTAAGTCAGGATGCAACCGTTCATCAAAATCCCGTCTTCCGACTCGCCCGTTCCAAATTCCCGGCAGTGCGATCGCTACAAACCCTAAACTAAGCAAGCAGGCCGCTTTTTTTTCGCCCTCGCATAAGATAACTGGAATCTCTGGATGCTGTTTTACCCACTCCCAGAAGGAGATTTGTAAATTTTTCTGCTGAGAGCCGATGTTTAATTCTTTGTGCTGCCCAACCCATGACCAAAACATTAGGGGATTGAGTATGCCTTTTATGCACAGTGCTACTCGGTAACTTAACTGGGCGATTTGCGTTAGGATTGCCTGGTATTGTCCTAGTTGCAAGAGCGAAGGCAAGAGAGCGGCATTGCGAGAAGCAGCGTTCTTTCGACTTTTAAGCTTTAGCTTTTTCCCACGTTTTGCAAAAAGCACTCTTTGAATATCGGAAACGTTATAGCGCCGTGCAACTAGATTCAAAATACAGTTGGGAACATCGAAATAAGTAACACGGTTGGCTGTCTTGGGCGGTGATTCGTACTTAACTGGCTTGCCTTTTTCCCAATCAATGCGAGGGAAATTGGGCTTGATCCTTCCCCACTCCATCGGTTGCCAGTTTTTGAATGGGTCAAGTGACTGAATCCACGTCCCACCCAGTAATAGATGCTGATACATTTTTATGTATCCATCTGTTACCCGACCCGCATTCTTACGTGGGATTTTATTAGATATGAACAGGAAATCATAAACTGATTCTCCCTCAACGTGGAAAAAGTTGCGCTTAATCAACGCCGGATGAATGGCGCTACCAGCTAACAACTCATGGTATTCCGCAGCCGTGAGGTTGTTTGGGTATTCAATTGTCGCTGAATTCATCGGTTCTCCCTTCGGAATTCCTTAGAGAGAACTCTTTCAAGCTGCGAAACTCTTGCTCTAGCCTGGATATTCCGAAAATTTCCCTTCGTCACAGCACAAAATTGCCGTGCGAAAGCTGCACTCGACCCCATGCGCTCTAACACTGCGCTCTTGGGGCGTTCTCTGTTTTTCACTATATTTTCCCCTGATAACTCGGTTTACAAGCTTCAGAGGGGGTTGCATCAGTTATCAAAGACTCTGACTGATAACTGATAACTGTTATTCGCGCTGCTACTGCTTTTTGCTACAAAATTCGGAATATTTCTTAATCAAACTTAACTTTACAGAAACTTATGAATTTCAACAACAAAAATTGCCACACGAAACTGGTGTATTTCGTGTGGCTTCTCGTATAATACGAGAAGCAGCGGATTCAATCTCGTCTGACCAGTCAGTGGAAAAGTCGCCAAACTTTAAAGGCCACTGCTTTGGTTTTAGTGAGATAACCCCGCTCTGAGGTTATATGAAATTTAAGCCACGCACGAAGCGCTACTCCTTAGTGGCGCTTTGTGCGTTAAATTCTCGTACTGTTGTATCTTCACCTCCATACCTCCTATCAATTAGCTTGATTTTACATAACTTGTGGTCTTTCCGTATCTAACGAGATTCTGCAACGTTTTTGTTTGACTCCTCCATATTTACTAGTGTTTGTTTCAGCTTACCCTGATTGGGTAATCACTTTTTCAAGAAGCAACACCTACCGCAGAGGTTGTTTCTGCCTTGGGCTTGCACTTAAAAACTTGTATGTTGGGTGACTTTAACGCGAACCCAAGCTTATTTGACTGACCAAGTTTGCCAGCGATCGCTGTTAACCACTGTGGGTAATTACTGGTTACATGAGTCAGTTGATTGTAAATCTTTGGTTTAACTGTGATTGTTGTGATGCGTCCGTCACAGTTTAGATCAAACTGCTGCCAAGCGTTTTCTACGTCCTTAGGCTGTGGCAGTTCGTTGATTTTAATTGTGATTCCTAGTTTGCCTGCAATCATAGTTACCTCTTTTAAGATGCAATAGCTAATGTTGGTAAAGTATCAGATGTATGGACTAGCCCCATCGGATCTGTCGTAATATACTTTTTAATCATTGGTTGTAGAGTGAAACTAATTTCTTTTGTAACTGGGTCTTTGCTGCTTTCAATTAATGACTGTCTTTCCAGTTGTTCTAATGCTTTAATCACCTCTGAAGTAGATACAGGTGTTTCCTGGCTTTGACTTGTATCACTTAATAGTTGTTCAAAACGAACGGGTTTTAAATTTAAATTTATTTTCTCTGCTAAATAAATCATGATCCGCCTCTGAGTTTCACTCAATATTTCGCCAAACATTTCGTCAAGCATTGCTTGAAACTCGCTGCTAACAAACGTAGTATATTTTCTAAAAAATTTTTCAGTACTACTAGCGAAGTAGTGGTGAATTTTATCCACTAATGTCTCTAATTCCAAAGGATTGCCACGATAAGTATGGATTAATTTTTGACACTTATCTTTATCCGTTAGTCCATTAGCAGATAAAAGCTGCATTGCTGCTTCTGAATCTAAACCTTCAATTCTAAGATACTGAATTGGACGTTTAGCTTTCATTAAAGTACCAAACTCTTCGGGAAAAATTCGATTGGTTAGAAGCAGACAGCTTTGGTGTTGCTCCTCCAATAGGCGACGAAAGAGTATTTTGTACTCTAGCCTCTGCTCCAACTTATTTCTATGGAACAATGCATCAGTCTCATCCAATACCAGCAAACAGTTACGTGATTGCAATTGCTTCACCAACACCGAAATCATTGCTTGCGTATCTTCAGGTAAATTTGAGGATGGTTCTAGGGGATCAATTAACTCAATCAAATCAGCTACTAAGTCTTGGACTCGTGGTGCATGAGTAACTGACTTCCAAATTAAACAATCAAATCTAGGTTGAGATTCTATACTAAGTTCTGCTAATAATTTTGCCGCTAATGCACTTTTTCCAATTCCTGCCACCCCTACTAGTGATATACAGCGTTGCTTTACTATTAATTCTTTTAAATGAGCGAGTTCCTGTATACGCCCATAAAAAGTAGATACATTAGGCGGTTGACCCTTAATGTTCTGCATAAAGCCAGTGTCAAAAAGGACTTGTTCTCGATTTGAAGCAGACTGAGCAGGATACTTTTTAGCTACTTGCTCCAAAAAATATCGAAGCTTCCTTTTTCCCACTCGTTGTCCATCTCCAATTATTTCGGAGAGCAAATCCCATAACTGAGGAGCTAAACGTCGTTGCAAATAATTAACGCTGTAAGGTGAGTTTTCTGCTATCTCTACAAACTCACGACTATTCCAAGCTCCTTTCATGACAATGATCTCAGCTTCAGATAGATGTCTACCCAGTTTGGCAAACACTAAATCATTCACTGCTACCAAAGCTTCTCCAAAAGTCATTGTTTCTGAAAACCTTTGCTCTGGAGGTTCTTCTTCTGTTGTGATGATGGATGAAAAAGAAGGGACTGAAACTTTTAGTTCCCGTAAGTCACCAAAATCCATGATTATACTTGTCCTGTTGAGATAGTGAAGTCCCGTAAGGGAAGTTCCATAGATTCAAGTTAATTTAGATAATATCTTGGATTACACTCAATATTACTAGGTTTTTTCATTTTTCATTGTCTAACTTGAAATAAGTATCAATACAAATTTCTAATGATGTTACTTGTAGCTGAATGAAGGCAAAATGACGATTCGTTTGTTAAAGTAACATTATTTTCATAAGTAAACCCGATAAATTAGGTATTAAAATATACTAAAATCTTGCAAAGTATTACTGAATTCGCTTATTTTTTTTACTTGCTAGCAGTAATTAAATAACAAAGACTAGATTAGTGATAGATATGTAGAATAAGGTTTGGTATAAGTTCGCAGCCTTATTAATTTACTTAGATACCTACGATTTAGTTATTGAATTGTCCACAATTTCATACAAAGCTATGGTTAAACAATTGATACTCATCTAGTAATAATTAAGTAATACTTATGTATAAGTTTTCTTAATATGTCATCTTACTGTATTAATCCCCTTTGTGACCATCGTCAAAATCCTGATGACATAGAACACTGCCTCTCTTGTGGCACTTCGCTGCTAATTAACGACCGCATCCGTCTAGTGAAACCACTGAGGCCACTTACCGATGATCCGTTTAATTATTTTGAAGTTTTTGAAGTAGATGATGCTGGTACTCGTTGGAACCCTGTGCGTAAGCAACGAGTCATCAAAGTTCTGAAATGGAAATCGCCTAAATTAGTTAAATTAATTGAGCAGGAATCTCTTACTTTGCAACTAATTCAGCATCCAAACATTCCTGAAAGTACTTTAGATGATTTTTTTACTTTTGTTCCTAAAAATAGTCCTTTAACGCTGCGTTGCTTAGTTATGGATAAATTTGAGGGACAAAACTTGGAGCAATGGATAGAATTTAATGGGAAAATTTCACAATCTCTAGCGTTAGAATGGCTTAAGCAGCTAGTTGAAATTCTTGATACAGTACACCGCTCTAATTTTTTTCATCGAGATATCAAACCTTCTAATATAGTTCTCCAACCAAGTGGTCAACTGGCATTAGTTGATTTTGGCACTGCACGGCGAGTGACAGACACCTACTTGGCGAAAGTTAGTGGAAGCGGGGGAACTAGTGCAGGCAGGGAAGGAATATATGAAATTACGTCCGTCATCACGCCTTGTTACACTCCAACAGAGCAAATCAATGGTCGGGCAGTACCTCAATCGGATTTCTTTTCCTTGGGTTGTACTTTTGTAAATCTAGTTACTGCAACTCCTCTAAGTAACCTACCAACAGAGGAAAAAACAGGAAACCTGATTTGGAGAAAAGATGCACCGCAGATTGACAAACCTTTTGCTGATTTCATTGATGAATTAATGGCTTTCCTTCCAGGGCAGCGGCCGCAAACGACTGAAGTAATTTTGCAGCGGTTAGAAAAACTGCCTAAGCAAATTAAAAATTATAGATTAGCTAATTCTAAAGTTTTTAAATATAGCAAATATACATTGATGGTTTTGGGATTTGTTGGGTGTGTCTTTCTATCTATACGTCTAGCAGCTAACTATCTAGTAACTCAAGGACAAAAGTTAGAAGCCGCAAATAATTCTCAGGGAGCACAGGAGTCTTTTGACTCTGCTATAAAAATTAATTCTGAAGTGAAAAATTCTATTTCCAAGTTTTATTTTGATAAAGCATCTCGTAGTACTCAAAACCTGCGTTCTGCGAAAAAGTATTATGAATTATCGATAAAATATAATAATCAAGATGTAGACACTTATAATAATTTAGCATTTGTTTGCCAGTTATTAAATGAGTTTGAATGTTTAAAAACTAATTATGAGAAAGCTTTGAAGTTGAACCCGGATAGTTGGTCAGGACATTATGGATTAGGAACCTTTTATGATGACCAAGGAAAAAAAGATTTAGCAGAGCAGCAGTATCAGTTGGCCATAAAAATTAATAGTCAAGCAATTCCAGTTATTAATAATCTATCAAGATTGAAAAATTTAAAAGGTGACTATAATGCGGCGATTGCTCTAGCACTACAAGGGTTACAAAAAACTAAAGAACCAAAATTACAAGCTGCATTGTATAAAAACTTAGGTTGGGCGCTTTTTGAGCAGAACAAGTTGGGTCAAGCAAAGGAATATTTAGAAAAAGCCGGAGAATTAGATCCTCAAAGAGCAGACACTTACTGTTTACTGGCACAAGTTCAAGAAGCTTTGGGTGATAACGATAATTCCTGGCTTAATTGGGAAGCCTGCTTGATACTTGAGTCGAAAGTGCCAGAAGTCTTTCGTTGGCGGGGGGATGTATTACAAAGAATTAGGCTTAAGCCTAATTCTTGACAGTTCAGGACAAACCCATAACAGGCTTTGACGCTATCAACTAAATTTTATGCTTTATTTGTTCTCTACTTAGATTAAACTACAAAAAAGTAACTAGCTTTTTAAGAAGTTGTAATGCTTACCGTACCTAGCCCAATTAAAAAAGTCTTTGCAGTCCGACTTACAACCCTGGTATCAATACCAACACTAATACTTTTGTTGGCTAGCAGTGCATGGGGACAGCAACGAATATTACTTCATAATTTGTGTAAAGAACCAAGTGGTCGAGTTTATAGCACGGGCGATCTCTTCCTAAAAACAGGAAGATATTTGTGTTTGGGAGAGCGGATCAATCCTCAAAACGGAAGCGCAGTCAAAGTTCTCTGTTTCTTAAATCGAAAAATTCTGTATTTGAAGCAAAGTACTATTTTTAATGCACAAATATGTGCGCCACCACCTAACGAAGCTGTACAGTGTTCAGTGTTAAATATAGTTCCTTGTCCACATGACTATAAGGGTTCAGATGAGGAAAAAAATCTGCCGATTGTAACTAGTCCTTACGGCAGTTCAATTATAAATAATAGACCAGAAATCTCTTGGCGCTCAGTGGCAGGCGCTGATAGCTATACAGTAGTAGTAAAAGGCAATGGTGTTGAGTGGGAGGAAGATGTAAAAAACACTATAAGCATCCCATATCCGAAACAGCAAAAAGAATTACAGTATGGCAATACGTATACAATTACTGTAATTAGTAACCACGGTGATCAAGCTCTGAATTCTAGTCCCTTAGTAGTCCATCTTTTACCTGTTGATGATGTTCAGTGGATTAAAGATGAAGTCAAGCAAGTCTTTGACCTGGGGTTGCCACCTGATGAAGCGGCTTTCCGCGATCTGGATGCTATATATATGTCAAAGCTTCTTTTAGATGAATCAATTAAGACATTAAAAGCACGAGTCGTGGCAGGTAGTCAAAATCCAACTCTCTACAGATTACTAGGTGATCGCTATTTAGGAGCGTTGTTACCAGAAGATGCGAAGCATAATTACACGATAGCAGCTCAACTAGCTTTGAGCAGTAGTAATACATCTGAATTAGAAAAGGTACAATCAGGGTTAAAATTGGTGAAATGGTTGAAAGATCGTTAACTTGATCATGAAATTATAGCCAGCCGCCAATAAGTAAGAATGCTGCCCAGTGGGAAGGGTGTTGATATTCAGGGTTTGATATCAGTTGCAATTGTGCAAGACGTAGTGCCTCGACTTTAGTCAAACCATCTTTCAATCGCTGATAAAATTCTTTCATCAGTAAAGCGCTGGAATCAGCATCTACTTGCCAGAGAGTGGCTATAGTACTTCTAGCTCCAGCTTGTACTGCCACTCCAGCCATTCCTAGAGCTGATCTCTTATTACCTTTGGCAGTTTGACAAGCACTCAAAACTAATAACTCAATTCCTTCTTGGCTAGACTGAGTTTTTTCTTTGAGTAAATCATTAAATTCGGAAACAGTAATTGGTTTATCCCAAGCAAAAATCATTGTTCGGTCAGGAACAGAACTAAATTGAGCGTGAGTAGTTAGGTGAATTATTGAAAAATCATCTGTACTCAATTCTTTATCTAGCATTGGGCTAACAAAATCTTCGTTTAACAATACTTTTGAAGAAGTAATTCCTTTTTTTACATTTGCTATTTCTACTTCCACGCCTGGTAATACTTTGAGTCCTTTGGGAGCATTGGGAGCGTAAAAACTAGGGCTGATCTTGCTGAGTCCAGCAATGAAAGCTTTTAACTGCTTCTCTTTTAAAAGTTTAGGTGGTTGTATTCGAGAACCGAGAGTACCTGTAATACCGTAACGCTCGATCAGATAATTTTTTCCATCATGAAGCAAGCCCATCGGTAAACTTTGCAAAGATGCATCTAAAGTAAATACTAGTGTTCCTGATGTCGGTAAATACTTTATAGGTGCAATCAATAAATTATAAAGTGCTTGTGAATGGTCAAGAATCACATCTGCACCAACATAAGCAAGATTCTTGTCTTGTAAAGTATCTACAAGATTATTAATATGATCTCTAATTAGCTGAGATTCAATAGAGTGGTGATGAAGAGGTTGTTTAGGAGATTGAGAGATTACTTCTACACTATCAACTAAGTCGATTATATGAATAACTGTTGGGATAGTATCTAAGTTTTCAATTTCATTGAATGTCGCAAGATTAAGCTTACGACATTGAAGATAATTTTCCAGTTCTGCTATTTGCAGCCTTTCATTAGTCTGAATTATTTCTGACAAATTGGGGTTAGAATCTGTTAAAAGCAATCGCATATAGTCACGATACAAAGGCTCCACTTTTTCATGGAACGAAAACTGTAAATCTGTATTAGTTGACAAAAGATTGTTGCGAACTAAAGTGACATTTTCAATTGCTGCACTATATGCTTGTAGAGCTTCTTTATATTTTCCCTGATCCTTGTACAAAATTCCTAATTCCTGCTGCCATTGATAGGCAAGATCCCATGCGTTAACTGATTGAGCTAATCCCAAAGCCTCTTCAAAATATGCTTGTGATTGCTCTAGTTTTAACTTCCCTAAAGTGCCTAAACTCTCTGACTGTAATCTCTGACTATTAGTACTTTTAGCAGTTTCTAAAGCAGATTCAGCATATTCAATAGCTACTGAACGGAACTGTTGGTCTGGAATTTTATTTAGACTTTTAGAAAAGTTCAGCTTGGCATAAACAGAATAGCTGGCTGGTAATTGAGAAAATGTCGAGTGATTTTTTAAAAGCAGATATACAGCAGGCTGTATCTGTTGAGTAATTATAGTACGAAAGGAGGCTAATTTTTTATTACCTAATTTGGACTCTACTGCTAACCATTGCTCAAAGTCTAACATTAAGCTCAAGTGATGTAATTGAGCTTGCAATTGTACTTCCTTTGGAGTATTTAAGCTGTTAATCAATTGTTGATAAATATTAAGTGAGTCAAATGCTTGTTTTTGAATCAAATTGACAAATTCTTTCTGAAAAACGGGTTCTTCTATTTCTAAATATTGATTTCGTGCTTGCTTGTAAATATCCTGACTAGTACTACCTAATGAAAGCAGAATACCGCTAGTGTCAATAGACGGTATCCACTTAGCAGCAGATAATATTTCTGACAAGACTTTTTTTGATTCATCAAGCTTGCCCAGCCGACGCAAGACTTCTCCCAAGTTGTGCAATCCGAGCAAGTTTACAGGTGAAAGAGTTTGCTTATTAATGGTTGCCGTCAGCAGTTTTTCCATAGATTCAAGAGGTTGCTGTGGCGTAGTGGCGCAAAGAGAAGTATTTGCGTCTAACTTCAAAGCTGACAAAAGCGTATTACAAGCCCTATAATGTAAGCCCAGCGCTTGTAGAGCAAGATTCTGGTTGATTAAACTCCCGATAATCCCATCTTCATAATGGAGTTTTTGATAAATTTTCGTAGCTTTTTGCCAAGTTTCAAAAGCCTCTTCTGCTTGGCCGATATCCAATTGCTTTTGACCTCTTTGGGTCAGTAAATCCGCCTCCTGTTGTTGCACTTCTTTATTTATAGTTTGAGCGGAGATAAGAAATGGTTGGCTCACAACTATATACAACCCGAAAATGACTAGCAACAAGTACTTGAACCAATATCGCAATCTAATCATCCTTCTGAGTCGTTTTCGTCACAGGTAATATTCTTGATACATGAGATTCTTGAGAACACGGGCTGGCAGACAACAAAGCATTAGGAACGATAGTATTAGATTGTTTTGCCGTCAAAATAAAATTCCCATCAGAATCTTGTATCAAGGCTTGGGCTTCTATGATTTGTGTTGGTTCTTCGCTTAAGTATGACTTTGGTTCCTCTGAATTATTAAAAGCTTCACCTGGAACCAAGTTACTCTGCCAACTCAAATTGCTAGCTTGCAGATCGTTAGAACTAGTTGGAAGACCATTAGTACCAGTAATGACCAATTTACTCCTAGCTACTGCCCCCGATCGTCCCTGACAAACCGATGCAATCTCAGGAGTTGCACGAATCGTTTCTGGTTCTGCTTTAGCCTGCACAGGATTAGTAAATAAGGTGTTGATCTGAATCGTACCATTCAATCCGAACCGTGAACTAGCTGTAATTTTGCTATCAGGAGAAAGAAATATTCCTTTGGTGTTGATTCTGATATTACCGCCTTGCCCTTCAAAAGCATTCGCTGTGATGCTGCTATTTTTTGCAACTAGGATATTTGTGTTGATGATGATGTTGCCGCCATCACCATTAGTACCTTGTTGTCCAGCAGTCGCAGAAATACTGGCATTGTTTAGTTGAACATATTTTGAGTTAACAGCAATATTTCCACCTTGCCCAACAGCAGTAGTAGCGCTAAGACCTCCGTTATTTGAAATGTTGATTGTATCAGCGTTAATATTAATTATCCCAGCATTGCCAGAACCATCATTCTTGACACTAATTAATGCGCCATCTCCAATATTTAACTTGTTAGTATTAATCGTTACACTTCCCGAATCTCCTCTTAATTCCGAAGGCAGGAGATATAGCTCTTGAAAAGCTTTATTGGAATCAATAACAGATGAATTGATAAGACTGGGATTTACAGCGCCTGGAACTCTACCTATTACATCGATAGAATCAGAAGCATTAATGATAAGGCTATCAGCTTTGCCAGTTGAGCGAGTAGAAGTATTAATTATTCCGCCATCCCTAACTGTTAACTTTTTTGTATTAACTATTAATTTACCACTATTACCACTGCTATAAGTTGCAGTAGCCAAAGAGCTTGGAGTAAAGACATTTGGTACTACTCCAACAAGTTCTACAGAGTTTTTAGAATTTACAGTTACATCCCCTCCAGAGCCACTTCCCAGAGCTAAAGAACCAATAATACCTCCATCTTTAGCACTTAAAATTCCTGTTGAAAGAATTAGATTGCCTGCATTACCAGAGCCAGAAGCTCTAGTAAGAATAGTACTAGAAAGCTGTGAAGCCCCCAATAAGTACCCAATTACTCGAGTAGATTCAGGAGTATCAACTGTTAAGTTACCACCTTTGCCAGTCCCAAAAGTTGAAGTTAGGATTTCTCCACCACCTTCTACAGATAAATTTTTCGTAACCAGAGTAAGATTGCCACTATTTCCAGAGCCAAAGGTTGAAGTAATAATATTACTAGGTAGTTGAACAACAGAAGAGGAACCGTCAGCAACTTGAGTGAATGCAGAAGCATTCACGAAGACATCGCCCCCCCTACCTACACCATAAGTTTTAGCAGCTATTGCTGCTCCATCCTGAAGAATTAGATTTTTAGCTGAAATTTCGATTTTTCCTCCATCTCCTACTAAAGTTTCATTAACCAAGCTAGTAGGGATTGTTCCATTCCGAGAAGTTCCCATTATTCTCAATTCTTCAGAGGCATTTACAATAATGTCACCTGATAATTTCTTCCCTTGGTTTTGAATTAAAAATATTGAGCCACTTACTAGTTCTACATCAGCAGCTTGTGCTTGAATAGAACCACTACCAAAGCCACTAACATCTGCTATTGACTGTTGAGATAGTTGAATATTTTTGAAGCTAACGGCATCTTCATAACTCAAATTCCAACCATTAGAAGCTGGATTAATATGTACTATTCCTTTATCAACACTACCTAACTCAATTCGCCCTTCACTTGCCTCAAGCTTTCCTCCCTCTAAAGTTACGTCACCACCCACTAAAGCTAAAGTCTTTTCTGGTTTGACACGTAAGCCATTTGAGCTAATGGTTCTAAAAAATGGTGAAAATGGGCTATTGAGAGTCAGATTGTGTCCTGTACCTTGAGCTTTAATTACGCCTGGATTACCATCAAATCCTAAGCCAATAGGTACGCTTACTGTTAATAAAGGTTGATTTTGTGGAGCTTTTGCGCTGAATTGGCTGCCATCAGCGAAGTTAATCCTGTTAGCAGTGCTAGCTAAGAACGAGCCACCGATATTTAGAGCGGCATTGGGTCCAAAAATAATCCCGTTAGTATTAATTAGAAACAGGTTAGCGCTGCCGTTAGCTTTCAGTAAACCATCAATGTTAGAGATAGATAAACCAGTTACTCGACCAATAATGTTTTGAACATTTGAGGCATTATTAAAGTAAGCGGTACTATCTGTGGATAGAGAAAATTGCTCGAAGCTGTGAAATAAGTTGTTTCCTGCTTGCGTTCCTCCAGTAATATTGCTGGTATTGCCTTGTGGCGTAACTATAGAATTCACAGGTAATGTATTATCTGGAACAATTTGTGCCATCGCCGATGAGGAGAATAACACATAAAATAGGGAAGCTAAATGCTGACAAAAAACAAAAGAAATATTTGATTTTTTTTTCATCTAAGCTTTTAATTAACTCCAGTGAGCAAAACTTCTCTTTTGTAACTAAGTTGACGATGTTACATCACGACGAAATACAAATAAATTATTTGTTGCACCTCGTCCTACCCTAATTTCTTCATCTAAGTAGGAGGTTATCCATAAAGCTTCTTTTTGTAGGAATTCTAATACTGGTATTTTTAACTCAGGAAAACTCCAATTAGACAACGCAAAGGGTTTTGTCCCTTGTATGGAAAATGAATTAAAGGATACTGTGGCAGTTCTCTCATCCGTACCCGTACCCCATTTCCAATGTCCATTAGCTTGTAACTGCCACTCACCTAAAATGGGTAATTCAAGCTGGGCGCTATTAGAGGCTGAGATTTTTCTGGTATTACTGTCACTAGCCAATGTTTGCCACACGCGTTTAATTTTGATTACACCCAAAAAATCTGGAATTGATGCAATCTGGCGTGTGACGATTGTCCCACCAGATGCATACACTAATTGCCAGTTACCTAGTAGAGAAGGAAGATAGTTAGGCTGAAGTGGTTGCAGAATAGGACTTATGCCCTCCAATTGTTGTATAAGTTGATCAATAAGTTCGTCAGAGGTTGGAAATAGGCTTTGCTGTAGTCCCAATTTATCTATACGTAATAAAAGCTCAGTTTTTAAAGCAAATCTCGCTGCATTATTCTCTACCATGTCTATATTCTACTTCTATGCTTGAAAGTTACTGTCAATAGTAATTATTAGTCATCAGTGATATTTTTTAACCACAACCAGCCCACCAACTAAGTCTGCATGGCGCTTATTACGTATTCAAGCGTTAGTATAGGTGTTGAAGTTAGCAGTATCCGGTATCTGTAGGTGGCGAGCGCGGATACTGCCTTTGCTTGTAAGCTTTAGTTTGGCAATGTTTGGAATGCCAGCAATATATTTTTTGTAACTCATAGAAATTAGGGAAACTCAGCTAAATCGGGAACACAGGAAACACAACAGACAATTGTTCTTCATTGAAAGCAGTTGCTTGTACTATTATTGACAGCGTTGCTAACTACTGACAAAAGTAGTTTGTTGCGACAAAACCTTCTTTTGTCAGAATTGCTAATTTCGGACTACCTTAGCAAGGGAAAATCATGATTTTTATCGTGAACTTAAGCTGTCAACATTTATTAACTTGATATTAGATGTTTAATACCTTAGAAAATTTTGATAAACAGGAAAGCTTATGACTGTCAGTTGCGAGAACGGTCAATTTTTAAACTTTTAAACATATTTGCTCAACTTTCTCAACCACCAAATATTTTGCCTTCAGCTTAAAAAGCAAATATACTCTTTATTCGCTTTGGATGTAACGAAAGTTCATATCCCCCTTGTAGCCAGAAGCTTTCGCAAGATCCTTAAGGTTTTGCACGCCGCTATACTGATGTCCATTGATAACCCAAGTTGGTACACCTGGGACTTTCGCCGCATTGCACAAATCTGGCTGGGGATTGATACCTCTCTTATCGCACTCCACCTTGATGCTGTTGTTGATGATCTGGTAGGCTTCTTTACCAAAGAGTAATTTTTGTTCATGACAGTGAGGACACCACCAAGCGACGTATTCTTTTGCACCGATGTTCACCAAATGTTTCGCCAAGGCTAGTTCTGCCTTCCCAGAAGTGGTAGTGATTTCCCAACCGACTCCGGTCTGAGGTCGTTCTTTGGGCAGGAAGAAAATAATCGATGGGGACTTTTGGTTGTCTGTTTGTTGAGCAATATCTGTCAGTAGTGCAGAGCCAGAACTCGTACCAACACAGATAATGGAGAGCGTTAACAGTGCAAGTAAAAAAGGGTGTTTGATAGCCATATTAAATATATAGTTTGATTGAATAGTTGTCGAAGCTAACAATTAGAAGCTTTAAGATTGTAGTATTTTGGATAACTGATAACACGAAGTCAAAATATTACTCTTCTTCATCTTCATAATCGAAATCATCATCACCATGTTCTTCATACCACTTTCTTTCTTCCTCCAAAGCGATTTCTCTTGAGATCCTTTTTCTTTCTAGAATTTCCATTTCCAGCTTTTCTATTTCTTGCTTTTCTCTTTCTATTCTTTCTGTTTCTATCCTTTCTCTGTCTCTGGTTTCTCTTGCTACCTTGTCTCTTTCAAGCTGAATTAATCGCTGTTCTACTCTCTCACAGTAAAAATCCAAAGCCTTACCTGTGGCTGCTCCGGTAATCGCACCACCAGCTAAAAATATTATTACAGTTTTCCAGCCGCCAAAGGGATTACCGCTCCACTCCAAACTACCCTCATTGATCCACACTAGTAAGAAGTAGACGATAATTCCAATAACTGTATTGATCAGTGCAAAGACTCTTGGTGTCATCTCGGATTGACGAAGTATCAACCACTGCGCCAAACTGAGAATCACACCAAAGATTACCGCAGCGATCGTACAAAGAATAACATTACCTGGAAAAGTGAATGGATCTACTGCAAATTTAATGATTAGCGTGATAATAATCGGGGCAGAGAGCAAAAAGCTCAGAAGTAAGCTAGCGCTAATCGCAAGAAACCAGTAGCGACCGAGATAACCCAGGCGAAATTCTAAGAACGACTCCTGTACTCCAAACAAAGTCATCCAAAATGCAATACTCGCGGTCAAATAATCAAGCATTAGCCGTTGTTCTACCCATGTCTTGAAGAGGGTATTTTCTAGAATACGCCCAAACAGTATTTTGTTTTTGTGGTGACTCTGGTGTGGTGTTTTTTTTGATAATTGCTCTATGAGATTTTTTAATGAGTTTTATATTTGGTAGTGCTTTAAGGCTGCAGAATATAAAAAGCAATGAAAAACCCCAACCTATTTAAAGGATGGGGACATAAATAAAAATTCTATATTTCCATGATGACACAATTCAATATTTGTTCAACTGCTGTCAGCCTGGAGGTGGAATAATGAACAAACCACCATCTAGACGCAAGAAAATTACCCCTGCGACATCTGGTGAACCAAAGCCAGCCACCGACTCTGCTGCCGAAAATACTTCTGAGCAAGATAACCCAGCCTCAGCAACGATTACGGTGACGGCTGTTGAAGTAACAGAGTTGACCCAGGAAGAACAAAGCTTACGCCTGCATTTAGAACACCGTGTGGAGAGAGCATTTTTAGAAGCAGGTCAAGCGCTGATGGAGTTGAGGAACAGACGGCTGTATCGTTCCACACACCGTACTTTTGAAGAATACTGCCGAGATCGCTTCAATTATAGTCGTGACGCGGCATACTTGAAGATTTCGGCTACTGTGGTTTATGAGAATCTTCAAAAGTTTTTGCCGACCATTGGTCGGCAAATCCCAATGCCGACCAACGAACGACAACTGCGGTTTTTGGCGAAAGCTGAGTTGGAACCGGCTGTGCAAGCGGATGTATGGCAACAGGCAGTAGAGCAAGCTGGCAATAAGATTCCATCCGGTCGGATCGTGAAAGACGTAGTGGACAGGATACGCGAAAGGACGAAAGTACCCAATCCTTACAATATTGGTGAAATATGCATTCTTCTGCCCAAAGATGACCCAGACTTGAGGGGTAAAGCGGGTTATTGGGGAGTGGTAACTTATGTTGGCGAATACAGTTGTACAGTCCAAACCTGGGACGGTGACTACACCGTAAAAATCGAACACCTGAAGTTACTGGAACTTCTTGATGAAGATTGCCAATTTATGCAGCAGCTATGTGTGAGGTTACGGCAGTTGCATGAAGTGGCTAACCGTGACTCTTCTGTGGATTGGCTGTTGCAGGGGTTGGGGAAACAAGCGAAACCGTATCTGTCATCCTTGCAGGCAAAGCTGCTAGCGGCTGTTGAAAGAGAGTACAACCTTGTATGGAGGCAATTCAAGTAAACTTGATTCTTAATGCAACAATTCAACAATTAACCCCTTGTATAAAAGCGATCGCTTCAATGAAATGATATAAGATATAACTCAAAAGGCTACGATACAATCTAGACGTTAAATGGATTTTACCGAGGAACTGAAAGATTGTAAAAAAACCATTTAGCAAAATAAAATATAGAGAAGCCTGATGTGATGTTGGAAATTCCTCTAGGAGGGAGGAACAAAGCATCAAAGCCCAAATAAATTTCTAAAACTGTATGAAGTGTTACTTTTTACCAACTTTATTGGTAAAAAGTTTGTACTGAACAAATGCTCTGTTTATCGAAAGGAATTTGGGGCTTTTGAGCCAAAATAGCAGGTAAGGGAGATCCAAGAAATAAAATGCCCCGCTGGATCAAGGATATTGTAGGAATGGCACGCTTGTTAAGCGCAAAGCCATGATATAGCTGGATGAAAGGGTGTGGGGAATTAAGAAGATGTTGAACTCCTTGACCCAACTAAAATTTAATTGTCTAAAAACTACACCCTACCCCTTGCCCTGAACAGATTTCAGCTTTACAAGCGTGCCATTCGATATTGTAGCTAGGCGACTATATCTTTGGCGCTTTCGCCCCCAAGGCTTTCATCGTTCGCGCTAGCGTCTCCAAAGGAGACGGCAGGGCATTTTATTACTGGTAAGTGCATAAAAAGTAATTACCCGCAAAAATAATTTGCGCTTCGCAAGCAAATTGGCTATTTCTGTGATAGTCTTTTTATATGGGGAATCAAGACAGCGAAAGCACAAAAACTCGTCAAAGAGAAATGATATAAACTCAAAGACCAGACTTTCGCCTTGGCAGATATAAGTTAAATCCGCTACGGCTTTTTGAAACTAAGAGACAAAGCCAATGAAGCAGGATAGTGACCTCCGTAATAACTTGAAGTCCATTAGAACTCGCTTAGGCATGAGCCAACAAGATTTGGCTAACATCGCTAATGTGACCCGTCAGACTATTAGTGGTGTAGAGTCGGGACTATATGCTCCCTCAGTAGCCATAACACTTCGCTTGGCCAAAGCGCTTGGCTGTCAAGTTGAGGATCTATTCTGGTTAGAGCGGGATTTACCTGAAATTGAAGCCGTTCTTAGCAAACCTGTTCCTAACGGTCAGCAACTGCGAGTTAGCATGGCTCGTGTAGGAGGACAATGGATAGCTTATCCCTTGATTGGCAAGGATGCTTTTCGCCAAGATATGATTCCGGCTGATGGTGAAAGTACAAGCCTTGCAGGTACAAAGAAAGTTCGAGTCCGTCTTTTAGACGATAATCTCGAAACACTTCACAATACTGTTGTGATTGCTGGTTGTGCCCCTGTGATTTCACTATGGGCAAGAGCCACCGAACGCTGGCATCCCCAACTGCGAGTCCAATATAACTTCGCCAACAGCATGGCTGCATTGCACAGTCTATGCAGAGGTGAGGCGCACATTGCTGGGATGCATCTGTACGATCCTGAAACTGGTGAGTATAATACTCCCTTTGTTCGAGATGTTCTGGCTGGAAGGGAAGCAGTTCTGATTACCCTTGGTGTCTGGGAGGAGGGACTTTTGTTGAAGTCAGGGAACCCAATGGGAATTAGAACAGTTAGCGACTTAGTTGCCCTTGGAGCGACTATTGTTAACCGCGAAATAGGTTCTGGTAGTCGGATGCTTTTGGAACAAACACTCCAAAAAGAGCAGATACCATTCGATGCTGTTCAGGGGTTTGATAATATACTCAAAAGTCACCAAGATGTTGCCCAAGCTGTAGGATTAGGAGTTGCCGATGCAGCTATTAGCACGGCATCTATAGCTACCGCCTTTGGGCTGGGATTTATCCCTTTACATCAGTCACGATATGATTTGGTGATTCTCAAGGAATATCTAGAAGAAGCACCTGTACAACAGTTGCTCAGTACTTTGGGACATCGGATGGTTCACTCCCAATTTGAAATTCTTGGCGGTTACGATATCAGCAAAATTGGGGAAGTTGTAGCGACTGTTTAGAGTGGATTGCAATGGTTGGTTGTGTGATTTAGGGAAAACTTGGCGTAAATTTAAATCCTGCTGCAACCACTCTTTAGGTATGAGCAACCTTCAGGGAATTACAACAACTGATAACTCGTAATTCGTAATTCGGATTTCAATTTGAGTTTCCGGCTTGGAATCTGTAGCTTTCTTTTTTCCAATTGGTATTACTACCGCTAGAGAAATCATTTGAGTGAGCGGATGGTAATACTTGCAATATTCCTTGAGTGATGTCTTATTGCTCTAGCCATTAGTCAGAAAAAACAATGACTAATGACCAACGAAAACTGACCACAACTTGAATATGTTCTTTCTTCGGACTCTTTTTGCTGTAGAACGAGCACCTCCGGTGGGCACAAAGTGCCAACGCCTCCAATGACGTTCTACATAAGGTCACTGCTGTAATTTTACAGCGCGAGTACCTCCGGTAGGCACAAAGTGCCAACACCTCCGGTAGGCACACAGTACCAATGCCTGATAAACCGACAGACTCAGTAGATCACAAACTTTTCCCAAAAGGGCGATCGCCAACAAAATAATCAGTAAGCTCAAGTGCTATAAGCTACCTAGTATATAGATAAAGCTTATCATTGCTTAAGCCAAGAAGTGAAATAATGAAAGTGTTGTGTATTATTTTGTTAAAATAATTGACTGTTTCATTAGAACAACTGGCTATAACAGAGACAGAAACTCTAAATGAAGTTCTTGAGTGTTTGGCAGAAAACTTCTCAATTAAGACTCAAGGTGCATGTAATCAAAAGACTCTATTTGAGATTTTAGTGAGAGCCGC
>LXQE01000202.1 GCA_003326195.1 Nostoc punctiforme NIES-2108
ACGGCAACCGCTAGCTCTTTAGCTCTAAAATCCCCACGAGATTTTGCAACTCCAAGAGTAGAAATAGTTTGATTCGTTGCAAATAATCGAAAGTTACTTAAATACCCAGACTCAATTAAGTAAGCCGTGTCAATGCCAATAACCAAATCATCAAATAAATCAACAAAACCTTGACCGTCAATCCTTTGGGGGGTGGCAGTTACACCTAATATTTGGGCGCTTTCATAATGTTCAATTAATCGCCGATAAGATAAAGCAGTTGCATGATGCGCTTCATCTAATATCAAAAGTCCAATGTTCATTGGCAAATCCAATACCTCTCGTCTGCTTAACGTTTGAACGCTAGCAACTTGGATTCTTCGCTCAGGATTAGCCAGAACACCTGCTTTTATAATCCCAACTGGTTCACCGATAATTTGCTCTAGCTTTTCGGCAGCTTGAGATATCAACTCAATTCGATGGGCAATGACTAAAACTTGCTTTCCTTGGTCAAAGAATTTATGAGAAATATGTGCAAAGCACACCGTTTTCCCGGCGGCTGTCGGGAGTTGTGCAAGCACTCGCCTATTACCATTCTCCCAAGAATTCCAAATATCTTTTATCCACTGATGTTGATAATCTCTAAGTTCGTAGGTAACAGGCATTCAATCTACCTCAACAAGAATTTTTCTCTCGTGGTAATATTGCTCATTATGCTACAAGCTCTTCAAGTTAAGATACCGACAATCTCAATTCTAAAAGTAGTAAAGATGTTTTAGTTTGAGTTGATGTGATATTACTTTATAAAGAGCTTTTGCAGTTAAAAAGTGAGGAATGCACTTTGATAAATTCTAATTCCCTACTTTGATGGTAAATGCTTTAAGTTCAAAACAGAGCGCCTAGTTATGGGATGTTATATGCCAAAATCGCAAAAACTAGAAGAATTTTTATCTATTCTTGCCAAAATTAGAGAGCATCCGACAAGTGAAGAAGGGATGATAATTTTACGCCAAGGTCTTAAGAGTAAATATTCTATAGCTGTTGCTCAAGCAGCCAAGATAGTCGGCAAATCCACTATCACTGAGTTAGTTGCTGATCTTGTAGAAGCTTTTGCTCGAATGATGGTCAAACCCGCACAAGTAGACCAAAATTGTCTTGCCAAGAAAGAGATAGCACAAACACTGTATCACTTAGAATACAGCGATGAAAACCTTTTTCTGCAAGGGATTCGACACATTCAGATGGAGCCAGTATGGGGAGGAGTTGAAGATACTGCTGCCCATCTGCGGGGTATATGTGCTTTAGGTCTGGTGAGAATGAACTACTCAGATGTAATGAACGAATTAGCCGATCTACTAGCTGACCCCAAACCAGAAGCAAGAGTTGCTGCTGTAAAGGCGATCGCCTACACAGGAAATCCCCAAGGTGTACCTTTACTTCGTTTAAAAACCCGCATAGGCGATCAAGCACCACAGGTGATTTCGGAGTGCTTCAGTGCTTTGTTACAACTAGCTCCGACTGATTCAGTTGCAATAGTTGCTAGTTTTCTTTTTGACCCAAAGGAGCAAATCTGTGAGTTAGCAGCATTGACGTTGGGTGAATCACGATTAGAGGAAGCATTTGATCTTCTCAGAAATTGCTGGCAGCAAACAAGAAATGTAGAACTTCGTGGCACATTGTTACTAGCAATAGGGATGTTGCGACAAGATAAAGCAATAGATTTCCTGATTTCACTAGTGGCTCAAGGAAAAGACATTGATATAAAAGATGCGATTGCAGCGTTGGCTATTTATCGAGAAGACCGTGAACTGTGGCAGCGAGTTGATCAAGCTAGTAAACAAAGAGCCAATCAATAGGGAGTTCAGAAGCATTGAAGATGTAGGGGAACTGCGAAAGTCTTAGCTGATAACAACTACTTATCTCATATCCGGGAGCTTTGGGACGAAAGCTTGTCAAGATTCCTCGAATAGGCAATAGTCTTTATGTAAACGATAAGCGATTTGATAGGTTTGTCCAAGCGATCGCATTGTGGGAGAATAGGCTGCTAGATACCAAGTAGCAGTCAACTAATACATGATAAGCAAGTATGTAACTCAAAAGTATAGTCTATGGGAGTACAAGCCTTTCTAGACTAATTTTAATTTGAGTAAAGTTAAGCACCAGAACCATTACCGTTGATTAAAAAGACAGCTAAATTTGAAAAGATGCAACTAGAAGAAATTTTATCTGAATTAGAAAACAATACCGGGAAGTTCCCCCGTTTGGCTTTGGAAAGGGCTATCGAAGAACAGTTGGCGATAACTCCTATATTATTAACAACTTTAGAAAACTTCAGCAATAACCCGTCAGAGTTATTGGATAAAAATGATTATATCTTACATATTTATGCCTTGTATCTATTAGCGCAATTTAGGGAACCATTAGTCTATCCTCTGATTGTCAAGTCTTTTTCGGCTCCAGGGGATATCTCAATGGATGTAACCGGAGATATAGTAACTGAGGATTTAGGGAGAATATTTGCTTCTGTCAGTCATGGAAATATTGAACCACTAAAACAACTAATATCAAATCAGCAAATCAATGAATACGTCAGAAGTGCAGCATTAGAAGCGTTACTAGTTTTAGTGGCTGAAGAAGTTATTTCTAGAGAAAAAGTCATAGAATATTATGCAGAATTGTTTTCAAATCGAGGTGGAAAAGAATATGATTATACTTGGACTAAGCTAGTTATTAATAGTATGGAGCTTTGTGCGAGCGAACTGAAGTCAGAAATTGATAACGCCTTTGAAGAAAATTTAGTGGAAGAGTTTTTTATTGGGCAAGAGGATGTAAATGATTGCTTTGAGTTGGGAACAGAAGTAGCTTTAAATAAACTGCGCCAGAATCGACGTTATTCTTTCATTGAAGATGTTATATCAGAAATGGAAGGTTGGGCTTGTTTCCAGCCAGAAAAACTACAAAAACTGGATAACAGGTTAATTAGCCCAGAAGGATTTACTTTATCGACACCAAAGAAATCCAAAAATCAAGCTAAAAACAAGAAAAAGATGCAAGCACAATCTCGCCGAAAAAATCGCTCCTCCAAAAAATGAGTATTCAAAGACCCCACCTTTGTCTAGTAAGGGTCTTAGGAAAAACGCTGCTCAAAGATAAGTATTGAGTTAATAGATTCAATGCCGATAAAATACGAGAATAGAAAAGGACAGACGTATTATCTCTATCAAGGCATAACGAAAACTGGTAAGCCTAAGTACTTCTTTTCCATGAAAAGTGAAGGAAATTTGGTTGAAACTATGCCTGATGGCTATGAAATTTATGAAAATCCTAACGCTCAGGTTTTTCTGAGAAAGGTTCAGCCGAAAATTATTACCGATGAAGAAAGGGCAAATGTAGAAGAAGGAATAAAGAAATTTTCTAGCTTACAAGATTACCAAATAGATATAAAACAGGAAATCATCACTGTATATACAGCAGACCAAGACGTTAATCTGTTGTCCGAACTATTAAATTTTTCTGGAAGAAATGAGATGAGAGAAGGGAAAACTAAACTCAGGCTTTCTATTTCATATTCACCGATGCTTCGTTTCGTATTGATTGATCGGGCGCAACGGACATTTCTGACTCAAAGATATTGTTTTTTAGGAAGAATTGATGACTGGATAGAAATCGGCAAGCAAGGTAAGCTTCAGGGACTAGTAGAAAATTATGTGAAACATTTGGGACAAGAGTCGTTCTTTGAACTGCATTGATCTTAGTTTTTGGCTCAATCAACTAGAGGCATCGTTAAAATGGAGTTGTTATTGGCTGACCCTTGTCTAATAAGTGATCTAGAGTCTGAATATGGTAAAAGCAGAACAGCTAAAACCGATAATTTAAGATGACATAGCCGAAAATAAATCTTAAGGAACTCAAGCGATATCTGAATGATGACTCTCAATAAGAATTGATTTCAGAAAATAGCGAGCTATTTTTGGCATTTGTTGCTTTTGCAAGATATTTACTAAGCAATAAGAAACGACCCCGCAACGCTGAGTAGAAAATAAACGCTTGGTAAAGAATGAGACTTGTCCCGATTAATAGCGAATGCAAATATAGACCGCCCATTGATTTTTATGCAAGCAAATCGCAGTTGTGTTATTATCCAGATGAATCTCGGTTCTAGTGGGGAACAGCCGCTAGAGGAAACGGGGAAAGTCCGGTGTAAATCCGGCGCTGTCCCGCAGCTGTAAACAAGGCTTGCCTTGTGAGTCAGAATGCCCGCCGAAGTTGACTGATAATTTTTTTACATCTGCGAGGTACAGATAAGTATTTTTATGAAGATTTATACAACTACTCAGCTTTACGTTCTCATAGTCCCACATATCAAGACGCTACAGATTACGACTTTCTATGAGAGGGCAAGCGGTTAATTTCCATTACAAATTGTGTCTTGAGATGCAGCGATTGCTACTCCAGATGAGAGTAGCGTTTGCAAATAGTCACAGGAACAATGAAATGCTGTACTAACTAATAGGTGAAAGTTTAGAAAAAAGAGGTCGTCAATGGCGTATATGACGTACATAGTCCTGTTTCATCACTGAGCAAATACTTTCCCAATCACGCATAGGAATTGCTAAGTTACTAAATTAATACTTCAGTTAATTATCATGCCGAAATTCTATCTTCACCGAACTGGGAAGATTTCTACTGCTATTCATCCCTTTGTTAAACAAGCGGCTCTTCCTCAAAGCAAACACAAGCCCAGTCTACTGCAAGGGAAAATTATTCAATTGGATTTTAACTAAGTTTGGGGGGTTTAACTCCTCTAGTTCTAGAGACAGAACAAATTGAAGCCTAGCTAAATCCCCGTCACAAAACGTAATTATGAATTATGAATTATGAATTATGAATTATCGAATTAAGGGATTTGTACCAGTTCCAAACAAAGCTATCCGTCTGGTATTACAGGGTGTTGGTAATCGATTTGACTACTTTTATGACTATCTTTGGCAACCCCAGGAACCCCGTCAAATGCGATTAGTATTGATTGGACGAGAGCTTGAGCAGGTTCGCATTGAATCATTGGTGTTGGGGGAGGAAGTCAATGCGACCATCCAATAGTGTTTGGCAAGGAAATTTTGGCTACTGGCAAAATAGTTTTATTCATAATAATCTGCTGGTAATCGGTTACACAGGATGGAAGGGATTTCAGTCATTTGGGCGGGGAATTGTTATTTGTGATGTGGATACTAAAGTTACTCACCCTACAAATACAAGTCTTGATACAGTTCCCTTTACTCTCCAATTTCTCCCCTGGGATCTGATTGGGTTTTACTTGCGCTCACAATCACTTAACTCATCTATAATCTCATCCATTTTCCCAGCAGTCGCAACATACAATCCCCATCAAGATATTCTTCTGGTGCTAAAGGCGGAACCTCAGATTGAGGTTGCTTTTTTACACCAATTAAAAATTACTCCACCCGATTGCTACGAACAAGTTTGCAAGCGATGGTCAGAATTTCAACCAAGCTTAATGCCCTAATACTTACTTTATTCCTCAATGCTCAAACCACAATTAAGCAAGATTCCGAGACCTACTCGCTACCAAAATGTGGCGATAGATATTACATGGGACTCACAAATTCCGACTATCTCCGTTTATAGGAGGTGCGCTATCCTACATTAGGCGGCGCTGTGAAGTCAATGCTACCAGTTATTTCAACTTACCCCAAAAAGAACTTCAGCCGCTAGGAGAAAGTTTTATTTAATGGAAACCGCAGTGAAAAAGTCGGATTTTGTCCTGAGTCCTTACATGAACAGCAGGGACTTGCGGGCAACTTATCAAATTCTGAATACGGTTGTGCCTTATGTGGTTTTATGGTTTTTAGCACACAAAGCAGCTGCTATTTGTTTTTGGTTGCTTGCGCCTACTATGGTTTTGATGACGCTGTTTTCAGCGCGTTGTTTTTCTTTAATGCATGATTGCGGACACTATTCACTCTTCCGTTCAAAAAGGGTTAATCAAATTATCGGTTTTATTCTGGGGGTGATCAACGCGATACCTCAATATCCGTGGTCAAGAGGACATGCCTATCACCACAAAAGCAACGGTGATTGGCAACGCTATCGCGGTCCTAGTGCATTACTCTCTACTGAGGAGTTTGCTCGCCTCAGTCCATCTGCCCAAAGGCGTTATGAATTACTGAGGCACCCATTCATGATCTTTCCAGGAGGTTTTTTCTATGTCGCGATTAAGCCAAGACTCGCCCTGATTGCCGGAATATATGATTTTATCACTCATCTAGTGACTTGCTTGCAGCAAGATCCTTTTATGGATTTACCTCGAATCATCTCCTCTCATAAGTCTAGAAATTGGTACACTGCGGCTGAATTTTGGCATCTGTTGTTCAATAACATTTGTGTAGTCGGCATCTGGATTTTTCTGGGGTATTTACTTGGATTTGGTTTTTTCGTGAGTGTTTACTCAATCACGCTAACTTGTGCTGCGGCAATCCTCATCTGCGTCTTCTTTGTTCAGCACAACTTTGATGGCTCTTACGCCCACAAAACTGAAGGGTGGGACTATCTCGAAGGAGCAATTAAGGGCAGCAGTTATCTGGAGTTACCCACCGTTTTAAAGTGGTTTTCCGCCGATATCGGCTACCATAACATTCATCATCTTTGCGAGAGAATCCCCAATTACAACCTCCAAGCTTGCCACAATCAAAATATTCACCTGCTTAGGAGTGCAAAAACGCTGCGAATGGTAGATATTCCTGATTGCTTCAAATACATTCTGTGGGATTGTCCCTCCAATCGCCTCACGTCGATAGCATCGTTTCGTCAAGCGGCACAATCCATCGATCTAGAGAGAGCCAACGAAGCGTAAAGCTTCTATGTTTGCTGGGGTAGTTCCTTTAGGTGAGGAAATACTACAACTAAAATCTCAAATTAATGCATTGATGGCTCGCTACAGTTTCCTCAAGCCAGGGATGTTTTTTGTGGATTTAGAAACGGGTAACTATTTGGATATTAGTGGCGACAAAGTATTTTCCGCCGCGAGTACAGCCTTTTCGTCTGATATTGTATGAACGAGCAGGATTTAGCCGCTCAACAGGAATGTAGCTTAGGAAATACCAATGAACTTAAGCATTCAACAGATCGTGCCGGAGGACGTTGCATTAATGGAAGCTCTATTAGCAACCTTTGGTGAGGCGTTCGATGAGGTGGAGACTTATGGAAATCCACCTAGTACAGACTACCTGCGGCAACTGCTTGATAGTGACTACTTCATTGCGATCGCCGCATTGAAAGAAGGTGAGGTCGTTGGCGGTCTTACTGCATACGAGCTTAAAAAGTTCGAGCAGGAGCGCAGTGAGATTTACATCTACGATCTAGCTGTTGCCGCCGCACACCGACGGCAGGGGATCGCAACGGCATTAATTCAGAAGCTGAAGGAAGTAGCAGCAGCTTATGGAGCTTATGTCATTTTCGTCCAGGCGGATATTGGTGACGATCCAGCCATTAAACTTTATACAAAGCTGGGTGAGCGCGAAGACGTGTTGCATTTCGACATATCAGTTAATAGCGGCAATGATGTATAGTCATGAGCTAGATGCCGACTTGAGTTATTTGTTTAACTAATGAACTGAAGCTATAAGTTGAACTTTTCATAAAAACTAATGCGGTAACTCGTGTATTTTTTGTTTTCCCTGTCCATCCAGAATAGAAATTGTGTGATCGCCTTTATTAAGCAAAGGCGATTGCCAATCGTTCTCATCAAATACTTTCAATTCTCCTCTACGCTCAAATCAATTACTTCAAGAACATCTGGCAACCAGCGAACGTGTTCCACAATCTTGTCGTGAGTCCGAGCTTTATCTCGTGTCACCGTTCGCCACAGCTTACCTTTTTCGGTTAGATGCCAGATATTTTTGTGACTTTGTTTACCATTCGTGTCGGTCTTGACTTGAATTTCTTTGGTTTGCAAGCCAGCAGATTCCAAAACACGGTTAACTATTTGGGGTTTTATGGGCTTGGGTAGTCCGTTGCGTTCGGCATATAATTCACCGATTGCAGTTGGAGACAAATGCCGGTTGGGAGTCGCAACGATTTCTTGAACTGCTCCGACCAACTCCTGTGCCATTGGGGTGATTTCGGGACACAAAGCTTGTACACCTCGAAGAATGGTGATGGTTTGGAGTTCTGCACTGAGGCGAGTGCCAGATAGAATTTTTTGTCCAAAGTTAACGAGTTCATCAAGCGTGGGTTTGGTATTTTGTTGCTGGTTTAGCTTTGGCATTTCGTATCTGCCAGTGCGCCGCAGTGACGGAAGAACTTCGTGAAACACCCAACGCTGGAAGCGCTTGGCAACTGGTTTACGCGATTTGAATATAAGGCGATAAAGCCCTGCCTCAGTCACAGTCAGCATTTCTTGTCCTTGAGGGTTGTCATCACCAGGGGTATAGACATTAGCTAGACCCCTCTCGTCTTCATCGAAAGAACCTAACGCATCACTTGGATTCTTAATTTCAAGAATCGCACAGACATCGGCAGCGACCCATTCTGGTTCCTCTGGTGTACCAACGAAGCGAACTTCTTGAGACTCAAACACAAAAATTGATAGGTCCGACATAAATTCAACTTTCCTTAATTGTTACCCAGTTAGTTAAAACAGCCATACAGCAAGCGGTTAACGTTGCTCTTCTTAAGGTTTTACTTTCATGTTTAGCGATGTAACCGCCCTCTAATTCGTTCTGTTCAAAAGAAACTCCAATTACGTCAAAAATGTTATTAGCAACGTCCATTGAAATTGATTTCGACCAAGACATATTTACTCCAATGAATCCAAGAGTTCAGTTAAACAATTAAAGCCAATCTTCAACTACTTCAACTTATTCCTCTTTTTGAACCAGCAATTTCCCAGACACCCCAGCCGTAAAACCCAACCCAATCGCCGCTACAGTAACGCTGGGCTTAATAAATAACGTCGCAATTCCGATAACTGCGCCCCAAAGACAGCCATAACAGCAAACTATAATCAACTGATTTTTGGGTTTAGCTTTTTCGTCTGATATGGATTGATGGACTATGGCATAATCTTCAAGCTCATTAGTGATTTCTAGTAAAGAAGCGCCGTACTGTTTTTCTAGGCGTTCGATAGCCAATCTGTCTTGCTTAACTGGACTTATGGCTAATTTTTGCAATGCTGTGGTTAATTTATCACTCATTTTGAAACTTCCTATGCTTCGACATTCCAGAAAATGTTTAGAAAAATTAAGTCTTGCTGGAGAAATAAAAAGACTCTATTTTTCAGAGGTACTTGGAGATGTGAGAATACCGGAACTCGACCGGAACTCGACCGGAACTCAACGGGAACTGTGACGAATTTTACTGGTTAATATTAATTACGCTGAAACCATCTTTTTCATTTCCGCACAATCGGTTACTGTCAATCAATTGTGACAAGGCATTCCTCAAGTAAAGAACACTCTTTTTCTCGTCGCCCCACTTGCGGCTGTTTCTGATAGCAGCAAAAGAAGTTGGAGGGCTAGCAGTCGCCGCAACGATCGCCACAATCTGTTCCAAATCAGCCTCAGAAACACTACTCTCTTCTACTTCCAGAAATTCCACTTCTTGATAAGGCTTTGAAAAAATGGACTCCAGATGATTAACTGCGTCTGATGGGGCAATCTTCTCTCCTCTGGGTATGACTGCCTTTTCATGCTGTTGAACTAATTCCGGGAAGAATTGAAGTAATGTTCTGGCTGGGTCTGGTTGCCCATTGCCTGGGTGCAAATGGGTCTTTAGCCATTCGGGAATCATGCCCAGATTGCCACCGCTAACAGGTTCTCCAAAGTTGTTAGGGTTGGCTTTGAAATATTCTCCACTAGCGACATTCATTTTGCGTAGACCACCAGCGCTAACCGCTTGAGCTACACAGCCAATAAAGTTAACCGATTGCTTAAAGGTATCTGCCAGCCCAGCCGTAGCTTTACCGACTACGCTTGTCAGGTTAGAGCCATGCAAGACGATAATTAATGTACCACCAGACTTAGCGAAGCGAGAAAGTAAATATTGAATCGCCCAGGTGCGATCGCTCTCCTCTAACAATGACAGCAACCGCATCGCTTCATCAATTACTAGCAGTAAATTTTTATGGGAGTAAGGCTCGTTTCCATCTAAACCCTTAAGAAATTTCAATAAATCACGAGCGACGAGTTGATCAGCCCCATCCGCATCAATATCTGGGTACTTAAGGGCAGAGGTTAAGTTGCAGGCAAAGGGGTAAACGTCCACCCCAGCAGTAAAGTATTGGGTGTTCAATCCGGGGTCAAGTGCTGTTGATAATGTTGCTAAGATTGCTGCTAAGGTTCCCTTGCCACCTCGTTGAGTACCAGCGATCGCAATGACTTGAGAACTCATCATATTCTCTACTTGGAATCCACTTTTCGTTAAAGCAGCGATCAGTGCGTTTGCCCTATTAGTCAGAGGGATATTAATTATAGTCTCTGGTACAAGCCCATCAGAGGAAGATGGTTGTAACTCTGTAGGTCTAGAAAGCTCCGCAGCTTGGTTCATCTTCCCAATATCAACAATTGGCGATTGAAACTGTTTGATATCTACGGTCGGTGGTAACTGAACGTTTGCCTGTGCAATGGCATTTACCTCCAATCGATTCACCCGGCTGTCAATCGTCACATCCTGTAAATGGAGAGCCATGCTTTCATAAGTCGGTAGCTGACGACCGAAAAGCTTGCCAAACCAGCCAAACATCCAGCGATAAGCATAAAAACGTTTTCCTGGCTCAACTTGGGTTAAATATTGGACAATATTTTCAAACTCAGCATGAAGAAAGGCGTACTCTTCTGCTGATTGTCGTTCTAGGAATTTAACGGTATTGGCAAGATGATCTGCTTGATAATTCCTCCTAGCATCATAATCTCCAGCACGAGCTAGAGCGTCTATAAAATTACCACGCACAAAAGGCAAGGGGGCGATCTCCTTGGTTCTGTTGGAGTGTTCGACAACAAACCATAGCCATGCAGCACCACCAATTAAACCACCAACTAGCGCCAAAGGGTTGACCGCATAACAAACTGCTCCAATCCCAGAAGCCAACAAACCAAGTACACGGGTCATATCTGCTTCATTCTCAGATGCCCGTGCCATTTCAAATAATCCATCTTTTCTCTCTTGCAGCCATTGGGCGATATTTCCAGCTTCCAAGTGAGACAAGCTAGGATATGATTCGCGTAAATGTTCAGTTTCTTTAGTTGTGATTTTTGGGATATTATTACTTTGCATAAAAGAAATGCCCTGTTGAATAGTGAGTGCCGCTCGACTCAAGAGTTATTGAGCGGCGCTCACTTTAATCTTTCGTCAACCGCCAAATAGCGAACCCAATTTCACCAGCCATCATTGTGCCGATGTTAAACAATATGCAGCCCAAAATCATGAATGGTGCTGTAAATTCAAATGGGTTACGAGCGGCAAAGGTGGTGACAATATCGAATGCCCAAACCGCAATCACAACTAGCCCAGCGCTAGAGCGATCGCGTGTACCTGCGGTCTTGTAGTCCGCCCAGAGTTGGCCTACCAAGTCAATCTTGCCACTAGGCTTGGTTTCAAGGTCATAAACCATGTGGTCTTGAAGTTCCCGCCTAGCTGAATCTGGGTTCTTACCGCGTAGGGCGTGGGCTTCGATTACCTGAACGCCCACAGAAATTATGAATGCCAGGTAAAAAAACGGGTTGAAAAGTGCAAACGGCACATTTAGCCAATTCCAAGTCGGCTCAAACCAGGGTAAAACAGGGGGGCCTTGAAAGATTAATTGCCAAGTTGAATCAGCACTAATCATGGAACCGCCGATAAATAAAATCCCGCCAACTAACGCACGACCTGCACCACCGTTAGCAACAAACTGATTAACGATAGCAGCCGCAGCCCTAATGGGTAAACCGACAATCATCACAACAGCCTTGGCACAAAAATCGATGATTTCACCAAGCGATCGCTTCTTACCTTTGGGTTTATTATCGCTGTTGCTAGTGCTGCTACTTTCTGCACCATTACTCATTACTTCCTCCTACTTTGTTTGATATTTTGAATGCTTTTACAAATCCCTTTAGCTTTGTGCTTCCACTTCCAAATTCCTTCTTCAATTCGTCCAATACACCTGCCCGTCGCATCAAAAACATCAACAATCTCATCATCTTGATAAAGGGTTGTGTCTGGTCTGGGATTGCGTTTAGCGCTATCAAAGTAATTGGTAATTCTCAACTTGCGACTTGTGGGCATCACTCCCGCCTCATACAAGGCATCACTGGTTTTAGCCCGTTCTTCTATGCGGGAACGTTCTAATTCTTCAGAGGCTTTTAGCCGTTGAAGCTCTGCATAAGCCCCCAACTTGGGTACTAAGGGGATGATTACAGGCAATATGCAAATGCCAACACCTGCCAAAGCTAAGTACAGTTGTTTCTTATACATGAGACTGCTATAGCGCGTTCTTAGTACAAATTTTTCCCATGTTTCACGCTGGAAATGCTGTTTCAGGGTCGTGAAACACCGTGAAACATTGATGAAACCGTTGAAACGTTTCATGAAACAGTGTTGTGAAACAGTTGGATGAAACACTACGGCTCATAATGGCTTTCAAACAAGGGATTGTCTGGTGTTTCATGTTTCACGTTTCATGTTTCACACGGGGGAATACTGTTTCACGAGTCTGAAACACTGATGAAACCGTTGAAACGTTTCATGAAACAGTGCTGTGAAACAGTTGGATGAAACATTAGCCTTCATAACGGCTTTCAAGCAAGGAGTTGTCTGGTGTTTCATGTTTCACGTTTCATGTTTCACGCTGGGAAATGCTGTTTCAGGGTCGTGAAACACCGTGAAACACTGATGAAACCGTTGAAACAGTTTCATGAAACAGTTCTGTGAAACAGCTTTATGAAACACTCCCGCCCATCACTCTTGCCTCGATGCCCGTCCCAGAAATGTCAATCCTGCACCAACAAGTAATGCCAAGGGAATGAATATCCCGCTACCAATTAATCCAGTAGCGATAAAGCTACCAACGAGATATGCACTGCCACCTAAAGCGCCAACAACTGAAGTAGCAAACAATCCCGTACTGAGAACATCCATGTCCTGATTTTTCCTTTGATGAGTTAATAGTTCTTGAAGTAATCGGATTTGGGCAACAGTGGCAACAGTTTCATTTTGGATTTGTAACAATGCCGCCACTGTTTTATAAGCTTCTAAAATCGGATCTGTGTGCCCATCGAAGAAACTCTCTCCCGTAAAGAATTGAGTCGTACTTTGAGTTGTTCCTTTTTTCTGATCGACTCCCCCAGTCTTGTTGAGGCTTCTTCTGCTAAATTAATCAAACTCTGATCTATCTCGGTAATTTGGTTATCAACTTCCAACATGGATTGTTCAGCAAAGGCATCCAACACCGTCCCTTTGGCTCCAATCAAGGATTCCATGAACAATAAAGCTCCTGTGACACCAGTTGATGCACCCAAAATCTTAGATTGCTCATTTTGGACGGCTATAGCACCAGAAATAGTCTCTTTATCAGCCGCAGTCAACTTGTATGAGGCTTGTTGAATTGCCTCATCAGCTTTGGTGATTGTGGCTTCGGTTATGTCTGCTATAGGTGATTGTTGAGGCTGTAATCTCTCACTATTAGTAATGTCTCGAAATCTAGCTAAAATCTCCTCTGGAACTGGTGAATCGACCGTCCATTTTTGCTCTGGATATTGACGGCGTAGCTCATCAACTACTTTTCCAGGTACTTTTTTGAGAGCTTGTGCAAATTCTTTAACGATCATGATTTAGGCTCCTAAAAACTTTTCGGGGTGATTTTTTAATTCAATTGCCACCTTCTTCAAAGAACCCTTGGCGAAAACGTAACTTCTAATTCTTTGAAGCACAGGTAAGTGCCAGTTTGTCAACTTCGCTCGTCCGTTTAGCCCTCCATTATCTTCGTCCCGAAAATCTTCAAATTCTGGCAAGTACAAAGAAGCTAAGTCTAGATACTTTTGGAACTGTCTAATTCCAACTGATGGCTCCAATTTCTTGGCTGCCTCCTCTCGTGTTAACAATTGTTCAACTACACAGTTTCCCTGAATTAGCAATGGTTTCGGCTCCTAGAGTTCCGATTGAGTTCCGACTGAGTTCCGATTGAATTCCGGTTGAGTTCCGATTGAATTCCGGTACTGATAATACTAATAATAAAAAAACCACCGACTGGTGGGGAGGGTTTTTCTAATGGCTTAGTGTTTGGGAAACACTAACTTCTTAATAAGTAATTATGAATCGCTCCAAAATGGTTAAGTACATACGGCTTTGGCTCGACAAATCTGGAACTACTCTCATCAGCTAACCAGTTTTTTAATGCCTCAACTGAGTAACCTGACAAACGGCTCATTTGGTAAGTCGAAAAATTATGAACTCTTTTAAATTCTTTAGGATGTATTGGCTTAATACCAATATTTTTCATACTTGATTGCTCCTACTATTTGTGAAGCTATTGTGGGAGTAGTCCATTCTTAACAAAGTCGCAAGTCGTAAGTCGCAAGTCGCAAGTGAAGAACTCTCAAACGGTTGGGTTTAAGTCCCAGGCTTCTATCAAGCCGCAGGTATGTGTTTGCGGGGTCTAAATCCCCGTTACAAAACTTGCGACTTGAGTTTAACGTACCATACCGCACAAGAATTTGCAAACATAACGTAAACTGCCGTACTATCTTTATATTATTTCTCTGTTGTGTATGCCGAAATCAGGATTTAAAACAATCACAGTACCGGACTGGATTGTTGATGAAATTAAGAGACAGCCTGACTATAAAGGGAATCAAGCTGCCACTTTGGGGGCGCTCGTTAGGGATGGTGTTGCGGCTCGTGGCGGAGAATTGGAAAACCCAGCAATATTCCTTGCACGCATACTGAATCACTTACCTAATTGGGAGCGGCGCGAATCCTGGGAGTTGGCGCTGACTATTTTAAGTTGGTTACAAGAAACAGAGCATGATGCTGATTGATCGGATTGATAAAATTGGTTCATGGGCAATTTTGGTGCTATGCGAACAAAAGTAGAACTAATTTGCGGTCAAGATAACACGATTGTGGAAGCAGATTTAGTGGAGCTATTGCAAAAGCACGTCGATGATTATGCCAACAAGTGGAAAGAACAATTGAACCTGCACGACCAATCAGACAAATTTTGGGACTGGGAGTTTAAACTGGAGTTTGTCATTAATAGACAAGCAAACCGCGAAGGCTATGCGATTGAATATGAAGACGAAACTCAAGGTTTGCTACTGATTGAAACCCGAATGCACGGTTCTCGTCTACAAGAGGGAAAACGCTTGGTATACATTGACGGCATMGCTACCGCACCTTGGAATCGGGCATATATCCAACGTCCGCCGAAATTAAAAGGTGTTGGAACTGCATTTTTGGCGTTTGCCAGAACTCGCAGTTTAGAGCTAGGTTATGAGGGCAGAGTAGGGTTACATTCACTACCGGGAGTAGAAGAATTTTATGATAACCAAGGCATGATTGATGTCGGAGAGGATGAAGATTACGATGAACTAGTTTATTTTGAGTATGGAGTTTTTCGTTCTCCTGTATGAGGTAGTAAAGCTAAATGAGTCAATTATTTGATGAAGAATCTTTAAGAAAAAGTGTTGAAGCTGAGGATAAAGTTGGCGGCAACATTGGGGCTGGATTGGATTGGGGGTCAGCATTTGCGGGATTAATGGGCAATCTAGAACTTTTGGGACGTTTCACAACATTGCGTATTTCTCTAAATAGAGAAGTGCGGTTGCTACTGAATAATTGGAATTTAGGCACAGCTACGAAAATTGCAGTTATTGCTGCAAAAGAAAGGATACTTGAAAAGTTTAGATTACCGACACCAGAGGTAAGAGAATACATACTTGCTACTCTGGAAAATGATCAGCTTTATGGTGAAGAATTCATTTCTAATCGAGAAATACTGCGCGAACTGCTTGGGGTGTTGTTAAAACAAGAAGATTGGGAAACCATTGCAGCAGTTGCAGCAGATTCGTTAAAGAAAGAAATTATACATCAAGCTGTTAGTGAAAAGATTTCAGCATAAGTTATATTGTCAAAAAAATGAATGATTTTGTTTCTAAAGAGCAGAGTTTTGTACAAGATGATGTAACTATCCGTTTACATCATCTTGCTGCACACCTTGAGCAAATTCAATCCTCGTGGACTGGGGTATCATCGCAGGAATTGATGCTGACTCTGGTAAAAGAAAGTCGGTACTTTCTTGAGTGGACTCTACCCGACATGGTAAAAGCAGACGACATTGATAGAGCCTGTGAGTTAGTTGACTTAGGTCGGATGTTGACTCGATGGCTATTCAATTGGGACAATATTTGGTCGGATGCCGAACAAAAGCAATCTGCATCTCTTGAAACTTCATATTGGTTACGTCGAGTTTTGGAAATATCACGTACAGAACCGGAATCACTCAGTGCCTGATCTCTATGAAGTCTGACGTTGTTTGACTAGCACCGATCGCAAGTACTGCCGACAAGCTGCTTCTCCCCGATAAATCAGAATACGAAGCGCTTGTACTTCTTGGATCGGAGAAACACAGATTTCAGCGATGGCTGCAATCAGATTTTGTTGCTTCTGCACGTAATCTTGATAGCACTGTTCTAATTCCTGAATCTTAGAGTTTAACTCCTGTATCTGTCGCAATGCTTTTGTTAAAGAAGATTCTTTGTTTTTAGAGCGATTATCCAGAGTGAATGTCATGTTGTGGCTCCTATGTAAAACATGATTTTCTTGATGGTTTTCACAATCGACGCATTTATCACCAAGCAGCCGTGGGGATGAACATCTGTTATCGTTGTTTTTTGGTGGTTCGTGCTTAGATAACAAAGCTCCGAAGTCGTAAATCGTTACTGTTGGTTTTAGTTCTGGTTCAAGTTTTGGAAATGATTCTATTACGAGTTCTGAACTGCCCAAACCAATTGCATTTTTAATTTCCTGCTCCATGTCTAGGTTCTCCTTGTTGAGAAAATTGCTCCACCTCATCAATTGCGTCTACTACTTCTCCTAAAATATTGAACGCATCGTTTAGCACCACATCATTTGAGGTAGAAAAGCATTCTGACGATTGAATTTTACGATAATCTCGACTACTCCCCACAAGCCGCAACGTATATTGACATCCTTGTAAAATAGTCCGAATCTCTGATGTGGTTAATTTAATTTCCATCGTTGTTCCTCCTAAAATTTATCTCGTTGAATGCTGAAACTCGCTCTAATCAAAGCACTGCCCAAGAAGCCTGAAAAACTAACTAACATCATCCCCAAGCAAGTCTTTTTCTGATGCTGCCAATGTTGAGAACTTGTGGCAATCTCCATTCCCCAGCAGCCTATCGCCCCTACTCCTGCAAATCCGGTAAAAAGTAAAGATACAATTGCAGTTGTTTCTATGATGCGGTCGAGAAAAATTCTGGGATTGAATCTTTTTCGAGTCCGGCGTAGAACTAATTTATTACGAGTATTTGAAGGCAAAGATGATTGATAAGTCGCTTTCTGTGTTTTCATTCGGCTTCATCTAACTCCACAAAAAAACCTGCACCAGTATTTGTCACTTTTACGAGATTGCGATTAACTAACATTTGTATGACACCCAGACTAAAGTTTATACTGCTTGACGCTCTGCGGTTTAAAGACACACAGATTCTCTAAAAGCTTTTGCCGTATCTCTTAGATATCCGACTGTCAGCCACTGTATATTGGGTTAAATCGAATAAACTTAACTGAATATTCAATGACTCATAGGCATGGTTCCTGGACTCCCCACCCATCGGCAGCGATATCTTCACAGGCATAACTTTCCGAGAGTCCCCCGGTAGAGTCTTTTTAATGTTTTTGGGGAAGACTAATCCCGCACGTTTTGCAATTGTTCGAGAAGCTTTTGTGTCAGCGTGTTGTGTGTATCCGCAGTTAGTACAGAGAAATTTTTCTCCACTGCGATTACTCTTGTCAGTATGTCTGCACTGTGGACATTCCTGACTGCTATGCTTGGGATCAACTAGGATAATTGGTTTACCAGATTTAGCAGCTAACCAAGCAATTTTGGCGAATAAATCACCCCAAGCACAATCAAGGATAGCCTTGTTTAAACCACTCTTGCGACTAGCACCATTTCTCTTATATCCACCTTTGCCATCACGTTTTGGTTTGGCACGCTTAACCATGTTCTTGATGTTTAGGTCTTCACGTCCAACAGCATCAGCAGTTTTGACAATCTTACTGGCTGCTTGCCAATTGTAGCCGTCTCGATGTTGTGCTAATTTATGTTGTGTTCTGGCAATTCTAGCGTATGCCTTGTTTTTGTTTTGAGAACCCTGGCGCTTGCGGCTTATGGCACGTTGACGCATAGTTAAACGTCTAGATGTTTTGATGTTAGTTGTAACTCTAATATTTTCGACAAAACTACCATCTGACAAAGCTACAAGCTTATTCACACCAACATCAATCCCGACTACTGATTTGATTTGAGATATTGACTTTTCTTTCGGTAGTTCTTGGGGTATTTGAACTAACATCGATAAGAACCAGTAACCACCCGCTCTTTTAACAGTACAAGTCCTCACGGATTGAATACTGGTTAAATCTCGACTATTGTGGATTTTGACATTGCCAATCCCTGGAAGATAGACAGTGGCATAATTATCTTTAATTGTCTTAAGTTTAACCTGTCCTGGTGAGTAATTGAAACTATTCAAAGTTCGTAAATAACGTGGGAATCCTTTACCATGCCGCCAAAAATTTGTAAACGCAGTGTCTAATTTTAGGATGTTCCCCTGCAAAACAACAGCACTAATCTCACTAAAATGTTTGAGTTTATGTCTTAATCTCGTTGTTACTTTTATCTGGATATTAGAAGCACTATCCCACTTGATAACAGATGATGATGTTTTCAGGGCAATATTTAGATCAGTTGGAATAACACCATGTTTCAACACAGGGCAAGTTAGGGGACAATACCCACCATATTCGACTCTGGTTTTGAGATCGCAGTAACTACCCCAAGCATAATTAACTGGTTCATCAGCATTCTGATTATTAGTATTGTATCCAATCTCTCGTTCTCTAAGTGCATAGTTTCTATGCTTCTTGAGAGTGATTAACCACTGCGACATTTTTGCTTGTTGAAGCTGACAGGGTTTTAACTTAAAGTTCCATCGGACTAGCACCTTTGTTAACTCCTTTTTGGCGTAGAAATGTAGAATTTGACTTTTTCATGTTCTTGAAACTATGACTGTGACAAAGCCCGTCTTTGTTGTAGCTGCTTGTACCTATCCCAATTTCTGGGATTATGAGGTGATGACATTGACTCTTCAAATTCCCAGTTCTGAGAATTGGTATCGAAAAACTCAATGGCTGCATCAAAACCACACTGTAAAAATCTACTGTATGATTCTTCCGAGCAAAGAATTGATTCGACAATTGCAGTCAAGAGTTTGAGGTTGGTTTCAGTAGCAGCACCTTCTTTGTGGAGCCATTCAATTGTTTCTATTAGCTGTTGTTTAGCAGATGCCGCAGTAGATTCTGGTAATGCTGCAATGGGAATAAAACCTGTTAGTTGTTTCATAAATCCTCCATGTCACCGAAATCAGTTGTCACCTTCTTTTGAGATTTGGCTTTACTAATTTGGAATTCGTTCGCTTTAATCACAGGCATTGCAGCCTCTTTGACTGCTGCTTTTGCCTGATGATAAAGGAATTGAACTACACCANGATTCGACAATTGCAGTCAAGAGTTTGAGGTTGGTTTCAGTAGCAGCACCTTCTTTGTGGAGCCATTCAATTGTTTCTATTAGCTGTTGTTTAGCAGATGCCGCAGTAGATTCTGGTAATGCTGCAATGGGAATAAAACCTGTTAGTTGTTTCATAAATCCTCCATGTCACCGAAATCAGTTGTCACCTTCTTTTGAGATTTGGCTTTACTAATTTGGAATTCGTTCGCTTTAATCACAGGCATTGCAGCCTCTTTGACTGCTGCTTTTGCCTGATGATAAAGGAATTGAACTACACCATCGGCATCTTCTTCTTCTTCGACTTGTGCCCATAAAGAACAACCTAATTCGAGAGATTCGTAATTGCCTAAGTTAAACTTTCTCGAATAACTAATGGAGACAGTACCGATTTTCATTGGTTGATTTTGTTGCTAGTTTATGTAGTGGCGACTCAAAGGTGAATCGCCTTTTTCGTATCTAATTACCGCTTGTTACCTTGGGGCATTACTGTCTGATTCTGCCCTTGCAGAGATGCCCTCGCCTCAGTCTCCGAAACCGGGGATAATGCTGATGCAGTGACAGCATTACTAGCCCAGCGTTCATACGTTTCATTCGTTACCCAGTGGAGTGTTGCCCCAGATTCTGCACCACTACGAATCATCTCTGCCGCTTCGAGCGCATCCTTCTCAAAATCAGACTGAGGATTGCGATAGCTCCACTGAATAAACCAGTACGTTCCTAGTGTCCCTTCTACCTTCTGAAACTCCGCGCAGAAAATATAGTTTTTCAATACGCTAGCGATCGCCTGATAACAGAACTCCTTTGGATCTCCGGGCATCCCTTCCTCACACCACGATTGAAAAGCACGATGGGCGAAGTGGTTGTACAGTCCGGCGAAATTGTCTTTACTCCGGCGATGGATTAAGAAACTAAGCAGCATGGAAGCTGGGCCCTTAAACTGATCCTTAAGTCCGCCAGCAACCGGAATCACCCAGAGTTCAGTAAATGGCTCGTTGGTGAAGTTCTCGTTGATTGTGAGTAGACGGTCAGGGCGAGAGATTGCGATCGCAAAATCAGCCTTATTCCCTTTGAGATATCCCCCTGCTTGTGCTTCTAGAATCGTCAGTTTTGGAGGACAATCGAGAAGAAATTGCCCGTACTCTTTAGCGCAATTCGCTTGTAGTTTCGGTTGGCTGGGTGGAATGAGAAAGACGCTGTTGTTGATAATGATTGTTTCCATAATTTCGTTGTTGTTGCTAAAAATTGTGTTGATACTNGCAACCGGAATCACCCAGAGTTCAGTAAATGGCTCGTTGGTGAAGTTCTCGTTGATTGTGAGTAGACGGTCAGGGCGAGAGATTGCGATCGCAAAATCAGCCTTATTCCCTTTGAGATATCCCCCTGCTTGTGCTTCTAGAATCGTCAGTTTTGGAGGACAATCGAGAAGAAATTGCCCGTACTCTTTAGCGCAATTCGCTTGTAGTTTCGGTTGGCTGGGTGGAATGAGAAAGACGCTGTTGTTGATAATGATTGTTTCCATAATTTCGTTGTTGTTGCTAAAAATTGTGTTGATACTAAATAGTGTTCGACTTAGCTTGATATTGTTGGTTGCATTATTTTGCCTCCTGATTAAACTTGACTTTTTAAATTCAAAATTCAAAATTCAAAATTCAAAAAAGAAGAATTGTTTTGGATTAATTCTGGGTACAGTAGCCCACAATCAATTTGATTCAATGGTCAACAAGATAGTGGCGATTTCTTACCTCGTCTGATTGTCTTTAATTTTGAATTGATAATTTTGAATTTTGAATTGTTTTGACCTCAACGATTTCTTCCACGCACCCCATAACCTCACCCAAGTAATGCAATGTATCGCCTACATGAGTTGCTGCTTCTGGGTCAATCTTTTTATCCGCAATCAACAAAAGCCAGTTTTCATCTTGGGCGATCGCCTGAATCTTTGCGTAGCACGAGTTGAATTCTTCTAGGATTTCTATCGGTGACATTGGTTTATTCAATGAGTTGTGGTGTTCTATTTGGATAAAATTTAAGTTTGCTCCTTGCCACACAGGTGGGTCTTACCGAACAATTTGCAATTCGCAATTCGCAATTGTGGACAAAATTGGGAATTGATTCTTTTAGGGTTACAAGCTCCTCAAATTATTGATGAAGAAAATAAAAAATATTATCGATATTCAGAGCAAGCGCCTTCAGGTGTGGGGTAATAATTGCGAATTGCGTTAGCGGAGCGGGGCGTTAGCCCATTGGTAATTGCGAATTGGAGATGACTGCCCACCCGTTTCCTTACGCTGCAACCAAATGTTTCGCTTGTGGAACGTATCTCTTTAACCGCTCCCACTCGTCACTCGTTAGCGCGTCAAATTCTTTGTTNGCAATTCGCAATTCGCAATTGTGGACAAAATTGGGAATTGATTCTTTTAGGGTTACAAGCTCCTCAAATTATTGATGAAGAAAATAAAAAATATTATCGATATTCAGAGCAAGCGCCTTCAGGTGTGGGGTAATAATTGCGAATTGCGTTAGCGGAGCGGGGCGTTAGCCCATTGGTAATTGCGAATTGGAGATGACTGCCCACCCGTTTCCTTACGCTGCAACCAAATGTTTCGCTTGTGGAACGTATCTCTTTAACCGCTCCCACTCGTCACTCGTTAGCGCGTCAAATTCTTTGTTCTAGCAACTCTTCTTCTGTGGGCAATTGTTCTGTAGTCGCTTTTGATACCCTTGTCACCTTCATGAAGTCGCCTAGTCCGACTGCTGCATCAACCGGCTTGGCGTATCGAAGAGAATCGACTCCGTTAGACCAGTGTGTAATATGCTGAAATATCACCCCAATCATTGAATGTGCCTTGTATACCCGATAATTTCTGGGGCAAGCTCCGTTAACGTAAACCAGCTTGTATCCAGGAATCTCTTGCACCTCTGCATTGGGGTCGCTTGGAGGTAAGAGTATTTTGTCTAGAGACTCTTCCAACTCCGTTTGTTGAAGAAATGTGGTAATCATAGTCTGTGTGCCATGATGATTTAAATTGTCATAAATTTCGTTGTAGAGGCGATTGCATAACTCTAGGGGGAGCAATCGCCTTTTCTCACTTCTAGAACTAGGGATTTATTACACTCTGCATTGGCATCTGTAGCAGGTAGGAAAATTTCCTTCTGACAGTTACCTACTTCAAGCAAGAGGTTACTTGCTGCACTTTGTGCCATGATTGGTATTTCTTAAGCGATTACATTTTGGAGGCGATTGCTTTTGTCTTGGGAAGCAATCACCCTTTTTCCTTCAGCAACTTACGCCGCTACTGC
>LXQE01000203.1 GCA_003326195.1 Nostoc punctiforme NIES-2108
CAATGCTTTCCGAATGGCAGCACAAACAGCAGGTAAGAGCAATTCTGCCTTGGGTGCTTTTTACCGTCGTTTACGTTCTCGCCTGGGTACACCCAAAGCTATCACTGCTACTGCTCATAAGTTAGCACGGATTTTCTACCGACTTTGGACATCTGGAGGTGACTATCAAGATCCTGGCATGGATTATTATGAACAACGTTACCAAGAACGAGTCGTCAATAACCTCCAGAAAAAAGCTCTAGCTTTAGGTTTTGAGCTTGTTCCCCAGCCCGAAGCAAATACGGTTTCTTAGGAGAGGGTTATAGCGCTTCTTGTTTGGATGCAATACATTTTGACCTCTCTCCTTTGAGGCTTACTCCCCTTCCCTCTCTTCTCTACGAGAGGCTGTGCCAAACGAGACACTGTGCGAACGGAAGCGGCTGGGGGTTAGGTCTGTATTTCACGCAATTGAGAACCGCTATATTTGTTATTTCGGCGATCGCATTTGCTATTTTGGTGAACGCATTTGCTATTTCGGCGAACGCATTTGCTATTTCGGCGATCGCATTTGCTATTTTGGTGAACGCATTTGCTATTTCGGCGAACGCATTTGCTATTTCGGCGAACGCATTTGCTATTTTGGCGAACGCATTTGCTATTTTGGCGAACGCATTTGCTATTTTGGCGAACGCATTTGCTATTTCGGCGAACGCATTTGCTATTTCGGCGAACTCATTTGCTATTTCGGCGAACTCATTTGCTATTTCGGCGAACTCATTTGCTATTTTGGCGAACTCATTGATTAAAAACAGCCAGCAAGTCTTACTGGGGTAGTAAGCTGCGGGAGACTTTAATCCCTCTGGCTGGTTTGACTACACAAAACTGTCCCTCTCCGACTCCCAAAAGGAACAGACTTGAACTAACGCAGAGAAAGGTTGGTTGACATCTGACGTTAAAAGAAATCAGCCATCCAAGGAGAACTACCTGCAAATATTTGCGTAGCTGCGGAAATAGCGGTTTCTGTCCCATGCAGTTTTCCGGCTATTTGTAAATGGTAGGGAGCGAACAAACTCGTATATAGTGGTGCTAATTCTCGGATATCTAACTGCAACTCACCTTTTCCACCTTTTGTAACTTCGCCGCGTCCATTGGCAACAGAAAGAATGAATTTACCGTTGTTTGCATCTAGCAAATTATCTTGAATATCTAAGTGCAATTCAGTTTCAATTCCCGATGGATAACCCCGCATTTTCAGCGCCTTGACTACATCTACTACCCGGAACATCCAACGCATCGTATGCTTAAGCTTGGCAGTTTGCTCTGGTAACAGCAATGTCAAAGAATCGATCGCAGAACTCCTCCATCGCACGTGTTCAATTTGGGAGCGATGACTGGCAAGAAAAGACCAAAATGTTTGTGCAGCCTCAATTGTGAGAATTACCCAATCTTTGATTCGCAAAATTGCGCCATCCTCTTTTGAATGTTGACTGAAGAGGACGTAGCCTTCGGGTTTCTCTTTTGTACCGATAAAATATGCGTAAAATGTTTCCTTATCATCTGGTTGAATTAAGCGTTCCCAGATTGCGGGATGTCGGTCTAAATATCCATGCGTTTGTCTCGCCTGCTGCTGATATAGTTGATGAAAGACTTGATGATTGATATTCACTATGGGTTGCAAAGGTAGGGATTGCTCTCGCACTTGGATATTCCTAGTAGCAACTTCCCAATTACACCAGCTACCCCCTTGCTCATAGCCGACTTTTCGATACAGAGTTTGCACAGCTGGATAAAGAGCAGAGAGCGGTATACCTCTAGCATAAAGTTCTTTGAGCGTCTGCTGCATGAGAGCGATCGCTGCTCCCGAACCACGGTATTCTGGAGCAATACCCACAGCGGCAATTCCTGTCATTGGTACACGCACACCACCCCACCACTGACCCATATCCAGAGTTGCCAATCCACCAACTAATTGCCCAAATCCCCGAATAATACGGAAATTTTCTACGCCAATGAGATTGATATAAGCTTCCTCGCCACCAACTCCGCTGATGAAACACTGCTCAAGGATATATATCAGCTGCTGAATATCCTGTGGATCGGCAAGAGTGCTGTATTCAAATTGAGCCGTCATCTTTCATACCATTAGTAGGACAAAAACACAATCACACTACAGCAGATGTTGCCCTAATACTTGAGCAATTTCATCGCCATAAAGCCCCGGAATAGCCTCAATTATACTACTGCGCATTTAGTTTTAAATGTTGGAATACCTATACCATTTCTTTGTGAAGCTGCATATATTTATCTTCCGGCTATGCCTTCCCTCCAAAGCATCTTCATGGAGAATTGATATTACACTGGTAAAAATTTTTAATGAGTTACTTCCGGACTGTTTATTCTATTTTTAGGGCGAGTTGCTCTTAACAAACCACTTACAAAAAAATATGTTAACAAGTTGGATTTACCTTATAATTGCCATCCTTTTTGAAGTTTCAGGTACAACTTGCATGAAATTATCAGAGGGATTTACTAAAATAGTTCCTTCAGTATTAATATTTGTCTTCTATGGACTTTGTTTTACTTTTTTAACCTTTGCTCTCAAGAGACTTGAAGTAAGTGTCGCCTATTCTGTCTGGGCTGGATTGGGAACTATTCTAGTAGCTCTTATTGGGATTATTTGGTTTCGGGAATCTGCGACATTAATCAAACTTGTGTCGATCTCCTTAATCATCATCGGGGTGATTGGGATCAACGCAAGTCAGTGAAGGGGGCAGGGGAGTAGGGAGCAGGGGGGCAGGGGAGAGGGTTTGCAGATTTTATACAGCTTAGTATTGGCTGCTTTAGCTAAACATTACTTAGGTAGCGGTGAACGAATTGAATGGCGATCGAACCTTCTCCGACACCGGATGCCACCCGTTTAATTGAGCCGTAGCGGACATCTCCGGCTGCGAAGATTCCGGGAATGTTGGTTTCTAATAAGAAAGGAGAGCGTTCTAAAGACCAACCACGAGGAGATTTGCCATTATGCAGCAAGTCTGGCCCTGTGATGATAAACCCCTGAGCATCGCGTTGAATAACGCCATCGAGCCAATCAGTTTTGGGGCTAGCACCGATGAAAATAAACAGCGATCGCGCTGGCACGGTTTCGGTTTGTCCACTGTTGGCATGGGCAATGACAATTGCTTCTAAATGTTCCTCTCCCTTCACTTCCACGACGCTGCAACCTGTGCAAACTTTGATATTTTCAGTCGCGGCAATTTGGTCAATCAAATATTGGGACATACTTGATGCTAGTGACTCTCCGCGTACTAACATAATCACTTTGCTGGCATATTTAGAAAAGTGCATTGCTGCCTGTCCAGCAGAGTTTGCCCCGCCTACCAAGTAAACCTCTTCGTTGGCGCAGGCGATCGCCTCAGTCATCGCAGCACCATAGTAAATTCCTGCTCCTGTGAGCTTCTCGGCTCCTGGAACCTTTAGCCAACGGTAGGAAACGCCAGTTGCAACTAAAAGTGCATGGCAACTAATCTCGCTACCATCCGCCAATTCCAGAACCCGATAAGGATCTTCCAGTCGAACCCCAGTTACTACTTGAGGAGTGAGAATCTCTACCCCAAATCGCCGTGCTTGAGTGACTCCCCGCCTTGCTAAATCACTGCCACTCAAGCCAATAGGAAACCCCAAATAGTTCTCAATCCGCGAACTCGTACCAGCTTGTCCTCCTGGCGCTTCACGCTCAATTAAGACAGTACTCAATCCCTCAGAAGCACCATAGACGGCGGCTGCAAGTCCGGCAGGTCCAGCACCCACGATCGCTAAGTCATAGAAGGGGCGCTCTGCCTGAGTTTGCAGTCCAATTTTGGCGGCAATTTCTAAATTAGATGGTTGAATTAACCGGGAACCATCGGGAAACAGCACCAAGGGTAATTGTTGTCTACAATCAGCTTGGGCGTATTCCACCAATTTTTCTGCATCCGGCTCCAGTTCAATATCTAACCACTTAAATGGAACCTGGTTCCGTGCTAGGAAGTCTTTCACCTGATGTGAAAAAGGCGACCAGCGATTACCAATGACTCGAATGCCTTCAAAGGGCGGGCGGAATCCAGCTAGCCAGTCATCTAGCAAATCATCTAAAACCGGATAGAGTCTCTCTTCTGGTGGATTCCAGGGCTTGAGTAAGTAATAATCAAGTCTGGCACTATTAATCGATTTAATGGCAGCATCCGTATCTGCATAGGCCGTCAGTAAGGCACGTTTCGCATCGGGAAAGATGCCTTTTGCTCGTTCCAGGAACTCCACGCCTCCCATTTGGGGCATACGTTGATCCACCAGAAATAGAGCAACTGCTTCATTCCGCAATTTTAGTTGCTGCACCACATCCAGAGCCGTGATACCTGAATCTGCCCGGACAATGCGGAAGCGATCGCCATACTGATGACGCAAGTCTCGTGACACCGCTTGCAATACTTCTGGATCGTCATCGACGGTTAAAATTGCTGGTTTCGCCATAACTACTGTTACTTAACAATTGCAGTGTCTAGCCGTTGTCTTCAAAAATTTGTCGTCAAAATATTTACTGTTTAACCAGTTGCTTTAAACGAAAGTATGCCTCTTCTGGTGTCAGCGGTTCCGATTGACTTTGATTGGGTATATAAAATACCCAGGTATCGGGAAAGTAATGCACTACAAAGCTGGGAATCAAACCCAAGCTTACTGCTTGCTTGCCGAGTTTTTCAGTTTGTTCCTCTAAACTCAGTTGGTCATGAAATGAGTGTTCAGCCATACTTTTGCATCTCCCTGTACTTTATTTGACCCTGGAAGAAGGTTCAAAACCAGCATTGCACGAATTTAGCTAAAGGTGATTTACTATTCACCATGTTTTAGAATGAGCTTGAGAATATTTTGGTAGTAAACCTAAATAATTTCAAATATGCTTTCGTAGAGAATCATAAAACTATTTTGGTCATTCAGGGTAACTGAAATTGGATTGAATCAGGCAACAGGGCATTTCTTGCGTTGAGGTCTGAGGAAATCATCTGTTTCCCTCTATACTCGTACTCGGCATTATAAGTAAGTATGCGATCGCTCCGGCTTGCGTGGGTACAGTGATGGACAGAGTACAAGGGAGCCATAAAATGAATGATGATTGTGTCACCGATGACTCGCTAACGCTTCTGCACTCGCGTTCGCTATCGGTGACACTAGCTAGTTCCCAGAGGAATTGTAAGACGGATAATTTATGTTGTCTCTCTCACTTGCTTCCAACTGTTGCCTTTTGATACAAGCAATAGCAATGCTTGTCTACCATTGCGCCAACTTTAGAGGGAAAAGCTCAATTTAAACAAAATCGCAATCCTTATCTAAACCCCATTGGGAACAAATCTCTACAATCGGCTAATTGTTGGCTGTAATGACTGGGCTTCAACAAATAGCGCACTTTGCTCATCAAAAGCAGTCCAATTTTGGTTATTGGATAAAGGCTCAGAAGCAACAATAACTTGGTTTGGCTGCTTGAGTTCATCATAAGACCAATAAAGAGTAGGTGCTTGTGTGCGATAAGCATAGCGAATTGCTGCAACTGCTTGACCATCACTGACAATGACATTGGCACTAAAGCTGGTATTGTGTTCTGATGCCAACTTAGTCAATTTTTGAAGTGTGGCATTTAATGCTGACAACAGAGTGCTGTTTGGAGACGACTGCCACATTTCCACTAGTAGGGCGAAGATGTGTTCAGAGTCAGTCGTGCCTTTAATCAGGCGGTAAGTGGAATCAGAGAGGCTCTCACGTATTGGTCTACAAAGAGTTTGTTGAAAGTTTGATATCTCGCCATTATGCACAAACAGAAGTTTACCACTACGAAATGGCTGACAATTGCTAATGTCAAGCGATTCACCGATCCCAGCTAATCGGACATAACCGAGAGTACAACTGGATTGTACATAGTTGCTCAACTCTTCCAGATTCGGTTCGTTCCACAGCGGGATAGTATTTCGGTAAATAAAGGGTTTACCCACTTCGTCGTACCAGCCTACACCTACTCCGTCTCCACAAACTACTCCTGATTTTAATTCCAAAGGACTGTAACTTTGTTTGTAGAGCGAATGCTCTTGTTTATACAGCAACTCATCTAAGAGGATGGCGTTACCAAGATAGCCAATTAATCTACACATAAGAAAACGATGTTGCTGAAAGAGTAAGAAAAATCAGTCACAAGCCCCGATAGAAATCGAACTTTTTAACTGGATAATTATTACAAAACACTACTAATTTAACAACTATTGTTTATCTTGTGTATGTTTTAACTGTGACTTTAGTCATGGTTTAGTTTATAATTTTCAAAAATATTTTTTTAAAATTTAATGATTTTATATTCTTGAACAAGAAACTAAAAAAATTAAGTTAATTAACTTTAGTATTGCATCGTAGATTATGTATATTAATCTGCTAATTAGACAACGTTGAAGATACTGCAACAGTCCAAAATTTGCCTAAACCTGTTGATGATGCCCAAGATATTGATAAAAGCAGCAATACACTTGTTTTTTAATGGTTACTTAATCAAGCACTGTGGCATTTTTATCCTGAGCCGATGAATATTTTTTAGCTCTGCAATCACAGTCATTTATAATTATCGTTTAAATAATCTAATTGCTGTTAAGTACGTCTTGCTAAAAATATAGAACAGAAGCTAAACTAATATTTATTCACTACCTTTGTTTGAGCTTGATTTGTGAATTAGCCGTTCGCATTAAAAGGATTTTAGAAACCTATGACAATTAAAAAACACATTAATCTTAATCAAGGATGTTTCCTTAATCCTGCAAATAAACAGATAGTTGTCAATTTAGCCAGTAAAGATATTTTAAAATTAATCACGCAAGAATTAAAAACTCGTTACTCTCTAGAAACTCAAAAAAACCTAAATGAGGAGAGTTCAAAGTTATTACCTAATTTTGTATTTCAAGAATTATTACAACGCCAACAGCAGGTAGTAGATGTTAACCCAGATAGTTTAATTGTTGTTAGCTGTCAGATAGCAGAGGCAGAAGTCGATGATTTGGGATTTGATTTAAATATCGAAGTATATTTTGTCGTTGGAGATACAAAAGGTCAAAACCATTTTCGGGCTAATCAAATAGTCCTGTGGTCGAATATATGGGGTGATGAAGAACAGCCTTTTGATTTAGAAGATGAACTAGGTGAACAATTCTGGACAAGTTATCAAATTCAGTTGCTTTTTGATGAAAAAGAGCAGCAAACAATTGAACTGGAACTATCACAAATAGATGATTATGCCGCGAGGTTAGAATTTTCACCATCACTGAAAAGATTTTCACCATCCATAGTGCCCTTTACAGATAATGACTTCTAAAAAGTATTATCCGCACATACAGTGAATGCAAATTAATCATTTCTATTCACTGAGGATTTTATTTTTGGGAAGTTTCCTATTAAAAAGATGAAGTCTTCAATCCCTCCTACATCCTCATTGTGGTTCGATAATTGAACCCATAAACAAAATGTTTCCCGTTTGATTATCCCTGATGGCACAGAAGAAAGGACGATCGACAATCATTCGGAATGGTTCTGGTTCTTGTCTCGAAGATGTTGCTACTATTCCCACTGAAGTAGCCGCCGCCGCTTCAGTCCCTTCTTCGTTCACTTCAACAAAAGTTTTATGCTTAACTTGGCTAATGGCAAAATTTTTACCCATGTCAGAAAAATTGGCTTTGTTGCTGAAAGCCTCCTTCATGCCTAAAGTTTTTAAAGCATCATTGAGTGTAATATCGTAATCTGTTTTGAAGCGGGGTAGACGAATAAACCCTTTTTGATTGTTAAACTGAGTCATCCATTTTTCCCAGTTCTCAATATTCAAGTTTTGATAAAAGGCTTTGAGGTTAGAATTCTTTTTGGGTAAGAAGATATAAAAACTTATCTTACCATCTTTCCCATAAGGTAAACTAACTGCCTGAAATTTTTCGCTTTCATAGTATCTATAATCACCCTTCTGTGACATCATTGAGTGTTGTTTTTGCCTACCAGATGTGATGTAAAAAGGGTATGGAGCAGTTTCTTTCTTATCAAACTCGTTAGTCCAATTACCTTTAAAATATATGGCATTAATCAGAAATAATACCTGATTTGGTTCAATTTTTTCAACTATTTTAGTGATTTTGCCGTTAGTATTTTCTTTGACCCAGTTATTGATAATACTAGATGCGGCGGCATCTTTAAAGTTTAAATTGCTGACTTTGGCTTGATAGAACTCCTGGGTTCTCTTGAGAAAGTCTGGTGCAAAGCTAACATCTTGATTTGCCCAAAGTGAGTTAGCGATTTTCAATTGCACTTTTGCATCTGAATTGTCTAAAAGCTGTTTTAATACCGCCGCGTAAGAAGAGTTGATTTCTGGTAGATTCATCCCCTGTAATTCTAGGGTTTTTGCCATTGCTTGTTGAGTCGAACCGCTAGCGCCGTTGTAAGTCATAGCAAGAGCGATCGCAACACTCGAAGGTGAGATAAAAATATTTTTCTCACCCCAATCGTTTTTCAGAACTTCTGAGAATAGTTTGAAGCCAAACTTATTGCTAGACTCAACGATTTTTGTATCAGTTTTCGCTGTTTTTTTTTGCAATGGAGTTTCTGGCTGAGGTAAACTAGATTGGGCAAGGGCGCTTTTATTACTATCGACTTGAGAACACCCTAATACACTGAATAGAACAACACTTGCAGCTGCCAGAGCATAACGTCTACCTAGACTCACACCGTAACGTCTTTGTAGGAAATTTTCTTTCGCATCACTCAATTTATGGCGATTCATTCTGCTACCTCACTTGCCAAAGATTCCCGATTTGTGCTCAGAGTTGACGCAGATACTGTGTCAATGACTAACTATTGCATTTACTCCAATAGAAAAATGGGACTGTTACAGTTTTCGTAACAGCAAATTAGTAGCTCACAACTTGTGGAGTTGCTAATTCCTTATTGAGACGGCTATACAGACCACTGATAAAAAATTTTGATTTCTAAGAATTTTTATCTTTACGTATAAACGTATTGTAAGCTACGTAATCATAAAATAACCACTTTTGTTAGGTTTTTATAGATCGAATAACCTTTCTCAGAAGCATGAAATCTCGTTCCCATACAGAGCATGAGAACGAGAAAAATCCTGTAATTTTACACAGATATTTGTGCTAATCTATTTCAATTAACAGGAACACTCCACCAAGCTAAACTATAGGGTTGAGTCGCTTCATTGAGCTTTTGACGAAACTGGACGCGGATTTTGTAATTGCCAGTAGCAGTAACGGGGCAAAAAATATGTTCTACACTATCAATTTGGCTGATTGAGGAGCAAACAGCACCAGCTTCAGAATTTTGAGCATCAGCTTTTACCAAGTAGAGATCGAGATTATTTAAGCCGCGATCGCGAAAACTTTCACCTAAGTCATATTGCTGGTTTTTATTTTTATCATTGAGTTCTACCAATCGATCCCAACTTAGGGTGACAGCAACAAAACTTCCCTGCTTTAACGGTTTTGCTAATATATAGTCAACAGATGCTCCGACATCAACTGTGCGATAATCCCAACCAATAGCCGGCACTGCTGCTGATGCTTGCCATTGACCAGCATTAAATTGCTGATAAGCGCGAAATGCATTCAAATGACCCGCTCCCATTTGGGCATCCAAAGGAATTTTTGGATCTTTATAAGCATCAGAATCTAGCCAGTTTTGATTTTGTTTATCAATTAGCGTTCGAGTCATTCCTAACTTTAAGCCATCGCCGCTATCTAAAATTTTGTCTGCTGAATTCAGCAATACAGCTTTCATTACTTGATGACGCCGAGAATCAATGCTCCAGTGGGGTTGTTTTGTTCGCATCTGTCGGTCAGCAAGTTCCTGCAACAGAGCAACAGTAGCTGTAACTTGAGGTGCTGCAAAACTTGTACCTGTAACCTTGTTCAATTTGCCATCTGGATTAAGCAAGGGAATATTATTGCCAGGAGCAACTAAACTGATAGCGCGACGCCCATCAAGGTCAAATTCCCTTCCAGCCAGTCTTCCACTCACCCCTTGGTTAACACCCGCCAGATTCGCCACGTCTACTTTGTTAAAGACTTCCCCTCGGCGGGATGAAAAAGCCACGTTTATTCCGTTAAAATTATCAGTAGGAATAGGAATACCACCCTTACCCTGGTTGCCAGCGATCGCATACAAAACATCATGAGCGCGACTAGACCAGTCAACACATAAAGTTAGTAAAGCATTGCCGTCTAAAGTAGCCTCCGGTCGAGGATCGCGGCTCAGAGGTTCTCCAAAGCTAAAGTTAATAGCACGGACATCCCCACTATTTTGGAGCGCTATGTGCTGTGCCGACAAGCATTCTTCTGGCTGACCCATGTTTTTAGTCGAACCCACCGCTGATGAATACAATCGCGCTCCCGGCGCAACTCCTGGTAATGCTTTATCTTGACTCACCATTACACCAGCGACATTGTAAGCGTGGGGGTCAACACCATTATTAGACTTAGCTGGGCCATTGCGTAAGAAAACCGCTGCTAAAGATATGGCACGATTTTTAGACACCGCCTTATCCCACCCAAACATTCCCGGCCGGCCAATTTCCACTTGACCAATAGCAATCTTGCGACCGATTAAATTATAAGGAGGTTTGTGTAGCTTCAGAGCATCAATGCCGTTAGTTCCTAGTGCAGATTCTAAAGCTGAAGCAATTACTGGCGCACTCAGACAAGAAGCAGTTAATCCCCAAAATATCCAGGTTAGTTTTTTAGTCATTAGTTATTAGTCATTGGTCATTGGTCATTGGTCATTGGTCATTGGTCATTGGTCATTGGTCATTGGTCATTGGTCATTGGTCATTGGATTAGGTGAAAGGTTACAGGTAACAGGTGATAGGGAATAATCTGTACCCTTTTACCTGTAACCTATTCCCTTCCTCACTCACCACTCCCCAAAAAACCGGGATCAAAATTATGAGTCTTGTTCAATGTTTTGTTACAATGCGTACAGACGAGGACGCTTAAAAATCCACTAGCCATGACCCAAAACCTATCTCAAAAGCCCATTGTAATTTCTCCATCTATCCTATCAGCCGATTTTAGTCGCCTGGGTGACGAAATTCGTGCCGTAGATGCAGCTGGAGCGGATTGGATTCATGTTGATGTCATGGACGGTCGTTTTGTACCTAATATTACGATAGGCCCTCTGATTGTGGAGGCGATTCGTCCGATTACAACCAAGCCGCTGGATGTCCATTTGATGATTGTGGAGCCAGAAAAGTATGTAGAGGGATTTGCTAAGGCTGGTGCTGATATTATCTCCGTACACTGCGAGCATAACGCTTCCCCACACCTGCACCGCACCTTGGGGCAAATAAAAGAGCTTGGTAAGAAAGCTGGTGTTGTACTTAATCCTGGTACTCCTCTAGAACTAATTGAATATGTTCTAGATTTGTGTGATTTAGTACTAATTATGAGCGTCAACCCTGGTTTTGGTGGTCAAAGCTTTATCCCTGGTGTATTACCCAAAATTCGCAAGTTGCGCCAAATGTGTGATGAACGTGGTCTTGACCCCTGGATTGAAGTGGATGGGGGACTGAAGGCAAATAATACCTGGCAAGTTTTGGAAGCGGGAGCTAATGCGATTGTCGCCGGTTCAGCTGTGTTTAACGCAAAAGATTATGCTGAGGCTATTACAGCAATTCGCAACAGCAAGAGTCCTACTCCAGAATTAGCCAAGGTTTAATTCATTTTTGAATTAATCAATTCATTAAGCATGGAAGCGAAAAAGAATGTAGAGACGTAACGGTGCTACCTCTCTACAAGGGTTCTAGATTAATTTCACCAGATGTCTAGTATTCACAAAAAATAAGGTAGGCAAATTGCCTACCTTATTTATTTTTATATATAGATAAAAAACTGGAAGCTATTCAAGTTTTGAACTTCCAGTAGTTGCTATATAAATTGAAAGTTTAGAAACCAAAGATAATCCAGGTTGGGAGGACTAGGATTACAATAGTCGAAAGAGAAGCGTATGAGCTACTAGTTCTACCAGTCAAGGACAACAATTTCACCGTAACTTTTCTATTTCTGTTCCTGGAATTGATGTTAAGCGTTTGCTTTATTAACTAAAGCAACACCAACCACAGGATAGAAAGTTTTATCAGCATTACTCGCACTGTCTGCAGTCAGTGAAAGCTGTGTAAAATTTGGATTGGGGGAATCCACCTCACCAAATTTTCTTTGCTCAGACTTCCTCAAAAAAAGAACCACCAGTAGCAACGGTTGGATTATTGGTCTTGGTCTAGGAGTTATTTACTCCATGAAATGCTGATTACAAAAGTAGTCAGCTTGATTTATTTCATAGTCAGAACTAATCGTTGATTTTATTTTTTAAATTAACTTGCTTGCTAAATCACCTCTATTTTAATTGAAATTGCAGTTGTTATTAGTTTAGCAATATCATTAGTATATATTTGCCATTTTGGCAGATTTTTACAAAAAATCATCAAATTAATGACTGCTATAGAAAACCTGTCATGCTATAGATTTCAAATTAGCATAACAGGCTTTCAGATAATCAATCAGCTTTAGAGGAGAATCTATTGATTCTAAATACTTTTTAATTGAATCCACAGGATTTCAAGGAAATGTCTTGAACATTTTCTGGTTTTAATGGCGATTTGCTTGATTGATGTTCGTTAACTTGCTGTGTCAATCTCTGGTCTAAACTACCCGCACGGATTTCTGCTTTTTGCTTTCTAACTACTTCTAGATAAGCTACGTCTTTAATTTTGCTTAAGCAGCGGACGACACATTATTATCAGACCGAGAATCATGAGCATGTTTCAGCATTTTTAGATTTTCACTTTGCTGTTGTTTTGTCCTATCTGCTTGAGAGTTTTCTTTGAGCAATCGATTGTAGGTGCGATATGGAATGTAATGGAGAGGATTATAACCACCAAATCGCAACATTAAAACACATGCCCAAGAATACTTTCCAGCAAGAATTGCTTCAACTACTTTGTCAAATTGTTGAGCTTTCACTGTCTTATCTAAGTTACTACTAATACCAGCAATGTCTTGATTCATCATAGTGTTTAGTTATTTTGGGTGAAGTAAACTATTTTCTTCTCTGCGATTGTTGATGTTTCAATTGAGGTGTACAAACTGTACTAGCCTTTTTGCAAATCTTGAATTGCTTGTGGCAAATTATCAGCAAAGGAGCGGTGTTTGATGTTTACAAGGGATAAAAATCCTTAAGTAAATAAAGTTTCTTGGTTCACACGCTTATATTTCTTACTACTGTTGAATTAGGCAATTTCCGGGAAGTTTGCATATTTTTTTAGACTAAGAGAGAAAATATATTTATCTTTGAGCGTTAATAACACCATTCGTATTTATACTATTTTTTGTAGTTACTGTCATCTCCTAATCTAGTATATTTATAGGTCAAATTTACTGAATATATTCCGATACTTCCTTGTGTATTGTGCAGCTTTTAGTTTTGTCCTCTTTTGCTAATTCTTGGGGGGTCTTACCCCTCACCCGATATCATTTTAAAACCTTTATTATTATCGAGTAACTAAAAAACAATACCATTAAATAGAATGTAAAACAACTTGTAAAAATATTAGGCAATAGAGAATAAAACCGTTCAAAGCCATAGGATTGAACCTATTTTTTGAATAAGTTGGATTAGACAATAATACTTATTAGACTTGTCTTTATTTGTTTGCCAAAACTACAGCTTTAGCGTATCTAAATATAATCGCTGTAACCCGAGCGCAAATATTTCATAAGGAGCAGCCAGTCATCAGAAAATAGACCAGTTGTAAAATAAAATTACTGGTTATAGATAATATAGATAGATAGTTATAACGAGCCTTAGCTGAGTCAATAAAAAGATCCGCAAATGGATAGATTTACTCAAAAAATGTAGCAAGCTCAGTTTGTAGAATATTAGAAAATTTAATAATAGATATAAAGCTAATTAATACAGAAGATTGTTAAGTTGATTCAGCAGAAAATTATCATTTATATATGATATGAATATTTAACAGAGTTATAAGAGTGATAAAAGTGAGAGTACAAATGTAGCGGCAATTGGGCTAAATGGTGGTACAAGATCAAAAATCAATATGCGATCGCCTTTATCTCTCCAGACAACTACACAATGAATTGTTTGACAATGAGCTATCCAAGGGTTATAATATGAGTCCGGCTTACTAAGACTAGTCCTCACTGAATAGCGCTTCACATCCTGAAGTTTGGACTGCTTGTAGTAAAGCGTTGGTGAAATACACCTGTTAGATTTACTGGCGTTAAGTTACGCAAACTGTAGGGGTTTAAGCGTATGCCCTAATGTTGGCTAATCATTGCCAAACACACAGCGCTACAATCTGATTAACTTTGCTGTTGAGTAAAGGAATAGGCACGTCATAACCTAGTTTTTGATTGTGAACGTAGTCTGGGAAGCATTAGCAATATTTATAGCTAAAGCTAGTAATCTTTGCATTTTTTGAAAAAGTAGTTTTAAATTCTCAATGCTTCAACTCTTACCATTACTGAAATTTTCCTTCGCTTCCGGAAACACTCGGAAAATAAAATCGCAAATCTAAAGTCTGCTTTCTCAGATGAAGACAGGTTATACCATTTTGGATTTTAGATTTTAGATTTTGGATTGTGAAACATCCATTGTACACAGAAGTCGAATTACCCCCCTTAATCCCCCCGATGCATTGGGGGAAACAAGAAAATCTATCTAGTTCCCTCCCCAATACATACGGGGAGGGTTAGGGTGGGGTAAAACCCTGATTAATCAGCTATTTCAGACTTGTGTGTACACCGTAGCCCATATTGGGAGAAGGGGAACTGGAGAATTCGCTTCCTTCTGCTAATTTTGGGAGAGGGACTGGGGGTAAAACTTATACATTCAGAAGATTTCAGCTTAAGTTGACACCAATGACATCTACGTGTACTGCATCAAAACGAGAACCGCTTTGATAGTCAATTAATAACTAAGTAAATTCCCCAAATCGCCATTGGCCGCAGGTAAGTGCTAGCGCGAAAAGTACCAGTTGCGGTGATAGCTTCTGGCGTGCGAAATTGCAGACCATTTTCATAAATTTGCTGCACCACAGCTTGCGTCAACCTCAACGCTTCATCTTTCATTCCCATCTGTACTAGAAAAGCCGCCAGCCCAAAGTTTATTCCCGTCCAAACCTCTAAGGGATGAGTAGCTTTGGGATTTTCTGGTGAACCATCACGACGAACACCATTAGCAGCACCAAACTCACCATTACAAAATTTCAAAAAGCAAGCATCATAAACAGTTTTCAGCGCAGAAAGGGCGCGATCGCTCGGTACAATATCTGGTAAATCCAGCAGACGGGCGTAAAATTGTCCGCACAATTGATCTGCCATCACTACATCGGAACCACTTTTACTATCCAGTCGGTAATATTCCCCATTCCAGAGTTTTTCTTGGTAAATAGGAAGAGATTGTCGTAACCAAGTTTCATAAGTGGATTTTTGAACCGCCAAGACGCCTTCGCGCAGCGTCTCGGAGAGAAGATCGCCAAGTTTATGAGTTAATAAAATATCGCTAATTGCGATCGCAGCTTCTAACGCTGCCAACCACAATCCACCACAATAGGCGCTGACACCTTGTAACCGCCAATCATCAAAGGTTTGGTCAGGCGCACCAGAATTTTCAGGAATCCCATCGCCGTCGAGGTCAAAAGTTTTCAGGTAGTCGAGGGTTTGAACGATCGCATTCCAGCAATCTGCCAAGAATTCCACATCGTCAGCACCCGTGAGTAAAAAATCACGGTATACTTGCAAAACAAAATCACTACCTAAATCTTTCCACAAATTGCAGTCTTGATAGCTGGTGTAGTTGGTTTTCTCCCAGACGTGTTCGTTCGGTGCGCCTAAATCGTGGGGTGTTGCACCTACAGTTTTGCGAACTGCAATCGGGCTTTCTGCCTTAATTGTCATGTAATAGCCAATTATTCGGGGCGTATCATCACCTTGAGGAATCGCCCGTGCAAATGCCCGAATTACCGATTTTTCTAGTTCTGGAAACAGCATCAGCAGGGCAAAAGAGCCATACAATCGCACATCTAGACTTTCATACCAACGGTAATCTAAGCACTCCAGCACTGCAAACTGACCGATGGGATTAAGTTCTGATGCTGCACTCCAGAGAGTACCGCCGCTAGTGAGGTCATAAAGCTCATTAAATAGAGCCATTTTAAACCAGTTGGGTAAATCTTCCCGGTCGAGGATGGGTTTTTGCCAACTTTGAATTTGCGATCGCCAGGTTTGGTATTCTTGTAATGCAGTGGATGCGATCGCCCAGGCATTGTTTCCGCTTTTACTAAAAAAGTCTGTATATCTGCGGTAATAGTTAACTCCAGCCGCAAATTCTGTAATCGGCAAATCCCAAGCAAGGACAAAGGGGATTTCGAGAGTTTCGCCTGGTTGGAGAGTGAAACGGAGTGCCATCGCAGCCCCTAATTGTGTATTATCTGTTGCTGTCGTATCTAGATAATTAGGCAAAGAGCCATCTTTAGCAAAGCTTTGCCATATTTCCTGACCCGTTCCTTCAGGATTCCAGCGGCTGTGGTGGAATACTTCCACTTGGGGATGTTTCAGCGTCGCAATACACCAAGTTCCATCGCCTTCTTGCAAAGGTTCATCACTACCAACCCGACCTAAAACACAGCCAAACTGTTGTGTATTTTCAACTATTTGGTTATAGTTTCCTTGACTTTCGCCCCAGCGCGGTTGGTATTCGTAAACCGGACTACCATCATCGCGCACCCGCACTTCAGGAGATTTGAGAGCATTTGTAAACCAGCCCACCATATTTTGCCAAGTGAGCATAATGCTGAGAGTAATCGGTGCAGCTGTGGGGTTATGAGCATTCCAGAGGAATATTGCCAGAGGGTAGCTAGTTTCTTGGTAATTACCCGCCCAGACTGGGGAAAACTGCTCACAAGTCAACTGTGCTTGGAATACATTTTCATACACAAACCAGCTACGTGGATATAGCGCGTGATAATTGCCCGTCCCCTCTGTGCCGGGAACTATCGGATACCACTGCCAGTCCTTGAGAGTGCCATCATCGGGCGCTTGCGTAGATAAAGCATAGGCTTGAGAAGATGTGCTATTGGATTCAAACACACTGAATTGACAAGCAGGAACGTTTTTGAAGGTATGCTCACCGCCGTCGATGTGCCACAGGTTAAAGTCTCCCCGTGAAGAACGACCGATGCAACCTGCACCAAAGCCGCCTAAAGGCATACCATGCCAAGGTCCATCATCGATATTACTTGCATAGCGGACGGTATAAGGTTTGTCCCAGCCTAAGCCGATAGGACGGCTCCAAGTGCAAGAGGGAATTTCTGGAGAGAGTTGATTTATCATCGCCTAATGTTACAGCGTGCAGTTACGTCAATGAAGACTAGCGCGATGTGAGATTTTTCTCAAGGTAGTAGCACGGTAATGCCGATTGGTGTCAACTTAAGCTGAAATTTTCTAATTGGTCTTAGCTCGCCCTTAGACATTGCTCCCGTAATTATTACCGAACTACAAGGTATAGAGCTTATCCCAGCCACTAAGACTTTAATATTGTGCTTCTATCGCGTATTGCTTAACCGCTACTTGAATTTTAAATCTAGAGTTTTTAACTCTAATGGGTAAATCACTAGTCAATTTGGGTATTTTAAAGCACAGAGGTATTTTTCTCAATAGTTTTAACAAAACAAAATGACACAATACGCCCTTGTGGTTGAAATTGCTCAGGATGACAACAGTTTAGGCAACCTGAAACCTATTAATGATGCAGAAACTGTGGCTGACACAGAAAAATTTTTGCTGGTGGTAGATGAGTTTGAGAAAGTATTTACAGTTTGTATAGATAAGGAAGAACGGCAAAGATTTATTGAACTACTGACTGGGGTAGTAGAGATTCATGATTCGCGGTTAGCAGTTGTAATTACTATGCGAGGCGATTTTCTGGAATCCTGTTTAGATAATCCTCCTCTGACTCAGCTGATTCAAACGCAGGCAGTTTTTATGCCGTCTTTAACAGGAGTTGATTTAAAGGAGACAATTGCCAAACCTGCCAAGCTTCAGGTTCATAGTCTTGAAGAAGCAGGAGCATTAAAAATTCTCCAAAATTTTCAACAAGAACCAGGGAGTTTGTCACTGTTAGAGTTTGCCTTAACTAAACTCTGGGATAAACGCGAGCAAAAGAAAAATCAACTCACCCAAGAAGAGTATGAGAAGTTGGGAGGATTAACTGCGGTGTTAAATCTCCATGCAGAAAATGTTTATCACTACCAAGATTATGAGAAAGAATCTTCAACTCAAGAACGCAGTCAGCAAGAAAAAGAATGGATTAAGCAGATTTTTCTGCGGTTAGTGCGAACGGGAGAGGGAGAAAAGGATACCCAACAGCGCCAACCAAAAGCCACATTATTAAATATTGCAGGTGATGATGCCAATCAACAGCAACAACTTAATGAGTTACTAGATGGTGAAGCGGGATTGGTTAAGGGACGCTTATTAGTTACTGGGAAAGATGAAAAAGGAGAAGTCTGGATTGATTTAGCCCATGAAGCATTAATTGAAAGTTGGCAGCAGTTTGCCCAGTGGCGACAACAAGACCGAGACTTGCGACCGTTGAGCGATACATTAGAAAATACCCGGCGAGAATGGTTGAACGAAAGACCGGATGACAAATATTTAATGCAAAAAGGATTGCTGGCTGAGGTGAGGGATAGCTGGCAACAATTGCAGCCTGATTTGCAATCACCCCAACAAGATGAGGATTTTTACCAGCGCAGCGATGCCGATGAAAAAGACCGGATTGCCGAGATGGAAAGGGCGCTTACTGAATCCCAGTTACGAGAGAAAGCAGCTAGAGTAGACGATTTATTGCCCTTACAACCCCTAGATAGTCTAGTTTTGGCAATTCAAGCTGTGGGAGAGAATCAAGAAAAACTACCCCAGCAGATTCTTGCATCAGTTCAGAACAGTTTGAATCGGGTGGTGAATAAAGCAAGAGTCTCGATTCCCTTCTGTGGTCATGAAGGTAATGTCTCTTCTGTCGCTATTAGCGCTGATGGGCAGACGATTGTTAGTAGTGGTACTGACGGCACTGTACGGTTGTGGAATTACCAAGGTCTTCCCTTAGCTGAACCTTTGCGTGGTCATCAGGGTAATATCTCTTCTGTCGCCATTAGCGCTGATGGGCAGACGATTGTTAGTAGTAGTACTGACGGCACTGTACGGTTGTGGAACCTCCAAGGTCTTCCCTTAGCTGAACCTTTGCGTGGCCATCAGGGTAATGTCTCTTCTGTCGCCATTAGTGCCGATGGGCAGACAATTGTCAGTGGCGGTGCTGACGGTACAGTGCGGTTGTGGAACCGCCAGGGTTTTCCCTTAGCTAAACCATTGCGTGGACATAAAAATGATGTCTCTTCTGTCGCCATCAGCGCCAATGGGCAGACAATTGTCAGTGGCGGTGCTGATGGTACAGTGCGGTTGTGGAACCGCCAAGGTTTTCCCTTAGCTAAACCATTGCGTGGACATAAAAATGATGTCTCTTCTGTCGCCATTAGTGCCGATGGGCAGACAATTGTCAGTGGCGGTGCTGACGGTATGGTGCGGTTGTGGAATTTCCAAGGTCTTCTCTTGGCTGAACCTTTGTATGGTCATGAGGGTAATGTCTCTTCTGTCGCCATCAGCGCCAATGGACAGAACATTGTCAGTGGCGGTGCTGATGGTACGGTGCGGTTGTGGAATCGCCAAGGTCTTTCCTTAGCTGAACCTTTGCGTGGTCATGAGAGTTATGTCAATTCTGTCGCCATCAGTGCCGATGGGCAGACGATTGTYAGTGGCGGTACTGATGGCACTGTGCAGTTGTGGAATCGCCAAGGTCTTCCCTTAACTGAACCTTTGCGTGGTCACGAAGGCAATGTTAGGTCTGTTGCTATCAGCACTAATGGCCAGACAATTCTTAGTGGTAGTACTGACGGCACGGTGCGGTTTTGGAACCACCAAGGTCTTGCCTTAGCTGAACCTTTACCTGGTCATGAGGGTTGGGTCTATTCTGTCACCATTAGCGCTGATGGTCAGACGATTGCCAGTGGCGGTACTGACGGCACTGTGCGGTTGTGGAACCACCAAGGTCTTGCCTTAGCTAAACCTTTACGTGGTCATGAGGGTTGGGTTTATTCTGTCGCCATTAGCCCCGATGGGCAGACGATTGTCAGTGGTGGTAGTGACGGCACGGTGCGTTTGTGGAATTTGCAAGGTCTTCCCTTAGCTGAACCTTTGCGTGGTCATGAGGGTTATGTCAATTCTGTCGCCATCAGTGCCGATGGGCAGACGATTGTTAGTGGCGGTGATGACGGCACTGTGCGTTTGTGGAATCTGCAAGGTCTTCCCTTAGCTGAACCATTGCGTGGTCATCAGGGTTTTGTCAATTCTGTTGCTATTAGCGCCGATGGGCAGACGATTGTTAGTGGCGGTACTGATGGCACTGTGCGTTTGTGGAATTACCAAGGTCTTGCTTTAGCTGAACCATTGCGTGGTCATAAAGGTTGGGTCTATTCWGTCGCCATTAGCGCCGATGGGCAGACGATTGTTAGTGGCGGTGATGACGGCACTGTGCGTTTGTGGAATCTGCAAGGTCTTCCCTTGGCTGAACCTTTACGTGGTCATGAGGGTTGGGTTTATTCTGTCGCTATTAGCGCCGATGGGCAGACGATTGTTAGCGGCGGTGAAGATAGCACTGTGCGTTTGTGGCGCGGTGACTGGCGTGCATGGTTGCAAGTCTGTTGTGACAGGTTACGTTACCATCCCGTCTTCACCAATCCGCAAACAGAGGAAGCAAAAGCCGCCTGTGAAACCTGCCAAAAATATGTTTGGAGTAAAGTCAGCGGGTAAAAACACGGTATTGCTGTGCCTCTAAGAAGGTCTGCACTCGACTCAATTGTAAACGGCTATAAAGGCAGCAAGTAAGGAAAGGAGAACACAAAAACGAGATTTATTATCTTCTTCATTTAGGCTCAGAATTCCAGTTTTCTCTTTTAAAAATTGGAAGTTCATGTTCAAAACTCGGAACTTTATGTTTACAACTGCAACAGCCGACATCCAAGGATAATACCAATTCAATTAATGATTGCAACACATCCTTTGGGTAGAGACGCGATTCATCGCGTCTCTACAAGTGGTCTATTTGTCGCATTCCTTTTTCAAATTGGTATAAATTATGGTGAGCTAAAGGCTTAGGCGTAACCCGCACTTTGACAAAGCTCACCTTTTGAAATTGGAATTTTTATTGGTGTCATTGAAATTAAACTGGTATATGTGGGCACACTAAAGTTAAGCAACATACTGGAGATTAATTTCTATGTCTACAGCCCCAATTAGTGCAACACTAGCGCAATCAGATAGAGATGCTGTGTTGCAAGCGATCGCCACCATTAAAAACAAATTACCATTTTTGATTGATTTAAGTAACGAGGAGCGGAAAGCTTTACCCAAGATGGGAGATAAAAGCCGCGCCTTTGTCAGTAAAGCATTGGAGGTGGCGACACAGAACCCAGAGTTTTTGCCGCGATCGTTTGACCTCAATGAGATGCGGAAAGACGTACAATTATTTGAAGCTTTGTATCCAGTATTGCTGTCTTTGTCACAATTACAAGAGTTACTGGATGATATATCTAAGTAAGCCGTGGTAAAAATTTACAACTATGTAACAAACAATTAAGCAGAAGAATTAGAATTAAATTTTACACGTTGTGTACTATAGTTTCCTTTTTCTCCTCTTGTTTGAACTCCATTAATGACAGCATAGGCAAGGTCTAACTCATCCTCAAAAGTTTTCGAGGCAAGTTCATCTTTTTTGAGGTGTTGCCACTCCAATTCAATTGGATTCATCTCAGAACAATATTTGGGTAAAAAGAAGATGTACAAACCCATGTCTTCCCACTTTGACCATAATTGCTGTATTTCTTTACACCNTTCAATCACTACTCTACGACAAGCCAGAGCACGGTTGGACTGTTTTTGCTGCTTGGTTAATTTACCACCTCTGGGCTTTTTGTGAGGCAAGCAACTGTTGGCATGTAACTGAGAAATTCCTTGATAACCGCTATCTTCCAAGCTTTCTGTATCGGGGTGAAAACGTACCTTGCTGTCTACAAATAGTCTGTAGTCGTGTTTAAGTAAGCCGTGGTAAAAATTTACAACTATGTAACAAACAATTAAGCAGAAGAATTAGAATTAAATTTTACACGTTGTGTACTATAGTTTCCTTTTTCTCCTCTTGTTTGAACTCCATTAATGACAGCATAGGCAAGGTCTAACTCATCCTCAAAAGTTTTCGAGGCAAGTTCATCTTTTTTGAGGTGTTGCCACTCCAATTCAATTGGATTCATCTCAGAACAATATTTGGGTAAAAAGAAGATGTACAAACCCATGTCTTCCCACTTTGACCATAATTGCTGTATTTCTTTACACCGATGTATCGGGCCGTTGTCCTGAACGATTACTCTGACACGACCTGATTTTTGGGCTTCAAGTGCTTCAATCTCCATCATTTGGATATAGGATTTGCGCGAAACGCCGCCAATCACCAAACCGTACACAAAACTAATTAGGGGTTGAAGAAACCCAATAATACTTAACCTTCGTCCCCTGCGTTTACTCTGCTCCAAGCGTTTTTGCTGGCCTCGGAAGTAGTAACTGTAGCTGGGTTCACTCCAGGCACAAAACCCTGATTCATCCATATACTTTAAATCGATTTCTCCAGCAGTAGCAGACAATTCCAACATCTCTAAGTCTGCCTGTTTGATTTGCTGCAATACTTGGTCTTGTTTTCCT
>LXQE01000204.1 GCA_003326195.1 Nostoc punctiforme NIES-2108
AGCACCAGTGTCACCCCGCAACGGCTGTCTGATTGTGCCCTGTTCCCAGCTTCACCCTCCAGACACCGAGTCTGGTCAGTGTGGGCAGATAAGGAGTCAATTCTGAGTCTGAATGACAGGACTTGCACCTGCATCAATCCGAGAGTTCAGCCTTTAATGACAGTAATCTGCTGTCGGGCTGGACTAGTTATTTACGGACTGATTACCGTGATTCACTGGTCAACGAATCGCACCATCAATCCGAGAGTTCAGCCTTTAATGACAGTAATCTGCTGTCGGGCTGGACTAGTTATTTACGGGCTGATTACCGTGATTCACTAAGCAACGAATCGCACTTCCCGCTTCCATGTGCCACCAAGCTTTCATTTTGCCGGGGACGCAACCAAACAGGTTTTTTACGCCCAGTGTTAATGTTAACTGGGCATGTGATTTCACTTTCGGTAGGTTAATCACTACGTCTGCTTCCATTGCTTCTTTAGACAGTCGCAGATGGTTAAAATTGTCACTGATGGTTTGGTAACGCTGACCATGAAAATCGATGATGGGAAGATTGAGTTCTTCTAAAATAGGCAGATAGCCATTTGCTATTGCTACGCCCTTGGCACTACCAAAAGCAGGACTATCGCCCAAAAATGGCTTACCGCCAACCTCAATTACCATTTGGGCAACTTCATAAACTAGTTCGGCACGGGTAATACACTCTTTACCAGGACGCGATCCTGTAAGTAGATTTGGTTTAAGTAAAACGCGATCGCCTTTTTTTACAAACGCTGCTATTCCTCCAAAAGGTTCCAGCAGCGTGACTAAGGATTCTCTTAAAGCCTCTCGTTCGTAAGATGTAGCCCGAATGAGACTAACAGATGGTTTTTGAGTCTGCATGGTATAGGTAGGGGATAGGGAATAGGGGACAGGGAACAGGCAATAGAGGATAGTAACCTATAACCTGTAACCCATAACCCATAACCTATTATTCTGTTTTGAGTGGTAAGATACCACTCATTTGTTCTAGATTTAACACTGTGGCTAAATCTGTTTCACTCATCAACCCGCGTTCTAAAACAATTTGGCGCAGGGATTTACCAGTTTCTAAAGATTCTTTGGCGACAGCAGCAGCATTTAAATAACCGATGTGGGTATTTAGTGCGGTTACTAAAGCTAAACTGCCTTCGGCATAAGCTAAACAACGTTCCTGATTAGCAGTAATTCCCTTAATGCAGCGTTCGGTGAGTACAGCAATGGTATTGCCGAGAATTTCGATACTGTGAATTAGGTTATAGGCAATTAGCGGCATCATCACATTTAGTTCTAATTGTCCGGCTTGTGCGGCTAAAGCGATCGCACTGTCGTAACCCATCACCTGAAAACACACCATTGATGTCATCTCTGCCATGACTGGGTTATATTTCCCTGGCATAATCGATGAACCAGGTTGCACTGGTGGGAGTTGAATTTCTTTCAAGCCTGTTTTTGGCCCCGAATCCATCAGCCGTAAATCATGAGATATTTTGACTAAATCCTGGGCTAAGTTGCGTAAAGCACCGGAAACATTTACAAATGGAGCCATACTTTGCATGGCTGCCATGAGATGGGGCGCAGGTTCTAAAGGAGTATCAATCAATTCTGAGAGAACTTCTACCACACGGGCGCGATATAGAGGATGAGTATTTAACCCCGTGCCGGCTGCACTACCTCCTAAACCCAGCACCATCAAATCACCAGAGGCGGTATAAATCCGGTTTTGGTGTTCTGTAAGAATTTGCGCCCAAGCCCGAAAATTCTCACCCAAACGCACGGGTACAGCGTCTTGTAAGTGGGTTCTGCCAGATTTGACGATATCTTGAAATTCTACAGCTTTGTTTTCTAAAGATGCGATCGCACCATCTATTGCTGGGTGTAATGTCTTAGATAATGCCAATAATCCACCAATGCGAATTGCGGTCGGAATCACATCATTGGTAGACTGCCCATAATTAACGTGATCATTGGGACTAACACGTTTATAATTGCCCTTTTCTTCACCGAGTATTTCTAAAGCGCGATTTGCCAAAACTTCGTTGACATTCATGTGGTGGGATGTTCCAGCACCCGCCTGATAAACATCGACAACAAATTGATCCCGAAACTTCCCAGCCAGGATTTCATCAGTTGCTTGCACAATCGCCTGACTAATATCTTGGGGAATGCAATTTAGTTCTCCATTTACAATTGCTGTAGCTTTTTTAATGATTAACCCAGCATCTACGTAAGTAGCTAAAGGCTTCATGCCGCTAATGGGGAAGTTTTCAATCGCCCGTAGCGTTTGAATGCCGTAATAAACGCTACTAGCAATTTGGCGATCGCCCATCGAATCGCGTTCGATGCGGAATTGGGAATCTGTGTGTTCAGTCATAGTATTGTTTTAGGAGAGCTACAGAAAACAAATTTTCCCACGCAGCCACACTCAGATACACTAATCTGCATATATTTTGCATATTTGCTTGGCTGCTTGTTGCTTTACAGTTGTTAATTTTGAAGTTTTATTTTTGAATTCCTTATGACCATACCCAACTGGATTACCTTCTCTCGCCTATTGGGGATACCATTTCTACTTTACGGTTTATATAATCCCACACCTCAAGCTCAGTGGATATGTTTAGCGATCTTTCTCGTTGCTGCATTGACTGATTGGTTAGACGGCTATTTGGCGCGGAAACTCAACCAAATTAGTGAGTTGGGCAAATTTCTCGATCCCTTAGTGGATAAACTTCTGGTACTTGCGCCATTGCTGGTTTTTATTGAATTAGGAAAAGTGCCAGCTTGGGGAGTGTTTTTGATTTTAGCGCGGGAATTAGCGATCGCTGGTTGGCGGGTGAATCAAACGACAATTACCGGAGCGAATATTTGGGGTAAACTCAAAACTGTTAGTCAAATAGTTGCGATCGCACTTCTGATTGCGCCTCTGGGTGAAGTGTGGCAAACTCCCTCTCTAATTGCCTTTTGGGTTTCCGTCGCCCTGACTTTAATCTCTGGGGCTATTTATCTTTTGCCGCAAAAAGCTAGCACTGAACACGAATGAAACTGCAATATAGTATTGTAATTCAGTGGTCGGTGGAAGATAAAAAGTACATTGTCAGCCTACCTGAGTTTGGCCCATACACACACACTCACGGAGATACCTACGCTGATGCTCTCAATAATGGTGAAGAAGTGCTAGAACTTTTGATTGAAGATTACCAAGCACAAGGAAAACCACTACCAGAGCCTTTGACTGCAAACATTTCCTTTCAGTTTATCCAATCCTTACCCTAATTATTAGCACTCTGTTGCCTTGACGTTAATATCTGGAGCAATTTACCTCATACTACAAATTCCAACTAGGGAAAATATACCTTTAAGTACAAAGTGAAACCAAAAAAGCTCCACGGGACTAATGTTTTTTTATTTGGAAGTCTCTTTAAACTCGGAAGTTGAGCCTCTGAACTCGGAAATTGAACCTCTGAACTCGGAAGTTGCACCTTTGAACTCGGAAGTTGCACCTTTGAACTCGGAAGTTGCACCTTTGAACTCGGAAGTTGCACCTTTGAACTCGGAAGTTGCACCTTTGAACTCGGAAATTGCACCTTTGAACTTGGAAGTTGAGCCTCTGAACTCGAAAGTTGCACCTTTGAACTCGGAAGTTGCATCTTTGAACCCGGAAGTTGCACCTTTGAACTCGGAAGTTGCACCTCTGAACCCGGAACTTCAAGATCAGAAGTTCAAAACTCGGAATTTTTAGAATTCGCAAACAAATAAAGAGTCGAGTTGAACAAATATGAGAGGCAATTTAGCACCTCACCTTGACACAGCTACTACTTTATTTCTCAAAATCATAGCTAGGTAAGCCGGTAACATCAGTTTTGAGAGCAAATAAATCACCTGAGTAGAAACTTTTTTCAATCTCCCCTTGGCTGAGTCCAACTGAAGCAGTGGTAATATAGAGTGTTTGCAAATCTTTGCCGCCAAAGGTGCAACTCGTTACGAGTGGAACAGGTAGTTTTATCCGCAATATCTCTTCACCCTTGGGGTTGAAACGAATCACACACCATCCATCCCACATAGCTGACCAAATATTTCCTTGACTATCTATTGTCAAGCCATCTGGGTAGAAAGATTCATGAGTTAAATCAACAAAAATCCGACGATTAGTAATGTTACCTGTTACTGAATTAAAGTCGAAAGCATATATTTTTTGTTGAGGAGAATCACTCAAATAAAACGTTTTTTGATCGGGACTCCACCCCAGACCATTAGAGATAGTCAATCCCGTTTCCATAATATGCAATGAACCATCACGATCATAGCGATAGAGGCTAGCCTGGGGTTTTTCTAAAGAACACATTGAGCCGATCCAAAAGCGGCCTTGGGGGTCACATTTGCCATCATTAAAACGGTTGTCTGGCAGATTTCCTTCAATCTCCAAAATGGGTGTAACTTCACCTGTCAGGGTATTGAGAAATGCCAAGTGATGACGCAGTGCCATAATTAATCTATCTTTCCCTGCTGTTGCGATCGCGCCTACGACATCTCCCACATCAAAAAACAAGGCTTTCCCTGTCGCCGGATTTAACTGATGTACCCGATGGTTGTAGATATCAACCCAGTAAATTAGGTTTTGGGTAGAGTCCCACATGGGGCCTTCACCCAAGCGGGCACGGCACTCTAGTACATTGTGGAGTGGATATTGCACAACCTGGCTCATATTATCAACCAACAATAGTATTTACAGAAACTAGTTTCAGTAGTCTTCAGGCAATTTTAAAAAAGGTTTCTCAGACTAATAAAGAAAATTTTCATTCCTGTCTCAGTAAATACTAAAAATGCAATTTATCGCGTCTTTCCCAGGTAGAAGAAAATATTTTTGATTTTGACTCAACCTTTACTGCGATCCGTTAACTTAAAATTAGTCGGTCAGGATTCCCGTTATGTACCAAACAGACCCGCCGCGCCCTCCAAAAGAAACCCTACCCACCATGTACGATCTTCCCAGTGAATACCCGGAGGACTCTGGTTTGCCTGACGAATTTCACCTTTTTCAGCCCCAACTTCTGCGCGAAACCTTCTGTCCACCTAACTATCCAGCAGAGGAAGTATTTGTTGCCAGTGACTTAAACCTTTACTATGACCTGCGGCATACACTGTGGTACAAACGCCCAGACTGGTTTGCTGCTGTGGGAGTTTCGCGTCTCTACGAACAGCAAAACTTGCGTCTCAGTTATGTAATCTGGCAAGAAGGAGTTGCTCCTTTTGTAGTGGTAGAATTGCTTTCTCCTGGCACTGAAAAAGAAGACTTAGGACAAACTCTACGGGAGATTAACCAACCGCCGACCAAATGGGAAGTTTATGAGCGGATTTTGCGAGTTCCTTACTACATTGTTTTTGACCGCTATACTGACAAACTCCAAGTATTTCAATTAGTTGCAGATAGTTACAGCGAATTGGAATTGAGTACTCCACAGGTGTGGATGCCGGGTTTAGAACTAGGTTTAGGACTTTGGCAAGGTTCTTACCAAGGAATTGAGCGATTGTGGCTACGTTGGTATGATGCATCCGGGAATTGGCTTCCCACGCCGCTAGAACGAGAAAGTCAACGTGCTAACAGATTAGCAGCACAACTGCGAGAGTTAGGCGTTAACCCTGATGAGTTGTGAAAACGCGATCGCATCAATCAACTTAAGCGAAACGGCCGGTTAGAAACCGCGTCTACACGAACAAAACCCACGGAAGTGGGTTTCAAACCCTTAATTTGACCTTAGTCCTTGGAGGCGGACTTTGCCTGTGTAGCCGCTACTGCACAGATCACAACGCTTGTAAAATCTCCTCATCTACAGAAAAATCAACATCAGCTTTATCTTTTGCATTAGCCAAATAATCATTTTCTAGAGAGTCTTGCAATCCAGAAATCAAATCATATTCAGGTTGCCAATTTAATTCTGTTTGCGCTTTATTCACCGAAGCAAAGAAATGCTGCACCCGCATCGGAAAAGCTTTGCGCTTGCCGAAATCAAACTTTTTCGGGTCGTAATGGACGATTTTTACAGCATCGGGTGATTTCCCAGCCGCTACAGCACTAGCACGGGCTAAACCATCAAAAGTGACAAAGCGATCGCCAGAGATATTATAAATCTGTCCTATGGCTTGTTTATTGCCCAAAACCTGAGTCATTGCTAGTGCCAAGTCTTTTACATGACCTAGCTGGGTGATATGCAAGCCATTTCCGGGGATAGGAATGGGGCGATCGCGCACAATTCTGTCAAAAAACCAGCCTTCCAATTCATTATAATTACGAGGCCCGTAAATATAAGTAGGACGAATAGAAGTGAATGGTAATCCCAATTGAGTCAGATAAGCTTCTGTTTCATGTTTACCCTTATGACGACTTTTGGGATCTACAGCATCGCCTTCTATGTGGGGCAATTGATCGGATTTGAGATACACCCCCGCAGAACTCATATACACAAAATGTTGCACTCGGTCTTGAAAAATTTCTGCTAGTGGTTGAGTATCAGTAAGTTCGCGCCCGTTATTGTCAAAAATAACATCAAAGTTTTCTTGTGATAACTTTGCCTTTAATTGAGTAGCATCAGTGCGATCGCCTATAATTTGTCCTACTCCCTCTAAAGAAGGTGCTGGACGATTTCCACGATTGAACAGCACTACCTCGTATCCTTTTTCCACTAGTAGTTGAGTCAAATAGACACCAATGAACCGAGTACCACCCATAATCAGAATTCGCATAAATTCACCCTTTCTATATCAGTTTTCATCAAGGGAGTGGAGAGTGGAGACTGGGGACTAGGAAGGCAAGGAGGACAAAGAGAAATAACCAATGCCCAATGCCCAATGCCCAATGCCCAATGCCCAATGCCCCATTCCCCAATCTGAGATTATCAGGTTGCCGCATCCATCTGGAACCTCTGAGGGAAAGATTCCGTCTTATGTGCTAATCTGGGGCGCTTCCCATTAATTAATCACAAGGGGAAACTTTTCAGTTAACGTCATCAAGTTAGCCTTTGTATTTTCCACTTATTCAAGTTAGCTGTGCCCTTGAAATATGCTCTGGTTCATGAGTGGCTAACCCCCAAAGCCACCGGTGGTTCAGAACTCGTTGTACGAGAAATTCTGAATCACATTGATGCTGATTTGTATGCCCTCATAGATTTTGAATCCAGCAATAGAGAAAGTTATTTATATAAGCGTCAAATTGGCAAGACGTTTCTTCAGAACTTTCCCTATGCCCGCAACGGTATACAAAAATACTTGCCCTTGTGGCCCTTGGCAATTGAACAACTGGATTTGCGGCATTATGATGTAATTCTGTCTTCATCCCATGCTGTTGCCAAAGGAATCCTTACCACTCCCGAACAGATGCATATTTGCTACTGTCACAGCCCTATGCGCTATGCCTGGGACTTGACCTTTGATTATCTGCGCCACAGCAAACTGGGTAGTGGTTTACCTGGATGGGTGACGCGATATTTATTACATCGTTTGCGTCAGTGGGATGTATTGAGTGCCAATCGCGTTGATTACTTCATTGCCAACTCGCAGCATACAGCTCGGCGGATTTGGCGTTGCTATCGGCGAGAAGCAACAGTAATTTACCCACCAGTGAATATTGCGGAATTTCCGTTTCTGTCTGAGAAAGAGGACTTTTACCTGACAGTTTCCCGGTTAGTGAGTTACAAGCAAATATCGTTGATTGTCAAGGCTTTTAACCAACTAAAACGACCATTAGTAGTTATTGGTACAGGAGATGAAATGAACAAGATTCGCGAGATGGCAAACTCAAATATCCAAATACTCGGTTGGCAACCCGATAATGTGGTAAAAAAATATATGTCTAAGGCTAAGGCGTTTGTGTATGCAGCTTGTGAAGATTTTGGTATTGCCCTAGTGGAAGCACAAGCCTGCGGCACGCCAGTAATTGCTTATGGTGCAGGGGGTGCTTTAGAAACAGTGCGAGATATCCGCTCTGGTGCGGATACAGGGACAGGTATATTTTTCAAGACGCAAACCGAGGCGGCTTTGGTGGAGGCAGTAGAAAAGTTTGAAATGTATGAGGGTTCGTTCAATTCCGAGTATATGCGATCGCACGCCGCGCTGTTTTCACCGCAAATCTTTGCAGATCGTTATCTAAATTTTGTAAACAAGTGCAACGAAAAAGACCGTTTTCGGAATGATGGTCTTGATTAACGTCTTATTTTTTTAGGCTTTTGGCAATTTTCCCCAGAAGCACATCATTTTGGCTTTAATATTGGGACTATGTGTGGTGTGGATTATTAAGGAGTATGATGACTGCCCAGAGCTCACTCCTCTCCGGCAAGCGAGGCGTAAGGCAAGACACTAGAGCGTCTACGCGTTTCTTAAAACGCGGTCAAAAAACAAAGACGCCAAAAGTTAAGCCCAAAGGTTTATCTTTTCAGGGTTTAAACGGAGAGTTAGCCAAACGACTGTTCGATATAGTGTTTTCGCTGTCGGTATTAATTTTGTTCTTCCCCGTCTACTTAATTTTGACCTTGCTGATTGCCTTTAGCTCAGAAGGGCCAATTTTTTATGTCCAGGAACGGGTAGGGAAAAATTACAAAGCGTTTAATTGTATTAAATTCCGAACAATGGTAAGCAATGCGGATGAAATCCTCATGCAAATGATGGAAACATCACCCGAATTGCGGCAAGAATTTGAGAGCAGTTTTAAGCTGAAACAAGACCCCCGGATTACCAAAATTGGTCGATTTTTGCGAATTACTAGCTTAGACGAATTTCCCCAGTTCTGGAACGTTTTAAAAGGGGACATGAGTGTAGTCGGCCCCCGACCTTTGGTAGCACAAGAACTGCCAAAATACGGTTGTCACATTGACGAGATTTTAACAATCCGTCCAGGAATTACTGGTTTGTGGCAGGTATCTGGGCGTAATGACATTCCCTATCCTCGGAGAGTCCAAATAGACCTGCATTATGTCAAATTTAGGAATTTCTGGCTTGATTTATGGATCATCTTGAAAACTGTTGATGTGGTAATTCTACCCAAAAATAACGGCGCATACTGAGTAACTACTGAGGTTGAATTCTGTGGGGCAGTCAATGCCCCTAAGTACCAATTCTCCCCTCAAGCTAAAGTATTGCTCATTTTTGTTTCTATAATTTGTGCTTTTCTACTTAATTCAGACTTCTGTGAGTGCGTATATTTGGCACATTTACCAGAAGTCTAATTTAAAATGGCTATTTTATTAAGTCTTCACAAAACTAGAGATATATGAAGTTTTGACAAAAAACAACATACATAAAAATAATCTTGAGCTATCGGTAAAAGAAAATATACATAATTAAATAATCTTGAGCTATCTATACTAAATGTTGGACTTACGTGCTAAATTAATTTTTGTTAAGTATATTTATTTACGGAAAAAGTCTCATAACCACAAGAACTCGTAGGTTTCCCATTAGGCAATTCAGCAATTAGTTGCTAGGTTGTATCAGATTGGCTGTAAATTTTTAATCAAAGACAATAAGGGATAATTGAGTATGACGCAACAGAAGCGAGCGTTGATTACTGGTATTACGGGACAAGATGGTTCATATCTAAGTGAGTTTTTGTTGGAACAAGGTTATGAAGTTCATGGCATCATTCGCCGGACTTCTACCTTCAACACAGACCGTATCGATCATATTTACGAAGATCCCCACAAAGAGGGAGTACGGTTGTTTCTTCACTACGGCGACTTGACGGATGGTACAACGTTACGGCGTATTTTAGAAGAAGTAAAGCCAGTAGAAATTTATAACCTCGGGGCTCAATCCCACGTCCGAGTCAGCTTTGATTCACCAGAATACACAGTAGATGCAGTAGGAATGGGGACATTGCGTCTGTTGGAAGCAATTCGAGACTACCAGCATCGTACCGGAATTCAGGTGCGATTTTACCAGGCGGGTTCTTCAGAAATGTACGGTTTAGTACAAGCAGTACCTCAAACTGAGACAACACCCTTTTATCCCCGCAGTCCTTATGCCTGTGCGAAAGTTTACGCCCACTGGCAAACTGTAAATTATCGTGAATCTTATAATTTGTTTGCTTGTAATGGCATACTTTTTAACCACGAGTCACCACGGCGGGGTGAAACCTTTGTAACCCGCAAAATTACTAGAGCGGTGGCTGGTATCGTTGCTGGGAAACAGAAAAAGATTTACATGGGTAATCTAGATGCCAAGCGAGATTGGGGCTATGCAAAGGATTACGTCAAAGCAATGTGGTTGATGTTGCAGAAAGATCAGCCAGACGATTACGTAATTTCTACTGGTGAAACCCACTCGGTGCGCGAGTTTTTAGAACTGGCATTTAGTTATGTGAATCTTAATTGGCAAGATTATGTAGAGTTTGATGAGCGTTACCTGCGTCCATCTGAGGTAGAGTTGTTGATTGGCGATTCTACCAAAGCACGGCAGAACTTGGGCTGGACACCATCAGTAACCTTTGAAGAACTAGTTTCCCTAATGGTAGAAGCAGACTTACAAGCATTGGGTCATACTTCACCTAATGGAAAAGGTTCGCAATTTCCAGATGATATTGCTACTATTCGTCAAACACTGGGCGCTTTGCACTTCTGATTCGGCATCACAGAGGATAAAATATGACCGCCTTAGAACTAAAAAATAAACGCATTCTAGTCACTGGTGGGTCGGGGTTTCTAGGCCGTCAGGTGATAGATCAACTGTGTAAAGCAGGAGCCGATCGCGATAAAATTACAATACCGCGATCGCGCGATCAAGATTTGCGTGTCTGGGAAAATAGCCAACTTGCAGTTGACCAGCAAGACATAATCATACATCTAGCGGCTCATGTCGGTGGCATAGGTTTAAATCGCGAAAAACCCGCAGAGTTATTCTACGATAACTTGATCATGGGAACCCAGCTAATTCATGCTGCATATCAAGCTGGAGTAGAAAAATTTGTTTGTGTTGGCACAATCTGTGCCTATCCCAAATTCACTCCAGTACCATTCAAAGAAGACGATCTTTGGAATGGCTACCCAGAGGAAACTAATGCCCCTTACGGAATTGCCAAAAAAGCACTTTTAGTTCAATTGCAATCTTACCGTCAGCAGTACGGTTTTAATGGGATTTACCTACTGCCAGTAAATTTATATGGCCCAGAAGATAACTTCGACCCCGGAAGTTCCCACGTCATTCCAGCATTAGTTCGCAAAGTTCACGAAGCCCAAATTAATGCAGAAAAGCAACTTGCAGTTTGGGGTGATGGCAGTCCCACCCGTGAGTTTCTGTATTCAGAAGATGCAGCGCGGGGGATTGTGATGGGGACTCAATTCTATAACGAATCGGAACCAGTCAACTTGGGAACCGGTTATGAAATCTCCATCCTTGATTTAGTAACTCTAATCTGCGAACTGATGGAGTTTAAGGGTGAAATTGTGTGGCAAACTGATAAGCCTAATGGTCAACCCCGCCGCTGTTTAGATACTGAACGCGCAAAGCAAGCCTTTAATTTCACGGCTCAGGTAAGCTTTGAAGAAGGGCTAAAAAATACTATTGAGTGGTATCGTCAACACGCTGCATAACAATGTTCTGGTGAATGTAGAGTGATACAAGCTGGGTGATGCCCAGCTTATTTTTTTGACTATTTTTATGCACAAAGTTAATCATCAACTAAATAAAGTAGAACTGCGTCGCACTCTACTGAAAACACGTCAATCAATGTCCGTCGGAGAATGGAGAGAAAAAAGCGATCGCTTATGCTCTCATTTACAAAACTCTACTTTGTTTACCCAAGCAAAAACAATACTCGCTTATTTCAGCTTTCGCCAAGAACCTGACCTCAGTCCAGTATTTGCCAACACCAAATACCGTTGGGGATTTCCTCGCTGCGTTGAGAAATCCTTATGTTGGCATATTTGGACACCGAATGATTCTGTCCAAAGCGGTGCTTATGGCATTACTGAACCACACCCCGACGCTCCAATCTTAGATCCTGCGGAAGTAGATTTGATTCTCGTACCCAGTGTAGCTTGCGACTATCAAGCATATCGCCTCGGTTATGGTGGCGGATATTATGATCGCTTGCTCAGTTTACCGCAGTGGGAAACAAAGCCAACTATCGGAATTGTCTTTGATTTTGCCTATTTGTCCCAAATACCGATTGAGCTTTGGGATAAACCACTACAAGCTATTTGTACGGAAACTGGATTGACTCAAAAAGGCTGAAGGATTCAGGATAATGAAGACACATCATCAAATGTTTTATGACTAATCCAACGTCATCTAGCACTGAGCAACAAGCGATCATCGACGAGGTAGCAACTAGCCTCTAAACTCAACAAAAAACAGGTCCAGACCCTTGCCCTAAAAATCTGAGAAATATTTAATTTATACAACACAATGCCTATTCTCAATTGGAGACCAACTATGAATAAAGATAATGAACTAACTGAAAAACTGAATAATATGTTCACTGAATCCGTAGAGCAAGAATCTGTTATTAAGTTATTGAGATTGAGTAATTATTCAAAAGCAGAATCAATTAAAATTTTAAAAAATGCTTTGGATATTTCTTATTATGAAGCACAAAATATTATTCACAATAGTCAAACATGGAGTGATGTAAAAGAACGTGACACCAAAATAATGAATGATTTTTTTGATTTTCTGGAAAAATTAGGGAGTTCAGAAAGTGAAGAGACTTAATGATATTAATATGTGAATAAATTCAATAACAGAATTAGGTGAATTAATTTAACCATATTTCTCAATAATTTTTTCTCTTTTAATTGTAAGTCTTTAAGCGGAAAATAGTAGGTTTAGAGTATTTAGGTTATTAATCAAATGCTGAACTGGAAAAAATCACGATCGCAGATTCTACTAATGTATGCGCTATTGGGAGCGATCGCACTGTTGATGCTCTTTCCTTTACTATGGCTAATCAGTACATCATTGAAATCGCCTACGGAAAATATTTTTCAGTCGCCGCCACAGTTGCTACCGAGTCAACCGACACTAAATAACTTCTCTAGTGTGTGGAACTCTCTACCTTTTGGACAATACTTGTATAACAGTACCTTGGTATCAATACTGACTGTAGGCTTAAATCTGCTGTTTTGCGCTTTAGCGGCCTATCCGTTGGCAAGATTGTCGTTTGTGGGGCGAGACTGGATTTTTATAGCGATCGTCTCTACGATTATGATTCCCTTCCAAATCGTGATGATTCCCCTCTATATTTTGACAGTCCAGATGGGTTTAAGAAATACTTATTTAGGGATGATTTTTCCGAGTTTAGCTTCTGCCTTTGGCATTTTTCTGTTGCGCCAAGCTTTCATGAGTGTCCCCAAAGAAATAGAAGAAGCCGCTCGGATGGATGGCAGCTCAGAGTTAGGATTATGGTGGCATATTATGTTACCGGCAGTTCGCCCAGCACTGGTAACTTTAGCTATTTTCGTATTCATTGGTGCTTGGAGTGACTTTTTGTGGCCTTTAATTGTCATCCAAGACGAAAATTTATACACTCTTCCTTTGGGAGTTGCAAAGCTAGCAGGTACATTTTCCCTTGATTGGCGTTTGGTAGCTGCTGGCTCAGTCATTGCGATCGCCCCAGTATTATTACTATTTTTGTTTTTACAACGTTACATTGTACCTACAGAAACAGGTAGCGGCGTTAAGGGTTGAAGCAGTAAGTGGCGATAAGGGAGATGAAGCAGACGCGGGGACATGGAGAAAAACTAATGACTAATGACTAATGACAAATTTAATAAGCACCAGTCTTTTTAAATACCACCCAGATAGTTTTAATAATCAAACTCAGGTCATAAGTTACAGACCATTTGCGTTGATAATCCATATCCATTTTCACAATGGTTTCAAAGTCTGTAATACTGGAACGCCCATTAGCTTGCCATTCTCCGGTAATTCCTGGTTTGACTCGCAATCTATCCCAGTGATGTAGATCGTAATTACTGACTTCATCAGGAGTAGGTGGACGAGTACCAACTAAACTCATGTCCCCTAACAAAACATTCCAAAATTGAGGTAATTCATCCAAGCTAGTATGCCGCAAAAATTTACCAACAGGAGTAATGCGAGGATCGTCAAAAGATTTAAAAATGTGACCTTTGGCTTGGTTCTCAACCAAATGCTTGAGTTTATCAGCATCGACTATCATGGAGCGGAATTTCCAGATGCGGAAAGTTTTTCCGTTTAACCCACAGCGAATTTGGGAATAAAATATTGGACTTGGCTCATGAATAAAGGTAGCAATTGCTATAGGAATTGCTACCATAAATGTAATAATCAGCCCCACAATTGCTCCAACAATGTCAATTAATCGTTTTCTCACGCTTAAAGTTGACGGGTGTGAAGGCTGTTGCAAACAATTAACTGAATAAAGATTATTCACAAGGGCTAACTTATGTCTTAAAAGGAATTTTTACATCAGTAGTGTAGACATAGACATGATTGTATAGGCGATTTTTACTGCTATTGCCGCTACTATTGAGTGTTAATATACACAAATTTTAACCGATGTAAAAACCAAAAACCAAAAATTTACGGAATCTTTCAATTCAATTGATAGATTGTAAATTTACGGTATTTTATCCATCTAATAAAAACTAATAAAAAGATACTACTATCGGACATATCCCAAAAATTACTGTGCTGAAGTACTAGTAGTAATTCGCAAAATTCCAAATGCTTATGTTATGAGCATTTGGAATTTTGAGTAGTATTCTTATTTCTAGCGCGATCTAGTAGTACAACGTGGCGGAAATAAACTAATCATTCCAAATCAACGAAACCCTTATGCTGTATTCATTTTGAATTTTGAATTTTGAATTCCGCCTTGCGGTACTAGTCTCAACGATTAACCTCTAAAGCAAAATTCACCGTATATGGTTCCTCCAGTGATTGCTGATTACTAGCCTTGATTGCATCTAGATAGCGACGTAAAGACAACAGTTGTTGAGAATTGGGACGGTAAGTGAGACTTCCTTGTTTTTCAAAAAGTGGTGCTGTGGCGATCGCCTGATAGTCAGGATTTTCTTGCGAACTCTGGGTAAGCCAAGTTGATTCTGTGACTGAAGGTATCAAACCGGAAGGCAGTTCACCTTCCAAAAAAGCCAGCAGCCGTTGCTGACAAATCCGAGTATTGATTCCACGACCCTCAAATAACTGGATAACTTCACCGAAAGATAAAGAACGGTCTGGTAGCAGTCGCAACAATTCCGTAAACAAGAAATAATCAGTGTATTGTTGCCTGGGTATATCTAAAATCTGGGGATGCAGAGGCAGCATCGCCAAACCATAAGCAACCCGACTGCAATTGGGAGCGCCGTTTTCGCCAAGATATAAATCTTGAATAATCTTAGTGCTGGGAAGTTTTTGCCGTAACCAGCGGTTCACCGTTCCGATACAAGCCACTCCACCAGTCAGGATCGCCTGATTAATGGCTTCTGTGGGGATACCACGAGCTACCAATAACTTGTTAAGTTCTCGGTTCAGGCGGCGCACAAAGGGGATAAATACTTGGCTTTCTAAGTCTCGTCGCTGCAAAACCCACTGCTGATCGGCTAATTCTAGGGTAAAAGAGTCTTGGTGTTGCAAAATCAGCTTTAGGGCTAATGCCGCATCTAATACCGCCTGTCCCAGTAGAGAACTTTCTAGACGCTGTTGGAGACGAATTCGAGCGGTGATATCTGGTTCTCCGACTCTAGGTAGTTCTAATTCTTCCAACCCTAAAGTTTGCCAACGCATTTGGTCTAAACCGGGAATTGACGGTTGCCATTGCCAAGGATTACTCGTGGTAGTTTTGCGATTGCTTGGTGTTTCTAGGCGTGATTGCCGAGATTTCGGTGGCAATAGCAGCTGGCAGATAATATCTTGTTCAATTCCCTTGCCAGCATAAGCAAAACTGTGGAGCATGAAATCACTGTATGTCAATTGCTGCAAGGTTTCTGGTATATTCACCAGCAACATTTCTGTGGCAGTTGTCCCAATGTTAATCACCAGGGTGTTGCCAACAATGGGATGTTCGCTGGTTTTTACTGGATGAGAACCTTGAGCATCGCTTAGTTTTACTTGCTCACCATTAACAGCATCAAGTTCCGGGAGTAGACTAGCGATCGCTTCTTCGACAAAAAATACTTGCTGCGGATGTTGGATAAGTTTGCTAGTGAGTAAAGCTTCCCGCACGTTAAAGCGGTATTGTTCCGACCAGCTAGATGGACAGGTACAAATTACACCAGCAATATTATTGATAATCTGGGGAAAATCTTGTTCGCTGATCCCCATAGCGGCAGCCATTAAACTAGGGGTGGTACTTGTTTTTTCGGATTTGAGGGTTAATAGTAACTTAGAGAGCGATCGCACAACCCAAATCAAAGGCCCTGCCGAAAATTCATTTAATTGCAAAACCGGTTCCCATTTCTGTCGTTCGCTCTTGTAGGGAATTGCTACTTGTAGATAGGGCTTCAACTGCGCTGAGTAGAGATTATTTTTCGTCGGATCTGCTGTCGATCTTGGTGTTGCAGGAGTGGTAGCCGAGCGATCGGGTACTTTATCTTGGGCAACAGCCGCAGGTGCTGTTTGCTCATGTGCTTCGATAGTTTCGTTTTCACCGTGGGGTATAGAAGCTATAGGCAGATAAACCTCTGTTGGTAAACGAAACGATTGCTGAAAAGAGCTTATTTCCGGCGAATTTTCTGCTGACCAGTAGATAGGATGTACAACAAAAGTCGAGCGATTTAATAATGCAGCGGAAATTCCTGTTGTACCTAAATCAATTCCTAAATACCAGACTGATTCTAGAATATTGGGCGAAACTTCTGGATTATTTATGGAGTGAGCAATTGGAGGTAAAGAACTTTCTGGAACAGGAATTGTGACTTCCTTTTTTTTTTCAGTTTCTACCAGGGGAACTGCCAAACTAGAGAAAGCAACAGTTGATGTATTCTCTTCTATTTGGGGATTTTCAGGGGAAGTTGTGGGGATTGTGTCTTGAATGTTATCAAGTAGTTCCGAGAAAACATCCAAGTTGCGATCTGGCTGCGACTCAAAATTTAGCTGCCGATCAAAATTAGCCAAATCCCGATCTAATTGCTGCAACTGTTCTTCATCTAAAGAAATATCTGGTACGGCTGGAGACTGGTTTGACTCAATAGAAAGTAAGTTTTCCTGGGGTGAAGCAGCAATGTAGTTATCTGAAGACAGTTCGGAGCGATCGCTGTTAATTAATATTTCCGATGTGGTGATATCTTCGCTGCGATCGCGCAGGGTGTCGTAGACAGACGCTTCGGGAACAGTAGGCTCTACTAACGAAATTTCTGCTGCTTCTGGAATCACTGGTGCTGTAGTTGTGGCATCATCTACAAAAGATGAGACTTCCAGCAGTTGCAGTTCACTATCGGTATCAGGCAATGGGTCAGTTGCTGTAGTTGTGGAATTATCTACAGAAGATGAGACTTCCAGCAATTGCAGTTCAGTCTCGGTATCAGGTAATAAGTCAGTTAGGGTATTAATTGTATCAACACTAGCTGGCTGAGTGCCGACTTGTGGCAAACTGTCTATTTGTGGAGTAGAGAAGCTAAGAGGTGAGTCTAGGTCAGTATTCTCTTCAAAAAATAGTTCTTCCTGTGGCTCTGATGAATCTGTGGTTTCGCCTAAAGTCTCTTGGATTGAAAGACCTGTATCTGGTGTTACAACCGCAGAATTCACAATTGGAGAGACAGGTGGAGCCTGTGCCATGTTCAATGGAGATGCAGAGGCTGTGAAAGCAGATAAGTCATTTGTGGGAACATCGAGGCTGGGATTATTAACATCACCAGCATCAAACAAACTAGCGTAAAGTTGGTCTACTTCATCACCAATTGCCGCAGAAATATTTTGCGGTAATTCGGTCGGAGTTTGAGAATATTCAGATGAGTCTACACCAAGCTGCAACAGCACTGCATCTAGATCCTCTGTGAGGGTAGTCTCCCGTTGCTCAGAAGTAATTGTGAGTGGAGATGAAGTTTCTGGCTGGATAAGCTCCAAGGATTGGGGCGCAACTCCAGCAGCAATATCGGCTGGTTCAGTCAATGATGGTAGTGTCTCAGATTCTTCTCCCAGCAATGACGACTGCAAACTAGAGGATTCTTGTTGCAAATGTTGGGTCAAATTGTTGACAAAGCTAGCCATCAGCTGTTCGCCTTGCATCCCCTTGCTATGCATTCTTGCCAGTGCTTGCGACAGGGATTCGTAATAAGTATTAATGTTGCGCTGTAGTGCTTCAAAGACTACATTCACCGTCCCATCTAGTGATAATAGGCGTTGATCTAACTCCCTAGCTAGCTGGGTTAAGCGCTCCACATCGTCAGAGGATTCTAATAAAGATTGAGTTGCAGAGGTTGCGTAATTAATTCCTCCTGAAGAACTGGCTGAATTTTCCCTCGTCTGTCCAATCAGTGGCGTTAAAGTTGGCACAAGGCGGCTCATGAGTACCTGTAAAAACTCGGTAATTATTTGCTCCTGGTTTGTCAACTGCTGCGCTAAGGAGTAGTTTTGCAAACGCCTTTGCTCTAGTTGCCGAATTTCTTGTATAAGAGTGGCTCGCTCTTGCAAGAGCAATTCTAATTCCGATCGCAACGGCTGAATCAATCTGGAAAATTCATTTTTTAATTGTCCGGCGTCAACAGTACTCTCTTCCTGACTGGGTTCGAGCGGTGGTAGTGGATACTGATTATTACTACGATCAATAAATTTTGTTAACAAAGGCGAACGCGGTTCTTCAGAAGACTGATTTGGGATGCCGCTCTCTAATGTTTCTTTTTCTCGTAACCTCACCAAGAAGTCGCGAATTCGCTCTAAAACTTCTTTAGGCTCTTGCGCCTGACCAGAGAGAAATCTTGACAGGCGCTTACCACCGCTGGCAAGTAAGTTGTCAATGTCTGCGATCAGCTTTTGAATTTCATCTGTACTAAAAGTCACTTTTATTACCTTACCTAAAAATTTATGTCAACTAATGTGACAATTACTTTACAATCACCGTACCCCTATGGGGATCTTGCTACGCGCAGCGTCGACCATAGGAAAAGTTTTGAGTAGCAAAAGCCGCTACTTGGACTTGTGACTGTCATTATGTTATGGATTACTGGGAGTCGTGGCAATCTTCAATCATCGAAGAAAACAAGGAAAAAAGTTCCCCCCATCTCCTTGTCTCCCCCTCTCCTTGTCCTCTTCAGACAGCCTTTGCTCGAAAAGCTTAATTTTGCAGGTCATTGGTTGCCTATTTTTGAAAATCGCTAAAATACCTGAGCAATAATTTACTCCCTTTAGTATCATTAATGTTGTTTGCCTATATTCATAACTAATCAAGTTTGCAGTGCAGCTAGCCCCTAAGCAATACAACCGCAGGCTATAAACTACTTTTTGCAAAACTTTTACTCCGTTTAAACTTATAGGTAAAGATTATTTAGAAAAACTTCTTGTCGCTTTCTTGTGTAACATAGTTTAGTTTTTTCTTGGAAAGGGAGCTGTGCAATGATAGCTTAGGCTACAAATGGCACTCCTGTTTTTTGTGTGTACATAGCAGCTTGAATTAAAGATGTCGTAATGGAAGATCGATATAGCTTGCAAGCACAGGCTAATTCCTGGATGATCGCCTCCGCTCCCTTTTTTCAAGGGTTGCCAGAAACTGCTGTGGAATCAGCCCTCACCCATCTTGTTACCCGCACTCACCCAGCCAATCAGGTGATTCTGCTAGAAAATGACTGGGGTGGTTCTGTGTATTTTATTATGGACGGATGGGTAAAAATCCGCACCTACAATTTGGAAGGAAAAGAGGTAACGCTGAATATTATTGGCAAAGGTGAATTGTTTGGTGAAATGGCGGCGCTAGATGAAGCACCTCGATCCACCGATGTGATTACCTTGGCCCCAACGGTAATTGGTAGTATGCCTGCTCAGGATTTTGTCAAATTACTTCAGATAGAACCCTTGGCGGGAGTTCGATTGGCGCAACTAATGGCACGACGTTTGCGGCAAGTAAATCGCCGATTGCGGTTGCGGGAATCTGATAGCCAGTCAAGGGTAGCAGATACGTTGTTATTTTTGGCAGAAGGACAGGGGAAAAAAGGGCAAACCGGAACTGAAATCCCCAATTTACCTCATCGGGAATTGAGTAGTTTGAGCGGACTGGCGCGGGAAACCGTGACACGAGTGTTGACAAGGCTAGAAAAAAAAGGCTTGATTAAACGGGATCAAGACACTATTTGTATTCCCGATTTGTCAGCCTTAGAAAGAATGATCGTTTAAAAACTTGTCAGATATGAGTATTTTAGATTCTCTCCCAGATGAACCGGAGGAAGATCCATCCTCTGAAGCTCCAACTCCTCAGAATCATTGGTTAGATAAAGAAAAACAGTTAATGCCTCCTCAAATCAAAGCTGATGCGCCCTTGAGGATGGTGGAAACGGCATTTTTAGCCAGTACCGCTAGCTTAATTTGGTTTATTAATTTTTACTTTCCTTTAGGCCCAGTTTTGCGGATATTTTTTCCGGTGCCGATCGCTCTAGTTTATCTGCGTTGGGGCAAACGTGCGGCATGGATGGCAGCACTCACCTCTGGGTTACTGCTGACGGTACTGATGGGGCCAGCGCGCAGTTTGCTGTTTGTCATGCCCTACGGGTTTATGGGCGTCCTTTTAGGCGCTACCTGGTGTCGTCGTCGTCTTCCCTGGATTGTTTCTATCACTCTGGGTACGCTATTGGGTACTTTAGGAGTCTTTTTTAGGCTGTGGTTGCTGTCTGTTTTGTCGGGTGAAGACCTGTGGATTTATGTGATTACCCAAGTGACTGAGTTCATTGAGTGGGTATTTTTTAACTTGAGTTTGTTGGCGAGTCCCAGTGTATTTTTGATTCAAGTGGGAGCGATCGCTTTAATTTTACTCAACAACTTTATCTACCTTTTTGTGGTGCATCTGGCAGCATGGTTGCTTTTTGACCGCCTGGGAAACCCTATTCCCCGCCCACCACACTGGGTACAAGTTCTCATGGATTATGAAGGATAGTTATTAGTTATTAGTCATTTGTCATTTGTCATTGGTTAAACGATCAGTCCTAACTAATAACTAATGCCCCATGCCCAATTCCCAAATTCGTATTTATACGCAAAAAGAACAGGGTGAACAATGGCTGCGAAGGTATCGTGGTTGTCTACCCGTATTTGCTTGTGTTTTAGGATTTACTGAAACTGGTTTAATTCCAGGCATTTCAGCAGCTGGTCGAACTCCAGAGGATCGGAAATATACAGCTTGTGCCGATGCTGAGTTTTTGTATTACGGCCCAGAACATAAAGCCCAATATCCTCTACCACCATTGGCGGCTGGGGCTTCGCCTGTGTTGATTTCTCGCGCTGTCTTTGAGTCATTAAAGATACCAATTCATTTATTTAATGCGGGTTTACCTCAGCCTCCTGCTGTGCCAGTAATTGATTTAGGTGGCGCTCCTGCTCAGTGTTTAAGTGGAGGTGCTGCGATGGAAATTACCACAGTACACCACTTGTTTGAACAAGGTCTACTTTGGGGAGAACACCTAGTTGCCAATATTCAACAGGGGTATCTGATTGTTGGTGAGTGCGTCGTCGGAGGTACTACAACTGCCCTGGCAATCTTAACTGGTTTAGGTATAGATGCTGCCGGAAAAGTTAACAGTAGCCACCCTGTTTGTAACCACTCGCAAAAGTGGTCACTAGTGCAAGCTGGACTGGAGAAGATGAAGGGGAGCAGGGGGCAGGGAGCAGGGGGCAGGGAGCAGGATAAGATATTTCAATCTCAAATCCAAAATTCTGTAGATCCGCTAAAACTCGTAGCCGCCGTGGGCGATCCGATGCAAGTGGTAGTAGCTGGAATGGCGATCGCTGCTAGCCATAGTTGTGGTGTAATGCTGGCTGGAGGGACGCAAATGCTGGCGGTTTATGCGTTGATGAGTGCGATCGCTCAAGCTTACGCCTTATCATGGCAACCAGAAGCAGTAGTTGTCGGCACAACCCGCTGGGTGGCTGAAGATCCTACTGGGGCTACAGTTGACTTAGCCCTCAACTTAGGAAAAAACAGCTTAACTCCGACTGTAGGAACCCCTCCTCTATTAGCAACTCATCTGAGCTTTGCTGATTCTCGTTATCCCCAACTCAGAGCTTATGAGCAAGGCTTTGTAAAAGAAGGTATGGGCGCTGGAGCCGCTTGCATAGCCGCTCATCTTAGCCAAGATTGGCAGCAACACCAACTTTTGGCAGCCATTGAAGCCCAACTTGAACGGCTAAGTACAGCATCTCATTAATTCTTAGCGAATTAAATTCGGCAAGACTCTGCGCCCCACCAAAGTTATAAACGGAGGTTTCCTCCGATGCTACTTCTCTGTGCGTTTAAAAATCTTGCCCAGCATGACAGAAGAATTAGAATAAACTATGAATTGGAGTTTTCCCTTTCTTGGTTTATTATCTAATTGGTAAACGCGTAATATTTCTATCTGCTAAAGCGGTTCTGGAGCTACAAATAAAATGACTGTTTTATTAGTTGCCATCCTGTTGACAATTAACTGGGAGCATCCCAGTTTTTTGCAAAGAAGGCGAAAATCAGTCAGGATAGGTAAGACGAGTGTATTTATTTACCAATGACCCCAGAACAAAAGCAAGCTCTTCAAGAACATATTCAGGCGATGGCTAAAATATTGTACGAAGATACGTCAAAAGAAAAGCTCACAAATCTTGCAGGAATTGAAGAAGCAGTGCGGAGTCAAATGCAAAAACATGTTATGCCAGAAGTAGGGGTTTTTTTATCGAAACGATTACAGGGACAAGCGCAGGATACCAACGACGGCTCAAAAGCATCCTTGGAG
>LXQE01000205.1 GCA_003326195.1 Nostoc punctiforme NIES-2108
ACCTTTTATGGCTAAAAATTAGCCTGAAGAGGAAGGGCGGAAGATTAATTTATCGCCAATTATTTAGTCTCAGACAGATGTTAGCCTTCCTGCGTCAAGCTGTTGACAAAATACATGAAGTTGTTGAAGGTATTTATCTTCCATCAGGTTAATTGTTAGAAACTCAGTTGCTACCCCTTTATAAGGGATTCTTATCAATGTCCCACCTACTTGCTTAAACAGCAACTGATAAAAAGTATCATTGACTACAAAACTTTCAAGCCATCGCCCTTTGGGAAAAAGTTTGTGATCTACTGAATGTAGATTTCGGTCACGCCCACTATTTCACTTACGCCGCCATTCCCTCTATCCGTGCCAAGTCGGAGTCTGTGAACTCACCGTAATCAAGAGGCTCGTCTGAGGGTGACTGATATTCCCGTAGCTGTTCCTATCATTAGCCGTTAGTCGATCAAACGGCTTATCCAGCAGTTCCTCACGAGATGGTTGCGTCAGTTCTACCATCGACAATACCCACATCGCTTTCCTCGCAGAATCACACGGGATTTTCTGCTGATGCACTGATGTTGCCCGAATAACCCACCAACGACCATCAGTACAGCCGACTGAACCGAGCTTCTGTTCATCCTTATAGATGCCGTCATCTAACAATTCAAATCCGAACTGCTCACACTGGGCGGCTATTTCGCACATAACCTCGTTCCCCGTTGTAGCAACTGGGGTTTCTTCTTCTTGTATGGGCAGTGTTCCGCGCTGGTAATGCCATGTGATGTAGCTGTGGCATCTTTTAAAAGTGTTCGCACGATGGATCTCCTCACCATTGACCATCACTATCCAAGGTTGCGTTAGGTCATCGTCGTGGGTAACGCTAGCTACGAGCTTTTGACCTGCATAGAATTCGTGATCTTCAAATGAAATCTCTACTGCTCTCAATTCTTCAACTGGTTTAACGCAAGAGGTTAAAGTTGCTGTTGTTTGTGGCATAATTTTAAAACCTTCGATTGGGTAATAAAGGCGATCGCACAGTTTTGCAGACACTGCGATCGCCTTTTGATTTGTGTACTGATTGACGTTGTGGCTTGCCACAACACCTCATTCTAGAATTGGCGAAGCCTCATATTTTCTTACTCCTAGCCAGTGACCGGAGCTTGCTACAGCAGTATATCTCTTGATCGGGCGGCAGTCGGCAACGAGCTTCAAAGCGACTTTCGTAATGCTGTGGCAACTTTTTATTTGGAACCCACTCAGCCCTTACCTTACTTCACCAGCCTTGACTATTCGCTGCTTCGGCTACCTGGGGGCTTTGTTTTCTGTTCACTTTTTTCAAGGTTCAATGGTGAGTGCCTCTATATTTAGCTAGGAGGCTGGCGCTTTGTTCCTCCGCTATATTTATAATTTACTAGCTACACTTATGAATGTCAAGTGCTACTTATAAATTAATGGGAGATAATTTTAGGAACACCAAAAATCTCTTGTACATCACGTTCAAGCACTTGACAAATATATCTAAGCAGTTGAAAAGAGACGTTTTGAGGAGCTTTTGGCATAGCTGGATTTTCTAAAAGCTGAATATATTGCTGAGAAACCTTGTAATCAAATCTTGATTGGATCTCATCGGCAAGTGATCGCCTAGAAACTTTTCCACGCATCTGCTTCAGCTTCTCCCCAAAAGCTTGTTTCCACGCCACAGTGGTAATTAAATCTAGTTCTAACATAATATATTCTTTACTAGTGTCACTTGACATATCCATAATATAATTGATAAAGTGATGCTAGTAAAGAGTAAATCACTCACAGCCAAAAGCGATCGCTTTAGCTTTGCAATGCGATGATTTCAGCCTAGCCACTCGGAAAATCATGATTATGTTTTTACGCTAGAGATAGTGTGGCTTACAAGCCGCTTAACATTAAATAAGGCGATCGCCCTAAATCTGAGGGAATGAAGTTTTTACAACCAGTTTTCAGACTTGGTGGGTCATCGGAATCATCTTTGAGGAAATCTAGAACGTTTGATAGAGTCAACTGGCTTAGTTATCTGTTTGTCTTAAAGACTCTCGGTGTCCCAAGCTGAGTTCTCAACGCACAACTAAAAATTACCAATTGCCTACCTTCATTTGTTTGGCATGAACCAGTAGTGTATAAGTTGACGTTGTTAATTGCTAAATAGGACTAATTTCAATTGATTTTAATTATCCGTGAGCCTGCTACGAGTGAAGAAATAGAAGAAATGCTGAAAACTTGGGAGGTATTTATTAAAATAGCAGTAGACATCGAACGCAAAGTTATTGCAGGTGGTGGCGTTCGCCATTACGAATGTGAACAAGAGTTACTCAAAGACGGGAGCAGACAACGAGATATTTGGGGTGCTGATTGGGCTCCTTCCACTCAGGAAATTGTCTTTGAGTCAATCATCAACATCCGCCCCAGCCAAAATAACCGTAGTATGGTAATTAGATCCCCCGAAATTCGAGAACGAGTTACCCAAATTACCCAGCAATTGCTAGGAGGATTATAATGCCCAACTGGAGTGCAATTGAAGCTAGTTTTCTAAACCTACCCCACGCACAACAATTGGGAGAGTTGGCCGCTAGTTTGGCACGTCTTAACTCTTGGTCACAAAAAAGTGCAAGCATTGAAGTAGTTCCGGTATTGTTAGACGAAAGTTTGCTGTATTTGTCCTTGATCCAGCGAGAAAGCCAAATTAATGTTGAATTGGATCAACTTCTTGGCTTGTTGCAAGGCTGGAAACAAAACTGGCTCAATATTTGGAATAACTCAAACGAAACTGCAAATATTGCAGATATTGCGTCTACTTGGTCACAACGAATATTGGCTATGTCTGGTTTGCTGACTTCCGAATCTATGAGTGCATAGTCTCAAGTAGTGCGATCGCCCTACAACCCTTCTGTCCTCAATTAGTTTTTACTAAATTTTGAGAATTGCACTATTGTTTTCGTTTTTACCGTTCACACCCGATGCCATCACCATCTCGGTCAAAACCATGAGGATCTGGGGGCAGCACTTTAAACCTTCGTTGGCTAATATCTCGGCAATTTAAGTCTGGTGAATTCTTTGGAATGCAAAAATCTGGGTAAGCAGGGTCGCAGTTATTCTGTTGCTGCGGTTGAATCGGTTGTGAAGTTGTCTTTTGGGTAGCTCTGTGGCGGAAGTCCCAAGGCATCACAGGATTAGCCTGACTCCAAAATGCTAAACGCTGTTGTTTGGCGGTGTTTTCACCTTGCAACAAACTATCTTTAGACTCCCGACAGCCTTTGAGATACTGGCGATAAACTATAGCCTGTCCCTCTTGAACCATATTCACATTGATACTGCGATTCCCTACATAAATCTCTGCAACCAGGCGCTTATATTTGTCAGTTTCAATAGCACGTAGGGTAATTCCTTGTCCCACTGGCAGCAATTGTTTAAGTCTTGCAGATGATTGTTGACCCCAAGGATTCTGTTTCATCTCTGGTGCATCAATGCAAGCGAGGCGAACAGTCACAGTTTTGTTACCAGTTCTCACCCGTATGGTGTCACCGTCACCTACGCTTACAACTGTAGCGGTAAGATTGCTGGCAAATACGGGTAACGACATTTGAGCTACAAGCAGAACGCTAATTGCAGCAAAGGGAATTTTCTGAAGCATCTGTAGTAATAATCACTATATAATACTTATGATGCCCAGACAACTAATTAAAAGTAGCTAATAAAATTAGTAACGTTAGATTGATAACCCAAATTGTTAGTTAAGTTGGTGCTGCTTTTTTGTCGCAACTGATAATCGTCATACACTAACATTGACTAAATCAACATCAGCAAGCCATATTGTTCTGCTTTGGGCAGACACTTCTTCTAAAATTGGAGAGCGCCACTCTACCCCATAAAGCCAATTATCTTTGAGGCTAAAAATTCCTTGAATAATACGGCGTGTCGGCCGTTCACCGAAATCAACCTCAACTATATCCCCCAATTTAAAAGCTGGAGTAAAAACNAGCCATATTGTTCTGCTTTGGGCAGACACTTCTTCTAAAATTGGAGAGCGCCACTCTACCCCATAAAGCCAATTATCTTTGAGGCTAAAAATTCCTTGAATAATACGGCGTGTCGGCCGTTCACCGAAATCAACCTCAACTATATCCCCCAATTTAAAAGCTGGAGTAAAAACAGTGGACTTTTCTAGTAGATTTGTTCTATGAAATTCTTGTTCAGCTAAGTAGAGAGTTTCACTCTGGCAAACAATTGCATAAATCCATTGCTGTCTTTCCCACTGAACACCACAGCAGTAGCCTGACAAATCTGAGATTGACAACAAAACTTTTTCTAACATTTTCGCTGCTAAGGGAGGCATGGACTGACCCCATTCAGGAGAAATATGCCAACAGGATTCTAAGGCGGTAATTTGGTTAATCATCTGGGAATGTAGTTCTCTTTTTTATACATACACTCACTTGCATCAGTCTGATCCGGAATATAATTCAAAATAAATATAGAAGTGATTGACTGGTATCTGATGTTTATTAGCAGCTGTACCTAATAGAGATGATCCATCSCTAACCTCTAACTATTGAAAAACAAAGAAAAAAATGACTGAATATTTAACTGGTAAAAAAACAACTATAGAGCAACTAAATGAATGGATTGAGTTTTTTCATACTCATGGTTTTCTTGTAATTGACAATGTGTTGACACCTGAACAATGTGAGCTTCTAAAGAATGATTTAGATGAAACTCTCAAAAAAATTGAAGGTGAAAATTATCACAAATCAAAAAAAATGATAATGAAGCGAATGTTTGAGCATTCAAAGCAAAATCTAAATCTTTTTGCTTTAGAACCCATAGTTACATTTGCAGAACATTTAATTGGTGGAGCAAATGGAATAGGTTACTCAATACAGGATGGTGTTCCCAACGCTAATATAATTCATGTTATCCACAATAACTCATTTAAGATTCCTCCAAACACTGATGGGTTGGCTAAAAATGCTTGGCATCAAGACGATACACCGCACGTAATTTCCCTTGATGGGGAACCCTTAACCAACATTCGCCTGAATGTTCTAGCATTCACAGTAAATTATTACTTGACAGATGTACTATCTGAAAGAAATGGGCCAACTCAGGTGATTCCAGGATCTCATCTATTTGGCAAGTTCTGCAATGGTGATATTTCTGGATATGAAGACCGGGTTTATAACTGCTTGGGAGCAATGGGTTCTGCTGTTTGTTTTAACAATCAGGTATGGCATAGAGGGTCTAGAAATTCGTCCTCTATAACTCGCTACATTACGCAGATTACCTATGCAAAAAGACTGGTTGGGCATAANGGGGAACCCTTAACCAACATTCGCCTGAATGTTCTAGCATTCACAGTAAATTATTACTTGACAGATGTACTATCTGAAAGAAATGGGCCAACTCAGGTGATTCCAGGATCTCATCTATTTGGCAAGTTCTGCAATGGTGATATTTCTGGATATGAAGACCGGGTTTATAACTGCTTGGGAGCAATGGGTTCTGCTGTTTGTTTTAACAATCAGGTATGGCATAGAGGGTCTAGAAATTCGTCCTCTATAACTCGCTACATTACGCAGATTACCTATGCAAAAAGACTGGTTGGGCATAAGTACGAACCCTTTATGAATTATCAAATGCCTAGTCACTGCTATGAAGAAGCAGACCAGAGATTGAAGCAACTCTTAGGATTTCTTCCCAACGGTGCTTATGGTTAATCTGATGATTATGAGGCTAATTCTCTGAGCAAGTAGTAATTAATACTCGACTTCTGCTGCTGTTATTAATATAGCAGTCCTAAATCATTTGTGAAAATTACATCTCTCTTTCTTCTTTCCTTCCTTTGCATCCTTTGCGGTTCGTTTCCTAATCTATATTTTTCACAACTCAAATAGGATTGCTATAGATCAAGCAATTTGCAACTTTATGAATCGAATGGCACTAAGAAAAGCCAAAACGCTTGTGTATTAAGCAGTTTGCAACTGCTTTCGTAATTCGTGCCGGGGTTTGGTCATTAAGGGATAAGCTTTCGGGCGGCCTTTACGGACTCGTGGTTCGTTTCTAGCAGGACGGTCATTCTACTTCTGACTCAGCTTTTAGGTGCAATTATTTTACTCACAGCATTATGGCAAGTTTTGTCTGTATCTAATACTTGAGCTAAAAATGCCCATAAAGTTACAAATGGGTCAAACAACCGTTTTTTATATTTGATTTTTAGCTCAGATATTGCAAGTCTTATTACCGATTCTGGCAATAGTTCTTTAAAAGGTAGCCCCAAACTTTGATTAAATTTGTCCTTGAGGATTTGTACTCGTAGTGTCACAGTAGTAATTATCGTATTCGCTTGCTCGTCTCAAAAAAAGTATTTCACAGACGAGCTTCGCTTTTTCTACCTACAAAAAATTCTGGGCAACCTTACCTCATCTCTCCATTGGCGTTCGTCGAAGACGTTGCCGTAGGCATCGCCTGGCTCATGCCATTACTTTACTCTCTGACATTAAAAGCTGTAATCTCTATCCCGCATACTTTACAGCTTTTCTTAATGCCATTCTAGTATAGCCAGAGCATCATCTTCATGATTAAAACAAGGATAATTGCCCCATCGCAACCATCTAGTGAGAGTGAAAAGTAGCCTGGATATCTTGCAAATTACCCTATTTACCAGTACAAAGCCCGTAGGCTTACTAAAAATCATCTGGTCAACTCAATGAATAAAATCTTGTTCCTTTGTACAGGCAACTACTACCGCAGCCGCTTTGCTGAACATCTATTTAATTGGTTAGCTACAAAACAAGGGTTAGATTGGCAGGCTGACTCCAGAGGTTTGGCACTTGAGAGAGGTATTAACAATGTGGGAGCAATTTCTCGGTATGCGCTTGAGGCTTTAGCAGTGCGCTTGGTGAATTTACCTGATAATGAACGGTTTCCCAAGCCAGCTAGTGAGCCAGATTTTCAAGCCGCTACTAGGATTATTGCTCTAGATGAATTTGAACACCGTCCACTAATGAATGAACGCTTTCCCCAATGGACAGATGTGATTGAATACTGGTTAGTTCACGATATAGATAAAACCTCTGCATTAGTAGCTCTTGGGCAAATTGAAAAAAATTTACTGCAACTTATAGAACAACTGGCACAAAGTTAATGAAGAGTGCTGAGTTCCAAGTGCTGTACATGGATAGCGGGGCTTGAGCCAGTGCTGAGTTGAAAGACCGCCTACCAATAGCGGGTATCAACCTTCTCTCGATTGTTGATTCCGCCCACACTCTTGCGGGGCTTTTACGCCCTGTGCGAAAGTACTAAGTACTTCTTAAATTTACTCGCTTGCCGAGGCACTCAATACTGAGTGGGTAAATAGGCGATCGCGTGCCTAACTTTTTAAGAAAAAGATTACCGAAACTTAACTCGCTCTAAGATACAAGCCAATTATTTTAAGAGAGACTTTATGGGAAGAAGTTTGCTATGAAAAGTCTCATTCGCACATTGGCTGTTGGTGTCATCGCAGCAAGCTGTTATGTCGGTCAAGCCTATGCCGATACAGTTATAAGTCCGCTCGATAAGTCTGTACCCCGCACCCATGCTCATAACGACTATGAACATGATTCCCCACTCTTCGATGCCCTCCACAACGGTTTCATCAGTGTTGAGGCTGATATCTGGCTCTACGGCACACAGTTGCGCGTTGCCCACGACCCAGTGACTGAACCCACGACACTGCCAACGATTGAGGATTTATACTTGACACCATTGCGAGACTTGGCGAGTCAAGTAAACAACGGTGGCATTTACGCCGATGGTACACCTCTACTTTTGTTGGTTGACATTAAAAGTGAGGATGTTTCAACCTACGAGCGCCTACACAATGTCCTAAGCAACTATGCTGTTGACAATCCCGGACTGTTCACTACTTATACTAAAAACGCCTCTGGTGGCTACGACACGCAAAAGGGAGCGGTTAATGTGATCATCTCAGGTAATCGACCACGAGATTATATGCTCTTTCAGGATTTGCGCTACGCCGCCTATGATGGTCGTGCTGACGACATAGGCAAAGGAATAGCACCTGAATTTATCCCCCTAATCAGTGGCAACTGGAACACTTTCTTTAATGGCGATCTGGCTTGGGACGGTCTTGGCACCATCCCTGATGACACCAAGGCAGCCCTAGACGATATCGTGGCTCAGATACATGGTGAGAACAAAATCCTGCGCTTCTGGAATCTGCCTATTGATGCACCCAGTGTTTGGGGGCCGCTTTATGATGCTAATGTTGACCTGATTAATACCGATAATCTCGCTAGTTTATCTACATACATCCAATCGCGTCAAACACAGGCAGTACCAGAGCCATCGTTGAGTATCGCGCTCCTGGCTGTTTTGGGTACTTCGCTGCTGCTTAAACGCAGGCCGCAGTCTCAATCTGTTATCGACCACCAAAGCTAACAAGGTAATACTGTCAACTGTTTTCAGCGATGCCTCCGGTGGGCGCTTTGCGCCATCGCACCTTAACCAACAAAACTTTTTGATATGTTAGCGCAGGACTTTAATTACTGGGTCGAATGGCACGCTTGAAAAGCTGAAACCTCCTTGCTGGAAGGGTGTGGGAGGTGTGGGAGGTGTGGGAGGCAATGCAGCGTTCATTGATGTGCAGTTATTCAATTTCTCCTCTTTCTCCTCACCCTCCCCACACCTCCCACACTTCCCACTCTCCCCACACTCAAAAATCTTGTTATATCAGGGCTTTGTGATTAACAAGCGTGCCATTCATTACTGGGTCAATTTCTACAAAAGTATAGTGACCCAGTAATAGATGCGATCGCTACTTTGAAAATCTTGGGGGGAAATAAGGAAGCAATGCACCTCATAAAATGGGAACCCTGGTAATAGTTGCCTTTACCAGTCTCATTCCATTCTTAAATTTCCTCAAACCCAAACCAGCCCAGCCAACTATTGATAGCTACGGACAACAAAGCTGCGGCGTTAGCCAAGAGCAAATTCAATCAGTTATGGAATGGCTGGAGAGCTAGTTTAATGGCGGCTGGGTATGAAGGAAAGTCACACCTAGTTTGGTACAACAGCGATAACCCCGACACCACCCTGGAGCAAACAGTTAAGAAAGTGATGAAGCGGGACGAGCCAATCTTTTTGTATCGCTGTGGTAGTAAGGTGCAGTCGCCGCCTACTAGGTATTACTGGCGAATGATGGACGAATTGCGGATTTATAAGTTAGAGCTTAAGGATGGAGAGTGATAGGGTTTTCAGTTCTGGCCCAAGTGGGAGCGATGCCTACTTTAAGGGGCTGTTTGGTGTCGCTTGGGGTTTCTTCTTTGAATTAAAAGCGATCGCTATCGCTATAAAGCAGGCGCTTGAGCCATCGCATAAACTAACTGGTGTCGAATACTTATTTTGTAGCAGGTGGGGTGTCAACTCGCTCGTTGAGTTCTTGAAGTTGTTGGTTTAATTCCCTTTGTCGTTTGAGCAAAATTTCCAAATCTTGCTTCGTTGCTAAATCCGCCCTGTTAGCAGGAATAAGTTGATTTAGCTGATTTAGGCACGTATTCAAGCCAGCAGCGAATTCGTAGCGCGTAACTGGGCGCGAACCTTGATATGTGCCATCAGGATACCCAGATAGACAACCTGCCTGGGGAACTGTGTTGCGCCCGTCGCTTGGTATTTGTGACAGACTTTTTGATGGATAAAAAATAATTGTTGCTAATGCCAAAGTAGTTGTAAAGGTGGCTGAATTTAACAAGCTAGCAATTGAGGATATTTTAAACATTGGTCCCAGCTACAAGCCATTTACTCCTTCACTTTATCAAATTAATATTCGGCTTTCAAACTTAGCTTAATTCTTTAAGTAGATGAGAACAATCATTAAAAATGCATATACTGCAATTATCAAGCAATGAATAAACGAAGCTCCCAGTTTTAGACCAACTAGGAGTTTTTTTATTTATTATCCATTTCAGTTATGGGGTATATCACTAGAAGTAACAGCATTCATCCTCAAGGCTATTAATAATTGGTTCTGTTGGTAGATTGATTGTCAATGTTTAGATTGCTATTGTGTATTTGTTGGTAAAAAACGTTTATAAAGTTAACAAAATGAATATTCTTGCTTGGATTGTTTTAGGTCTAATTGCTGGTGCTATTGCAAAGGCTATCTACCCCGGTCATCAAGGTGGCGGAATTCTCGGAACAATCATATTAGGAATTATCGGTGCTTTTGTTGGTGGTAGTTTGGGTGTATTCTTCAGTACAGGAACCTTGACGTTAGCCGCCCCCACACTCAGCATTCCTGGGATTGCAGTAGCGGTTCTTGGCGCAATTGTTGCTGTTTTCTTGTGGAACTTGCTAAATCGTCGCAGTGCAATCTAAGAAATTAAATTGGAATTAATAGCAAAAATCAGGGAACTCATTGCCCTATATTTTCTCCCTGAATTTAATTAAAACAATAGCGCTTACCTATATTTAGGTAGGCGCTAATATTATTTTATTGGGGTGCGATGCGGTTCAAGCGAACGCGCTACTCGCGTCTCCCAGAGAGGAAATCGACTCTGGAGCGATGTCTGCGACGGGTAACTTTTGGAGACTCTCTGCGCGTTCGCACCCACAAAGTAAAATCCCCACACTTGAGGCAGGGACTACAGGCTTACTCTAAGCAGCTATTAATAGTTAACTAAGATATTTTCAGTTGCTGCCACAGGGTCAGCTTCAAAACAGAGCAGTAAAGGCTCTTTATCTCTAACACTCTACGCAAAGATTCTTATACTATGAAATTTCCTTAACTAGCCGTGAGTTCCAAGGACACCAAAAAGCACCTGGTAAAAACGCACCGCCTGCCTCATCTAGATGGTCTTCGGTGTATTGTATTGAAGCATCACAAACTTCTATTGCCATTTGAAAGAAGCTGATAGAGTTTGGGTCTAATTGATAGCTCCAATTTGGATTGTAGTCGGCAGGTCTTTTTATGATTCTTCCTAATATATGAGTTGCATCTTTTTCTTTTCCACTAAGTATGTCTCTCGCCTTTTGAATTTTACTCTCGTCAGTAAGTTCCACAACAAATTGACCTGGGCTAGGTGGATACTCAAATACAAATCTGGCAGGTGTAGCAGCAGATGATGGTGAATTAAAGCCCATAGTAAGCATAGCTACAACAGACAATACAGTTAGTACTTGACGGATAAATCTTTTTCCGAGTGCAATCATAATTTCTTGTATGTCGTTACAAATGTCGTAAGTAACTTACCACCGATGAAAAAAGGGCACAAGGACAGATAAGACAGTTAAGGAAAAATATATCAAAAGAGATAGTACGTCTTAGAGATATTTCCCAACATTTTCCCCAACTGGTGACAGCATCGCCAAACTCCCTGCCGTTAGCGATCGCATATTTGATAAATAAACAAACGCTGTCACTGATAAAATTCTTAGAGTCAAAGTTGCACGCAAGAACCGCAGGCATCGCTTATTCCAAAGCAGTACACTGGTACTATGCCAAAATTACCAGAGTGCGTTTTATGAATCTAAGCCAAACTGCGGTGACTAATGCTGCTAAAACACGCATTTTTTATGGTCAATTTATCCCATCATCTCCTCTGCGATTTTCGTCTCCTTAATCCCGACTCCGGCATTCTTGACCTTAAGACTCACCCAGAGTGGTTTTCGATATGTCCATGAAATTTTAAAAATGCTTCCCGAAATGCCTGAGCCTATTTTATTAACCCAGATTTTTGCCAAGCTTACTTCTTTAGGACGTATTCATCCTGTTTCTACAGGCATTGAACCCTCGTAAATTGGCTAAGGTATTGAGTAAAGTAAATACATTTGTATTGATTAGGGTGCAACTTTTTCTTTAAACTGTAACAAGCAGAGAATGCAGGCATCAGAAGTTGCCTTAAACGGATTTAACTCTACAGTCGAAATCATCAAGAAAACAACGGTTGCACAAGTCCCCAAGCGTCAAGTTGAAGAATTAGCCCAAAAAAGTGCAAGTGACTTTGACCAGTTCTATGTTCCCGCAATTCCGAAATTTGAGGGCAGGTAATTTTCCATAATTGGGGTCTAATTGCACATGGGGTTTTGCTTCTCCCATTCTTAGAAATGCCTTAGATAAATAGACGATTAATTCCGCTATTTATATACTAATAATTATCAAAGTTAGTCAGAAACTTTTATTTTTGGGGTGAAATGATTAGAACACGATGACCCAATTGCGCTATTTGCTAGCCCAAGTTTTGGGTAAGGGTGGTTTTGGAGCGAATTTCTGAAGGAGTCCATACCAGAGAGTTAGTGGAGTATATTAAAAAATTTAGGGAGACGCGATAATTGTAATAAAGGCATTTTATTCATTTGGAGGGGAATTATGTCAGCAAGAGTAGAGCGGCAGAATACTATCACTAGAAAGAATCTTGTTTCTAGCTTGATAATTGGGTTAATTGTTGGACTATTGGCTGGTCTTCCCTTGGGTTGGATAGCTCATCGGTTCTATGCTGAACGACGTTTAACTGATGTGTTAGTTTGTCGGGAAAAGAATCGGAACTTGCCGGAAGTTCAACTTCAGTCTCTTTGCGGGTCAAGATTCTAAAGTAAATCGCCAATAATCAATATCTGTATTGGTTAAGGTGCTACTTTCTCCCGACACTGTTTTCCAGGAAAAAACGCAGGAACTCTAGTAGCTGGAATGATCATTGGCTCATTCGTTTTGGGGTTACGTCCTTCGCGATTTGAGCGATGCCTACGGCGGCAAGCTACGCGCCGCTCAAATGACCCAAACCCAACGAGTGTTACCTTATCCCCATTGGCTAGAGCCTCGGTAATAACGGTCACAACTGACAAAAAAGCAATGATTACTTCATCGGTTGGCTTTTTTATGATGCTGGTCTTTGTTGCTACAGTGTCCACTAATTCACTTTTGTTCATAGATCACCTCAAACCATTGTAAATAAAGGAAACGTAGCATTATTACTTATTCTTAAATGAGGGGAAAAGGAATAAATTTCTAGCAACACATGAAAATTACATCCCTAAAATTGTTGGTTAAAAGTTTGGGAGAAAAGATCGGGCTATTATGAGATACTCTACTGCTTTACTTTCCACAGTAGAGTCTATAAACATACATTACTTTTACGCTAAAAGCTATTTACAATATCTTTGAAGAAGGGATACAGCTAGTTCATAACTATTAGGTTGAGTTTGTACTGCATAGGCTTCTCTTTCTAAATCTTGCCTGTGAACATCAGTATAGCGCATAAAAAAAGGTCGAGCATAATTACTCGGCTGAATATTTAGACCTAAAGTTTTTATTTTCCCTTTCCCTGCACATACTTGTGCAGCATGAACTGCTTCATGAATTAGAGTCTGAGTACCAATATGTAGCTCAAAAACTACTGGATTAATCCAAATTTTTTTGTCAGCCTCTCTCAATAATCCATAAGTTCCTCGCTTTGGTGGTAGCTCAATTATTATCTGGAACCCTTGATTTTCTAATTGGTTTTTTAAATTAATAAATTTTGGTTCGAGAGTAGGCAATTGTGAAATAAATAAGAAAGAAGTTAATAGTAAGGTTTGGATCATTTTGATAAACAACAGGAGATGCTCCGAGAAAAGGCATCACGAAGGCAGGTGTTGGTGGAGCGAGCGCGCTTTTTTTACATCTGCAATTCAATACTCACATTCTCCCTGGCGTTGCCATACCCTGTCTTTATAAGAGTGAGGGCTACGGCTTTGCAGTGATTGGATTGCTAATGGCAAAGAAAGCAATTCATCTATGGCGCTACTTTTTCTTTAAACTGCTTTCCAGCAGAAAACGCAGGTACTCTAGTTGCTGGAATAGTCATTGTCTCCTGGGTTTTGGGATTACGCCCCTCGCGCTCTGAGCGATCGCGTCGCTCGAATGACCCAAACCCTACCAGCGTTATCTTCTCTCCATTTGCTACAGCTTCAATAACTACTGACAAAAAAGCACTAATGATTTCATCAGCTTGCTTTTTTGTGATGTTGGTTTTTGATGCTACAGCATCCACTAATTCGCCTTTGTTCATAAATCACCTTGAAGCATTGCAAGTAATCGAAATCTAGCATTATTACCTCTTATTCAGAAAGGGGAAAAGGAATAATTTCTAGCAACACGCGAAAATTAACAATGCACGGCGACTATTGCTGTAATAGGATGTTTAACGGAAAAATTCGGTATAATATCCAATTATCCAACAAACTTGTCCGAACATCTTAATCGCAGTTAAGCATTCACAGACGGCACGACAACTGTTTCGCAAGCTACTGGGGTGTAATATGCTTGTCTTATAAGGGAGCAGTAAGCACATGGAAAAGATCGTTATCGTGAAATGGAGAATTAAGGAGTCGGAAACGTCCCGGATACTGAAATTGCTACCGGAGCTGGCCGAGAAGACCAAATCGGAGGAAGGCAACATTTCCTACACGATTTATCAGTCGGAAAGCGATCCTTGCGAACTCATTCTTTGTGAACACTACACTGACACTGCTGCCGCAGAATCTCACAAGCGCTCGGAACACTATAAAAAAATTGTCGCAGAAGAGATCATCCCCCATCTTGAAGCCCGCGAGGTGATATTGGTGAAGAAGCTTGTTTAAAGCTCTRYYTCGAACCGAACCAAACAACCGTACTAAGGATAAAGCGGCCGCCCTTAAAACCTGGATTACTTATTTTYRCGTTGCCCTATTTTCGCCATACTTTACAAGCAATTGGGAACGATATGGAAATTCCCATATCGTCTCTATTAATTGGAATKGAAGGGTATGGMAAGGAACAAGGTAGTTGGGTTCATCAACCCCATTTAAATCTATGCTGACGGCGACAACACTCATAAACAACACCAATTTTTTGTATAGCTTGTGCTGATACAGAGTTATAGGAAAAGTGTCTGGAATGAATGGGGTGGAGCCGCAATACCTCAAAGCCATATTGCAATATTTATTTATATTTAATATCAGAAAAATCGTTAAAAATAAAATTTTTAGTTTCTACAATGTGCAGGAGAATAAATAATGGCGTGGGTGTATTTGTTGGTTGCAGGGTTGTTAGAGATTGCATGGGCAATTGGTCTGAAATATTCACAAGGCTTTACTAAGCTGGTTTTCAGTATTCCCACAGTTGTTTGTATGATATTGAGTTTTTTCTTTTTATCGATAGCACTACGCACATTACCAGTGGGTACTGCTTACGCCGTTTGGACTGGGATAGGGGCAATGGGTACGGCTTTATTAGGGATATTTTTATTTGGTGAACCTGCTTCTGTAAAGCGTTTTATTTGCATTGGCTTAATTTTGGCTGGTGTACTGGGGCTTAGATTAGTATCAAGTCGTTAATCCTGCCAAACAAAAGCCTGACTTTTCCTGTTATCTTTTTGCTAGAGCTATTATTTATTATGCACATATCCCGAAACACTATTCTCTCGTGATTTATTGCCATTAAAATTAATTCTTTAAGTTTGCCCTCAGCAGTAGTTTTTATAATACAAAAGCTCTTAAACCGAATCTTCGCGCCAGATTTCCCACCAACACGCCACTCATCACTCCAATAGCCCACATAAGCAGAACTTTCGGCAGTAAGAGAGAAAATCGATTGGTTAGGCTTTGCTTTAAGAGCAATGTCTAGGACGGGCTGTCCGGTGTCGCTACTTTCTCCATCCCCAGATTTCCTTACTCAGCACCCCATCACCAGCAGTTAGGGTTCCCACCTGACTGCACAAACATAGAGAAGTTTTGCTTCGATTCGTACCCTAGTAGTTCGCTTTCCCCAAAATTGCGCTTGTGGAGGTCGGCAGAGGAGAGATTTGTACAAGTTCTTTCCCCCCTGTCCAAATGGCACCTCTGCCCAAGAGCTTGCCACCACGCAAAATTCCCTTGGCAGACTACTAGACATAATGGAATAGATATATGCTCCAGAATTTCTAGAGGTGTCAGTATGACTGTTATCACTCCTGATCGTTTCCTCGTAGAGGAAAGCCCTTCTCACGCCGCGCACGAGCCAAATGGCACCCTCTGGATCAGTGAAGCAGGAGGGCTTACCCAGTTTGGCGCGTTCATCGAAGTTCTGCAACCTGGCTCTCGTTCATCTATCAAGCATTGGCATAGTGCTGAGGATGAAATGGTCTATGTCCTCGAAGGCGAGATCACGCTCATTGAAGGAGACACAAAGACTGTATTACGTCCTGGCGACGCTGCAACTTTTCAAGCAGGAGTGGCGGTAGGTCACTTCCTTGAGAATCGCAGCGCCAAGGCAACGCGATGCCTAGTAGTCGGCAACCGAGCGGCAGTAGACACAATCACGTATCCTGACCTTGATCGGGTATGTCACCGCGATCGATCGCTGCCAGACGACATCTGGACTAATAGTGTGGGAGAACCTGCTCCGAGTCCCTACTAGCAATAATTGCAGGATGCTTTTTGTACTATTTTTGTGGGTTTACCTTGAGCAAATCCTTTGCCAGACATGGTAGTTGGTATATTTGATACAGGGATTTTAGCAGGGTTTGAGGGTTGTAAGGGGGAGCGATCGCCATGCATCCTCTAAGAACGGCGCACTTCAACAGTCATTTCCGTGATCAGGCGATCACCTGACGATGCTAGAGGTGATTGCTTTACAATTACTCCAAATGACATTTTGGGGATAAAAATGAAGCAAGATGACCGCTATACACTGGTCACTGGGGAATTAGGCGCACATCGGCTTTCAATCCTCAACACAGTTCACAAACCCTACACTGAATGGTCTTCATCGTTATCATCAAGCTCCCGTTGCATCACGCTTGGAATATTAGCTTTAGCTTACTACAAGGGGAGCATCCGCTAATCTCAAAGAGTAAAAAACGCATTATCGTTTCAGCGATCGCCTTTTTCATTTTCTTAGAGGAAACCCTGAACGCATCACTACCAGATTGCCTTATAGGAAAAGTTAGATTAAATATGAATGAGACTTTAGCAGCCACACTAGGAGAATTACAAGCACAAATATATTGGTTACATGATGCTGAGGAGTTTGCAGAATTGGCATCAGCAGCAGCTACTATATATATGAAACTTGGTTATACTCAACAGCAGTCCGAAACGGCAGGTAATTTAATTAGTCAGGCTTATCAATTATCTGATGATGCTGTTTTAGCCCAAGAAGCAGGTGATTTTGACAAAGAAATACAGTTTTATCATCAAGTTAAAGATAAATTAACCCAAGTAGAAACTACATTAGTTTATCAAAACAGCATTGCCATACATCAAATAAAATGGTGGATGTATTTTCGTCATCAACAAAAATTACAAACTATTATTCACTTATTTTTACAACATTTTCAAGCGGTAGGGTTGATGAACTTACTTACTGCTCTTAAACTTACATATTTTATAATGGAGATATGCAAAGTTCATAAATCGCGTGACACAGAAACCACCAAACATAATGCTATAAAATACTGGACAGAATTATTGAAAATCAAACCGCCACAATATCCTTATCTTGGTTAAATTACCTATTTTTCTAGGCTAACTGCTTCAATCACGTTGCAATACAGTTCGGTTAAAGAGAAAAGGGAAATCTAGAACCAATTACTGCTCAAGAGAAATATTGTCCGAGTAGATATGCCATCTACGTTGGTTTGGAGTTGAGCCAGGAACGTTATTGACTCTTCGCAGCTTATAGCTACCACGAAAACGCTGTGGAGTTCCATTGCTACTAACAGCCGTAACAGTAACGGGAATTTCAATATATAGCGAACCTGCTGCCCCTTCTAAAGAACCCGGTTTTCCGACTTCTTCAACAATGGATACGATGTTAGCAAAGCCCTGCTGAAATTCCTCAAATGATTGCTTACTGGCAGTACCATCTCCATCCCAAGCCAAGTAAGCTTGTTTATAGTCTTGGCGAGCAATGGCATCGTAATAATCATGAATCAGTTGGACTGCTTGTTGTTCTTGGGACTGGTTTTTTACAGGATTTTGTGTGCTAGAGGTGGGTGGAGAAGATGGATTAGAGGTGTCCGAAAAATTTGCCAATGTTGGGCGATTGGCAGATGCTAGTTGTGATGTAGCAGAGTTATTGCAAGCTGTAATGGACATAGCAAGCAATAAAACTCCAATGACTTTATAACGCTGTTTTAACCAGATACAAAAAGAAAGGTTGATATTCAACAAAGCTATCTCCTGTGAAATCTGCACTCTTTACTGATAAATTCAGCATACTTGAATTTATTGGTTACAGCCATTGACAAATTAAGATGAATAGTAATACTTTCAGCCAATAAGCCCCTAGTGTGGGCGACGCTATTTTTACCCCAATCTATGAATCTTCAAGAAGTCAAAAATCAATTTCCAGAAGCAGTAGGTGAAATCGAGACACTTGAAAGACTAGGGTTTGCTTCCCGTAGTGGTAATTGGATTGATACCCTTGACGAAAGAGAAAGCACAGACAGCTTGTTGGTTAGTCGGAAGAATCGGTGATGAGCGAGACGCTGATGCCCTTATTCATACTTTGTCTGGTCAACGTTGTGAATTATGGATCTTGCAGCAACTTCCCTCAGTCTCATCGCTACTGAGAAGCACCTAAAATCTTTGTTGTCTATTCTATCTACTAGTTCTGATCCCATACAGCGAAATATTGTGTTGTATGCAATCTCTTTTCTGTCGAATTACCAAGGAAATCAGGAAGTGATTAGTACGCTGACCGAAGTAGCAGCAAATATTGCTGAGGCTCCTTTTGTTAGAGCGCAAGCATTAGAAGGAATTGGCAATAAGCTCTCTCATAAATTACCAGAAAATTTATATCAGCCAGCAATGAGTGTAATTATCCAAGGGTTGGATGATACTGAACCTGAAGTTAGATTTTGGTCATGTTTTGCTGCCGGTGCATTAGAAATCAAGGAGACTTTGCCTAAGCTGCAACTATTGGCGCAGACTGATAAAACAATCGTAGCCGGGTGGTGGTCTGTAGGTGAGGAAGCTGAAGATTCAGTTACTCTTATGACTGGAGGAGAACCACCACTGCGTAAACCATACAAGTTACCTACCAATTAACTATATTTTCTAGAACTCTAGTGGTCTGTCTGTTTTGTATTCAGGGTTAGCGCGTCTCAAACCCTATTGATATGAGGACTTACCTGATCGGCAAAGTTGGGTGAAAGTAGCGTCATCCTAAAGCCTCACAGCGCAACTGAAATTATTCACTGCGCTGAGTGTTCCAAACCTGGATAACATCGTAATGACGCAACAGAATAATCAAAGTAATTGCATTTACCAAAAATTCTTTTCAATAGGATCTGAACCAATCAGAAAATCAAAATTCCCTTCACCTCTACTTCTCTTCAATGTTTCCATGATTTTTTTCGGGTTATCGTGGGGGCCATTCACATAAAATGGTTTCCCATCACGACCACATTCAATACGTATACTTCCATCCCATTCTCCGATGTGCGAACGCGATTTTTCAAAATCTTTGTGTGGTTGAAACCCTAAGCTTAGAGCATATTCGCAAGCACTAAATATCATCCCTTGGGCTACTTCAAGGGAAACAAGGTGCGGTTTTCCGGGAAATGGCTCGAATAGTGATTCTGTAAATTCTTTAAATTTTATCCTGTCTACTGTGCGTGGTGGTATGGTGTCCTTAACCCCCAAGCACCATATATCTAAAAGGTAACTACAGACCGTGATTTGATTGTATCGAGCAACTCTTGCAATCACTACCAATCCTAAACCGCGATCTATATCGTCATTGTTTTTTACAGGTAGGATTTTTGCCAGCAGATTTTTGATGCTGTTTTCTGGTGGGATTTTTGGTAACAATTGGATAAGACTCTCGCTTGCTAAACACTGATATACAGGGTCTAGGTCTCCTTTTGTCAATCTATCTAATGTGGTTTGCTGTGCTTGATTTTGAATCGCTGCATTGACATCTGACACTTTAATACCCAATTTTCGGGCTATTTGTTTGGGTGTTAAATTCAATGCCCGTAATTCCATTATTTCTTGTTGTTGTGTTCCTGTCATAAATTACTACTTTCTACAAACAACCGGGAGCAGAAATATTAAACCACAGCAAGATTATATTAGTTTAATCTAGAACAGCAAAATTAACTGGAGAGGTGAGACTAAAGGCTTAATTACGTATGCGTCTTAGAAAATATCAAATAGAGTATAGTATACTTCCAACCTACCTCTAGCAAGTTTTACCGCTCTAGATTAATTCAAATGCTCAGTTCAAGATGGATTTTGGGAATTGAGCACCGCTAAGGGCTAATTGCATCCAATAAAAACAAACCCACATCTTTATGCAATGGTTCATTATGCTGTGGACAAGCCGTTGAATGTAGGCATCTTGGACAACCAGCTTCACAATCACATTCAGCTGCTAAAGCGTAAGATGCAGCAGCAAATTTTGTGAAGTCGGAGAAAATAGCTTCTGCTGCTCCATTTCCACCTTCACAGGTGTCAAAAAAGTAACCAATGTTTCTGCTTTCTTTTTGTATGGCCAATTCATCTACATCCAAACTGGAGGATAAAACTACCAAAGGCACAGCTTTAACTATCTGGTGCTGGATACTATGCAGTGCCGTCACTTCAGCAGTGCTACTCCATAATGATTGATAAAGTTCTGGAACCTCACCTCCATTAGCGGTCATAATTTCTTGTTTGTATTTATTGACAGTTATTTGCAGGGCTTTCTGTAACGGCTCATTTAACTCTACTAGTACGCAAGGGGCTTGGTATTTTGTAACGTATGCCTCTGAAAATGCGATTTCTTTTTGAAGTTTTGTCACTTCTGCTGCACTCAGCGCCTGCTTACACAATGAACAGCTTTTTCCTTCAAGTGGTTTTTTATAATTAGCGCAACGTTGGTTTTTACAGGTCATTCCGTAGGTACGTTTCATCAATCTATAACCAATAACAGAATTCGTAATTTCTCCCCAAACAAGAGTTAAACGTAACCGAGCATCTTTAATATTAGTAGGAA